>CAWGMP010000017.1:0-948155 GCA_963823755.1 uncultured Actinomycetota bacterium
ACGCCAGCCCGCGCCGAACGCGGTGGAGACGGTTCAGGATCAGGTCCTCCTCGGACACCATCTTGTTGATCACCCTGCGGATCCGCTGGGATACCGCCTTCGGGGGCGAACGTCAATCCCGAGCGGCGCCCGTTGCGGGAGATCTCCTTGGCGAGGTCGATGTTGAAGGCGTCCACTCGGGTCGAGGGCAGGCTCAGACCCGTTCCGCTGCCCTCGTACCGATCGGCCAGGCCCTTGGTGATCTCGCGGATCTCCGAGTGATCCGCGCTGGACAGCGACAGCAACCCGACCTCGTTGAACCCGCTGGCGTGGAGACCACGTTCGACCATCTCGCCGATCCCCTGGATCGACCGTTCAACCGGGCGGGTGATCATCCCGGCTTGGCCCAACCGGCAGCCACGGGTGCAGCCGCGGAAGATCTCCACGCTCATCCGCTCGTGCACACTTTCGGCGATCGGCACCAACGGCTGCTTGGGGTAGGGCCAGTCGTCGAGGTCCATCGTGGTGCGCTTGACCACCCGCTGCGGGACTCGCTCAGTGGTCGACGACCTCGGCGATCCGGCCGTCGGGAAGGTAATCGACGTCGTAGCAGCCCGGCAGGTAGACACCGTCGATCTCAGCCAGTCTGCCCAGGAGTTCCCGGCGCCCACCGGGGAGTCCTTGCGCCTTGCAGTGCGCGCGCACGACCGCGGTGATCTCGAGGACCGCTTCCTCGCCGTCCCCCAGAACCACGGCGTGACGAAGTCGGCGATCGGTTCCGGGTTGAACGCGGCGTGGCCACCGGCGATGACGACGGGATGGCCGGCGGTGCGTCGCGTTGCGTGGAGGGGTATCCCGGCGAGGTCCAGCGCGGTGAGCAGGTTCGTGTAGCCGAGCTCGGTGGCGAACGACACGCCGAGCAGGTCGAACGCTCCGACCGGCCGATGCGATTCCAGCTGAAGCTGCGGAACACCGTGCTCACGCATCAGCGCTTCCAGATCCGGCCAGACCGCGTAGGTCCGCGTTCAGCGAGCACGTCGGGCTGCTCGTTGAGCACCTCGTAGAGGATCATGATTCCTTGGTTGGGCACCCCCACCTCGTAGGCGTCCGGGTACATCAACGCCCAACGCACCGCGGTGGCGTCCCAGTCCTTCACGGTGGCGTTGAGCGCGCCACCGACATACTGGACCGGCTTGGAGACCCGGGGCAGCAACAGCTCGAGCTGATCGAACACCGATGCGACTGCCATGGCGTCCAGCGTAGTTGAGGGCTCTTCAGGTACGGTCAAGCCGACCCAGCCGTGCCGCTCCACCACCGCCGCTCGTTCTCCGGCCGCTAGCACGGGCACGAGCCCTACAGCGCGGGGAACCACAGCGCGATCTCGCGCTCGGCGAGTCGACCGAGTCCGACCGTGTACCAGGTTCGACTGGATCTCCAGCGCGAAGTCACCGCGGATCGAGCCCGGGGCGGCCTTGTCCACCGGGTCGTGCCCCCGGCCAGCTGCCGGAAGGCCGCCACCGCAAGGGGCCCCTCAACCACGGCGGCCACCACCGGGGCAGACATGATGAACTCCAGCAGTGAGCCGAAGAAGGGCTTATCGGCGTGCTCGGCGTAGTGCTGCTCGGCCAGGTCACGCGGGACCGTGCGCAGTTCCAGCGCGGCCAGCGTCAGACCTTTGCGTTCGATTCTGGAGATCACCTCGCCGACCAGGCCGCGACCGACGCCGTCAGGCTTGACCAGGACCAGGGTGCGCTCGCTCACGACAGCTCGTTCTCCTCAGGCGATAACGGTGACCGGATGTGAGGAGCCTAGCGACCCGCCCTGGATCACTGTTTCTCACCGCCACCGCTCGCCGGTGCGCCCGGCCTCCGCACCACCGCCCGTCGCACGGCCAGCAGGAAGCCCCAGACCAGCACGAACAAGAGACCAAGCCCACCTAGTGCGGGGTGGGCGAACCAGCCGGCGACCATCGCGACCTGCAGCGTCAGTGCCAGTCCCAAGCCCCACGGGCGGCGCTGCACACCGGCCGCAACAACCATTGCCAATGCCAGACCTGTGGTGTACCAGCCCGCCGGGCCGCCCAGCCCACCACCGAGCCGGCCGACGACGAGCAGCGCCAGCCCGACGACGATCGCCTCCATCACCAGGATGCCCGCGAAGATGCCGGGCAATGTTCGAAGCGGGTCCGGCTGGACCGGCTGGTCGTTCACCGCGGTTCCCGGCCGAACACAGTGCGGGCCTCGCCGACCATCGCCACCGAGCCGGTGATCACGACACCGGCACCCGAGATGCGGTCGGAGCTCGGATCGAGCTCCTCGACCGAGGTTATGGCCGCCTGGATCGCGTCAGTCAACCGGCGCTCGACCCGCACTTGAGATTCACCGAAGGTCTCCCGAGCCGCCGCGGCGAGGTCGTCGACGTCCATTGCGCGCCGCGAGCTACCGGTGGTGATCACGACCTCGTCGACCACCGGCTCCAGCTCCGCGAGAATGCCGTGAGCGTCCTTCTCCCGCATCATCCCTACCACGGCGACCAGCCTGCGGAAGGCGAAATCCGCACGCAGGGCAGCTGCCAGCGCCCGCGCCCCATGCGGGTTGTGCGCGCCGTCGAGCAACACCGAGGGCGCCGTGCGGACCCGCTCCAGCCGTCCGGGCACGGTCACCGTCGCGAATGCGTCGCGTACTACGTCGATGTCCAGCGATCGGTGGGCACCTGCCCCGAAGAACGCCTCGGCAGCGGCCAACGCGAGCACGGCGTTACGGGACTGATGGGCACCGTACAGCGGGAGGAAGACCTCGTCGTACACCCCACCGAGACCCTGCAACCTGAGTTGTTGGCCCCCCACGGCGAGGTCACGCTGCAACACGCCGAACTCCAGGCCCTCTCTGGCCACAGTCGCGTCAACCTCGACGCTACGGGCCGCGAGCACCCGGGCCACCTCGGGCGGCTGCTGCGCGAGCACCGCTACCGAACCGGGCTTGATGATCCCGGCTTTCTCCGCGGCGATGCCCGCGATGTCGCTACCCAGGTAGTTGACATGATCCACAGCGACCGGAGCGACCACCGCCACGACGCCGTCAGCGACGTTCGTGGCGTCCCAGCTGCCACCAAGACCGACCTCCACGACGGCGGCGTCCACCGGGGCGTCGGCGAAGGCCGCGAACGCCATCCCGGTCAGCACTTCGAACTTGCTCATCGGCACCGGTGATCCGGCGTCCACCAACGCCACGTACGGCTCGATGTCGTGATAGGCGTCGGCGTAGCGTTGCGGGCTGATCGGCGCCCCGTCAAGGCTGATCCGCTCGGTGGCCCGCTGCAGGTGCGGGCTGGTGTAGCGGCCCACTCGCAGCCCAGTGCGGGACAGCAGCGCATCCAGCATCCGGGCCACCGAGGTCTTGCCGTTCGTGCCGGCGATATGCAGCACCGGGTAGGAGCGCTGCGGCGAGCCGAGCAGATCGACCAGCGCTGCGATACGGGTCAGCGACGGCTCGATCCGGCTTTCCGGCCAACGGCGGTCCAATTCGAGTTCGACTGCCCGTAGCGCAGCCAGCGCGGCATCCACGTGGTGAACCGACGGCTGAGTCATCACCAATCACAGTAGGGTGCTCCGCGCGCGGAGCTCGCGCACCCCGCCGGGCGATGGCGCCCACCCGCCAGCGCACCGAGGGTCGCCCACCGCCCGCCCTGCATGCCCCACATACCATGACCGCCATGACGTCCCAGCCACAACACCGAGTCCACGTGCCAGAGCGGGTCTCCGTCGACGGTCTGGAGGACAAGTGGGTACCGGTGTGGGAGAACGAGGGCGTCTATCGTTTCGACCGGACGAAGACGCGGGAGCAGGTCTACTCGATCGACACCCCGCCTCCGACGGTGAGCGGATCGCTGCATGTCGGACACGTGTTCTCCTACACCCACACGGACACGATGGCCCGCTACCAGCGAATGCGGGGCCGCGAAGTGTTTTATCCCATGGGTTGGGACGACAATGGCCTGCCGACGGAGCGGCGAGTGCAGAACTATTTCGGCGTGCGGTGCGATCCGTCATTACCCTACGACCCGAACTTCACCCCGCCCGACAAGCCCGGCAAGGACATCCTGGCCTGCTCACGGCAGAACTTCATCGAACTGTGCGAGCAGCTCACCGCCGTCGATGAGCAGGCATTCGAGCAGGTGTGGCGGCGCCTCGGACTCTCGATCGACTGGACTATGACCTACCAGACAGTCGACGAGACCGCGCGAGCCATCTCGCAGCGAGCTTTCCTGCACAACCTCGCCCGGGGAGAGGCCTACCAAGCCGAAGCGCCGACTCTCTGGGACGTCACTTTTCGGACCGCTGTCGCGCAGGCGGAAGCTCGAAGACCGCGACCGTCCTGCCGCCTACCATAACATCGCGTTTCATGGCACTGACGGCGCGAAGATAATTATCGCCACGACACGACCGGAACTGCTTCCGGCATGTGTGGCACTCGTTGCCCATCCCGATGATGAGCGCTATGTCGAGTTGTTCGGCCGGACCGTACTGAGTCCGTTGTTCAATGTCAGAGTTCCGGTGGTCTCCCATAGGCTCGCCGATCCGGACAAGGGTTCTGGCATTGCCATGGTGTGTACGTTCGGCGATCTCAATGACGTGACGTGGTGGCGGGAACTCGATCTGGAAACCCGGACGATCGTCGGTCGCGATGGTCGTCTGATCACAGAGCCACCACCAGGATTGGATGACGACGCCGGCCAGGCCGCATACGCCGAACTCGCCGGCGCAACAGTGCACACCGCCCGCGAGCGGATCGTTGCGCTGCTCCGGAAGGGCGGGCATCTGGAAGGCGAACCGGAACCGATCGTGCACGCCGTGAAATTCTATGAGAAAGGCGACCGGCCGCTTGAGATCGTCTCGAGCAGGCAATGGTATATCCGTAACGGCGGTCGGGACAGCGACCTGCGTTGCGCCTTGCTCGATCGCGGAAACCAGTTGGCCTGGCACCCAGACCACATGCGGGTGCGGTACGCGAACTGGGTGAACGGCCTCACCGGTGACTGGCTGATCAGCCGGCAGCGCTTCTTCGGCGTGCCGATCCCGGTGTGGTATCCCCTGGACAGTCATGGGCAGGCCGGCTACGACAAGCCTCTCCTCCCTGACGATTCCGATCTTCCGGTCGACCCGAGTTCGCAGGCTCCGCCTGGCTACCGCGACGACCAGCGCGGCCAGGCCGACGGTTTCGTCGCCGACGCCGACGTCATGGACACGTGGGGGACGTCGTCTCTCACTCCGCACATCGCCGGCCGGTGGAGCGTTGATGACGACCTGTACCGGCGTGTCTTCCCCATGGACCTGCGCCCCCAGGCTCATGACATCATCCGGACCTGGTTGTTCTCGACTATCGTGCGCTCTCATCTCGAGAACGACTCGCTGCCGTGGCGACACGCCGCCATTTCCGGATGGATTCTGGATCCCGATCGAAAGAAGATGTCCAAATCCAAGGGCAATGTCGTCACGCCCATGGGACTGCTCGAACGCCATGGATCCGACGCCGTCCGATACTGGGCGGCCAGTGGCCGGCCCGGCACTGACACCGCCTTCGACGAAGCCCAGATGAAAGTGGGCCGCCGGCTGGCCGTCAAGATACTCAATGCAAGTCGCTTCGTTCTCGGGCTTGGAGTCGCCGATGGCGCTGCGGCCGTGAGCGATGCGCTGGATCGGGCGATGCTCGCCGAACTGGGCGCGGCCGTCGATGATGCGACGAATTCATTCGAGTCCTACGACTATGCTCGTGCGCTCGAGCGGACCGAAAGGTTCTTCTGGACCTTCTGCGACGACTACCTCGAACTTGTCAAGGTCCGCGCGTACGGCGAGTACGGTGAGGAGGCGGCGAACTCGGCACGAGCCGCGCTAGCCTTGGCACTTTCCACCCTGCTTCGTTTGTTTGCGCCTTTCATGCCCTTCACCACCGAGGAAGTGTGGTCTTGGTGGCGCCCCGGCACGGTGCACCGCGCACCTTGGCCCGCCGCGAGCGATCTGTACACCGTCTGCGGAGACATCGATCCCCGCGTTCTTTCCACGGCAGCAGACGTCATGCGGACCGTGCGCAAGAGTAAATCAGAGGCAAAGCTGTCGATGCGCGCGCAGGTCGAGCGGTTGACGGTCCGCGGGTCCAGTTCCTTCCTCACGCTGTTCGAGGAAGCCCGCCGCGACGTCCAAGCCGCCGGGCATATCGGCCAGATCGAGGTCGTCACCACCCCCGACGATGTTCTCGTTGCGGAAGTCAGCCTCTGACCAGCGTGGCGATGGGTGGCGCCCCTACTGGTCCAACACGTCCTGACGGACGGGATTGCGGCGGTTCAGGCTGACTTCTCGCGGCGCTCGCGACGGGTCGGCTGCCGGGTCACGATTGTCGGGTTCACATTCTCCCGCACGGTCTGCTCGGTGATGACCACCTTCGCCACGTCGTTGCGGCTGGGGATGTCATACATCACCGGCAGCAGTACCTCCTCCATGATGGCGCGCAACCCACGGGCGCCGGTACCGCGAAGGATGGCCTGATCGGCGATCGCCTCCAACGCGGTGCCGGTGAACTCGAGTTCTACGCCGTCCATCTCGAAGAGCTTGCAATACTGCTTCGACAGAGCGTTGCGCGGCTCGGTGAGAATCTGCACCAGTGAGCACTTGTCCAGATTCGTCACGCTGGCAATCACCGGAAGCCGACCGATGAATTCGGGAATCAGCCCGAATTTGATCAAATCTTCCGGCATGACATCAGCGAATACATCAGATCCGTCGAGGTCGTTCTTGGATCGCAGCTCGGCGCCGAAGCCCAGTCCCCGCTTGCCGATACGATCCTCGATGATCTTGTCCAGACCGGCGAACGCACCGGCGACGATGAACAGGACGTTGGTCGTATCGATCTGGATGAACTCCTGGTGCGGGTGCTTGCGGCCGCCCTGCGGAGGAACGCTGGCGGTGGTGCCCTCCAGGATCTTCAACAATGCCTGCTGGACGCCCTCACCGGAAACGTCCCGGGTAATCGACGGATTCTCCGACTTACGGGCGATCTTGTCGACCTCATCGATGTAGATGATGCCGGTCTCGGCTCGCTTGACATCGTAATCTGCGGCCTGGATCAATTTGAGCAGGATGTTCTCCACGTCCTCGCCGACATAACCGGCTTCGGTGAGGGCGGTCGCGTCCGCGATGGCGAAGGGTACATTGAGCAGCTTCGCCAAGGTCTGCGCCAGGTAGGTCTTGCCGCACCCGGTCGGGCCGAGCATCAGGATGTTCGACTTGGCCAGCTCGATCTCGTCGTCGCGGCCCTTCTCGCCAGCCTGAATGCGTTTGTAGTGGTTGTAAACAGCGACCGAAAGCGTGCGCTTCGCGTCGTCCTGGCCGATGACGTACGCCTCGAGGAAATCATGGATCTCGCTGGGCTTAGGCAGATCGTCAAGCTTGACGTCGCCTGCGTCGACCAGCTCTTCCTCGATGATTTCGTTGCACAGGTCGATGCACTCGTCGCAGATGTATACGCCGGGCCCGGCGATGAGCTTCTTGACCTGCTTCTGACTCTTCCCGCAGAAGGAACACTTCAACAGGTCGCCGCCGTCACCGATCCGTGCCATGGGCGCTGGCCTCTCATCCTTCCCGGCGCGTGGTGCGCAGCGCGCCTGGCTGCGTGTGTGCTCGACGGTACCCGCCCGACCCCGCCACGCGGGAGGGACCAGCTTCCCCGATATCGACCGGCTGACACGGCTCCGCTGCTCGCTCGGCGTGTCGCCCAACGCAGAGTCACAGTCGAGCTGCGGAGAGTTTCCGGATTTGGGTGATCTCGTCGATGATCCCGTACTCCTTGGCCTCGACAGAGGTCAAGATCTTGTCCCGGTCGATGTCGGCGCGGATCCGTTCCTCGGTCTGGCCGGTGTGGTGGGCGAGGGTGAACTCCAGCAGGCGGCGCATCCGCTGGATCTCGGCAGCCTGGATCTCCAGGTCCGAGACCTGTCCGTACACGCCCTCGGTGGCCGGCTGGTGGATGAGGATCTGCGCGTTGGGAACCGCCATCCGCTTGCCGGGCGTGCCGGCGGCGAGCAACACCGCAGCCGCCGAAGCAGCCTGGCCGAGGCAGACCGTCTGGATCTGCGGCCTGACGAACTGCATCGTGTCGTAGATCGCCGTCATCGCAGTGAATGACCCGCCTGGGGAATTGATGTACATGATGATGTCACGGTCTGGGTCGGTGGACTCCAGCACGAGCAACTGTGCCATGGTGTCGTTGGCCGAGGTGTTGTTGATCTGTTCGCCGAGGAAGATGATGCGCTCCTCGAACAGCTTGTTATACGGGTTGGACTCCTTGACTCCATAGCTGGTGCGTTCGATGAACGAGGGCAGGACATATCGCGACTGCGGCATATGATCGCGGGGCATGACGTCTCCGGACGGGTGGTTCATCGGGGCTCCTCGAAGCTCAGCGGCTCGCATCGGGCAGCGAGTTGGCGCGGGTCAGGACGTAGTCGACGAAGCCGTACTCGCGGGCCTCTTCCGCAGTGAACCAGCGGTCGCGGTCGGAGTCGGTGATGATCCGCTCTACCGGCTGGCCGGTCTGCTCGGCGATGAGCTCGGCCATCTCACGCTTGTGCTTGATCAACATATCGGCTTGGATCGCGATGTCCGCCGCGGTCCCGGACACGCCGGCCGACGGCTGGTGCATGAGGATTCGTGCGTGCGGGAGGGCGTAGCGCTTGCCGCGGGTACCCGCGGACAACAGGAACTGCCCCATTGAGGCGGCCAGGCCCATCGCATAGGTCGCCACATCGGGCTCGATCAGGTGCATGGTGTCGTAGATGGCCATTCCCGCGGTCACCGAGCCGCCAGGCGAGTTGATGTAGAGCCGGATGTCCTGGTCGGGATCCTCTGCGGACAGCAGCAAGAGCTGGGCGCAAATCTGGTTGGCGATGTTCTCCTCGACCTGGGATCCGAGCACGATGATCCGCTCGCGCAGGAGCCGCTCATACACCGAGTCGGTCAAGTTGAGGCCAGCCGTCGCAGCCCGCATCGCGGGGGCGTCGCGCAGCGGCACGGCCGAGGCGATGTGGTCGGAGGTCACGTATGCCTGCCTTCTGTTGTCAGGTCCAGCTGCGGTGGGTGAGGGTCCGGCTCGGAGATCGATGCCGCACTCCGACACTGTGGACTCTGCCGACCCTAACGAAGGTGGCCGCCGACTACTTCCTGCCGCGCCCGCCGTTCGCTCAGAGCGTTACGTGTCGGCCGGCCTGAGCCACCGACGGATGCGGCCTGCTAGGGGGTCGAATCGATCAGTGCATCGACGTCGACAGGGTTTCCGGTGGCGTCGGTGACGGCCGCCTGGCGGACCGCCGTGGCCAGTGCCTTGAGGCGGCGGACGTCGGCATAGATCGTGCCCAACTGGCCCGTTTCCCGGGCCTGCCGAGCGTACTCGTTGGGGTTGACGCCGTGGCGTTGTGCCTGGTACACGATGCGCTCACTGAGCTCGTGGTCGGTCACCGAGAGTTTCTCCGCGTCGGCGATCGCGTCGAGCAGGAGGTGGGTTCTGACCGTCTCCTGCGCAGCGTTTCGCAGGTCGATCTCGAACTCCTCCGCGGTGCGGCCCTGCTGCTCCAACCACCGGCCGAGCTGCTTCTCGTCGCCTTGGAAGGCGTTGAGAGCATCGTGTTTGCGCGACTCGAACTCAGAGTCGACGATCGACTGCGGCAACGGGATCTCGGTGGCGGCAAGCAGCGCCTTGAGCACCTCGTCTCGAGCCTGCACGCCCTGCTGCATCGCCTTGGCCCGGCCCAGCCGCGTGCGCAGATCGGCACGGAGCTCATCGAGGGTGTCGAACTCGCTGGCGACCTGGGCGAACTCGTCGTCGGCCGCAGGCAACTCTCGTTCTTTCACCGCTTGGATCTTCGCCGTCACCTCGGCCTGCTTTCCGGCATACTCTCCGATGGCCACCGTGGTGGTGAAAGCCCGCTCCTCGCCCTGTGAGGCCCCGACCAGGGCGTCGTCGATACCCTCGATGAGTTCGCCGGAGCCGATCCGGTAGGACAGGTCGGTGGTCGCCAACTCCGCGATCTCTTCACCGTCGATGGTCGACGACAGGTCGACTACCACGAAGTCGTCCTGCTGCACGGGGCGCTCAACCGTGGTGAGGGTGCCGAAGCGGGACCGCAGCCCGTCGAGCTGCTCGTCCACTTCAGCGTCGGTGACCTCGACGTCGTCGACGGACACCGCGACATCGCCGAAGGCAGGCATCGCGATCGCCGGCCGGACGTCGACCTCGGCGGTGAACGCGAGGTGGTCGCCATCCTCGATCTTCGTGATCTCGATCTCCGGACGGCCGAGCGGGTGAACCTCGGAGGAGGAGACGATCTCGGCGTACTTCGCCGGCACCACCCCGCTGACCACCTCCTCGAGCACCACACCTCGACCCAGCCGCTGCTCCAAGATCCGAGCCGGCGCCTTACCGGGCCGGAACCCCGGGATGGTGACCTGCTGGGCGATCTTCTTGTACGCGCGGTCGAAGTCAGGCTTCAGTTCATCGAACGGCACCTCGACGTTGATCTTCACCCGCGTCGGGCTGAGCTGTTCGACGGTGCTCTTCACGGACTACTCCTCGCAAGAAAGATGGGAAAGCACCGGCTGAGCCATCGCCGCCGGGCAGGAGATGCGCATCGAGTCTAGGCGAGGGCTTCGATCCGGCCGCCGGGGGCGCCTCCTCACGCGGGAGCATCGCCGTCGGGATGCCGCCTGCCCGGCGCCACCGGTCGATCCGCGGTGGACTGGTTACGGCGCGGACCACGAGCAGAACCCCCAGTATGGATAACGTTTCCGTCATAACTGCAGGAGGTGAACATCTCGACGCCGCCCGGACGACCTGCATATGCTTCCGAGGTACGGGAGTTCACCGGGCACATCGACCTACTGAACTGACGGCTCCGGTGGTTAAGGAACCGGTAGTTCGGTAGAAGACGTCGTTCGTTCCTGCCTGCTCATTCGCCATCAGTGTTTCCGCCCACGGCCCCAGGATCGGGACGAACGAGTCACCCCCGCGCACGACTGGTAGGTCTCGCGCTCTTTTCCTTCCAGCGCAGATCAAACACCGCCCGGGTAACCAGCCCCGAACCGTGCGCTGTTCTGAGCTGGACTCGTCCTGGGGGCCACCAAACCGACGAGGGAACTGACAGGACCACGCCATCGACGCCGGAGCAGACAACCATCCCGGCATCTGGATCGCCCGCTGCGGTCATCACCTGTCCGGGAACACCCCGCTGTCCGACGTCCCCCAGGGACGCCGCTGCCCGTCCGGTGCCCGCTGGAGCCCGCCCACGGGAGCTGAGCAGTGATCGAGATAACCGACCGCGTCCCCGGCGAACACGCCCGGCTAGGTGTCCTTCCAACCCGGGTGATCATGGCCTTGACAGCATCATCATCCCAGGTCAGCAGCGCACCTATGCCATTCCACGACCCGTGTGCTGCTGTCTGCCACCTGTTCGGCGGAAGTCACCACGGACCACGTCTACCTCGACCTGATCACCCCGCCTGACGAATCAGACGATCACTTTGAGTGCCTTTCCTCGTAACTGCTGGAGAGGGGTGCCGGCGGCGGAGACGACAGACCCGGACAGGCTGGACTCACCGCCTCAGCCTCGCTTAGAGCAAGGATAGGCCCGTCGTCATCAGGGTGCACAGAGTCGTCAAAACCATAAAACAGAACGTGATACGACTTTTCATGTCCTCTACGATCTTGACCTGTACCGGCTCACCACTCGTAGCGGCAGGTGTCCCGAGTCCGACATCTCCACGTTTTCGCCCTCGACCGCTTGCGGGAGGCTGTTCCCAGACCTGTCGACGTTTTCCCATCCTGGCGCGGGCCTTCGTCGTGAAATGGTACTGCCAACAACCGAAGATGACTCCGTAGGATCGAAGCCTGCACGGGTGACCGTCCTTTACGGTGGCTACGCCGCATCGGTTCGGTATTTGCATACCCAAAAACCAGCTTGGGATAGCGAGACCGATAGGCGTATAGAGCGCCATCGTGAGCAAGTCGTGATGCGAAAAAACGTAGATTCCGTAAAGTACAATACTGATAAGGATGACCCACGAAAGCAGATAATCGTCTTTCTGCCTACGACCTCGCCGAGCCACCATGCCCCCATCCACCAGCACTTCAGCAGTGATCTCCCGCACATCCAATTGTTGCTGAGCACGGGCTCATGCAGGTTGCGACGTTCGGGCGGCCTCACACGTTGACCTGCGATAACCGACGCGAGACAGAAGCACCTAGCGTTGACACACTACCGGACAAAGCTCACCCCATGACAGGCTCGACCAGAGAACGGAAACTCCTCACAGGAGGCCGCCAGGAGGACAGATGCCGACGGTTGCACACCAGCGACATATGGCGCCAGGTCGGCACGTGCCCATGTCACTGGGTGACTGCAAGCTGTCACCGGGACTCAGGGC
The DNA here is from genome assembly GCA_963823755.1 of uncultured Actinomycetota bacterium. Lineage (GTDB taxonomy): Bacteria > Actinomycetota > Actinomycetes > Mycobacteriales > Pseudonocardiaceae. The sequence goes on from CAWGMP010000017.1 coordinate 12,443, forward strand.
TGCGAGGCCGGTTGCAACACCCTACGGAACGGTCAACGCCGGAAACCATAGCAAGAACGCCATGCGCGAAGCGTTCGACAGCATCGAGTGGGACGACCTATGAGCAGTCGTTGCCACATTCAGCCAGCGTATCGATCTTGATCCGACCTGTTTTACCTGGTCGGGGTGGCGGGATTTGAACCCACGGCCCCTCGCTCCCAAAGCCTCGGCAAGCCGTGTGTGTTGGTGTGAGGAAGGTAGCTCCCCTGCACCGACGCGGTGGTGGAGGTTGCCTGGAGTGGCTGGCGTTGTGAGTCGTTGCTACACGGCTGCTACATGGTCGATCGCGGCGACGTCGATGGTGAGTCCATGGTGACCACCTAATCCCGAACTTCCGGCAGCTGGGGGTTGCAAGGGTCGTTCGCGTTCGTCGCGGGTCGCTGCCGGATGGTTCGGAGCATTGCTGATCGACCCTGTTGCTGTACTTCGCTGCTGTACAGCTGAGTTCCGCGCATTGGCCAGGACTAGTTGCGTGTGGGCGAAGTGGACCAGGCGCGGGACCTGGTGTCGTGCTGGGTGAGTAAGTGAGATCAGGGGGCGCACCCGCTCTCTGGTGAGGCGGCCGAGGGCTGGTGTTGCGAGCACCGACCCATGGCCTTGATCCCCAACCCTAGGAAGAAGGGTGGAGACCCGATGTCAGACCCTACGCAGCTTGACCCGGACCGGATCCGGGTGGCTATGGATCGCGGTGAGGTAGTCGAGCTGGACGGCGGCACACTCGTCCTGGACGGCGAGCACTCCCCGAGTGTGGTGTTGCGACTGGCGCCGTGGCGTGCTCGGTCGATGGCCCGCGTGTTGCAGGAGTGGTCGTCGGTGTCGCAGATTTTTCAACATCCGACCCGGCCGCATTTGAATGAGGTGGACCTGTCGCGGACGTTGGAGTTGGCCGCTGCGGTACTCGGTGGTGACGGTGGGCCGATCGTGCGGTCGCCTCGCGACCCGCGTGTGATCCATAATCGGCAACGCTTGGCTGCCGTGTCGGTTCTGGGTGAGCGTGAGGCGCACCTGTCTGCGGTGCAGCGCCTCGCCCTGGTCGACGCCGCCGCGTGGTGGCTCTCAGAGCCCAACGGCGGCGAGGACTTGGCCTACGCTCTACTCACGGCAAGCTGTTCGGCGGAGGTCACGACGGAGCACGTCTACCTCGCCCTCATCACTCCATCCGACGAGCCAGACGATCACAGCGGGGACCAGTCCTCATAGCTGTTGGCTCAACGGGATCCAACCGCGTATCTGCGCGAACCCTGGGGCTATGACAAGGGCTCGGCGACCACGTGAGGACCCTCGTTCTCGGGTCACCGGGTCTTCGTCGTGCACACGCCGCCGGCGGGCCGGCCGCCCACAACGCAGCAAGGACCAGCTAACGAGTACGGCGGCCAGAGGCCGCACTTGACCCCCAGAACGTGGGAGTAGGCGTTTCTGATGGTCAGCCATGGTGCAGACGCCGTGTGCGCGAGCGATCGACGTGCGGGTTGTTCGCCTCCGCGCAGGACGTGTGGTCCCCAAATGGTCCCCAGCCAGAAAGCTCCGCCTACTCCCCTGCCTCCCCCTCGTCCTGGCCGCCATCTCGTCGCGGTGCTGAAGTCAATGGTGGCCGAAGGTCATCGCGCAGTGACGCGAAGCGCCATTGACTCCAGCACCGCGACGTGGACGATCGCCAGGCGTGTGAGGGGGAGCCCCCAGAACAGATCCCGTCGGTGTGAACGACCAGCCGACATCGCCTCCGGCACTGCCGATCACGGCACTGGCCAAGGGATCGGCAACGCGGAATCTGCTGATTCTCGGACTGTCGTTTCGGTTAGTTGCTGATAGATACGATGACCTCGGATTTTTCCGATCACGAGCGCTGACGCCTGCGGTCTTTTTTCACTGTCCGGATGTCCTTAAGTGACCGAAAAGTATCCAAGTGATCATGAAATGTCTCTCCCGTCAAGCGGGGTCTTCGTGCTATCCCGTCGACAGGCGCAGCCCGACCGTGCCGTGTCAAAGGGGGCCCGATCTGGGATCGGGAGCGTGAAGGAGGGCGCGCCCCCTTTGACACGGCACGGTAGCCCTTGGGGAGGTGGTCGGGATAGCACGAAGGCCCACCTGCGTCCGCAGCGTTGCTCCGGTCAGGTGATCCCGGAGACTGCCGGGATGCGGGGCGGCGAGCGCCCGCGGTTGGCTGTGGGGGACCCGGTGTCCGGCTCGGTGTGTGGACGGTGGTTCACCTGGCTCGTTGGGGGGCGGTGCATCGTCGGTTGCTGGTGGCCGTCCGACTGAGCACGAGATGCTAGGGCTGCGCAGTGTCATGGTTCGGGCCGATCCAGGACTCAAACCTGCGGCCTAGCCGGACGGTTCCCGATCATGCCGACGTTGAGCGGACCTCCTGTGGCGGGTTGACGGGGAGGTGTTCCGGTGATGGGCGCGCCTGGCGGGCGCATGAGGCGAGGGGTTGGCCCTGACGACCAACCGTGAGCGTGTAACTGAGCTGTACAGGGAGCACCGCACAATGTGGTCAGCGCTGCCACTGGCCAAGGTGCGCACGCAAGCTGGTGACCGCGATCGCGACCAAGGTCGGCGCCCTGATGTGGGCGAATACTGATGATGAGGACGACAGTGACGAGGACGGTTCAGCAAGCGCACCCGAGCCTACCCAGCAGGTCAACTGAGACGAACCGCCCGAACGCCAGGCGCCATGAGTGCACGGCGCCTGGCGCTTCCGCTGGCCGGGGCAGAAGATGCGGAATTTGAACCCGCGAGGGCTATGTACCCCAACACGATTTCCAATTCCACTCGGCTGCGTTCAGTGCGGTTCAGGAGGTCACCGGGACCAGGTCAGCAGGGACGGGAGCAACGGTGGGACTGGTCCGAACGTCGCTGAACTGAGCGCCAAACTGAGCCCCTGCCGCTGCGACGCTCGGTCCGGCCCGAGCTGTGCAGGAGGGGGGTTAGGGGGCGTGCAGAGGTTCTGGTGACGGCGTGGTGATTGCCAGTGGTGGATTGTCTAGTCCCGGTCGGGTGTGATCGTCGTGGCGCAGGGTCTCACTGTCTGGGTCTTGGGTGAGCGAGACCAACCAGTTTCGGGCGTACGTGACAATGTCGGTTCCGCGCAGGACGGTGACCCCGCCGCAGATGAACGCGACCCCGCCCAGGAGTTCGAGCTGCCTTGTCCAGGTCGGTCTGGATCAGCACTGCCGAGGTCGCGAAAATCATTGCCACGATCGTCGCGCTAGGCGGTCCGAGGCGACGCCTCACCGGGCTTGACTGCGCAACTCCCGACTGCCAGCCTGGACCCTGCGGGTGACTCGGCAACCAGGCCCGCCTGGTTGGTAGCTGTAATAAGGCCTTGACGATGGATTTAGCGGGCGAGGTGGGCACGTAATTGACACGGGAGGTGGATCTTTCGCAACCTGCTCGAACTTCTTCGAGCCAGCGCAACGCGACGGAGGAGCGGAATGCGGCCATCTGACTGGATACAGATTGCAGCAGCATCCTTTGTCTTCCTTGCGCTAGTCTTGAATATCCTGCAACTCCGCCAGGTCGCCCGTCAATCGGCAGCATTTGTACGATCGTTAGAACAGGGAGCCTATGGGTCCTTTGTGAATAAAAATCTTGAAATAAAAGCAACTCACTTTCTTCTTGATCCTGAATTGCTTGCGTGGTATCTCTCGGGGAGAGGATATATTTCGACATCATTCGAGGAAAACAAGCGACGGCTTTACGTACTTGTTGAACTCGAATCGCACGAGAGCAACTTTCTTAGCCATGCAAGCGGCCTACTTGCGGGCGAGATCTGGGCGGCCTGGAAGACGGTGATGGCGCATAGTTTCGCCACTGACGAGTACAGGGAGATGTGGCCAGTAGCTAGAAAATTTTACGCAGCGTCCTTCGGGATCTTCGCGGACAATGAGATTATGCCCATGGCAGAAAAGGTACGCAAGGGTCCAGGGTTCATGCAGCAGGCTGTAGTATAAACGGTAGTAAGGACGCCATGGGCAGCGGCCGGACGGGGTGGGACGCCGCACGACCCGGTAAGGAGCGGGGCACGGGTTCCGTTCGGCTCATAATCCAGAGGTCGCAGGGGCACGGGTCTGCGTTCCTGGGCACGGCGAGGACAGGGCTGCTGGGCCGCGAGTCAGGCCGCCAGTGGAGTACTGAACTTTCAAGCTGGTCATGCTGGTTCGATCCCGGTCGCCCGCTTCACGACAGGGGAACCGCTATGCCCTATCCGTGCCCGAGAAGTGCCGCACAGGTCAAGTGCTGATGATGTTCTCGCAGGTCAGCGCGTAGGAATCGCTCACGCTGCGGTGTCCGTTCCTAAACCGTGTGTCGCAGGTTCGAATCCTGCCGGGGGCACCAAGCCAGAGCCGTAAGTCGGCCCTGAGCTGCGCATTCGTGGTGCGTCCGGTGGTGCGAGACTCGAACTACAGCTCACAAGCCGTCGAGCATCGCTCGCGCCTGATCTCGGCCCGCCAACCGGCCGGCGGCCTCCTCCGCACAGAACAGGCGCGTCGCCTCGCGCCCGAAGAACCGGTCCACCAGCTCGGGAAGGTCGCAGAGCAGCTCTGACAAGGACTCGCCGTCCCACACCTCGAACGCGATGCCGACCTCACCCAGCCGGGCGGCGGCGGCCTCGATAGCCTCGCCCGCTCCGACCGGACCGCGGCTACCCGGGTGGCGAACACGTAGATGTCGGTGCGGCGCGCCCACGTGCCATCGAGAAAGTCGTCGACCGCGGTAGCCAGATCGGTCGCCGTCGTCTGCGCCACGTTGCGGCACTGCACGATCCGGTAGAACCGGCCGGTGGCGCCGGGCGAGCGCATGCGGCAGTACAAGTCGATCCCGTGCTGATCTTGGCCGCGTACCCGTACAACTGCGCATGCACGACGTCGCCGAACCGGCGGGCAAGCTTGAGCACGAGCCGTTCAAAGTTCTCCGGCGTCAGCTGCTCGAACGGCAGAACCTGCGGCCGGGTAGCGATCAGCGGCGGCGTCGCGTCCGAGGGCCCCTCCAGCCACACCGGAACAGGATCAAGGTGATCGCCCGGGTCGTCGCCACCATCGACCGGATCACCGCCCGTCGGCGCCTCGTTCACGAGCACAGCACCGCCCGGTAGGGTGTCCACGCGATCCAGCGCACTGCCACACCTGAATCCCGCACTAACCAGCTTGACGCCCGCGTCACCGACCTTGGCGCACGACTGGCGGTGAGGCTCGACGAAAGATCAACACTTCGCGTCACGGTACCGACAGTAACGCAGCGGTCCGACACACTCAGGCGGAGAAAGGCGTGCCGGACACGCCTTCCGACGTAGTGGCCCTCTGGTGCGCGGGACGTCCTCGCGCTGATGTTCGTGGCGTGCCATCCGGCGCCCGAGACCCGCGGTGGCTGCGGTCGCGGTGCACTATCCTCGGCTTCGCTTGGTGCGCGTCGAGGGTCACAGCGTGGGTCTGTGGTTGCTGTCTGACCGTCGCGATGAGGAACGACCCGCAGGAGGGCGACATCTAGTCGCCGAAGAGCACCCGTCGACGTATGCGGCGGTACGGCTCCCGAGAGGTCTTGCACCCCTTTACTCGGTGGAGCCGTCTGCACCCCATGTCCGACCGGCGGCATACCAGTGCTGGTCGCCGACCTGATCGGAGATCAGCGGGTCAGCAAACGTGATGACGTGCCGCACGACGTCGGCGAAGTCCTCTAGATAGGCCAGCGCGGCTGCGGTCTGGCTGCGCCGCCATGCCGTGTAGGAGTCCTGCCGCAGTTGCGGTAACCGAACCACGATCTGCGACAGCTGCCGGAGCGAACGCCCGCGGTGCGCAGCGGTCCGTCCAGGGCCGCGCGCAGGGCATGCCCACTCATGTCATGCGTACGCGTCAGGCGCCAGAGGTCAGCCCAATCACGGTCATGGTGTTGACATCACCGAGCGCCATCATGGTAGTGAGTTTCTCGGCCACAACCGTCTCGATTGGGTACGCCCATATCGGAATGTGCCCGCCTGGAGCAGCTGCGGGAAGTCAGCACGCCTGACCTGGGGTGTCACTGGGTCACCGAAGTTGACGTCCAGAACCAAGTTCAGGCGTGCCCTGCCGATCATCGCGGGAACGGTGAGCCGGACACCTGGATAGAGGTCTCCCTCTCGGATCTGCTGTGCACGGAGACGGTCGATCATGAACACGACGTCGTCATCGACATCGATCGACGCGATCTCACGCACCCACTCTGCGACACGCTGCTCGTCACGGTCACGCTCTATCGCCAACAAGTCCGCATCACGAGTACTTCGCCGGGCATCGAGCACCGCCAGAAGCATCCCTCCCTTGAGCACCAAACGATCAGCGTAGGGCGAGCGGCTCAAGCGGTGCAGAAACCGCTCTAGAACGTAGAAGACCAGCAACTCGTCAGTCGATCGCCCCTCGCGCCGAGCCATGTTCCGCAAGTCGTTGAACACCCGCCCCGCTGTCGTGGCGCGAGCCGGGTTCGGCGACATCAGCTCAGCACCGCCTCGACGGCCTGGCGCACCGGTCCCTCCACATCCAGAGCGCGTGCATAGTCGAGCAACTCAGCGGGATCTTCGGCGCGGCGTTCGACCCAACGCCGCAACGCCCGCAGCGCTACCGGGTTCCCTATCCGGTGGCGCTGCCGCATAACGTCCATGACAGCGAGCCACCCCATAGATCCGCACCCGCTCCCCCGGTGCAACCTCGAGCCTCCTGCAGACCGAGTTCGAAGGTCCGCGCATCAAACTCCGACACCTCGGTTGGCGGATAGACAATTCGCGGGCGATGAGTCCCACGAGGCACAGCGACCTGCACGACCGCTGGGACCTCGTCAGTCAACTCATGCACCGCCAGCGCCGAGATCAAGCACACCACCGCCAACGGCGCGCGGTGCGCCACCGCCAACAGATCAAGATGAGCGGTCTCCGGAGCGTCCGCCTTGCGATAAACCCCACGCGAGATCTCGCTGACGATGCCGGCGTCGCGCAACAGATACAGGTCACGACGCCACAAACCGGCCCGCTCGGCCCGTCCAGTCGTGAAGGTAGCAGGCAACACCGACAGACGGTCCGTCCGCAACAACACCCGGCTTTGCATCAAATCCTCAGCACCTAAGCCTCGCCCACGGTGGATTTGATACTACACGCGGACCACGGGATCTCGACTTCACTGCCGTGAGGGAGCAGGGATGTCGATGTGCAGGTCAACGACGGGGCGCACCTGGCGGCGCGCCACAGGATATGACGGTTGCCGGTGTGGTGCGGATTGTGGTGCGAAATGTAGGAGAACCGTGCCTCAGGACAGCTTCGGTGCAACCCGTCACGAACTATAGTCGCTGGTAGCAGGCCTAGGGGTCGGAGACGCAGCTCTTCTTCATCCGCAACCAAGGCTTTGTTCAGCCCACCACGACCAGAAGGATCAGCTTCGAGGACTCGCACGCAGGTTTGCTCGCGAGTGTGATCGCCGTCGTGGGGACGCTGTTGGGCTCCGCCGTCGCCTACGTATTTCAGCGCGTCAACGCAGGGCGCGCGGAGAGATTCGCTCGCGACGAGCGGCTGCGCCAAGAGCGTGTCGGTCGATGGCGACACGGGTCGGGGTGAGCCCGGCGTCGGTGCAGCGGATCTGGTCGGCGCGCGGACTTGAACCCCACGTGGTGAAGACCTTCAAGCTCTCCCATGATCGCCACTTCGAGGAGAAGCTCGTCGACGTGGTGGGTCTGTACCTGAACCCGCCTGATCAGGCCGTGGTGGGTGCCTGGACGAGAAGAGCCAGATCAGGCCCTGGACCGTACCCAGCCGTCCCTGCCGATGACCAAGGGCCGGGCCGGCACGATGACCCATGACGACCAACGCCATGGCACCACCGCTCTGTTCGCCGCGCTGAACGTGCTGACCGGAGTGATTATCGACTGCTGCCTGCCGCGCCATCGCAACACCGAGTTCTTAAAGTTCCTGCGTGTCATCGACCGCGAGGTACCCAAAGGGTTGCAGATCCACATGATCTGCGACAACTACGGTACTCACAAGCATGCCAACGTCAAGGCATGGCTGGCTAAGCGCTCGCGGTTTCGCCTACATTTCATTCCCACCTCATCGTCGTGGCTTAATCAATAACGAGACACTACACTAGACCCGTCCCATGAGACGATCCTAACTGAGACGGGTACAACAACAGTCTCCGCCCATTTATTGCTGAAGATTTGCCGCCAGATAGCTCGGAAACTCACACGCCGGTGTTCGCGAGCCGCCCGCGCGGTGATCAGTCGGTGTCCCACGTCCATGGAACCGCGACACTCCCGACAGGGTGTCGCCTCGGCCGCTGGGACCGCCCGGGTGGATACTCCCCTTCATGACCGCGGCGACAAAGATCGAGCGTTCCGGGCCAGCGATCAGAGCGGCACTGGCCGAGCTATCCGCCGATGAGTGCACCCAGTTCGGGGCCGAGTTCCAACAAGCCGTTGGCCACGCTGCGGAGACCTTCGACCTCGCACCGGTGAAGGCGGTGCTCGACCGCTGGTGGGGCATCGCCGCGATCCGCGCCAACCCACTCTCCGAGCACGAGCAGGCCCAGGTCGACCGGGCCAACGCCGGTGACTTCACCGGCCTGCTCGCCCGCGACGAACAGGGGAACTGGGTTCGGCTTTAGATGCCCCGCTACGGACCGGTGTGGCTGGAGATCACCCGCGAGCAGTACACCAGCCTCCCGGCCGACGCCCGCGAGCAGATCGACACCCGCGTCGAGCAGTTACTGAGAACCCCCGGCAGCAACCCCGCTCCGCCCACGACGAACGCACCGACCAGTGGACCACCACCTACGGCGGCGGCGCCGGGCTGATCGTCCACGACCGGCAACGGGTGATCATCCTGCGGCTGGTGTAGTGGAACCGGGCGCCTAACATCTCACAACGTCCGCGCGCCCGCCTCCATGTGTGTCGCTGGCCGGCCGCCCCCGACTATGAGCTCGGCACGGCCCCGGCCGAGTACGTGTTGAGTCGGTGCGCTTCGGTGGCGCCAAGGCAACGCTGGAGTCGGGCGATACGATCACCGAGGCCGCCGAGCGGGTCGGCTACCGGAGCTGCGAAACGTTGCGCCACGCGTTCGTGACCCGACTCGGGGTGTCGCCGAACGCGTACCAGCAGCGGTTCCGGTCCGCACAGCGGCGGGACACCGTGGCCGGGGATGGAGCGTCGCGGACGCGGTGAACCACGCCGCTACCCCTCAGCTGGCGCGAACCGGACGTGCCACGACCGACGGCACCGTGTAGTTAACACCCGCCGGTGACGGGCCGCGTGTAGCCGCGTGAGCGCGTCGCGGACCCCATCCCCGACGCCTGCCATCCACCGCACCAACCCCAACCCAACTCCCGAGCTGCGTGTGCTCCAGGGGCCGGCTGGCTTCACGGCATAGCCGCTGGCATCGCCGGACAGCTCGCCCAGTCGGGCTGCAGCAGCGCCTCGCCTTGCCATGGCAGACTTCCGCTGCCGTCTGATCGCGGAGGTCGCCGACAACCTCCAGCGCCCCGACTACGAGAGCTGTGTCGCTGCGCTCGAAGCGCTCACGGCGGACCTGTCAGACGATCGCAATGCGTTGAGTCAGGATGCACTCAGCAGCTGCCAACCAGCGCATAGTCATGCAGAGGCGACTCGCCGGGTACAACACCCTTGCGGTGGAAGTCTTCGACGTAGCGGGTGCCGTAGGCATTCATCAGGCGCTCGGCGTCCCGTTCCGGAGGAGTCAGGCAGTGCCCCTGCGGTTGGCTGGAGCCGACGCCGCGGGGTCAAAACCCACCAGGTCGAACCGCTGTCCCAACTCATTGTCCTGGAACCGATCGATGAGGTTGGCCGCCGCACTCATCCCAGACCCGCCGGGGCCACCCGGATTTATCACCAAGGAGCCAATACGCTGCGCGGGATCCGACGCGGGTCGGCGGAGCAGTCCAACCTTGATCGTCCGGTCTGGCGTAATCCAGGATCCAGCGGCACCTCAACATACGCGCACAGCAGACCAGGGCCAGCGTAAGCCTTCTTGTCCTCGGGGTGGAGGCGAAGGAAGGGCAGACACCCCAGGACAGGAGCCTGACCGTAGAACCGTTCCAATCCCACCGAGACAGCGCCAGCGGATTTGCGCTGCGTGACGCTCGCTCCACAAGGGGCGACGATCATCGCCGCCGTGGCCGGTGTGACCGTGGCCTACGTCACCGCCGCGCTCCATGCTGGATCTCGCCGACGCTGCAATTCCAAATTCGACACCCGTCTCGATCGCCCCGGCTACGCCATATTTGGTATGGCTAACGTCGCCGGCGGGCATCGTCGCCAGCACGCTCGGATCCAGCCTCGAAAGCCAGAAGCGGTACGCCAGCACCTACAGCAACGTGAACAAGAACGTCAAGCCGCGGTACCAGGATTGAACAAATTAACGGCGACCCGGCGCCGCGAGTGCCTTACCAACCCACACCGTCTTGGCGTTACAGAATTCGCGAATACCGAGGGCCGACAGCTCACGCCCGTGACCCGAGTGTTTCACTCCACCGAACGGCAGCTGCGGGTATGAGGTGGTCATCCCGTTGATGAACACTTGGCCGGCCTGCAGCTCGTCGATGAACCTGTCTTGTTCGGCCGGGTCGTCGGTCCATGCGTTGGAACCGAGACCGAAGGGGGTGTCGTTGGCGAGACGGATCGCCGCGTCGATGTGCGGCACGGTATAGAGCTGGGCCACTGGGCCGAACACCTCCTCGTAGTACATCCTCATGGCCGGCGTCACCCCCGTAATGACGGTGGGCGGGTAGAACCAGCCGGGGCGATCCGGGCGCTGCCCACCGCAGAGGACCTGGGCACCCTTGCCGAGAGCGTCATCGACCAGTTCCTGGACATCTCGCAAACCCTGTTCGGTCGCGAGCGGGCCGACGTCCGTCCGCTCGTCTGCGGGGTCTCCGACCACGAGCGAGGACATGTTCTCGACGAACAACCGCAGGAACTCCGTACCGGCGTCGGCATGGACGATGAAACGTTTCGCGGCGATGCAGCTCTGCCCGTTGTTCTGGCAGCGAGCGATGGTGGCGACTGTGGCGGCACGTGCCAAGTCCGCTGAGGGCATGACGATAAAGGGGTCGCTGCCGCCGAGTTCCAGCACGGTCTTCTTGATCTCACGGCCGGCGATCTGTGCCACCGACCGGCCGGCGTGCTCGCTTCCGGTCAACGTCGCGGCCACCACCCTGGTGTCTGTGAGTACCCTCTCGATGGCTTGGGCATCGATGAGCAGGGTCTGGAAGACGTCCTGCGGAAAGCCGGCCTCGAGGAACACGTCCTGCAGTCGCAACGCGGTTTGCGGCACGTTGGATGCGTGCTTCAGCAGGCCGACGTTGCCCGCCATGAGGGCAGGAGCGGCGAACCGGACGACCTGCCACAACGGGAAGTTCCACGGCATGATCGCCAGAACTGGGCCGAGCGACTGCCAGTGGGTGTAGGCCTTGGCGGCGGACACCGACTCCGGGTCAGCTGGTTCGTCAGCGAGGAAACGCTCCGCGTTCTCGGCGTAGAACCTCGCGCCGGCGGCGCATTTCGCCACTTCGGCGTTGGCGGCTTTCAATGTCTTGCCCATTTCCATGGTCATCAGGGCAGCGACGTCTTCAGCCGTGGCTTCCAGGATGCCGGCAGCCGCGTGCATCCACTCGGCGCGCTGCACGAAGGTGGTTTTCCGGTAGCTGCGGTAGGCGGCCGCAGCCCTGGCGATTCGCGCCTCGATCTCTTGGTCGCTGAAAGCCTCGAAGGTACGCAGCGTTTCACCGGTGGCAGGGTTGGTCGTCTTGATTGTCATGCGGTCGTTCACCTCACCGTTCCACGGCACGTGCCGCCCCGGTCAGCCGTGTCGCTGGGATTGCTGGGCACCTCCGGACGAACCCTTAACGGGTTGACCGGATCCACCACGGCCGGTTCCCCGTCGTGTCGCCGCCAAACTACCCTGAGCAGTCTGCCTTGTGGCGTCGCGTGGTGCCGGGTGCTCGGTCTCGAGCAGGCTCGGGTCACCGCCCGGCCCCGCGGTCGACCGGGCGATCACCTCCTCCTCGGTTCCCAGATACACCTACTCCACGATCCGCGACCGACCCCCACCCAGGCCGAGGTAGCTACAGGTAGGTACTCCCACCACGGCACTTCTTGATGATCGAGGACTGAGCTGGTGTAAGTAGCCCCGATGCTGGTTGGCCGGCAGTGCCCCCCAGCGGCTCGACCAGCGGCCCAGGTGCTCGCCCAGCTGCGCGAGCGCTGGCCGGTGCGGGGACACAATAGTGTGGTTATTTCGGTTGATGCACTGATTTCTCGCTCAGATGAGGGGAGCCGACAATGTCTGCACCTCACACTCCGGCGGGAGGCGCGCCTCCCGCAGATGCGGTGACAGAGCACGTGGCGCAGGTTGACGAAGCAGCGAATTCAGGCGCGGGTAACGAAGAGCCCGATCCGGCCACGGCCGAGAACCCTCCGAACCAGGTCAAGGCGGGAGACGAACAGAGAGGGAAGGAAGGGGCGCCCGATACCGCTGGCCGCCAGCCGTCCATGGTGCGTTCAGGACTGTCCATATCGGGAAGACCTTCACATGGACATTTCGCGTAAGACACCTGAGGACTTCCCTCGTACCGCGATCGTCACTGCGTCCGACTCCGGCATCGGTAAAGCGACCGCGATCGCCTTGGCCGAGCTGGGCTGTGATGTCGGAATCACGTGGCACACCGATGAGCAGGGCGCGAAGGCAACCGCCGATGAGGTCCGTGCCACCGGTCGGCGTGCTGAGGTGCGGCAGCTCGACCTCAGTGCGCTCCCCGGCGCCACGGACGTCATCGATGAACTTGCCGACGCCCTCGGCGGTGTCGACGTACTGGTGAACAACGCTGGAACAGGTTCATCGGCGCTGCTGGTGGATCTCGACTACGACACCTGGCGTGAGGTTATCGCGACGGATCTCGACGGCGCCTTTCTGTGCTTGCAGCGGGCGGCCCGGCGGATGATCGCTGCCGGGCGCGGCGGCCGGATCGTGAACATCACAAGCGTTCACGAACACCAACCCAGGGTCGGTGCGGGAGCCTACTGCGCGGCCAAAGGCGGATTGGGCCTGCTGACTAAGACCGCCGCGCTAGAGCTGTCCGAGTACCAGATCACAGTCAACGCCGTCGCACCAGGGGAGATCGCCACACCGATGACCGGACAGGAGGACATCGACGTCCACCAGCAGCAGCGCACCGGCGTGCCGCTCGGCCGGCCCGGGGACGCGCGTGAAATCGCCGCAGTGGTCGCGTTCCTGTGCTCCCCCGCAGCGTCGTACGTCACCGGAGCGTCCTGGCCGGTGGACGGCGGGATGTTGGAGATGGGCCCGATGGCCGGTTCGCATCTACGAACGGAAGACTGGCGCCGACCATGAACGCTCACAGTTCCGCCGCCAAGGACGTGGAGCTCCTCGTCTTGCGCCACGAGGTCACAATGTTGCGGGCCTCGACCCATGGAGCCAAATTCGGCAGTACACGGCCTGGCCCGGTATTAGGAGACGGTTAGGCTCGTGGGTGCAACGGCGTGCGGAGCTGGGAGGGTACGTGGTGGAGTCCCATTGTGCGGTGATCACGACGACCGACAGCGCGGAGGCGGCCGAGGAGCTGGGACGGGGGATCGTGGAGGCACGTCTTGGGGCGTGCGCCCAGATTGTCGGGCCAATCCGCAGCCTCTATCGGTGGGAGGGCAGTGTTCACAGTGACCAGGAGTGGCAGTGTTGGGTGAAGACCAGCGCTGACCGGCTCGATGCGCTCACCGAACACATCAAAAAGAATCACAGCTACGACGTGCCGGAAATCGTCGCCCTACCGATTGTCGGCGGCAGCGACGATTACTTGTCGTGGGTTACCGACGAGACCCGCCCTGTGTGAGCAACACTCGAGCGCGCTACCGGCGGAGAGTGGACATGATTTTGGGTCCACTCAAGTCCCACCAAAACGACGCTGGGCAATATCGTGTCACCTGCGTTGCAACCGAAGGGGTCAAGAAGCTGTGCTACCAGCCCGCGGTGGTGGACAATCCCAACATGGCCCAGGGCAGGGGTGTGCCGCAGCTTGACCCCGCGCTGGAAGCCGTGGTCGGGGCGATCGACGCTCTCACCGAGCGCCAGGACGGCGGCCCGGGTGTCGTGCTCACGCTGGGTGGCCTGGTCATCAGCGGAACGATCATCCCCGACTGGCAGTGGTTCGATGACGTGGAGCGTGCCGCCCGTGCCGCGTTCGTCGTGCACGTCGGAGGTTCCATCGACAACGAGCACGGTGGTTGGGCGAGGCTGTTCAAGGGTGCTGCCGAGTCATTGGCGAACGACCACGCCGAGCGTCGGGTTGCGCGAGAAGTGACCGAGAGTCTCCCCGACCGCTATCAATATCTTGTGACCCAGCAGGATCAGACCACCTACATCCACCTGACCGAGGCCCGGGTAGTGGCTCCCGGGGTCAATCCACTGCCCGCCGCCGGGATGCACTGGCGAGGACGGCTCTCGGAGATTTCGGGGTGGTCCTTCGGCCATCTTGGCGTTGGGCCGCCCACCGTTCCGAGTGAGCCGCCAGCCGCCCCGACACAAGACGTCGACCACTACATGTAGGCGACGTCTTGTGTCGGGGCACGTTCCCGGGGGTGAGATCAGCTGGATGCCCGGCGTGATGTCTCCGGCGGCACAGAGGCCCTCGATGCGACCTGACGATCACACTCATCGCCCTCAAAACGCCGCCCTTGGGTGAGGATCGTCAGGCGCAGCGCCATACTCGACGCGCGGAAGTCCTCGGCATCGGCTACCTTGAGGTGGCCGATCAGCTGGAGCGGGGGTCTGATCCAGTTCAAGAAGAGCTGGGACCGCACCGGGGATCGGAACTCGATGGGGCAGCAAGCACTCCGCGGGCCGATCCGGCTCAGCGGCGACACATGACCGAACGGATCTCAAGGCCGAGTGACGGAGACCGATTCCACGCGACCGCCAGGTGCGGTCCTGTTCGACATCGACGGCACCTTGGTCGACTCCAGCTACGTGCACGTCAGCGCCTGGATGCAGGCGTTGCGCGCAGTGGGCCATCCAGTGGACGCCTGGCGGATTCACCGCGGGCAGGGGATGGGTTCCTCGGAACTGCTGGCCACGTTGTTGGGCGAGGCCGCCGAACAGGTCGGCGCGCAAGCAAAGCAGCACCACAGTGAGCGCTACCAACAGGCCTCCGACCAGCTGCGCGCCTTCGACGGTGCTCGGGACCTGGTGGCGGCGGTGGCCCAGCGCGGGGCCAGGGTCGTCCTCGCCACCTCCGCCGCACCCGACGAGCTCGAACTCCTACGTTCCATCCTCGACATCGACGACGCCGTCGCGGAGATCACCGCCGCCGAAGACGTCCAGGCGGCCAAACCGGAGCCGGACCTGATTCACGTCGCCCTGCAACGGGCGGGGGTGACCGCGGACCGAGCGGTGTACGTCGGCGACACCGTCTGGGACGTGCAGGCCTGCGGTAAAGCGGGAGTCGTTTGTGTCGGCATGCGCAGCGGAGGCATCAGCGCCAGCGAACTGACCGAGGCCGGCGCGGTCGCGGTGTACGACGACTGCCGGGCGCTGCTGTGCGAGTTGGACACCAGCCCGCTGGCCGCTCTCTGGTCCTGACCCTCCACCATTCTTATTCCGGGATGGACTCTTGGTTCCGCCGACCTGCGGCCCGTCGTCGAGCAACGGCCACAGCCGGCGGTTGCCCCTCCATGCCGACGATCGAGGACGCCACCTGCCGCCGTAGCGATCCATCGATCCTCACGCCGTGGGCTGAGGACCCCCGAACCCGTGCGCCATACGGCACAGTGGTCACATCCTGACCATCCGGTCGATCCCGGATGCGCGGCCGTACGGTTATGTGAGGTGGAGCGGTGCAGCAGGGGTGGCTCATCACGGTCGTACCGGTGTTGATCTCGACGATCGGCGCCATAGTCAGCGTAGTGATCAGCCGGCGGGCAGCTCAGGTAGAACGTCTCTCCGCTGCAGAGGAACTCGTAACACGCTTTCGGGAGCCTATGCTACATGCAATATTCAACCTGGAAACGAGGATCTACAACATAGTTGAACTCAACTTCTTTGGTCGATTCCTTGGTGAAAAAAATAAAGATACAGAGAAGGAGTATGCCGTCCTCAATACGATGTATGTCTTCGCGCAGTTTTTCTGCTGGGTGGAGATCATGCGACGGGAAGCCCAGTTCATCGATAATCGATATGATCATCGATGGAATCGTGTCTACAGAGCCAAGTTCGAAGCTGTTTACGAAACCATCGCCGACAGCATCAATATTCAGGAGAAATGCTTCCGGCTTTTTCGTGGAGAGCAACGAGCGCTGGGCGAGGTGATGCTGGTTCCAGTCGAGGCGTCAAAGCCCGGTTTTCCCAGGTGGGGATGTATGACGTACCCCTCTTTCGTGCAGTCGTTGAATGACGAGCAAATGGCGAGATGGTTCCGGAGCCTGCGAGAGGACATCGAGGAGATACGTAAAGACGTGGCGAAACATGACGGGCGGCTTCGACTGATCCACCATCGACTGATAGACATCGTTGATATCCTAGATCCAGATGCATGGAGAATACCTTCGCGATACCGCGAGCGTCTTGCAGCACCTTCATCCTGAAGCCTCGGGCGGACTCTAAACTTCCTCGGCTAGAGATCCATACACCCAGCGTAACGTCGCCGTTACAGAGAGCGTCTTTGCGCACGGCAGGCTGGACCCTCCGAGTGAACCCCCAGATGAGTTTTGCGGTCCTGGGCATGCGCCACAAGCTGTAGTTGTCAGGCTTCGCAGTGTTGAGGCACACTGTGTTGTGTACGCGGTGATGTCGGGGGTGACAGTAAGGAGATGGAGCTGTCTACAGTTCGCGGACGTGCGGTCCGCCCGCGAACCCGGTGGCCACCAGCGCGGCAAGCTTCACCCGATCAGGGCTGAGTATGACGTACGTATAGGGCGTCGCTCCCCCTCTTTTCGGATATGCGGTGGCGTGCACCGGTGAGGAGGGGGCAGATGTTCAGCCTACCTGCGGGACGAAGCATTGACGTGGCGGCGCAGCGACGACCGGACCCACAATACATGGGTCGAAAACTCAGCTTAGCCGCCCCCGTAAACGGACACGAACGCGGTCTGTCCGATGGCTGATGAGCTGACCCACGCTTACGACATCATCACCGGGCGCCTTGTGAGGGGTAAGGTAGTCCCGGTGCTCGGAGCCGGGGCCAACCTCTGGGAGCGCCCCCCACCGTCCTTCCAGCGTGGCATATGCCTACCCAGTGGGCAAGAGCTCGCTGACGAGCTCGCGCGGAGCTTGGGCGACGACGTGGAGACCAACGGCCGCGATCTGGCCCGGGTGTCACAGTACGTGGCAGCACTACTGGGGGAAGGCTCACTCGAAGATGAACTTCGCGACGTCTTCGGCGCGGACTGCCCCCCTACTGATCTTCACCGTTTTCTCGCCCGATTGGCGCGCCGTGTCCGTCAGGCGGAAGACACCCGTGAGTGTATGCTCATCGTGACGACGAACTACGACAACTTGCTGGAACGCGCGTTCGCAGACGAGGGAGAACCGTATGAACTCGTCACCTACATCGCCCAGAGCAGGGACCGTGGAATGTTCCGCCACATCACTGCCGATGGCGAATCGACCGTGATTCGGAAGCCGAATGAGTACGTCGACTTCCGGTTGGATCGACAGACCGTCATCGCGAAGGTTCACGGCTCAGTGGACCGGGTCCACGGAGACAGCTTCGTGATCACCGAGGACCACTACATCGACTATCTCACCCGCGCCGATGTCGCAGGCCTATTCCCGGTCACGCTCGCGGCGAAGCTCCGGACCAGTCACTTCCTCTTCCTGGGTTACAGCCTGCGGGACTGGAACCTTCGAGTGATGCTGTATCGCTTGTGGGGAGAGCAGGAAGGCAAGCACTACAAGTCCTGGGCGATCCAGAAGGATCCCGACCCCATTGACGAGGCTGCGTGGAAAGATAGGGGCGTCGACATTCTTCCCGTCAGCGTCGAGGACTTCGTCGCAGCTGTCGAACAACGGCTTTCCACCCGATATATCGAACAAGGATTCCCTGCTCAACGACTTCCCACCGAAAACACCGAACACACCGAACAACGACTTCCCACTTAATACGTGGAGATGCCGTGACCGCTGCTACGGGTTCTTCCCCTCGACCACAGGAGGCACCCGACCGAGACGTGCCGGAATGCCCGTACGTCGGGTTGGTGCCCTTCGATGAGAAGGATGCGGCGTACTTCTTCGGCAGGGAACGCGAGTCCGAGCGCATTGCCGCCAACCTCACCGCATCGCGACTGACTCTACTCTACGCCCAGAGTGGGGTCGGCAAAACGTCCGTGCTCCGGGCCGGTGTGCTGCCTCGGCTGCACCGCATCGATGACGACTCCGATGACGACCTAGGCGTCCGCGGCGCGGCAGTGGTGTATGTGGGAGCTTGGCGCGACAGCCCACTCGAGAGCATCGCAGCGGCGGTGGTGGACGCAGTGTCCCGAGTGACCGGTGCCGGCACGGTGGAGAAAACCACCAGTGCCCCCACACTCAGCGTCACCTGGCTTCGCGAGGTGCTGCACCAGTCCGACGTCTCGGCAATCTACCTGATCTTCGACCAGTTCGAGGATTATTTTCTCTACCACCCGACGGATCGCGGTGACGAAGGTCTGACCGCCGAGCTCGGCAGCATCCTGAGCACCCGAGACTTGCCAGTGCATGTCCTGCTGTCGATCCGCGAGGACGAACTTGCCAGCCTTGACCGTTTCAAGGGCCGGGTGCCGCACCTTTTCGACAATTATCTCCGCCTAGCGCACTTGAGCCGCGATGCAGCCCGAAGCGCCATCGAAGGGCCCCGCGAGCGCTACAACCGCGTCGTACCCCCCGACCGACAAATGTCCATCGATCCCGGTCTCATCGATGCTCTTTTAGATCAGGTTCGCACCGGTCAGGTGCACGTGGCGCCGGATGACTCGGCATCCGACAGGTTCGCCTCGGACGGGGCCGCAGCAGACGACCGCGGGGACATCGAGACCCCCTACCTTCAACTGGTGCTGACCCGCCTGTGGGAACAGGAGCGTGCCACCGGATCGTCGTCACTTCGGCAAAGCACGCTGGACGACCTGGGCGGGGCTCAGATGATTGTCCAGACCCACCTCGACAACATCATGGCCGACCTCTCGCCCGCGCAGGTCGATGTCGCCGCCTCGATATTTCACCATCTGATCACGGCATCGGGAACGAAGATCGCGTTGACCACCGAGGATCTTGCTGAACTGACAAGGCTGCCGGTGAATGCGGTGCAAAATCTCCTCGACACGCTGTGTTCCGGGTCTCAACGCATTCTGCGCCCGGTACCCCCGGCCGTCGGCATCGCGGGTCCCACCCGTTACGAAATCTTCCACGACGTCATGGGTACTGCGGTGCTCGACTGGCGCCGCCGTCATGCGACGCAAAAACAACAGGACGAGGCGTCACGCCAGCTTGATGCCGAGCGGGCAAAAGCCCGAGCAACGGCGCTGACTGCCCGCCACCGGCTTCGCCAGCGGCTCACGGTGGGTCTGACGGTGATGCTGCTCGTTGTCGGTGTGCTCGGTGTTTTCACCTATCTGAGCCACCGTAATGCGCAACAACGGGCGGAACTCGCCCAAGCAGCCGCCATCCTCAGCTACAACCCCGTGGAGAGTTTAAGGCAGGCGGTCAAGGCCTACCAGATCAACACCGATGATGACGCCCGTTCAGCGGTGCTGACCGCAGCGTCGAGCCCGCGCAGTCAGGTGGTGGTCGGGCCGCCCGGGTCGATACCGAGGACCGTGAGCGGTACGGCGAGCACGCCGATGACAGTGATCGGCATGGTGAGCACACCGGACTCCCGCCACATCGTCGCCTACGACAAAGACGGCAGCATCCAGGTCATCGGTGACAACGGCGCCGTGGAACGCCAAACAACGGTCTCAGGCCTGCGCGGCGCCGTCACACCCGTGGCGTCGACAATCTCCCTCCCCCTGGTGTCGACGGCGGCCGTCGCCCCGGACGCATCGCGCGTCGCACTCGGGACCGACCAGGGCACGGTGGCCGTCATCGACACCGGCACCGGACGACACACCGATATCACCAGCACAGCAGACTCAACGCCCACCATTGTCAGGTGGATCGGGTCCGGCCACGAACGGTCTCGTCCTGGTCGTCTCCAAATCCGGCATCGCCACAACGTACAATCCCGAAACAGGACAACAAGTCACCCGCTTCCCGGATACCGTGTACGACGCCCTACCCCTAGCCGACGAACAACACATCGTGACCTCCGGGCAAGACGGGAGGTTACGTGTGTGGGACGCACGAACCGCAACCAAGATTACGGAGTCATCAACTCTGAACGTACGCGTACTCCGGCGCTACGCGCAGTCCGTCGTCAGCTTCTCACTAGGCGAGAATCCCTCGATTGTCGTGTGGAACTGGCAGGCTGGCCCAGACGCCGTCGTTCGGTACCCGGTCCCGGTCCATAATCTGGACAGCGTTCGGCAGGTTGTCGTCAACGAGCACGCCCAGCTCGTCATCACATCCCAGGATAAGAGAGTACGGACGTTCAGCCTCGTCGACGGATCAAGGCCAGTACCAAGGTCACTGCCCCCGCAGGCAGGCTTGGTCAACAACGTGGCCGTCAGCTCAGATGGCCAGTGGATCACCACCGCCGGCGCTGACGGGCGTGTCCTGGTCTGGTTCGTGGGACGGGAGCAGTCCCCCACCGGCCCCACCTACGAACTGTTCGGTCATCGCGGCGAGGCCACCCAGGTCAGCTACCTGAGTACGGGCACGGTGGTGATGTCGCTGGGCGACGATGGCACGGTGCGGCGCTGGGAACTACCCCACGTGCCGCGCTTCGAAAAAGCACGACGGCTGGGTCGTCGCCATGGATCTCAGTCGTGACCGGACGTGGCTGGCCACCGCGGGCCAAGATGGTCACGCCTTCATCATCGACCCACACGACCTGACCAAACCCCCGGTGGCCGACGTGTCCGTCCACACTCCACTGCGGGCAGTGCGCTTCGACCCGACCGACCCGCATCACATCCTCACCCTGGCGCGCACCGATATAGTCCCGAAGTCATGGTCGTGGAACCGCGACGGCAAGACCGAACCCCTTGCAGGAATATAAGCCACCTCCGGTGCCGGCATATGGATACCTGGTCAGCATCGCCATCAGCCCCGACGGCAAGACCGTCGCAGGGAGCGACACCGGCGGAACCATCCACCTATGGGACGCCAAGACCGGCAAACTCCTCCCCCCAGACCCCAAGTTCTCAGGCATCGGCCAGCCCGCCTACAGCGTGGCCTTCGACCCCACCGGCCAACTGCTCGCCGCGACCGACAGCCGCGGAGTCCGCCTCTGGAAATGGGCCACCACCGAGGCACCCATCCGGCTGCCCTACGCGACCAGCGTGACCTTCGATCCGTCCGGCAAACACCTCGTCAGCACAGCCGGGGATGGCACCGTGACGATCTGGAGCCAAGACGGCAAGTTTGACCGCGTGCTGGTCGCTCATGGTTACCTGTCCAGCAGCCCGGTTTTCAGCGACGACGGTGAGCTGCTCGCCGTGGGGACGACCGAAGGGCTCGTCGAGATCTGGGACGTGAACTCTGGCGTGGCGGTCATGCTCGACCGTCACCACGGCGCCTCCGTCGACAACGTGAAATTCCTGCCCGGTGACCGCTCCACCCTGATCTCCGCCAGCGACGATGCGACCGTTGCACAGTTCCGTTGCCCCGCATGCACCGACCCTGACCAGGTGATCAAGCAAGCAGTGGAATGGGCAAGCACCGACCGCTAAGATCCTCATTGCCAGCATGAATTCCGAAGGGTGAAGATGCATCATGGAAACTCGTACCGAACGTGACACCGAGAGTCGCACGGAACATTCAGCGGTGTACGAGCCTCCGATGCTCGATGAGGTTGGCGGGTTCATCGCGCTGACCCGCGCCGATAGCGCGGGGTCGGTTGTCGACGGAGCGGGGTACTACCCTCAGTAACGCGTCGTGCGCTCCTCTCTTCGTCCACCTGACCGCGGTCAAGCCTGGTTCGTCGTCCTTCCGGAGTGCAGTACCGCGCGTGACGTGGCAGCGGCCTTGAGCCCGTACGCGCCACAGATGCTGCCGCATCCCTCGGGGCGGCCGTGGCTGATGGGGCGCTGGGCTGCTGAAGAGTTCAAGACGACCCAGGTGGGAGGGGGGCAGGTGGCGGTGATCGGGTGCTGCCCGATCACCGCTGCAGCGCTATCAGGCTTGGCCCACCGAGTGCGCACGGTGGCTGACCTGGATCGGCTGGAGGCCGGGCTGTCCGGCAGTTTCCACCTGGTGGCTGCCATCGACGGCAAGATCCGCGTGCAGGGCAGCGTCTCCGGCCTGCGGCGCGTTTTCCACGCCCGGGTAGCGGGAATGACGGTGGCCGCGGACCGGGCGGATGTCCTGGCCGGTCTCGCCGGAGCCACGGTCGATGAGCAGTGGCTGGCGGCCCGGCTGGTCTACCCCCACTTGCCCCACCCGGTGGCCGACGGATGCCCGTGGCACGGTATGCAGGCGCTTGCCGACGACTGTTACCTGCTCATCGACCCCGGTCAGCCGGCTCGCGTCGTGCGGTGGTGGCAGCCACCGGAGCCGGTGGTTCCGCTGGCCGAGGCCGCACCCACGGTGGCGAAGACGCTGGTTGCCGCCGTCGAGGCCCGCACCGTGGCGGGCGGGGTGATCAGCTGCGACCTCTCCGGCGGCTTGGACTCCACCCCCCTGTGCTTTCTGGCCGCGGGTGGCAAAAGCCAGGTGATCGCGGTGACCTTGGTCTCGACCGATTCGCGCCACGACGACGCGCGCTGGGCGCAGCGCGCCGCTGACCAGCTGGACGGCATCGAGCACCTCATGCTCGATATGCAGCACCTGCCCCTGATGTATGCGGATGTCGGCGATGGTGGTGTGGGTGCCGACGAGCCGCACATCACGATCCGGGACCATGCCTGCATCACCCGTGTCGCCGGCCAGCTCGTCGAACGCGGTAGTCGGTTGCATCTTCGTGGGTTGGGCGGTGATCAGGTCCTGCAGGCACCAGCGGCCTACCTGCACACCACCGCCTTGACCCATCCCCGCATCGCAGTCGACCATCTGCGGGGACGCCGCGCGGTGAGCGGTTGGCCGCTGGCAGCCATGCTGCGCGGGCTGGCCGATCGTCGAAACTATCAGGCCTGGCTCACTGCGATCGCTGACGAGCTCACCGCACCCGCGCCGGCCCCCGAGATGCCCAACCTGGGCTGGAGCCCTCCCCTGCGGCTCCCGCCATGGGCCACCCCACGTGCGGCGGAGGCAGCCCGAACCCTGCTCCACGAGGCGGCCGTCAACGCGCAGCCGCTGGCCCCCACTCGCGGCCAGCATGCCACCCTGGAGCACCTCCGCGGCGTCGGCTACTTCACCCGCCACATCGCCGGGATCACGGCCTGCGCCGGGCTGCCGCTGGCGGCCCCCTTCCTCGATGACCGGGTGGTCGAAGCCTGCCTCGCCGTGCGTCTGCACGAGCGCACCACCCCGTGGCGGTTCAAGCCGCTGATCGTCGAGGCGATGCGTGACCTGGTGCCCGCCGCAGTCCTGCAACGCACCACCAAGGGCGACTTCAGCGTCGACTGGCACGCTGGGCTACGCCGCGCTCGTGCCCACCTCTCCGCTGTGCTCGACGACCTGGTGCTGGCCCGGCTCGGTCTGGTCGACGTCGACGCGTTGCGCAGAGTCTGCCTCGGGCTCTACCCCAACGCCCTGGGTCCGATCGCGCTGGACCGGACCCTGGCGTGCGAGGCATGGCTGCGCACCCTGACCGCAGCGCCGTCCGCCACCACCCCGGGATCGTCATGATGACCTTGCGGTTGCGGGCTGACGTATCCACCGCGGGCACCGATGACGGCGTGGTCTTGCTCGACGAGCGCGCCGGCCGCTACTGGCAGCTCAACCCGACCGGCGCACTGGTTCTCCGGCTGCTGCTCGACGGCGCCACCCCCCACCAGGTCACCCAGACCCTGGCCGACCACTACCCGGTGAGCACGGAGCAGGCGGCCGCCGACATCGCCGACCTCCTGGCGCGTCTACGCACCGCCGGACTGGTGACCGATGATGGAAGGGGTCGTCCATGACGCAACCGCAGATCGTGGAACGCAACAGGAGGCTTCCCCTTCGGCAGCGGCCCGCTGCCCTGGCCGCCGTCGGGGCTGCCTGCATGCTCGCCCGCCTGCCACCGAAACACATCCGCGCCGTGCTCACCCTGCTCCGTCGCCGCGCCGCACCGGCGACCCACCAGCAGGCCAAAGATGCCCTTGACGCGATCCTGGCCGTCAGCGTGCTGTGCGGCGGCCGATACTGCCTCCAGCGTTCTTTGGCAACCACTCTGCTGTGCCGTATCCGTGGCGTCTGGCCCACCTGGTGCACCGGCGTACGCACCGCTCCCTTCGTCGCCCATGCCTGGGTAGAAGCCGACGGCCGGCTGGTCGGCGAACCACACGTCCCCGGCTATTACCGTCCCCTCATCGTCATTTCCCCCGAGCGGGACGCTCCGCCGGTACCGTAATTTCCACCATGGCGCCAGGAAGTCGACGTCGACAGGGCGCAGGCGCTGACGCGCACCACTCAAATAATCACGGGCACGGCTCCGCCATCGACCGACCACGCAGCACCAGCGACGTCGCTTGCTCGCCGGGAGCACAGGAACACGATCACGTTAGCAACCTCGTCCGGCGTGGCAAAGCGTCCCAGCGGGATGCGGCTCACTTGTGCCGAGAACACTTGCTCGCGGGTGAGTCCTTCGGCGGCAGCACGCTGGTCGCCGAGCCCACCATCTTTGCTCCACAACTCCGTATCCACCATCCCTGGAGCGACGGCGTTGATGAGCACGCCGGTACTAGCGTAGGTCTCGGCGAACGCTCGCGAGAGCGACAGCAGGGCAGCTTTCGTCACCGAGTAGGCGATGTTGGTGAGCGAGGGGCGCTTGCCGGAGGCAGAACTGACGTTGACGACTCTGCCCCACCCGCGTTCGGCCATGCCAGGAGCGAGCGCCCGCATGAAGCGCATCGGAGCCATGACATGCAGCTCCCACTGGCTTTGCCAGTCGGTGTCGCTCAGTTGGAGATGCGGTCGGCTGAAGCTGGTTCCTGCATTATTGACAAGGACGTCAACTGGCCCCAGCGCATGATCACACTCCGTCTGGACGCGTTCGGCCGCTTCGCTGGCGACCACATCCAGGGCGAGTGCAACGACGCGGCCGGAACCCTGTTCTCTGGCACGTGTCGCTGCCCGCTCGAGCCGTTCCGGATCACGCGCAAGCATCATGACGCTGGCCCCTTCCTTGCAGAGCATGCCCGCGACGGCGAGTCCGATGCCGCTGCTCGCCCCGGTGACCACACACACCCGTTCGCTGAGTCCGAGTTCCATGCCCGACATCATGTCCGATTCACCGGTGACATCGCAGGCCGTGGCACCTATTTGCGCGTGCGTTACGGGTCTCTATCGTCTGCATGCCTACAGGAACGTCAGGCCAGGACACGACCGCTGCACGATCATCTTCTGATCACTGGACGCACCCGTGATGTCCGATTCGCCCACTACCTGGCGCGCAGCCTGTACCGCGCGGACTCAACCGGCGCGGCCTGCTGCACGACTTGTCCCACGCGCTGGGCTGCTCTGTGGCCGGACCTGACCGGGCACCGCACCCGTGGCGCAGCGGGTGCTCACGGAGCTGCGCAAGCTGGCCGAACGTGCAGCATCGCCCGAGGCCTCCAAGGCTGTCGAGGACGGCGCGCTCTGGCTCTAGCGCCCGTGGCGGCTCTGGCGTTGGGCCGCGTCGGCGCCGTAGGCAGGTGTGTCAGCTGACCCGCTGGGGAAGCGGACAGTTCAGGCAGTGAGACCAGTCTTCGACACGCCTATAGCGTCACTAGATCCCGCATATGAATACTCTCCGTGTCTGCACGCATCTTAACCAGCCAAACGGGTTACATAATCGGCGCGTCGGCGTTATTATCGAATGCACGTGCAGGTGCACTCGCTCTGGACCTGGTGCCATGAGGGCTCGGTGACTCGCGCCGAGCGCTGGGCTGTCTGGAGGTATCCATGCGGGTTCCAGGATCGTCACGAGGTCTGAGATCTCGCGTGTCAGCGGATGTCCCCCAGTGCCGTCACGGTTGGTCTGCACGAAACTCCGAGCGGCCCAGCAGCCCGGAACTCGAGGTTCGGGTTCGAGGGAGAGGGACAACGGCCGGTCCCGGCGGTGGCACTGCCCTTCGCGGACATCAGTGGCGTTGTGGGGTGTGCTGCCCCGCGCCGCTGTGTCGCTGTAGAGGTAGCGCGGTGCTGTGCTAAAGACAGGGAGGAACACCAATGGGGTGGTTCGAGTGGTTATCCGGCAGTAACAAGCCGGAGGGTGTGCGCCACGCATCCGTGGCAGAGCAGATCGAGAGGGGTCGCTATTTGGCTCACAATCCATCGCTGAAATCTGATGAAGCGTTCCAGTGGGAGGGTAACCTCTTCACCGGTTACCACTATCGCAAAGTCAAGGCCAAGCCCACAGAATACATCAAGTGGTCGGAGTGACGACCAAAGACTGAGTTGGGGTACCGGTTCCCTTCCGTTGCCATTCGGCCACCTGCCGGGCCAGTGACACGAATTTCACCGTCATGCGGGTCCAGCACTATGCTGCCGTCACGCTTACTGACAAGCATGATTGAATCCAGGCGGGCCGCTGTGCTTCATGCAGATGGCGGGGGATGGGGTGCCGGTTGCTGTCGTTCACCGGACGGTCCAGCCAGGCGCCCGGGGTGGATCACCACGGCCACGTTCTCCACGGACCACTCTGGGGACCGGCTTACCGCCGGGAGCTGAAGGGAGGGGTGCTCAACCGTGCTGGCCGGGGATCTAGTAGGGCAGAGCCGTACCCCGGTACGACGGGATCATGGTCCAGACCAGCCCGGCGGCAGGAGGCGCTGAACTCCGGCACCCACTGTCGGTCATCCCTCAGCTCTATCACCGGGACCAGTGCCCGGGAAACGGACCAAACGGGCACAATGCCGATCTTCCCTCGCGCGCGGGATTTGTGGGGATTCGTTGATCGGAAGAAATGACCACGAGCAGTGACGCTCGCCAGCATTACGGGCAAGTAACAACCTGGAGGGAGTTTACGACATAAGCAGTAACGGTCCAGGTTGGACCACAGAGGAAAATCATGAGGCTCTACTTCAGAGCTGGGATCGGACCCATCCGCTACAACCGTCGAAGCCGTGACGTCCACGGGAAACCCTACGCCATCATCGCTGCCTTACTCTACGGTCACACGTTGGCGGGGCCACGCTGGAACCCGCGGCGGCTATTCGCCGTCCTGGCAACTCTCAGCCTCGTACTCATCGGCAGTACCGCCCTTGCCGGATGTCAGTACGGGGCGACGACAGGACTGCCCAGTTCGCAGTTCTCTACCCAATTTGACACTTCTGCGCCGACACCTGATCCAACACTACTGGCGACCGCCCCGCCTGCGTCGGACCTCGTACAAGCGCCCCCGCCCGCCACAGTGGCAGCGGCACCCGCCAGTCCCCCGCAGGCAAGCGGGTCGTGCGACGCCGACTACTACCGCAACAGCAACGGCAACTGTGTACACAGACCCGAGCAAGCTCCCGCCCGTCCCACCGGTGCAACCGCTCAGTGCGCCGATGGGACCTACAGCTTCAGCCAACATCGGCGAGGCACCTGCTCAGGCCACGGTGGTATCGCGCAGTCGCTGTCACTGGCGACCTTCCCACCCGTTGTGGTCTCGCCAACACCGTCAGTACTGACCCCGCCCCCCTCGGTGCCCCCGCCCGCCACAGTGGCACCGGCACCCGCCAGTCCCCCGCAGGCAAGCGGGTCGTGCGACGCCGACTACTACCGCAACAGCAACGGCAACTGTGTACACCGACCCGAGCAAGCTCCCGCCCGTCCCACCGGTGCAACCGCTCAGTGCGCCGATGGGACCTACAGCTTCAGCCAACATCGGCAAGGTAGCTGCTCAGGCCACGGTGGTGTCGTGTAATGGCTGGAAGATCGCGCCAACCCAGCGGATTGACTGACAGTTCGGCGCCGCGTACCTCGGAAAGCACGAACTGTTCGACCCGGACCCGGCGACAGCCGCTGGTACCACCGTGGCCGTCACCGTGAAGCCATCATCCCAGCACCGCGATGCTCGGCACCACCGCTCGGCGTACTCCTTGTGAGAAACTAAAGCCGCCGCGGGCCCTGACGACAAGACGTGGTGGACACTCGCAGTGTGGACGTCGCACGGGCACTCCGACGAAGAACGGACACCACTCCATGATCTACAGAAGTCTGGAAGCACTTGTCGTGACGCCAGGGACCGGTGACGAACAATTCATGCATCAAGATAAGAGCATTGGAGCAGGCCTTTTCGGGTTCTGGCGCTGTGCCTAGCCTATTCTGATCTGGTCAGCAACGCTACGAGCGGCGTTCTTGCCGAGTATTCCCGTATTGGTTCTTGCTCGGTTCCAACTCCATCGGCC
This sequence comes from uncultured Actinomycetota bacterium, assembly GCA_963823755.1. Classification (GTDB taxonomy): domain Bacteria; phylum Actinomycetota; class Actinomycetes; order Mycobacteriales; family Pseudonocardiaceae. Next base: position 41,051 of record CAWGMP010000017.1, read on the forward strand.
GCCCGTATCCCGCGCCCGACTGGCCTCATATGGCGTGATCTAGCCCGCCGAATGTCGGTCACCGGTACTCAGGGGGCGTCTCGCCAACCTGGGAAACATCAGCGTCGATTGGAGGATCAGCGCAGGCAGGGAGCTCAGGAGAGCCAACATTCATATGTAGTAACCGAAGTACCCGACAAGAGTTACTGAGGTTCATGCGAAGCCAAGAACAGAGTCAGGAAGCAGTGCGCGGAGACCGCTGGTGATCACATCGGCCCGCTGTATGGCCACCTGCTGCCCGGACCGCTCTGGTGTCGCCGAGTTCGACACCAGGGCTGTATGGGCTCCGCCCCAAGATCAAATTAGCCGTTGCCGACTTTTGCATAAAATTCACTCTCTCGGAGTTAAAGTTCGGTCATATGGCCTACAGTGATGACAAATAAGGTCAAGATTCATCTGTTGTCACCCGTTTGACGGACACCTGATAGGATGTCGAGTTGTATCGTTAAGCACGATCAGAGTAAAGCAACTTTCTGCGAAAGGAGGATGCGACGGATCCTGACCAGCTCGGCTCGACGCCGAAGGTGCTCACCCTTGCTTGTCAACCCGAAAGGTGTGAGTCCGCTTCGGCTGACGAAGAGGATTGGAGGCGACGCATGGCTGATCGCTGAGCGTGGCGCACGGGCCCTGCGCTGGAGCCGGGGCAAACATCTTAGTGTGGACCAAGGGGCGACACCGATGAGATCTAAGCGCTGGGAACCGGCAAGCAGCGACTTGGGCGGGCTGCTCTTCGAAGGAGCACCCGCACTTTTAGACCAACTGGACAACCTCATCCTCCGTCCCCGACATTGGTGGCGTGAGACCCTACTTCCAATCATCTATCTCGTCTGCGAGCCCACTGCCAGAAATCCGCTGGACGGCCTTGCGGATCGACTACGCCAAGCCCGAGGAGTGCTACATAGCAGAATAAATGGGCGAGAGACTCTACTTGCGGATAACGGCCAGCCGTCGCAGAATTCCATCCACCGGCTCCTTGACGGCATAGTTGGGCTCCGGTAGCTTCAGAGGGCTGGCGCGAAAGTTCATGGAGCAAGGTTCAGGGGAGCGCCAGCACGATATTCAGCAAGATGAGATCGACCGCCTTCTCGTCGACTCCTTCATGGAGGACTTGAGACGCAGTTACCGTCGCACCACCCTATTCGGCGTTGGGCGCCGCAGGACGACTTATCCGGTACTGCTGATCGACAGGATCGGATCGACGGCCGCCGGGCTTCGTCTCCTCAGGCTCATCAGTGATTCCCGAGCCGACTACTTGCATAAGAACACCACACGCCCGGGGCGGCAGCCACGAGAGCGCGCCTACTTCCATCCGCTACTCATCGTCGCCCAAGGAGACAGTTCATCACTCGACGGAATAGAGTTCTTGAATTATCGTCTAGATGATCACGATAGCTACTCGATAGCCGATATCAAATACTATTACAACGAGTGGTGCAGAACGCTCGCCAACTCCGACTGCACGTGGTTTATTCCACTGAAGGTACCGAGCGAACCTTCACTTCGGGATGGCCCTCGTACGAAACTAACCGAAATTCGTCTGCCAGTAGCCCCACGACCCGTGATGGCTTTCGTAATGGCTGCCCTGCTCGGCGCCGCCGTATCGATCACTACCTATTCTACATACCATACGCATTGCGGCACATGGCCCTGGGAGCCACAACTCCAGCGCATGACTCTCACCACTGGTCGCGACCAATGCATCGGGCTAGGTTCGAGAAATCACAGATTCTTCGACGGTCTCGGTGACGTCAACGGCATGGACCAGAAACTCGCAGGCGAACTGAAAAATGTTGAAGCTAAGATATATGAGACCAACGGATTGGTCGTCAAGAACCCCAAGTATCTCACGGTTGTATATCTGGGTCAGCTCACGTCCCTGGACATCGCCGACTACCGTTCGGAACTGGAACAACTTCGAGGTCTCGCGGTAGCCCAAAAAGAAACTATAGCGGACCGCCCAGTCCGTATCCTGCTGGCTAACGGCGGCTACCAAATGAACAAGGCAGCGACAACCACCGAGGCGATCGCACGAGAAGCGAGCAACGACCCAACGCTTGTGGCAGTCGTGGGTCTGAGTATCAGCCGCGAAGGTACCCGGGATGCGATGATACGGCTCGCTCAACCTGATACACATATTCCAATGATCGGAACTATCATCTCCGCTACCGATCTCGCCACGAAAACAACTCCATATTACCATCAGATTGGATCTACCAATCAGAGACAAGCCGATGTTGCCGCGAACTACGCTGCGACTCGACTTGGTGCCCGAAACGTTACTATCTACTACCGGGGCGACAAGCGGGAACTCTATGGTAACGACCTGAGAGATCAAGCTAGCCGAGCTTTCGAATCGCTAGGAATGGTTGTAAGCGAACAAGAATACCGAATCGACCCGGGGGATGATGGCGGTGATATCAACCTCGTTGGACGGGGGGCGTGTGATGTCGGCACCAATGGCGTTGTTTTCTACGCCGGACGGTCGGAGCAATTTCCCCTCTTTCTCGAAGGTATGCGGACCGCCTGCGAAGGACACTATCCGCACGTCCTCGCTGGTGACAGCGTCACACGGTCTGTCTTGGATGGAAGACTGGATGACTTCCCGGGACTCACCGTCGACTACATGTCGGCAGCGTCAAGCTTGGCCTGGGGACCGGACTGCAACGGAGCCATCAACAGTATCGGCTTTTTCGTCGGTTACCGGAAATTATTCAGCGATAGTGCTTGCTCAAATCTCCGCGACGGAAGTTCGATCTTGGCGCACGATGCCTTGCTGGTGTTCACGCAAGGTGTCAGGAACACCGGGCTTGATCAACCGTCGCGTGACGCCGTGTTGGCGGGAATCTCGAACATCAGCAGCGCAGGTCCCGGCGCCCTACAAGGCGCGAATGGCCAGATTGACTATCCTCGCACCGGTGATCAGGCAGTCCCGAAGGATAAGACGATTTTGGTGCTGCGAGGCAGCGCTCTGATGGCGCCCAAACGCATGCTTTTATGTGGACAGCTCAACACCGCTCAACCACCACCGGACAGCGACTGTCCGAAGCAAGTTCGCCCTTAAAGCACAGCACACGAGAGATGATCCACCTGGAGCTCTCGGATCGGCGACCATGATTGACCCATGCAGCCCAACTGCATCTGCCCGAGGCCCTCCTCGCGGTAACGGGCCGTGAACCGGCAGTTACAACGATAGGCCCTCGGGACAGCTCCAGCTTCATCGAGACTTAGCCGAGCCGCCCGGTGGAACACTCGGGAGACCGCCGGCACTCCTTCAATCCCGCGCTACCGACTTCGCCCGCGCGCAACACCACCGATAGGGACGCCTTGCCATCCACGACGAGCGTGCTCCCATCAAGTTCCACTACCTCACCCTGATCCAAGGCCAGCTGAATCTGGCCCGAATCACATTGCGTAGCCTCCGCCATCAGGTCTCCACACCTCATCGTCAAGGTTGGGGATCAAGGCCGACTCAGGAGGCGAATCAACCTCCTGATCTGCTGGACGAAATACTTGCCGACCTCCTCCAGCGCGAGCCGACCCAGCTTTCAGTGTTCCTCGAGCGGTAGACAAGTACGTACTCCGCGCCGGCATCGAACTGGTCCAGCCGCGGAGAACCGGCACGGGGCTTCGGGCAGTTCTGCAATACCCTGACGCAGGCCCCGAGGTCCGCCAAGCCGCGATCCGTGACCTCGAAGGCCAGCACCGGCGACGTCGACGGGCGGAAGACCGCCGGATCAGTCGGAGTGAACACTGCGGTCAACTGGTGCGCCCCGACGGCCAACGTCGACGTGGATCCCGACGCGGTGCCGTTACTGACGATCACCGGATTACCGAGGTTGGTGGCCCCGTCTTTGAACTGCACGGTACCGGCCGCCGTCGCCGGGCTGATCGTCGCGTTCAGCGCCACCTCAGTGCCATGGCGAACGGGGGACGCCGGATATGTGGTCAGCGCCGTGCTGGTGGCCATCGCTCCGGTGGAAGGCGCGATCACGAAGACCACCGGCGGGGATGCCGACGGGCTGAAGACAGCGGGATTACCAGGGGTGAACACCGCGGTCAGCGAGCGCGACCCGGCGGCCAACGTCGACGTGGACCCCGACGCGGTGCCGTTACTGACCGCCACTGGATTACCGAGATTGGCGGATCCGTCTTTGAACTGCACGGTACCGGCCGCCGTCGCCGGGGTGACCGTCGCAGTCAGCGTCACGGGGCTGCCCTGGGCGACCGGGGAGGCCGGGGACGTGGTCAGCGCGGTGCTGGTGGCCACCGCCCCGGTGGCAGCCGTGATCACGAAGGTTACCGGCGACGAGGTTGACGGGCTGAAGACCGCCGGATCAGTCGGAGTGAAGACCGCGGTCAGCGGATGCGATCCGACGGCCAACGTCGACGTGGTCCCCGACGCGGCGCCGTTACTGACCGTCACCGGATTACCGAGGTTGGTGGCCCCGTCTTTGAACTGCACGGTACCGGCCGCCGTCGCCGGGGTGACCGTCGCAGTCAGCGTCACGGGGCTGCCCTGGGCGACCGGGGAGGCCGGGGATGTGGCCAGTACGGTGCTGGTGGCAGGTGCCCCGGCGACCACGAACACCATCGCCGGCGATGTCGACGGGCCGTAGGCCGCCGGGTTAGCGGGGGTGAACACTGCGATCAGCGAATGCGACCCGGCAGCCAGGGAGGACGTGGTCCCTGACGCGGTGCCGTTGCTGACGATCACCGGATTACCCAGGTTGGTGGACCCGTCCTTGAACTGCACGACCCCGACCGCCGTCGCCGGGGTGACCGTCGCGGTCAGCGCCACCTGAGTGCCCGGAGCGACCGGGGAGGCCACGGACGTGGTCAACGTGGCAATCGTGGCCATGGCCTGACGAGAGCCTGCTGGCGGCGCGGCCCTGGATATCCCCGCGGTGAACAGTGGCCTTCCAATGGTGAGCAACGCCACTCCGGCGACGACCGCGACCACGAGAGCGCCGTACGAAAGCAGCGCTACAGATTTGTTCTTGCGCACGAGCCGACTTTCCTGTTCAGCCACGACATGCTAACGATGGCGTGCCCCGATGGTGGTGATGTCCCTCGATTTGATGCCGGACCCTATAGGGCCCGGCATCCTCACAGCGGGGAGGCTCGCACACTCGTCACCGGAGAGTCACCGGAAACCGTACTGGCCACGTCCCCAGCGCCTCGCGAGGTCGCGGGCGCTGGGGACGTGGCCAGTACGGTGCGGATCGCCGGGGCCATCATGGCCGGGACCCGACAGGCCGGTCATCGTTCGGTGAACGTCACCTCTGTCCGAGCACCACCGTGACGACACCATTGAGCAGCCCGTGGCCGTCGAGAACGGCCAGCCGTCCGTCACCGTCAAGCACGGCCCCCCGGTCATCGAGAATCGGCATCGACACGTCCAGTACCGACGTTCCTCCATCAAGATTGGACGTCCGATCGCCGAGAACGGACACCTGGACGTCCAATGCCAGACCAGACTGCTGAGGGACGGTGAGCTGGAGCAATCCACCTCCTGCCCCGGTCACCGTCAGCGGTACCACTGGTGACGTCGACGAGCTGAAGGCCGCCGGACTGGTGGGGGTGAACACGGCGGTCAGCTGGTGCGATCCGACGGCCAATGTCGACGTGATTCCCGACGCGGCACCATTGCTGACGATCACCGGATTACCCAGGTTGGCGGTGCCGTCCTTGAACTGCACGGTACCGGCCGCCGCAGGGGTGATCATCGCGGTCAGCGTCACAGGGCTGCCCTGAGCGACGGTGGAGGCCGGGGACGTGGACAGCGCGGTGCTGGTGGTCATCGCCCCCGTGGGAGCGGTGACCATGACGGTCACCGGTGCCGATGTCGACGAGCTGAACGCCGTCGAATCGGTGGGCGTGAACACCGCAGTCAGCTGGTGCGACCCGACGGCCAGCATCGGCGCGGATCCCACCGCGGTACCGTTACTGACTGCAACCGGGCTTCCCAGATTAGCGGTGCCGTCCTTGAACTGCACCATACCGGCCGCGGCCGGAGTGACCGTCGCAGTCAACGTGACGGGGCTGCCCTGAGCCAGCGGAGACATCGGGGAGGCGGTCAGCGTAGTCATCGTGATTGCCGCGGCGATGGCGTCAGCGGCCGGGGGGCTCCCCCCGGCGGCACGGAGTTGACCACCTCACCGAGGAGCAACGACGCCGCCGCGACTGCGACAGGAACCACGCAGACTCCTGCCGTATGCCAGTGGAAAGTTCTGCTGCTAGGCATGATGGGACGTCACTTCCATTCCAGACGCAAGGTGGGCCGAGAACCCTGTCACCCGGTCCTCGGCATCATCAGCTTCCGAGCGCGCCCGAGAATCAGATCGTCACGATGAAAGACGCCGCCGCAGGTGCAGGCAGCGACGGCCCTCGAGCCGCGCGACGACGATTGCCCCCTCGCCAACACACCCTGTTGCAGGAACCATCATCCGCGTCCCCGATCGATCACGCTGTCACCTGTAAGAGTGCAGACGGTCACCAGATTGGTTAATTCAGCTACGTTCTGGAGGTGACCGCTGCGCCGTCAAGGGCGCCTGACGCCACTCTGGGCGTCCGCGAAATGTCACCCACACGGGTGAGAACAAACGACTTGTACGTATCCGGCCGTGCCGCGACTCTAGTGTTTCGACGCGGTCAACTCGGTCTTGGACCGGGTGGCGCACGAGCCCCACGCCGAGACCGCGCCAGGACGCGGAGAGGTCGAGACCGATGTCACACCGAGCGCCGACGGGACCGCAGGGCGCTAACGAAGCGGCGACGCTGCGGCGGGAGCGGCTACTGGAGCGGCTGCAGACCCCGGCGCACCTGACGCTCGTTCTGGCCCCGGCGGGCTGTGGCAAGACGACCCTGCTCTCCCAGTACAGCAACGAGGCATCGAGCCCGATCGTCTGGCACCGGACCGACCGCTTGGACGTCGACCCTGCCCACTTCACGGCCAAGCTCGCCCGCGGGCTCGCCGACGGTGGCGTGCTGCGGGAAGTGCCGGCGGTGGGAACCGCACACGAGAGTTTCGACCGGTTCCTCGACACGGTCAGGGCAGCGGGGCCGGGACCGATCACCCTGGTGCTCGACGACGCGCACCTTCTGATCGGCTCTCCGACCGAGAGCTGCATCGAGACGTTGTTGTGCCACGTCCCGAGCATCTCGGTCGTCCTCGCCTCCCGTCGCGCACTGAACCTGAATCTGTGCCGGATGGAGATCACCCCCATCACCGTCGTGACAGCCGACGATCTCCGCTTCCGGTCGTGGGAGGTGGAGGTGCTGTTCCGGGACGTCTATCGCGAGCCGCTGCCGCCCGACGACATCGCCGCGCTGGCCCGCCGCACCGAAGGCTGGGCGGCCTGCCTGCAGCTGTTCCACCTGTCCACCCAGTGCCGCCCGCTGAGTGAACGGCGCCGGGCGCTACACGCGCTGGCCGGCGGGCCCCGGTTCGTTCGCACCTACCTGGTCAGGACCGTCCTTGAAGAGCTTCCCCAGCGGTTGCGGAGCTTTCTCACCCGGACCTGCGTATTCGAGCTGCTCACCGCCCAGCGCTGCGATCGCCTGCTCGACACGGCCGACGCCCAACAGCGGCTCGAGGAGCTGGAAGGGCTGGGGGCATTGACTACCTCCACAGACGGGGGCCAGACATTTCGCTACCACGAGGTCCTGCGGCGTCATCTGGAGGGCGCGCTCCTCGACGAGCTCGGGGCGAAGCACACCCGGCTTTGGTACGCCAAGGCGGCATCACTGCTCGAGGAGTCCGGTGCGCTCGGCGAGGCAGTCCGTGCTCACCTGCGGGCGGAGTGCTGGACCGAGGCCACCCGGTTGCTCCACGACGATGGGGCGCGGGTGATCGCGGCCGAGCCGAGCACGGTGTGGCACGACCTCGTGCCGCAGCAGATGGTCGATGAGGACCCCTGGCTGAGCATGGCCGTGGCAAGGCGGCTCGCCGGCGAGGGACGGCTACCCGAGGCGGCCCGGCGTTACCAGCACGCAGAGGCCTTGTTCCCGGACCCGGCGGATCGGCAGCGGGCGGCCTGGGACCGCCGGCTGGTCGAACTGTGGATCGAAGGTCGAGCGCAACCCCAACTACACTGGTTGGACCGGCTGCGCGCCATCGTGCACCGCCATCCTGGGTCGGTCCCCACCAGGCAGACCCCAGGGGACCAGCTGTGTGCCGCGGTCGCGTCGCTACTGACCGGAGACGTCCGCGCGGCAGGCCGCGCGCTGCATGAGTTGCTCGACGACCCGGATAGCGACGGTGCGCTCGCCCTGGCAGCCCGGCTCGTGTCGGCGATCGTCGATCTGATGTCCGGCGAAGCGGCGGACGGGTCGGCCCGGCGGCTGGCCACCGACGCCGAGCGCAACGGCGCCCTGTGGCTCGCCCGGCAGGCCCGGGTGGTATGCGCGTACCGGGCCGGCGACGCCGGGGAGATTCAGCGGGTAGCGGCCGAGTGCGACGGTGTGGGGGACGCGTGGGGCACGCTGCTGGCCCGCGCCGCCCACGCGCTGGGTCAGCTGCTGACCGGGGAACCCGCCCACTCGGCCTGGCGTGACGTGGCCGAACGCTGCCGAGCGCTCGACGCCGGGAGCATGGAGGCGTGGTCGTTGGCCTTCGCCGCGCTCGCCGCCGCGGAGCAGGGTGAACCGGACGCCGCCTCGTTGGCGCACCTCGCCGAGTCGTTCAGCCGCACGGCGGGTGTCTGGGGCGCCCAGGCGTTGACCGCGCTCGTGCTCGCCGCCACCGACGCCGGGTCCGCCTCTGCGCACCTCCGGCAGGCTCGCTCCCTGGCCGAGACGCACGGGCTACCGTGGCCGGACACGCTGGCCACCCGGTTGCTCGGTTCCGCGCCACCCACCGAGAAGCCGGTGGTGGTCGAGCCGGCGCCGCCGGCGGTGCGGCTGCGATGCCTCGGCGGGTTCGCGTTCGAGATCGTCGGCCGCACCCTGGACTGGGGCGCGATCCGGCCGCGCGCTGCGACGATGCTGCGGCTGCTCGCCATCCACCTACCACAGCCGGTGCACCGCGAGTTGCTGCTACAGCTGTGGCCGGATCTGCCGACCGACCGGGCAGTGCGCAGCATGCAGGTCGCGGTGTCCAGCCTGCGCGCATTGCTGGCGCCCGGCACCCCGGGTGGCACGCTGCAGCGCTACGGCGACGCCTATGCGCTGGTCCTGCCACCGGGCAGCGAAGCCGACGTGGTTGACTTCGCGGCCCAGCTGCAGGCGGCGACGCAGGCCAGACACGCCCGGGACACCGACGTCGAGCGCACCGCATTGGCCCGTGCTGTCGCCGTTTACCGTGGCGAGCTGCTGCCCGAGGACGGCCCTGCGGAGTGGGTCATCGACGCCCGCGAGCGGCTGCAACAGCAGGCGGCGACCGCGGCCGGGCGCCTGGCTGAGCTGGGGCTGGCCGAGGGGGACCTCCGGTCGGCCATTGACGCCGCGCGTCGCAGCGTGGACATCGACCCGTTCCGCGACGCGTCGTGGCGGGTTCTGATCGCGGCCTGTGACCAGGCCAGCGAGCCTGCCGCGGCCGCCCGAGCCAGGCGGGACTACGCCGATGTCCTCACCATGCTCGGCATCCCGGCTCTCCGTGCCAGGCCACTGGTCTCAGCCCCAGCTCGCTGACGCCAAGGGCAGCACCTCGACGGAATAGGGCAGGTGAGCCGGCCGCGCGTCGCGCACCGCACGGTCGAGCCTGACCCGGTTGACCGAGTTCGGGTCGCTGACCCGCACGATCACCTGTAGCCGGGGACTTTCCGTTCCCGGTGGCATGGCACCCGGCTCGGCTGACCACCGGGTACCACCACTTTCGATCAGCTCGACCTCTCCCCCGGTGACCAGCTGCAGGTACTCGACCAAACCACGGTGAGTTCCCCGGTCCCAGTGCAGGCGCGCGGTGGCCGCCACCATCGCTCGCTGCCTGCTCTCCGGCCAGGTCTCGTCGAGTTCGACGCCCACCCATGAGGCCAACCAGGGCAGGAAGTCACGCGGGGTCAGCCACGGGTCGAGGTGGGCTTCGAGACAGTCCAGGGTCACGAAGACCGGGGCGAGCACGGTGTCCAGCCCCTCGGTGAAGCGCTGGACCAGGGAATCCTCCAAGTACACCCCAGGCAGCAGCTCGCCCAGCGGGTGCCCCGACACCAGGCCGTCGACGGTGCCGCGGGTCACGAGTTCGCCAGTCCCACGACGTGCTCGATGGAGAAGGGCAGCTCGTCTGGCTCCAGCTCCACCTTGAGCCGCGCTCCCTCAACAGGCAGGCCACTGGCGGGATCGACGAGGTAGAGCCGCACGTCCTCGACGACCTCCACCCCGGCCACCCGCTGCACCGTGGCCAGCAGCTCCCCAGCGTGCACCGCCCGGCCGAACGCCCAACCCGTACCCTCCGGCCCACCGCGCAACGGATGGAGCCGGCGATACAGCGCGCCCAACACGTCCTGGGTGACCCGGTCAGGGTCGGCCAGCGGCCCGAGCCGCACCGTCGCGACCACCCTGATCCATCGGTAGGCGGGTGGCTCGACGATCAGCCGGGTGCCGAGTACCCGCCGCTCGTCAAGATAGGCCGCGAGCGCGGCGAGCAGCTCGGGACGCGGTTGCAGGGCGGCGAAGGGCACCGGCACCGCCGGCTCACCCGGCACCGAGGGCACCACCAGCAGCCGGACCACCGCCGGATCGGCGTCCTGACCAGCGACGCACCGCACCCGCGCGGCTCGCGGATCGGCCTCGCACGCCAGCGACTCGTAGTCGCCCACCGTGACCGCGCGCCGTCGCGTGCGCAGGAACAGCGGGGCCCGCAATTTGGCGTTCTCCATGTCCTCACCGTCGATGCCGCCGGATGCGGGCCTGCGGTTCTCCACCCGCGTGACGAAAGGCACCGATGCCCGCAACGCGGTGATCGCGCCCCGGGCCACGTTGCCGCGGCGGCCGCCGCCGATGCGGTAGAACGGGACCTTGATCGCGGCTCCCATCGGTGGGATCGCGCCGTACTGCCGGATCTGGCCGTCGGGTTGCCGGACTCCCGGCCCGAAGACGATCTCGCCGCCGATCGGGTCGAGCACGAAGTGCCGGTCGTCCGCCCCGCTGCCGGCGAAGTGCGGGACCTGGCGCCACTCCCGCCGCTCGGCGCCGGCTCCGACCTGCACCACGAGCGGCTCGGGCCCGGCGACGACGGGGCGATAAGCCAGCGGGAAACGCTGGCCGGGCACACCATCGGACACCCCGAGGACCTCGTTGTGGACGGTCTCGCTGTACGCGGCGTCGATCGTGCCGCCCACCGTGAACGCGCTCGCGCCGTGGATCCGCGGCGACGAGGTGTAGAAGGGCTGCCCGGGCGCGGCCGGCACCACCCGGCACCGCAGCCAGCCGGCCGGCTGCGCGGCGATGACCGAGGTGGTGTGCTCGGCAGGGACGTGTACCACCACGTCACCCGGCCGGTTGAGCCCGCCGGTCCCGTCACTTTCCAGCTCGCAGAAGTCCCATCGGTTGCCGGTCCAGGCCTCCCAGACCAGCGGCGGTTGGCGCGGGTCGACGCCCACACCCTCGACCTGGCAGTCGAACCGCAGCGCCACCGCGCAGCGCGGCACCGCCACCGACAGCCCGATCAGCAGCGCGTCGCCGTACTCCGGCGTGATCGAGAAACACGGGAACGGTTCGTTACTGCTCAGCGCCCTGTTCCGGTCCACCGGCTGACCGCCGTGCTCGTCGGCGGTGGTGGCGATCCCGACGAGTGAGCACGCCAGGATGTTCAGGTGGTCGGTGGTGGTGAACGACAGCGCCTCCTCGGTCTCGGTGCGCTGGGTGGCCACCTCGGTCCCGGCCGGCACCGTGACGGTGTCCTCACGCGGGGCGGCCAGCCAGAACGTGGTGGCGGCAACCGCCGGTGCCGGGGGGTACAGCGGCATCCCGAGCAGCTCGAGGAACCGCAGGTAGAGCCGGTCGGGCACCTGGTTGAGGCGGTAGAACAGCTGGTCGACCACCATCGCGAAGGTCTCGATCAGCGTGACACCCGGGTCGGAGACGTTGTGGTCACTCCACTCCGGGCACCGGCGCTGCACGTAGCGTTTCGCATCATCGACGAGGTCCTGGAAGCGACGGTCGTCCAGGTTCGGTGCGACCAATGTCACGACCCACCTCCAGCGCTGTCGGCGCTCTCGTGCGACGGGATCACGTAGAACGGGAAGACCAGGTTGCGCGGATCGTTGGTGCCGCGGATCGCGTAGTGCACGTCGATGTAGAGCGTGCCCTCCTCGACCGCGTCGAACTGGACCTGGATGTCGACGATGTCGATCCGCGGCTCCCAGCGGTCCAGCGCGGAGCGCACCTCGAAGGCGAGCTGCCCCGCGGTGGCCGCATCGGCCGGCGCGAAGACGAAGTCGTGGATGGCACAGCCGAATTCGGGACGCATCGGCCGTTCGCCGGGCGCGGTGGCCAGGATCAAACGGATGCTCTCCTCGATCTCGCGTTCCCGGGTCACCAATGCGATGCTCCCGGTCCGGTCGGTGCGCAGCGGGAACGCCCAGCCGGCGCCGATGAACTGCTCTGCCACCGCTCTCACCCGCCGATCATGACGGTCGGAAAGCCGACGATGATCGGCGCACCACATCCGGACATGTCACCCATCCGAGCTGCGGGCATCCCGCCGATCAGCACGGTCGGGCAACCGGGCGGTACGATCACGCTCGGTGGATGGACCGCCGGTGGTGGGAACGAGCAGATGTGCGGCGTGCCGACGGTCGCCGCCGGCATCCCCCCGATGAGCACCGTCGGCACCCCGGGCGGACCGATCACGCCCGGGTGCCCGGTCGGGTCACCGACCCGCGCTGCTGGTGGCATGTGCGCCCTCCACTCGGTTGGTCCGGCTCAGTTGATCCGGACGATCGCGGCCTGGATGCTGCAGGTCGCCCCACCCTTGACCTCGGTACTCGCCGAGCCGTTCAGGCTCACCGTGGCGCCCTGAACGCTCACCGCGGTGCTGCTGTTCACCTTCACCTCGCCGGCACCGCCGTCCACCTTCACCCCGGTCTTGGCTTCGATCGCGACGTCCTGGCCCACCAGGCGCAGGCTGCCGGTCCCGGCGTCCACCGTGACACCCTTCTTAGCCTCGACGGTCACCGTGCCGTCGCTGTGCACCGTGATCTTGGTCTGCTTCTGGTCGAGGTCGAGGAACAGCTTCCCGTCTCCGGTGCGGATCTTGATGCCCTGCGCTCCGGATGCGGCCTCGAGCATCTCCAGGGCGTGACCGGTGCGGGACACGAATGCTCGCCGGTCGATGGCTCCCGAGCTGGCGTCGACGAGCTCCACGTCTCCCTTGGGCAGGGTGTCCACCCCGTTGTGCAGCCCACCGAGGACGTAAGGCCGCTGGAAGCTGCCCTGCTCGAACGCCACCAGCACCTCATCCCCCACCTCAGACACGATCACCGCACCCCGGTTCTTGCCCGCGCCGGGCTGCACGGTGCGCGCCCAGTCGCTGACGAAGTCGTCGTTGAGCCATGGGAAGGTCAGCCGGACCCGGCCCAGCTTCTCCGGGTCGCGGTTGTCCGACACCTGCCCGATCACCACGCCGGACCCGCCCGCTGCGCCCCCGCCGCCGAGGTGGGACCCGGTGAGGCCGAGCAGGGTGCGGTCCTGAGCGCCGCTGACCGTGACCCACGTCGTGTAGCCGATCTCAGGATCGAAGACATGCCTGCTGGCGCTCACGGTGTACTTGCCCTCGAACGGCGCTCCCGCCCCGGCCAACGTGACCGCGGTGCCTGCGCGCACATTCGGGTTGCCACGCATGACCACCTCAAGCTCGGCGAACCCGCCGGCCACCTGCTCGCTCAGCGCCTTGGCGGCGTCGTTGACCTCGCCCTGGGTGGTGTAGGGCGAGTCGGTGGCGACCAACGGTTGCGCGTTGAAAGCGGCGGCGAGCTTGTCGGGCTTGGTGCCGATCTCAGCGGAGACGGTCTTCGCGGGCGCCGTGCCGATGACCGGGCGCTTGGCGGTGGGGTCCCAGCCACGGACCTGCACGGTGGAGACCTGCTCCGCGGAGGTGACCACGGCTCGCATCCGCAGCACGTTGCGACCGAGCTCCAGCACCATGGCATCGTCGGTCGCCGACGTGGTGGTGCTGGGTGCGGCAGCGGAGGATTTAGGGCGGCGGAACTCCAGCTTGCCGTCGACGATCGCGATCCCGGCGCCGACGTCGGCGGCCAGCTGCTTCAGAAACGCCCAGTCGGTGAGGTTGCCCTGCGAGATCTGCTTGTGCACGGCGGTCGTCTGGTCGATCTGCCCGACGTCCAACCCCGCGGTCCGGGCCACCTTGCGGACCACGTCGGACACCGTCATCTGCAGGTAGCTCGCCACCCGGCGGCCGCGGGTCAGCCGGTGGGACTTGTCCAGCCCACGCACGACGGTGAACGTGCCGGTGCCGTCGAACTCCTTCTCCAGCGCGGTGACCTCACCGGCCAGCATCGGTACCGGCGTGTTGCTCTCGTTGGACGCCACCGACAGCGTGACCGGCTTGCCGATCTCGATTCTCGCCTTGGCCAGCACGGCGTTGCCCGAGTCCCGGAACCGCAGCTCGAACAGGTCGGGAAGCACGCGGCTGTCGTCCACCACGCCCTGCACGAGCAGACCTGCGACGTCAGCCGGCAGCGGGGTGCCGCCGACCGTGACGATCAGCTGGTTGGTGAAGTCCTTGGCCGGCATCGGGTCGCTCCGTCAGCCGTGAAGATCTTCGGCGGCCGGAACGAGCAGTGACGAGCCGGCTCGTAGCCGCATCGGGTCGTCGATGCGGTTGGCCGTGGCGATCGCCCGCCACATGGTCGGATCGCCGTACTCGCGCCAGGCGATGGACGCCAGAGAGTCCCCGGACAGCACCGTGTGCACCCGGTGCGTGGACAGTGCGCCGGACGTGGGGTTCTGGCCCTTCTGCTCCTTCGAGATCTCCTCGAGATTGACGGTCGCGATGCCCCGGATCGGTAGGCCACCCGGCGTGAACAGCGTGTACTTGACGGTGACCGAGTGAATGTAGCCGGTGAAGCTGGTCAGGCCACCCCAGTGGAAAATCACCCACGGTGGGTTGGGTTTCTTCTGGTCGTGGCTTTCAGGGGTCGGCACGCAACAGGAGAACAGCTTCTCGACGGTCTTGACCACGGAATCGTCCTGGGTGTCGCTGGAGTCGAGGAACATCTCCAGGGCGAGCTTGCACGGCTCCGGTCCCTTGAACTCGGGCACCCCGCTGTTCTTGCTGCCCTTCTGTGCGTTGCGGCTCCACGTCGCGCTCTTGCTGAATGAGAGCTCCTTGGGGTTGAACTGGAAGTCGATGCGGCCACACCGCCCCCCGGGTTCCAGACTCCCTGGTGCCGTCGGCGGGGTGCGGAGCTCGAGGAACGCGTGTTCCAACTTCGGCCGGCCGCCGCCGCCCGACGCCGTGCCGGCACTGGTTGCCGTCATCGCGACCGGTTGAGACATGGTCTACTCCTTGGGGTGGCTGGAAGGTGGCTCAGGCGACGAAACCGTGGTGGGCGATCTCGATGGTCTCGGTAGCCACCTTCGGCGAATCAGGGTTCAGTGACGGCCCGGTCCAGCGCACCGGAACCACATCGAGCAGACCCCAGCTGGCGATCACCGTGCCGTCGAGGGTCTTGGCCTGGATCAGGCCGGTCTTCTTGCCCTCGACGGAACGCTTGCCACTGCCCTGCACGGCCTTCGCGAACCACTTGGTGACCTTCTCGGTGTCCTTGGTCAACGGCCGGGACAGCTTGATGTTCGGGTACTTGGTCCTGGTCGGTAGCTGCCACACGAAGCCGTTGTTGCCGCCCTCCTCGCGCTGCTCGATGACGACTTCGCAGCCCAGCCCCTCGCAGCTGTTGAAGGCGCCGAGACTCTCCGAGTCGATCTGCACGACAAAACACACGCTGACGGCGGGATCCTGGTCGGCCATGGGGCGCTCCTTCAGTGCCGGAGATCGAGGGAACGCCCGGCGCGCTCCCGGTCGAGCTGCAGCTCGGCTTTGATGCGTCGAACGATCGGGTCGTACAGGCGGCGAACCAGGGTGTCCACTTCGGTAGGGGACGTCGAGCCTGTGGGTGACGTGGGTGCGGCTCCCCCGGCTGGGCCGGTCGCGGTCGCTGGGTCGGTCGCGGCCGCTGGGTCGGTCGCTGCCGCTGGGCCGGTTGAGGTTGCTGCCGCTGGGTCGGTTGCAACTGCGGGCTCGCCCTCCGCTCGCTGCGCGACCACCTCAGTGCTCAGCTGCGGTGGGCTCTCAATCACGGGCGCAGCGGCGAACTGCACGAACTGGTTCGGCGACGTCTGCTGGCCGACGGCCTGCGATGATCGGCTCACCGCCAGCGCGTCGGGCGGCCACCGCGCTGCGGAGTTGGGGCCTGCGCTCGCGCTGCGCTGCACCGCCGTCAACGCTCCCGGTCCGAAGACGTGCGCTCCCGTCACCTGACTTTCGACGGTAGCCCGGCGTTGCACAGCCGGCCGTCGGGTCTGCTCAGCCGCCGACAATGCGCCGGGTACGCCTGCGGAATCGACGACCACGGCATAGTCGGTGACCACGGGCTCGATAGCGCGGTCGCCGACCAGACCCACCACGGCGGGAGCCACACTGTCATCGGTCACGATGTGGTGGGCGTCGGTGCGGTCCATGTCCGGCAGCGGCGGCGGGGCCGCGATCGTCGGCGTGGACGTGTCCGGAGACGCGGTCATCGACGCCATCGGCGGGGAGTCCGACAGCAACGGCGCCACGTCCTGTGTTTCAGCGTTAACCTCGGCATGACGTTGCACCGTGGATGGCCCAGCCGCCGCTGGGGTCGGCAGGTGCGTCGCCGCGGTCGCCTCGACCGAGGGTGACCCCACCGCGCTCGAGCCAGGTTGCGGGGCGACCTCGACCACGCGCTGGACGGCAAGACCTGGCACGGTCGACCACGACGGTGACCCAGCTGACGAGCTCGGTCCCGCGGAACCGGATCCCGCCCCAGGTTCGGTAACAGGCGTTACCGCCGAGGGATTCACCACCGACGCCATCGGCGGGGAGTCCGACAGCAACGGCGCCACATCCAGCGGCTCAGCCTCGACTTCGGCCTGACGTTGCACCGTGGACTGCACGCCTCCGGCCGGAGTCGGTAGGGGCGCCGCGGTCACCTCGACCGAGGGCAAGGCCACCGGCGGCGCCTCAGGTTCCACAGAGGTGTCGACCGCACCCTGGACCGCAAAACCGGACACGGTCGACCACGACGGTGAACCCGCTGACGGACGTGGTTCCGCAGAACCGGACGCCGCGAGGGGCACCGCTGAGGGTGCCGCCATCACAGGACTCGCCGCCGAGGGACTCATCACAGTGCCCGAAGGCATCGGCGACACGGCCACCGACGCTATCGGCGACGAGTCGGACACCAACGGCGCCACGTCCAGCGGTTCAGCGTCGACCTCAGCATGACGTTGCACCGTGGGGGGCCCACCGTCGGCCGGAGCCGGAGCCGCGGGCAACGGCATCGGCGCGGTCGACTCTACCGAGGACGACTCCGACGGGCCCGGCCCAGGCTCCAAGGCCAAGGTGGTCTCAACCGGCCCAGGCTCCAGGATGGTCTCGACCACGCGTTGCATGACAAGGCCCGGCTCGCTCGATCGCGTTGATGATTCAGGTGACGGACTCGGTCCCGCGGAACCGAATCCCGCCGCGGGCTGGGCGAAGGGTGCCGCCAACGGGGAACTCGCCACCGACGCCATCGGTGGCGAGTCGGACACCAACGGCGCCACATCCAGCGGCTCGGCGTCGTCCCCGATCTGACGTTGCATCGAGGACGGCGCAGCTCCCGTCGGGGCCGTCGCGGTCGGCAGGGTGATCGCCGCAGTCGGCTCGGCCGGGGGCGACCAGACCGGCAACGAACTCGGTCCCGCGGAACCGGATCCTGCCGCGGGTTGGACGGCGGGGATCACAGCCGAGGGGATCACCACCGACGCCACAGGTGAGGCGTCGGACACCAACGGCGCCACATCCATCGGTTCACTACCGACCTCGGCCTCAACCCGACGTTGCATCGTGGGCGGCTCGTCTCCGGTTGACGCTGTCGCGGCCGGCACGGGTGTGGTCGCAGTCGGCACGGCCGCTGTCGCAGTCGGCTCAACCGAGGGCGAGTGCACCGGACCTGCGCCGGGTGGGAGGGGTATGCCGATCGCGCGTTGGAGGGACACAGGTGACGGACTCGATCCTGCGGAACGCGATCCCATCGCGGGTTCGGCGGATGGCGCCACCGACACCAGGGGCGGGGAATCAGACACCAGGGGCGCCAGGTCCATCGGTTCGACACCGACCTCGATCTGACGCTGCACCGTGGATGGCCCACCTCCTGCTGGAGTCGCCGTGGTCGGCTCGACCGAGGGCGACCACGGCGGACCTGAGCCAGCCTGCAGGAAGGTGTCGACACCGGATGGCGTAACGGGGCTAGCGGTGGGGTTATCGGCTGGGGGCCCACCACCCGCGTCGGGTATGCGCTGCAGCGGCGCACCCAGGCCCAGGCGGCGCGCAACGGGCAGATCCGGCCGGCTACCAGCCACTGACACGGCGGAACCGACTGGCACGGCGGAACCAGCGGAGACCTCCAGCGGCTCGGTCTGTGCTGCGACGGCTGATGGCAGCGGGGCTTCGGGCGGGGAGTCACCGGTCGGCAGATCGGGATCGGCGACCGGCGCGTGACTGTTCTCAGGTTCGACGGCGCGGCGCTGCACGGCGGGTAAGGCCAACCTCGGTGGCGGCTCAACGTCCGCTGCGCTCACGAAGCTATGGCCCGGGAGTGGATACACCGGGACGGCCGGTGCCGGAGCGGGTTCATGGTCATGGAAGCTGGCTGGCGCCGTCTCGGGCGTCAACGTCGGCGTCGGGACGTGCCGCTGCACGACCGGTGGCCGCGGCCACCATCGCGGCTGCGCGGGAGCGGGCAGCTCGCCGGGTGGGGAGGCCGCAGCGAACCCGTCACTGACTCCGGCAGGCGCGTCCGGAGTCACGTAGTGACCGAGAGTGCCGCCGCGCGACGGGTTGCGCCAGGACAGCAGGCTGTCGGTGAACCGGTCGGGAGCTGTGATCAGGTCGGGGGAGCCGACGACCCGCTGTACCGGCGGCATGCTTGGCCAGTCAGGGCTCCGCGCCGGCACCGGCGCGGGCACCGGCGGTTCCGCCACCACGTCCGCGCGCCGCCGGAACAGATCCCGCAGCTTCACCGCTCACCGTCCCGTCGCCAGCCGCTGATTGATCCGGCCGATCTCCTTGACGAAGCGGCGCCGGTCGGGGTGCTCGAGGTCGAGGATCTCGCCGAGTGGCCAGTGGAAGTGATAGGCGACGTACGAGACCTCCTCGAGCAGACGCTCGGTCCCGTACGTCACGATTCCCCCGGTGACGATGACCCCGGTGACGATGCCCGCAGTGCGCCGCCGGCCAGATCGATGTCGAAGTCGTGCCGGCAGGACGGGCAGGTGATCGCGGCGCGGGTGTGTCCCTCCGCGTTGACCCGTTTGTAGAGGTCCTGCAGGAACGCCAGATCCGAGGCGAAGAAGTCCTCGACCATGCCGGCGTGGATGTCTTCGATCGTGCCGAGGCGGGTGATGACTCGGGCGAGCAGCACCACCGAGAGGTAGGCCGGATTCTCCCGCACCCGGTCGTCGCGCAGCGGCACCAGCTCGTCTCGTGCTGTGGCAAGGCGCATGACGCCGCTGCGATGCAGGGTGCCCGACCCGTCGACGTACCCGCGCGGGAGCATGAACGAGAACTCCGTGCGCAACGCCGGCGGCTCCACTGAGCGAATGTGCGGTTCGCTGTGGCCGGGTTCGCTGCGGTCGACCGACTCGACCGCAGCGATCGTCCGGCGCATCACTCCGGTTCCAGCGACTCGTAGGTGACCACGGCCTTCTCGGTGAGCACGCTCGTGTCACCTGCCTTCATGGTGCCGATCTCCAGGGACTTCATCCAGCAGGCGGTGAGCTTGTAGCGCTTGAGAGCCGTGCCCTCGTAGTCATAGACGATGACCGCGCCATTCTTGCGAGCGGAGCCCATCTTGCCCAGGCGGCTATCTTTCGCCCATTTCTCGAGACTGGTGTCGTCGGTCAGCCCACGAGTGATGGTGATCTCGCCAGCTTTGAACCGGCCGGGCAACTTTTTGACGATGTACTTGCCGTCGTTGCTGTTCTGCTTGAGCCTCGATGACATCCTGCTCCATTTTGAGCCCGGATATCTCCTGGATCTGCTTGATTTGCACGCCATCAATCTCGAGGCCGAAGGAGTGACCGACGGCCTTGTCGAGTTCCGGAAGCGCCATCTTCGCCTACCGTTTCTGGTCGAGGAGCAACTTATTCGTTGACCAAGCTGGTGCCGCCGGAGAACTGAGCCAACCGGAAGATCACGAACTCGGCGGGCTTGACCGGAGCGACCCCGATCTCACAGACGACCTGGCCGACGTCGATGCCTTCAGCGGGGTTGGTCTCACGGTCGCACTTGACGTAGAAGGCCTCGTCGGGGGTCAACCCGAACAGGGCGCCCTTGCGCCACTCGTTGACGAGGAACGCGCTGATCGTGCGCCTGATCCGGGCCCACAGCGCGTCGTCGTTCGGTTCGAAGACCACCCATTGGGTGCCGTTCAGGATCGATTCCTCGAGGTAGTTGAACAGCCGGCGCACGTTGAGGTAGCGCCACGCCGGGTCGGAGGAGATGGTGCGCGCGCCCCAGACCCGGATACCCCGGCCCGGGAACGCCCGGATGCAGTTGAGCCCGATCGGGTTGAGCAGGTCGTGCTCGGCCTTGGTCAACTGGGTCTGCAGCGCAACCGCGCCACGCACGACTTCATTCGCCGGTGCCTTGTGCACGCCGCGGGTGTCGTCGTTGCGGGCCCAGATGCCAGCGACGTGCCCCGATGGCGGAATGAACTGGTTCTTGCTGGTCACCGGGTCGAACACGCTGATCCACGGGTAGTACAAGGAGGCGTATTTCGAGTCGTAGTTCGCCTCCTCGCGCAACCATTCCTTGACCTGCTGGGGACCCAGGCCAGGTGGCGGGTCAAGGATGGCGACCCGATCACCCATGAGCTCGCAATGGGTGATGATCTCGTTCTGCACGGTCTGCACCCCATCGAGACCGATCGCGCCACGCTCGTAGGCGCTCATCAGGTCAGGCACCGCGACCATGGTCACCTCGTCGATCGCGGCCAGGCCGGAGAAACCGGTCCGCTCCCCCACGTCCCCGACGTAGTCATCGGATGCGATCCGGGCCGGCGCCGCCGGTGCGGCCGGCGGCGGAGCGAGCACGACGCTGCCCACCTGCGGCTTGGCTGGTGCCGGGGTGGCGCCGATCTCCTCGATAGTGATCAACTTGGAACCCTGCTTGACCGTGGTGACGACGTTGTCCTTACCGCGGTTCGTACTGACCCGGTCGAACGTCTCCTCGACTTTCCGGCCGCGCTTGACGACGAGCTTGAACATGTCGCCGGGCGGTGCCGTCTCGCCCTCAGCGTGGCTGGGCGGCTCGATCTCGATGGAGATGTCCGTCTTGGCGTCGCTCGCTTCGAGCTCGGAGATCCGGTAGCCGCCCAGCTCGGCCTGGCGGGGGCCGGAGATCGCCGGCTTGTCCTGTTTCGATTTCGCGTCGCCGGCGCCGTCCTGGCCGACCCGCACGATGTAGGCCGCGCCGCCGCCGTTGGAGAAATAGCCGTACACGGCGTGGGCGAGGTAGGCACCCTCGATGAAGTCGCCGAACGTGCTGGTGAACTGGCGCCAGTTCGACACCAGCGTCGGTTGGTTGAACGGTCCGTTCCCGGCGAAGCCGACGAAGGCGGCAACCGCGGTGCCGACCCCCTCGATCGGCCGAGAGCCGGCCTCGACCTCCTCGACGTACACACCTGGGGAGAGATAGTTGGGCATGGAGCCTCCTCGCCGACCTGAACCGCCTCGGACTCCAGCCTCTCCCGGCTCGATCGGCAGCGAAACGGCCGTAGGGACGTGCCTAAGGGCAAACCAGATTGCACGAACAGGCAACGGCCGGCACTCCGCCGCAGCTCACCATCTCTCAGAGCACGCCGGCGATCCGGTTGCGTGAGCCCCGCCGCCGTCTCGGATCCCACCTGCCGGCGGGGCGAAGGCGGGGCTGTCAGGGCAGCGTGTACTTCTGCCCGGTCAGGACCAGTCCACCCTGCGCTGTGATCGTGGTGAGCTCCGTGCCGATGAACTTTCCTACCGTGCGTGACTGCGGGGAGAATCTCTCGTTCGCCCATCCAAGGACGTCACCGAGGGTGAACTCAGCGCTGGTGCGTCGAGCGAGGTACTGCTCCACGATCACCTTGGCCACCTCGGGTGCCCGGCCCGGCAGCGTGGGTAGCGCCAGCCGCTTCAGTGCCACCAGGCCGCTCAGGGGCTTCACCCGGGCCAGCTTGTTGTTCAACTCCCAGCTCACCACCCTGGCGTTGGAGTATGCGTTCGACCCACCCAGCGACTTGGGAATGATGTGGTCAACTTCGGGAAAGTTCGCCGCACCTCGTTCGTCGAGGTAGCGGTGCGGGTCAGCGGGGTCATCCGACATTATCCGGCCGCCGTTGCGCGCCATGTTGGTCTGCAAGATGAGGGTCCGTTGAACCTCGCTGAAGTCGCGGAACGAGCTGATCGCGACAGGCAACGCAACCGTACCGTTGAGGGTCAGGACATCAAGCAGCCCGTAGGGCCGCTTACCTGGGTCGTCAGGGTACATCGCCTTTTTCGAGGGCGGCATCGACTTGTTCGAGTTGAGGTAGTCCTTGAGGCTGAGACCTCCGGTCTCGAACTGGTCAGCTGAGTGTTCCTGGGTCACGAGGCCGATCGGAGCCTCGCGCCGGGGATTCACCGTCCGCTCGTCTGCGCCTGACAGCCGCGCCGTCTGGGGAATATCGCCCGGCTGCGAGAACGTGGCGGGCGGGAGCGCCTGCTCCCACGCCCCAGTGGAGGGGTTGGAGAACTCACGCACGACGGTCAGGCTCGTGGGCACTTCGGGTGCGCCGCCGCCATAGCTGAGCGTGATGGTGATTCGATACGGGTGGCCGCGTCGCGTCGCGTCCTGCTTGGTCTGGTCTTCCATGTTCTTCCACACACCTCGGTTGAAGCCCGGGTACATGGGGACGACGTTCTCGCCCACGTTCACCCCGCCGAGGTGCAGTCCGATGACGTGACCGCCGTCGAAGCCGAGAAGGCGTCTGGTGTCGGCCTTCCCGTCCTGGTCCTGCTGCAGGTAGGCCTGCGGGATGGCGGTCGGTTCCCCTACTCGGCACCGCACTGGGGACCACAGACCCCCTCACGGTCTGGGGCCGAGCTCCCGTCCATCGCACCTGAGCCGGCGCGACACCGGTGGTGTGCTCGAAGTCCTGCGGGTCAGATGCGAAGGTCTGCGGTTCAGGCGCCTTACGCTTGTGCCCACCGTTGCGCTGCACGACCACGGGCTGGGGCGGCCTGCGCCTGGCCGTCTGCCCCTTCCCACCGCCCAGAAGGCTTGCGACGGCGGCATTACCGGCGGCTCGTTGGAGGGCGAGGATGGCGTCGTATTCCGGGTGTCCCCTGCCCTGAACCGACCGCTCCCGTTTCGGTTCCCGGCGATCTCGCCGGCCGTCCAACCCCTCGGTGCGGGTCCAGGATTCCACGCCCTCGACAGTGGAGCATGGCCATCGCCGGGACAAGAAGCAAACGATGCACACTTTCGAGCAGTCAGGCGACATCGGCAGGTCGGACGGGTTGCTGACCTGATCGATCATGACATGCCGGGAGGGTTACTGTGCATCTGCACATAATGAGGGAGGCGGGTGGCTGCGGTGAGCGAGGAACACGCGGGTAAGCGGGCGCCAGGGGCGGGGTTGACCCCCGAGCAACGACGCCAGCAGGAGCGCTCGGCGAGCGCCCGAGCACAGCGCAAGGCGACCAAGCCCACCGAGCCGGCACCGCCCCGGTCGCCCGCGGCGGGCAAGCCGTTGGTCACCCTTGATGATCCTGAGGTGTTCGCGGGCGAGGTGATGCGGGCCGCGTTGGACGCTCGCGACGTCACCCTCGTCTACCGGCTGCTGTACCAAAGCGGGGTCACCCAGCGGGAGATCGCCCGGCGCACCGGACAGTCCCAGTCGGAGGTGTGCGACATCCTCAAGGGCCGCACGGTGCGCGACGTGACGGTGTTAGAACGCATCACCGACGGTCTGAACATCCCCCGGGCCTGGATGCGCCTGGCCGGCGTCGCGGACAGCGAGCATCGCACCTACGGTGGAGAAGCCACGGTCACCGACCCCCCACCGGAGGTGATCGCCGAAATGCTCCGCAGGCACCTGCTGGCGCTGGGTGCGATCTCCACCGTGGGCAGTGCCGCCCTAGGCGAGCTGCTCGAGCTGCCCAGCCCGGCGCCGGTTGCGCTGCCGTCCCAGCTGCACTACGCCCACGTGGGGCAGGTGCGGGATTTGACCCGGCGCCTCGGCGAAGCAGGCAACACCGGCGTGGCCGAGCCGGCGGTGCTCAGCGCGGCCACTGCGTGGGCCGAACAGCTGCTGAGTGTGTCGGGCACCGAGCTGGTGCGGCGAGCCCTGCAGGTCGCGGTGGCCGAGCTACACATCGAGGCTGGCTGGGCAGGATTCGACACCGGGCGCTACCACCGCGCCGTGCACCATTTCACGGCCGCGCTGGAGTTGGCCACCCAAGCCGGGGACGCCTACCTGCAGTCCACCGCCCTGCACTACGCGGGAATGGCCACCGTGGAGCATGGTCATCCCAACACCGGGCTGAAGCTGCTCCAGTTCAGCCTTGTCAAGGCGTGGGACATCCCCCGCGACGAACAGCGCGCGGTGGTGATCGGGGTCAGCGGAAGGGTGGCTCAGGAGGCGTGTGTGCGGGCGACCGCCGCGACCGCCCTGGCCGATCTCGGGAAACTGGACGCCGCCGACATCGAGATAGCGACGTCACGGGGGCTGTGGTTGCCCAGCCGCGCCGACCGCTTCGGCGATCCCGACCGCCCCGCCGCACTCCTGGCACTGCGCCGGGAACGACTGGACACCGCCGAGTCGCTAGCCGCAGCGTCGGTGCGCCGCTGCGAGGGGATCAGCCAGATCGGGCGCACCCACTCCGGGGTCGTGCTGGCCACCATCCATGTCCGAGCTGGGGAGCCCGGTGGTCTCTCGTTGGCCCACAGCGCCATCACCGCTGTGACCAAGCTCAGCTCGGTCCGAGTCCGCAAACGGCTCATCCCACTGGCCACCGCACTGGCAACCCGACCCGGCACCGACGCCAAAGACCTCGCCCGGATGGCCCACCAGGTCGCCACAGCCCGAGCCTGACACCCCAGCCCGACGTCGACGACCTTGAGCGTGCCCTCGGTACCGTCGGGCACCTGTTGGATGATCTTGCCGTTGGCCTTGCCGACGAAGGTCACCTCGCCGCCGGCGCCTTGCGGCAGGCCGACCCGGGCGCGCACGTGGTCGCCGGGCACCACTGGCTCTGCCAGCGGGTACACGCCGGTGATGAAGCCGTTGGCGACCTCCTGCGGGTGGGTCTCCAGCACCCTCGCTGTGGTGCCGTCCTCCAGCGTGCCGCGGTCCCGGATCAGGACGAAGCCGGTGATGTCCCCGTCGCCGCCCGGGAAGGTGAGCTTTCCAGACCCGCTCTTCCAGGCGGCCCGGCCGCGCGGCATCAACCGGAACTCCTCCACCCGAGTGCCGAGGTTGCGCACGGTCACCGTGGTGGTGACCTCGCTGCCGGGAGCGACGGTCAACTCGGCGGGTTCGATCGTCACGCGAACGCCGCGTTTCTGCGCCGGACCGGCCGGGCGCAGCTGCACTGTCGGCGGGCCGGCCGCGGTGTTGGGCGGTACCGGGGGTCGTGGTGGGGCCGACGCAGCGGCCCAACCCAGATAGGTCCGGCATTGCGGATTGGGGCAGAAGTCGACGGCGCCAGGATTCGCCAGACCGCACTTCGGGCAATCCCCCACTACGGCCGCCTCCCTTGTGACGCTGCCGAATGCCCGAATTGTCAGTCCAGCCGAACTGGCTGTCCAGTATCCGGACTGGCTGCCTCGCCTAACTGGCTATTCGCAGTCGAGGTCGACTTCGCGGGTGAAGGGGTCGATCTCGGCGGAGCGCGCGTCAGCGTCGGCTTGGCGCTGGGCGGCCTCGGCGTCGTGGATCGCCGTCACTTGGGCACGCAGCTCGGCTGAGCCGCATCCGGTGAGATCGAGCGGAATGACGGTGCGGCCGTTGTAGATGCGGAACCGGCGCGCGTGGTCCTCCTCGCGCGGGCGCAGCACGTCGCGCAGGAATTCCCGTACCCGCCGCTGCTGGCAGGGTGTGAGACCGGAGGGGACACCCGGCATGCCGATCGTCACGGTCACCGCGTAGGTCGAGACGAGGTTGCCCGTGAGGTGCAGGCACCGGGTCGGCGGCGGGCACTCGCAGCTGTCCGTGGGACTCGCCCGCTCGTGCTCGATGCGCCAGCTACCGCCGTTGTACCGCGCTGTGGTCTGGCCGTGCAGGGCAAGCCCGCCCTCGACCTCGCTGGTCGCGGCCTCTCCCCTTCCGGACAGGACCAGGCGGACCAGGCCGCTCGCGGCGGAGTTGCCGACGCTGCGCTGCAGGTGCAACAAAGACCTCACGGCCGTGGCGCCGGGCAAGCTGAGGAGCCGAACCAGTTCGGCGTTGCTTCGCAGCCGGGGCCTGCCGTTCGACTGTTGGTGGCCGGATTCCCCGACCGTCAGCGGTGCCGCGCGGTGACGTGGGAGTGATCTCGCCCTGGTTGCTCGCATCGCACAGACCGCCGTCAGCCCGGGGCCGCTTCTTCGCTCTCGGCGCGCTGGGCAAAGGCGAGAACTTGCTGTGCCCGCTGAAACGACACACCCATCACGGCCCCGATATCACGGACTGTCAAGCCGGCATCCTGAGCCGCTCGAGCTGCAGCGGCGCGCTCGGCGCGCTCCTGCGCGGTAGCCCGCTGCGCCTGCGCGGCAGCTTCCTCGGCACGGCGCAGATGCGCTGTCACCTGCTCGGGTACCTCGGGACGCACCTCGACCTCCACCTCGTCGGCGGGTACGCCGACGACGAACGCGATGGCTTCCCGGTGCACGTCGGCGGCCTGGTCGAGCCGGCGGACCTGGGAGAGGGCTCCCGGATGCTGATCGCACTGCACGATCCACCAGCCAGCCGCACGGTGAGCGGTCGCCGTGTAGCGAGTCATTTCGTCCACCACCTCATGCCCAAGGCGGGCGATAGCTGCTTGAAGATCTCCGTTGCCAGCTCCTCGGGGATCTCGTTGTTGCGTGGCACGGTGGTCAAGACAGTCCCGCAGCGCACGCCGCTGTGGCGGGTGAGTTCGTACATCTCGAACTCGACTCCAGCGCGCTTGGCACCCTGCCGTATCTTTTTGATTATCGTTGTCCGTTTCACTAGGTAGTCTAGATATGCTGGACAAATCAAGTCTACCAGCATTAGACAGCAGCGCCGCAGCTCGATTGCGTCGCCAGCGTCTCACCCCCGGCCAAGGCGAACCCGTAGTCCTGCGTAGTGCCGGCCCAATTCAGGCGAGTTCGCGTGCCGTGGATCCACCCTGGGCGGCTACACCGCCACTGGTGGGACCAACTCAGGGAACCGTTGCTCCCAGAGCGTGCGGCACCGCGACGGCAGCACCAACCGCGACCACACCTGCTTCAGCACCGCGACGTTGAGATAGCGGGCCAGCTCATCAACAGTGCTCACCTCGCGGATGACTGTTCGGTAGAGCAGTTCGGCGTCATGCGCGACGTCGAGCCGGTAGCTTCGTCGGGGTGCTCCGGTCAGCGCCGTCGGAGGTTGCACCTCGCCGCGGTCTGGCCCGGCCAGCTGCTCCAGGATCTCCGGCACCGTGTAAGGGCGCACATCAACGTACCGAAGGTGCCCCTCATCTCCGGTGCGTGCGGTAGGCACAGTGCTCACGGCAATGAGTATGCCCGTCACTCTGACACCGCGCCGATAGCACCGATGTGCAGGATGGTGACACGGATCTGGAGTCCTCCGTCCTGCGCTGAAGCCGCGACCCCGACGGCCGGATCGATCATGACGTATTGGAGCGTTGCTGTGCGCCCGGACACACACCGAGGGAGGCGGGTGACTGTGGTACGCGATGGACACGCGGGTAAGCGGCCGCGAGAGACGGGTCTGACCCCTGAGCAAGAACGTCAGCGGGAGCGCTTGGCGAGTACTCGGTCACAGCGCAAGGCAACCAAGCCCACGGAGCCGTCTGCGATGGACAAGCCGCTGGTCTCGCTTGATGATCCTCAGGTGTTCGAGGGTGAGGAGATGCGGGCTGCGCTGGTTGCTCGTACGGTCCGACCCCTACCTGGTGTGTCTCTGGGAGGCAGAGTATGGGCAAACATGACGCTTCTGAGGGGGACGGCAAAGGCGACGACAGCGGCAAAGAAGACAGCAAGGACACCAGCAGGCACAGTGTCGAGCACGACAAACAGACCTCTACCGTTCCCGACCCCGATGACTACAAGTAGGCGGGCGTCGTGACCATCACGGCTGGGCCGCAGGTGCTGGCCGCCAGGCTGGACACCACCGACCCGGTAGCGGCCGCCGTGCGCGCCGTGCCGCGTGAGCACTTCCTCCCATCCCGCATCTGGGTCCAGGAGACCGATGACGGCCCCTACCAGCCGATCGATCGCGCTACCGAGCCACAGCGTTGGATGCACGACGTGTACGTCGCCGATTACGCGATCGTGACCCAGTTCGACGACGGCGCCACCTCGTGGCCACAGCGGGGCTGGCGCCCGTCGTGTTCAGCGTCGCAGCCCTCCGTGGTGGCGGGCATGCTCGACGCCCTGAACGTCGAGCCAGGACAGCAGGTCCTGGAGATCGGTACCGGCACCGGCTACAACGCCGCGCTGCTGGCCGAGCTCGTCGGCCCCGACGGGCACGTACTGTCCGCCGACGTCGACGGACAACTGGTCAGCGCGGCCTGCCGGAACCTCGCAGCCGCCGGCTACCAGGATCGAGTCGAGGTGGCGCTGGCCGACGGGGCGACGGCGCTGGCCGCCACCGGATCGGTGGACCGGGTGATCGCCACCGCGGCCGTACAGCTCGGGCGCCTGCCCTACACCTGGATCGAGCAGACCCGCCCAGGTGGGCTCATCCTGACTCCGATGCGCACCGACCTGGCGTCAGGCCCGCTGGTCTGTCTCCAGGTCGGCTCCGACCGCACCGCCCGCGGACGCGCTGTGGGGATGCGGGTCGGATTCATGGAGCTGCGCGCCCAGCGAACACCGGGCGCATCCCGGACTGCACTGCGGTGGGACGACCCCACCCTCGAGCCTGCCCGCACCGACGTCGACCCGTTCACCGCGTTGCTGCACGAGGCCTCACGCTGGACGATCGCGATCAGCGTGCCATCGTGCCGCTACGACCTGGAGAAACGCACCCATGAGCGGGGACATGGGGTGGCGTGGCTACTCGACCCGATCACCGGGTCCTGGGCCAGTGTCGTGCCCACCACCCCACGCAGCGAGAGCTACCTGACCCGCCAGACCGGGCCGCGGCGGCTGTGGGACGAGGCAGCAGCCGCATACCAGTGGTGGGACCAGCACGGTAAACCCAGGATCGAGGACTGGCAGTGGACCATCACCCCACACCGACAGCGGATCAGCCTCACCTGAGAGCATCACTGCCCGGAACCCGGCCGTTCCTACCACGGCGGCGATGGAGCCCCCTTGGCCCACGGTGCCATCACCGCCGTATCCAAGCGTGACGCTGCAGATCGGCACTCCCCGGCCTTGCGCACCCACGACTGCCTCGCCGACCGAAACCCGGTCGTGCCGTCTCGGCGCTGCACGGTCCAGCCCGGTGTGACGGCGGACCCGTGCGCCGGCTGCGCCGGATCCTAGGCCGTTACCAGGCCAAGCGTCTCGACGGACAGGCTTCGGCGGCACTCGTCGGGATGGAAGATAGCGGGCTTCGTCGCGCTGGTGGTGGCCAGTCGGGGCCGAGCTCGGGGACTCAGCTGCAGCAATGCACGACCACGCGAGAGTAACGAGCACTTTGAGGCAGCTCAGTAACGAATTGTGAGTCACCTCCATCAGCACTGCTCTTGTCCAGCCTCTGGCTGTCCTCGGCGTCGACCACCACGGCGTACAAGAAGAAGTCGCCGTGCTCGTTGGGATTGAGATAGATCCGCTCTTGCCAGGCGCCATTGGATACCGATGTCTCGCGATGTGTCTCGCTCACAAAATAGAAGTAGTGTATTCCCGGTGCGCAAAGGAGCAGCCAGAGGTGTCCGCCGGATGCGAGGCGAGCCGTTCCATGGCTCTCGTTCACCTCCCCGAGCCAGGCTCCCGGACCAGGTGAGGTAATCGCCAAACCAGCAGGGGGCTGATCGTCCGACGACGCCGGGGGACACGTCCTGTCAGGCGGTGTCGGTGTGGGTGACGGGGGTGTCGGTGGGGGTGGCAGCGGTTTTTTCGACGGCAGAGGAACCGGCAGACCCGGCGGGGGAGGACTCGGCGGGCCCGAGGACGGAGGATTCAACGACAACGACGGACCCGACGACGACGGAAAACCTGGTGAGGATGCAAGACCCAACGAGACGATCACCACCACTGGTACGTTCGTCGGGGCTTCGGTCAGCTCTGCCGGACTCGTCTCCTTCACGGTGCCGGTCGGAAGGTCGTTGCTCACGCCTGGGACGATCTGGCCCACGGTGAAACCGGCGTCGCCGAGGAGCGCTCGAGCCTCCGCCTCCGTTCTCCCCTTGGTAGCTGGAACGGTTCTCCTGCAGACGGGATTGCATGGTCCTGTCGAGACGAACACCTGGACCCTTTTCCCCTTCTCCAGCGGCGATCCAGCACCAGGATCGGTCCTGACCACCACGCCGGCTGCCTTCGGATCGGAGATCGGCGTTGCGCCGTCGATGACGTAGCCGGCGTCCCGCAATTCTGTCTCGGCCACGCTCTGGGTGCGGTCGGAAACCTGGGGCACCGTGGGCGTGCTCGGCTTGGGCCACACCGCGAACAGCGCGATGGCGACCGCGACGATGGCGACCGCGGCGGTGGGGATCCACCAGGGGAACACCGCGGTCTGCTGCCGGGTGCCGTGGAGCGTGATCGGCGATTGCGGGCCAGCCGGGGTGACCACAGCGGAGAACGGCAGGCGCGTGGTGCGTCCGAACCAGCGGTGCGGACCGTTGATCTTGACTGGAAAGCTCAGGCCGGTCCCTGGCTGCAGGGTCGCCGCCCCACCCGGGGGTTCGAAGGTGAGTTCGCCGGCCTGGTCGTGGAAGGCGAGCTGGGCGTTGACCGGGGTGTTGCCGTCGTTGGTGAGGCTCACCTGATGCCGGCTTGGCCTGCGGCCACGACTGACCTCAGGCCGCAGGGCAGCGCGAAGCTCCTCGAAGGGTGTGACGGTGACCTGCCCGCGACCGACGTCGATGACGTCGGCGTGGATCGTCGAACTGGCCATGATCTCGAACGGCGCGACGCCAGCTGAACTCTGCGGTCCCCGGACGGGGGCGAACCGCACCACGGCGCGCTGCTCGTCGCTGGGATAGATCGACAGCGTGGTCGGTGTGAGGGAGGCGAAGCCGGCGGCCGGGCCGCCGGGCGTCAGCTGGAACTCCTCCACCCGAGTACCGAGGTTGCGCACGGTCACCGTGGTGGTGACCGTGCGGCCAGGGTCGACGGTCAGCTCGGTGGGCTCGACTGTCACGCGAACACCACGTCTTTGCCCCGGGCCGACCGGGGGCACAGCCGTCGGGCCCGGCTGCGTTGTCAACGGGCTGGCTGATGAGCTGACCGGCACCGGGGGACCCTGGGGGATACCGGCCAGCGGTTCCTGGCCGGCAGGTCGCGGTGGGGCCGAGGCGCTGGCCCAACCCAGGTAGGTCCGGCACTGCGGGTTGGGGCAGAAGTCGACAACGCCGGGGTGCGCCAGACCGCACTTCGGGCACTCCACGACGGTGGCGCCTCCTTTCGACGCTGCCAAACGCCCGAATTGTCTGTCTTGTTCACTTGTTTGTCCAGTATCCGAACCAGCTACCCCGTTCGCGCGGAATCGACGGCGTTGTCGCGCAGCGCGCACAAGCGACCAGCTGCGTCATTCGCAGTCGGGGTCGACGTCGTCGGTGAAGGGACCCGATCTCGGCGGACAGCACATCGGTGTCGGCAGCTCGAGGACGGCTGGGCCGATCACGGGGTGAGCCCTGATCGCCCGCCAGATGTCATCGACGGTTCCCGGCTACGGTCCGGTCAGCTCGGGTCCCGATGCTGGCCCTGCCGCTGTGGCACTGGTGACCGACACTGCTCTGTAGTCCCAAAACCGCGCCTGCCCAGGCCGCTGGTGCCTCAGTCCCGATGCTGCGGTGGCGGTGAGCCACTCACGTGAGAACTCCTGGTACCCCGATGATCGGCGGGCGCGTGTGCTGCCCCATCGAGCAGGAAACGATCTGCCGCGAACTCGACACCACCAACGCCTTCGGTAGGGCAAAACATCATCACTCAGGCAGATCCGGTGCCCACGCACCATAACCGCCGTCGTCCGCCCGATGATGATGATGATGACGTAGCCACTCACCTGGCACTCCGTTCGATGCCCGCTTGTTTCTGGATGCTCCACTCGGTTCCCACCCGCAGCGCGCTGGACGGCTCACCCGTGATGCTCGCCCTGAGAGTTGACCACCTTCTGGCGCTTGGCACGCTGGATGAAGGCCCGGGACCCCACCGTCTTCGGTAGGGGTACTGACGTAATTCGGATGCGCTAAAATGTGTATTACATGAGCCAGGAGGGTGGTCAGTGTGGATCGAGCAGGTAGATCTGAAGGGGAACACCGAACACGCGACGTGCCACGGCGTCTCCGCTGACGAGATCATCCAGGTGTTCACCAACAAACCGCGGATCAGCCGCAACCGAAATCGTCGCTCCGCAGGTTACAGCGCGTTCGGTCGCACTGACGGGGGTCGACCGGTCCGTGTCAACTTCCGTTACGACCCCGCCAGACGCTCCGCCCGACCATCAGCGCATGGGAGGACCGATGAGCACGCAGCGCGACTTCGAGACGATGACCGACGCCGAACTCGCCGACTACCAGTACGCGCACCGCGACGACCCACTCGGGGCCGAGGCTGACCTCGAGGATGTCGAGGTCGACATCGCGCACCCGCTATCGGTATCGATATCGTTCCGCCTGCCCCCCGCACGAGGCCGGCGCGATCCGGGCGGCGCCGAGCAAGCCGGAATGAATGTGTCGGACTGGATCCGCGGGGTTTGCTCCGCCGCCGCGGGGAAAGACGCCCCGGTCGTTGCGCCGGTGCCGGTCCAGCGGGTCAACATGACGAAGGCACGACGTCTGGTTGCCGAACTAGACAGGGAGCTCACGCGAGTGATGCAGGACAATCCGGCTACCAAGAGCACCAGCCAGCGCCCAGACCAAGGTCACCACGAACCGTGAGCCAACCGGCTAGGTCAGGGCTGCTTCGACGCGGCCTGATCGATGAACACCAGCGCCGAGAGGATCGCGATCCGTGCTTGTGCTCACGAAGAGCGTAACCGGCGCGACAGAGCCTGGCAGGAGCAATGCGGGATAGTCTGTCCGGGGTGGTGTCCCGGCCTGTGCCTTAACTCACCGATCAGGCCCCAAGCCTGGAACGTCCGCGGCATCCGGCCCGCCATGGGCAGCCGCAGCCTTCCGCGGTGGTGGCATGCTACCTCGGGAAGGACGGTTATCCCATAGGGGAAACTTGCCTCTCAAGGGGAGCCCTCAAGCACCCTCAATCCGAGCCAACTCGGACTCACTGAATGCTGGTCGGAAATAGTCGACCAAGTGCTCTAGAAGGTTTTCCCGGCGCGCGCCCGCAAGTGCGTACACGACGGATTCCCTGGTCGTCATGCTGTCCAAGAGAAAGTCCACGAGATACTGAGCGATGCGACAAGCGGATGACCCCTCTGACAGCGCACGCCTGGCGAGGGTGTCGATAACTAATCTGACCGCCAAGTCGGGTAGCGGACTTGTTTGGAGATGGAGCGAGAACAGGAAGGCGCTATAGTGCCCACCGTAGGTGAGTACGGCGTCCAACGATCTGACATCGATCTCGTCGAGGCTGATCTCCGGATCAAAGAAGGGGTACTTCCACAGGGCGTTGAGAAAGAGCAACAACAAGTCTTCGGGAACAGATTCAAGCTTTTCCAGGTCGGCCAGCTCCGGCGCGCGAACCGAAATTTCTGTACCATCTGTTGCAGCCTCCCCGAGACGCCGTAAAGCCGCTTTTACACGGCCTGGATCAGCAGAGGACAGAGCTGTCGAGATCTGCGCAGCCATCTCCTCGGACACGACGATCACCCTATCACTCATGGCCATCCTGGCATCGATTTCGATTGACCATTCGACAGCCAAGAAGTTGGATACCTGACTACTCGACTGTCCCATACTAGCAGGCCCGCCCTGAGCTTGATTCGTCGCTCACGAGCGTCGGCGACATACATATCAATCTGAGCGATCAACACTGCAGCACCAGGAGCGCTTGGGATCTTCTGAATAAACCTCTTAATTTCTTGCAGTTCTTGCACGGCTTCACCGAGAACACGGACCGCATCTCTCACTTTAATATGGTGCCCTTGCGGCGAGCCGACCGGGACCCCGGTCCTCGCCTCCTGCTTCAAGGCCGCCTCGGATGACCCATCACCGACGCTGGCTCCTGGTCGGCCGGCTATGGTAGTGTTCTTGCAGAGTTCGCTGATCTGCCGGTACCTGTCCTGCGCTCGACCCTGAGCCGACGTCACCTCGTTCGTACCCACGGCGCTTGCACCACGTAAAGGCCCCGCGAGACTCCTTGCCTCGACCTGAGCCGCATCTAGGGCGGCACGCTCTCCTCGGGAACGGCGATGTTTAGTAAGGAGCTTACGGACGTTGCCAAGACCGTCTTTGATCCGCTTCTCGAGGCCTTTGTACTTAGCAGGCCGCGCCTCGACGGAGGCTTTGA
The DNA here is from genome assembly GCA_963823755.1 of uncultured Actinomycetota bacterium. Taxonomy (GTDB): domain Bacteria; phylum Actinomycetota; class Actinomycetes; order Mycobacteriales; family Pseudonocardiaceae. Next base: position 76,038 of record CAWGMP010000017.1, read on the forward strand.
AATCAGGTGCTACAAGAACCGTCTCCGCATCCTGCACAACCGTGTTGATCGCCGCCAGAATCGCCGTCTGCGCAGCTTGCTCCGCCGCCACTGTGGTGCTGATATCTGCGAGCAACTTGGCCCCGTCGGCCGCTACTTCAGAGAACTGCTTTCCTAGCGCGATCGGATCCACCTTGGAAGAACCAGTGGAGATGAGCTTCTTGAGATCCCGGCCAGTCGTGGTGCAGCGCTTCTGCACCACCAGGATTTCCTGCCATACAGTTCCCTTAAACGAAGCCGGAGTGACCGGCCGGTTCTTGTAAGCGGTGCGCAGTTGTTTGACTGACCCCTGTGCGATTGTATGCGCGTCGTGTAACGCGGCCAACTCGACTGGATCCAGAACTCGGGCTCCAATGGGAACATCACCCACAGGATTCAATTCCGCGTGCGCTCCCCAGCCACGATCCTGGGCCTGCGGACGCAAGACGGTAAGTCCGAATCGGGCCCGAACAGGCGCGAGGATACGCTCCAAATTCGTAGCGGTAACGAAGCTGCCGCGATAACGGCTTGTTGCTGTCCGCGCAGCTGCGAGAGCTTGTTTAAGATGCGCTCGCTTGTCTGCAGAAAGCTCTCCAACACCGCCTTTCCCAGACTTGCCGCGGAGCTTGGCCCAGATCTTCTTGCCGAAGGTTGCGATCTTGTCGACGACCCAGTCGACAGCTTTCATGACAGGTTTCGACAACGCCTGGAAGAATTTCTTGACCTTGTCGGCGAGGCCGCCGATACCGAGCAGGGCGGCGAGAAAGCCGATCAGCACGGGAATGGCGGTAGCTAGGGCGGTTTCGATGAGACCGGGGACTCCGCCGGCGCCGCCGCCGGCGATGGCGATGACGGCGTCGAGAACTGCATTGACAAAAGCGATGATCTGGGCGCCGCGGTCGACGATGAACATGACGATGTCGATGATCGCCTTGCAGGCCTTGATGAACGCCGACGCGGGGGTGAGCAGTGAGACGATCCAGGTGATCCCGGCGATGATCACAGTGGGGATGAGGTATTCGGTGATCTTGCCGAGCAGGTTCTCTTTGAGGTCGCCGACCTTTTCCTTGATCTCCTCCCAGATCCCGCCGATGCCTTCGTTCTGGATTTTCTGCACCATCGGCACGGAGGACTCGACGGCGCTCATGGCCTGCTCGGGCACGCCGCGCTGCACGACCCGGCCGCGGATCGCGGCCCAGGTCAACCCGAGCAGGGACCCGATGAGCAGCAGGATGCCCTTGAGATCGAACTTAGCCGGCAGCTGCAGACCGGCCTTGGCTGCAGCACCCAGTAGCCAGGAGACCAAGCCCTTCTGCAGGTGGGTGGCGATGTTGGCCATGAACGCCTTCAGCCCGGCGCCCACCGACGAGACGAGATTACCCAGGAACCCGATCGGGTCCTTGATGATCGCCATGACCGCCTGGGCGGCCTTGGCGAGAACCCCCAGCAGCAGGTCTTTGAGCTTGAGGATCGTGTCGATGGCGCCCTTCACGGCGTCCACAGCCTTGGCGATCAGACCCTTGTTCTTCTCCTTCTCCCCCGCGATCTGATCGTCGACGGCTTTGAGCGCCTCGGTGTACTTCGAGGCCAGGGTGTCGACCAGTTGGGTGCCCTTGTCGTTCACCGACTGGGTCAGCTCGTCGAACTTGCTCGAGAACTCCCCCGCTGCCTGCTTGCCGATGGCCTGCAGGTCCGCGGGCAGCTTCTTCACCTCAGCCTGCAGTTGGTCCCGACCGGTGGCGATCCGCTGCTTCGCGCGGGTCAGCTCGCCGCCGATCACATCGGCCACCGACGAGATCACGTTCCTCATCTGGTTGACGTAGCCCTGGCGGGCCTGATCGTAGAAGACGTTGACCTCATCCGGCAGGCCGGCGAACTGATCCTTGACCCACCTGAGCTTGCCGGTGATGCCTGAGTACCGCTTGTCTTTGTAGGCGTCGATCTTGCGCGTGTAGTCGGCAGTGAACGCGTCCCGGGCGGCCTTCTCGCCCGCGCTGAACTTCTCGTCGACCTTCTTGTCCAGACCGTTGAGAATGTCCTCGACGTCTTTCTTCGTCGCGTCGAACACCTTCTGCAACGTGGCGGTGACCTGCGCGCGCTTGCTCTCGTCGTCGCCCTTCGCGCCTTCCTTGCCCGCACCGACCTGCTGGCCCGCCTTGGTGCGGTCCGCGGTCATGGTCGTCATCGCCGCTGCCCCGGCCTGCGCCGCGTGAGCCTTCGCCCCGGACAGGGTCGTCGCCTCCGCCGCGCGCACCTGACCGGGCGCGGTCGCGGCGTGCGCCTCCCCTTCCTTCTTGTCCTTCAGCGCTCCGGTGAACTCCGGCTCGTTGGACTTCGCCAGCTGCTCCTCGGTGACCTGCGCATCGGCCATCTGCTTGTCGACCTGATTGGGGCCGTCGGAGAAGTCCGTCGCGGCCGGGGGCGCCTTATCGGGCACCGCCTGGTCGGGATTGGGCGCGCCCGGCGTCGGTGGGGGTTGATCCGGCTGGAGTGGAGTGACCGGCTTTTCCTTAGCAGCGGCAGTGTCCGGTGGTGCCTTGGTGGTGGTCTCGATGGCCTTCGCCGACGTTTCCTTACCCGCACCGACCTTGCCCTGCACCTCACCCTTGACCGCGTCGGCCTTCCCCGAGTCACCGAACTTGTCCGCCTCATCGAGGTTCTTCGGGGCCTGCTTCGCTATCGCGTCGTAGACCGCCTTGATGAACGCTTCCTTATTGAAATCACCGGGCTTCGCGGCGTTCATCTTCTCCGCGTTCGCCGCTTTACCCTGGGCTTCCTTGTCGTCCTGGGGCGGCTTCGCGGCCCCCTGCGCGGCCGTCGCCTCGGCCTGAGGCGGTGGGTGTTTGCCCACCGTCTGCTGCTTGGACTTCACGTCCTGCTTCAGCGCGGCGAACTTGGGATCCTGGCCGGGACCACCACGCCCGGCGACCAGTCGCTGCACCGCGAGACCGTCCACCGCAGCCGGGACCGGACCAGCGGTCGCTGAGTGATCCGTCGGGGTAGCACGGTGGTTGCCGGGGGCAGGCGCCGGAGCCTTCTGCCGCTGGGCCAGCAGCCGCGCCGTCGCCCGGTTCCCCGCCTGGCGCTGCAACAGCACAGCGGTGCGCACCGACAGCGGTCGCACCGGCTTCGTCGTTGATTCTCCCACCTCACGCTGCGCCGGCACGGGTGCAGCCGGCTCGGTCGGCGGCGGGCGGTGCACAACACGCCGCTCGACGACCCGCTCGGCAGCAGGGTCAGCGACGTGCTTCATCTCACCTCCGTAGGCCAGGAATGCACCTCACACAACCTCAGGCCGGTGGTGCCTCCTCCTCTTCCTCACCCTCCTGGCGCTGAACGAAGGCACCCTGCACCGCCGCCTCCTCGGGCTGCTCCTCCTCGTCCGCCTGGCGCTGCACCGCCGGCCCCGCCGGAGATACCGTAGCCGGGGCGGGCGCCGACATCGCACGGTCCGCGTTCGCCGCGGCCTCCTGCTCGAAACGGTCCGACGGGTCGCTGACCTGCACACCACCCCCAGTCGGGGTGCCGTCCACTGGCCCGCTGCGCTGCTGCACGACGTGGGTCAGCTCGTGGGCAAGCATCGTCTTACCCTCGGTTGACGACGGGTCGTACTTGTCACGCTGGAACACCACGTTCGACCCGACCGTGTAGGCGTGGGCATTGACAGCCCTCGCGGAGTCGTGCGCCCGGGAATCGGTGTGCACCCGCACATCACCGAAGTCATGACCCAGCCGCGACTCCATGTCCGCCCGGGTATCCGTGTCGAGGGGCGACCCGCCGCCCGAACCGACGACGTCGAGCACCGGCGAGCGCTCCTCCTCGGACACCAGCGCGCCAACACCGGCGTTACCGACAGCGCGCTGCAAGCCGAGCAGCCCGGCCGGGCCTAGCACATCGGTCCGGCCAGCCGCAGCCGCCCGATAAATCAGACCAGGATCCTCAACGTCGAGCCGAGCCGCCTTGGGCCGCAGCTCCCGGCCACCATCAACATCATGATTGTGAGTGCGCATCGCGTCTCCTCATCCGGGTCCCCCAGTACCATCCCAGCACCGCAAGCTCGTGACCAGACCCCCTGGCACCGCCTCCCGGGCAGCCATGCTTGCCCGATCGGGCACATCCGGCCATCACTTGCGACTACTTCTCGATCTGTGGCTTGAGCTGAAGGTCCTGCCATACCGGCACCACGTTCTTCACCGACTTCGTCGGGTCGGCCAACACAGTGATCTTGATCGACTTGGCGCCTTTGACTGAGGAGAGGTCCGCGTCGAGTTTCGCGGCCTTATTGTCCTCGCTAAAGGTAACCTTCTTGTCGAATTTCTTGCCGCCGGCCTCGACCCTGAAAACCACCTCGCCAGTCTTCCCCGTGCCAGGTGTACCTGGTGTCGTGTCGGGTGTATTTGGTGTCGTGCCTTCCAGGCGGACCAGCGCGCGCACGTGGTCGCCGGCTATGACTGGCTCCACCAGATCGTACACACCAGTGATGGTGCGGATCTCCCGCGAATTGGTGTCCAGCGACGTGGACTTGGTGTCCAGCGGGTTGGTCTCTAGCACCGTCGTAGTGGTGCCATCTTCCTGATTGAAGGGGCGTGTTCGGACGAAGCCGTCGCTGCCCCCGGGCGCGCCGGGGAAGGTAAGCGGCTTTCCAGACCCGTTCTTCCAAGTAGCCTTGTCAGCAATGTCGATCAAGTCGACGGGAGCGGTGTTCTTCGCGACAGTGAGGGTCACTTCCCACCCTGGCTGGACTTTGGAACCCGCGTCCGGTTCGGTCAAGAGCACCTTGCCGTCATCGACCGCATTGCTGTGCTCGGTCATCACCGACTTGACTTTCACGCCTAGGTCTTTCAACGTTTTGGTGGCCTTGTCGACCGGTTGGTTCTTCAGAGAGGGAATCTCGATCTGCTTTGGTTGATCACCTGGCTTCGGCTGATCACCCGGCTTGGGCTGGTCACCTGGCTTCGACTGATCCCCCGGCTGGTTCTGCTGACCGCCCTGGCTCTGCTGACCGCCCTGAGCCTGCGCCGGAGGCAACGGCACCACCGGGGCGATTGGTGCGGAAGGTTTGTTCTCCTCCTTCGGGCCCGTGGACACGGTCAGCGTCACGTCGGAGCCCACGGGGCGCTGGGTCGTCGCTGCGGGGTTTGAGGCGATGACTTGGTCGACGTCCCGCTCGTCACTGGCCTGCTTATCAGTCCGAACCGTGAACTTCATGCCCTCCAGCAGGGTTTTGGCCTCGTCCACCGGCTTTCCCACCACGTTCGGCACCTCGACCAGAACCGGACATCCGGGGCACTTCCCTTGCGAAATCAGCAACTTGACAGGCTGGCCGTGATCGAGCACGGCGCCTCCCTTGGGATCCGTGCCGATCGCATGTCCCGGCGGGACGTTCTCGTCCGGCTGCGTCTGCACGGAGGGTTGGTACTTCGCCTCCTTCAGCATCTGCTCGGCGGTCGCCTTGTCGAATTCCGAGGTGATCACCGGAACCTTCGACGCGGGCAGCAAGGCATACAGGCCCATCGCCAGGACGATGGCCGCGACCGCCGCGGTGGGGACCCACCAGGGAAAGACCGGGGTCTGCTGCCGGGTGCCGTTGAGAGTGATCGGTGGGTGTGGGCTAGTGGGGGTAACCAACGCGGAGAACGGCAGGCGCTCGGTACGACCGAACCAGCGGCGTGGACCATTGACCAGAACCGGCAGCTCCACCTTGTCCCCGGGCTGGAGGCTCGCCGCGCCCTCCTGAGGTTCAAAGGTGAGCGTGCTGTCCTGGTCTTTGAAGGCGAGCTGGGTATCGACTGGCGTATTGCCGCCGTTGGTCACGCTCACGAGGTGACGAGCCGGCTTGCGACCGCGGCTGACATCGGGCGTCAGGGCGGCACTGAGACTCTGGAAGGGCGTGACGGTGAGCCGCCCGCGCGCGACGTCACTGACGTCGGAGTGCACCACTGAACGGGCCACGATCTCGAAGGTGGTGACACCGGCCACGCTCTGCGGCCCCCTTACCGGCGCGAACCGCACCACGGCGCGCTGCTCGAGGTCGGGATAGATCGACAGCGTGTCCGGCGTGATCGAGGCGAAGTCCGCGCCCGGACCCTGCGTGATGAGCTCAAACTCCTCCACCCGGGTGCCGAGGTTACGGATCGTCACCGTGGTGGTGACCGTGCTGCCAGGGTCGACGGTGAGGTCGTCCGGTGCCATCGTCACGCTGACACCGCGCTTCTGCGCTGGACCGGCCACCGGGGGCCCAGACGCCCGGGGCCCAGTCGTCGAGGGCTCAAACACCGGGGGCTCAGCCGCCGAGGGGTACGGGGGGTACATCGACGGGGGCTTGACCGCCGGAGGGTAAGCCGACGAGGGCCTCACAGCCCTGGGGGGAGTTGCCGACGGTTTAGCGGCCGGCGGGGCAGTTGCCGCGGGCTTCACCACCGGAGGCGGTTCAACCACCGGAGGCTCAGGCGCCGCAGGCTTCACCACCTGGGGAGCAGGCGCCGCGGGCTGGGCCGCAGAAGCCGCGGGTGCCGTCACCGGAGAAGGAGTTGCCGTGCGTTCCGGCTGCTGCGCCGGCGGACCGGACCGTTGGAGAGGCACGGTAACGGTCGGTGGCGCGTCGGCTGCCGGTCGCTGCTCAGCCGGTGGCGATGAAGCTGCGGCGCTGGCCCAGCCCAGGTAGGTACGGCATTCCGGATTGGGGCAGAAGTCGACGGGACTAGAGATTGTCAGACCGCATTTCGGGCACTCCCCCATGGCGGCCTCCCTCCAAAGCTGCCCACCCCACGAAGGCCATTGCGATGACTACCTGTCAGTAGTCATTGTAGCGTGAGATACCTGCTGAAACTCCTTTTTCTCCACTGCACCGGCCACCGCTTCCGGTGTTCCTGATACGCCACCGCCAACCGAGTCGACCTGCGGATCCATCGCCGGAGCGCACAACGCGCATGGGGGCACGCTAGCTGGTGGGCGAGTCCAGCGATGACGGACTCGGCGCCGTTGCCGACGGTGCCGCCGGTGGGGCATCGAGCTGCGCTACCGGCGCCGGATCGAGCTGCGCGACGGCCGGCGAATCGAGCTGCGCGACGACCTGCGGGGTGCGCTGCGCGACGGCCCGGACCTGCGGGACACCGGCAGCAAGGACAGACGGTGCCCCGTTGCCATCCGTCGCCTGCGGCACGGGTCCCTGCTCGGACGGCGTGGGGACGACACCCGTCAGGTACCCCTGTGCCCACCGCAGCACGTTGCTCACGTAGGTTGCCGAGTGGTTGTACCGGTAGACGGCCACCGCCTGCTGGGCCGGGTCGGAGAGGTCAGTGCCCCCGGCGCACAGGTAGCGACCGGCCGCGAGGGTGGCGTCGTAAATATTGTTCGGGTTCCCGGCGCCATAGATCTGCCAGCTGGCCGGGATGAACTGCATCGGCCCCACCGCACGATCCCAGCCTGGGTCTGCATCCAGGGTCCCCCGGTCGGTGTCCGCAATGGCAGCCGTGTCCAGCGATCCGTTCAGCTGCGGGCCCAGGATCGGCCCGAGGGTGTTGCCGGCGGCGTCCACCCGTCCACCACTTGCGTGGCCGGACTCGATCTCCCCGATTCCGGCCAACGTGGTCCAGGACAGGTGGCAGCTCGGCTGGGTCGCTGCCATCGCCTGCTCGGCACGGTGGTAGGCGTCGAGCATGACGCCCGGAATGCCTAGCGGTCCGTCCGGCAGCCTCGGCGGAGCCAGCCCGTCAAGTGACTGTCCAGTCTGCTGCGCCTGGGAAGTGGTCTGCAGCGACGCCCCGGCCTCCGACCCCGTTACCGTCAATGACAGCTCCGGCGACGATGGGGACGGGGTCAGCGCGGCGCTGGGGACCTGCGCCGCTGTGGCGCGAGGCTGCTGGAGGCCAGCGGCTGGTGGCGCGGCGCTGGACATTCCAGCAAGGGGCAACAATACCGCCCCCGCCGCGACAGCCACCAAAAAAGTGCGCGCCGTGGGCCGGTGGAAGGACCTGCTACTCCGCATGATCGGCCTCGCCTCCATCGTCAGTCACCAGTGGCGCCGAGACACCCGGGCAGCCATCGGGTCTACGTCACTGTCTTTCAGAGCAAGGCGTGAAGAAGGTTGCTAAGGAGCCCTCCGCTTCCGCCCCGAAGAACGGTCAGGCCGCGGCCGTCCAGAACTGTCGGGCCGCGTCGGTCATTCTGCCCCCCGAGATCAAGGAGAGTCAGCCCGGGGCCGTTGCTCACATTCCCGCCGTCCAGAACCGTCACCCCGAGTCCGCCGCCATTCTGTCCCCCGAGGTCGAGGACGGTCAGACCCCGGCCGTCGAGAACGCTCGGTCCGTCAAGCGACTGACCGGATTGCTGTGCCTGCGGGGTGGCGGGCTGCGGTGACTCCATCACCGTCAGCATGAGCGGCGCTGACGTCGATGAACTGAACATCGCCGGGTTGGCAGGGGTGAACTCTGCGGTCAGCGTGCGTGATCCGACGGTCGAGATCAACGTGGTTTCCGACGCGGTGCCGTTGCTGACCGTCACCGGATCACCGAGGTTGGTCGCCCCGTCCTTGAACTGGACGGTGCCGGCTGCGGCCGGCGGGGTCACCGTCGCGATCAGCGTCACGGGGCTGCCCTGAGTGACCGGGGAGGCTGAGGACGTGGTCAGGACGGTGTTGGTGGTCATCGGCCCGGTGGACGGGGGGGCGGTGACCATGAAAACCACCACCGGGGACGTCGACTTGCTGAACGCTGCCGGATCGGTGGGGGTGAACACCGCGGTCAGTTGACGCGACCCGACGGCCAGCTTCGATATGGTCCCCGACGCGGTGCCGTTGTTGACCTTCACCGGATCACCGAGATTGGCCGTCCCGTCCTTGAACTGGACGGTGCCGGGCGCCGCGGGCGGGGCCACCGTCGCGGTCAACGTCACCATGGTGCCCTGGGCGACGGGAGAAGCCGGGGACGTGGTCAGCGTGGTAGTCGTGGTTGCCGGGGCGATGACGTCGGTGGCCTGGAAGGCATCTCGCGGCGTTGTGGCGTTGGTCACCCCGCTGATGGAGAAAATCACTCCTACGAATGCAGCGACCACGAAGACTCGGGTCGCAAGCAAGTGGAGGAACCTACCGATACCCATGATGAGGCTTCACTTCCGTGTAGGTCACCGAATAAGGCCAAGGCTCCTCCGGGGGGTCGTCAGGGGTCCGCAGGCTATGGACGCTGAACAGGATAGAGCCGATGCCCTGGTCACCCACGGTGAACAGGGTGTCACGGTAATCCCCCACGGCGGCGCCTTCCGAAGGCTACTGAGTCCAAAGGATTAGATACCCGGATCTCGTGCTCACTGTCAACCCAATACACGGCCAACGCCACGACATCCCAGGTGATCCGTACTGTGGTGCCCAACCAGGCAGATAGCCGGTGCTCGATCGGGCACGTATAGTGACATGGGTTGGCGGTGGTTACCGTAACTGTGCGAAATACTTGCCGAATTCCGTCTCCAGCGTGAGCCGACCCAGCTTCCGATATTCCTGGTAGACGCCGGTCACCAGGTCGGTCGTGCGCACCGATCGGTCCTCCTTGGCTGCGAGGTAGGCCGCCGAGACGACCGCGGAGCGGATGTTGCCCCCGGACAGCTCGAAGGCACGGGCGCAGAAGTCCAGATCCAGGTCGTCCGCGCGGGGAATGCGGCGCCCCAGGCACCGATCCCACAGTCCGTGGCGCAACGTCGCGTCCGGCATCGGGAAGTCGACGATCAGGTCGAGCCGGCGGGTGAGCGCCTCATCGAGGTTGGCCCGCAGGTTGGTCGCCAGGATCGCCAGACCGTCGAAGGATTCCATCCGCTGCAGCAGGTAGGCGCTCTCGATGTTGGCATACCGATCATGCGCGTCGCGCACCTCCGAGCGCTTGCCGAAGATGGCGTCCGCCTCGTCGAACAGCAACACGGCGTTCACCCCGGCCGCCTCGGTGAAGATGCGCTCGAGGTTCTTCTCGGTCTCCCCGACGTACTTGTCGATCACACCGGAGAGATCGACCGCATAGAGATCGAGGCCGAGATCAGCCGCTATCACCTCGGCGGACATGGTCTTGCCGGTGCCCGAGTCGCCGGCGAACAGCGCGGTCACGCCGCGACCTCGACCGCCACCCGGGCGCATGCTCCACTCGTCGAGCACCCGCGACCGGTGGCGCGCCCGCACCGCGATCTCCCGCAGCTGGGTGAGCGTCGGCTCCGGAAGCACCAGGTCGGCCCAGCCGACCGTCGGCTCGATCCGGCGAGCCAGCCGGGCCAGGCCGATGGTGTTCTGTGCCCGCGCTCCGTGGCCGAGGTCCGTCTCGGTCACCGGGCTCCCCCGCACCTGCGCCTGCAGCCGGGCAGAGCGCGCCGCCTTCGCGACCTGCTCGGGCGAAAGCACGAACTGGGCCGTGGCGGCACCCGGATCAAGCTCCGGCGCGAGCTGCCCGTCGAGACACTCCAGCCAGAGCACCGAGCGCTGCTCGGCCGTCTGGGTGGACACCTCGATCAGCAGCGGCGGTGTGGCCGACCACAGTGGATCCCAGTAGACCGTGCCGGCGAGCACGACCATCGCCGCCGAACCGGACAGCCTGCGGATGACGTCCCGGTGCTCGACAAGCGGGTCCACCGGAGCGCCGATGAGAACGGCACCGGTCAGCCGCGCCTCACGCACGGCGACAGCGACGAGGGCAGCCGCATCCGCCCGGCCGGCAAGCCAGCGCAGATCGACCATGAGCGGCCGGCGACCGAGGGACTCGGCGGCCGCGCAGGCCAAGGCCGCGGCACCGGCACCAGGCCGCTCGCGCATGTACAGCAGGTGGACCTCGCCGGCGAGGCCCCGCACGAGCGTCCCGTCACCGTCCACGGGCACGGCGGGGGGCAGCGGGGCGAGTACATCCGCCAGAGCTGGGTCGGGCTGATCGTCTCCGAGCAGGTGGGCGGCCACCCGGTCGGGCACCCGGAGCGCTCGGGAAAGCAGCGGCCGATCCTGGTCGTCCACCACCATCAGGCCGCCGGCGACCAGCGAGGAGTCTGCCCCGAACCGCGATCGAGCAGCCGCAGACGCTTCCGGTACCCCGCACAGGCCCAACGCGAGCCCGACCGAGGCACGTCGCCGGGTCACGTCGTCGTTGAGGTATCCATAGAGCTGCTCAAAGCGGGGGTCGATGTCGGGGATCAGGGCGATCAACAGCACCTCGACGTCCAGCGGTTCGAGGTCGAAGCTGCGCTGCAGGCGCCGCAGCCGCAGGTCTCGACCCGCCTGCTCGGCTTCGTCGGCTACTTGTTCGATCCCCGCGAGACGGTGAACCTCGGTCTGGTCCGGCTCCAGAGTCGACGAGCCGGCGGCGAGCAGCCGGTCCACCGCTGCCTCGGAGAGGTAGAGCCCGCGGAAGGCATCGTCGGGATCGGGGTCTCCGGTACGGCGCAACGCCACCGCCCGCCGGACCCGGGATTCGACGAGCGAGAGGCGGGCAAGCAGGTGCTCAAGGCTCGACGTCGAGGCGGCCTGGCTAGTCATCACCGGCGCCAGGTTTGCGCTGCGCCGGCGCGCGACCAGGTGGGGAGCGTTTGGCACGCACGGTACGTTTCAGACCGCTGGAGCGTCCCGAGTCCCCGGGAGCGGCCGAGCCACCCGGTGCCGGTTCGCCGCTTTCCGCCGTCGACCGATCGATCTTGTGCCGCAGTGGGTCACGCGGTTCCCCCGCGCGATCCCCGAAGTCGATCGTGAGCGGCTCCTGCACCGGAGGACCGGCCGGGAACGGGCGCCCGCCATCGACCGGCGCGGTGACCACCAGGTCCAGCGATGGCTTCAGCTCCCCGCCCAGCGCCGACCAGACGTCGGCGAACGCGCGGTCCTCGGGCGGCGGCAGGGCCACCGACAGCGTCACCGGCAGCCCGCTCTCGGCCAGCCGGCCACTGAGTAGCTCGGTGGGCAGAGTCTCATTACGCAGGAAGCAGTAGAGCAGCGACGACAGCAGCCGGTGCTCGTCCTCGGGTCGCTGGGTCCACGCGGTGATCAGGTAGCTCACCTTGAAGTGCCGCGGCGGCTGACGCCTGCTGACGATCACCCCACGGTCGTCATAGCTGTTGATCAGGCCGCGCTCCCGTCTGCGAAGGTCCTCCCGAATGTCGTAGAGGTAGAGGTTGACGGTAGGCGCGTTGCGTCGCGACGACCACTCCTTCGTCGGCGCATCGAAGACCACGTCGATGTCGGAGGCGCTCACCACCTCGGCCCGGACCAAAACGCGCAACGCCTCGTCGACCTCGTTGAACACGGCTCAAGCCTGCCGTAATCGGCTGGGCGAGGCAGGCACTGTCGGGCATCCCCGGGGACCAGCCCAACTGCCCGTAGAGGCAAGTGGCTGCACCATCGCTAGATCAGCCCCTGCTTGAGAGCGTACGCAACGGCATGCGAGCGGTTGCGTAGCTGCAAGCGAGTCGTGACGTCATGCAGGACGTTTTTCACCGTCCGCTCGGAGTAGGCCAGCTTGCCGGCGATCTCGGCGGTGTCGAGTCCCTCGGCGACCAAGCGCAGGATCTCGATCTCGCGCGCGGACATCCCGTTGAGGGTCAGGCCGCGCGGGTTCAGCAGCTGGCGTTGCAGCCTTCCCACCTGGGCCAGCAGCCGGCCGAGCAGATCGCCTGGCACGCTGCCCTCGCCACGAGCCGCGGCGCACACGGCCGAGGCCAACCGCTCCGGGGTCGCCTCGGCGCGCCGCACCAGCCCGACGACGCCTGCCTCGACCGCTGCTGCCAGGCCGGTGTCGTCGATGTGCGTGACGACGAGGATCGACCTGCACGAGCCGCGTTGCAGGCTGCGCAACACCTGGATGGTCTCCTCGTCGACACTGTCGGCAACGACCACCGCCACCGCGGCCCGCTGGTCCCCGGCGTCGAGCAAGGTGACCTCCGGCCGCGGACGCAGCTGGCTAGCCACCCCAGCCTGCGAGACCGGATCGCGGGCACAGACACAGATCGCAACACGTTCCACACGTCACCCCCGTAGCGGGTACGACATCGTGCCCTATCGTGCAACAGCACGCTTATCGTGCACTCAACGTAGCCTCAACGGGCAGGTCGCGGGTGGCCTCGCGGTGGTCCAAACGGACATGAAGAAGTGGCTCTTGTGGGCAGCCCACCAACCTTGCGGTCGGGGCCGGCTACGGGATGACATGTGTGAGACACGATGATCGACGCAAGTCTAACTGTCCTGCTGCAAAAATCCCTCATTGTAATTTTAGGGCGCACTTGTCGCCTCCTGCGAGAAGCGGGCCACCATCTTGCCGCCAGAGATCACGCCTCCTTGCCACCGATAGCTTTGACGAAATGGGGGGAGCGCCTACCAGCTGCGATCGACTGAATGTGAGCTCGATTCGGTCCCTCTTTCGTACCGTACAGGGGCCTTTCCAGTGGAAGGTAGCAGTGCTTCCAGCCCGACCGGACACCACAGTGGAAAAGCTGGACAGACCAGCAATATCCACACGTCCACAACCAGACACCAAGACCCACAACACCGAAACGTGACCCGAAATGATCACACAAGATCAGACGGTGGGTCCAGGCTTACCTTGACGGCGCCGTGGTGTCGGTCAGCTCTACCCGCTGCTCTGCCGGCGTGACGGTGAAGCGCCACCGGCTGACCGGGGGCCGGCCGGCGTGCTCCCACCGGTGGTAGGCGGTGGTGACCTCATCCCAGAGCCGGCGCGGCCCGAACTGGTGGACCGGCCAGCGGCGGATGTGCGGCTGGTAGTCAAAGCGCGCCCACGAGCGGGTGCCCGGGTCAAGGAACCACACGCGCCAGCGGTCGTCCTCATCGCTGGCGGGCTCGTATTCCCAGTGGCAGCCGGGTACCTCCATGGCGATCGCAAAAGATGCATCGTCGTCGTTGCACACGTGGGAGGCGTGCAGGTCGGTGTGGCCACGCTCGGGAGTGTCGGTGTCACGTACGACGTCGGCGACCGCAGGGCGGGTGATCCTGGTCGCGCAGCGGCATGAAGGAGATGGTGGTGTTGACCAGCCCGCCGGTGGCGGTGCCGTCGGGGCCGATAGTCAGCGACAGCAGCCCGGTGGCCTCATAGGCGCTGCTCCAGGGAGTGACCACGAGTGCGCCGGGCCGAGTCTGCGCGACCCACGCGTAGGGAACCCGAGGCGCAGCGACGGTGGACAGCACCCGGTCAAACGGCGCCCTCGCCGAGCAGCCCCGGGCGCCGTCGCCGGTGATCACCGTCACCTCGCGATAGCCGGCGCGCTCCAGCGCGGCCCGGGCCCGCGCCGCCAGATCCGGATCAACCTCGATACTGGTCACATTGCGGGCGCCGAGGCGTTCTGCGAGCAACGCGGCGGTGTAGCCGGTACCGGTGCCGATCTCCAACACCCGCATCCCTGGCTCGACGTACCCGGCCTCCAGCATCAAGGCGACGATGTCGCCCTAGTCGTCTTCGTCGTTCTGGTCGTCGGGTTTTCCGTGCTTGCCGCCGGGATCCTCGGGCGGGACTGCACCCGTGGCCTTACCACGATGTGACCAGCCGTGCCAGGGCAGACCTCCCGCTTCGTCACCTGGAACGACGTCGTCGGCCTTCCCACCGCTAGCTGACACAACCACCCCGGATCAGGGGCCACCCCACGCACCCAGTGACACCCTCGTCTGACACCCCGGCCACCACCAAGACCGCCACCGTCACCGTGTCGGTACTGGACTGCGGTGGGTCGGTGGCGTCGGGGTCGGAAGTGGGGGTGATATCCCGCTGAACGCGGACGGGAACCGCTGCGCGCCACCGGCCGAGTGGAATCGTTTCATCGTGCGTTCCCGCTGCCGGGTCGGTTGGTGGGAGTTCTCGGCCCAGGACTGGATGACAAGTCACGAATCGAGATCTATCGACTCGGTGGTTTTCGATCCTATGATTTGGGTCGGCCATCATCACCGGGTCGACCAGGGTGGATCTTGCTTGTCGGTATGCTGGAGCTAGCATCTGCCCTCATGCTGGATCCCGCTGTGTTCACTGCCCCCGCCATGCGAGCTGCGCTGGCTGCGCGTGACATCAGCCAGGTGTACCGCTTGCTCAATGAGGCTGGTGTCGCTCAGCGCACGATCGCTGCGCTGGTCGGGCAGAGCCAAAGCGAGGTCTCAGAGATCATCAAGGGTCGTCAGGTGCAGGCCTATGACGTGCTCGAACGCATCTGCACCGGCCTCGGTGCCTCTCGTGCGGCGATGGGGTTGTCCTTCGGTGCCTATCCTGGGGACAGCCCGGTTGCGGAGCTGAGCGAGGAGGACGAGGCGGAGGTGCTCAGACGCCAGTTCGACCACCTGCTCGCGATGGCCGGCGTGGCAGTGCTGGGTACCGCCGTTCCCGGGCTGGGCAAGGTGCTGAGCCCAGCGGCCCTGCCATCGGGCCGGCCGCTGGCGGTCCCCGCGCGGATCGGGCACACCGACGTCGAGGCGATCCGTGACCTGACCACCACGGTCGCCAAGGCTGCCCGGACGGTGGGTGGCCAAGCCGGGCCGGCCTGTTCGCTGGCTGACTGGGCGGATCGGTGCCTGACCGCGAAGGCATCAGACGAAGCTCGCAAGGCACTGCTGTCAGCACTCGCGGATCTGCACGTCATCGCCGCGTGGTGTTGCCACGACAGTTACGCGCCGGTGGCGGCGCATCAGCACTTCGCCCGGGCAGTGGAGCTGGCGACCCAGGCCGGGGACAACTATCGAGCCTCGTACGCACTGTCCTACGCAGCGGCGATGCTGATTGGCTCGGGGCCAGCCCAACAATGCCCTGAAGCTGACACAGCTGGCCGAGGTGCACCTGGTTGGTGCATCGCATGATGATCCGCGTGTCGCGCCGTTGCGTTCCCGGCTGGTGGTGGTGTCGGCACTGGCTCAGGCGCAGCTGGCGGATCCGGGGTCTGAGGTGGCGGCCCGCCGGGTCAGGGCGGCGCTGGCTCGCAGCCGGGATGGTTACGAGCCGCCCTCCCTTCACCATCGTGCGTCCATGGATCTCGGGACATCCTACGTTCACCTGCACCTGGGCTCACTCGACACCGCCGAGTCGATGGCCGCGGTCTCCGTACGGACCTTCGCCGAGGGCAACCACGGGCGTGAGGGTGTGCTGGCGGGTATCACCTTGGCTCGGGTGCATTCGATCGCCGGTGAGCCGGATGCTGCCCGCCTGGCCGCGCAGGCGATCGAGGCGGTGCCCCCGCTGCGCTCCGGTGTCGCCCGCACCCGGTTAGCCCCCCTGGCCCGGGACCTGAAGACCAGGTCGGGACCAGACTTCGCCGAGCTGGCCCGCCAAGCACAGCAGGTCGCAACGACACGAGTGTGATACCGCCCCGAACATCGGCGCATCTATGGGTACTGTCAAGTTGATCTCTGTGAGCTGGGGGTCAGCCTCAGATGGATCATATGGAAGTATGGACACCGCCTGAGAGTGAAACAAGTTGGAGGAGGCCTACACCGTTGACATCTGGCTGGACTACACCCCAACCAGACAAACCGTTGAGATCATCCCGGGAGCCTTCAGCCAGCCCGACGGCCAGCCCGCCCTCCCCAAAAATTTCGCTCTCCATGCCGATCAAACACCCGAACGCACTGGCATACCGATGAGCAAGCGTTTGGCCAGAACTGTGCGGCCTGACTGCCGCTTATTCGGTTCGTAGAGGGTTTCGTCTCGGCGTCGCTAATTTCTGGCAAAATGGCCGGCCTCGCTTCGTTCACTATGACTTCGCCGTGCACCGAAGGCACACGTCTAGCCGCCACCCTGGACATCCTCAGTCCGCGGTCTCTACCTGACTGCGCGGGGGAACACGGGCAGTACGGTCTTAGCGAAGGTGGCGTTGGTCACCCCGGCACAGGAGGCGTACCAGGCCAACACCGCGGTGAGAATGCCAAAGTAGCCACCGAGCCGGCTGATCCCAGCCGCACCGGAGTAGACGCCGATGGTCAGCAGAATGAAGGTCACCAACAGCAGGACGAACACTGCAGCAACCGCCCCGGACACGCGGATCGACGCGACCGTCATATATGCGGTGAAGATCGTCCAGGCCAGCAGGAACAACCCCGTCGCCGCTCCCGCGTCCGCTGTGGACAGCTTGGGCGCGATGAACGTGACGTAGCCGGCGAAGGACAGCCAGAACGCCCCATAGGAGGAAAACGCCAGCGCCCCGAAAGTATTGACCTTGCGGAACTCCCACATTCCGGCGAGCAACTGAACCAGCCCACCGTAGAACAGCGCCACCGGCAGCACCACCGGCTCTACGGTCTTGGGTACCAGCCCCGCGTTGACACAGCTGAGCACGAACGTGGTCATCGCGAACGCGCCCAACCCGAGCGGGCCGGGATCAGCGATACGATCGGCCGGATTGGGAGGACCGGTCACCAGCTGTTCGAAAACGTTGCCCTCGGAAACCCTGTCTTCGGTGATCAAATGGGTCATGACCTGCTCCTATCACATGTAAGTCTCGTCCGCTTACCATCGGGCCCCGAGTACCTCAGACGACCACCAGGTCCCGGCCTTGCGGGGCGTATTCGCGATGTGGGTGGTGCTTCACGCCAGGGAAGGTCGGGCTAGCTGCCGACTTGAGCATGTGCCGCTCGAGGAATGCCGCGGTACGCACTACCGCGAACTCTGCCCACCCGCACGCTACGGTCCGTGTCCCGTCGCGGGCGCAGACGTCCCATCGGCTGGCTCGACCGGTGACGCTGATGCACCGTGCGGTGAGGGTCAGTTTCGTCCCGACGCTCACAGGAGCCTGGTGGGAGAGACAAACCCCGGTACCCAAACTGTCCTCATCGTCACCGATGACCTGACGCAGTGCATCCATCGCGGGCCATTCGCATAGTGCTACCAAGATTCCGGTGGCGAGTACGGCGGGTTTCCTGGCGAACTCGGATGCCCCGGGAAACAGAGTGTTGACCAGGTCGCGGGGGTGTACCCGGTAGGTCACAGTGTGCTCTGTGCCGGGGACGAGGCCGGGGCTCACCATGTTGTGCCGTCGGGAGCCAGGCAGACGCCGTCATGACCGTAAGGCAGGTGGCAGTGCCATTCCCCATCCTCAGCCAAGCTGTTGATGTGACCCAGCACGCTACGGCAGCGTTGAAGATCGGTCAGGTACAAAAATGAGTCCACTGTGGTTGGTGTGGTTATTGTGGGTGTCGTCATGGCAGCGGAGAGTAATAGATTTCCTGCCATCGGTCACAATCCCCGCCTCACCCGAATGGACGACAGCGGCCGGACGAGACCGGTCGCTCGGACCCCGTCTCAGCCGGATGCACGTGCAAAGACACGTGCATCCGGCTGAGACGGGGTGCTCTGGATGCACGTGCAGATGCACCCGATCGAGGGAGGGCGCTCCTGAGGCAGCCGGTCCGGTCTGCAACGGCAGGGCGGCGTGCGCCCCGTCCTGGGCCATGCCGCTTGATCAGCTCAAGCACGGGTACCTTCCGACCCGTTCGCACTGCCGGCGAGCGCCTCTTAGTTACAGCAGGAGCAGAACGAGTAAGACGACGATCTATCAAGTGATGATCTATCAAGTGACGATCTATCAAGTGGTGGCCGAACAAGTATGCGGTGGCTGTCGAAGCGTTCCTGTCCGTGTGATGACCGGTTGTGCACGCTGCGTCGCGCTGCCGGGCACCGAACCCTGGGCTCCCGGCCACCCGTAACCTGCACCCCGTGAACACCTGGCTGCTCATCCCCTGCCATCAACCCCGCCTGAGCGACCTCATGGCGTGCCTAGTGCACCTGAACCACCCGGTGGACCGGACAGTGGTGGTCACGACCCTCCCCGACCCGATCGACCTGAGTGACCTCCCGGGGGCCACGGTGTTGCTGTCCCCCGAGCCAGGAGTAAACATCTCCCGCTGGTGGAATACCGGCCTGAACTGGATCGAGCAGCACCACGAACCGGGGCCTTACGAGGTGCTGTGCATGGAGTCTGACGTCCGGATCGAGTGGTCGACACTGGCGCGGCTGCGTGGAGTGCTCCGCGGCTACAACCTCGCGATGGTCGGCGCTGACTGGTACGGCGTGGCCACCAGCGCGGTGGAGACCCGCTACGACCTGGACCCGTGGGCCATCGAGCACCGCATCCCCGGGGCGTGCATGCTCGTGGCCGGTGAGCTCGGGCTCCGCTTCGACGAGCAGTTTCGCTGGCAGTACGCCGACGACGACTTCGAGTGGCAGCACCGCAAAGCCGGCGGCACGGGCCTGGTGCGTGGCCTGACGATCAAGCACGGCTCCAGACGACCGCTGACCGGTGAGCGTGCTGAGTACGCCGAAGTGGACCGGCAGCGGTTCGTGGAGAAGTGGGGAGGGCCGCACATCCGATGAGTCACGAGCTCAGCGGATGATCACTGCGATCCGCCGCGGGACACGCTGCTGGACTGCCCCGGAAACACCACTGGCCGATACCCATCTGCCGTTGGGCGCTGATCACAGCCTTTCGTGGAGCCTCCGGGCCTGATGCATGAGGTGATACCTGGCGAAACCAGCACGACCCTCTAGCACACCGGCTCGTCTTCGGACGTGGCTGGGAACGGTAGGCCCCCGATGCCCGGCAAGCACCGTCGCTTCGTCCCGCGCCGCCGACGCGGCGCAGTCACCGTCACGAGCGCCACACTGGCCGCCGGCGGCCTCCTCGCCGGCACCGCGTCCGCCGCGCCGGACGTCAACTGGGATGCGGTTGCGGCGTGTGAATCCGGCGGGAACTGGGCTACCAACACCGGCAACGGCTTCTACGGCGGGCTCCAGTACACGCTCGGCACCTGGCACGCCAACGGTGGTGTCGGTAACCCCGCCAACGCCACCCGGGAGCAGCAGATCGCCGTGGCGCGGCGCGTTCTGGCGACCCAGGGCATCGGAGCCTGGCCAGTCTGCGGACGTCACGCCAGCGACAGTGCCCCCGCCACCCCAAGACACGCCGCCCCGTCGCCACCAAAACATGCCGCCCCGTCGCCACCAGAACATGCGGCGCCGGTTGCGCCGGCCGCCCCGCCTGCCTCACCAGCGCCGACTGGCCCGACCTCGGACTACGTCGTGGCCAGCGGCGACACCTTGGCGCAGATCGCCACTGCGCACGCCGTGCCTGGTGGGTGGCAGCAGATCTACGACACCAACCGCGACACGATCGCCGATCCGAACGTCATCGTCGCCGGCCAGCATCTCAAGCTCCCCGACGGTGGCGCGCCGATGATGCCCGCGGCCACTCCACCGGCCATCGCTTCCCTCGTGGAGGCCACCGATACGACGGTCCGGACTATCGCCCCAACACCACCACCCACTATGAGACCTGCGCCTGTCCGGACACCCACTCCTACCGCGGCACCAGCAGTGGTGCCGGCGGCTTTCACGGTCAAACTCGCCGTAGCGTCCCGCGCTGTCAGCGCGGCACTGGCGCAGCAGGGCACGCCGTACGTATACGGCGGCAGCGCACCGGGTGGCTTCGACTGCAGCGGCCTTGTGCAATGGGTCTACAAGCAGGTCGGTATCGCGCTGCCCCGCACCGCCGCAGCCCAGGCCACGGCCGGTCACCCGGTCGGCCTCAACCAACTGCAGCCGGGTGACCTGCTCTTCTTCTACCGTCCCGTGGGTCATGTCGTCATTTACGTCGGGAATGGCAAGATCGCGGAAGCGTCCCAACCCGGCCGGCCAGTCCATGTCCGGTCCCTGTATCTCAGCGGCTTCGTCGGGGCACGCCGGATCGTCTGACCCACACCTGCACGATTCGGTGTTTTATCGGTCTCACAGCCCAGCCCCAGGCGGTTCTCAGGGTGCGGCGGTCTACTCGAGTCGAGTCAACGGACCGTGAAACCAGGCACCCTGGACATCTCCTCGGGGATACGTGCACTGTAGGTATTCGAGTGTCTGGGATCTACAAGGCGGGAAGCACGATGGGGTATGCCCTCGACCTGAAACAGCATCTGGAAAGGTGGGAACCGGTGATCTCCGGTCTGGTCGCCGCCGACCATGGTGACCCGGCCGCCGCCGACACTGTCGACCAGACGCTGACCGCTTTGGGCAACCACGGTGACTGGCGGGAGTTGGTCTCGGTACTTCGCCGCATCCGCGCCGGCGCTCGCAACCCTGCTCTGGCCACCGGGCTCGACCCGGTCGACACCGCCATCGTCCACCGCACCCTGGACGCTCTCAGCGGCGCCGCCCAGATCAACACCGACGCCTGGCACACCCTCACCACACAGCAACTCGCCGACCTGGTCACGACCACCGTCGCCGCCGCCCGCGGCGACTCCGACGCTACCGGCACCCTCCAACCCCTCCTCGACGAGCTCGCCGCCCACCCGGACTGGGCACCGTTCGCCAGCATCTTGCAGCGCATCATCGCAGGCGAACGCGACCCCGCCTGCCTCCACGGGCTCGACCACCCCTACACCGCCGTCATCGCCATGATCCTGGACCAGCTCAACCAGCACAGCGACAGCAGCATCGAGCGGGCTCCCGGCTAAGCACCGTGCACGTATCTGCCTCCGCGCAGCCAGGAGGCAACGGCGGCGATCAAGCAGGCAGCGATCGCGAAAACGAAGGCGACGGTCAACCCGTGCGAAAACGGTCCCGAGATCAGTGCGGGGAAAAAACCACGACCGGTGAGGTAGACGGCGTTGCCGGCCGGAAGATGCCCGAGCACGGTCGGGCCGAGCAAGGTCTGGATCGGGTTGTAGCCCAGCAGCGAGGTGAACAGCACCACCACCGGGGGCAGGGCGGCCAGCCGGGTCGTGTCAGCGGCCGGCACACCTTGGGCAAGAAGTCCGCTGGTCAGGGTCTGCGGCAGCGTCTGGGCCAAGCCCAGGATCATCAGGCTGAAGAACACCCCGATCGACAGCACCATCGCCGAGTTCTGGAACGTGGTGCTCATCCCCGCGCCGACTCCGCGCTGGTTGCGCGGCAGACTGTTCATGATCGCCGCTCTGTTGGGTGCGGCGAATAGCCCCATGCCGACCCCGTTGAGCAACAAGACCAAAGCAAACTCCCCATAGGTGAAGTCCACCGGTATGGCGGCCAGCCACCCGAAGCTGGCCGCGGCCACGAGCATCCCGCCGGTGGCGAACGCGCGCGCCCCGAAGCGGTCGGACAACCACCCCGATGCCGGCCCGGCGATCAGGAACCCGACGGTGAGCGGCAGCATGTAGATGCCCGCCCACAACGGCGTGGACTCGAAACTGTAGCCGTGCTGGGGTAGCCAGATGCCCTGCAGCCAAATGATCAGGATGAACATCAGCCCGCCACGGCCCAATCCTGACATCAGGCTGGCCAGGTTCCCCGCGGTGAACGCCCGAATGCGGAACAGTCGAAGCTCGAACATCGGGTCGGCGACTCGGGTCTCCACCACGCAGAAAATCACCAGAACGACCACGCCACCGATCAGCGCGGCCAGCACCCACGGGTTGGTCCATCCCATCGCGTGGCCACTGGAGGGCTGAATGCCATAGGTGACGCCCACCATCACCGCGATAAGGCCAACGGCGAAGGTCAGGTTGCCCCACCAGTCCAGCCGCCCGGGCTGCCGGATCCCGGTGTCGTGCAGCTTCCAGTAGGCCCAGAACGTGCCGAACACCCCGAAGGGCACCGACACCAGAAACACCAGACGCCACTCCACAGGTGCGAGCAACCCACCCAGGACCAACCCGACGAACGAGCCGGCGATACCGGCGACCTGATTGAGCCCCAGCGCCAGTCCGCGCTGCTTGACCGGGAACGCGTCGGTGATGATCGCGTTGGAGTTCGCCATCAACATCGCGCCGCCAACGCCCTGCAGCACCCGCATGATGATCATCCACAGCACGGCCTTGGTGCCCTGCATCCACGTCGCCGACAGCAGCACGGAGAACACCGTGAACACCGCGAAACCCGCGTTGTACATCCGGACTCGCCCGAACATGTCACCCAGCCGGCCGAAACTGACCACCAGCACCGCGGTGACCACCAGGTAACCCATGATCAACCACAGCAACAAGCCGGTGTTCTCCGGCGCCAGCGGGTCGATCCGCACACCCCTGAAGATGTCCGGCAAGGCAATCAACAGGATCGAGGCGTTGATAGTGGCTATCACCACGCCGAGCGTGGTGTTCGACAACACGATCCACTTGTAGTGCGGACCGACGGTATCCGCTGATGCCCGAGCCCGCCGTCGTTGTCCTCGGCTCGCCGTGGCCGGTAGCGCTGTTGCGGCCATCGGTTCCGGTTCCCCGTCCTGGGACGAGATCCGAATTGCTTGCTTCACACAACTAACATAAGCAGCGTCATGCACGATCGCAACCCCCGCGACGTCGAGCTCGCCGCAGACCCCTGCCCGGGCCACCGGTCCGCGCCGGGCGGAGCTGCGCGGGCGTTGGGAGGCACTCCCTCGCCGCATAAGTTCACCCGGTTGGGGTCGACCATGACGTACTTACCCGGTGTTGCTCGTCCTCCTTACCTGTGGTTGCTGATGTGGGCCGTGCGGAGGGGAGAGGACGTCGAGATGCAGGAGCTGCGGGCGGGACGAAGCATGTCACCACGCTGGCTCCGAGTGTTCCCTCCAGCATGGTGGGCGCTCGTGGGTTGGTCTGCACGCTTTCCGGTGGGTTACGACCTGACCGGATCCAGTGACCGGCAGCCCGGAACCCAGGGTTCGGGTTCGAAGGATGAGTACAGCCGCCGGTCCCGGCGGTGGCGCTGCCCTTGGGGGGCATCGGTGGCGCCACCGCCCATCTTCCCGCCTGCTGAGCCGGCGACCGCCGCGACCGCAGAGTCCCGCGGGCACAGCCAGCGGCCAGTCGACACCGGGCACTGCGCCCGGCTCCCCGCCAGCCCTCCACCCGTCATCCGCAAGCGGGTGGTGCTGCTGCCTCACGCCCAGATCGAACCCGCTGACACCCAACCCCACAACCGCCGAACCGGAAGGGCCACGGACATGAATCAAGGCGATTCCCAGCGGCACCCTACGCGGCGCGTTGCACGCGGGTGAGCAGCCACGCTACCGGGTGAGGAGGCCCGTCGGAATGGTCCCCACACGCGCAGCGAGGATGTCGGCGAAGGAGCTCGCCTGGCTTGTTGCCCACCTGCAGACAGTGGTCACCGCCAGCCCCACCGCCTGGGCGGGCCGGGGAATGACGCTGCTGCAACTCACCGCGCTGCATGTCATCAGCGCGCAGGCACCAGTCACCCTCACCGAGTTGGCCCAGGCCCTGGGCACCGGACCACCGGCCACCAGCGCCATGGTCGACCGGCTGATCCGCACCGGGCTGGTGTCCAGGACACCGGACCCGCAGAACCGCCGGCGCGTCCAACTGACCGTCACCGCCCGCGCCGAAACCATGATCGGCGACATCGACCCGAGCACCGCCAGACGCCTCCAGGCGGCACTCAGCGACATGGGCCCGCAAGGCCGTCGTTACCTGATCGACGTGCTCAGGGACGCCATAATACGATCCGCCGGGCAGTCGGGCAGTCGAAGGAACGTCCTTCAGTCGTCGTAGGGATCATCTACCCGTGCTGAGCCCCCAGCCAGGTCGATGGCCGTTTCGAGCCGGTCGGTGGGGTCGATCAGCGCGAAGGCGGCACCGAAGGGGTCGAGGACCCGCGCGATCCGGCCTAACTCGCTGTCGTAGGGGTCACTGTCGATCCTGCCACCGAACTCGAGAACCCGATCGACAACAGCGTCGATGCCGGTCCGCGGGTCCACCGTGAAGTGAAGCATCCAGTGCGCGTCAGCCTCCGGCGGCGCCCAGTCTTCCCTCATCTGGAGCCGGCCCAGCATTCCCTGCCCACCCTGCGTCCACACGGTGTAGTCCACCTCGATGCCGTCACCGATCTGCTGCTGGCGATAACCGAACAGGTTCGCGAAGAATTCGTCAGCACGTGCACCCTCCCAGGTGTCCAACTCGGCCCAAAACAGCGAACCCGGGCCGGTGGTGTGAAAACTCCACCGCGCCGCGGGCTGCCAGAAACCGATCACACCGCCGGTCGGGTCCGCCCCGACGAACACCCTGCCCTGGCCGGGGACATCCGCCGGCCCGAAGAGAACCCGGCCACCCCACTCACCGAACATCCGGGCGGTATGGGTAACGTCGGCGCTGGCGAGATACAGCGTCCAGGCCACTGGTTGTTCTGCCCGTGCCCGGCTGCCCGCCAAGCCTGACACCGGCCGACCGCCACACAAGGCAGTGGTGTAATGCCGACGACCTGGATCCGAGTCTATCTGGTAGGTCCATCCAAACAGCCCCGCATAGAAGTCCCGGCTGCTGGCCGGATCGGTGCTCGCCACGTCGATCCAACACACCGCACCGGGGATGAACGGCGTTTTCCTGACCACCTATCGACATTATCCGTTCTGGCGTCGATCGGTGTACTCGTTATTGCGGCGCAGCCCGGACATGACAGGCCGTCGCTGCGACCCGTCTCAGGGGCAGCCCGGAGGATCCCATCGATCACTCCCTGCTCGTCCTGCGCTCGGATCATCATGCGGCGCGCAGCGACGTGATCATTCCCGCGCCAGGGCCTCCTGCAGCTGTTTCTTGGTCATCTTCGACCGGCCCTTGAGACCGGCGCGACGGGCATCCTGGTAAAGCTGGGCTTTAGTCCGGCCGCCCGGACCCTGCCGATTACCCGAGCGCAGCCCGCCACGACGCTGGGGAGAGATGTCCTCGGTGGACGTCCGGCTGCGCTGCCGAGCTTCGCCGGACTGCGCTCGGTTCTTGTTCACCGTACGAGCGGCGATCTCCTCAGCACGACGTTCGCTGACGCCGCGTTCCTCCTGCGACGATTTGATGTGCTCATACTGGCGTTCCCGCTTGTCACTCCACGCAGGTTGGGGCATGTCCTCACATCCTCGGTGATGGTTGTCGACTACTGGGTAACCGTGCAGGCCGGGTTTACACATCCCGGCTCGCACGGCGGTGCCACATCCTCGTCTGCAACCGCGCCCGCAGCGGCGCGAAGCGGCCTGGATCACCGGGCAGGTCATCAATACCGAAGGCGGCTTCCGCCGATGGGACTGACCGCCTCCACAACACTGTGCCGCTAGCGTGCGCAACTATTGTTGCTGTTGACGCGTCTACTGCCGGGCCACGGTACGGGGTCGGGGCACTGACAGTGCGCAAGGAGCGGTGTGGCTGACGGAAGTCGGCGTTCAGGTGCCGGCGGGGAATCCCGCGGTGATCGTCAGCGTCGTGCGGTGCGCCCCGGACGGGAGTCGCCACCTGGCGCGCCGTTTTCCCCTGATCAGAGACCACGAGACACTCCCCTCGAGCGTGGACGCAGGCGCCGGGCGGCTATCCCGCCCCGGTCTGACGTCCCGCGCCGTCGGGTTCCTCCGCCCGAACGGGCGGACGGGGTGCGGCGCAGTGCCAGTGGACGGCGGTCCAAGCGCCGGGCGGCTCCCACCGTTGGTCATCGATGGGGTGTGATCGCGCGCTGGGCGGTGGCGATGGTGTCGTTGCTGGTGTTCACGGTCACCGGGTATGGCTGGAGCCAGTACCAGGATCTGTTGACCGGTGTCGGTAGGTCGGAGGCCATCCGCGGCGATGCCCCCCAGTCGGTCGGCGGTGACACCAATATTTTGATCATGGGGTTGGACAGCCGCCTGGATGAGAACGGCCACCCGCTCCCACCAGAGATCTACCAGGCGTTACACGCCGGTGACCAACAAGTCGGCGGGTACAACGCCAATGTATTGATGCTGGTCCACCTCCCGGGTGATGGTGGCAAGGCCACCGCCATCTCCATCCCCCGCGACGACTACGTCGACCTTCCGGGCAGCCCGGACGGAATCTCGAAGGGCAAGATCAAGCAAGGCTATGGCTTCGCCTTCGACCAGGAACACAGAAAACTCGTGGCCGCGGGCGTGACCGACCAGACCAGTGTGGAACAGCAGAGCCGCGATGCCGGTCGACGGGAAGAGGTCGACACGGTCGCCCAGTTGCTGGGAGGTGTGCCGATCGACCACTTCGTGGAGGTGACCATGGTGGCGTTCTACCAGCTCGCCCAGGTGGTGGCGCCGATCACGGTGTGCCTCAACGAGGACACCCGCGACAGTTACTCCGGAGCGAACTTCCACCAGGGCTACCAGCAGATCAACGCCGTCCAGGCGGTGGAGTTCGTCCGCCAGCGCCGCGACAATGTCCATCCGCAGCTGAATTTCACCGATCTGGACCGCGAACGCCGCCAACAGGCCTTCATCGCCTCGCTGGTCTACCAGCTCAAGCAGGCCGGGACGTTGCTCAACCCGGCGCGGGTGCGCGCGTTGATCGAGGTGGTCAAGCAGAACATCGCCGCCGACACCGGGCTGGAGCTCCTGCATTTCGCTCAGCAAGCCTCTGCCCTGGCGAGCGGCAACATCACCTTCACGACGCTGCCGATTGTCGGTTTCGGCACCGATCCCGCCGGTGAGGACGTCAACATCGTCAACGTGCCCGAAATCCAGGCCCTCGTGCACAACCTGATCGGTGGCCACACCCCCACGACGGACGTCTCCACTGCTCCCAGGCCTCCGGTCACCCGATCGAGCACCGTGGACGTGGTCAACGCCACCAGTCGAAACGGGCTGGCGGCCGCGGTGGAACGGGCCCTGGCCACCACGGGTTTCACCCCGGGTGTCACCAGCACCGCCCAACGCCACCGCAGTACCACGACGGTCTACTACCCGGATCCGGGCTCCATCGAGGCGGCGAACGCTCTGGCCGGGATGCTCGGTGAGCCACGCACGGCACAGGACTCGACAGTGCCGCCCGGGCACCTTCGGGTGGTTCTCGGTGCCGACTTCACCATGCCTCCCACCATGGGCGCTCTCAGCACCGGCGACTCGCACCCCGATACCTCGACACCACCGACGCCGGCCGACCCCAACCAAGCCGGTGCCGCAGATCCCACCATCTCCGGCACCGGAATCCCCTGCGTCAAATAAGCTGACGATGGGGACCGGGCACGCTCAGCGCACACCGGTAAAGAGAAACCCCTGCGCAGGGTCGGGGGGCCTACGCGGGGGCTCTCGATACATCCTGTCGTCATCCGACACCAGAACGTTACAGGCCGCGGACGCCGTCCGGGCAGGATTGTGCCGCTCGAAGTCGAGCAGGTGCTGCTTGCGTTCCAGGCCGCCGCCGTAACCGGTCAGGTCACCGGTGGCGCCCACGACGCGGTGACAGGGCACGATGACGCCGATCGGGTTGCGGCCGTTGGCCAATCCGACCGCCCTGACAGCGGTGGGGCGTCCGATCCGCTCGGCGAGGTGGCCATAGGACATCGTTTCGCCGTAAGGAATCTCCCGCAGAGCCGCCCAGACAGTGCGCTGGAACGGGGTGCCAGCAAGCGTCATGGGTAGGTCGAACTCGGTACGGTGCCCGGCGAAGTACTCATCCAGCTGCCTGATCACCTCGGCGAACGGAGTGGGGCCCGGTTCACCGAAGGTCTGTTCCGGCGGCCGGTGTCGCTGGCCAACCATGTAAAGACCGGTGAGGGTGCCGTTGGCGGCGACCAGGGTGAGCAAGCCGACGGGGCTGTCCACAACGGTATGTACTCGATGTTGCACGCATGGTCCTTTCGTCAGGCCGGTAGCCGGTTGATGGCGTGGTTTCCGGTCGCCCACAGGTACTGCACGGCATAAGCACGCCAGGGCCGCCAGGCAATGGCGTGGCCGGTCAACCCCGCTGCGGTCCGGGGAAGACCCAGGTCCACAGCGGCGCGCCGGATCCCCAGATCCGTCGGCAGGAAAGCATCCGGATCACCGAGTGCGCGCATCGCGATTGTCTCGATGGTCCAAGGGCCGAAGCCGGGCAGGCCCGCAAGCTGGGCGCGGGCCTGTTGCCAGTCGCTGGCGGGACCGAGGTCGACGTCGCCGCCGGCCAGCGCGCCGATCAGTGTGATCAGTGTAGTGCGGCGTGCCTGCGGCAGGGCGAGCGAGGCAGGGTCGAGCGACGCCAGCGCCGCCGGGTCCGGGAACAGGTGGGTCAGGCCCCCGGCCGGGTCGGTCACCGGCTCGCCGTGTGCGGTCACCAACCGCGTAGCGTGGACACAGGCCGCCTTGGTGGATACCTGTTGCCCGAGCACCGCGCGCACCGCGAGCTCCGACGCGTCGACGGTCCGGGGCACCCGTCGGCCTGGATTCTTGTCCACCACCGGGGCGAGCACCGGATCTGTCCGCAGCAGATCATCGACGGCCACCGGGTCGGCGTCGAGGTCGAGCAGCCACCGGCACCGGGTGATCGCGGTGGACAAGTCTCGCAGGTCAGTCAAGGCCAGACGGCACTCGATGTGCTCAGGCAACGGTCGCAGGGTCACGACACCATGGCCTTGGGGTAGCCGCAAGGTGCGACGGTAGGCCCCGTCACGCCACTCCTCCACCCCGGGCACCGCGGTCGCGACGAGATGCCCGAACAGGTTGTCCGGGCACAGCGGGGCTCGAAACGGCAGCCGCAGTACCAGAGACCCGGACGTGGCCGGCGGGTGTCTGCGGGCGGCACGAGCTCGCAGTTCGGTCGGGGCCAGGGCAAAGATCTCGCGCACGGTGTCGTTGAACGTCCGCACACTGGCAAAACCTGCGGCGAAAGCGACGTCAGTCATCGGCAAGGAACTCGTCTCGATGAGCAGTCGCGCGGTCTGGGCGCGCTGCGCTCGCGCCAACGCGAGTGGGCCGGCCCCCAACTCGGCGATCAGCTGCCGCTGGATCTGCCGGACGCTGTACCCCAACCTTGCGGCCAGGCCAGGAACGCCGTCACGATCGACAACTCCATCGGCGATCAACCGCATCACCCTGGCCACCAGGTCGGCGCGTTCGTTCCACTGTGGAGATCCTGGGCTGGCGTCTGGCCGGCACCGCTTGCACCCCCGGAACCCGGCCAGCTGCGCCGCCGCCGCACTCGGGTAGAAGCGCATGTTCTGCACCTTGGGCGGCACCACCGGGCAACTCGGCCGGCAATAGATACCGGTGGTGACCACGGCGGTGAAAAACCAGCCATCGAACCGCGCGTCCTTGGACTGCACCGCCCGCACGCACCGCTCCACGTCCTCGTACATAGCTCTCAGCATCGCCGGTGGCCGCTAGCAGAGCTAGCGAAAATACGACACCACCCGTGAGTGGCGGTCCGTGGCGGGTTCGCCAGGATCACGATCAGAGACCGGCTGTCCAGCGCACGTTCACCACACCCGACAGGTGACTCGCTGAGATCACGGCGAGCCCAGCGACCCACCGCGAGGAATAGGTGAAGATCATCGGGCGCAGGGCGCGAGGAGAAACAGGGATCCCATCAACTGCTCGCCCCGGAGAGAATCCTCAGTACTGCGTGGTCGTACGAAAGCCCTGATCGACCTCTCAGCTTTCAGGTCTCCTTGAGGGTGCTGTCCAGGAACCTGATCGTCTCGGAGGGGGATTTGGCCTGGACGCATAAGCGATCCATGACGACCAGGTAGTGTTGGACATCCTCACACTTGTCCAGGTAGAGAGCGCTGGTCAGCTGTTCAAGGTAGACGATGTCCGGTAGATCGGGGTCGGAGAATCGCAGGATCGTGAACGGGCCGCCCACCGCCGCGTGTGCTCCGGAATAGAACGGGATCACTTGAAGGGTGACGTTGGGCAACTCGGCCAGCATGATCAGATGCTGAATCTGTTCCCGCATTGCGGAACGCCCATCAATCCGCCATAGTGCAGCCTCGTCGACCACTGCCCACAGGTTGGGCGGCTCGGGTTGGGTAAGGACCTTCTGACGTTTCATCCGCAATGCGACCTTACGCTCGATATCGGCAGCGGGTACGCCTTGGTTACCGAGCCGGATGATCGCGCGCGCACCCTCCTGGGTCTGCAGCAGGCCGGGCACGAGCTGGGGTTCATAGGTGCGGATGACAGTACTGGCCTGCTCCAAACCGAGGTACATCTCGAACCAGCTCGGCAGGACGTCGCTATAGTGGTGCCACCAGCCCGGCATATTGGCCTGGCGGGCCAACGCCAGGAACGAACCTCGCTCCTGGTCATCGGTAATGCCGTAGAGAGTGAGCAGGTCTGCCACGTCGCGCTCCTTAAAGCCGACCCGTCCAAGCTCCATGCGACTGATCTTCGCATGGGATGCCCGGATCGCGTGGCCCGCTGCTCCGGTAGTGATTCCGCTTGCTTCACGGAGCTGACGCAGCTGATTGCCCAAGACGACACGCAGCGCAGTTGGACCCTGCGATCGTGTCTGAGCGTGACCGCCAACCAGATCATGACCCGATCGAGCCGCCCTCACGATTCCTCCTACGGAGTGAAGCACTACAGATGGTCCCACCATAGACGGCGGCTAAGGGAGGCCGGAACCCCGTGCGCGGTTCCACCTCCCCGGTCGAGCGGTCAGCTGCTCACTCGACGAAATCATCCTGCTTCACGGCCTGGACGAATGCGGCTACCCCTTCGCAGGGGTAGATCAAAGCAGGACCACCCGGGTGCCGGGAGTTGCGCACGGCGATCCTGTTGCCGGCCAGCTCCGCCAACTCTACACAGCAGCCATTTGGGTTGCTGTGACTGCTCTTTCTCCAGGTGGGGCCCCCCAGCGGTGTGGTCAGCATACCGTCGGTAATCTGGGGCATCTTCCACCTCTCCGTAGGCTCCGGCCGGCGAACCTGCCCGCCAGAGCGGTCAAAACACCCGAATAGTCAACTGCACAAGCATATTAGATTGCATCTGTTCTTGCATCGGTACACGACGTTTCATCGTCGCAACCCCTCGTGGCGTTCCGGTGAATCACTCTCAGTGCTTGAACCTGCACGCGGTGCGTCCAGAAATCCCAATGTCGCTAGCCGCATGCTGGCTCTGTTGTCTGAACCTGCCGGCACGAGAACACGCCGGTCGTGATCATTTTTCAGGACTTCGCGCAAGATCTCCGGAGTGGAACTCGCTCATCGTCATGTGCACACCGTGGTGATCCGCGGCCTGACGCTCAGTCAGCATCCCCGACGGGTTAATGCTCAGCCAAGGAGCTGGGAGGGACCGTAATCAGGTATCTGAGGGGGAACAAAATGGCGTTGATGACACCGCCGATCGGGATCGGGCTGGCCAGGAAATGGAATTGGCGCAGCAGGTCTGCACCCTGTGCGGACCTCAGCAGTGGAATGGTTTCCCGCGGAGATGGAGCGGCGGTGCTTTACCTCCCCGGAGCCGCTCTGATCAACAGTCGCGCTGCGAGTGGTGGTGATCGTCATGGTGGGTAAGGAGTTGAGCCACCGGTCGTCCGCGAGGTGGTGGCCTCGGGCATCCGACCAGTGGCCAGGTAACAGACCTGTTGCGCGATGGCCACCGCGTGGTCGCCGAAACGCTCGTAATAGCGGCCGATCAGGGCAGCGTCTACTGCCCGTTCCACACCGTGTGACCAGTCTTCGGCGAACAGGATGTCGAACAGGTGCCGGCGCAGCGTGTCTACCTCGTCGTCCGCAACGGCCAGCCGGCATCCGGACAGTGGATCCCGATGCTCGATCGCAACGGCGGCATCCTCGGCAAGTTGGCCGGCAAGCAGGCTCATCCGGGCCAGCACTGGCCGGACCTCGCCCGCAATCATCGGATTCGGGCGCTTGAACCGGGCGATGTGGGCGATGTGCCGGGCGAGGTTGCCCATTCGCCTGAGATGACCCACCGCGTGCAAAGCCGCGACCACCACCCGAAGGTCTCCGGCAACCGGAGCCCGCAGCGCGAGCAGTCTGATGCAGCGCCGCTCCGCATCATCATGCATCGCGTTCATCTGGTCACCATCCGCGGTGACCAGGTCAACGAGCGCGAGATCAGTCTGATGCAGCGCAATCGACGCATTGGTCATCATCCGAGCGGCCAGCCGGGCCATTCGGGCGAGGTCGATCATCAATGCATCCAGCTCGGCGCGGAACGTGGCGCGCATGATCATCACCTTCTCCGCCGCCTAGAGAAACACCCGCCACTCGCAACGCAACTGATCTCATCCCCACCTGCGGAGATTTTTGTATCAGTCTGGCATACGCGGAGAAAAACTAGCATGAAGACCGTACAAGCGGGATTGATGGCAGCGATGGAATCACTGTGAGGCAATGCGCGCACACGGTGCGCAACGACCGACAAGATCCGGCCGTGCCACATCTACCTCGTCGGGCTCGCTCTAGGATCAATCTGTGAGCTCTGCGAGTACTTTTCGAGCGACACCTGGACGGCAATTAATTCCGGGTCCAGGGAGAGATCACATCGACAGTGGAAAATCTAACATCCTGCCTCGGCGCAGGAGAAGCTACAGCTTTGTTCTTCTAGTGCACCTTGAAGATTTCGTAGTTCTCGGTGCTGATGATGCGCGGGTAGTGCGAGCGAAAGGCTTCGAGGTTCGGCTTGAACTCCTGTTCCTCACCTGGCCCGATCACGACATAATCGACGTCATACTTTCGCAAGAGCGCAGTGGTGTTCGGCGCGAGCGCGTAGATCGAGCGCACATCGCGCTCGCGTTCCTGGTACTGCACCCCGAAGGCGAAAAGCCAGCCGGTGTAGCTCATCACCACTCGCCGCCCGGCCATCACCGGAACGGGATGGTTATGCTGGAAGCTCACCGCGAACGTGGCGTGCGCAGGCGTCAGCTCGCGCACCTGTTCGGCCACGCGCAGCTCCTCCGTGCTCAGCAACACGTTGTGGTCCTTCCCCGCTAATTGCTGATAGTTCACCAGGAGCCCGGAGAGAATCATTGTCGCCACGATCCCGACGAGCAGCGTGCGGATGGTCACTGATCGATGTTCTCGCCACGTCTTGGTCAGCAGTATCCCGACCAGGATGCAGACCGCCAGGAACCAGTAGAAGAAGAATTTCGTGTTGTCCCAGTCCCACGGCCGAAAGACAATCAGGTTGCAGAGGATGAAGGTCGGCATGAAGGCCCACAACAGGCGACGCGAGGCCTGCGGGAGAAGATCGCGGCTGGCCAGGGCTACCCCCAGGAGGGGGATGAACCAGCCCAGATTTTTCCCCCAGAACCAGAGCCACGGCTCATGGCTGTCTTGTGTGAGCCACCCCACCTGCCAGCGGATCGCGCTCGTCTCGCCGCGCTGCCCACCCTGCTGCAGATAGAGCTGCGGCAACGCCGTCGCGATCCAAAGACCGAAGAAGAGCGCCCAACGGTACACCCAGGTCCGCAGATCAGTCCGGAAGAGGAGTGCGACGAACGGCGTGATCAAGACCAGGGAGACCAGCGTGCTGGTGTGCGCGAAGGGCAATGTCCCTGCAATCAATCCTGCGGCAGCGAAGAGTTTCCACTCCCAGCTCTCCACTCCCACCAAGAGCAGCGTCAGGATCAGCAAGGCGAGCGGCAGTCCATAAAGGTAACCGCGTTGCGGTTCGATCAATGCGAAGAACATGTTCTGCCAGTAGAACCCGTAATCGTTCTGAATCCCCTGATCCCACGGCTGTTTTTGCAGCGTGCCGAGGATGTCCTTCGATTTGTTGATGTCGCTGGCGATCACCAGCCAGCCGAGGCTGCCGCCAAGTAGGAAGAGGCCGGTGCCGACCCCTGCCGCGTCGCGATCCTGCGTCAACCGCAGCGCGAAGGTGTAGAGTCCGAGCAGTAGCAGGATGCAGAAGACAAAGCTGTGGAGGGTCAGCGCGCCCGCCGGGTCCATCCCCAACCTGACCGCCGCCGCGCTGGTGATCGAGGTCAGGTAGTGGTATGCGAGCGGCCCGCCCGCATAGCGCGTGTTCTGCGGAGGAAAGTTGTCGCCATAGACGAACGAGGTAACATCGCCCAGGTGTAGCGCCCAATCCCCCCAGATATTGATCTGGTTGGCCCAGAGCCCTTGCCCATCATAGGCGAGCACGCTTGTCCAGAGGATCGCCCAGCGAAGGGCGAAGAGGCCAAGAATAACGGCCGAGAGCGGCCCGAAGACCGCCAGCGGGCTGGCGCGCCGACTCGTCGTCTGTTTTTCCTCCCCGCGACGCGCCATCGTCGTCGCGACGAACCCGAGCCCCTGCCGCCCGCCCGCCGCCACCCAGAACGCGGCCGCCAATGTCGACCACGGCCAGGCCCACAGCGCCCCCGCCAGGCTGACCGCCGCGACGACGATCACCAAGCCGGTGCTCAGGCCGCCGAAGAGAATCGCCAGCACCAGCAGCGCCAGCGACCCGACCACCACGCCGAGCGGCAGGCCATAGACCCACTCCTCCAGCGCCGTGAGCTTGTCGGTCAACCGACGCAGGGCGATTACTCCCGGTAGCCCCAGCGCCAGCAGCATCAGGCAGGTCGCGATCGCCCCTAGCATGGCCTCGTCCCTCGTCGGTATCGTCCCCCCAGCGCGTAGCACTGCCACGACTTCAACACCAGGATTAACGCCATGAATCGAGCCAGATTCGGGCGGATAGGCCACTGTCGCTGAGGGGGAGTCCATAGGAGATCGGGGCGAAGAACAGGAAACCCGCCACGGCGACGGCGAGGATGCCCCAGTACAGGACCGCTGAACGCCTGGAGGGGAACTGCCATGCATTCTCGCCGTCGGTCATCCAGCCCGCCAGCAGCCCCAGCCCGATGCTGACCGCGGCGATGCAGAACATGAACGCGAAGAAATAGTGGTAAAGGAACATCGGTCGTACGATGGTGGCGAACGGCAGGAAATTGGCTACCCACGCCAAACCGAGCAAGGCCATCGACCCGCGATGCTTTTCGAATAACTCCGGGTGGCGCATCCAGCCGATCGCGACCACGACTACGCCCACCAGCAGGCCCCACCAGATGACCGGATTACCCTGGAGATAGATGTACTCCTTGACGCTGGTCCAGTAATAAACTGGGCGCGTCATGAACGGCCAGCTCACCCAGCTGGAGCTGTAGGGGTGGTGGCTGTTGTTGAGCGAGATCTCATAACTATGCATCGCCTTGTTGAGCTCGATGAAGCGGTCGAGGAACGACATGGCGGCGCCCGGCTTATAGCTTGGATTGCCGACCAGGGTGGATTGGAAACGCTGAGACATGAACGCATCGCCCGACCCACTGTAGGGCAGCAGCTGGAAATGGATGGCGAAGACGCTGACGTAAACAAAGGCAGGGACGAGAAGTAGGACGCCGGCCTGGAGTAGCGCGCGCCGCCAACTGACCCGGTGTCGCACCGTCTGAACCAACCACCCCAGCCCGATCACACCGAGTGCCGTCAGGCCGGTCAACTTGGTGCTGGCAGCCATGCCGGCCAGCACAGCGCTGGCGGTCAGCAGGACCCAATGCACCCGTCCGGTAACGCGTCGGGATGCGAGGTAGCAGGTAAGCGCACCGATACCGAACAGCAGCAGCATGCTGTCGACGAGGATGAGCCGCGACTCTACGAGGATCGCGTTGTCCAGCAGCAACAACGCCGCCCCGAATGTCGCCACCCGCCGGCTGGCCGTCAACTCGCGCAGCAACAGGTAGAACACCGCCACCAGCGCCGTGCCGGCCAGCGCAGGCAGCACGCGCAGGGCCACCGCGGGATCGGTGGACTGCGCCGTGGCGGTGACCCCGACCAGCTTCGCCCAGCCGGCCAGCAGCAGCTTCCCCAGCGGCGGGTGAAGGTCGAAATAGTACGAGCCGTCCAGATAGCGCAGCGCGGAGTCCCGGAAGTACACCTCGTCGAAGACGATCGCCCGCGGGTGAGTGATCGCCGCCAAACGGGTCACCGCCGCGAGAAAGATAAGCCAGACGAGCTCTGGGCGTCCGTTCGACCGCCGCCAGGCTGCCCGGACGCCTTGCGGCGTATCCACCTTGACATCCGGCTTGTGAAGAGTCGCCACATTCTGACCCGTATCGTCGGCAGTACGCTTGGCCGAGCGTTCGAGGGGCCGAGAGCGGATCGAACCTGCCACTCGACACTCCATTCCGTGCTGCTCAGGAGGCAGGCTCGGGTAGGTTCGCGTGACCCGGGACGACCCCACTCCCGCACCTCGCGGGCACCGGTCCCCCGCACCGCCGTGCCGGCCCCGAACGTCGTGCGCCGGCCAGCCGGCGCACGCAGGGGGACTCTGCAAGACTGGCGTGAACAACCATCGAATGGCGACTGACAGCGCCGAGGCGCACTCGTGTACTAGGGACATCTGTTCCGGGGTCTCGTCCTGTGTCCCGTCAGCGTCGCCCGTCATCCCAGCAGCCAGAAACCCGCCTTCGTCGGCTATTCGCCCGTCGGGACGGACATCATGGCCCGGCGGCAAAATCTTCGGGTTAAGGAGGGACCAACGCTAAAAGAAACCCCGGCATCGTCAAGACCGCGGCTCGCCCCGGTGAAAGTGTTCCCCCTGCGACTTTCCGCGCTGAGTGACGAAAAGTCTACGCAGAGCAGCCGATGATAGCGTTGACATTCTCTTTATGTTTCGAGCGTGACCTCCGGAAATCTCGCCCAGGCCGAAGCCTCCAGGGCTCAGCAACCGCCTGCGCTCGCACTCGTTGTCGACATAGTCATTCCGGTCTACAACGAGGAAAACGACCTCGAGCCGTGCGTCCGACGTCTGCATGCGCACCTGAGCACCGGGATGCCCTATCCGTTCCGGATCACTGTCGCCGACAACGCCAGCACCGACACCACGCTGGAGGTCGCCAACCGGCTGGCTGCGGAGTTCCCGTCGGTACGGGTCGTGCACATGCCGGAGAAGGGCCGTGGGCGTGCGCTGCGCGCGGTCTGGTCGACGTCGGACGCGACCGTGCTGGCCTACATGGACGTCGATCTGTCCACCGATCTTGCGGCGCTGCTGCCGCTGATCGCGCCGCTGGTCTCGGGGCACTCCGATCTGGCCATCGGAACCCGGCTGCACCGAGGGTCGCGCGTCGTGCGGGGCGTGAAACGGGAGTTCATCTCCCGCAGCTACAACCTGATGCTCCGCCACACCCTGTCCACCCGCTTCTCCGACGCGCAGTGCGGGTTCAAGGCCATCCGGCGCGAGGTCGCGGCACACCTGCTGCCGCTTGTCGAGGACAACGAGTGGTTTTTCGACACCGAGTTGCTCGTCCTTGCCGAGCGCAGCGGGCTGCGCATTCACGAGGTCCCCGTCGACTGGATCGACGACCCGGACAGCCGCGTGCACATCGTCAACACCGCAATGGCCGACCTGCGCGGGATCGCCCGGCTGGCCCGCGCGTTCGCCGCCGGCAGGCTGCCGTTGAACGATCTACACGCCCAGCTGGGTCGGGCCCCCCTGGAACCGGCGACGCCCGGCGTGCCGGCGGGGCTGACCGGTCAGCTGGTGAGATTCGGCGTCGTCGGGGTGTTGAGCACCGTGGCCTACCTGATCCTGTTCCTCCTGCTTCGTGCCCCGCTGGGTTCACAGGGCGCCAACGCCTTCACCCTCCTGATCACCGCGATCGCGAACACGGCGCTGAACCGGCGGTTCACCTTCGGAATCGTCGGGCGGCGGCGGGCGACCCGCCAGCAGCTTCAGGGCCTGATCGTCTTCGGGCTCGCCCTGGGCCTGACCAGCGGCACGCTGGCCCTAGCGCATTCCCTGCACAGCGCGCCGCCGGCCGCGGTCGAGCTCGCGCTGCTCGTCGTCGCCAACGCCGTCGCCACCTTGATGCGGTTCCTTCTCCTACGCCGCTGGGTGTTCCGCAAGATAGCCGGCTAGGGCCGACGAAGTCGGTGTGATCGAGTCAAGTCTTGGGTCATGCGCGAATCCCGTCGGGCGTGACGATGGGGTGGTGGACAGCGGTGAAGGCTTGTTCGGCGTGGATCGAGTTGTGGCTCCAGTCGTTGGACGCCCAGCAGGCGTCGGTGGGCGGAGAAGCCGACCTTCCGCAGAGCGGGCAGGTTGGTCAGTCGTTTCCCGATTCCGAAGTCGTTGATCGTGGTCTCGGTCCGCAGTGCTTTTCCGTGTTTGTGATATTGCTTGATCGCGGTGTGCTTGTAGTCGATGTACACACTCGGGGTGACCCCCTGAAGTGATCACCCGGGTGCGGAAGAGTCCCAGAGTCGGGCAGCGGCCTTTGGAGACGATGCGACGGTCGAAGACCAGGCTGATCCGATCCGGTCGCCCGGCATCGAGATTGTCGCGGATGACCTGTTCGAAAAACACCCGCCGCTCACGGGCTGGTCGAGCACCTGGGTCAGCGAGAACTCCGCCTGCAGAATCGACAGCTCATAGCGGTAGCCGGCAACGTGGTCGGCCTCGGTGAACGCACCGGGCAGGATCGCCAGCCACTTGTCCAGCAACGCCTGGATCTGCGCAGGCCCCAGCTCATCACACAGGGCCTGCAGCCGGGCCGGGCCGGGCCGGGCCTCGACAGTAGCGAAACCGTTGTCCAAGGCGGTGAAGGACCTTCCCTCTTGTCTGGCTGTGTGCGGGTCGGGTGGTCCCAGCCCGGTGTCCACACAGCACCCGGCTCAGCGGCCGAGGCAGCCACCCGGACGCCCACGAAGTCAGCCAAGTAGGGAGAACGGAGGCCCCGCCCCGCCGCTTCCTCGCATCAAGGTGGAGCGCCCAGCTGGACGAACGACGCGTGAGGACTGGCGTAGCGTTGGGCGGCGGTGGACGTGGTTTGGACTCCGTCGGGCTCGATCCAATATCGCGTAAATAGTTTCTTTGACCTGGCTGGAACTCTTACGTACGCGCCATCGCTCTGGTCACGGACAGACTGCATTGTGGTCAGCGGGAACGTGTAGCCCCCGGCCAGCGTGGGCCATGTCACGAAGCAGCTCGTGTGCTGCCGGGCAGCCGACATGGCCCTGCGCATATGCGTGTGACAACACGGTCATGCTCATCCAGACCTGGACGCCGCACTTTGTCGCAAGGTCGCTGGCATTTCGGTCATCGGTGAGTAGCACCGCACCTGCAAACTCCGGGTAGCACAGGATCAGGTGGATTGCCTCGACCTCTCCCCGGTGCTCACGTGGTGCTCTTCTGGTGCCACCGAGCTGGCGTCGTAGCTGAAAATCGCGTCCGCGTCACCCGACCGGTTTGATGAAAGGGGCACACCGAGCCAGTTCACAATCGAGACAGAACGCAAGAGAGGCCAATGTTCGGCTGCCCGGTCAGTCTCAAATGCTACAGTCTCAGTCCAGCGTCCGCAGCCATCGAGCGTCATTCCGAGGAGATCGAGTCGATTGACGGCAACAAAGTTGACAGTAGTGCACGTGTCGACCAGGACTGTGTTTTCCATAGTTCAGGGAATAAAGACCAGGTCGCCTTCGGTATCGCCGTCGAGTTGCCCGGATAGTGGTGGCGGGAGGAGGGTCTCTGGTTCGACCTCCAGCACTTGCGCAGCGACTCGAGCGCTCACTCGGCCGGTTTCGAAGGCTTCGAGCACGTCGTGGCTCAGTAGACCGGGACGCCGGATTTCCGACTGATCACGAGTTCTCGCGCGGTAGCGCTCCAACCAGCCGCCTCGTACCGCGCACGCGCGGAGGGAAAGCGTGCCGAGGTAGCTCGTTCGTCGTCCCCGACGAGTCCTAGGTTCAGGAGCCGCCAGGATAATGCCGACGGCGACACACCGAGGCGTCCCACCATGCGGGCGAAGGAATCCTCATCGAAGTCCCTCGCCGCACTTTCCCTGACTTCTTGCTCAGGCATGAGGAACGATGCTGCGAACGAGTTGGCCCGCATCTCGGTGTCCGCGTGCCGTAGGGTGGATGACATAACGTCAACGTCCACCTGTAGATCCTGGGCATCGCCCGCCAGAATATGACCGAGTTCATGTGCGAGGGTGAACTGTTGACGGGTCCACGATCCCGAGTTGCTAACCAAGATCAGGCGAAAACCATTTCGGGACCAGGACAAGCCATCGAACCCCGGGGGCAAAGCTTCGATCCCGACATCGACGCCGAATACGCGCTCAATTATCTCCGGCAATCTATCGCTCTGCTCTTCGTACGCCTCGATGCCCGAACTCGCGACAAGCTCAAGTGCCTCTGCTGCCAGCGCGGCGCCCTGGTCGATGAGACGTCCTCGAAACCGGATGCTCGGGAGAGCGGGTACCTGACGGATGCAACCAGCCGCAGCCAGCGTCGCGTACACGTCGTCAAGCTCCTCGGCCCTGGCGCATGCCTTCTGCACCACGTCAGAAACGTCGGTCTCCTGGGCTCGCGCCGCGAGACTCGGCCGCTCCGCGGCCCCGTACAACAGCCAGTCCACCGATCTCCGCCCCTGCTCAGCGATCAACGCGAGTTCAAGTGGCGTGAAGCGCCGCATGCCGGTGAGGGTCTTGGACAGTTTGGTGGGGTC
The DNA here is from genome assembly GCA_963823755.1 of uncultured Actinomycetota bacterium. Taxonomy (GTDB): domain Bacteria; phylum Actinomycetota; class Actinomycetes; order Mycobacteriales; family Pseudonocardiaceae. The sequence goes on from CAWGMP010000017.1 coordinate 117,126, forward strand.
CAGGCCGATGGAGTGTGCGAAGTCGGCCTGCGTACGGCCGCACGCAGTGACGACCTCCCGGACCCGGTTGCGGATGTCGTCTTCCCTGCTCATTACCACATCATGCGCCAAATTGCGATTATCGCAAGCCTCCGGATGCCAGGATGGTGAGCTTCGCGACGAGGGGACCGGCACGTTCCACGGCAAGCTGCAAAACCCAACTCGACGGCGCCCCTGGCGCGACCTACCTCCTCACCGCTGAGCTGCTCTACCTCCCGTGCCGAGCACAGCCATTTCAGTCCTCGCATCGGCCGTAGCCGGGCCTTCAGACGCCCATGATCGCCTTCGACGTGGCGTACTGCTCGGCGACGTGGCACGCAGCAGGTATCAGTTCCTCGATCACTCGCGGGTACGCGGGAGCCTGATCGGTGGTCACCTCGCTCGGGCGTGAGCCGTGTTCGAGGGCGCGGGTGCAGAATTGGCGGGTGGCCGCCAGATCTCGCTTCAGGGAAACCAGCACATCGATGACCTGGCCGTACTGATCGATCGTCGATACAGATACACCCACCGCCGCCCAGCGAGTTTCACATACGTTTCGTCTACAAACCAGCGATCACCGGGGGCGTGCCGACAGGGGCGTGCCGCATCGATCAGCAGCGGGGTGAACCGTTGCACCCAGCGGTAGATGATCACGTGGGTCATGGCTTGTTCATACACTCCGGAACATGACCGGTACACAGCGTCAGGGGCGGGACTGGACCCGGGCTCGTAGTCAGGAGCGTGGGTCGGCGGGGTGGGTGGGGGAACCGGCGGCGATCTATTGCCGGATTTCGAATGCTCGGGATGAGGATCAGACGGGGGTGGATCGTCAGGATCGATTGTGTCGTGAGGTGGCGCAGCGGTGGGGATTGGTGATCGCCCCGGGTGCGGTGTTGGTGGACAACAACCGGTCGGCCTGGCAACGGACCCGGAAGCGTCCCGGGTGGGACGCATTGCTCGAGGCGATCCGGGTGGGTGGGGTGCGGCATGTGATTGTGTATCACCCGGATCGGCTGATGCGTCAACCTCGGGATTTGGAGGAACTCCTGACGTTGTCGGAGGAGCATGATATTACGTTGCATGGGCAGGCGAATCGTCGTGATCTGTCTGATCCGGATGATCGGTTTTTTCTGCGGATCGAGGTGGCGCATGCCTGCCGCTCCTCGGATGACACCTCGCGGCGGTTGCGGGACGCTTTGGAGGACCGGGCCCGGGACGGGCGGCCGCACATGGCGGGGAAACGCGCGTATGGGTATGCCCGGGACGCGGTGAGCATCATCGAGGACGAAGCAGTGATTATCCGGGGGATCTATGCTCGGTGTCTGGAGGGGGCCAGCCCGGGTGAGATCGCCCGAGAACTCAACGGGCGGGGGGAGGTCACGGGGAGTGGGAAGTTGTGGCAGCCCTACGCGGTGCGCTCGGTGCTGGACTCCCGGCATGTGACCGGATCCGGGTGTTTCGGGGTCAGGATGCTGGGGAGGGCGACTGGCCCGCGATCATCGACCGGGGCACCTGGAGGGAGGTCCAGGAACGCCGGGCGTACCGCTGCTCGGCGCATGATCGGCGGGGGTGGCGGTTTTATCTGTTGCGGGGGCTGGTGGTGTGCAAGAAGTGCGGCTGGCGGATGGCCGGGTCCACCAGTAAGGACGCCTGTTACATGTGTGCCAAGCACACCTACCTCGGCGCGGAACGTTGCCACCGGCGGATCGGCGCCGCCCGCCTGGAGGAGTTCGTGTCCGATGCGGGCGGTGGAGTTGCTGACCCACCTGGACGTGACCGGCGCCCCGAGTGCCGCGACCGCCCTGTCTGCGGCGGATGAGGCGACGATCAGCGATGACGAGCAGGAATTGGCCGAGCTGAAAGACATGTGGAACCAGCGGGAAATCTCCACCCGGGAGTACCGGCAGATGCGCAAAACTGTCGAAGACCGCATCAGCGGCCTGCGCCGCAAAACCATCGTCCGGCCCACCGTCGAGGTCCTCGCTGGTCTGGTTGGCCCGGACGCCCGCGCGACCTGGGACCGACTCGCCGACAACGGGGAGGTGGAACGGCTCAATGCGGTGCTGCGGTTCCTGTTCGCCGCGGTGATCATCGACGAACACCGCGCCCCCGGGGCACCTTCGACTACAGCCGCATCGACATCGAACCCAACCCCCTCACCCCTGCCCACCAACCCGTCACACACCTGTCCAGCAACCCGTCACAACCTGGACGGGCGGGGCAGGTGAACCACCCCGGGTTCGGTAGAGACTCGTTGTTGGGGTCAGGCGACCAGACTGGTGAGGTCGCCCAACTCGTACAGGGTCTCGAACTCCACCGGTGGCCTGCCTCCGCAGGCTCCGTGCAATCGACGGTTGTTGTACCAATCCACCCATGCTGCGGTGGCGACGTCGACTTCTTTCATAGTATGCCACGGCCCACGCGGTTTAATCAACTCGGTCTTGTACAAGCCTATCAGTGATTCCGCGAGAGCGTTGTCAAGAGCGTCGCCGACGGTGCCGATCGAGGCATCGACACCAGCATCGATCAAGTGCTGAGTGAACCGGAACGACGTGTACTGACTCCCGGCATCAGAATGGTGAACGAGCTTGCTTTCCCCGTCTTGTTGGCGGTAGTCTCTCGCGTGAAGCCCCCTCTCGATCGTGTCCAGCACAAGGTCGGTCTCCTTGGACATGCTTGTTTTCCAGCCGACGATTCGCCGGGAGAACACATCGATGGCGAACGCGGTGTACACCGTGCCAGCCCACGTCGACACGTACGTGAAATCAGCGACCCACAACCGATTCGGCGCGCCCGCAGTGAACTGACGTTTCACCAGGTCGGGAGCACGAGCACCGTCCGGATCGGATACGGTCGTGCGGACTTTCTTACCCCGCACCGCGCCGACCAGGCCCAACGTCCGCATCAGCCGTTCCACCCGGCACCGGCCCACCACGATCCCCTCCCGGTTCAACGCCCACCACACCTTCTCCGCCCCATACACCGAATAATTCTCCTCATACACACGTTTGATTTCTTTCTTCAACTCCTCATCGCGCACCGCACGCGCCGACGGCGGCCGAGCGATAGCAGCGTAATACGTGGACGGAGCGATCTGCATACCGAAATCAGTCAACACTTCACAGATCGGCTCGACTCCGAACCGTTTCTTATACTGTGTGATGAACTCTACGAGCGTGGCAGTCGAGGGTCGAGCTCCCTCGCGAAGAAAGTCGCCGCTGCCTTCAGAATCTCATTCGCCCGCCGCAACTCACGATTCTCCCGCCGCAAATCACGAAGCGCCTCAGCATCAGTAGACGTCGTTCCCGCCCGTCGACCCGCATCGACCTCGGCCTGACGAACCCAGCGACGTAACGACTCAGCCGACACTCCGACCTTCCCCGAGATCGACACGATCGACTCCCACTGCGAGCCATAATCCGACTGGGTTTCCAACACCAGCGCCACCGCACGCTCACGCACCTCACGAGGGTGCCTCGAAGACCGGGCCATCTCTCCATCCTCCACTTAGGACAGAGCCTCCATCAGACCCGGGGCGGTTCAAGGTTCCCTGTGACGGGTGGGAAACGGTGCTGCGCTGCGGAAACGTGTTGTGTGACGGGTGTGACGGGTTACCTGCACACCCGTCACACCCGTCACACCCGTCACACAACCGGGTCGAAACGGCTGTTACGGTGACTACTCGGTGCTCACGCGGCAGGCGCGCGAGCCGGTGGGCGCCCTGGGTGCTGATCGTGCGGGGAAAGCGGGCGCACACCCGGGCCAGGTGGTAAGCGCGATCATCCCGACGCGCCGGATCGGCGGCCGGGTCGTGGTCGTGCTCACCTCCTGTGCGGGCGGTGGTCGGGGCGGTTATGGCCGGGGTGGCAGGGGATCACCTCCTTGTCGTCGCAGGATGAGTGCGCTCTCGACGCAAGGTGCAAAAGCGAGCGAGTGAGCGAACAGTTACGGTGGACGGTGGCATTGTTTGGGTAGACATCCCGGCAGATCCCTGGCGTCGCGACAGGCCGGACGCCGCACGCTGCCGCACGCGGTGCGGCCTGCTCGGTGGCGAGGGTGGACGCCATCCGACTCTTACCCAGAGTAACCAGGATGACGAGGAGAAGGTGGCAGGCGATACGGGGAACGAGGCGGGGAGGCACCCGGGGCACGGGGAAGTTTCCCCACTGTCTCCCGGCCCAGCTTCCCCCACGTGACCGGTAACGATGACAGATGGGGAAGCACGATCGCCGTGTTTGAACACTAGCTGAAACCCCTGAAATTCGGGGTCGGCCCACGTCCCGCCGATTTCCTCCCCGCACTCCTACCATCGCATTTGACTACTTATAGTAACAACGGGTGCTGTCAGAGGACGGATGCAGAGTGCTGCTGACAACGCGTCTGCCCGCCCAGAAACCTCCTGGGTACCAACCTCTCTAGCGTCTAAGATCAGGGCTCTGGCACCCTAGCGTGGTCGCGGCGCCATGGGCGTCCATCGCGCAGATGCGCGAACGGTCCGCCAGACGGTGCCCCACTTCGCAAGGCGTGAGGTGATCACCCGGAGTGCGGCCGGAGCGCACGGCTCGTAGGGTGGTTGAGGACATGGGCGAGAAGCTGATGATGCCAAGAGGGAGTTTGGGTGTCGGCGCAGACCGCCATCATGACCGTCCGCACCTGCGACGGCCTGCACCTGTCGGGCACGTTTGTCCTGCCGGACGGTGCTGGTCAGGCGGCTGTTCTGGTGTGAACCACCCCGGGTTCGGTAGAGACTCGTTGTTGGGGTCAGGCGACCAGACTGGTGAGGTCGCCCAACTCGTACAGGGTCTCGAACTCCACCGGTGGCCTGCCTCCGCAGGCTCCGTGCAATCGACGGTTGTTGTACCAATCCACCCATGCTGCGGTGGCGACGTCGACTTCTTTCATAGTATGCCACGGCCCACGCGGTTTAATCAACTCGGTCTTGTACAAGCCTATCAGTGATTCCGCGAGAGCGTTGTCAAGAGCGTCGCCGACGGTGCCGATCGAGGCATCGACACCAGCATCGATCAAGTGCTGAGTGAACCGGAACGACGTGTACTGACTCCCGGCATCAGAATGGTGAACGAGCTTGCTTTCCCCGTCTTGTTGGCGGTAGTCTCTCGCGTGAAGCCCCCTCTCGATCGTGTCCAGCACAAGGTCGGTCTCCTTGGACATGCTTGTTTTCCAGCCGACGATTCGCCGGGAGAACACATCGATGGCGAACGCGGTGTACACCGTGCCAGCCCACGTCGACACGTACGTGAAATCAGCGACCCACAACCGATTCGGCGCGCCCGCAGTGAACTGACGTTTCACCAGGTCGGGAGCACGAGCACCGTCCGGATCGGATACGGTCGTGCGGACTTTCTTACCCCGCACCGCGCCGACCAGGCCCAACGTCCGCATCAGCCGTTCCACCCGGCACCGGCCCACCACGATCCCCTCCCGGTTCAACGCCCACCACACCTTCTCCGCCCCATACACCGAATAATTCTCCTCATACACACGTTTGATTTCTTTCTTCAACTCCTCATCGCGCACCGCACGCGCCGACGGCGGCCGAGCGATAGCAGCGTAATACGTGGACGGAGCGATCTGCATACCGAAATCAGTCAACACTTCACAGATCGGCTCGACTCCGAACCGTTTCTTATACTGTGTGATGAACTCTACGAGCGTGGCAGTCGAGGGTCGAGCTCCCTCGCGAACCCAGCGACGTGACGATCACGGACACTCACGCCTCCATCAGAACCTCACTCTGGTGCATGGTGGGGGCGTGACGCGGGAGGAGGGCGGCTTCTTCGCTCGACTGGCCGCTAGGTTGGCCGAGGCCGGCATCGCATCACTGCGCTGTGACTTGCGTGGTCACGGGGACAGCGAAGGGCGTCAGGAGGACCTCACGATCGCTGGCATTCTCGCCGACATCCGCGCCGTCATCGCACTTGTGTGTTCCCGAGTCGGTACCGATCGTGTGGCCCTGCTTGGCACCAGCTTCAGCGGCGGCATCTGCGCTTACTACGCCGCCCAGCACCCGGCTGAGCTGGCCAGCCTGGTCATGCTCAACCCGCTGCTGAACTACAGAAAGCGCCTCATCGACGACAAACCCTACTGGCACAACGGGCAAATCAGCGACGAGGCAGGGCGCGAGCTGCTGAATCGGGGTTATCTTGTCCACTCGCCGACCTTTAAGCTCAGCCGACCGTTGCTGAACGAGGTCTTCTACCTCCAGCCGCACACCGTGCTCGGCGACATTCAGGCTCCGACGCTTATTGTGCATGGCACCAAGGACACGTTCATTCCGGTGGAGTCATCCCGCTGGGCAGCCCAGCAGCTGACGACCGAGCATAGGTTCCTTGAGGTCGAGGGCGCTCAGCACGGTTTTGCTGTCCACGACGATCCGAGTTACGCCAATCCGCAGAGTCAACAGTGGCAGGCCGGGGTCATTCGTGCCGTGGCGGACTGGATCAGTTGCCACTAAGCGGCAACACGGCCTCGCGCAGTTCGTGCACTGCTGGTTGCGACCGCCACGGCTCAAGAAGTGCGCAGACACGCTGGAGTTCGTGAATTGTGCGCAGAGAATGTGTGTCAACGGCAACGGTGAGGGCCTCGTGTCCCGCCGAAGCTGCGTTGTCTGGCTCAGCGGCGTATGCCAAAGCGCTCGCCATGAGGGAGAGGAAATAGCCCCGATCGCGGTGCGAGATTTGCTCATCGTCCAAGTGCTCGCGGTACAACTGGGCCGCTTGTCCCGGTCGCCCGGCTTCGCAATAGCAGATGGCGGTCTGCATCGTCAGCAGGGCGCGATCGTAGTGAGGGCCCAACTCACTCATGGTCGCTTCAGCCCCGGTGAATACCTCCCAGGCTTCGTTGAGCTTGGCGTTAACAGTCGGACTGGATTCACCAGTCATCGCCAGGCCACGGGCTTCTTGCTGAGCGACTTCCGCTTGCACTAGCGGCGGCAACTGCCATGGCCCGTCATGGGCTGCCTGAGCAAGGGTCAGCATGCGCAGGCCATCACGCTCATCCCAGGCAGCCTGACTCTTCTTGAGCAGAAGATAGCCTTGCATAGGCCAGTCGCCAGCCTCCTGAGCCCACTCCGTGGCACGGTCCCGCCAGTGTCCCGACAGACGTAGCTGACGTGCGTCGCGGTAGAGCCAGCCAACGAATTCAGCGGCTTGAGCACCGACAGCCAGTAGCTCACGCCGCACACTGGCCTTGACCTCTCGGGCATGGATCTCAATAGCGGCCACGATGCCGAGCACCAGCGGAAGCGCTTGTGCCGGACCATGGGCCCCGTCGTTCGCGGCACAGTTGTTCAGCTGCTGCCGGAAATATCCCACAACGTTGATATCGAGGTAGCGCCGAGCGTCGTCGAAGGCCGCTCCGAGGTGCCGCAGCTCGTCGAACCCGAGCGCTGGAAAGACGACACTGTGCTTAAGGAAGTCCCGGCGATGCACCGATGCCCCTTCCTTAGCGATCGGTCCAGGTGCCGACGCCACGCTTTCTGGTTCGGCGGATTCACCCAGAAGCTCGGACAGTGACTGATCCGAGATACCAAGGGCACGCGCGAGTTTCGGTCGAGCCCAGGGTTGCGGACACGTCTGGCCACGTTCCCAACGCATGACCGTCGAACGCTCAACACCAACCACCTCGGCCAACCGTTCCTGGCTGAAACCGGCCGCCTTGCGTGTGCTGACCAGTCGGTGCCGCTTGCCTGCCATGCTCTCGCCCCCTCAAAGGACGTATCGGACGGTACACGCTGCGCATGAGGCCGATCCTGCTGTTTTGCATCAGTACTGCCGCTGACCTGCCCTGTTCTGGGCGATCTTCCTACGGTTGGCTTTCACCAGGCCCCCGGGGCCGGCCGTAGGGCTGCGAGGAGAGCTGGCAACGGCCTTGAGGAGTTCGGTGCGTGGACTCGGCGATGGTCGGGATGGAGCCTGGTGATCGGAGAAGACCGGCCGCTCCTGGCGGCGCTCCAGGACAGCGACGGTGCGGGGGACAGTGAAGGTGGTCGAGATGCCCGGCGAACCGACCAGCGAAGACCAGCCCGCAACTGCTCAGGGCCGGACGATCCCGGTCACCTGTGAGACCCACGACGGGTGCAGGGGTTCGGCAATCTGCGTGTCCGGCGCCAAGGCGCTGACATCGTGTTGGACCCGCACGCCACTGGCGCCTGCGTCATCGTGCTGGACGCCAAGGCCGCGACTGCGTTGTTTGATCTGCTCGGGGATTGGCTGGGGTGAGCTGGACTGTGCCGCCGCCGCTGTTCTCGTGCAATACCCCGGCTGGCCGTCGGTTGAACCGTCCCGTACCGGTTCCTGGTGGCCAGCCGGATCCCAACCCTGTCCGGTGAGCCTCTGCCGCGCCGAGGTGGGTGCGTTGCCCGGTCGATGGGCAGTTGCACCTGCTGGCAGCTGGCGACGTGACCGCCGGGGCCGCCGGGGCCGCCTACGCGGCCTTGTGTGGTCGATGGATCCCAGTGGGGGGCTGACGCTGCGCGGGTCATCGCAGGGCCCCTGCGTGAACTGCCTGACCGCGGGGACCGCGCCATGAGGCCCGCTGCAGGCGCGGACGCTTGTGTGCTCTCGTCCCTCCGGACGGGGTTCGGGTGTTCGGGTTGGTGGACGGCGGGGCCACCGGGCGGAATTCCGGTTCGGCCCCGCCGTCTCAACGCTGCTCCACCCGAAAGGCGGGGGACCATGGCTAAGCACAGACTCGCGGACCGCCGGGAACGGGCACGGGTCCCGCGGCGCACATGGTGGACATGGTGGATTTAGGCACCGGCACGAGCCACCTTTTGACCCCCGACGCCACCGCCGACCCCCACGGTCGCTACCCCGCGCTGTGCGGGCTGGACGTGCTGCCCGCGGCGCTGGTCGATCCGGGAACGGGCTACTGCTGGGACTGCCGATCCAGCATCCTGGGTCCGAGGTCGAGGTGACGCGGCGATGGTCCGCGCGGCCCCGTGATGACCCGTGGCGCGACACCCACGATGCCCCGATCCCGGTGCCCTGCCGGGTCGAGCAGGTCGGGGTGGCCAAGGAGTACGGGGCGCTCGCTTCCCGATTGCACAAGCAGGGCCAGGTCGTGGACCGGCGCGGCGCGCGTCTGGTGGTGCTGTTCGACGGCGAGGACACACCGGTCAGCATCCGGCCGCATCTGGTGCGGGTGCTCACCGCCGACGCCGACTCGCCACCGCCGCCGAGTGCCGAGCGCATCATCGACCCGCTGCCTGCACTACTGCCCGCCGAGGAGGGCAACCATGGCTGATAGCCCGGAACTGGTGGCCGCCAAGCTGCTGCTCGACGTCGCGAAAAACGATGGGTTCGCCTTCGAGCGGATCGCGCCGGGTGAGGACGGGCCGTTGCGGGGTGTGCGAGAAACCCCCCGGTGGCGAGACGAGATCTACCTCGCTGGGTTCTGGGCACCGAACTCATGCAGCGCCACCCACCCGGCGGCGCCGCTGCTCGCTGGTCGTCCCCGGCGGCCTGCCGATCGCCGAACGGGTGAGCGGGGATGCCCTTGACCGTCCTGCACACGGTGCTATCCGACTGGACCACCTGACCCCGACCACTGGGCAAGCTGCGTCGAGTCACCAGCCGCGTAGCACAACGGGGACAGTGACGACGCCCGCGGGGAACCACCGGGCCGACCGGGGAAGTTCCCCCACCAGTTCCCCAGCGCACCTTCCCTCACTGACCAGCACCAACACCACCCGGGGAAGCGCCGCCACGCGCCCCCAGCACCCCCCGAAACCCCCAGAACCGCACTCGGCACACCGCCCGCCGACGCCCTCCCCCTCTCACACCGCCTCACCCAGCCCTACCCGGTGAACCGCGCAGGGCTGGGTGAGGCAGGGCAGGTGCACCTGCCCGGACCACTGAAACCGACCTGATTCGGGGGTGGTGGTGCCAGTCTGCCTCGCCGGGGTCATCTGCCTCGCCGCAGCTCAGAGGGTGGGCACAGCCAGCGCGAGGGGGTGAGGCATGTGCCTCAACGGGGTGCTCGTGCCTCACCGTCTGCCTCACCCCGGACCCCGGGGCGCGTCCTGGGGATCCGGGGTGAGTTGTCGAGTGCGGCGGTGATGTCGTGCGCGCTGCCCTCGGCACCGCACGGTTACTCAGGGTGATCAGTAGGGTGGGTGAACACTGGGAGGGAGGGAGGCCGTTCGGGCTGTCGTCTCCCTGGGAAATCGGGGGTTCCGCGGAGCCTTCGAAAGCCAGGGAGTTGCCTCCCTGGCCGAAGTCAGCGCAGCTCAGGGCGGGGAGGCAAAGCAGGGACCCAGACAGGGAGAACTCCCTGCCTCCCTCCCTGCCTCCCTGATTGGGTCCCTATGACTTTCTGTGACCATGAGCCAGCCGGAACGGTTCGACGCGGAGCGCGTCCACCCAGTGCCGGACCTCGCTCCGACACCGTTGACAGCACCGCGGACCTCGTCCTGAGGCTGCGGACCTCGTCCTGAAAGCGCCGTAGAGGGTGGCGAGGAAGTGCACCGACCAAGGGGGGTCTACCCCCCGCTACCGTGCAGGTCACGACCCTTTACCCGGACCCTCTACCGGGGTAGAGGGCCCCCTCTACCCGAACAGGGTCGTATAGAACCCCGTCCGGAGACCACCGATTGTTGCCAGCAAGCGGGCACCGCCCCTTCGAATACCGAGAACAGAACGTTCGAGCGCGACAGCACTGCAAAGACCCTCGGAGCAATACAGCACGTCGTTCAACCTTGTGTTCAACCTGGGCGTTGCCGAATACGCCCTTAATGGATTCAAGTCGCCGCCTGCGGCGCCGAAGTTTTTAAGGTCGTCGCCTTCCTCACTGCCCGCCGGGTCGATCCCGCACGCTGCGCGCGGCCTGCGGCCGTGCTCGCGTGGGCCGCCCCGGCGGGCGCGGTGGTCTACGTCGTCCAGCCGCAGACGTGGGGCTGAGGGCGTAGCCGTGACTCGTCCCCATTGGCTGGGCTTAGACGGCACGGCCGTCATGAGCTTGAGGCACCGCGCCAAATAGCACTGTTAGAACTGAACCACTTACCGCTGGAAGTCACAGGCCAAACACTGACGAAGATCACTATCGGGTTGTTGTGTCGAATACGGCCCCCTTCTGACACAGCTCACGTTGAGAGTGGTTCGACTCCGAGTGAGCTGAGTGAAGCTTGCCGCTCATCGCTAGCTCAACAGCCATTCCCGCGCCGTCGTGATCACGCCTTAGGCGCAACCCGAGGACAAGCAGGGCTGCACGGGGGTGATGTCAAGCCGAGGCCGGATACGTTGAGGCCGTGACAGCGTCGCGACAGCGTGACCCGGGACGAGTCGGGCTGTGGGGTGCGGTCGCGATCGGCGTGGGCGGGATGGTCGGGGGCGGGATCTTCGCGGTCCTCGGGTTGGCGGTGCAGCTCACCGGCGCTGGCGCCCCGGTCGCGTTCCTCGTCGCCGGCCTGGTCGCGTTGCTGACCGCACGGTCGTATGCGTTGCTGTCGAAGTCCTACCCCAACCGCGGCGGCACGGTGACCTTCCTCAACCACGCTTTCGGCCCCGGTCGCTTCGCCGGCGGGCTCAACGTGCTGCTGTGGGTCAGCTACATCGTCATGCTCGCCCTCTACGCGCAAGCATTCGGCGCGTACGCCGCGAGCTTCCTGCCCCTATCCGCCCAGGGACTGTGGAAACACCTGTTGCTCACCGCCGCTCTCGTCGCCCTGGCCGCTCTGAACGTCGCGGGCGCCGCCACGGTCGCCCGCGCCGAACGGATCGTCGTCGCGATCAAGATCGCGATCCTGCTGTTGTTCGTCGCGGTGGGCCTAACCGGGATCTCAGCCTCGCGTCTCGCGCCGGCGCACTGGAGCCCACCGGTCTCCCTGATCGCCGGCGGAATGATCATCTTCTTGGCGTACGAGGGTTTCGAGCTCATCGCCAACGCCGGCGAAGACGTCGCAGACCCGGCCCGCACACCCTCACCAAGGCCTACTACATCTGCGTGCTGTTCGTGATCGTGCTCTACGTGCTGGTCGCGGTCGTGTCCGTAGGATCACTGCCCATCGCGGCACTGGTGAACGCGCGTGACTACGCACTCGCCGAGGCGGCACGGCCAGCACTCGGACAGGCCGGGTTCGCGATCATTGGGGTAGCGGCCATGCTCTCCACCGCCTCAGCGATCAACGCCACGCTTTACGGCTCGGCTCGCCTGACCTACACCATCGCGAAATCCCGAGAACTACCGGCTGAACTGGAACGGCCCGTCTGAAACCAACCCCTTGAAGGCCTGCTCATCACCGCCGGATCCACCATCATCCTGGCCAACCTGATGGACCTGACCAACATCTCCACCATGGGAAGCGCGGGTTTCCTCATCATCTTCGCCACGGTGAACCTCGCCGAAGCCCGGACCGCGCACGAACGCGGATCAGCGGCGTGGATCTCCCTACTCGCCGCGGTCGCCTGCATCGCAGCACTCCTGGCACTCATCACCAACAGCACCCCAGGAGCGGCCCTCATCCTTATCGTGATGGTGGTCCTGTCCTTCGCTATCGAGATCGTTTTCAAAGGACTCGCCGCCAGGTGGAAGAGCAGCTCTGGTAATCACACCTGATCGCGCGGAGCTGGAGCAGATCAACAACGGCCTGACCGGACCCAGCCCGGCCGGGTTCGCCAGCTTCGACGGGATCGCATCCAACGGTCGGGCCAGTGAGAGCACCACAGATGGGCGCACGACTGAACTCCTCGGCTCACTCTCGTCGCTGTGGAACCCGGCAACGGACCGCGCGACATCGCCCGAGAGCGAGATCTGGAGGGGTAGGTACTGGGTTCGATCGTTAGTTGAATACGCAAGCTCACCAGACTCACGGGCCGACCCGGCTGCGCCACGGCGACGCAGAGCCGGCTGCTGAAGGTCGGCGCCGGGCTCGGGTGTGTCCCGCTGGGTGACCGTTACGAAGGGTTATCGATCACTTATCGCGCGGGTCGGTAGGGCCAGTGTCGCCTCGCTCCATCGCGGATGTTGCCTTCTCGCTTGGCGCGATCGGGTGCTCACCAGCACCGACGTGCGTTTCGTTCCGTATTCGGGCCGCCACGGGTTCTCGGCTTACCTTGGCCCCAGGATCGACGTGGCTGTGGGTGTGGGTGTGGTGTGTTGGGTGTGGGTGTGGGTGTGGGTGTGGGTGTGGGTGTGGGTGTGGGTGTGGGTGTGGGTGTGGGTGTGGGTGTGGGTGTGGACTGGCTGAGGATGTTGCCGGGGATCCACTGGATGGTGATGTTCATTTGGGGCAGGGCTGCGCGTAGTTGGGACTGGAGGTCTTCGGTGGTGGGTTTCGCCGGTCCGGTGAGGGTGACGGTGGTGGTGGTGTCGGTCTGGTCGAGGGCCAAGACGGTGGTGCCGGGGTGGGCGGCGGTCCAGGTGTCGGTGATCTTTCGGGCGATGGCCGCCGAGGTGTCGGTGGCGGCGGCTTTAGGTGCGCTGTGGGTCCAGGCAAGGCTGATTGTGGGCGTGGTGGCGAAGGCCTTTTTGATGAGTGCGGACAGTTGGTCGGTGTTGTGGGGTGGGTGGTCTCCGGAGGTGGCCACGACCAGGCTGGAGGAGTTGTCGTAGGACAGGCCGTCAAGGTTGAGCGACTGCCCGGTGAGCCACTGCTTGACCAGGGGGTAGACCTCGTCCAGCGGCGGTACCGCGGGTCGCGGGGTGTCGTCGTGGACCGGGGTCCATTGCAGCTTCACGGTGATGGGGTGGCCCAGGGCGGCGCGGAGGTCATTGGTGAGGGTCTGCAGTGGGGGCGGGCTCTTCTTCCCGGTGATGTTGACCTCGACGGTGGAACCGGATAGGGCCATCCGGTTGAGGTCATCGTCGCTGCCGAGCCAGGCCACGGTCACCTGGGTGGCCAGCTTGAGCTTCTCGGGCGTGGTCGACGGCGCCGATGAAGCGGGTGGTGAGTAAGGCTCCGACGGCCAGGGCCGGCACCGCTGTCACCGCCAGGGTGGCCAGGATCCTGCGTCGGTTTGTGTGGAAGCGGTCGGCGGAGACGAAGCCGGTCAGGATGAAGACCACGACCGCGGCCAGGATGATTCCGAACAGGTTGGTGGCGAACAGCAGTTCCGCGCCGCCGGCCAGGTCGGGCTGGCGGCGTCCGATCAGGACGCCGACGCAGGCCAGCGGCGGTACCAGGGCGACCGCGACTGCGACCCCGGGCAGGGCACCGGAGATGTCGCGGCGCACGGTCGCGTAGGAGCCGGCGGCTCCGGCGGCCAGCGCGACCAGCAGGTCGCGCACGTCGGGACTGGTCCGGGCCAGGACCTCGGTGGGCAGTCCGGTGCCGGCCGCGGGCAGGAACTGGGCAACGCCCCAGGCGATGGTGACGGCCACCGCCACGGAGAGGGTCACGATCGTCAGGCCGGTTAGGAGGCGTCGGCCCCAGCCCATGACCAGCGAGGCGGCGACGCCCATGATCGGGGCCATCAGCGGCGCGATCATCATGGCGCCGATCACGACCGCGACGGAGTCCTGCAGCAGGCCGACGGCGGCTACCACGACGGATAGGCATAGCAGCACGGCGAAGCGGGTCAGCGAGGACGCGGAAGGGTGGACCATCAGGGCGTCCAGGGCTAAGCGGCGGTCCTCTGCCGACAGGTACGGGCGGCGCTTCAGCAGGCCGAGCGCACCGGTCAGGTGTCCGCGTGTCGTCAGCTCGACTGGCGGGGCAGGCTGGTCTGGGGCCGTCTCGGAAGCGCCGTTGTTGCTCCCCACGGTCGGGTCACCTCCGGGGTTCTGCGCACCTTTATACGGGTATACGGGGAAGTATCACGGGACCTGCCCCAGGCCGCCGCCAACGGGCTGTCGGTACCTGGCCTACCGCTAGGCAGCGCTCACCGGCGGGCCGCGGACTGCGGGTAGAGGCGTTCATTGCGGGGCGGTGGGCGTCTCGTGCCAGCTCTCACCGTGGTGGGGAGCTGTCCCCGGGTTGGTTGTCCCCGCTGCCCGCTGGATGGCTGGGTGGCGAGCCGAATTGGTGGTAGCCCGACGATGTTGTAGGTCGTGGAGGCGATGCCGATGCCCGCGGCGTCTAGCTGGGTGAGGACGTCGCGGCTGATGCGATCCTTCACCTCGCGGACCCCCCGGTGGGGTACGAGGAAGCGCAGCGAGAGCTTGAGCCAATTGTCGGTGATCCGCCAGTAGACGGCGGGGTTGAGAGACGCGTCGGCCAGGGCATAGCGCGATCGCATGGTGGCCAGGGCCCGATGGGCGTCCGGGTCGTCGACCACCGCGTGCGTGCGGGCCGCCGAGAGCAGGATCTGTTCGACGCGGGCCCGGTCGGCGTCGTAGGTCACCGGCAGGGCGATCTCCTCCCAGAGGTAGGGGAACTCGCGGGTGTAGTTGTAGACGGGGTCTTTGAAGATCACGCCGTTGCTGACGGTGACGAGGCGGCCGGTGTACTGGCGGGAGTTCACCCACACGGCGGGGTCCGCGGTACTCACTGACGGTGGCTGTCCCATCTCCATGATCGTGGTCTTGATGAACCCGAGGCGGACGACGTCGCCGCGGACCCCACCCAACGTGATCCGGTCGCCGACTCCGAAGGTGTCCCCGCGCAGGATCACGAAGTAACCGGCGAGGGAGAGGATGACCTGCTGCAAGGCGAACGCCAGCCCGGCGCTGATCAGCCCCACACCGGTAGTGAGGTTAGTCCCCGGAGTCACCTAGATCGACACCGTACCGAGCAGCAGCACCACGGCCGTAACGACCTGCACACCCTGCCGCGCCCAGAACCGGCGGGGATCCCCCGCCGCACCACCGAGCACCCGCCGGATCAACGCGAGGACCAGGCTGCGCAGTGCCAGGACCAGCAGCACCAGTGCGAGGGTGAACAGCAGCTTCAACCCCGTCGTGGCGTTGATTCCGACGAGGGTGACCCCGAAGATCCGCACCGCCCCCAGCGTGCTCAGGAACAGCAGAGCGTCGGCCAGCGGCACACTCATGAGGTCCTCCCCTCGGGAGTCCAGCACCCCCCGTTATCTTCTTCATGGCTCCCCCCGGGGTTGCTGGACCTGTTCGGCCAGCCCGGCGGGCCAGCGACAGGTACGGGCGGTGCTTCAGCCGGCCGAGCGCACCACTCAGGTGCCCGCGTGTCGTCAGCTCGACTGGCGTGACAGGCTGGTCCGAGGCCGTCTCGGAAGCGCCGTTGTTGCTCCCCACGGTCGGGCCACCTCCGGGGTTCCGCATACCTTTATACGGGTAAGTATCGCGCGGGACCTGCCCCAGGCCGCCGCCAGCGGGCTGTCGGTACCTGGCCTACCTCTGCGGGAGGCAGCGCTCACCGCGGGCCAGCGGACTGAGCTGATCAGCACCGACGGGCCAGGTCCAGCGCTGCGGTGGCGGCGGCCACGGCCTCGGAGATCGGTTTGCGTGGATCGCCAGGCTAGTGAGGTTGGTGTGTCGGCTCTTGGTCATCAGCATCGATAGCTGAACACCGGCTTCGGCGAGGTGAGTCAGGCGGGAGTGCCGTAGCTGGTGCAGGGTCCAGCCGCCGCTGGCTTGTTTGAATATTTCGGCGGCCCGCCGGTAGGACAGCCGGGTGAGACCGGGTCGAGGTCGGCAAGGGCGGGTTGGCGTCCCGGGGTGGGCGCGATATCGGCCAGGAAATGCGCGCCAACGCTGCCTCGATGCATGACGTCATAAAAACTGGTCAGATCCATTGGGGCAGTCTCGCGTGCCTTGTCGATCAGCTCGGGGGGCATCTTCGGCTTGCGAGCCAGAGCCCATGGTCGCGGCCAGGGCTGCTGGATCCAGCGGGCGGCTCTCCGCGCTCTTGCTGGTGGGGCCGGGGTGCGCGCTGGGCCGGATCGACCCGTGTATCGGCAGTAGCCACTGGGGTCGGTGGGAGATCCAGATGCGTCGGGCTTGGTGGTCATAGAAGTTCATCAGGGCGCGGTGGGCGGGCTATTCGATCACCCGGGTGAGAAGCCAGCCCAGCAGCAGCCCGGCGGCGAGCATCGCAGCACTTTGTTCAAGGGGGCCGGCGCCGTGGTCTTGTAGGCGTCGCATGAGCACGTAGCCGACGCTCTGGTGGATGAGGTAGAGACCGTAGGAGATGCCAGCCAGCCATCGGGCGGTCGTTCGTAGCGGGCTGGGTATCCACCGGTCCCAGTCCGGGGCGCGGGCGGCGAGGCAGATCAGGGCGACACCGCAGAGTACGCCGATCGTTGCTGTCCAGTCCTCTGACCAGCCGTCCGGGCCGAGCGCGAGGGTGTGCACGAAATGCCCGAGCAGGCAGGTCGTGATCAATGCCAGGAAATGGGTGCGGGTCAGCCGCCCGTGTGCCCACAGCCAGATCGTGACACCGGCGACAAACAGGTGCACGCGGTGGAAACCGAACCCGTCGATGACCATTCGGTAGGTCTCCGGTGGTTCTGCGGAGCGCATCGGCCATAAGGCCAGCGGCAACAGCACCGCGACCCAGAGCACCGCTCGTAACTCACGGCCATGGCCCCAGCGTGATCGCCACAACAGCGCGGCCGCGGTGAAGGCCATCAGCTGTAACGGCAGCGTCCAGTAGGAACCGTCGAGAAACGGGAAGTCTTGGGGTTTCCAGTTCCCCAGCAAGAGCAGGTTCCCGACCAGATCGCGTTTGCTAGGGGTGGGCCACTCGGTCGGGGCGAGATAGCGCATCGTTGACCAGGTCAGCACGACCGCGGCCAGGAACGCCGGCACCAGCCGGGCAATTCGGCCCCACCAGTACCGGCAGGTGGGGTGGCGTCGCACCGCCGCCGCCGCGAAATAGGCCGAGATGACCAGCAACAGACTCGCCCCGACCTGGTGGGAAAAACTGAACAGGCGCGGCGCTAACTCGGAGTGGATCGCCGGGGCCACGTAGGTCGCGTGGTAGGTGATCACCAGCAGCACGAAACCGCTGCGCAACAGGTCCCAGCTGACCTGACGCCGACGTGGAGCATGTCGGGGGCGCGCAACGGCGAACTCGGAACGCTCGGAGGTACCGGTGCTGCTGTCGTCGGTCACCAGCGGACTCCCGGGTGTCTGGCGGCATGTCGGTACCCATTGCCGACCAGGCTTCCCGGCGCACCAGCGCAGAGGTTACAAGCCGGTCGAGCGCGAGAGCGCCGCGACCTCGGATTAGTCGGAATCCGAGCAAGGTCGCCACCGGCGTCCATCGGCGCGCGTGGCAGGTCTGGACACGTTGGCGCTCGTGCACGCCCACTGCCGTGCGAGTGAGTGTGGCTAACTCACGGGGCCGGATGGCCGGCTGATCAATGCTCGAGTGAGGGCCCAGAGGAACAGGCCAGCGGCGGTGCAGGAATAGGCGAGGTTAAGGACGATGCCGAGGGTCGGATCGACGCCGAGGGTGTGCAGTTCGCGCGTCTTGGCCGTCTGGCCGCCTTGGACCAGTTCCCACGCCGCCCCCACGGCCCCAAACAGCTGAGCCCCGGCCAGGACGATGCTGACCGTCAGCGCCCACCGAGCGGCCCACAGTGTGCCCAGGGCCAGCACGATCAGCGCGAGCGCGACGACAGCGAAGACCGCACCCGACCCGATACCCATCCGGGTCGTGGCACGTACGCACGTCGAACTGGCTATCACCGCTCCGGCTAGCCACAGCACGGCGAGGGTGACCCGCAGACGCGGATGTATCACACTGAGCAGCCAGGCCATCATGGCGCTGAGCATGACACCTGACCCGCTGATGCCTGTCCACCCGCTCAGGGCTCCACGGCATGGGCAGCCGGAGTCGGTGAGGGGACTCGATCAGGCGCAGCGGGGTGACCGGATCGATACACGAGCTTACGGGTGCTGCCGGGTGAACAGCGGCTGCAAGTCGGTGTCGGTGTGCGGGTCGGCCAGCAGCAGCACCTCGTCGCCGGCCAGGAGGACAGTGTCTCCGCGGACGGGTACAAGGGCACCGTTGCGGTTAATCATGCTGATCCAGGTGACCTCGCCCAGCGCGAGCTCAGCGATGGTGCAGCCGTCTGCGGGCGCGCCGGCGGTGATGTCATAGCGGCGCAGGCCGGTGGGCTCGTCGCGGAAACGCATGCCCAGCGCCCAGGGTTCGGGTTCCAGCACCCGCATGGGCACTCCGGTGTGGTGGGCCACGGTGGGGACCAGGCCGCCCTGCACGATCACCGAGAAGGTGACCGCGACGATCACGATCTGGTAGAGCCGGTCGGCGTTGAGCGCTCCGGCGGACAGGATGTAGGTGCCCAGCAGGATCGGCACCGCGCCTTTGAGCCCGGACCACATCACGAACAGCCGCTCACCCTTAGTGAGTTTGATGGGGAGCAGCAGAAGCCCAACCAGGACGGGACGCACCACCAGGGCCAGTAGGACAGCCAACGCCAGGCCCACCAGCCAGGCGTTGCCGTGAGCTAGCCCCGTCAAGGACACGGTGAGGCCGAGCATCGTGAACGCGACGATCTCGGCCAAGCTGGCCAGCGACGAATGGAACCGTTCGATCTCGGCCTTGTACGGAGCGCGCAGATCCCCGACGAGGATCCCGGCGACGAACACCGCCAGAAACCCCGAACCGTGGGCCAGGGTCGCCAGGCCGTAGATCGCCCCGGCGCCCAACAGGGTCCGCAGCGGGTAGAGAGCCGCGCTGGGTAACGGTAGCCGGTGCATCGCCCCGGACAAGGCGTACCCGCCGGCGACGCCGACCACCGCACCCACGACCATCTCCAGGACGAACTCGCCCACCCCGGCACCCACGGCCTGCCAGCCACCAGCGGTTCCCGCGGCCAGCAGCGCCGCCATCGCCGCGATACCGACCGGGTCATTGACCCCGGACTCACCCTCCAGCAGGGTGCCCGACCGCCCGGAGATCTCCCGGCGCCCCAGCACCGAGAACACCACCGCCGGGTCAGTGGGGGCCAGCGCGACACCGAGTAGCAGCCCAGCCCGCCAATCCAACCCGAACACCAGGTGCGCCAACACCGCCACCCCTACCGCAGTGACCACGGTGCCGACCACACCGATCCACAACACTGCACCGCTAGCAGCGCGGAACCGGCGCCAACCGATGTGCATACCACCCTCGAACAGCAACAAGATCAACGTCACGGTGACCACCCGCTGCACCGCGAGCACCGGTACCCGCCCCAGCGCCGGCACCAGGTCTGACGTGACCGCAGCGGCTACCAGGAAGATCGCCGGAGCCGGTATGCGGATCCGTTCGCTGACCCGGTTGGACAACACCGCCAGCAACCCCGCCACGCTGATCACCGCAATGACCACACCGAACGGGACGACATCATTCACCGCAGACCCCCAAACCCCCGGGCGACCAGGTCAAGGCGGCAGACACAACAACCTCCTGAAAGACATCCGACATCCACTGCCGGCCAGCCTTCCTGGCGCACCGCCACTCACCCTAGTCACCGCCCCGGCCATCATCCCCAGGGCCGTGAACCCAACCGCCGGGACGGCGAACCGCCGCGCATTGCACGCCTCGGCCACCTGCACGTCCTGGCCCGGGTGGACTCCAGCAGCAGCTCCGCTGCCTGCGCTAACCCCGCCGAGGCCTTGGCCAGCTTCTGATGCTTGCCGACCTTGCGCTTGTCGACCTCTCGGTGCGCCCGCCCGAGGAAGGGATCGGGCCTTTCACTGGGCGAGGTATTACCGCTGCCCGGATCCGAACTGCGGCTGCGAGGTAACCGTCACCAAGCGTGCCCGGCCCACCTGCACCAGCCGGCATGGTCAACCACTCGGCGAAAATCGATCCCGCCCTACCCGGGCTGCTCGTGATGATCTGATCGCTCGGGAGCCTGGTCGGGTGGGCTACGAACCGACCAGACCTCGGGCGGCGGAGACACAAAGGAACGTTCGTGAGACACAGCATCGAGCGAGGCGTTTCCGCAGATGGACTCGGCGAGGACGGCAAGCGCAAGTACATCGTCGCGCAGATCGCCGCCGAGTTCGGCGTCACCCGCCACCATCCACCGCCACCGTCTAACCCCGGCGTTAGCGCGCCTTGGTGGCGCACCAACCCAACCATGAACCGGCAGCGGCCCGGTTGCGGTCGGAGGTGGTCGGCGCCGACTGGCTCCAGAGGGCGGTGATCGCATCGCCGATCTCGTCGTCGTTGACGTCGGCCAGCTGCCGGCTCGGGTCGAGGTAGTCGGTGACGCGGTGCTGGGTGCCGGCATCGGTGCGGGTGGGTGTTGGGTGAGGTGGTTTGGCGCGAGGGTGGCCAGAAACTCCTCGACTGTGGCGGGGCGCTCGGGCCCGACTTCCCGAATGTTGAACATCTGTTTAATATAGTGAATGTGCGGTCACTTCCTGATGATCGGACGGCGCGGGCGAGGATTCGCGACGAAGCGCTGCGGCTGTTCGGCAACCACGGGTCCGATGCGGTCACGGTCCGCGATATCGCGGCGGCCGCCGGCGTTTCTCCCGCCCTAGTCGTGCGGCACTACGGCTCCAAGGACGGGTTGCGCGACGCCGTCGACGACCACATCGCGCGGATCTTCGAGGTGATGCTGAGCCGGATCACTGATCCGCGCGGAGCCGGCGGCCCGTTCGACCCGGCTGCGTTGCCGAGTCTGGCTGAGGTGGTCGCCGAGTACCTTCCGGCCGACTCCGCGATCCCGGCCTATCTCGGGCGGATGCTCCTCGCGGGTGGGGCTGTGGGATCGGCGCTGTTTCGAAGGCTGCACGCCCTGAGCAGGCAGGCGCTCGCCGATCTGTCAGGAGCCGGATTGGCCGCGTGCGGAGCGGACCCCGAGGTGCGAGCGGCCTTCTTGCTGGTCAGCGATCTCGCGGTGTTGATCCTGCGTGCGCGCTTGGTCGACGTTCTGGGCATCGATCCACTGTCGGCTGCGGGCATGCGCCGCTGGGGCGCGGAGGTGTTGTCGATATACCGAGCCGGCCTGCTGAAAGGGGCGACTGGCACACAAGAGGACTGACACATCAGAGAAGGGATGGTCACCGACGATGAAGGTCATCATCTGCGGAGCCGGCATCGCCGGGCTCGCGCTGGCACAGCGACTCGACGCGCTCGGTTGGGAGGTCGTGCTGCTGGAGAAAGCACCCGGCCCCCGATCGCAGGGCTACATGATCGACTTCTTTGGGCCCGGCTACGACGCCGCCGAAGCCATGGGCGTCTTGCCCAGGCTGCTGGAACTGGGATACCGGTTCGAGGAGGCAAGCTGGCTGGACGAGAACGGACGGCGCCGCGCGAGACTGCGCTTTGACCAGTTCGGCAAGATCATGCAGGGTCGGCTGTTCAGCATCCTGCGACCGGACCTCGAGCAGGCGCTGCGCGAGCAGCTCCGCGACAACGTCGAGCTACGGTTCGCCACCAGCCTGGATGCGGTGCACAACACCACCGGCGGTGTGCGGGTCACGCTCAGCCAGGGCGACACGCTCGACGCCGACCTGCTGGTGGGAGCCGACGGGATCCATTCGACTGTGCGCGCCCTGGTCTTCGGCGAACAGTGCCGCTACCTGCGCTACCTGGGCTTTCACACCGGGGCGTTCGTCTTCGATGACGCGCGGATCCACGCCGAGGTCGAGGGGCGGTTGTGCCTGACCGACTCCGTCGACCGGCAGATGGGTCTGTACGGGCTGCGCGACGGTCGGGTCGCCACGTTTGCCGTGCACCGCACCCCCGACCCCACGCTGCCCCACGACCCGGCCGCCGCGATCCGCCGCGAGTACGGCTCGCTCGGTTGGATCATCCCGCAAGTCCTGGACCGCTGCCCACCCGCGGCCGAGGTGTACTACGACCAGGTCGCGCAGATCGAGCTGCCGAGGTGGAGCCGTGACCGGGTCGTGCTGCTCGGCGACGCCGCCTACGCCGTGTCCCTGCTCGCCGGCCAGGGCGCTTCGCTTGCCCTCGGTGGTGCCTACGTGCTCGCCGAGCAACTGACCAGGGCCGGCTCAATCGAGACCGCGTTGGATCATTACGAGCGGCTGTGGCGGCCGGTGGCCGAGGAGAAACAACAGGTCGCCCGCGACGGGATCCGCTGGTTCCTCCCGGCCTCGCGGGCGCAGCTGCGGGCCCGACACGTCGTGATGGGGCTCTCCCGCCTACCCGGGATCGACCGCTACATTGCACGCGCATTAGCAGGCAAGTCGACAGCGCTGGTCAGGGAACTGCACGCCACCGGCCACGCCGCGATCCGGCAGACGGTGCCGGGCACCTGCGGCACTGACCCAGTGGCATGACCGCGCGAGTACCGCCCAAAGCCCGAGACAATCGTGGTGTGGCTCGTTTTCTGGGCTGGTCGCGGTGGCCGACGCTGGTCGTCCCGCCCTCTGGCACGGGAGGGCCGGGGGCTCGATGCGTTCGAGAACCACCTCACGCGGCAGGCCACTCTGTTGTCCTTTGTGGACGGGGTAGAGAAACCGGTGCCCAAGCAGGCTGCCGACGACCGGCTCGGTACAGGATTCGACGCCAGGAACAGGCCCACGAGTCACTGCGATGTGGTCAGCTTCAGGGAGTCGAGGATGGACTGGTGGGTGATCCAGCCGGTGAGTTGGTCGTCGGTGGTGAGTACCGGCAGGCCGGTTCCTGGTGCGTTGGTCAGCGCGGTGAGTGCGTCGGCCAGGCTGGAGTCCCGGGTCACCAGCGGCGGTAGCTCAGCGAGATCGGTGACCGTGGTGCCGACGTCTTGACCATCACTGGCGAGTGCCTCGGCGACGGCTCGCGCGGTCACACAGCCGTGGTAGCAGCCGTCGTCACCGATCACGGGCAGGATGCCGTGTTCGGATACGGCAAGCTCGTGAGCTGCGTGCTGCAATGTCGTGGCTGTGTGCAGGGCAGGGGGAAGCGGCTCCATTGCCACGCCGACGGTGGTGTTGGCCATCTGCCGGGCTTGGGGAGGTCGGTTGAGGTCGATTCCGCGGCGGCGGAGCTTGAGTGTGTAGATGGTGTCGGCGGATAACGCCCGGCTGGTGAGGGTGGCGAGGACGACCGCGGTCATCAGCGGCAGGATGATCGTGTACTGCCCGGTGAGCTCGAAGAGCACGATGACAGCGGTGATCGGGGCGCGGGCCGCTCCAGCGAACGCCGCCCCCATACCGATCAGCCCGTACCCGCCAGGTGACGCGGCGAGATGAGGCAACGCCGCGTGCGCCAGCACCCCGAACGCGGTGCCGCTCATGGCCCCGATGAACAGTGAGGGTGCGAAGATCCCGCCGGAGCCGCCGATACCGATGGTGAGGCTGGTTGCAACGATCTTGCCGATCAGCAACAACAGCAGGAAACCGAGCAGGTAGTTGCCCGCAAGGGCGTTGTGCAGGACGGGATAGCCCACGCCGTACATCTCGGGCAGCAGAAGAAGCACCGCCCCCAGCAGGAGACCACCGGCCGCGGGCCGGAGCCATTCCGGGCCGTGCCACGCCCAGTCACAAGCGTCCTCAATCCAGTACAGAATTCGGGTGAACAGCACTCCGCAGGCTCCGACGGCGATGCCGAGCACGATGAACAGCAGGTACTCCAGTGGGTTGTGCATTGTGAACGTCGGCAGGTTCAAAAACGCGGCGTCGCCGAAGGCCGCGCGGCCGACGACGCTGGCGGTGACGCTGGCCAGCACGACCGCGCCGAAGGATTCCACCGCGAAGTCGCGCAGAATCAGCTCCATCGCGAAGAACGGCCCGGTCAGCGGGGCGTTGAAGGTGGCCGCGATCCCGCCCGCTGCCCCGCAGGCCACCAGCACCCGCAGGCGGGATTCGGGTAATCGGACCAATCGACCGAGAGCGGAACCGAGCGCGGAGCCGATCTGCACGATCGGTCCTTCCCGGCCCACTGACCCCCCGGAGCCGATACACAGGGCCGAGGCCAGCGCCTTGACCACACTGACCGGTGCCCGGATCCGCCCGCCCCGTTCGGCGACCGCGTACATCACTTCCGGTACGCCGTGCCCCCGGGTTTCCGGTGCGAACCGGGACACCAGTGGCCCATACACCAGACCGGCGATCACCGGTGTGATCAGCAAGAACCACGGTCCCAGCACCGGCAGCCAGGGATGCGACGCCCGGCCCGCGACCGAGTAATCCTCATGTCCGGACAGCAGCCAGGTGATCGTCGTGATCAACCAGCGGAACCCGATCGCACCCAGCCCCGCCCCCGCCCCGATCGTCAACGCGAGCGTGACCAGGCCGCTGGAGCTCTCCCGAAGCCACTGGCCAATCGGCTGCCGCACCGGGACCGGGAGGACCCGGACACGCCTTATCTTCTCACCGCCACCCAGGCCCCGCATCATTGCAGTATGCAACACTTGGTCTATGCACAAGTAGGTCGTTGAGGGTAAAACAGACGCATGTCACACGCTGCCCGCGTCACGGCCTCCGACGACGTGGACGCGGTCACCGACGCCGTCCTCACCGCCTCACGGCTGCTCATCGCCGTGTCCGCGCGGTCGATCGCCACCGTGGATGAGACCATCACCATTGCGCAGTTTCGCCTGCTGGTCGTGCTGCGCACCCGTGGGCCGGTGAAGCTGACCTCCCTCGCTGAGCACCTGTCGGTCAACCCCTCGACGGTGACCCGCATGATAGATCGGTTGGTCACGACCGGGTTGATCAGCCGGGAGACCAATCCGGTCTCGCGCCGCGAACTGATGGTGACCCTCACCGACATCGGCGCCAGGGTGGTGGACGAGGTCACCAGACGGCGGCGCAGCGAGATCGCCGGCATCGTCAGCCGCATGCCCCCCGACACCCGAAAGGGACTCATTCACGCCCTGACCGCCTTCGCCACCGCCGGCCACGAACCCACGATCACCGACCAGACCGACCTACCCTGGGTATGACCAAGCCGGCACCTCGGTGCCAGAAAGAGTGTACACAGCGGTAGAGGGACCCGCGGTGCGATTACGCTGGCCGATCCTGCCCTGGGAACTGCCTGTCTGGATCGGTCTTGCCAGGTCATCTCATGATGCATGAACGAGGCTTGACGGGCCCACACGGTAGCGGGGGGTAGACCCCTTGCCGGTGCGCAGCCCTCCCCGTCTACGGCGCTTTCCGGATGAGCTGCGAGGCTCGGTGCAACGATGATGCAGCGAGGTCCGGCCCGGGGCTTGAGTACGCGCCCGCGAGAGCCACGGCGGCGGGTTCACGGTCATCGAGGGTTACGGGGATCTCCTCGGGGAGGTAGGGAGTTCTCCCGACCGCCTCCCCGTGGTGCCTCCCCGGCCTGAGCTGCGCAGACACCGATCGGGGAGGCAGGCCCCGGCGTCGGAAAGGCTCTGAGAAACCCCGATTTCGGGGGAAAGACGTCACGACGTGTTTTTCCCCACTAGGGTGACGGTCTGTCGATTCCCACCGAGTGACCGTTCGGGGGGAGGGCAGCGCGAAGCTTGTGTTCTCACCCGAGGGGCTCCGACAATACGACCGCGGGGTAGTCGAGGTCATCCCGAGGCCATTGCCTACCCGGGGTGGCGCGTTGCGACGGCCGCTGACATGAGCGCCGCGCTCGATTCGCGCCGGCCGGGAATCCGCCCCCGCGCTGATGTCCCCTGACTGCCTTACCCACCGCTGGAACTTCTCACACGTGAGCTCCGAGCGTGGACTGTCTGGTGCGGCCAGAGCCTGGCGACGACAACGCGTGACATAGTTCGTGGCGAGACGATACGCGAACCGGAAGGGCTTCTGTCGAGTTCCGATAGGTTGATCTTCCGATCGGGTAGCAGAAGCTACCCGCAATGGGTTTATTCGATGCGACCGGTCACGGTTTCGTCGGTGTCGGGGGAAGCGGCGAACCTGTCGTTGTTGCCGAAGGCGTCGCGGTGGTCACCGACGGCGGTTGAGATGACGAAGTCGACTCCGGAGTAGGAAGCACCGTGGTCACTGGCGAAGGCGACGGACTCGATTCCGTCGCGGGAGGCGTCGTCGCGGGAGGCGTCGTCGCGGGAGGCGTCGTCGCGGGAGGCGTCGTCGGTGGTGTCGTTGTTGGCCCTAGCAGCGGAGGGGGTGGGCGCAAGGTCGTGCCGAGGAGCGATGCCGCTAGCGGAGTGGGTTGCGCAAGGGCCGCCACTGCGGCGGGTGGTGGGGCGACATCAGTCACAATCGAACGGCCGCCGTTACCGTTGATACCCGCCGGTACCGGTCCCGGCGCGGACGGCGTGGGGACCACACCCGTCCGGTAGGCCTGTGCCCATGCCAGCACGATGCCCACATAGGTTGCTGAGTGGTTGTACCGGAAGACGGCCGCTTGCAGTTGGACCGGATTGGACAGGTCAACGCCCCCGGCGCACAGGTAGATGCCGGTGGTGATGGTGGAGTCGTAGACATTGTTCGGATTCGCCACACCGTCGCCGTTGCCATCGACGCCGTAGGCGCGCCAACTTGACGGGATGAACTGCATCGGACCCACCGCACGGTCCCAGACCGGGTCTCCGTCCAGCTGGCCACGGTCAGTGTCGGGGATGGCGGCCATGCCCGGCGATCCGTCCAATCGTGGGCCCAGGATCGGTCCGACGGTGTTGCCGAAGGCGTCGACCCGCCCATCGCTGGCGTGGTTCGACTCAATCCGCCCTATCCCGGCCAGCACGGCCCACGAGAGGTGGCAGCCCGGCCGGGTAGCGGCCAACGTTCGCTGAGCGAACTGGTAGGCGTCGAGCACAGCACCCGGGATACCCAGCGGCCCATCCGGCAGATTCGGTGGAGTCGGAATCCCGGGCTGCGCGGTGGCAGTTGGATCACCGGGCACCGCGTCAACCGGAGTCCCGGTGCTCGGCCCTCCCGCTAGCCCGTCGCCGGGTACAGCACCGCCAGGTAATGCATCACCGGGAAGGGCGCCGGTGACCCCGAGCCCGGCCGGGTCGGCCAGAGGGCCCACGGCATGCCCATCGACGGTGGGCACCACGCCGCCGCCCAACACGACGACCGGCACCCCCAAGCTGAGCAGTAAGCCGATCAAGGCCACGACCATCCGCGTCCGGCGCCCGGGCACGAGCGGCTGCGGCTCACGCCGGTGGTCCTGGTCATCCAGGTCACTCATGCCGTCCTCCGATGCTGCTTGCATTGCGAGTCAGCCGAAGCGGCCGTTGACGTAGTCAGAAGTGCGGGAATCCCTCGGCGCACCGAAGATCATCTCGGTGGGCCCGGCCTCGACGATCACGCCCGGCGTACCCGCCTCGGCGAGGAAGAACGCACTCTGCTGGGAGACCCGTTGGGCCTGCTGCATGTTGTGGGTGACGATCACGATGGTCACCTCGTGGGCGAGTTCGGCGATCGTCTGCTCGATCCGCCGCGTCGAGGTGGGATCCAGCGCCGAGCAGGGCTCATCCATCAGCAGCACCTGCGGGCGCACCGCCAGCGACCGCGCGATGCACAACCGCTGCTGCTGGCCACCCGACAGCGCTCCACCGGGTTGGCGCAGCCGGTCTCGCACCTCGTTCCACAGACCGGCCTTGGACAGGCACTCCTCGATCAGATCGTCCTTCTCGTCCGCGGAGGCCTTGATCCCGGTGAGCTTGAGCCCGGCGGTCACGTTGTCGGCGATGGACATCGCGGGAAACGGGTTGGGCTTCTGGAAGACCATCCCGATCGCGCGGCGGGCATCGGTGAGCTTCCAGTGCGCGTCGTAGATGTCCGAGCCGGACAGCAGCACCTCACCGGCCAGCGTCGCGGACGGGATCAGCTCGTGCATCCGGTTGAGAATCCGTAGGAACGTCGACTTGCCGCAGCCCGACGGTCCGATCAGCGCGCTCACCGAGCCCGCAGGCATGTACAGCGACACCCGGTCGAGCACTTTGCGATCGCCGAACCAGGCCGAGATCGATCTCGCCTCGAGTGCGGCCGACTCGACCGGCGGTGGAGCAGCATGCAGTGGTACGGCGGGCATGATCGTGGTCATGGCGTCAGGAGTCATAAGGACTCCCGCATCAGCGAGCTGATGATCGACATGATCATCAGCTCCACCACGATTCCCGCGATGAACGTCGAGGACTCGTCGATGGTCTTGTCCTCGAACGGGTCGTCGGGGTTCGCATCGTGGACGCCCAACAGCGGAATCCAGCCGAAGGTCATCGAGATCCACTTGGCTACTGGGATGACCTTCTCCTGCAGGAAGTAGGCCCTCCACAGCCCGTACACCACGCTGGGCACCGCGGCCATCAGGTCGACCCGGTTGATGAGCAGTTGGCGAAACCGCCGTGGCACGTACTCGGAGATGTAGAGCGCCACCCCGGTGAGCACTGTCGCGATCCCGAAGTTGTGCGAGGTGGGTTCCCAGGCCTGGGTGGTGATGAACTTCCAGGGGCCGGCGTCGGCCAGCGCCTGCGAGCCTCGGTAGAAGAGGAACAGCCCGATCGTGGTCATGATGACCAGCACCGCCAGGCCGGCACCCCGCAGCGTGAGCTTGAAGACCCGGTCGGCGCCAACGGCGGCGGACCGTACCTTCCTCGCTGGCTCTGCTGGGCCCGCCGACCCGGACATCGGCTCAGTGACGACAGTGGTCATCGGTACATCACCTGTACCGGGGCCGACCCCGCGGTTGCAGCGACCAGCTGCAAGAACGCATTACACGTCATCCGGGCGCGGATCTCGCGGGGATAGCTGCGAGCGGCGGTGGCGACGACCTCGTCGTCGAGGCGGATCCGCCACACCCACTGGCCGTGCCCGTTTCGCGACGTCTCTCCAGCGGCCAGCTGCAGGCCCTCCTGCAAGGTGCGGATCGTGGCTAGGCAGGACTCCACGTCGGCAAAGGTGTGCGCCGATTTCGCGAGGCTGCGGTTGTTGCCGGACATGAACCGCCAAGTGAATCCCCGCTCCCGAGGGTGCGGGACCTCCGCCCACGATCCGGCCCTGGCGTCCGGCTCGTGTGGCACCGGCACATGCGCAGAGCGCCCCACCGAGACCACTTGGAACCGCGCAGCGGCCATCTCGCCTCCTTCTCACACCGACTTGACGGCGTGACCCTCTCTCCCGCAGGTGAACGGAGGCGGTCTAATAGCGGACGGGAGGATTGCCACCAACCCCACAGAGGACAGCTACCTATCGTTACATTTTACATTTGTCATCACCCGAATGGAGCAATTTAACCCATATTCGAGTGGAAATTGACCGCTAGTGTGAGACGTTCTCGATATACGACTACCTGGCGTGCCCGCCCATCGGGCGGAACCGCACCAGGCCCCAACGGTCATCGAGCGCCTGCAAGGGACGAGCCTTGTCAGCGCAGCAGCCCAACTCAGCGAGGCCGGCCGCCCGTCCCCGAGGCATGGGACTGAGGTTTCCGCCCAGTCGCCAGATTGCAGACCTCCGCAGCGATGGCCACCGCGTGGTCGGCAAAACGCTCGTAGTAGCGGCCTATCATGGCGGCGTCCACCGCTTGTTCCACACTATGTGACCAGTCCTGGGCAAACAGGATGCTGAACGAGTGACGGCGCAATGCATCCATCTCGTCGTCGGCGACGACCAGCCAGCGGCCGGACAGCGGATCCTGGTGCTCGATCGCGACCGCAGCGTCCTCAGCAAACTGGCTGGCGAGCAGGCTCATCCGAGCCAACACCGGCCGGACCTCGCCCGCGATCACCGGGTGCGGATGCTTGAGTCGAACGATAACAGCAATGTGGCGGGCGAGGTTGCCCATCCGCTTCAGATGACCCACCGCGCGTAATGCTGCGATCACCACCCGCAGGTCCCCGATGTCCGCGACCCGCTGCCCAAGCAAGGCGATGCAGCGCTGCTCCGCATCATCGTGCATTGCGTTCATTCGTTCACGCTCCGCAATGACCACGCCGGCCAGCGGGACATCGCTTTGATGCAGCGCGATCGCCGCCTTGGTTATCATCTGACCGGCGAGCCGGGCCATCCGCGCGAGGTAGGCCATCAGTTCATCCAGTTCGACGTGGAATGTGGCCCGCATGACCCTCACTTTCTTCGCTCCAAGTATCCCATACCTGTACACCTGTCCCACCGGTAACGCAAAATATCGTCTTCTGTGACGCGGTGCCACGTGACGAGCACGGTGCGCAACAGGCGCACAAAACAAGGAAGGAACGGCGTGACAATCGCCGGCGAGTGAGATGCGGTCCCTCAATGGACCACATAAATACCCAGCCGTTTACTACCTGTCGACTACGAGGAGCGACGAACAATGACTGAGCAGCCTGAACTGGTTTGGTATGTCAGCTACGGATCGAATATGTGCGCCAACCGGTTGAACTGCTACCTCGCGGGGGGAACACCGGCAGGCGCGGTGCACACGTATGCAGGTTGTCGTGACCGCCGACCGCCGTTGCGTTCGATCGGCTACCAGCTGCCTGGCGGGATCTACTTCGCCACGGAGTCTGCGGTGTGGGGCGGCGGTCGCGCCTTCTACGATCCGGAACTGGCTGGCAGCGCAGCTGCACGCGCCTACCTGATCACCTCTGGACAGTTCGCGGACATCACTTCCCTGGAGGCCTACCGGGCCCCCAGGGAAGATATCGACCTCAGACCGGTATTGGCGTACGGCCGGGTCGAATTGGGGCCCGGGCGCTACGAGACATTGCTGCACGTGGGTAACCTCGATGGGCACCCACTGCTCACGTTCACCGCGCCCTGGCACGCGGTGGATGTCCCCTGGACGGCTCCCTCGGCGCCTTATCTACGTATGCTGGCGGCGGGCTTACGGGAAGCCCACGGATGGAACAGCCGTCAGGTGGGCGGCTACCTGGCTCAGGTGCCAGGCGCACGTGGGCACTGGACACCAGCAGCCATCGCCGCGCTGTAACGCGGAGCCGTAGCCGAGCTCCTGTTATTCGGATAAAAGTCCTTCGCGAACAGATCTTTGCCGATCAGAAGACGGGCGCCGAGCGTGACCCGCTCGGCGCCCGGCACCGCGATCGAGTGCACCATCGTGGCCACCGGCCACTCAGGCCGACCACCCTGACTACGAAGTGGCCACTTCCATCATTTCCCGAAGAACCTCTTGCCGACGTCCTTGACCTTCTCACCAGCCTGCCTGAGGTTGCCCTTACCCTGGTCCAACTTGCCCTCGGCTTCCAGCTGGGGGTCGTGGGTGAGCTTGCCGGCAGCTTCTTTGGCCTTGCCCTTCAACACCTCGACCTTGTTCGCGATCTTGTCCTGCATGCCCATCGAGTGCTCCAGATCCGTAGTTCGTGGAACACTCGACTACCCCATCCTGGCCTTTGCTAAACCATCGTCGGCTGGCGGTCGGTCCGGTGCGGACGCACCCAGAGTTCACCTGGCAGACAGAACTGCGCTGCCGGCTCGAAGTCAACGCAGCGTATCCATGCAAGGGAGGCGGGGTTGACGCACTCGGAGACCTAAAGTGCACGGACTGATTCCCCGGCATCGTCGTAAGGCGGGTTCCGGACCCCCTGCTACGGCCTTGATCGCATGGATCGGCGCTGATCCCCAGCTACGCAGCGCCGTCGATAACGCCGCAAGCCACCGGCGCGACACCAGACGGACGAGGCGGGCCTACACCCGCTCGATCACCGCGGCCGTCGCCGCCTGCTTTGCGCTGACCTGTGGCGCAATCCTGAGCATCGCAGCAACGATGAGCGACGGAGTGCCCGGCGCGAGCACTACCCTGCCCTTGCCCAGTCAGGCCAGTGCCGCTACGCCCGGCCAAGCGGTGTCTCCCGTCCCCTCGGAAGAGGTTGACCCGGATCCATCGGGCTCCTCCGCCACGGCACCCACAGCAATGAGCCGTCAGGCACCGCGGTCCGCCTCAGGTCCCTCCGCCAATGGGCCCGCTGATCAGCTTACTTCTGTTCATTCCGGGCAGCTGGACAGTCACGTCGCCGCCATCGCGACCAGACCGCCAGCGCGCCCCGCCTCGCCGCGACGCGTGGACACACCAGGTGACCCGGGCGCGCTTGCGAGCGTGGTCGATGCCAGCGAACTGGCGCGATCGGGTCGCACGGCCGCCTCAGGGCGTTCTGGTGATCAGAACGCGGGTAATACCGTCAAACCGATCGTCCCGGACACTATCAGGAGCCCCGGCACGCAGGGTGGGGTCAGCAGTCCAGGTGTGGCCCAGCCATCATCCCCGACCCCGACTGTCAACCAGAAACCTACCTCGACCCGCCGTCAACCAGTCCTCTCCAGCGACTCAAGCTCTCATTCTGGTTCAACGCCCAGGCAGAGCCCAGCCACCACACCGGACTCGACCTCCCACTGACGCCTTGGGGGTAGCCGCATCCAAGCATCCGAACGTTGCCGCAGGAACGTTCGCTGCCGGTTCAGGTCTGCGCTGGAGCGGGTGGCCTCGGTACATGAGGGTGGCCGCCGTCGATGTCGGCGTCGGCGACGGTGTTGTCGCCAGGCCAGCTGCCCTCTCCGTGGGCTACCCCGCGGCTCAGCCGGCCGGCCTGTGCCGCGGTCGCGTGCGATCGCACCCTGCGGCCCCACACCTGCTCGCCGAGGCGCTCAGGTAACGCGGCCGCTACCGGGCCGGCCACGCTGTCAGGCAGCTGCTCACCGAGAACCGTCAGCGTCGCGCGGACGGCACGTTCTGTGTCGCTAGGAACGTCCAACCCGGCGCGCGCCTGCACTTCGTTGATGAACTCCTCGTCGCGCACCTGTTCCTCCCGAATCTGGTCACTCCGGCACGCTCACGCAGACCGGTTCCAGCACCTCGGGTTCCCCTCGCTTGCCGATGCGAAACCACTCGATCTGAGTAGTGTCGTGGCGAATCAGTCTGGGCTGCCCATGCGCTCCTGTAAGAAGGCCAGCGTCTGGCGGAGCACTCGCGAGACGTGCATCTGCGAGATACCGACTTGCTCGGCGATCTGAGTTTGAGTCAGCTGGCGGAAGAACCGTAGCGCGAGAATCGTCCGTTCTCGCGGTGCGAGCTGGGCCAGCAGCGGGCGCAACGCCTCGCGGTCGTCGATCAGGTCCAGCTCACTGTCCAGCCCACCGATGAACTCGCCCAAAGTGGCTTTGCCATCCCCAGAGCCGAGCATCTCATCCAGAGACGTGCTTCGGTAGGCTTCGCCAGCCTGCAGCCCTTCGATCACCTCCGAGATCGGTAATCCCAACCGGTCAGCGATCTCGCTGGGTCGCGGAGCCCGGCCCAGCTGCTGGGACAACTCCGTCTGGGCAGCTCTGATGGCGATGTGCAGGTCCTTGAGCCGGCGCGGCACCCGGGTCGACCAGCCGTGGTCCCGGAAGTACCGGCGCACCTCGCCGGTGATCGTCGGTACGGCGAAGGAGAAGAAGTCCGAGCCACGGGCGGGTTCGAAGCGGTCCACGGCATTGATCAGCCCCACTGTGGCGACCTGGACCAGATCGTCATGCGGCTCGCCGCGGCCGGTGAACCGGCGGGCGATGTGCTCGGCCACCGGGAGATAACCGCTGATCAGCTGCTCACGCAGGCGGTGACGCTCGGGGTCGCTGTCATCCAGCTCAGCAAAGCGGCGCTGCAGCGGAACCAGATGCGCGTACTCGCCGTGCTCGGTCCCGACCGACGACACCGACGGGGTCACGGCTGGTGCGCCGTCGCGGCGTTTTTGGCGAGGGTGATGCACATCCGACCCCGCTGCCGGCCCGGCTTAGCAGCCAGCGGCACGACACTGACCTCATCGGCGAGGCTCTCCAGTATGCGCCAACTGAACGAGCCGGTGGGCAACGGCTGTGCCACATCGTCGACGTCGACTTCGGCGGCCACCTCAATCCGCTCGGGCCGGACGGTAAACCTGCAGCTCAAGTTCGCGTCATGGGCGGCAATCCGGACCAGCATGGCGCAGACGTCATCGACCGCCATCCGCAGGTCGTCGATCGAATCGAGGTCGAAATCGGCGCGAGCGGCAAGATCGGCGGCAACCATGCGGATCGTGGGAATCGCGACGGTACTGGCCGCGGTGCGCAGCTCGAAGGACAACACCGACTCCTCGTAGGGGGGACCCGCCGGCGGGACACCGCCGTTGGGGTGCGCACACTCTCTATCAACGTACGTCACCGTGACGCTCCTCAGTGCACATTCATGAGGGCGTCCGGCACGGTCTCAGCGAAGGTGAACCGGTCCCGAAGTTCAGTCGCTTCCAGCGCCCGGTTGGCGATTCGGGAGTGGCATACCAGCCGCAGAACACGGTCCTCGCGGCCAGCGAGCTCGTTCGCCTCGAACAGCGCGGACAAACCCGCAGATCCCAGGAACTCCACACCGTCAAGGTCCACCACCACGACCCGCGCAGCGGATAGCTGCTCGCTCAGAAACCCGGCCAGTCTCGGCGCAGTGAGCGTGTCAACCTCGCCCGATACGGTGACCACGCGTGCATCCGGACCATGCTCGGCCACCTGCAAGCCGATGATGTCGCCGGGGAAGTCGCTGTCCACCTTCGTCACCCTATATGGCAGCCCTCAGCCGGCCCACTATGGGCGCAGGGGACACCCGATCGGTGGCGATCAGCGACGCACCGAGTCTACCGGTCCAGGTCTACTGGGCCGAACCGACGACCCGGACCGCCAGCACGGCCAGGTCGTCGCCGTCGTTGCGGCCCAGCCAGGCGGTGATGGTGCGCTCGACCCGGGTTGCCACCGCCTGCGCGGTCATCCCGACGCAATCACGCAGGCAGGCGGCCAGCCTGGCCGGTCCGAACTGCTCCTGGCTGTCCCCGATGCGGCGGTCAGCCTCGGTGACGCCGTCGCTGTAGAGCAGGCAGGTCTCTCCCGGCGCCAGCGTGATCGTCGTCCGGCCGAAACGGGCGTCGGGCAGGATCCCCACCACCGTTCCGGGCACCCCGACCTCCTCGACGTGGCCGCTGGCGCGCAGCACCATCGGTGCGGGGTGACCACCAGTGGCGAGCGTGAGCCGGCTGTGCCGGCCAGCGGGTTGCAGCGCGCCGAGCACCAGCGTGGTGAACACGGTCCGTCCCCCGGCCAGCAGCGCCTTGTTGAGGAGATACAACAACCGGGTCGGGTCCTGTTCGGTGATCATCAGGGCAGCCAGCGAATGCTGCACCCGGCCACTTTCGGCAAGCGCCTCGGCGCCCTTACCGCACACATCGCCGAGCCCGAGGAGGGCGCCCCCGTCAGGAGTGGGACGAACCAGGTAGAAGTCACCGCCCACCGCCAGCTCACCGGCCGCCCGATACGCCACGCCGAGCTGTACCCCGGCCAGCTGCGGCAACTCCTCGGGTCGCCGTGGCAGCAGCGGGGCCTGCAGCTGGGCAAGCGCACTAGCCTGATCACGCCGCCGGCGGCCGGCGCCGATCGTCGGCCCGGCCAGTGCCGCCAGCTCGGCGAGCAACGTGGTCGCGACGGGACGGACCACGATCAGCAATCCCTCCGTCCGATCCGGTCCACGCAGCGGGGCCGCGACGACCGGCGCCCGCTCGGCGACGTCAGGCCCCAGCACTGCGGCCAGCGCAGGCAGCTCGCAAGCCGGCACCGTGGTGGCATCCGTCATGGCTCCGCGCAGGCCGCCGGCCAGTATCGGGGCCGTTCGCGGGGCCGGCGCCCGCGCCACGCCCTGAGCCGGTTCGGCCGCACCGTCGGCGAAGCACCACCAGAACATTCGCGCCCGGGGCGCCGGTAAGAGCACCGCGGCCTGCTCGCCCACCACCGGAACGGCCAGCTGGACCAGGGCGGCGGCCGCTGCGTCGTGACCCACCCCCGCCGCCAGCTCTCGGCTGGCCTCCAACATGAATTCCTGCTGGTCAGCCAACTCGGCCGGGCCGCTCAGGCCGCTGCTGTGCTCAAGGCACCTGCTGTCGAAGCCCCTGTGGTCAAGACCGAGGTCACTGATCACCCAGGCCTGCCAGCCATCGGGGAGTAGCCGTAGCCGCCCGCTGACCCGACGCCCGGCGGAATCCGGCCTCGCCGGGTTCGGCGATGAAGAACCCGCCACTGCGCTCGAACTCGTCACCGAGGTCCAGATCGGGGTACAGCCGGTGCGCCGCCACGTTGAGCAGCTGGATCCGCCCTGCCGCGTCTTGTACGATCACGGCTTGGTCGATGTCGTCGAGTAGCCCCGCCAACCCCGGCACCAACACGTCGGCCAGGGGGTCTACGTCAGATGCCATGGCATCTCCTCCCCGAACCGAGTGCGTCGCGACGAGGGTAGTCCGCGGACCCGTGTACTCCCGGTCGAACTCCGGGGTCGAACCCCCGAGTGGGAACCCTGGGGTGGGAACCCGAGTCGAAAGCCAACGCCAATCGTGGCACGCTGCGGGCATTGAACCGGGATGTACTGGGAGGCTCATCGTGACCGCGCAGCCCGTGCCGACCGCGGAATTGCTTCCGGAGCGACCGACTCCGGTCGATCCCGCCACTCTGGAGCGGCTGCTGCTGGCCCTGGAGGGACTGCGCGACGGCAACTTCCGACGACGGCTGGTGGTCACCGACACCAGCCTTGCCGGGCGGATCGCGACAGTGATCAACCAGATCGCCGAACGCAACCAATCCCTGGTCGGCGAGCTGGTCCGGGTGCGCGAAGCAGTCGGCCAAGAAGGTCGAACCAACGAGCGGCTCGCCGACGACGACGGCAGCGGCGGGTGGTCGATCGCCGCCGCGGCGATCAACGGTCTGATCGAGGACCTCACGCGGCCGACCACTGAGCTGGCCAGGGTACTGGCCGCAGTGTCCGAGGGCGACCTGTCGTCACGCGTGTCCGACCAGCTACTACGAGGCGACTTCGCCCGGTTGGGCCACACCGTCAACGGGTTGCTCGATCAATTGTCGCTGTTCGCCGCCGAGGTGACCCGGGTGGCCCGCGAAGTCGGCACCGAGGGTCGGTTGGGTGGCCAGGCGCAGGTCCCCGGGGTGGCCGGGACCTGGCGCGATCTCACCGACTCGGTCAACGTGATGGCAGGCAACCTCACCGGCCAGGTCCGTGACATCGCCCAGGTGGCCACCGCCGTAGCCCGCGGCGACCTCAGCCGCAAGATCACCGTAGAGGTGTCCGGTGAGCTGCTGGAGCTCAAGGACACCCTCAACACCATGGTCGACCAACTCTCCGCGTTCGCGGCCGAGGTGACCCGGGTGGCCCGCGAGGTCGGCAGCGAAGGCAGGCTGGGTGGCCAGGCTCAGGTCCCCGGGGTGGCCGGGACCTGGCGCGATCTCACCGACTCGGTCAACGTGATGGCAGGCAACCTCACCGGCCAGGTCCGCAGCATCGCCCAGGTGGCCACCGCCGTAGCCCGCGGCGACCTCAGCCGCAAGATCACCGTAGACGCCCGCGGCGAGATCCTGGAGCTCAAGAACACTCTCAACACCATGGTCGACCAACTCTCCGCGTTCGCCGACGAAGTCACCCGGGTGGCGCACGAAGTCGGCAGTGAAGGCCAGCTCGGCGGCCAGGCCCAAGTCCGGGGGGTGGCCGGCACCTGGAAAGCACTCACCGACAACGTCAACGGCATGGCGGAAAACCTGACCAGCCAGGTACGCAGCATCGCCGCGGTAGCCACCGCGGTGGCCGGCGGCGACCTGTCGAAGAAGATCACCGTGGAAGCCCGTGGCGAGGTCGCCGCGTTGGCCGAGACGATCAATCGGATGGTCGACACCTTGGGAGCCTTCGCCGACGAGGTCACCCGGGTGGCCCGCGAGGTCGGCACCGAGGGCACCCTCGGCGGCCAAGCCCGGGTACCCAACGTCGCCGGCACCTGGAAAGCACTCACCGACAACGTCAACTTCATGGCCAACAACCTGACCAATCAGGTGCGCAACATCGCCCAGGTGACCACCGCCGTGGCCAGCGGTGACCTGTCCAAGAAGATCGACGTGGACGCCCGCGGCGAGATCCTGGAGCTCAAGACCACGATCAACACCATGGTGGACCGGCTGTCCGCGTTCGCCTCCGAGGTCACCCGGGTGGCCCGTGAGGTCGGCACTGAGGGCAAGCTCGGCGGGCAGGCCGAGGTGATCGGCGTGTCCGGCACGTGGGAGCGGCTGACTGAGAACGTCAACCGCCTGGCAGGCAACCTCACCACCCAGGTACGCGCGATCGCCGCAGTGGCCACTGCGGTGACCGCAGGTGATCTGACCCGCCAGATCACCGTCGACGCTTCCGGCGAGGTCGCCGAGCTCAAGGACAACATCAACCGAATGATCGCCACCCTCGGCGAGACCACCCGAGCCAACCAGGACCAAGGTTGGCTCAAGACCAACCTGGCGCAGCTGTCGGGTCTGATGCAGGGTCACCGCGATCTGGTCACCGTCGCGTCGCTGGTGATGAGCGAACTGGCCCCCCTGGTATCAGCCCAGCAAGGGGCGTTCTTCCTGGTCCGCCGGGACCATGACGGGCCGACCGTCGTGGAGTTCACCGCCGGTTACGGCATCGGGGACCCGGCGGCGATCCGTCGCTTCGCGCTCGGCGAGTCACTGGTCGGGCAGGCCGCATTGGACAAACGGACAATCCTGGTCACCGACGCGCCGCCGAACTATGCCTCGATCAGTTCCGGCCTCGGCCATGCCGCACCGACCAACCTGCTCGTGCTGCCGTTGCTGTTCGAAGACCAGACCTTGGGCGTGATCGAGCTGGCCTCGGTCAACGAATTCACTCCAGTACACCTGGACCTGCTCGAGCAGCTTCGCGAGACGATCGGCCTCAACGTCAACACCATCCTGGCCAATTCCCGCACCGAGGCGCTACTCGCCGAGTCGCAGCGGCTGACCCAGGAGCTGACCTCAGGCTCGCAGCGATTGCAGGCCCAGCAGCACGAGCTGCAGAAATCCAACACCGAGCTGGCCGAGAAGGCCGCCCTGCTCGCGACCCAGAACCGCGCCATCGAGATCAAGAACGTCGAGATCGAGCTGGCCCGCCAGGAGATCGAGGAACGGGCCGCCCAACTGGCCGCCGCATCACGCTACAAGTCGGACTTCATGGCGAACATGTCCCACGAGCTGCGCACCCCGCTCAACAGCGCGCTGGTGCTGGCCAAGCTGCTGGCCGACAACCTGGACGGCAACCTGTCGGACAAGCAGGTGGAATTCGCCAGGACCATCCACTCCGCCGGCAGCGACCTGCTGCAGTTGATCAATGACATTCTCGACCTGGCCAAGGTCGAAGCCGGGCGGATGGATCCGTCGCTGTCCGACGTGACCATGACCGCCGTCGTGAACTATGTCACGACACTGTGCGAGCCGCTGGCCGCCGAGAAGGCGCTGCACTTCACGGTAGAGCTCGATCCAGCGCTGCCCGAGATGCTGCACACCGACGAACAGCGCCTGCAGCAGGTGCTGCGAAACCTGATGTCCAATGCGGTGAAGTTCACCGACGAGGGTGGGGTGGCGCTGCGGATCCGGCCGGCGTCTGCCGAGGAAGTGGAAGGCGACGCGCTCCGCGCAGCCCCTGCCCGGGTGGCCTTCGAGGTGGAGGACACCGGTATCGGGATTCCCGCCGACAAGCTGTCTGTGATCTTCGAAGCGTTCCAGCAGGCCGACGGCACCACCAGCCGGCGTTACGGCGGCACCGGGCTCGGGTTGTCGATCAGCCGCCAACTGACCCAGCTGCTCGGTGGCGAACTGGTGGTCCGCAGTGAACCCGGGGTAGGCAGCGTGTTCACGCTGTACCTGCCAGAGGTTGCCAAGCCGTCCCCACGGGCGACTTCCGAGACCATGGTGCAGGACACTCCCCTCGACAAGCTCGCCGCACCGGAGCTGGTGTCGGCGGCCCGGTCGCTGCCGCAGCTGTACTCGACGCGCGACGAGGCGCAGGCCCGCTTCCACGGGGAGAAGATCCTGATCGTCGACGACGACCTGCGCAACGTGTTCGCGTTGAGCAGCATGCTCGAGGCCCACGGCCTGAACGTCGTGTTCGCCGACAACGGTGTAGCCGGAGTACGCGCGCTGGAGCGTCACGAGGAGATCGCGCTGGTGCTGATGGACGTGATGATGCCCGAGCTGGACGGCAACGCGACGATCGCCGCGATCCGCAACCTGCACCGCTACGCCGACCTGCCCATTATCGCGGTGACCGCGAAAGCGATGAAGGAGGACCGGGCGAAGAGCCTGGCGTCCGGAGCGAACGACTACGTCACCAAACCCGTGGACACCGACCTCCTCCTCACGCTGATCCACGCGCACCTGTCCACCGCTGCGGACACCGAAGCCTCGACTCCGCTGGCCTGATCCCTTGTGGGTGATGACTCGATCGCGGTGTGTGGGGATCTGGACACAGGCCGTACCCTAGTGCGTGTGATCACGCACGGCGACCTGGGTCAGCGCCCCATAACGGCGGCGCTCGGTGCCGGGCCTGGACGTACGAGCACAGCGCACGGCACCGCCCAGGTCTCGAACGCGCGGGCGCCGTGAGATGATTTCCGCCGAGCTCACCACTGGACCGTACCGCCTGCGCAGGAAGGAAATTCGATGGTCAAGTCGATAGAGAAGGTGTTCACTTTCTTCGTCGTTCTCATTCTGATCCTCCTTCTCTTGGACTTGCTGGGAGGTTTCATCGCAGATTCGACCCTGCCGGCGAGTTCCAGGGTCAGCGAGATTCTCCACAACATGTGGATCGGAATTCAGAATATCGCCCACACCGGTTCTCGTCATTACGGTTGATGCTGAGTTACGCCACCCGGGTGTTCCAGGAAGTACGATTCGGCTGGTCAGCACCGTTGACCGAGCAGTTGAGCTCGACCCGAGTTCGCTGCCTTGGCTGACACGATCAGGCTGAGAATCAGCCCCGCACGCTGCCGGCGGTGATTGCGGCCATGGCTGCTGTGCAGGCGAGCCGGTACGGCCGGCGACATCGTTCACCCACAGCCGCACAGGGACCAACTTCGTTGCGGCGACCAGCCGGCATCAGCAGCACCGACCGGTCGCTCGCCAAGGGCGGCAGCGCAGGGAAGGTCCGCCCGTGCCGCCGCCTGTTACGCCAGCTGAAGAGCAGCGGAAACGCATCGACGAATCCGGTATCAGAACGGCCTCAGCGGCATCTACCCTGCGAGGGATCGCCGCATGTCGAGACGGGGTCGAAGATGTCTGCTCTGGCGCGAGGCATACCACTGATCTGCTCGGCGTTGCTAGGCGCACTGGTGATCTCTTGTGGAGGTCCGCCCGTGAACGCGGGCGCACCCACATCGGCCGTCGCGGTGGCACCGCCACTCACGCCAGCGGTGCCACCGCGACGGCCGGGAGGCGCACCGCCCGGCACTGAACTGGTCACCCTGCCAGGTGGACAAGGCCCGCTCAAGGATTGGCTGAGCGCTATGGACAAGGCGTGCGCGGACGCGCACTACCAGCCGGGATGTCTCAACCTCATGAAGAATTTCAGCCCCAAGAACGGACCCCACTCCCCGAGTGAATGCAGAGTCGACTCACAGTCACCGGGTATAGGCAGGAAAGTGACGACCAGCACACCGATCACATTGAACATCACGTGTCCCGACCCGAAAGAATCGGGCGAGACAGGCAAGAAAGGTAAGGCCGGGCCGGACAACGAGACGACGACAACGGGCCGACAGGGACCATGACGACCGCCCCGGCGGCGCGTGGTGAGGACGGCTCTGCGGAACCGTCCTCCGAGCTGGAATCGCCGGTGATGAGTCCGCCTGGGGCGCTGGCGCAAGCTCGAGCGTCCGGCGTCGAGGGCGGGCCCGCGACTCGGATCGACGAGCAGCCGGAGGCCGGCGCCGGGTCACTCGGGTCCGACGCCGCCCTGCCCCAGGTGCTGAAGATGCTCGGATCGGTGGTCGCCCCCACAACATTGCTGACGGCACTGATGTATTATTTCGGACGACAGGAATACGCTGGACTTTTTTGGTACCTAGGCACGGACGTCACCGTGCTGGATCTGACGGTCCAGGACTATCTGAACAACAGTGTGGCCGGCTTCATCCCGCCATTGATCGCCGCCGCTGGGGCTGTACTACTCGCGCTCTGGCTTCACCAACTGCTGGTGGAGGCGTTGCCCACCAGGACCCGCCGGACCGTGTTGCGAGTGCTGATACCGGCCGGGGCTATTTCCGGGTTCATCCTGGTGAGTCTGGCCATAGCCGACCTCGTTATGGGTCCCGTGTTTCCCACTTCTTTTCCGGAAGGCCGTGGACTCAGCCTCTCGATCGGCGTCCTACTGCTCGCCTACGCTGTCCGGCTGTTGCGCCCGCTCATCACGGAGCGGCGACCAAAGCAGGTGGCGCAGTGGGCGCCGGCAGCCGTGGTCGAGTCGGTTGCGGTCTTCATCCTGGTGAGCGTAGGACTGTTCTGGGCGGTCGGGACCTACGCGATCGGCGTCGGGGTGGACTATGCGCAACGATTCGAGACAACACTGCCCAGCCGTCCAGACGTCGTGGCCTACAGCGAGAAAAAGCTGAGCCTGCAAGCACCGGGCGTCCGAGAAGTAATCTGCCAAGACCCTGACGCGGCCTACCGGTTCCGGTACGACGGGCTCAAGCTCACGCTGCAGTCCGGGAACCAGTACCTTCTCCTTCCCGCCGGTTGGACACACGTGAACGGTGCGGCCATCCTGATCCCACGCAGCGACAAGGTGCGGATGGAGTTCAGCCCACCGGGCCAAGTACGGAATGCGACCTGTTGATGCTCCACGAGGTCGTCAGCCCTTCCGGCGGGCGGGGGTGCAGGCCAGGTCGGTGAACGAAGCCTTCAAACGCTGCTGCAGGAAAGCGAACAGGTTCTTCGCCGCAGCCGGATCCGGGGACGGAGCGCCGATGGTCATCGGCCGATCGAGACGCAGCCGGGCCAGG
This sequence comes from uncultured Actinomycetota bacterium, assembly GCA_963823755.1. Classification (GTDB taxonomy): domain Bacteria; phylum Actinomycetota; class Actinomycetes; order Mycobacteriales; family Pseudonocardiaceae. Next base: position 160,670 of record CAWGMP010000017.1, read on the forward strand.
GCGATATCGGCCAAGTTGCGGCAGTAGTTCTTCGCGGTGTCAACCGCGGGGTCCAGCGGCGGCTGGTCCACACCGGCCCGGTACAGGTTGATCTTGGCCACGCTCGGCTTGCCGTTGACCTGCGCCATCGGATCGTTGGGCGGGATGAGCGCCATCGGCTGCGTCTTGGCAGCCGCAGCCTGCAGTTCGTTGAGCGCCAACGATGATGTGGGCGTCCCACCGGCGGTGAGGTCGGGTGCAGTGAAGGGGGTACAGCCCAGTGCGGGATTGATGAACCCGGTCAACAGCCCATTGTCGCTGGCGTTTCTGAGAACGGTGCGCACCGGAAGCGCCGCAATGTTAGCCGCGGTGTCCTGCGCGGTACGCCCGTTGGCCAATGCCAGGTAACGGGTGGTGAGGTTGTCGCTCTGGTCCTGATCGACCACTGAGAAGTCGCGGGTGGTCGGGCAGGGCTTACCGTCGCGGGCCGTACCGACCGGCGGCACCTTCAGCTTGCCTGCCCCGATCGCAGCGTTGGCCGCGCGGAAGAACTCCGGAGCGCCGCAGTACGCGAACTGCCCGAACGGCGATCCGGGCAACCCGTTGACACAGCCATCCGTGGCTCCTCGGAGGGTCAAGGTGTTGCCCTGAAAACCGAACCACATCCCGACCACGGATCCCGGGGGCAACTTCGGCACCACCGGCGGGGCAGCCGGTTGGGTACCCCGATCGACGACAAGTGGCCGGTAGATCGCCAATGCGCCGGTCGCCGGATCGATGATCGTGGCTTCCACGAACGCCGACTGATTATCGTTGGTCTCGTGGCACTGACCGTTACGGCGATTGGTCGCCACCAGTTCGAAAGGCGTGGCCAGTCCCTGCGCGGTCAACGGCGCCGGCGGAACGATCAGTGTGCAGTTCGGGTTGGGCGCCTTGCCTCCGCCACCATCCGGCGCGGCCTGCAGCATGCGATGACGCTCATTGTTCCGCCCCCGACGGGCCGGGTCCGGGTTCGGGTCTGGGTCTGCCTCGGCGGTCCGGGCATCAGCGCCGCCCGTGGGCACCGCGACGCTCACCGCAGCGGCTGGCTCGGGGCCTGCTTGGGCCTGCCATGGCGCGATCAGCGCGATGGGCAATGTGGCCGCAACGGCAGACAGGCTCCAGCGCACTAAGCGTGGTGTGCGGGGAGTCACCAGCGCCACCTCTCTCGAGTCAGTAAGCGGGCAGGCCCCGGCGGGATGTACCTGCAAGGACGGGTGTCGCGGCTTGAGTCCTGACGGCAAGCCGTCGCCGCGGCGGACACTACGACGCGCGGCCGCCGGTTAGCGCAGACCTGAGAGCTGTGCGCACTCGACGGCGCTCACAGGTGCGTCCCAGGCGACGAAGAGCCGCGCAGTACTCCAAATGCCACATCCATACCGCCATTTGCCGAGATCGGTCCTCAGTCGAACCGGTCCTCGGCGTCAGTTGGCCGCTCAGCCCCGATCAAGACGCCACCGCGCAGCCGGCCGAACCGATCCGGGCCCACCTACGGATGTTCCGCAGCGACGCTGCGGAACCGCGGATTCGTTGTCTCGTCAGCACCGCCTGTGATCATTCCAACCATCGACAGTGATCATGGTGTTGGCCGTCAGGGGATCACACAACCCGCGCCCGCAGAGGTTCTCCGTGTACGATAGGCAACTACCGGACTACGAGAGTCCCCAGCTCAGGAAGGGGCCCATGAGCGTCTATAACCTTCCCGACCTGCCATATGGCTACGACGCGCTCGAGCCCTACATCGACGCGCGAACCATGGAGTTGCATCACACGCAGCACCACGGCTTCTACGTCGACAAACTCAACGCAGCGCTCAGCGCGACCACCTCCCTACACTCAGCGAGCGAACACCCCATCGACGACGTGCTGTGGGACATCGGCACGATCTCCGAGGAGTCCCGCAATGCGGTGCGTAACTACGGTGGAGGACACGCGAACCACTCCTTCTTCTGGACGATCTTGAGTAAAGACGGTGATGGAAAACCCGCCGGCCCCCTCGCGGAGGCCATCACGGAGGAGTTCGGTTCGTTCACAGCATTCCGGGAGCGGTTCTCGGGGGTCGCCACCGCTCACTTTGGTAGCGGTTGGGCATGGCTCGTGCGGACCCGCAACCGATTGGTGATCTACAGCCTTCCCCATGAGGACTCCCCACTCACCGCGGAGGAGACTCCGATCCTCGGGCTCGATCTCTGGGAACACGCCTACTACCTGCAGTATCCGGCCGCGCGCGCCGACTACGTCGAGGCCTTTTGGAACATCGTGAACTGGGAAGAGGTAAGCCGTCGATTCGAGGAGGCAACGCGATCGTAGCCCAGCTGATCGCTTCGAGCGTTCGCTCGAGCGGCCGGTGAAGTACGGCTTCCACTTCTATCCTTTGACCAATTGCAGCGAAGAGGATGCACGGACATGAACCAAGAACACGAGAACACGGAACCAGCGATCAGCTCAACCGACGAAGGCGGGCAGGCGCTCTCCGCGTTGCGTGGCATCTGGAAAGCCCAAGGTCAGACGAGTGCTGATCTCGATGAGGCATGTGGTAACACGAAGTCGTGCAAGAGCATGGAATCCGTCGGCTTCCACGGGCTGGTCGACGACATGGAGGCCCCCACTACCGCCAACCCGTCGGTGGGCGACAACCTCCGCGCCGCGTGGAAGACCAAGCTTGAGCGCGAGGGCAAGCTGGGCTCCGAGGTGACCAGCGTGCGGGACCTCGTCTTCGGCCCGTCAGACCAGAAGGAATAGAATCTTCCGCTCATACGAGCGGCGGTCGGGATGCACTGGAAGGACACGAAAATGTTCGGACGCAAAAGACCTCAGATCGAAGCGAAGCCCGGTGAGAAATCTACCGATTCGGAGCGCACCACTTCATACCGGACCGGCCAGGACGCCGCGCCGACCAGCGCCAATGCGCCGAAAACGACGTCCTATGTAAGCGCCATGCAAAGAGATGGCCGCGGGTACGAAACGCTCAACTGAGTCGCCTGGGGATCTTTGCCCGCACGGTTGCATCCCCAAGAGTAGTCGCTGTACCGGCCGACGTCAGGACCGGGGGCGGCTCAGTACCGGATCGACCCCCAGCCAACGGATGACAGCCGCTCAACGGACGCTAGCGTTGCCAAGGAGATCGCTCGATGAACTATCCGAGTACCGTCAAAGAACTTACCGAGACGTTGCGCCGGGGAGATTACCTGGCGGATCGGGGATTGGCGACGGCGGTGTTCGTGGCGATGTCCCTACAGCGACCCATTCTCCTCGAAGGCGAGGTGGGTGTCGGCAAGACGGAGCTCGCCAAGGTGCTGTCCTCAGTGTTCGGACGCACGTTGATTCGGCTGCAGTGTTACGAGGGTATCGACACCAGCCAAGCCCTCTACGAATGGGATTACGCTCGTCAACTCCTCTACATCCGGGCATTGTCGGACCGGGACATCGGTGGCGACGAGGCCCTTGAGCAGCTGTTCGGGCCGCGATTCCTGCTCGAGCGACCGTTGATGCAGGCCGTCCAGGCAGGTGACCAGTGCGTACTCTTGATCGATGAGGTCGATCGCGCCGATGACGAGTTCGAGGCATTCCTGTTGGAGGTACTGTCCGACTTCCAGATCAGCATTCCCGAAGTGGGCACCATCAAGGCAGAACGTCCACCGCTGGTGATCCTGACGTCCAACCGTACGCGGGATCTGCACGACGCTCTCAAGCGACGCTGTATGTACCACTGGATCGGCTATCCGGACCCTGACCGTGAGGTGGACATCGTCACCATTCAAGCGCCTGAGGTGTCCGAGGCGCTCGCTCGTAAGGTCGTGGCAGCGGTCAACCGGCTCCGTGAGATGGATCTCGCGAAGCCGCCGGGTGTCGCGGAGACCATCGACTGGGCCCGAACTCTGTCATTCCTGGGCGAGACCGGTCTGACTGCCAGCGCCGCCGACGTCACCCTCGGTTCGATCATCAAGGATCGCGACGACCTCGAGCTCGTGCGAGACAACCTCAGGGAAGTGACGTCCAATGCCTAAGACGTCTCACGAATCCGACTGACAACGATGCCACGCGACAATAACGGCTTCGTGACAGTGCTGGTGGACTTCGGTCGTGCGCTGCGCTCCAAAGGATTAGCCATCGGGTCGGGTGACATTCTGACCTACTGCGCAGCCATGGAACCGCTGGATCCGACGGATCTTGTCGACTTGTATTGGGCCGGCCGGACCACCATGATCGTACGTCACGAAGACGTGGTCGTCTACGATGAGGTGTTCAGGTCGTTCTTCCTCGCGTCTGACAGCCCGGTCCAGAAGATGCTGAAAATCAAGGCACAATCTGCGGTTGAAACAGAGGCGCCTTTCGAGATTCCGGCCACCGAGCCGTCGGGCAAGGACCAAGAGGAGGAAACCCTTCTCGGGTTGATGGCGTCGAACGTCGAGACTCTCAAACACCGGTCCTTCGGCGAGTGCACCGATGAGGAGCTCGCCGCGATACGACGCATCATGGCTCGCATCAAATTTACTCCGCCCAAGCGTCGCACCCGTCGTACCAAGACCGCATCCGACGGGCGAAAACCCGACATGCGCCGGACGATCCGCCAGTCGATGCGCACGAACGGCGAGATGGTCGACTTGTACTGGCGCCGTCGCCGCGTGCGTCTACGTCCGCTGATCCTGATCCTTGACGTGTCTGGGTCGATGTCCGACTACTCTCGGGCATTGCTACAATTCGCCTACTCCGCCAAGCGCGCCTCCCAGAAGGTCGAGGTGTTCTGCTTCGGTACCCGGCTGACCCAGGTGACCAAGCCGCTGCAGACCCGAAAGCCGGACGAGGCCCTTGAGCGGGCTGCGAAACTTGTGGTCGACTGGGAGGGCGGCACGCGGATCGGAGACTCGATCGACCACTTCGTGCGCAAGTGGGGTCGACGAGGGATGTGCCGTGGCGGAGTTGTCGTGATCTGCTCCGATGGTCTCGATAGGGGTGATCCCGAGCTGCTCTCCAATGCCATGGGCTGCCTGTCTCGGCTGTGCCACAACATCGTGTGGATGAACCCACACAAGGGTAACAATATCGACTACCGACCTCAGACTGTCGGGATGATGGCAGCAGAACCACACATCGACGTGCTTCTATCCGGCCACGATCTAAGCAGCCTCGAAGAGTTCGCCGCGCTGCTTCCAAAGCTCGGCTAGGGAGACCGAATCTATGTTGATGAGATGGAGCGTCGGCATCGAAGCCGAAGGTGACCGCATCATGAAGCTCGAGGAGGTCGTCGAATTGGCCGACGCGGTCGCACCGATCAGCGGCATTGCGACTGGTATCGGCACCAATCGCTACGGTGCGCAAGTCGTCGTATTCGCAGACAATCGTGACGATGCAATCACGAAGGGCAAGGAGCATTTCGCCAACGCAGTACAGAAGGCGGGACTGCCGGTCTACCCCATCGTACGCGTCGAGGCGATCAGCGAAGACGAAGATGCAGCAGACGTTGGCATGTGAAATGAATCCCTTGGTCCCACGCTCGCTACTCGACATCATTTCCCATGATACGAGGATATATCAGATGAATACACAGGTCGGGACATGATCCGCCTGGGATCGCTCGCTGGCTACTCCTTCGAGGGGCCACGCATCCTCGGCGGATGGACGCCACCGAAGAGACCGGCGGTTTTTGCCATCATGTACAAACCGGATGCTGATAACAAGCCTGATCGCTATGCGGTCATTTACGTCGGCCACGCCGACAACATGGCCGAAGCCGGCCTTCCTTTCAAGCATGCGCGTTCTAACTGCTGGATCGCGAGGGCGGGTTCGCGGTGGAAGCTGCATATCTGCACTTATGAAGTTGACGGGTGGGCGCGATCCCACCGCGAGATGATCACCCAGGAACTCACCGCTATCTACAACCCGCACTGCAACGAGCAAAAGTACGACAAGGCCTGGAAGGATGAGTGGATCGGCGCGTACGAGTCCGAGCTGACGGGTCCCCTTGCTCAACGTGGCCCCGACGAGGCCCCTTTGTGACAAGTTGTAACACAGAGCCCAGCGGACATGATAGTGGGCAGTGGCCAAGTAGCCACTGCCCACTGTTTCATCAGCCCTCGACTGCTACCGAAGGGAGGGGTGAAGGAAACGATGACATTCGACGCCTCACTGACGAATGAAAGGCCAACCCTGAGGTCTAATGCTGACGACCTCGGAAGCCAACCGTGTCCATCAGGCGAGACCGACGCCGACCGGAAGCCGGCACATTGGTATGCCCGTTAACCGGAGCTGGTGTGGGAGCAGCCACCTTGGCAGCGATACGCTCAGCACCCCCGTACAGCAGCGGCAGCGCGCCCGCCACTACCCCACCAGTTCGGTTGATGTGCTCGACAGCAGGTACAATAACTTCGGCCTGTTGGGCGATGGTCTTCACGTTTCCCAAACAGTCGTCGAGATTGTCCGCGATACGGTTGAGCAGGAAACCGATGATGAAGAGAAAGATCGCCAGAACAGCGACCAACACCGCGATGCAGACTACCGTCAGAAAGATAAGAGTCATGTCTAGCCCTTTCCAACCGGCGTTCCTGAACCAGTCAGAACCCTGGTCAGGAACAGGTGATGCTGCAGACCCTCTGCCAGTACAGCGTCAACCCTGTCGGCCGTGATGGGAATAAGTGCGGCGTTCGCGGTATTCTCTGGGATGGCTCGAAGGGTGTCCCGGACCCCGAACACGCTTCGGTCGATGGACTTCACCATCGCCACGAGGGAACTCAGCAATAGAATCACCACTATCACGACGACGACAGCCATACCTATCGCGATCCACCAGAAGGTGATCTCTTCAGGAGCATATCCATCAGGCCCACCCGCATACCCAAGTATAAATGCCATCGCTAACCTCCAAGCCTGGCTCGTCCGCGTTCCAGACCTCCGATGATGACCTCAGCATGGTCGATCGTCTGTCGTAGATCCGCCAACGGGAGCGTGTTCCGATATGACTGCTGCAGGGCCTGGTTGATCTGTGGCGCTTGACGAGCAATCCGTGCGGCGAGCACCAGAATCGGGGCCACCAATGCGACCACGACAGCGATGACCACGACAGCGATCGCGAAACCCAGGTACCAGCCGAACAGATGCGCCTCACCGGGCCCGGGTGCTTGTTCCGCAAGCAACATCATCCCGCAGCCCTCCTTTCGGTAGCAGTTGTGCCTAAACTACGGAATCACAAGACCTAACGGTCCGGTGTCGAGGTCACGCAAGTCGTCTCCAGGTAACCCATAAGCGTCTGGGTCGCCGTCTGGACATTGTGGGCTTTCTTGAGGTGATCAGCAACCTGACTCATCAGAACGTCCTTGTCGGACGAGGTGAATTGCGAGCTGCATTCCTGATGACCGCAAGTGAACTCGTGCATGTCTTACTCCTTCGATCCGATTCCAACGCGAACCCTTATCGTCGGCGACTGGACGAATCTGAGCCCTTAAACCTGTTCTGCCATAGATCGTACCGGTGCGAGGTTGGCGTTGACCGAAGGCAGAACCTCGGGAACGGTCCTCGTCTGATAGGCGATTGCGTTGACACCGACGATGACGGCTCCAAGCGTCCAGGCGACATGCCTCAGCTGGGCGATCACCTTCAACAGTGAGAGACCGATCACGGCCACGATCAACGCGGTGGCCAGCAGCGTGACCCACGCGGCTGCAGGCATGACGTCCTCCTATTCCTCGATCGTTCCTTAAGAGGTCATGAATCTCTAGACGCCCAATGCGCCCAGCAGATGACCAACGCGTTTCACATAGCGGGTCGCACCAATGGCGACCTCCTTGACCGTGCTGTCTGTCTCGGCCAACAACGCCGGCACATTGTCGAGTTCACCAGTCAAGATCACACCATTGTACAGAATGTCATCCACTGTCGCCCGGATGCGATCCACTGGAGTGACGATGCGGTTCATCAGCACAACCACGATCGGCAACACCACGAAGAGCAGGATGAGATCACCAATCCACCACAAGAGCATTTTCAGTCTCTCTTTCCCTCAGGATCGTTATCACGATTTCCCTCGGCCGAAGAGCCGGCCGAAGAACCGCTTCAGCGCAGTCATGGTCGCCTGCATGGCGATGCTGAAACCTTTTACTGGAACAGCATCGCGCTGGGCAGGTGCCTCGCCCCGGGAGGCGCGTCCAATATCGTCCGCGATGCACTTGGCGAAGCTCTTCATGATCACGCTGGTGACATCCTGGACCATACCTCTGCCGAACTGCGCAGCTGCACCGGAGAGCTGGAGATCCTGGGCCACCTTGACCCGTGTTCCACTCCCAGAAGGCACCATCGTCGACGTCACCTTCATGGTGGCCTGACCCTTGCCCTTCTCCTCCGACCCAGACGCATCCATGACGATTCGCTTGGCTGCCTCGTCACGCAACACAATCTGAGCCGTACCTGAGAACTGGAGTTTGACCGGCCCCATCTTGGTGGTCACTCGCCCCTTGTACACGTCGCCGTTGACATCAGTGAGCTCGGCACCCGGCAGGCATGGCGCGATCCGCGGTACATCTTGCATGTGCTTCCACACCTGCTCGAGCGGCGCCGCAACCTCGAACTCGCTCTCGATTATCATCGACTACTCTCTCTCCTTACCAACGCTGGTCCGAACTCTCGATTCACTACTTTGTCTTCGATCCGACGAATTCGGCGGGGTTCCCCTCGAACGCCTTGATGCATCCAGCGCAACAGAAGTAGTACATGGTTCCGTCGTACTCCAGTTCGTGGCGAGCGGACGCCACCTCTACTGTCATGCCGCACACCGGGTCGACTGCCTCATCGATTTCCGGCATTTCCGGCCGCACACCCTTGCCCACCTCGCCGGCGGCCCTGAGCTGCACCAACTCAGCCAGCACCCCCACCGCTATCTCGCGGTGCGAGACCCTCCCCAGATCGAGACCCGCTGGCACCTTCACCCGGTCGAGAGCTTCCCTGGACAACCCTCGGCCTTCCAAGTAGTCGAACACGGACTTGGCGCGCGGACGGGAGCCCACCAAGCCAACATAGGCGGGTCCCGCACTCAGTGCCTGCTCCACCGCTTCCTCATCGTGATGACCCTGGGTAGCCACCACGACAAGCGAGCGCTCATCGACACCAGCCATCTTGAAGTCGAGCTCACTGATGACGCACTCTGCGGAGGGATATTTCTCCGCAGAGCCGCCATCGGGGTCAACAAGCACCGTCCGCCAGCCAATCGCCTGCGCCATCTGCACTAGCGCCTCCACCATCGGCGACCGTCCGACCACAACGAGGTGAGCCTTGGGCTCCACCGGTTCGATGTAGATCTCTAATGCACCCTCGCTCTGGCACGACATCGGCACATAGCTGATGCCCTCCCGCACCGCCACCTTGTCGAGTTCATCAGGGGTACCGAGGAACACCAGGCGCGGCACACCCTCTGCGAGGATCTGCCGTGCCTGGCGAACAACCACAGGTTCGGCGCAAGCACCACCGATGAAACCGAACACCTCTCCTGAGGCAGTAACGACAGCCCGACAGCCTTCCTTGCCCGAGGACGGGCCGCGCCGCCACACCACCGTGGCCAGCGCAAACGCCTCACCCCGCTGCGACAACTCGCGGGCATGCTCGAGGACGTCCCACCCGTCCATCATGGCCATCGCCTTATCTATCCGGTCTACTCAGCTGTCACTCTTGACCGGAGGCATACCCGAGATGTCGCGCCGGTACTTCATGGCCTCCCACACCCGGTCTGGAATCAGCGGCATGTCGATGTTACGCACTCCGGTGTCATCGATGGCATCCATGACCGCGTTCACGAATGCCGCCGGCCCCCCGACAGCGGCGCACTCACCGACGCCCTTAGCGCCGATCGGGTGGTGCGGCGACGGAGTAACGACCTCGTGAAGCTCGAAACCCGGAGTCTCCCACGCAGTGGGCAGCAGATAATCCATGTAGTTCGAACCCACGCAGTTGCCCTCGGCATCGTAGGTGATGAACTGCATGTTGGCCATCGCGTAAGCTTCGGTCATCCCACCCATGATCTGACCCTCGACGATCATCGGATTGATGCGCACACCACAGTCATCGACTGCGACCATGCGCAGCACGTCCCACACGCCGGTCTCTGGATCGACCTCGACCGTCACGATGTACGCCGCGAACGGCCACGTCATATTCGGCGGGTCGTAGTACGCGTTGTTCTCCAACCCCGGCTCCATGCCGTCAGGCATATTGCCATAGGCGGCCATCGCACACTCCTGGATGGACACGCCATTGTTGGGAGCACCCCGCACGTAGAACCGGCCGAGTTCCCACTCCACGTCCTCCTCGGAGACCTCGAGGAGGTGTGCCGCCAACTTCCGTGCCTTGGCACGAACCTTGCGGGCCACCATCGCAGTTGCCGCCCCGGCGACCGGCGTGCTGCGGGACGCGTAAGTACCCATACCGAACGGAGTGTTGTCGGTGTCGCCGTGTTGAACGAGAATGTCGGCGGCCGGGATGCCGAGCTCGTGGGTGACGATCTGCGCGAACGTCGTCTCGTGGCCTTGGCCTTGAGTCTTCGAGCCGATCTTCAGGATCGCCTTCCCGCTCGGGTGCACCCGCAGCTCCGCGGCGTCGAACATCTTGATGCCGAGAATATCGTACTCGCGGCTGTTACCGGCTCCGAGTGGTTCGGTCATGGTGGAGATACCGATCCCGAGCCGTCGGCCCTGCGCGCGAGCTTCCTCTTTCTCGCGCAGGAAATCGTCGTATCCGATGGCGTTCAATCCCACGTCGAGACATTTCTCGTACTGCCCTGAGTCGAGCAGGAAACCGTAGGGCGTACGGAACGGGAACTGGTCGTCCTTGACCAGGTTAAGCCGTCGGAAAGCCGCCTGATCCATGCCCAGATCGTGGGCAGCGGCCTGGATCGAGCGTTCCTGGAAGAACATCGCTTCGGTTACCCGGAAAGAACATCGATATGCGACGCCGCCGGGCGCCTTATTCGTATATGCGCCCTGCGCGGTCATGTATCCGAACGGAATGTTGTAGGCGGAGAACGCAGAATGAATCAGTCCGAGTTTGAACTTCGTGGGCTGGGCATCTGAGAAGAAGGCGCCGTTGTCGCTATCACAATGGAACCGCACAGCGAGAATCTTGCCATCTTTGCGGAGAGCGAGCTCGCCCTTGTAGTAAATATCGCGGGCATAATGGGTCGAAATGAGATTACCGGTCTTGTCCTCGATCCACTTGACCGGCCGGGTGAGCAGGATCGAGCAGAGGATCGAGCAGACGTAGCCGGGATAGACCGGCACCTTGTTACCGAATCCGCCACCGATGTCAGGGGAGATGATCCGGATCATGTGCTCCGGAAGTTCCGCGACGATCGCCACCGCGGCCCGGATGATGTGCGGGGCCTGGGTCGTCATGTAGACGGTCAGCTTCGTGGTCGCCGAGTTGTAGTCCGCGATCGATCCGCAGCACTCGATGGGCGAGGGGTGTGATCGCGGATAGTGCAGTTCCAGCTTCGAGACCAGGTCGGCCTGAGCGAAGGCGCGTTCGGTCCCTTCCCGGTCACCGACCTCCCAGCGGTAGCAGATGTTGTCCGTCTGCCCTTCCTTGTCGTCCCGGATGATCGGGGCGCCCTCGGCGACAGCCTGGTAAGGGTTGACGATCGGCGGCAAGGGCTCGTACTCGACGACGATCGCCTCACAACCGTCTTTGGCGATGTAGGGATCGTCGGCGACCACGCAGGCGATTTCCTGGCCCTGGAAACGCACCTTGTCGGTGGCGAGCACCGCCTGGGTGTCATAGGACAGGGTCGGCATCCAGGCCAGGTTATGCTGAGCGGCCATGTCCCCGGTGAGCACCATGTGCACACCGGGGATCTGCCAAGCCTTGCTGGTGTCGATCGACTTGATCCGCGCGTGGGCCAACGGGCTACGGAGGATCTCCATGTGCACCATGCCAGGCAACTTGAAATCGTCTATGTAGTTGCCTTTACCCCGAAGGAAACGGTCATCCTCCACCCGCTTGCGGCTTGATCCCAAGCCACCAATTTTGATCTCGTCTAATGCCTGCGCCACGTCACATCTCCCTTGTCGTCGACTCTAACCTCTAGCCGTCAGCGACTAAATGTTGCCTCGGACCGCATCTTCTCCGCGGCCCACAGAACTGCCTTCACAATATTTTGGTAACCAGTGCAACGACAGAGGTTACCGGCAAGCCCCCAGCGTATGTCCTCTTCCGTAGGATTGGGATTTTCATCGAGAAGGGCTTTCGATGCCATCATCATCCCCGGCGTGCAGAAACCACACTGCAACCCGTGCTCCTCCCTGAATCCTTCCTGGATGGGGTGGAGCTCACTGGGCAAGCCGAGGCCCTCGACGGTCGTCACCTCGTGCCCATCGACCATCACTGCGAACATCGTGCACGATTTCATGGGCAAGCCATCAACGAGCACAGTGCAAACACCGCAGTTCGTTGTATCGCAACCGATATGCGTGCCGGTCAGCCCCAGCACTTCACGGAGGAAGTGAGCGAGGAGTATACGAGGCTCGACATCGACCGATTTGGGTTCCCCGTTCACTACGACGTTTATCCGCCGCTCTTCCACGCCGCCTCCTTGACGTTGCCAATGCCTCTGGACATGTTCGGGTCCGAATTCCAGTCGATTCAGGCCGCTCGGGCCTGTTGGTTACTCAATGCACGAGTGACGAAGGTGTACACAATGTGCCGCTTGTATTCCGCGCTACCGCGAACATCGGTCTTGGGTTGGGCCGCCTCCGCGGCCAATCGAGCTGCCTGCTCTATGGCGCTTGCGTTCAGCGACTTACCAGCCAACGCCTGCTCGGCCGCAGTGCATTGAATGTTGCTCGGACCGACACCGGTCAGCGCAATCCCTGCCCGGTTGACTGTGCCGCCGGACATCTCGAGTGCTACGGCAAGACCCACGGTCGCGAAGTCCCCCACTCTTCGCTCGAGCTTGAGGTAGGTCCCCCAACGCGTGCCTCTCGGAGCCGGCACCCGGGCCCGGACCGCGATCTCGCCCTGCTGCAGGGTGTTCTGGAACGGTCCGACCACAAACTGCGACACCGGGATGGCGCGCTCGCCCTCAGCGCTCTGGGCGATGATCTCCCCGCCCAGAGCCAGCATCACCGACGCCCAGTCTCCCTGCGGATCAGCGTGGCAAAGGGAGCCGACCAGAGTTCCGCGGTTACGCACCATGGGGTCAGCGATGAGCGGCGCAGTAGCTGACATGACCGGGTACTTGCTCCGGAGAAGTGAGGATCGTTCCAGAGTTCTGTGCCGACATAGGGCGCCGATGTTCAGGGACCCGTCGGAGTCCTCTTCGTGGTAACTCAGATCGGGAATATTGTTGATATCAACGATTGCCGCCGGCGCAGCGAAGCGAAGCTTGATGAGCGGAATGAGACTTTGCCCTCCAGCGAGGATCTTCGCCTCGTCACCGTATACCTGCAAAATTCCGAAGGCTTCGTCAAGTGAACGCGGAGCCTCGTAGTGAAAACGAGACGGGTACATCCAGATCCTCCTAGTCCTGAACAGTCCACGGAAAGCTGCACAACGTTGGGCCCGCCCGTAGGGATCCTATCCGGAAGCCACGAAGGACGATTTCTTTTATCGACCAATAAAGCGAGGAAATGGTCGAGCCGCTAGCTGTGGACTAAGAGTCCAGCAACCCAAGCCCTCGACGCGGCACGGGTTCATCCTCCGGTTCGTATGAGCGCGGTTCGTATGAGCGCGGTTCGTATGAGCGCGGTTCGTATGAGCGTCGGGCCGGAGGAGGTTTGTCCTCCTTACGCTCCGGTTCGACAACCGCCACCGGGAGACTCTCTTCCTCGGGGTTCGGACGCGGCTGCTGATGGGGTGGCCAAGGCCCAGCTACCGGTTGACCAGCGACGCGAAGCCAGTCAACGACCTCTGGCCATGCCCAGATGGTTGGGCTCTTTCCTGTCTTCGGAGCGTTCTCGATCAGCTCGAAGATTCGGGGGTTGCCTCGACTGTGCCCGTCAGACTCGATCGCCATCGTCTGCCCCTCTCTCGCTCCCGTGCCGGCGTCTCGTGGGCTCGCCTGCATCACGATCACGCGTCGTTCCCTAACTGTGACGCGGAGCACTAGTCCACACGGATGAGAGGGGGCGTGTCAAGAGGATCTACGCGCCCACGACAGGCCGGCGATCCGCAACAGACGTCGCAGCGAGGGCCCCGTGTTGATAGTTGTTTTACAGTCTGAGTGGGGGCACCATGAGGCATGGCCATCGTAGCTCCGTTGATCCTGCGCGAGGGTGACCGTGGCCGGCTGGAGGCGTTGGCGCGCTCAGCTTCGGCGCGACCAAGCCTGGCGCAGCGGGCACGAATTGTACTGATGTCGGCCGAGGGTCTGACGAACACAGCGATCGCCCGCCGAACCGGGGCGACCCGTCCGACAGTGATCAACTGGCGGAATCGTTATGCCGACGGTGGCATCAACGCCCTCGGCGACCTGCCCCGCTCTGGCCGACCGGCCGTGGTGGATGAACTCGAGGTGGTGGCCACCACGCTCGCTGACGGCGGCCGCCCACCAACGCACCTGGAAGCCACCCAGTGGTCGTCCCGACTGCTGGGCGAACATCTGGGCATCTCGTTCGCGACAGTTGCTCGGATCTGGCGCAAGTGGGGCATCCAGCCGGATCGTGTCGAGACGTTCACGTTCAGCACCGACCTCAAACGGCAGGCCCAGGCTCGCGACATCAGCGGTCTTTACCTGAATCTGTCCGAGCGGGCGGCGGCGTTGCATCGGTCAGTTCCCCGCAGCACCGCTGAAAGACAATCCGCAGGTCATCCCGATCCGTGGCTCAAGCTGGTCGAGGTCTCCCTCGGCATCATCACCCAGCAGGCCATCCGCCGAGGCACCTTTGCTTCGGTGCGTAACCTCATCGACACCTTAGGCGCCCTCACCGGCGACGTGCAGGACAGTCACGGGCCTTCCCGAGGGACCGATGCCGGCGAGAAAGCCAGTGACGCCGTCGAGGTGGAGAGTCACCGTCAAACTACTTATGCCACGCAGGATGACCTGCACGAACGATCTTCACGAACGGTGGAAAATGGTCCGCTGGAGGCTTCGCACCGGCCGGTGAGCCGGACCCGAGACTCGAGGTCGGTGCGGGCTGAGTTCCATGGGACTCGCGGCCGGCGGTCGAGACCAACGGGCAGAGCGGGCGGCTAGCGCCCTGCGACTCCGATCCCGGACCTGATCATTCTGGTCTCGACCGGCCGATCCCCGGCGGGTCCACCCCGCCGAGGGATGTGCTGCCCCCGGACCATTCCTAGCCTGGAGTCCATGCCGTCCTCCTGGCACCAGAACCCACGCCAGGCCCCGTCGCCAACCGCCCTGGAGACCGACCGGTCGCTGCCGGTGGACCCGCTGCAAGCGGTCATCTTCGATGTGGACGGGACGCTCGCCGACACCGAACGAGACGGTCATCGGGTGGCGTTCAACGAGGCTTTTGCGGCGGCCGGCCTGAATTACCGGTGGAGCGTCGATGACTATGGTGAACTCCTCACGACAACCGGTGGCCGCCAACGCATCGAACGCTACCTGCAATCCGTCGGGCATCCCCGTACCGAGGCTGCCGCGTTGGCGGCACAGCTGCACCAGGACAAGACCCGCCGGTTTATAGCATTGGTGCGGACGGGCGCAATGAAGGCGCGGCCAGGGGCCGCGGAGCTGATCAGTGCACTGCGGGCCGACGGCGTGGCCACCGCGGTCGCCACCACCGGGAGCGGTGACTGGGTGCTGCCGTTGCTCGACATGCTTTTCGGGATCGATGTCTTTGACGTCGTGGTCACCGGGTCAGACGTTACCGATCTCAAGCCCGATCCGGCCGTTTACCTGGAAACGCTGGCTCGCCTGGACCTGGCTCCCACCGGCGCGGTAGCAGTGGAGGATTCGGCGAACGGGGTGCGCGCTGCAGTCTCCGCAGGGCTGCGGTGTATAGCGGTGGTCAACGGGTACACCCGGGACCAGGACCTCTCCGGGGCGGTAGCGGTGCTCGACGACCTGGCGCGCCCAGCTGGGGTCACGGTAGTCCGTGGCGACCCGCAGCTACATCACGGCCTGACCGTCGCAGCGTTGCGCCGAATCGTCGGGGCAGTGGCGTAACGTCAGGTAAGCGAGACGCCGGGGCCCAATCCGGGTGGCCAGCCTGGGCACTCAGTACAGGAGGTGTAGCGGCCGTGTCCGGATCTGTTCGGGTGGCGGTGGTCGGGTCCGGTCCTTCCGGACTGTACGCAGCCGACGAGCTGAGCAAACACGACGCAGTGGCCGTTGATGTCGTGGACCGGCTCCCCTGCCCATACGGACTGTTGCGCTATGGCGTGGCACCAGACCACTTGAAGATGAAGTCACTGGAGATCACCCTGCGAAAAATCCTGGAGCGGCCCAACGTGCGCTTTCTCGGTGGGGTCGAGCTGGGTGCCGGTATCAGTGTGGACGAGCTGCGCGAGCACTACGATGCGGTGATCTACGCGACCGGGTCGCCGGTGGATCGCCGGCTGTCCATTCCCGGCGAAGAACTCCCCGGCAGCTTCTCTGCGACCGAGTTCGTCGCGTGGTACTGCGGTCACCCTGATGCCCAGGTGGATGCTTTCACCCTGGATGCGCGCAGCGCAGCGGTGATCGGGTTAGGAAACGTGGCGGTGGACGTCGCTCGCATCCTGGCCAAGACCGCACGGGAGCTGGGCGTCACCGACATGCCCGATCACGTACTCAAGGTTCTCGACGCGAGCGCCATCACTGACATTTACATTGTCGGGCGGCGCGGCGCGGCGCAGGCCAAGTTCACCACCAAGGAACTGCGCGAACTGGGCGAACTGGCCAATGCCGATGTCGTCGTGGACCCCACTGAGTTGGTGCTCGATCAGGCGGGCGAGGAACTCGCCGAGACCAACAAAACGGTGCGGCGCAACATCGAGACGCTGCAGGAGTGGTCCACCCGGTCGCAGCAGGGTCGGGCACGGCGGATCCATCTGCGGTTTCTCCTCGCTCCAATGGCTGTGCTCGGCACCGGGCAGGTGGAAGCAGTGCAGTACGAGCGCACTGTGCTGGACGGCTCCGGCGGTGTCGCCGGCACCGGGGAGACCGTGACCCTGGCAGCCCAGCTCCTGTTGCGCTCGGTGGGATACCGCGGGCTGCCGCTACCGGGCGTCCCGTTCGACGAGCGGTCCGGGGTGATCCCACACGTGGCTGGCCGGGTCCAGCGCGACGGTGTCACCGCAATCGGTGAGTACGTGGTGGGATGGATCAAGCGCGGCCCCACCGGGGTGATCGGTACTAACAAGGGGGATGCCAAGGAGACCGTCGAGCAGTTGCTGCATGACCTCGACGCGCTGCCCCGCGCCTCGCGGGGTGAACCCGACGCGATCATCGAGAGACTCGCCCAGCGGGGCATCGGAGTGGTCACCTGGGCCGGTTGGGAAGCCATCGACGCTGCCGAGCAGGCCCTCGGAGTCGCGGCAGGCCGTACCCGCATCAAGATCGCCGATCGAGAGGCGCTGCTCATGGCCGCATCGAAGACTCTGGCAGGCTCGTGAGTGGGTAACAGTGTCATGACACTGTTACTCACTCACGAGCAGAGTACGTAGCAGATTCGACGGGTGGGCGATCAAGCCGGTCATATACCCCAAAACCAGTGGATGACGCACCCTCAGGTGCCCCGGATGGGTGGCTTCGTGCTCGTCACAGCGCGGGAGGGCTACGGTGCAAAAGCGAACAGCTCAGAGAGGAGCCGCCGTGTTGCTAAGCCGCCTTGCCCGTCCGCTGCTTGCCTCCGTGTCCGTCGCCAACGGCGTGGAGACCCTGATCAACCCGAAGCCGAAGATCGAGGCGATCGCACCGCTGCTGTCCAAAGGCGAGGGAATATTACCTGGCCCTGTCAATCCCGCGTTGATCGTGCAGGCGGGCGCTGCTGTGAAAATCGCCGCTGGGTTGATGATGGGTCTCGGATGGGCGCCACGGATCGCCGCCACGGTGCTCGCGGTGGACTTGATCCCGAGCACTGTGGCCGAACACCCGTTCTCATCCGCAGGCTCCCCTGACGCACGCAAAGCCCAGCAGCAGAACTTCCTGTCCAACTGCGGCTTGCTCGGGGGGCTGCTGCTGGCAAGCGCCACCGCTGGCGGCAAGCGAAAGAAGCGCCGGCGTCGCAAAGCCCGCTGAGCGAACGATCCACTGACGCCATTGTTCCACCGGCATCGTCGCATGTCGGAAGTCCGTGGCAGGTTGGCCGCCGCCAGCGTCTGTGAACAGGGCGGGAGGCGGCGGCGGGCCACGAGGTGTGGGGTCTGGGGATGGCGGCGGTAATCGGGTGCAGAGGGGCAGGCAGTGGCGTCGGCGAGCTGCCCACGATGCGTCAGGCGATTGGCGTTCACCGTGGGTGCGGTCAATGTCACCGCGGGTCAGGATGCCCCGACCATCCGCATGGCGGGCACCGTCAACGCGTGCACCACGCCCGTCGGCTCCGTCACCCGAGACGGCTCGATCACCCGGGATTCAGTGACAATCGCAGTGACCAGATCGGCAGGAGTCACATCGAAGGCGGGGTTGAGAGCGGTGGACTCGGCTGGCGCCATCCGCCAGCCCCCCACCAAGAGCACCTCGTCGGAGTCCCGATACTCGATGGTCACCGCAGCTCCGTTGGGAGTGTCCGGGTCGAGCGTGGCGGCCGGGGCGGCCACCACGAACGGGATACCGGCCCTGGCCGCTGCCAGCGCCAACGGGTAGGTGCCGACCTTGTTCACCACGTCGTAGTTGGCAGCGATCCGATCCGCTCCGACGATGACCGCGTCTACCTGCCCGCTGGCGATGAGCCCCGGACCTGCAGCGTCGACCACAACCTGGTGCGGCACCCCCAGCCCGGCGAGTTCCACCGCGGTGATCCGCGAGCCCTGCAGCAGCGGGCGAGTCTCCCCGACCAGCACCATCTGGATCAGCGCGTCGGCATGCAGCGCCCGGACAACGCCCAGTGCGGTGCCCCACTCCACGCAGGCCAGCGCGCCCGCGTTGCAGTGGGTGTGTAGCACCATCGGGCGATCGCCGACGTAGCTGCGCAGCAGAGCGGCACCGAGCCGGGACAGCGTCGCGCAGGCCCGCACGTCAGCCTCTATCAGCGCCTGCGCGGCCTTGAGTACAGCAGCAGGCCCTCGCGACGCCGCAGGCAGCACCTGCCGCACCGCCCAGCCCAGGTGTGCTGCAGTGGGGCGCGCTTCGGCGATGCGCCGGGCGTCGGTCAACACGGAATCGGGGTCGTACCCCAGCTCTGCCGATCGAGCCGCGGCGAGCGCCACGCCCAGCGCCCCCAACGCCCCCAGCGCGGGCGCGCCACATACCACCAACCGCTGGATGGCATCCACCACCTCGCTGACGGTGTGCAGGGCGACCCGCCGTTGCTGTGGCAGGGCAGTCTGGTCAACCACATCGACGTGTCCGTCGACCCATTCGATGGTGCGCATGGATTCGTACTCCCCGGTTCGGCCTGCGCGCAACCTACGCGCCGAGCAGCAGATGGCGCACCGCTCAACGGATGATCCCGCCCAGACACGGAATCAACGCTGCGTGATCGTGGTGTACTCTCGTTCGGAGTAGCCGGTGTAAACCTGACGTGGTCTGCCGATCTTGGTTTCCGGGTCGCTGATCATCTCACGCCAGTGCGCGACCCAGCCCGGTAACCGGCCCAGCGCGAAGAGTACCGTGAACATCTTGGTAGGAAAGCCCATCGCCCGATATATGAGACCGGTGTAGAAGTCGACGTTCGGGTAGAGCTTGCGCTCCACGAAGTAGTCGTCGGCCAGCGCCTTGGACTCCAACTTCACGGCGATCTCGAGCAACGGGTCGTTGATCCCCAACTTGTGCAGAATCTCGTCCGCCGTCTTTTTAACAATCTTCGCGCGTGGATCGTAATTTTTGTACACCCGGTGCCCGAAACCCATCAACCGCGCCCCATCGGAGTGGTTTTTCACCTTTGCGACGAAAGCGTCCACGTCACCCCCGTCGATGCGGATGTGTTCGAGCATCTCCAGTACCAGCTGGTTCGCTCCACCGTGCAGCGGGCCGAACAGCGCATTGATACCCGCCGAGATCGAGGCGAACAAGTTCGCCTGCGAGGAGCCGACCATCCGCACGGTGGAGGTCGAGCAGTTCTGTTCGTGGTCGGCATGCAGCACGAACAATAGATCCAGCGCATCGGCCACTGCAGGATCGACCTCGTAGGGCGCCGTGGGATGCCCGAAGGTCATCCGCAGAAAATTGTGCACCAGGCTCAGCGAGTTGTCCGGGTAGAGGAACGGCTGACCGATTGACTTCTTGTAGGCGTAGGCCGCGATGGTGGGCAGCTTGGCCAGCAGCCGCACGGTGGATATCTCCACCTGGTCATGGTCGAACGGGTTGAGGCTGTCCTGGTAAAATGTGGACAGCGCGGATACCGCACTGGACAGCACGGGCATCGGATGGGCGTCGCGTGGGAAACCGTCAAAAAACCTCTTGAGATCTTCGTGCAGCAGGGTGTGAATACGGATCGCCTCGGTGAACTGCTCCAGCTGTCCCCTGGTCGGCAGATCCCCGTAGATCAGTAGGTAGCTGACCTCCAAGAAGTTGGAGCGCTCGGCCAGTACTTCGATCGGATAGCCACGATAGCGCAACACGCCCGCGTCACCGTCGATGTAAGTGATCTCCGATGTGCACAGGGCGGTGTTCACGAGTCCCGGGTCGAGGGTGACCATCCCTGTGTCGGCACGTAACGCGCCGAGGTCGATCGCGGGCGCCCCCAGAGCACCCACGATGATGGGCATCTGGTGCTCGCCACCCGGGTAACCCAAGGTCACGGCTTGTTCGCAGGACACCTACCCAAGGTAGCTCGCATCGCGTTCGGGAAACAGAACGCGAGTATTAAGCTGCGAAGAACTGCCAGACCATGCCGAGACGCGGCAACACCTGTGGTGTCACGGGGCGAGCCGCTGAACCGTCCAGCTGCCGTCGTCGGTGCGGTGGTAACGCAGGCGGTCGTGCATCCGGTCGGGCCTGCCCTGCCAGAACTCCACGCTCACCGGCCGGATCCGCACCCCGCCCCAATGCGGTGGCAACGGCACCTGCTCGGCGTCGGCGAACCGCGCAACGGCTTGTTCCAGCGCGACGTCCAGAGCGCGCCGGTCAGGCACCACGGCAGACTGCGCTGACGCCCACGCCCCCAACTGGGCGCCCCGAGGGCGGGTTCTCCAGTAGCCCGTGCTGTCCTCCGGCGTGAGCACCTCGACCGGCCCGCGCAGGTGTACCTGACGATGCAGCGCGATCCAGGGAAACGTCGCTGCGGCGAATCCGGTGGCGTCGAGGTCGTGCATCTTGGCGGAGGTGAAATTCGTGTAGAACACGACACCCCGCGAGTCGAGACCCTTGGCCAGCACCGTCCGGGAACTGGGCCGCCCGTCGGCGTCGGTGGTGGCCAGCACCATCGCGTTGGGCTCGGGGAGTCCCGCAACCACGGCGTCGTCGAGCCAACCCGCGCACTGCTCGAACCACGTCTCGGCCAAGTCGGCTTCATCCAGCGCACCAGCGGGGTAGGCGACCCGCATCCGGGCTAGGTCAGCGGTCACCCGTTGCGTCCATCCAGCCGTCACGCCACACGCTCCCGATCTCCATGGTCCGGCTGTTCGCAACCTTACGTCCAGCGGCACTCCCCCGCCGCGTCCGTGGGGAGAATCCGTGTCCGAAACCGGCTAAAACCACTGTCCACATTGCCCTGGACGGCTATCGGGTGCACTGTTAGTCAACCCGCGCGGCGCCGTGCTGTGGCGTGCGCCCACCCGCTAGCCGGCCAGCGACCCGCGCGTACCCAGTTGAAGGCTCCATCGCGCGAGGAGGACGGCGTGACCGTGTTGAACGGGCTGGCGGAAACCACCGGTTTCAAGCCGGGACTGGAGGGCGTGGTCGCCTTCCACACCGAGATCGCCGAGCCGGATCAGGCCGGTGGCGCGTTGCGCTACCGCGGTGTGGACATCGAGGATCTCGCCGGTCACGTGACCTTCGGCGACGTGTGGGCACTGCTGACAGACGGACGTTTCGGGCACGGTCTGCCGCCTGCCGAACCATTTCCGATACCCATCCATACCGGTGACGTCCGGGTCGACGTGCAAGCCGCGCTGGCAATGCTCGCCCCGATCTGGGCCTACCGCCCACTGCTGGACAGCTCCGACGCACAGGCCCGCACGGATCTGGCCAGGGCGTCGGTGATGGCGCTGTCCTACGTGGCGCAGTCCGCCCGCGGAATCCACCAACCGGCTGTCCCCCAGCGCCGGATCGACCAGTGCTCCACCATCACCGAACGCTTCATGACCCGCTGGCGGGGTGATCCGGACCCGGCACACGTCAAGGCAGTGGACGCCTACTGGGTCTCGGCCGCCGAACACGGGCTCAACGCCTCGACCTTCACCGCTCGAAGTGATCGCCTCCACCGGTGCCGACGCCGCCGCCTGCCTGTCCGGCGCGATCGGCGCGATGTCCGGCCCGTTACACGGTGGCGCGCCTGCGCGGGTACTGCCGATGATCGAGGAGGTGGAGCGCACCGGTGACGCCACCACGGTGGTCCGCAGGGTGCTGGCTCGCGGCGAGCGGCTGATGGGATTCGGCCACCGCGTGTACCGGGCCAAGGACCCGCGGGCCCGCGTGCTGAGCCGGATCTGCAAGGAACTCGGTGCGCCCCGTCACGACGTGGCGGTGGCGCTGGAACAGGCCGCGCTCGCGGAGCTGGCCGACCGGAGGCCGGACCGGGTGATCGAGACCAACGTCGAGTTCTGGGCTGCGGTGATCCTCGACTTCGCACAGGTTGCGCCGCATATGATGCCGGCGATGTTCACCTGTGCCCGCACCGCTGGCTGGAGTGCGCACATCATGGAGCAGAAACGCACCGGCAGGCTGGTCCGTCCGGTGGCCCAGTACCGCGGGCCGGAGCCACGACGCCGGCAGGACGTGGCGGGCTGGGACGAGATCGGGTGCCCCTGAGCCGGGTCCCAGTGAGCGGTTACCGCCGGAGCGCGTACCGGGCGAAGAGGTGGCTCTGTGACTCCAACAACCACTCCAGGTCAAGACCGACGGGCTCGGCCAGCAGCGCTTGATCGACGATGGTCAGCGACCCGGCGCTACCGGCAGTGCGAAGGTGACCCTCTCTGGTCGACTCATGCCGTTACTGCCCCGTTACGCTGCGCAGCTGAAGGAAGCGAGGGAGTTCAAGGTGATCAGAGGCTTCAAGGACTTCCTGCTGCGTGGCAGCGTGGTCGATCTCGCCGTCGCCGTGGTGATCGGAGTAGCCTTCGGGTTGGTCGTCTCAGCATTCACCGACAAGGTCGTCAAGCCACTCATCAACGCGATCACTCCGGCCGGCAGCCCCGGCCTGGGCTTCACCGTCATCCCCGGTAAGGACACCACGTACGTGGACTTCGCGGCGGTGATCACGGCCGTGATCAACTTCATGCTGGTGGCGCTGGTGGTCTACTTCGTTATCGTGACGCCGATGAACGCGATCAAAACACGACGGGAGCGCGGCAAGGAGCCCGGCCCGGCCGGACCCACCGACGTCGAGCTGCTCACCGAGATCCGCGACCTGCTCCGCCAGCAGCAACGCAGCGATTAGCGTCACGGAGCGCTGAGTTGAACAAGACCAGCCTCCTCGCGAGGACCTCACTCCGCCACGCGCTACCGTATGACGACAGTTCACTGTGTGTTTATCAGCGGTTAGTCGTTCGTCTCTTGTCCGGTGATCTCTGCGCCACCAACCATTGGACACATGGCGCGGAGGGAGTACTACCACGATGTGGCCGCACCCCAGGCTTGCGAACTGTTACCCGCTGCATTCGCGATCGTGCGCAATGGGTGGGGCCAGGTCCTGCTGGTGCGCCGCGCTGATGACGGGTACTGGGAGTTGCCCGGAGGCCGCGTCGAAGTGGGAGAGTCCGCCTCAGCCGCGGCGGTGCGTGAAGTCGCCGAGGAAGCCGGCGTCACCGTCAAGATCATCGGGATCGCTGGGGTGTACAGCGATCCTGGCCATGTGCTGGCCTATCCGAACGGAAAGGGGGTTTACCAACAGTTCGCGGTGTGTTTCCACGCCTTCACCTCGGCTCGCGACGCCCGGTCCGACCGAGACGAGACGAGCGCCGCAGCGTGGTTCGACCCTGACCAAGCAACGCAGCTGGTCATGCACCCAGCGATGCATCAACGCTTGACCGACGCACTAGTCGAGCCCCGCCGGACACACTTCGACTAACCAGATGCCCACCGCCGGACCCATGCGATAGATACGGTTGGTCCGGTGGAATGGTGGGTCACCATCGCGCCATGCGACTTGGCGTGGCACGAATGCAGCAGCAGCGCTGCCCGGATCTGGGAGTACCGCTGCTGCATTCGGGAACTGGGGCGGGTTGGTCAGTGGGTGGGCGGTGGTGGGCAGATGAGTCCCGTGGGGCCGCCTGGGAGTGGGAGGGGACCTGTGATGCCGAGGCAGGAGTGCAACGGTTGCACCATGATCGTGCGGTAGTTCGCCGGCTCGGTCGCTGCGGGGGTGTATGCGGTGGGCACGCCCAGGCCGGTGCCGATGTCGGGTAGTGGTTTGCCGGTACGGTAGCCCGAGAAGATCAGGGTGGCCGAGCCAAGGCCATTGACGATGACCTGGGGGTTGTACACCCGGCCGGTGTAGTACTTCTGCGGGCTGGTGGTGGGGTAGGTGTAGTCGACCTGGACCAGCGGGTTGGTCGCTCCGTTGTCCACAGTCCAGTGCACCGCGTCGCTGGAGTGGGCGTGGCCGATGAAGTGGTAGGCATCGCTGTCGCCGTCCGGGCAGCCCCCTCCGGAGAAGAACAGCTCGAAGGACCCATCGAGCTGCCTCAGGATCGTGCCGTTGGGCCCGACATACCTGAACCCGCCGATGCTGGTGTTGTCGTCGGGGTTGTTCAGCCCGCTGACGGGACCGCCGTCGGTAAACGTTATCCCATCGGCGGTCGTGGCGATACGGAGCTCGCTGCGGTCATAGTTCGCCTTCTTGCTGGTATAAGGCTGAGACTGGGAGTCGGTGCACAGCTTGGTCGGATCGAGGCCCGCGGCGGGCGAGGACTTAGATCCCTTCACCTTCTTCAGGTAAAGGATCTTTGTGGGGTTGACGTGGGGGTCGGTGCCCGTGCCGGGGATCACCCCGAGGATGCCATCGGGGTGATCCAGTCCCATCGTCTGCGGGACCCCGGCGGGCACCGGTGTGGCTGTCGTTACCGGCTCGATGTTGTTCAGTCCGGAGAACCCGCCGCTGATGTCGTGGATCGTCAGCCCGCCGTTGTCGCCCACCGACCCGGCGCGGTCAAGGGTGTAGAGCAATGTCGTGCGGGACGGCCGGGTCGGGACCGTCATGACGAACGGGTGGCCCTGGCCGTTATCGCCATTGCCGCTGGCGTTCGTGGACGCATCGTTGGCCGGGCAGGTACCGTTGAGACGCAGTTTCACATTGTCCACCGACCAGGTCAGCCCGCCGTTGGTGGAGGTGGCGTGCGCGACTGCCTCGTCGGTGTCTTTGATCCGGTAGTCGAAATAGCCATCTAGCCTACCGCTCAGATCCCGCTTGATCTCTGGGAAGTAGTAGGGCTGCATGAGGTTCGTGCCAGGATTGTTCTGGAGGGTGCCACCCGGGAAGGTGTCGCACAGCCCCTTGTTTTGGTGATCGAGGGTTGCTGGGCCTTGCCCGAGTGTCCACGGCCCGTTCGTGACCGAGGCTGGTTGGGGCAACCCAGTGGTAGACCACTGCACATGGAGGGACACAGGGCCGCCGAACGGCGGCGGCGATGGCGATGGCGGGTCAGCGATCGCCGTGCCCACGGTGAGAGACAGGGTGGCCAGGCTGGCGCCGGCGACCAGGAGCAGTTTTCTCTTTCGCATTCACTATCCTTTGCAGCGTAGGGACGCACGGACCACCGTCCGAGCTACATCAATGACAGGCGGCTAGCGGTACGCCAACCAAGTCGTCACGGATGTCTTGTTCACACGATTAGTCAAGCTGGCGACCGGGAGCGGACACTCCCGCACACGGATTCCATCGACGAACACTGCATCTCAAAAGTGAACAGAAAAAGTCCGACAGTCGATCAAGGGATTGCAACAAAACCCACAAGAGACCGCTAAGCGGCGACCGGGACGCGTTCCCGGGCCCTCAGTGACGATGACGACCTATGCGACGCCGTCAGGGTCGCCGCGATCTGCTCGGGGAAGAAAAACGTTGGGCTCCTGTACAAGTCTCGGGCGTCGGTGAAGTGAACCGTATCCGATCCGGTGCAGGGTAGCCGCCGGTTCTGGCCATCACTCTTTGGGCAGGTCACTCCCCGGACCCGCCGACACCGACACTACCAACCCCCATACCACGATCGCTACTTACGTTCGACACTTTCGCTCGATCCACTCATCAATATACCATAGATAGACTCGTAGGTCAGGTTTACATATAGCCTCGCGCCCGTTGCCTAATTCAACAACGAGTTGTGCGTATAGCAGGGCGCTCTCCATCTCGGAGGATTCCGTTGCAGTCTTCTTATTCAGTCTGATTTCCCGGAGGCCGTACACCCACCCCGGCCTCCTTCGTCACCGTCAGTATCCAGTCAGTCGATCAGCGCTGGACCTGGAAAACGGTGGCAGGAGAGCGGCGAGGTTGGCTGCCCTGTGAGCCGGTGGGGGTTGACGGCGAGGCCGCTGGGACTGCTTTAGAGGTGGTGGTTCATGAATCTTGTGGTGGTGTGGCGAAATACTCGGTGAGCATCTCGGTCGACCAGGCGGGTTGCCGCACGGTGCCACGTGGGCCGAACTCGTGAAACCAGGGTTTGATGTCGAGTACAGGGGTGCCGTGGACGGCGTCGAGTTCCTTGACGTGCAAGTCGAGGGCATCAACTTTGGTCAGACGGCAGCGCGAGACGCCCAGCCAGTTCAATCGTCGCATGTTGCGATGGCCGAAGATGCCGACTTCTGGCCAGTCCGGGTTATCTCGTGGGCGGCGTGCGCCGAGGTTGAGGTCGGTCGGGTCGGTGAGATGAAAACGATAGACGATTTCCAGGTGGGAGAAGGCATCCAGTCCTGCGGTGGCGTCGGCGTCAAATCGGCTGCTGTCGATGCGGATGATGGCGCGGCTGCCGCCCCAGTAATCATCGGTCGGTTCGATGCGTCCACCGATCACCGTCCATGGCGTCCAGCGCGGTGGACCAGGTGGAGCACGCCTGGTCGATCTCGCCTCGGCGTGCGTACACAGCGCCGAGGTATCCGAGGGTCACGGTGTGCGTGCGGGTGAACGTCGTTGCCTGGCGGGTGCGCGCGCTGCGGCGGAATTCTGTGAGGGCGCCAGAGAGGTCTCCGGTATGGCGCAGCGTGCACGCAGTTTCGTGAGCAAGACTTGCCTCGCCGAAGAAGAACACCCGCGATGACTCATCATCTTGCCGTCCATCGACGCGGCGGCCAGCTCCAACCCTGTCGGAAGTGGCCTAAATCAACAGCCTGATGCGCCATGGCCCGAAGGACATGACCCGCCATGGGCGGGTCATCAGCCTCTGCGGCGAGCTTGACCGTTACGGAGAAGTAGTGTTGGGCGATGGAGTGCTCCGCGTTGTCGAAGGCCATCCAACCCGAAAGATCGGCGAGTTCGCTGGCTGCGGAGAACATGTCCTTGCGCACTCGCTCATCGATGTACCTTCCCTGCAGGTAAGTCGCGACATCCGAAGTCAAATACTGGACGAGAGCCGTGCGGGCATGCCCGCCTCCGCGCCGCTGATCAATCCGCGAGAAGATCGACGCCATCTCACGAACGGTCTCAAGATCACCACCGCCGACGCACCGGGCGCTAGCGGTAGCGCGGGCGATGCCGCGCGCCGCCATCTGAGTCCACTATGGTTCGTCAGGCACTGCGAGCGCCGCCACGGAGTAAGTCGCGGCTGCAAGAACGCGCCTGCGCTCCATGTCGACGTCAACTTTCCCCAGATCAGTCAAAGCGATCAGGGTATCCGCACGCCAGTCCAACGCAGTGAGTGAGGACAAGAGCTGGACTGTGAGGCCGAGCTCGTCGAGGGTGACGGTTCGGCCCGGGCGGCGGGACAGGGCTTCACACAGGACGGCCGGCGCCCATTCCGATCGGATGCCGTTGACATCCAGGTAGTGCCGATAGTGCTTGATCTGAGGTACCCAGGGCACGCGCAAGTTTCGGTCGGGCCCAGGGTTGCGGACGCGTCTCGCCGCGTTCCCAGCGCATGACTGTCGAGCGCTCCACGCCCACCCTCTCGGCCAGCCGTTCCTGACTGAAACCGGCCGCCTTGCGAGTGCTGACCAGTCGGTGCCGCTTGCCTGCCATGCTGTCGCCTCCCACAGGACGTATCGGACAATACGCGCTGCGCATGGAGGCCGGTTCCACTGTTCTGCATCCGCACTGTCGCTGATCTGCACTGTTCTGAGTGATCTTCCTCGGGTTGGCTTTCATCAGGCCCCGGGTCTGACTAAACGCTGACACTGCTGCGTGTCTGGTGGCCCAGGGCCGTCGCGGCGATGACGGCAGCACCGCAACGCGGGTGGTCATTCATGGGGAGGACGGGTCAGGCTCACCGTTAGCCCGCTGCGGGCACAGACGGGCGAACGGGTAGCACGGAGTTCGATGACACGCTCTCGCCATGGGGACGGGTCCGGGCAGCGGCGATCATGATTCGTGGAGCGAACAGCGACGTTGGACGGGCGAGCAGTCCGATGACCTGGGTGTAGGTGTCGGCAATGGCGGGATCCCGGGTGGTGGCGGCCACGACCCGGTCGAGGTATCGGTGCTGCAGCCGCGTCGCGGCGGTCACGCGCGCGCCGGTGGTGGTGGGGTAGCGCAGGTCCTCCCCGGTCGACAGCAGCCACGGGTCGGAGTTGCGTCGGGCCAGACGCCGTTGACAGCGTCGCGCCAGCCCGTCAAGGTCGTCGGCGGGATGCC
The DNA here is from genome assembly GCA_963823755.1 of uncultured Actinomycetota bacterium. Lineage (GTDB taxonomy): Bacteria > Actinomycetota > Actinomycetes > Mycobacteriales > Pseudonocardiaceae. The sequence goes on from CAWGMP010000017.1 coordinate 189,640, forward strand.
GGCGCCGTTGCTCGCGCAGGCAGGCGTCCAATGTCTCGGCGGCGAGGGCAGCGGTGCTCATTCCTTGGCCGTAGATCGGGTTGAACGCGCAGACCGCGTCACCGAGCACGACGAACCGCTCCGGCCAGCGGCGCATGCGCTCGTAGTGCCACAGCCGGTTGGCCGTGCCGCGGTGGCCACGGATCGGGGTGAGGGGTTCGGCGGCCGTGAGCGCGTCGGCGATGACCGGGTGACGCAGGCTACGGGTGAAGGCGGCGAAGCCGTCCTCGTCGGTCGGTGGGTGCTGGCCGGCGGCCCCCATCAGCGCCACCATCCACTGGCCGTCCTCGATCGGGAACAGGGAGCCGAAGCGGGGTGTCGAGGGCGGCTGGGAGGTCAGCATCACCAGCTGCCAGTCCGCACTGAACCCGTCGGGGATGCGGTAGATCCGAGAAGCGTACGCGACGTTCGCGTCGACCTGAGTCTTGGTGGGCGTGGCGTAGCCGCCCTCTGCCAGCCAGGTCGGGGCGCGGGAGCCGCGACCGCTGGCGTCGACCACGAAGTCGGCGTCGAACTGCCAATGGCCGCCTCCGTCATCGAGCGAGCGCAGCGTCACTCCGGTGACCTGCCGACCGTCGCGCGAGGTGAGTAGCGACGTCACGTCGTGGCGGTCGAGAATCGTCACGCCCGGCATTTCCCGCAGCCGCCGACGCACGGCCCACTCAAACAGCGGTCGGCTGGCCGACAGCAGCGACCACCCGGTGGCCCGCCGGTCCAGCCAACCGGCCGGGGTCAGAACGAGCGCGTCGGTGGGCACCCGCACAGACACCGCCCCGGCGGCCTGCAGTTCTTGACCATAGCTGGGGAACAGTCGCTCCACGATCTCCCGGCCTCGGGGCAGCAGCACATGCAGCTGATGGCCTTGCGGGACGCCCTTGCGAGTCTGCACGCTGTCGACCAGCGCGTCGCGCTCGACGAGCGTCACCTGCTCGACGTGGTTGGCGAGCACCCGCGCAGCCAACAGGCCGGCCATGCTGCCGCCGACAACGACGGCGTGACCAGGGTAGACGGCCGACGCACGGTCGACCCCCCACGACGCGATGGCATCAGGCGGCCGGCTCATGAGGTTTCCTCCCTGCAACGGTGATCCCGCGGCTACCACACCAGATACGCTGGTCGGTGAAAATGATCTCTGCCACTATTAATGCGCCACACTGTGACGATAAACCGGTCTAAACCCCTTCGCCGGGACCCCCGCCACGGTCTGCTGCTGCGGTCCAGCCGGCGACACGGTCACATCCTTTCGTACTTTCGTGCTGTGAGAAGAGAGTCGGATGGCCGCCGCTGATACCAGACGTCGTGTGTTTCCCACCCCCGCGACGGGATCAGCAGCAACGAGTGATCATCATCAGCGAACCGTCAGCAGAACCAGTACGACGAGTCCGCACAGGTCAATCCCCGCCGGCAGGTAGCCGCCGCTCACGGCACAACGACGCCCCCAGGCACGCGGACGGACGGCCGATCAGGGTTCGCATCGACGTCAACCCCTACACCGTCGAAGTCGCCAAGGTGACCATGATGCTCAGGCGGTGCGAGTCACCGGCCTGATCCCACCGGGGCGTCGGCACCTGGCCGGGCGGGCGGTCCAGGACTCAGAGTCGGTGGGGCAGCTGGGTACGGTGGAAAGGTGGAGCACATATCGGGCGGTAAGGTGCGGGATCTGTATTCGATCGATGGCGACATCCTGCTCGTCGCGTCGGACCGGATCTCGATATACGACGTGGTGCTACCGACCTTCATTCCGGACAAGGGCGCACTGCTCACGCAACTGTCGGTATGGTGGTTCCACAAACTCAGGGATGTCACACCCCATCATCTACTCTCCGCCACCGACGTCCCAGCCGAGTTCGCGACCCGGGCCATCCGTTGCACCCCGCTGCGGATGATCCCGGTGGAGTGCATCGCCCGTGGCTACCTCACTGGTCTGGGGCTGCGCGAGTATGAGAAGGACGGCACCGTATCGGGGGTGACGTTGCCGGCCGGCCTGGTCTCCGGCAGCCGGCTACCGGAGCCGATCTTCACCCCGACCACCAAATCTCCTAACGGTCACGATGAATTCATCACCTTCGACGACGTGGCACGCGAAACCGGAGAGGACACTGCGCGACGTCTCCGTAACCTGACGCTGGAGCTCTATGCGGCGGCAGCAGAGCACGCACTGAATAACGGCATCATCGTCGCGGACACGAAATTCGAGTTCGGCTGGGACGCCACCGGGCAATTGACGCTCGGAGACGAGGCGATCACATCCGACTCGTCGCGGTTCTGGCTCGCCGAGAGCTGGCGGCCCGGACAGCTGCCACATGCGTTGGACAAGCAGTTCGTCCGGGACTGGGCGGTGCGCACTGGATGGGACCGCGAGCCACCTGGACCGACCATTCCTCCCGCGATCGTGGCTGAGACACGGCGGCGGTACGTCGAGGCCTACGAGCGCATCACCGGAACCTCGTGGGCCGCGTAGAGTCATCGTAAAGTCTGGGGGCATGACGCAGACCGCGCAGTTGATCATTCCCGCCGACCTGAAACCCGCTGATGGACGCTTCGGGTGCGGGCCGTCGAAGGTCCGTCCCGAGCAGCTGGCCGCGTTGGCCACCACAGGTGCCACCATGATGGGCACCTCGCACCGGCAGAAGCCAGTGAAATCACTGGTCGGGCGGATCCGCGCCGGGCTGCGGGAGCTGTTCTCGCTACCCGATGGCTACCAGGTGGTGCTCGGCAACGGCGGCACCACGGCGTTCTGGGATGCCGCCGCCCTGGGCCTGGTTCGGGAACGCTCACTGCACCTGAGCTACGGTGAGTTCTCCGCGAAGTTCGCCACCGTTACCGCGCGCGCCCCGTTTCTGGCCGATCCGGTGGTGGTCTCCGCCCCACCGGGAGACGCCCCGCGACCGATCGCCGATCCGGCCTGTGACCTGATCGGCTGGGCGCACAACGAGACCTCGACGGGGGTGATGGTCCCCGTGTGCCGACCGGCCGGTTCGCAGGACGCATTGGTGGCCATCGATGCGACCAGCGGTGCCGGTGGCCTGCCGTTGCAGGCCGGTGACGCCGACGTCTACTACTTCGCCCCCCAGAAGTCCTTCGCCTCCGACGGGGGGCTATGGATCGCCCTGCTCAGCCCGGCCGCGCTGGAGCGGGTCGCCGAGATCGGCTCGTCCGGCCGGTGGGTGCCTGAGTTCCTCTCGTTGACCACCGCGCTGGACAACAGCCTCAAAGACCAGACCTACAACACTCCGGCCGTCGCGACGCTGCTGCTGCTGGTGGATCAGATCGAGTGGATGTTGGCGGGTGGGGGGCTGGACTGGTGTGTCGGGCGTACCACCGACTCCTCCTCGCGGCTGTACTCCTGGGCCGAGTCCTCGCAGTACGCGACGCCCTTCGTCACCGACCCGACCAAGCGGTCGCTGGTGGTCGGCACCGTGGACTTCGCCGACAGCATCAACGCCGCCGCCGTCGCCGCGGTGTTGCGGGCCAACCACATCGTGGACACCGAGCCCTACCGGAAGCTCGGGCGCAATCAGTTACGGATCGGAATGTTCCCGGCCGTCGATCCCGACGACGTCTCCGCGCTCACCGGGTGCATCGACTGGGTGGTCGAACGGCTCGAATGAAACCTGACGGGCGGCGGCGCGCCTCCCCCCGCGTGGCTGCCCACCGGCCTACGGTGGTGAATACTCGATGTGGAGGTCCTTGGATGCGCGCGGTGCGGGTGGTCGGTCTGGGGATCGACGGCCGCACGATCATCCTAGAAATAGTGGCGCAGCGGCCCGGCGAGCGGGCGGAACGGTTCACCCTGCCGGTCGACGACAACCTGCAAGCGGCGGCACGGGGTGATCTCCCGCGCCTCGGCCAGATCGAGATCGAGCTGGAGAACCAGATGCGACCCCGTGAGATCCAAGCCCGGGTCAGGGCCGGCGCATCCGTCGAGGAACTGGCCACCGCCGCCGGTGTACCCAGCGAGCGGATCGAGCGATTCGCCTACCCGGTGCTGTTGGAGCGATCCCGCATCGCGCAGCTGGCCCAGCAGGCCCACCCGGTGCGCGCCGACGGGCCCGATGTGCGCCCCTTGGAGGAAGTCGTCGTCGAGACTTTCCGCTCGCGGGGTCACGATCTCAGCGCTGTGACCTGGGACTCCTGGCGAGGAGAGGACGGCAAGTGGATCGTCCAGCTGCATTGGCGGGCCGGCCGTTCGGAAAATCGGGCACAGTGGACGTTTCACCCGGGCGCGCACGGCGGCACCGTCACAGCGATCGACGACCACGCGACCAACCTGATCGATCCGCAACCAGCCGCGCAGTTGCGCACAGTGCCGCCGGTTGCCGCGGAGCAGCTCCACGCCCGGGTGGTGCCCGACGACGGACCGCCGTACTGCCCAGCCGAGCCCCCACCTAAACGACCCCGCAAGGACCGCCCGGCCATCCCCTCCTGGGAAGACGTCCTGCTGGGCGTCCGCTCACCCCGCCCCTGACCGCGCCCCTGCAGCGCAGCTCGGCCGTGACGGGTAATCATGCTGGCACGGACACTGCTCACTCGATTCCCGCAACCTGTCCCATTCTCCGCGCTAAAGGAAGGAGAAGAGGACGGCGATCCAGGTGAGGACCATGCCGGCGGCAGTGCCGTAGGCCACCCACCGCCAGATTGGGGTCGCCCGACCCAGCCATATCGACGGCGAGAGCCCAGCGGCCACCAGCAGGTTCGCCAGCACGACGAATCCGCCACCGTTCGATACAAGCCCCCGGGACAGGCTGAGCAATCCGATCCCGACGATCACCGCGGCCGCCGCACTGACGGTGAGGCCGGTCGCCCACGGCGTCGGCTCGCCAGGCCGCATGCCTGCATGGCCGTGGTCCACGCGATTACTCTAAATGCAGCTATGCCACCCGCAGCGCGGACCCGCGCTGCCGGGGTCAGCGCCACGACCCAGGTCAGCCGACCCGGCGTAGCAGGGCGGCAACGTGTCGCGGTGAGCGGGTACTGGGAGGTCGGATGGACGAGGGCACAGTCACCAAGCAGGACCTGCAGCGTTACCGGGACAAGGCTCAGCTCTGCCTCGACGCGCTCGCCCGAATGCTCGCCGATGGCTATTTCCGCACCGACCCCCAGACGATGGGGCTGGAGCTGAAGCTCAACCTCATCGACGAAAACCTTGATCCCGCGATGGCCAACCAGACCGTCCTGCAACACATCGACGACCCGGCCTTTCAAACCGAGCTCGGCCAGCACAACATCGAGGTCAACGTCACGCCCCGGCCGCTGGCAGATGACGAAGCACTGGAACTCGAGCGCGAATTGCGAGCCAGCCTGAATACCGCCGCCGACACGGCCGACGCGGCAGGGGTGGGCCTGGTCATGATCGGTATCCTGCCGACGCTGCGATCAGAGCACTTCGACCCGCGGTGGATGTCGCCCACATCACGCTACGCGTTACTCAACGAGCAGATCCTGGCCACTCGATCCAAGGACCTGGAGCTCAATATGGAAGGAGTGCCGCTAGCCGGAGGGCGAACAGAACGGTTGCAATACGTCGCCGAGTCGATCCTCCCAGAATCCGGGTGCACGTCATCGCAGCTGCACTTACAGATCGCTCCAGATGACTTTGCCGCACATTGGAATGCCGCGCAGGCACTGGCTGGGGTGCAGGTGGCGGTGGCCGCGAATTCACCGTTCCTGCTCGGTCGGGCACTGTGGCACGAGACTCGCATCCCGTTGTTCGAGCAGGCCACCGACACCCGATCGGTCGAGCTACGCAACCAGGGGGAGCGCCCGAGGGTGTGGTTCGGGGAGCGCTGGATCACCTCGATCTTCGACCTGTTCGAGGAGAACGTGCGCTACTTCTCGCCGTTGCTGCCACAGACGCAGGACGAGGACCCGCTGGCCGTACTGGCGGCGGGTGAGACGCCGTCACTGTCGGAGCTGCGGTTGCACAACAGCACGATCTGGCGCTGGAACCGGCCGGTCTACGACGTCGCCGACGGCGTGCCGCACCTGCGCATCGAGAACCGGGTGCTGCCCGCTGGGCCGACGGTCATCGACGTGCTCGCCAACGCCGCATTCTTCTTCGGCGCGATGCGTGGGCTCGCTGAGCTCGAGGCGCCGGTGTGGAGCGAGATGCCCTTCCACGCCGCGCGGGACAACCTGTACACAGGGGCCCGACTGGGCATGGACGCACACCTGTACTGGCCCGGCGCCGGCTCGGCCCGGCCCGATGAGCTGGTGCTGCGCACGCTGTTACCCCTGGCCCACGACGGGCTGCGCAGCTGCGGGATGTCCGACGCCGCACGGGAGCGCTACCTCGCGGTGATCGAGCAGCGCTGCGCGACGCGGCGCACCGGCGCTGGTTGGCAACGTGCCACCGTGCAGCGGCTGACCAGTCGAGGAGCCGACCGTCCAGCCGCATTGGCCGGCATGCTGCGCGGCTACGTCGAGCACATGCACTCCAACCAGCCGGTACACGCTTGGCCTTCACCCTGAGGCCCGGCAGCCGTCGGGCCCGACCGAAACTTCCAGGTCGGGCCCGACGTATTCCCAACTGCGTTGCCAGGACTCCCACCACGAAGCCGGCACCACTTAAGTTAGGCTACCCTTCGTTAACTGTCAACCGCCCGCCGACATCTCTCACCCACTCGCCATCCGGTCGATGATCTCTGCAGCGCGGCACAGCACGCCGCGCTCGTCGGCCGAGAGCTCAGCCAGGCGGGCGTCGAGCCAGCGCTCTCGTGCGTTGACCTCCGCATCGACGTAGCCGCGGCCGGCGTCGGTCAACACCACCACGATCTGCCGGCCGTCGGTCGGGTGCGGACTGCGTTGGACGAAGCCGTGTTCTGCCAGCGCGGCGATGACCCGAGTCATCGACGGCGGTTGCACCCGCTCGCGGGCCGCCAACTCTCCGAGGCTCATCGGGCCGTGCTGGTGCAGCGAAGCCATTGCGGAGAGCTGGGTAAGGGTAGCCACCGCCTCGGTATCACGTTGAGCCCGCAACCGCCGGTTGAGCCGGACCACGGCAAGCCTGAGCCGGCTGGCCAGCACCGGCTGAGTCATGGTCATATCGTCAGCATAGCTAGTTACCTGGCCATGTAACGGGAGGCACCGCCTGCCACTCATGGGCATAAACGGCGCTAGTATGCCTCATGCCCGCTCCGCTGCCTCGCAGGCTCGCCGATCCGCGGCCGGCGGTCGGCATCGGCACTGTCACGTGGTTCGCTGCGGCGGTAGTACTCCCGATCGCCGGTGAGCCACCAACGTGGACATGGGCCTGCCTGACCGGTGGATTACTCGGCCTGACCGGTCTTGCGATGATCCGCTGGCAGCGCAGTGCAGCCCGGCGCGGCGCTCGAAGCGCACAGCGAGACTTGGTCTGAGCTCTCCGCTGGGGAGACGATCACTGCCCGACAACCGAGCGACCGGCTCCCTCCACGCGCTCAGCTGCCGATGGTGGGCTGGGTGGACTGTCCGGGTGCACGGGAATCCGCAGGGTGAAGGTGGAGCCGGTGCCAGGCCTGCTCCACAACCGGACGTCACCACCATGATTGGCCGCAACGTGCTTGACGATCGCCAACCCCAACCCAGTACCACCGGTAGACCGGCTCCGCGCCTGATCGATACGAAAAAACCGCTCGAACACCCGCTCCTGATGCTCAGCAGCGATACCCAGACCGCGGTCGGTCACCGCGATCTCCACCAAACCATCGACCAACCGCCGACTCACCGACACCGGACTACCCGACTGAGAGTAAGAAACCGCATTATCCAACAAATTCGACAACGCCGTCACCAACAACGTGGCATCACCACTCAACAACAACCCACTCGGCGGATCAACAGTGATCCGGATATCGGCCGACTCAGCAGCCAACCGACACCGATCCAACGCCTCACACACCACCTGGTCAACCTCCACCGTCCCCAACTCCGGCAACCGCTCCGCACCCTGCAACCGCGACAACGCGATCAACTCCGTCACCAACATGCCCAACCGGTTAGCCTCATGAAGAATCTTGGTACCAAACCGACGCACCTCATGCGGATCATCAGCAGCATCCAGCACCGCCTCCGCCAACAACGCCATCGCCCCCACCGGCGTCTTCAACTCATGACTGACATTGGCCACGAAATCCCGCCGAGTCGCCTCCAACCGAACTACATCCGATTCGTCCTGCGCGCACCCGTCCAGACGTGGCCCGTAGGCCAGACTCAGTTCGACGGTGGAGCGGTTGGCCAGCATCGCCTCGCCGGTCCGGTTGAGCAACACCACGCCGTGGTGCACGGAGAACACGAACCGCTGGACCATACCGGCTACGGTCGCACCGCCCAGGAACGGCGGCACCACCATCCCACTGCGGCGACCGATGAAGATCCCGATCACCAACGCGCCGAACGCGGTGATCACAGCTGCAAACGTCACGGAACATCGTAAACACCCAAAAGGGTGCAATTCCTAGCCATAACGCACTATGAGTCATCAAATTACCCCAAATAGGGCAATATTTCGTCCCTAGTTCACCGTTGGTTCATCCCTTGGTGTCGAGTTGACAGGACAACGAGTGACTACGGGTCAATGACGCGGTAGTGCAGCGTGATCGACCAGCTCAGGCAGCACTCGGTCCGGGGCCGATCTCAGCGCGCGGTCGGGGTGTGGGAGGTCCGAAGCTCAGAGATCCCGTGTCCTCTCGATCGAGTGGCCAGCGGCTTCGATATCACCCGTAATGTGTACGCGTACGACATGACCGGCCACAGACGGAAGTCTGAACGGCCAGCGAACAGCGGCGATCAATCGGCATTCGGGGGACGTCTGGTGCGGCTGCCCTCTCCCTATCGACGTGGCTGGCCCGAGCTGATGAGTAGCAAGGCGGCTCGGACCGGGTCAGCGGCGTGCACGGCGCCGTCCGGGGTGACCCAGAACGGCACCGAGCGCTCGGCGGCGCCGTAACGTACTCGCAGTTGCTCATGCAGCTGCAGCGTCCCGTCGGGGACGGCGAGGCCGGCCGCGGCGCACACCGCCACCACCTCCACCAAGTCGGCCCATCGCACCACCCGCCCCCCACCGGCCTCGAGCAGCTCAGCGGCCACCTGCTCAGAGGCGAGCGGCAGGTCCAGCAAGTCAGCCAAGGTGCCAGGGTCTCCACCGGATACCAATCCGCCGGCAGGCAGCACCGCGGCCAGCCACGGCGAGTCGAGCACCACCGCACGGTCGGCGTCGAGCACCTCACCGGTCACCGCCCGTACCCGAGCCGGGGGTTCCACGTCGGCCGGGTCGAGGTCGGCGGCGGCCAGCGCGGCATGCGCGGCGTGCACTACAGCGGGCGTGATCGTGCGCGCCGGGTCGGCCAGCCGAGCCAGCAGGTCAGCGGCATCGGCGGGCCCGGTAACGATCAAACCGGCGCGCACCCCGGCAGTGGCGAGCAACGCCTCGGCGGTGTCGCACACCGGTACCACGTCGTAGAGACCCTCCAGCCCACCAGCTCCGGGGAGCCGCCAGTGCGGCGGCGGGTGGCCGCCGAGCCGGGCGTAGCGGGCCAGCCACCAACCGGTGTAGCCGCCAGGTTGGCGCAGCGCGGCCAAGCCAGCTGGCTCGGCGGCGATCCGGCGCAGCGCCAACGGCCAGCACTTATCGTCGACGAGGTCCAGATCCTGGACGGCGAGCAGCCGCGCGGGCGGGGCGCCGTCAACGTCCTGTGCCTGTGCCCACCACTGCTCCTCGCCATCCAGATCATGGCTCGGGCCGTCCGGGTGTGGATCATCGAGCACCGCGAACGAGTCCAGTACGCCCACCGCCCGCAGCGCTGTCACCGGGTGTCGGGCGGCAACAGCAGGGTCCAGCACGCCCAGCGGCGCGTCCGGGGCGAGCAGTCCCCGCAAAGCCCCACCGGGTAGCACCAGCTCGTCGGCCCGGCGCGGCGCCCCGGTCTCGTCGGGCAGCGCCAACGTGCCCAGCCACGGTCGGGCACTGCCATCGCCGGCCGCTGTGGCGAGCCGGCCGGCCAGCGACAACACCGCCACGGCGAGTCCGGTGACGTCGAGCCCGTTGTCGGCGTCATCGACGCTGCGCTCGATGGCGGGACGCAGCGCATCAAGCAGCTCCGCCGGACCCACCGGCTGAGCCCCGAGCCGCTCCAGGAGCGGGTGCGCAGCATCCGGGTGGACCAGCCGCAGCTCGGTGGGCACTCCGGCAACATCGACCGAGCCACCCAGCAGCACCCCACGCGGGCCGGTGACGGTGCGTCCATCAGCCAGCGGGACGGGCAGCGCACCGAGTTCCTCGCGGGCCGCCGGATCCGCGTCGAGCAGGGGAAACAGCGTCGAATAACAGCGCCACCACCACTGCGGTGGCCGGTCCAGCCCGGCCAACAGCTCAACGATGGCCGCCGGACACAGCCGGGTCACGCCGAGCGCGGTGAGTGCGGCGATGTGCGCAGGCCCGGCCATCTCGGCATCGAGCAGCTCCGGGGTGACGTCTGCGAGCAGGTCGGTCAGCTCAGGCAACGGCACATCCAGCACAACGGCGTCGGCCGGCGCGATCTCGCCGCCGGAGGCGCCGGGCAGCCACTGGACGTGACGCAGGGCCTCGAGTACCGCATCGCGCAGTGCCGCGTCGACCTCGCTGGCCGGGAACCCCGGGGTGGGCACCAGCGCGATGCGCTGAGGTGGCGCCAGAGCTGCGGCGAGCTCTGGGTAAGCCCGCGCGGCAGCATCGAACAACAAGTCGACGGCGGGCCCGGGATGAACGTGACGCCGTGACGAGTCGACGGGCACCGTGGCGATCAGCCGCGCGGGCAGGGTGAGCCGCTCCACGGTCGGCGTGGGAGCATGCAGCACCTCCCCGGTCAGCGGTAGCGGGGCGCCGTCGGGGCTCACAGGCAGTGCCCAGCACAGGCTCCACTCCGGTCGCGCCTCGGGCCCAAGACCGGTCAGGGCAGCCGCCGGAAGCAGCCCGGTTCGGCGCACCACCCGCCAGCGGCTCAGCTCTGGACCATGGTGCACCAGCACCGGGTCCTCGCCCTCGCGGCGCAGCACCCGACCACCGATGTCGATGCGGTGCAGCCACGGTAGCGCCAGCAACAGATCACCGGCCTCGCTCACGAACGCTGCGAGCAGCGCCTCCGGGTCGATCCCGGCGCGCAACGGCAACCGGACCTCGGTGTCGAACCCGGCTGGCGGCCGGCCCTCGGCAGGCCACACCATCCGCAGCACCGGGGGCCGACCGCCGCGCCGGCTCAATTCGGCGCGCAGTGCCGGGTCATCGGCCACCGCGTGGGCAGTGCGCTGCGCGGAGAACTCCACCCCGCCGGAGCGGGAGACGACCCGCGGTGCGTCGGTGACCCCCAGGACCGCCGCGAAGCCGACCCCGAACCGACCTACGCTGTCACCCGCCCGCTTGGCCGAGGCGCGCAGCGCTGCCAGTGCGGCCACCCCGGCGGTGTCCAGCAGCACCCCGGTGTTCGCGGCGCGCAGTTCGCCCTCATCGATGGTGACCTGAAGGTGCCCCGGAACACCTGCGCGTTGCGCGGCGTCTGCCGCGTTCTGCGCCAGCTCGACGAGCAACCGGTCTGCGTAACCGAGCAGGGCGAGGTCGGACTCGGCGTTGGCATCCTCCCGAAACCGCGTCGGGGACCCCCGCCAAGCGGCCAGCACCCCGTCACGCAGCGCAGCAGTGCCGAACGGATCCTCGCTGGGGTTCACTCCACCGGTGCCCGGGGCAGCAACTCCACCTCGGCATCGTCGTAGACCAGCTCGGCGACCGGCACGTTCGGGCTGGTGTCCACCCGCACCTCGGAATGCGCTCCGCAGCCGAACTCGGCGTGCACGACCTGGCCGTCGGCTGGAGCCAGATCGTTGCCGCAGACCCCGAGGGCGGCCGCGAGCAGGCCACCGAGCGGAAGGTAGAAACCGCAGGTGACGCACCGAGCGGGGGCACTACGGGCCATCTCGGAGTCAGGGCCGCGGTCACTGTCGCGCCAACGCTCCAATAACGCCAGGCGAGCATCACGACTCAGCACCCGGAGCCGTCCCAGGCCAAGCTCCGGGCTGAGCGGCTCCGCTGCTGGATCGGCGTCGTCGAGGAGGTAACCGGGCACCAGCCGGGGGTCATCCGGGTCGGTCGGTAGCAGATCGCCGACCCCGAGGTCCCCTGCCCGCAACCGCTGGGTCCACGGCAGCCAGGGGGGCGCGACCAGCGCGTCCGGACCGGGTAGCAGCACCACTTCGCTGACCGTCACCGGGGTCGCCGGACCCGCCGAGGCCACCGTGACCGCCCAGCGCCAACCGCGGTAGCCAGGTAACCCGGCTTCGAACAGGTGCGTGACCGCGCCACCGTCCTCGGTCTGGGTCTCCACGTGTTCGCCTACCGGGTTGTCGCACGCCTCGACCTGCGCCGCCCGACGGGCCAGCTCGACGGCCTCCAGGAGGTCGGAGCCTGGCGCGGTAGTGTCGGCAATCACGAGTCCGATTGTGCCGCACCGGCGATCCGCACCGACAACCCGGCCGGCGCGGCCCGGTGTCGCTGTGCTGGCGGTTGCTGTGCTGGCGGTCGCTGTGTCGGCAGCGGGGCTTGCCGGCTGCGCCACGCGGTACTCGACCGTCGAACAGCTACGTGTACAGGTGCTGGCCAGCCTCCCGCACGACCCGACGATGTACACCGAGGGCCTGGAGATCCGCGACGGAGTGCTCTACGAAGCCAGCGGGCTGGTCGGGCAGTCCCGGGTCCGGGCAACCACCCTGTCCAGCACCGCCACGCTGCGGGAGGTGACACTGCCCGCTCCGCTGTTCGGTGAGGGGATCACCGTCACCGGTCCCCGGTTGTGGCAGTTGACCTGGACCAACGGGGTGGCCATCGAGCGGGATCCGGCGACGCTCGCGCAGCGCCGCGCGGTGACCTACCAGGGTGAGGGTTGGGGCCTGTGCCACGACGGGCATCGGCTGGTGATGAGCGACGGTACCGACCGGCTGACCTTCCGGGACCCGGTGACTTTCGCACCGTCGGGCCAGGTGCAGGTCCACCTTGACGGAGAGCCGGTGCACCGGCTCAACGAGCTGGAATGCGCGGGCGGCGTCATCTGGGCCAATGTCTTCCAGACCGACCGTATCCTGCGCATCAACCCCGGCACCGGTGCCGTGACCGGTGTGGTCGACGCGTCCGGGCTGCTCGACACACAGCCGCGGTCGGAAGGAGACGTGCTCAACGGCATCGCGGCGATCCCGGGGACCGACCAGTTCCTGATCACCGGCAAGCACTGGCCGTCGCTGTTCCGGGTTCGCTTCGTCCCCCGATCCGCATAGCCGGGGACGAGCGCCGGGATGTTCCCGGTGGTGCAGGATGGGACGTGTGAAGCGGCCCGCGTCCCCATCCGGCACCGAGGATCCCGGTTCCCGGGGGCGCCGTCGGGTGAGCCGCGGGCGACGCTGGGTACCTGACGACCACCGACGCTGGGTACCTGACGACCACCGCGCCGGTTTCGACCCACCACCGCCAGGTCCGTCGCAACCACCTCCGGCAGCCGGCTCGGCATCAGGTCCGACGCCTTCCCAACCCAGGTGGGATGGCCCACAGCTCCCCCGCAAGATCACCGTAACCCGGGTGGCGGCCTGGCGGAGCAGGCAACTGGTCGGGGGTGGCGTACGGCGCTTCCACCGGGCCACCACAGCCGACGGCGCGGGCCGGTCCGGGCTGTCCTCGCTGACCTACGCGGCGATGATGGACTACGCGGCGAACGCGGCCATCGCCGTCGCCCTGGCCAACACGTTGTTCTTCGCCGCCGCTACCGCCCAGAGCCGGGCCAATGTAGCGCTCTACCTGCTGATCACGGTAGCGCCGTTCGCGGTGGTCGCCCCGGTGATCGGCCCGTTACTGGACCGACTGCAGCACGGTAGGCGGGTGGCGATGGCGCTGTCGTTCGTCGGGCGCGCCTTCCTGCTGATCGTGATGGCCGCGCACGTCCACGACTGGCTGCTGTACCCGGCGGCACTGGGCTTTCTGGTGCTGGCCAAGTCCTACGGCGTGCTGCAGGCCGCAGTGATACCGAGGGTGCTCCCGCCAGGGATCACTCTGGTGAAGACGAACTCACGGCTCACCATGTTCGGGCTGGTCGCCGCCGGGGTGGCCGGCGCGCTCGCTGCCGGGATATCGGCGCTGACCGGATCTCCGGGCGCCCTGCTGTTCACTGCGGTGATCTGCCTGACCGGAGCGGCGCTGTGCCTGCGCGTCCCGTCGTGGGTAGAGGTGACCGAGGGCGAGGTTCCGGCCTCGTTGCGAGTTGAGGCCACCGACTCGCTCGGCTCCGCCCGGCGTCGCCAGCCGATGGGTCGCCCGGTGGTGGTCGCGCTGTGGGGCAACGGGACCATCCGGGTGCTCACTGGTTTCCTCACGCTGTTCGTCGCGTTCGCGGTGAAGGCCCAGACTGAGGACTCACCAGGACGGCAGCTCGTGCTCCTCGGCATCGTCGGTGCAGCGGCCGGGGTAGGCAGTCTCCTGGGCAACGCGGTCGGCGCACGGATGCACTTCGGCAAGCCCGAGCAGGCCATCGTCGGATGCGTGGCCGCCGGGCTCACCATGGCGGTGCTCGCCGCGCTGGTGCAGGGCATCACCGTCGCGACAGTCACCACCCTGGTGGCGGCAACCGGCAGCGCGGTGGCGAAGGTCTGCCTGGACGCGGTGATCCAGCGCGGCGTGCCCGAAGCGTCCCGGGCCTCGGCATTCGGCCGGTCGGAGACCGTGCTCCAGACAGCCTGGGTGTTGGGTGGCACGCTGGGCGTGCTGCTGCCACCCACCTACTGGATCGGCTTCGGCTCGGTCTCCGTGCTGCTGTGCCTGGGACTCGTCCAGACCGTGTTGACCCGACGCGGATCCTCGCTGATTCCCGGGCTCGGCGTGGGCCACCTGCTCCGGCAGACCTGACCAGCAGGACCGGTCAGGGATCCAGTTCACGGGCAACGGCCCGCACCAGGTCCGCAACGAGCTTGGTGTTGCGACGGTCGGGGTAGCGGCCGCGGCGCAGGTCCGGCTGAACTCTCGACTCCAGAAATTTGATCATGTCGTCGATCAGGCCGTGCAGCTCCTCGGCCGGCCGGCGCCGGGCCTCGGCCACCGAGGGCGGCGACTCCAGCAACCGCACCGACAGGGCTTGCGGACCGCGCCGTCCGTCGGCCACGCCGAACTCGACCCGCTGGCCGGTCTTGAGATCGGTTACTCCGGTAGGGAGCGCGGTGGCCCGCACGTAGACGTCGGCACCACCGTCCTGTGTGACGAAACCGAAGCCCTTGCCCGCGTCGTACCACTTGACCTTGCCGGTCGGCACTGACCTCACCGTTCCCTCATGGAGTACCGCCTGCCGGGGTGCACGACCAGCACGACGAACGCGCCCCGAACGCACCCGGGACGCGTCCCCCCACCTTACGACTTCCGGCCGTTTTTCGGGCGCTTCCCATCACATCGATGTGCCGACTCAGGCGTACTTCGCAGCGGCGAGGTCGCGCAGGCCGAGCAGCTGCATTGAACGTTCACGCATCTCCACCTTGCGGACCTTGCCGGTGACGGTCATCGGGAACTCCTCCACCACGTGCACGTACCGGGGGATCTTGTAGTGCGCAAGCCTGCCGGTAGCGTAGCCCCGCAGCGCATCGGCGGTAAGCTCGAGCGCACCCGGTCGCAGCCGCACCCAGGCGCACAGCTCCTCGCCGTAACGCGCGTCGGGCACGCCGATCACTTGTACGTCCAGGATGTCGGGGTGGGTGTAGAGGAACTCCTCGATCTCCCGCGGGTAGACGTTCTCGCCGCCACGGATGACCATGTCCTTGATCCGGCCGGTGATGGTGAGGTAGCCCTCGGGGTCCATCACCGCGACGTCCCCGGTGTGCATCCAGCGGGCCTGGTCGATGACCTCGGCAGTCTTGTCCGGCTGCCCCCAGTAGCCGAGCATCACCGAGTACCCGCGGGTGCACAGCTCGCCGGGGGTCCCGCGCGGCACTGTCAGGCCGGTGTCCGGGTCGACGATCTTCACCTCGAGGTGCGGGTGCACCCGGCCGACCGTGGACACCCGCCGCTCCAGCGTGTCGTCCGCCCGGGTTTGGGTGGACACCGGGGAGGTCTCGGTCATGCCGTAGCAGATGGTCACCTCGGTCATCCCCATCCGCTCGACGACCTGCTTCATCACTTCCACCGGGCACGGCGAACCTGCCATGATCCCGGTACGCAGCGACGACAGGTCATAGGACTCGAAATCGGAGTCGGCCAGCATGGCGATGAACATCGTGGGCACCCCGTACAGCGAGGTGCAACGCTCCTGCACGACGGCTGACAGGGTCGCCGCCGGCTCGAACGACGGCACCGGATACACCAGGCAGGCGCCGTGCGCGGTGGCGGCCAGGTTGCCCAGCACCATGCCGAAACAGTGGTAGAGCGGCACCGGCACGCAGACCCGGTCCGTCTCGGTGTAACCGCATAGCTCACCGACGAAGTAGCCATTGTTGAGGATGTTGTGATGCGACAGCATCGCGCCCTTGGGGAAGCCGGTGGTGCCCGAGGTGTACTGGATGTTGATCGGCTCGTCCGGGGACAGTTGCGCCTGCTTGGCGGCGAGTAGCGAGGTAACACCGTCGCGCACCGGCAACTCATCCCACTCGGGGGAACCGATCAGTACGACCCTTTCCAGTGCGGTGCAGTGGGGGCGCACCTCGGAGATCATCGCGGCGTAGTCGGCGGTCTTGAACGACTCCGCCGCGACCAGCAGCCGGATCCCGGCCTGGTTGAGCACGTATTCCAGTTCACTGGTCCGGTACGCCGGATTGATGGTGACCAGGATCGCGCCGATCTTGGCGGTGGCGTACTGGGTGAGCAGCCACTCCGGGCAGTTCGGTGCCCAGATGCCGACCCGGTCACCCTTCCCGATCCCGACGGCCAGCAGGCCGTGCGCCATCGCGTCGACCTCGGCGCGCAGCTGCGAGTAGGACCAACGACGGACGCTGGGCCGATCCACCAACGCCTCCCGGTCACCGTACCGGGCGACCGTGCGGTCGAAGTTGTCGCCGATGGTGTCGCCCAGCAGCGGGACCTCCGAGACCCCCGAAACATACGACGGGAACTCAGGCACGACGATCTTCTCCTCCGGACGCGAGGCCATCGCCAGTGGCGCTCTGCGGCCATGCGGATTCCTGCACCGGGGAACGGCCGAGCAGCGGCTGCCACCATTCGGGGTGCTCGCGATACCAGGCAACGGTGGCCCGAACCCCGTCGGCGAAGCCGACCTGTGGTTTCCACCCGAGCTCACCGCGGATCTTGGTGGAGTCCAGCAGGTAGCGCCGGTCATGGGAGGGTCGGTCCGGGACGATCGTTTTCAGCGAGGCGGGTAGGTCCAGCTGGGCGAGGACGAGGTCGGCGATGGTGGCGATGTCGGCCTCCTCACCACTGCCGACGTGGTAGGTCTCGCCGATCCGTCCCCGGCGCAGTACCTCGTCGATGGCGCGGCAATGATCGGATACGTGCAACCACTCGCGGCGGTTGCGCGTCGAGGCGTACAGCGGTAGCGGCTCATCGCGCAGGGCTTTGGTGGTGAACAGCGGGATGACCTTCTCGGGGAACTGGTGCGGACCGTAGTTGTTGCAGCAATTGGTGATCGTGATGGGAAGGTCGTAGGTCAGGTGGTAGGCCCGCACCGCGTGATCGGCACCGGCCTTGGCCGCGTTGTACGGGGTGCGCGGTAGATACGGGGAGTCCTCGGTGAACGCGCCTGGATCATCCAGCGCGAGATCGCCGTAGACCTCGCAGGTCGAGATCTGGTGGAACCGGCCGACACCCACCCGTCGGATGGCGTCGAGCAGGGTTTGGGTGCCGATGATATTGGTGGAGAAGAACTCGCCGGGGCGCAGAATCGCCAGGCTGTTGTGTGATTCGGCGGCGAAGTTGACCACGATGTCGACGTGGTGGGCGCGCAGCAGATCTTCCACCAAGGGCTGGTCGCGGATGTCGCCGTGCACGAAGGTGATCTCGTCGGCGACGTCGACCAGGCTCTCCCGTACCCCGGCGTAGGTCAATGCGTCCAGCGCCACGACAGTGTCGGTGGGGTAGCTGGACCGCCAGTAGCGGGTGAAGTTCGAGCCGATGAACCCCGCTGCCCCGGTCACCAACAGTGTCGTCATCCGCCATCGCCTTCCACGGCTGTCTCCTGCCGGCTGTCGATGGCCCGATCGGTGCGCACCGCACCGTGCACATCTGCCAGACCGGCGAACTCATGACCATCCAGAGCGTAACCGGCCACCCCGGCCGCTCACTGGCGGCAGTGACGGGCTGGACGGGCTGGACGACAGTGGTGCCATACCGATAACGTCAAC
Organism: uncultured Actinomycetota bacterium; assembly: GCA_963823755.1. Classification (GTDB taxonomy): domain Bacteria; phylum Actinomycetota; class Actinomycetes; order Mycobacteriales; family Pseudonocardiaceae. The sequence continues at coordinate 207,994 of CAWGMP010000017.1, forward strand.
GGTATGGCACCACGAGAACGGACCACCAAGAAGATCACCGTCACCTTGCCGATCGAGGACGCCGAGGCCGTGGAGCACTTAGTCGAGTCTGGCCAGGTCGAGTCCGTCAGCCGGTACGTCACCGAGGCCGTGGCCTTCCGTCGCGCCCGCGAAGCCGGTCTGGCCGTGCTCGAGAGCCGGTTCGGCACACCACCGGACTACGCCCTGGAGTGGGCTCGCAACCTCGTCGCGCGCCGCCTGGGGTCGCAAGGCCCCGCCGCGTGAGCCGAGCTTTCGGTGGCTGGGTGCTCGACCACCACGCCCTCGCCGCCTGGGCTCGGGTCGAGCCCTACGCCCAGTCTCTGGTCTGGTCCGCGATGGAGGTGGGCATGACCGTGGCCGTCCCAGTCGCGGCACTGCCCCTGGCCTACGCCGCCACCCGCGAGTCTGACCACGACGTCCTGCGCGCCCTGCTGGACCTCCCGGTGACGCTGCACGACCCGCTCACCGAGACCGACGCCCCAGAACTGGGCCGCATCCTCGCCAACGCCGCCGACCCGGGCGCGCTGACCTCCGACGCCCTGGCCGTGGCCTGCGTCGTGCATTCCGCCCGCCGCCGGGGCTGGCCCGTGCTCACCGGAAGCGCCGCCGCGCTGCAAGCCCTGGACCCAGATCTGGAAACCGACGAGCTGCCCTGACCCACAGCCAGCCAAGACCCATGAAGCCGGCGAGAGTCGTTCCCGCTGCTCGCCGCGGCACCTATCGACTCAGGGAAGGCTCCACAGCCGCACGGTCTGGTCGGCGCTACCGCTGGCCAGGGTGCGCCCATCGGAGCTGAACGCCACCGAGGTGACGAAGTTGACGTACCCGGTCAGGGGTTCGCTCAGGAGGCGGGGTCGGGTCGGGTCGGCCACGTTCCACAGCCGCACGGTCCGGTCGGCGCTACCGCTGGCCAGGATGCGCCCATCGGGGCTGAACGCCACCGACAAGACGGTGCCGGTGTGCCCGGTCAGGGGTTGGCCCAAGGGCGTGGGGTGGCCCGGATCGGCCACGTTCCACAGCCGCACGGTCCGGTCGGCGCTACCGCTGGCCAGGATGCGCCCATCGGGGCTGAACGCCACCGAGTTGACGTGCCCGGTCAGGCGTTTGCTCAGGAGGGGGGGTGTTGGGTCGGGGCGGTCACGTTCCACAGCCGCACGGTCCCGTCGGCGCTACCGCTGGCCAGGATGCGCCCATCGGGGCTGAACGCCACCGCGTTGACGATGCCGGTGTGACCGATCAGTTGGCTCAGGGGGCGGGGTTGGGTCGGGTCGGTCACGTTCCACAGCCGCACGGTCCCGTCGGCGCTACCGCTGGCCAGGGTGCGCCCATCGGGGCTGAACGCCACCGAGAAGACGGTATCGGTGTGACCGGTCAGGGGTTCACCCAGCGACGTGTGGGCCGGGTCGGCCACGTTCCACAGCCGCACGGTCCGATCGGCGCTACCGCTGGCCAGGGTGCGCCCGTCGGGGCTGAACGCCACCGAGAAGACGATGCCGGTGTGACCGGTCAGGGGTTGGCCCAACGGGGTGGAGTGGGCCCGGTCAGCAACGTTCCACAGCCGCACGGTCCGATCGGCGCTACCGCTGGCCAGGGTCCGCCCCTCCGGGCTGAACGCCACCGCGTCGACGACGTTGGTGTGGCCGGCCAAGACCGTGATCGGGATCGGGACGCTCTGGGGTGAGGTGGAGCGGTTCTGATAAAGCACGATCCCACCACCAGCCAAGCCGAGAATGAGCAGGACAACCAAGCCTACGATGAGCTGTCGCAGTCGGTGAGTGCGGCGGTAGGATGCTTGTTGCCAGCGGTCTTGTGACGCCTGACTGGCAGCCAGGAAGTCTCGTTCCAATTTTCCGAGATCGCCGCGGTGATCAGGCTTCTGGACCCACTCTTGGGCAACGGTGAGGGCGGTGTCGCGGTAGAGGGCGGAACCGGGCCTGCCTTCGCGGTCCCATCGCTGGGCTGCCTCGGTGAGCTGCTGGTGTACGTAGAGCCCGCTACGGTCGGTCTCAATCCAACTACGGAGCCGTGGCCAGGCACACAGCAGGGACCCGTTGGCAATCTCGGCGGCGTCCCCGTCCTCGGTGATCAATCCGGCCCGGGCGAAGGCATCGAACACTGCTGACGCCACGGCAGGGTCCGGAGACTGCGCGATCAGTGTGTTCCGGTCGACCCGCAGGCAGGTATCCGCTGCGTCGTCGCTTAACTGGATCATGCGCAGCAGCAGCCGACGGGCGGCTTGTTGCTCGGCGGCGTCGAATCCCTGAAACACGGCTTCGGCCGTGTTAGCGACCGGGTCACGGATACCTCCGGTGGCCTGGTCCCCGGTTCCGGTCAGCGTCACCGTTTCGCCGTGATCGGCAGCACCTTTCGAGCTGGCAACAAGACTGCTTGCGTCTTGGAGGCCGCTTTCCAACAGCTTGGTGAAAGTCCGCAGGGCATAGCCAAGCGACTCCGGATCCGACCCGCTTTCCTCAAACACGGGAAGCCGTTCACCGAAGCTGAAGAACGCAACGTACGGCAGCTTGGTTCTCTCGAGAACCTGCCTTACCGGTATTTCCTTCGGCAACCACGACTCGTAGAACTCTTTGAACTGGATCGCGAATTTATCCAACCACTGCTGGGATAATTCATACTCGGTGCGCGAGTCGAACCTCGAAGGGAGTGGCACTATAGCCGCCGGCGCCCTATCGTAAGCGAGCAGTTGTCGCCCGTCTTGCGCCCGTCGCACGACATCGATGACACCATCGACACTTTGTCGACTCGCAGTGAAGACGGGAACGATGATATCCGGCAACTGGATCGTGCAGACACCTCCAGAATCCGTAATCCCGGTTCGGCTATCGATGAGGACGTAGTCGTATCGCTTTCCCCACTCCCGCCGGCAATGCTCAAAAAAATCGCCGCCGTCGTCATTCATGAAGAATTCGGACCAATCAAAGTCCAAGACCCGTTTCGGGTATGACTTGTCTTGGTACCCGCTAGTCAACAGCTCAAGCACCCCTCCCTCGGCGTTGCTGACTATCTCGACCGCGTACTCCCGCAAGTGGTCTGCCGCATCACCTGTGTCTCGTTGCCGCCCGAGAAGCTCGAGCAGTCCACGTTTGTGCTGAAGGTCACCGCCGAACTTCTTCTCCAAGTAACGGGTGAGCCCTGGAGCTTCGAGATCGAAGTCGACCACAAGCACACGGTGTCCGTTTTGCGCAAGCACTACGCCCACATTGGCCAGCGCCAGCGTCCGGCCGACGCCCCCCTTAAACGAGTAGAATGTAACGATCACGCGGCCCCTCCAAGGGAAGGCGGCCTGTCCTGCTTTTCCTTGGATTCAGAGAACAGTGCGAGTTGGCTCACATAGTGCACATTCCACTGAAAACTATCGTTGTGCACTCTTTCGATCGCCGAGGCCGCGTCACGGGAAAGTTCCTGCATCTTCGCGGACAACCTTTCGCGTAACAAGCTGCGACTTGTCATGAATGGGTCCGCGTATTCCGACAGGTTAAGAGCTTGCAGCGCGGATAAAAATGGGGGGAATTTTTTTCCGTCATGGATTGTCGCCGGCAGAATTATTCGGTCGAAGACGCCCCGGATCTTGAATTCGTTGGCACGAGCCAGCATGAAGCTCAGTTCGCGACAGCACCACTCACTGGAGAAGTACTGACGTGACCACAAAGTAACCATCACCCGGGAGGCTTGCAGTGCATGCTCTAGCGTTTCATGCCAATTCTGGCCTATAGACAACGCTGTCCGATCCTTGAAGAAGACCGGCGTTCTACCAAGTTCTTCCCCGAGCCAATGCGACAATATCGGTTCGAACACATCGTCAACGAAGGTCCCCCAATGGCCGCTGCGACTATAGCTCAGAAAGACATCGTACTTGTAGCCGCAGTTGGAATCGTCCATCCACCCTCACCGAGGTCATGCACTGATCGTGGCCCTGAAGCTTAGCCGTGCTACCGCGCCAGTGCCGATGTGGGACAGCCGGGCCACTGACTCCAGGTCTGGGTCATGTCGCGCTTGCCCCCGTGGCACTGGTCAAAGAACGAAGAACGCCCGCGCCCCTCTCCGGGATGGCCGCTTGAGCAGAGGGCGGCGCCGTGAGTATTCGGTGATCGCTGTTGCGACTGACGCTTGGTTCAGGCGGCGTGGGTGGCGCGGAGCTGGTCTTGCAGGGATCGGACAGCCGCCGGGCGGTGGGTGGGTGGCAGGGCGGCGAGGTCGGCTTCCAGCCGGCGTAGCACCAGCGCGCAACCGCGGGAGCGCACGGTGGGCAGCCGACGCAGTGCGGTGAGCCCGGCGGGTACCGCCCGGTCCAGGTCGCCGGCCGCGACGTGCGCCCGGGACAGCCACGCGGCGTGATACACGGCGCTGCGCGGTGTGCTGGCGGGATCGGTGGCGGTGCGGCCGAGCACCGCCTCCGCACCGTCGAGCAAGCGGTGGCTTTGTGGGAGGTGGCGCTGGCCAGGGTGAGCGCGCTCTGGGCAAGTTCACCTTCCGAGGCGTCCGGCCCGAACCAGGTCAGGTAGGACGGTCGGGTGCCCAGCGCACCCGGGGTATCAAGCAGGGCGCGGGCCTCATCCGCAGCCACGTGGAAACCGCGCGTATTCCCGGCCGCCGCGTGGGCCAGCGTGAACCGGCTGACGGCCAGCGCGCGTACCGCGGCGGGGGTGGTCCGGGCCGCCTCGTGCGCGGCATTGGCCAGCTCGACGGCATCCCGGGCGGCCCGACCCAAGTCGATGCCATCGGCTAGCCGGCCCCGGTGCACCGCGGTCCCGCTCATATTGACCAACAGGTACACGCCCACCGAGCGGTCCCCAGCGGTGTGCGCAGCGTGCAACCCGCTGGTGAAATACCGCTGGGACTGGCCGTGCTCGCCCGTGTCGTGGGCGAGCACGGCCACCTGGGACAGCTGTGCCCATTCGGCGAGCAGCCGGTCGGCGACCGCTGCGTTGGTGAATCTGGCCTGCCGAAGCAGCTTGACGACAGACATCAGGTGATGGTGAACCAGGCGCAGGTTGTCCTCGTACCCGCCCTCAGCGTTGCCGAGGGTGCGAAGCCCGGCGGTGGTAGCGGCGATGGTGTCCACCATGGTGGAGGTGACGGGTCATGGTGCGCCCGGCGTCAACCAGCGCAGCGAAAGAACCACCCCGGGTGGCCAGCTGGTCGACATAAACCCAGGCCGGTGCAGTAAGCGTGGCCCCGCTGACCGCGAGGAAAAAACGGCGGTCCATCCCGATAGTGCCTCCGGTGTGGCCGAGCCAGTCGTCCAGAACCTGCACGGTACCTGCCGGGGTCCAGGGACGGTTCATCCCGGCGTCGGCGGGCACCCACAGCTCGGCCGGCGTGGCCCGGGCGGACCACAGCTCATCAAGGGACACCTCCCGGCCCAGGGTGTCGGAGATCAGGTGGGCCACCACCGTGGGCAACGGACCGCGGGGCAGCCGATCGTGATGCAGCCAGTCCGACACGGTGCTACGAGCAACAGAGCCGGGCCCGAGCACGCCATTCACCGCCTCGGCTAACAGGCTGGGTGACCAGGCAAGCTCCCCCAGCAGCGCCCCAATACCGCATTGCCCTGCTGGTCGGCCCCCATGCCACCCCTCCATTGACCGCACGAACACCAGCGTACGCTGAGGGTAACCAGCCACTGGGCCGTTCGGGGACCGTTTCCCCGCCGACTTCCCGGCCGCAACAGACAAAGTCGACACAGCGGCCGTGATCTCAGGCTCCGGCCAGCACCCACCGGCCCATGCCATCGCCCGACCCGCCCTTGCGGCGGCCCAAAGCAGCCCGCTCCACGCCGCAAACTGATCTCCTTCAGGCCATCCCCCAGCCGGTTCCGGCACTGCCACCCATGACCTGGAGAAGCAGATGACCCATATCCACGATCACGACACCGCCCCTCTCAGCGGCCGACCGGACCAGGTGGGTCCCCAATTGAGCGGGCACCCACCGCAGTGCTCGCCGCAGCACTGCTTCCTCGACGAGGACGGTGTGCAGGTCCACGAGCAGGAGCCCGTGCGCTGGGAAGAGTGCGAGGTACGGTTCGAAAGCCGGTTGCTCTTCCCCGACGGTGAACACCCACCCACCACATACCTGCAGTTGCGCATCGACAACCTGCGGCTGACATGGCGCTTCGTCGACGTGTTCCTGCCGATCACCGCCGCAGGGCGACTGCGTGACCAGCTGACCGCGCACCTGAATGCTGCACACAACTGCCCGAACGCCCGGGCGCAGACCATCCACAGCGATCTCACTCCGCGCGGTGACGTGTCACCCGCCACGGGGCACGGATGCCTCCGAGAGTGCGGCGATGAGGCCGTCCGGGGAAACACCAAGCGAATGGCGACGGCGAACCGGACCCGCAGGCATGGCTTATCTACGTCGATGACTGCGGCCACCGGCGTGTTCGGCCCGGACCCGGCCAGGCAGTCCACCCGCGCGCGAACGTGTCGGCCACTCCCCGCGACCGCTCGACCCACTGTCCCGCAGACAGCCCACCGACTCGCCAGGTCGTCACCGCCGAAACTGGACGAAGCCCTGACTACCTCGATGACGGCCGCCCAATGGCCGATCTCGACGCCGCACGACCATGCCAGGCAGGTGGCGTATAAGGTTCACTAACGATCTTTGGTCATTAGCATCACTACGCTCTGCTCGGTGACTTCGAACGTCGTTGGCTGAATATAGCTGCCGATTTTCTGCCATACGGCGAATGCCGCGCCGCCGTCAGCGCACACCATGAGATCGAGAACTGCGGTTTGATATTCTGGCCAAGTCGAAAGCACAAGGTGAGATTGGGCCAAGAGCAGGGCGATGGAAAGGCCGTGCGGCACGAAGGCATGGACGGCCTCACCAACGACCGATAGGCCGCTTGCTCCTGCTGCTTGTCGAACGAGGGCTGTCAGCAGCTCGTTGCTGGTGAGGTCTCCACGGCAGCCACGGGCCACTACCGAGAGGCGATGAATAGTAACCTGCTCCTGGTCCGTCTTCATCCGAAGCGTCACCTGCTATAGTAGTGAAGGTTGTTGAGGCACCCCAGGTGCCGATGAGGAAGAGCCGGGCAGGGATGAGACAGCGCAACCCCGATGATTGACCTGTCTGGACTAAAGGGAGACATGCCGACTCCCGCGCACTAGACCGACGCACCCTGCGCGTCGTACGCCAGCGGCTTGGCCAAGTTCTTCACGGGTCAAGTCGCTGGCCACGAGCGGCCCCATGTAGCCATTTCGCTCGATGACCGCCTCGATTATCTTCTCGTAATTATCGCCAAGCCCAGCCGCTAGCACGAGCAGCTCAAGCCTTCGACGCTGCATGGCCCGTTCAACTGCGGCAGCTCCGGTTGCCAGCTGATGTGCTCGACGGTTCTCAACTAGCAAGTCGATGAGCCGTGCCCGCGTCAGGTAATCCAAACGGAAATGCCGCCGGAGTTCAACGATCTCCAGAGCCGGATAAGATTCCAGCATGAGGCAGACCTGCTCGACGAGCGCACTGTCCACCTCAACCAGAATCGCAGGGCGGGTGCGCATCTCGCCAACAACACTTACCGGGACCTTGAGATTGGCAACAAGCGCCCGCACACTACTAGCAGGAAGGCGCGGCTGCAGAGAAGCCACCTCAAGCAAGGAAACGGCAGGTATCCCACTCATCCCAACACCGCCGTTACCCAATCGGCAAGTTGCTGTGCGGCTTGCTCCCGGTTATCGTTGGTGACCGTAGTTATCGGGATGTCTATCAACCTTCCGATAAGGGCCGCTTCTCGGCGATTGATCCGCTGCTGTTCGGCGACTTCCACAAGGGACCCTATGTAACGGTTACGTTGCTGGTCAGTTCGTCGCCGTTCCAGCACATCACCGGGCGAAGCCTCAACGATAACCAAGCCAACGGCGTTGTAGCGGCGGATATCCTCGTGCGGGAAGGTGCGTATTCCGACCTGATCGACGATGCTCAGGTGATTTTCGAGTAGCACACAGGTCTCGCGTCCGTCTCCGGGCCAAAACAACTCACTTAGCAGCTTGTCGACCTTGCGATAGACTTGAACACGATCGCCCCAAACAATAAACTGCAGGTCGTCTTTGTGGCGGATGCTTGGTTCTACACGCATCATCAGGTCTGCATAGTCCCAGTCCTCCAGGCCGAGCGCTTGGGCCGCAAGGCGGGCAATGGTGCTCTTCCCCACCCCTTGCACACCCGTTACTAACACCGTGCGCACGCCGAGGAATTCCCTTCGTGGGTGAGGAATTAGGGAGAGGCGACCTCTGCCTGTTAGCGCAAAAATATACCGTCACCGTAGGAGAAGAACAAGTAATCCCCGTTGCCTACCGCCTCCTGGTAAGCACCGAAGAGCAGTTCCGTGGAGCCTGCGAACGCGGCAGTGAGCGCCATGATCGGTGTTTGCGGGTAGGCAAAATTTGTGATCATGTGGTTGACCACGCCGAAGTTGAACGGCGGCGCGATGAAGAGCTTGGTCTCGCGCCGGAGTTCTTCAGCCAAACCGCTACTAAGGATCTCACTGGCAAAGGTTTCCAGCGTGCGGACGCTCGACGTTCCGACTGCCACGACGGGCCGCCCCTCGGCCTTGGCCGCCCTCACTGTCGCGAGGGTCTGCGTCGACATTTCGCAAAACTCGGCATCCATGTCATGCTCATCCACATACTCAGTAGCGAGGCTCTTCCATGTACCGTAGCCGATGTGCAGGGTGACCTGGGCAACGTCGTGGCCGGCGCGCCGTAGCTCGACTAGCAGGTCGTCGTGGAGATGCAGGCCGGCTGTCGCACACGCAACCGAGCCTGGGCTAGAAGCGTAGACGTTCTGGTAGTCGATGACGTCGGCCTCGTCCGGCTCGCGCTGAGCATTGACGTAGATGGGGATAGGTACCTCGCCATAACGCTCCATGAACGCTTGCAACGTTGTAACCGAGGGACTGTCTGGCACGAGCCGTCCTTGCCTGAGATCACGTCCGTCTTCTGGACTACCTTCCACGATGAAGCGACCGCCGTTCACCATTATCGAGCTACCCACGGCAGGCTTCCATGGGCACAAGCACGTGACATTGCTCAGGTCCTTCTGGAAGGGCGAAACGATGTGCAGGTAGGTGCCGTCATCCAGCGTCCGCCGCAACGCGGCCTTGACCACCCGAGAGTTGTTGACGACGAGCAGGCTTCGCGGAGGTAGCAGGCGCGGCAGCTCGGCGAAACGACGGTGCTCCAGCGCACCGCTAGCCCGGTCGACCACGAGCAACAGATCTTGCCCTTTCGGCCGCGGGCGAGAAGCGATGCGGTCGGCCGGAAACTCGAAGTTGAGGTGTGCGCTCCGCAGGCGGCCATTACCGACCTGGCTCGCATCGGCCAACCGACGCTTGCGTCCCAGCCACTCCCCAAACTGCGTGAACACCGACTGCTTGGCCCATCCATCGAAGACGTGGACCCGTTCGTCATCCCGGAGCGCCGACAGAGGCTCAGTGCAGCCCGTTGGTATGAACACATCCCAGAGCGCCGACCATGAACCCGGCTGCGGATCCGCGGTGGGCTTCTCGGCGATCGTGCCTCCGTCACCCTCATCGATGAAGGTCCGTGGCACCCCGTGAGCATCGATGTAGACGAGTACACCCTGGAAGTGGCACCTACGAGTGGCGGTCTGGTCGGCCAGCCGCGCAATACCCTCGGCCCCGAGCGCCTTGATCACGAACTTCACTGACGGGCCAGGAAAGCCATTCAACTCATCGATATAGAAGCCGCTGTCCTCGATGATCACCGGCCGCCTTAGTACCCGGAACGCCTGCTGCGCTTTGTGGAGGGCGACCTCTTGAACCGAGCTTGACTGAATCTCGTCCAGGTCGAGCATCACGTGCTCCAGCTCGACACCGAGCGATGCCAGGTGCTCGCGAGCCGTGGCGAATTTCCCAGCGTTGCCCGTGACGAAGGTGATGCGGGTGGTTGTGCTCATGGTTCACACTCCGTTTCTATACGATGAGACAACAACGGCGCTCGTTCGGGGACTGTGCGGGTGGTGTAGAAGCGAGTGACACTGTCCGGTTCTGCTGCACATCGCGCCGGCCCACCGGGAAGACGACGCGCGACAACGAGCGAGGACACCACGTCGCTCGTTTCGTAAGTGAATGCGCCGGGCACAACGCGGTCGATGAGAAAACCTCCTGCCACCATCCTGGATTGAACGGAATGGAACAGCTCGTCGGTCCAGGCCTCCGCCAGGACGGCGGGAACGGCAATGTGCAATTCACCGGTATACGCCGCGAGGGTCATGGCCACCTCGATGAACTGCGCCATGCCATCTTCGGCGTATGGCGGATCGGTGACCACTAAGTCGAACATCTCGCCATAACGCGCGACGATTCCCTCGACGTCATCTTTTGCGGACAGGTCGGCTCGTTCGACACTAACCCGATCGCTAAGTCCGAGCCGGTTCGCCTCGTCTTGAAGTCGCGCGATGATTCGCTCGTCAATATCCAGAAGTAGTAGTTGCTCCGGCGGCGCAAGACGTAGCAGGGCAACAGAAGCCAGATCGTCATCGCCAACAAAAGCCACCCGCGTCTGTGCCATTGGTCGAGACGTACACATTGCAAGCAACCGCCGTGACAGAGAAGGCGGATCAACGTGACATTGATCAATAGCAGTGTTAGCCACTGGCCGAAGGGTACGTACTTCTTCTGCAACGGCGAGGATCATGCCCGTTGGCTGTGGTAGACCGCAGCACGGGCACGGTGGTTCACCTTGTAAGGGTGGAGTCAGGGTAACAAGCTCGGGGAACAGCGCCGTCATCCCAGAGCGGATCTGACAAACTCGTTGAGCAATCTCGCGGGGTAAAGCAGCACACTGCTTCAAGCGATGCCTTGCAACGATTGAAAGTGGTGTCACAAGCATTGCGCCACCTCACAAGCCGCTTTTATTATTGAGGTAACGGGTTGCATACTGCCCGCGTGAAGTGATCCTGGCAAGGAAACGGTACTCTTCAGTGAGGTCGTGACGTTCTCGTCGAGACGTATCGCGCGATCTCTAGATAGCTTCACGACACGCTCCCGCACGTCGTCGTAATCCTCATAATAAACGTGGATGCCGCGCCCACCGCTTGTCAGCACATCGACTGGTGTTTTGCTGAGCCGTTGCACGAGAGAACGATATTCAATATCGGCATACCGCATGCAAAACGGACACACTGCTTCGCTTGTCGATATCTGGCAAGCGTGCCGCGCCTGGTGTAGGCGGTCGCCGTCGATGTCGATCGGCACAAAACCACCAATTGGGGTAACCCTACTTCTGCGGGCAATGAGGTCCCGCGGAGTCGTAAATCGTTGCGGCGTCCAAAGAATGCGCGCCGGAGGCGCGGGAAGGCAAGTCAAAAGTCGTAGCACAGTGTCAGCAGAATAGATCCGCGTTCGTTGCTGACCGACGACAAACTGGCCTCGGTTCGCAGGTCGACTAAGCATGAAACGCACATGGTGGCGACCACTCGTCAAGGTGGCATGAGTCCACGCGGGCACTTTCTGGGGCCAATTGGAGCAGTACCAGTCCCGAATAACGTCAAGATCAGGATGGAAGAGAATGAATTCTACGGACGGAGCCCTACTGCCGGCGAGCCGTCTGCTCACCTTGGGTGAGATGGCGGGAGCAATGAGAATGATGTGCGGGAAGCCGATTCGGCGGTATTTGGCGACAATCTCGTCGGTGTCACTGTCGCCGAGCGAATGAGCCTTGACCTCGACTGGCACTGCTCGTCGCGTTCGGAATACAAGCGCATCCAATTCATTCCTCGTCGCAAGGCTGCCGATGAGGCCCCAGCGAACGTTGACACAAATCGGGCCAGGAAAAAGGTCAGGGTTGCGTCAAAGTCACGTGATCATGGTTGGGTGGTGCGGAGACACGCCGGGACTGGCGTTTTCGCGTCCGGGCTGGTAGTTGTAGTGGGTGGCTGTGGCGGGTGTGGTGGTGCGGCCGATCTTTGTGGATGAGGTTGGTCGTTTCAACGCTGTCTTGAGGGAGCATCACTGGCTTGGGCATCGGTTGACCGGTCAGGTCTTGCGTTATGTCGCGGTGCTCGACGGTGAGTGGGTCGCGGTGGCTGGGTTCGGGTCCGCGGTGTTGTCGTGTCGGGCCCGGGATGAGTTTGTGGGGTGGTCGCGGGAGCAGCAGTACGCGCGGTTGAGGCATGTCGCGAACAATCAGCGGTTTTGTGTGCTGCCCGCGGGCCGGCGACCCAACCTCGCCTCCGCGGTGCTCTCGCGGGTGCTGGCCCGCCTGAGTACCGACTACCTGTCCGCCTATGGGCACCGGGTGCTCGCGGTGGAGACGTTCACCGATCCCGCCCGGCACACCGGCGCCTGCTATGCGGCCGCGAACTTCACGCAGGTCGGGTCCACGCTCGGGTACTCCCGCTCCGCGGGTGCTTATCACCATCACGGAAACCCCAAGCGGGTGTGGATGTACCCCCTGCACCGGGACGCGAGCGGCATCTTGTCCGCCACGTTTCCTCACCCGCTGCTGATCGGTAAGGACGATCACGTGGCTGATGTGAACACTCTGGAGCTGGGCGGGGCGGGCGGGCTGCTCGACGCGCTGCGCGAACTGAGCGACCCGCGCAGCAAGCGAGGCATCCGCCACCAGATCGCGTCCACTCTGACGATGGTCGCTGCCGCGACGATCAGCGGGTGTCGTAGTTTCCGGTCGGTCGCGGACTATGTCGCTGACCTGCCCCCCGATGCGCTGGCCCGGTTAGGCGCCCGGCGCCACCCGGTCACCGGAGGCCCGGTAGCGCCCAGCGAGGCCACGATCCGGCGCACCGTCAAAGACGTCGATGCCGATGAGGCGGACACGATCGTCGGGACCTGGTTGCACGCGAAAGTGATGGCGGGGGTCGTGACCCCGAAAGCCTGGCGGGGCCTGGCACTGGATGGCAAGACACTCAAAGGTGCCTGGGAGGAACTCGACACCGGAGCGGGCAAGGTCCGCTTGTTCTCCGCGCTCACCCACGCTGAAGGCGTCGTGGTCGCCCCAGCGGAAAATCCCCGACAACACCGGGGAACAAGCCCAGATGATCCCCCTGCTCGACCAGGTCGCAGGTGCCCAACCCAACGGTCAGGCGCCGGGTGACCTGTCGGGGATCGTGGTCACCGCCGACGCGCTGCACGTCCACCGGAGCAACGTGGAGCAGATCCTGGCCCGAAACGGGGAGTACGTCCTCACCGTGAAACGCAACCAACCGATCCTGCATAACAGCATCAAGGCCCTGTTCGCGGACCCGGACGGGTCTTTTCCCCCCTCACCACGTCACGTTTGACCGCGGCCACGGCCGCGACGAGATCCGGTCGATCACCACCACCGCACACGTCGCGGACCTGAACTTCCCCGGCGTCTACCAGGCCTGGGCGATCACCCGCGAGGTGCCCGACCTGCCCGGCAACCCACTACGCAAGCGCAACGAGACCGTGTACGGCATCACCAGCCTCACCACCTACCAAGCCAACCCCGCCGACGTCTTGGACTTCAACCGCGGACATTGGGGAATAGAGAACCGCGAGCACCATGTCCGCGACGTCACCTTCGACGAAGACCGATCCCAAGTCCGGACCGGCTCCTCCCCGCAAATCATGGCCGCCATGAGAAACATCGCGATCAGCCTCCTCCGCCTCGCCGGCTGGACCAACATCAAACAAGCCACCGAGAAAATGGGCCGCCGCCTAGACCAAGTCCTCAACCTCCTGGGCGTCTGACCAGCGAACAAGGAAGGAGGTGATCACCACGACACGACTTTGACGATGACCCTGGGAAAAAGGTGGGTCACATGCTGTTGTGCCGCGCGTTCGTAGAAACGCGGCTCATAGAGTGGTGCATTGGCTCATTGACCGATGACCTCGAAGCTAATCCACGCCACCGGGTAACCTTTTTCAAGCTCCCTGGCGAACCAACACGTGTATTCCGCCACGAACTCTTCACGGCTCCGGTTCGACCAGTCATAACCGATGCGGCCGAGGTCCTCGGGAGTCGCACTGTCGAATGACCGCACGGTGATATCTGTTATGCGGGCAGTTGCAAAGACAGTAGGCGCGCCGAAACGCGGACCATACGTGAGCGAGGCTTGCCCGACCTTCTCAAGCCGTCTAATCCACGACAGACTACGTGGACGAGGTTCAAGTGTCTTCCTCCCAGCGAGGATGTCCTCCACTGCGTCCTTGAAAAACTTGATAGCGGGCAGAACAGCACCGACGTCCCCGCTGCCTGACCGTCCAGTGGGCAGCACGATCACCTGGCCTCCGTATGTAGTGCGGCGCCGGACTGTAGGCCCATAGGGCTGTGGAGCGCTATGTGGACAACACGCACTTAGCTGGGGAAGGAACCAGCAAATTCCAATACGATCTGTGGACAGGACCAGGAATGGGGGCCGAACACGCAGGTCACTCCTGTGGACACAGCCTCGACGCTTGTTGATGGCGTGCCGGGTCACTGCATCCGAACCGTAACGTACTCACGGTCTGTCCTTGGGCTCGTGATGCTCGATGCCGACGGCCTTGAGCTGCCCGATCAGCTCACTGACCTGGGCGCCCGTCGCGACGGGAAACGTCGGCGGCCAGATCACCTGATCCACCCACCACACCGAACTAGGCTCACCACCCATGGCCGTCACCCACCACACAATCCGCATCACCGCGCAAATCGCTCAGCTGCTGCAGGGCGGCATCGACACCCGCGTCTACCCCGGCGCCGTCTGGGCAGTCGGCGACGCCGTCGGGCAGCAGGCCAGCGGTGCGCTCGGGTTACTCGACCCCACCGACCCGGCAGCGCCGATGACCACTGACACCGTCTTCGACATGGCCAGCCTCACCAAGATCATGGCCGTGTGGGCGTCGGTAGGCATGCTCTGGGAACACGGCAAACTCGCCCTGGACGACCCACTCGCCACGCTGCTCCCCGACCTGGACGGTTACCCGCTCGGCCACGTCACCGTCCACCAACTCCTCACCCACACCGCCGGAGTCCCGCTGCGCGCCAACCTCCAAGCGCTCTACGGCACCGATCCCGCGGCCATCCGCCGCGGCGTCCTCCACGAGCAACTGCACCGGCCGCCGGGTGAAGCCGTCGAGTACACCGACCGGGCCGCTCTCATCCTCGGCTTCCTCATCGAACAGCTCACCGCAACCGGACTCGACGACACCGCCCACCAACACATCTGGGCGCCACTGGACATGACCCAGACCAGGTTCGGACCGCTCCCGCCCCACGCAGCCGCCCGGTGCGCACCCACCGAACTGGACGACCAGACCGGCGTCCACCTCAAAGGCATCGCCCATGACTTCTCCGCCCGCCTGCTCAGCGGCGTCTGCGGGATCGCCGGTGTCTTCTCCACCCTCGCCGACACCGGATTCACCGGCACCGGCATATGGATCTGCCCCACGCAGCAGCGCTGGGCGATCCTGCTCACCAACAAGCTCTACTACAACCGCGAACGCCAACCTCTCACCGACATCCGCAACACCTTCCGCGAACTGGTCTTCACCTGACAAGAACGCCTCCCTGCGCGACCTCGAAGTCACGGTCGGAAAGAATGGCTGCGATGAGCACCGAGCACGTCCATCGGGTGATCGTGACCCGCGAAGGCGACGCCTGGCTGGCCGAAGTTCCCGAGTTGGACGGCACACACACCTTCGCCCGGACCCTGCCCGCGCTGGACCGGGCGGTGCGCGAGGTCGTGGTGATGGCCGTCGACCGGCCCGACGAGGACATGCCCGCGCTACACCTGGCCTATGACTACCGCACCGGCGATCCTGACATCGACATCACCGCCACCGAGATCCGGACCCTGCGCGAGCAGGCTGACCAGCTCTCCGCGACCGCGACCGCCCGTACCGGCGCGGCCGCGGCACTACTCGTCGACCGCGGCTTCTCGGTCCGGGACGTCGCCACCATCCTCGGTATCAGCCCGCAACGAGTCTCCCAGCTCACCAGCACCACCAAGGCCAGCTGACACTGAACAACCCGTCCACCCCTCGCACCCAGTTGGTGTGGGTCAGGCGGCGTGGGTGGCGCGGAGTTGGTCTTGTAGGGATCGGACAGCCGCCGGGCGGTGGGGGGGTGGCAGGGCGGTGAGGTCGGCTTCCAGCCGGTGCAGCACTAGCGCGCAGTGGCAGGAGCGCACGGTGGGCAGCCGGCGCAGTGCGGTGAGTCGGCGGGTACCGCCCGGTCCAGATCACCGGCTGCGACATGAGCCCGGGACAGCCACGCGGCGTGATACACGGCGCCGCACGGGGTGCTGGCGGGATCGGTGGCGGTGCGGCCGAGCACCGCCTGCGCGCCATCGAGCAGGCGGGGGCTTTCCCGGGAGGTGGCTCCGGCCAGGGTGAGCGCGCCCTGGCGAGGTCACCCTCCAAGGCACCCGGCCCGAACCAGGTCAGGTAGGGCGGGCGGCCATCCAGCACGCCCGGGGTATCGAGCAGGGCGCGGGCCTCATCCGCGGCGGTATGAAAGCCGCGCGCATTCCCGGCCGCCGCCTGGGCCAGCGCGAACCGGGCGGCAGCCAGCGCGCGCACCGCAGCGGGGGTGGACCGGGCCGCCGACCTGCTGCAATCTGGCCTGCCCGGCCTGCGACACGCCCTACACCTGGGACTGGACCCACTTCGATCCACGTGCAGAGCGCACACCAACGACCATCCCCACCTTGCTCGATTGGGCGCTGAGCCACCCCACACGCCTTATCGTCATCACCGGCGGCGAACCCCTCCTGCAACAGCAGCGCCTCGCACCGCTGGTCACTTCACTAGCTCGGGCCGGCCGCCGCATCGAAATCGAGACCAACGGAACCCAAACCCCTCATCACCAGCTTCTCACCGCCACTACACAGTTCAACGTCTCACCCAAACTGCGGAGCTTCAATGGGGTGGACATGGAAGGCGTTCGGATCAACTCCCAGGCGCTGAGGGCGTTCGTATCCTCCAGAAAATCGATCTTCAAGTTCGTCGTCACCACACCAGACGACATCGACAAGATCGCCCACTGGCAAGATGCGTTCAAGCTAGACCCGGTATGGGTCATGCCAGCAGGTACCACGATCGAGTCCGTCCTCGCTGGCACGACGTGGCTCGTCGAGCACGCAATAAAAAGGAACTGGCACGTCTCCACTCGGCTGCACATACTGCTGTGGGGAGACCGACGCGGCCGTTGATACCTGACCTCATCTCGGATGGTGATCCGATTGTGACGTTGAGTCGCGCCGGGTGAGTACCGCGTCGCTGGTGGCCTCGACGTCGCCAGGCCCGACCCCGGGCGAGCCATTCGTGGCGTAGACGGCAACCTCGGCGGCCTTCACCACGAACCACACCCCAGCGCCGGTGTGCAGCCCCAGCTCCACCGCGGCGATCGGCGTGATGTCCGCCGCCAGCCCGGCGGCACCGCGTACCCGGACGAGGGTGCCATTCGGCTCCAGCGCCGCGACCCGGTCGAAGATCACGTTACGCGGGCTGCCCTTGGGCGGGTCCATGTACACGGCCACCGCGGCGGGGGTGAACACGGCGACCGCCGCGGCACCGACGACCGGGGCTCCGGTCCCGCCGGTGAGCTCGGTGCCATCCGCTGCGCGCAACCCGTCGGCCGTCGCGATACCGGACACCAGGTTCAGCCCGGCCAGCCGGGCTGCGAATGCGCTGCGCGGTCGGGTGAGCACCTCACGTGTCGGGCCCTGCTCCACCACGCGGCCATCGTCGAGCACCACCACCCGGTCCGCGAGCACCAGCGCATCGATCACCTGATGGGTGACGATGACCGCGAGCCGGTCGGTGAGCACCGATTGCAGCAGCGACCGCAGGGCGGGCGCGAACTCCACGTCGACCGCGGACAGGGGCTCGTCCAACAACAGCAGGTCAGGTTCCGAGGCCAGCGCCCGGGCCAGCGCGATGCGCTGAGCTTGGCCACCGGACAGCCGCTGTGGGCGCCGCTGGGCGAACTGCGCCGCATCCACCTCGGTGAGACGGCGCAGCGCCGCATCCCGAGCTGGTCGCCTGCGGGTACCGGTACAGCGCGGACCGAACGCGACATTGTCCAGCACCGACAGGTGCGGGAACAGCAACGGCTCCTGGGCCAGCAACCCGATGCGCCTGCGGTGCGGTGGCAGCTGCACCCCCGCAGCCGTGTCGGTGAGCACCCGACCATCGAGGACGATCCGCCCGGTGTCGGGACGCAGCAGACCCGCGATCGCGGCCAGTAGGGTTGACTTACCGGATCCATTGCCTCCCAGCATCGCGATCACCTCACCGGGGCCGACCCGCATCGTCGCGGTCAGAGCGAAATCACCGCGGCGAACGGCGACCTCGACGTCCAGCCCGGCTGTCATCTCAGGCCCTCCGCCGAACGCGGTCGGGCTATGGCGATCACCGCGATCGCCACCACCACGAGCACCAGTGACAACGCGATCGCCCCGTCGGCGTCGACCTCCCGCTGCAGGTAGACCTCCAAGGGCAACGTCCTGGTCACCCCTTGGAGGCTGCCCGCGAACGCGATGGTGGCCCCGAACTCTCCCAGGCAGCGCGCGAAGCTGAGCACCATACCGGAGCCGAGACCAGGCAGCACCAGCGGGACGGTGATCCGGCGGAACACCGTCCACGGTGAAGCACCGAGACTCGCCGCGATCACCTCATAACGTTCCCCGCCGGTGCGCAGCGCCCCCTCCAGGCTCACCACCAGAAACGGCAACGCCACGAACGTCTGCGCTAGGATCACCGCCGTCGTGGTGAACGGGACCCGCACGCCGAACGCTACGTCGAGGGCATACCCGGCGAACCCGCTGATCCCCAGCAGGTACAGCAGTGCCAGTCCACCGACCACCGGCGGCAGCACCAGCGGGAGCAGCACCACAGAGCGCAGCAGCCGCAGGCCAGGCACCGACCCTCGGGCCAGCACCACGGCCAGCGGCCCGCCGAACACGACGCACAGCAGGGTGGATACGGTCGCGGTGCGCAGCGACAGCTCCAGTGCGGTGAGCGCCGATTCGCTGGTGACCAGCACGCCGAACCTGGACCACGGCGCCCGCACCACCAGCCCGATCACCGGCAGCAGGATCAGCCCGAGAGCCACCAGCGCGGGCAGCCACAACCCGCCGGGTAGTCCGATGTGGACAGTGTGTCGATCCCTGGTCTGGGTCACGCGAGGGCCACAGCTCAGGCTCGGTCTAGGTTATGCAGGGCCGAAGCCGGCAGCCGCGAACTCCTGCTGCGCGCCGGCGCTCTGGACGAACGCCACGAAGGCCTGCGCCAGTCGGGCGTGCGGGGCGTTGTTGATCGCGGCGATGGGATAGGTGTTGACGGCGGTTCTGGCCTCCGGGAACTCCACCTCCTGGACCTTCCCGGCAGCGGTTCGCGCGTCGGTGACGTAGACCAGCCCGGCATCGGCGACCTTGGCCTCGACCTTGGACAGCACCGACAGCACGTCCTGCTCCTCGCTGGCCGGACTGAGCTTGATCTTGGTGGTCTGCTCGATCTTCGTGGTGGCAGCGCCGCAGGGCACCTGCGGTGCACACACGATCTCGGTGACGCCCGGCTTGGCCAGGTCGGCGAATGAGTGGATGTTCTTCGGATTACCTGGGGGCACCACGATCGTGAGCACGTTGGTGACGAATGGGTACGCTGTGCCGGCCACCTTCCCTTTGTCCTGTATCACCTTCATCTGCGCGTTGTTGGCCGAGGCGAAGACGTCGGCGGGTGCACCGTTGACGATCTGCTGGGCCAGATCCGATGACCCACCGAAGCTGAACTGCAGATCAGCGGTGGGATTAGCAGCTTCGAACTGCGGTTTCAACTTGGTGAACACGTCCGTGAGCGAAGCCGCCGCCAGCACGGTGACCGGTGTCTTCGCCGCATGAGCCGAATCACCTGACCCGCAACCCGCCAACGCCAGCCCAGCCACCAACGCGACCAGCACCACCCGCTTCATCCACGCCCTCCCGGAGTCTCGACCACGACTTGGGTCGACTTCACGACAGCCACCGCAAGTACTCCCGGCACGAGCCCCAGTTCCCGTACTGCCTCGCTGCTCATCAGTGAGACCACCCGGTGTGGTCCGCACTGCATCTCCACCTGTGCCACCACCCGGTCGGTGATCACGTCCGTGACCAGCCCGACGAAACGGTTACGTGCCGAGCGGTCCACCACGGACGGATCGGGCGTGGCATGCGCCTGCGACTTGGCGAACGCTGCCAGCTCCACCCCGTCCACAGCCTTGCGACCTCCGGCGTCCCGGATGGCCGTGAGTTGCCCGGAATCCGCCCAGCGCCGAACGGTGTCATCGCTTACGCCGAACAGCTCAGCGATCTCTGACATCCGGTAGTGCGGCACGTCAGGAAGAGTACCTCCGCAGCTAAGGCCCCGGCACCCGGACTCTCCCGACCGGGCTGCTACCTTGCGTGGTGGCTCCGGTGCACCATGTATCCACTGCGGCGCCCAAGTCCCAGCAGCAGCAGCATCAGGGGCGATCCGACATCTTCGTAGCAGTAAATAAGAGACCAACGGTCTACACGTTCCGCTTTTGCGGAAAATCTCGCCGAGAAAATCGAGAAAAACGGATTTCGAGAACTGTCGACATTGATTGTCTTACCCGGCCACGCAGGCCGCTAACGTGTGGTTTCGCGCGTTACCACGTGGTAAGGAGCAAGCGCGAAAAGTCCGATTCACTTGCGGCGAGCCGTTGCGTCGCCAGTGAAGCGGGCAGATCGTAGGCTAAGATCCTAAGATCCTAACCTCGCTGTTCGAGGGTGAACCGGTTTGTTAGAGACCAAATGCTCTTGATAACCCACTCGGGAAGAAGGAACGGAGTCTGAACTGTGGTGACCGTGCGATACTTCGCAGCGGCACGCGCTGCCGCTGGCCTGCCCAGCGAGAGCGTGGACATCGGCGACGGCGCCACAGTGGCCGACGCACTGGACGCGATCACCGCCCGGCACGGGGACGCGCTACGCAGGGTGTTGGCCGCCTGCAGTTTCCTGCTCGATTCGGTCGCGGTGCGCGACCGGGCTATGCCCTTGCGACCGGGGGCAGAACTGGACGTGCTGCCGCCGTTCGCCGGCGGCTGAAGGTCTGCGCGGGGGTTGCCCCCGACCCGGATCAGAGGTCAGGCAGTCTCACGGAGAGTTGACCCATTCCTCCGAACCGTCAGAGAATTCCTGACGCTTCCAGATCGGCAGCTGCAGCTTCACCTCGTCGACCAGCGCTGCGCACGCAGCGAAGGCCTCGGCACGGTGAGCTGCTGACACCGCGCAGGCCAGAGCCGAGTCGCCGATCGCCAGGGGCCCGACGCGGTGGCTGACGGCCAGCGCGTACACGTGCGGGTGCGCCGCGGCGACCTGAACCGCCACTCGTGTGATCACGTCACCGGCATCGGGATGGCTGGAGTACTCCAACGCGCGCACCCCCCGGCCACCGTCATGGTCGCGGACCACGCCGGAGAAGCTCACCACGGCGCCGGCAGCCGAACGAGCAACCAGGCGAGCATGCTCCTCGACGTCCAACGGCTCTTCGGTGACCACCGCGCGAAGCACCACGTCCGTGGCTGCAGGCACAGCCGCTTTGTCGCTGTACCCCTGCCCGAGATTCGAAGGCAGGCCGGTTCCACTGCCGACATGATCTGCGCCGTGCAGCTGCTCGATCGCGTGATCGAGAACCCGGTCGAGGACAGCCAGGCCGTCGCGAACTCCACCGGTGGAGCCGGGCAGGTTGACCACGAGAGTGCGGCCCGCCACTCCAGCCAGCCCGCGGGAAAGGACCGCGGTAGGCACCTGAGGCAGCCCGGCCGAGCGGATCGCGTCCGCCAATCCGGGCAGGCGACAATCCAGCAGCGGCTCGGTGGCCTCCGGGGTGCGATCGGTGGGGCTGATCCCAGTGCCGCCGGTGGTGAGCACGACGTCGACCGCGTCGGCCACCGCCACCGCCACCGCGTCACGCACTGGCGAGCCGTCGGGTACCACCACGGGGTTCGGTGTCTGATAGCCACGCTCACACAACCAGTCGACGATGATGGGACCGGTGCGGTCGGCGTACACCCCGGCGGCCGCACGGTTGGACGCCACCACGACCACCGCGCGACGGGTCGTCGATGTCATCAGCTCTCCTGAATCAGGTCGACGGGACGGTTCCACACACCGGTCTTCCCACCCGCTTTGCGTTCCACCCGCACGGCGTCGAGCACTGCGGCCGGGTCGACTGCCTTGACCATGTCGTGCAGCGCCAGTCCGGCGACGGCGACTGCGGTGAGCGCCTCCATCTCCACACCCGTGCGGTCGGTGGTGCGGACCGTGGCGGTGATCCGAACCTCGGAACCCACGATGGTCAGGTCCACAGCCACCCCGGTCAACGCGAGGGGATGGCACAGTGGGATCAGATCGGGCGTTCGCTTGGCCGCCATGATGCCGGCGATCCGGGCGGTGGCCAGGGCATCGCCTTTGGGTAGTTCCTCGGCGCGCAGCAACCGCACCACCTCCTCGGTGGTGCGGAAGACCCCCGAGGCGACTGCCTCCCGCGCGGAGGTCTGCTTATCCGAGACGTCGACCATCCGGGCCGCGCCACGATCATCCAGATGGGTCAGTCGTCCCTCGGAACTCACCAATCGATCCTACGGCCCGGCCGACCACTGTCGGCGGTGACGTGCGAGCAACGTTGACAACGGAGGGACCCGGCACGCATTGCGTGCCGGGTCCCTCCGGTTATGTCCCGATCAGGTCAGTGCGTCACCGGCAGGTGCGTTTTGACCGGCTGAGGCGGCGGTGCCTCTTCCTTCTGCTCGTGACGGTTCTCGTGGTGCTCTTCACGGCAGCTGGCAGACGAGATCACGATCTCCTCCAGTGCCTCCCGGTCACCCTTGGGAGTGGCCAGACTCGGGTTCTGCGTCTTGAGCACACCAAGCAGGTCTTGGACGGTGGGAGCGGATCCCGCCGGGGCCGACGACTTGGCATGAGCGGCCTTCAGCTCATCCATGCTTGGGACCTTCAACTTATTGGACGCGAGACTCTTGAAAAGGTTGAGATCCTTGTCCGAGAGCGCCCGCCCACGGCGGTCGCCCGGCAGCAGCGAGACCACCGCCGCGTCGACCGTGAGCTTGTCGTGGTCCCGGTGCTGCCGGTTGAACTCGACCTTGACCACCGGCGAGAGGTCCAGCTCTTGACCCGCATAGGGAGACGACTTACCACCATCCCCATCAGTACCGATGATCGAGGAGTCACCGTGGCCGTTCTCGCAGGTCGCCTCGAGAACTTTGAGCTTCAGCCCGAGGATGTCGACCTTGACAGCCGTTGCCTTGGACCGGAAGTGCTCGGCCTCTACCTTGAGTAGCGCGACATAGATGCCGTTCTTGTTCGGCCCCGGCACCTCAAGCAGTGCCTTGCGCTCGTCAGGTGGTGCCTCGACGAAGGGAGTCGGTGAGATAGGCAGCAAACCTTCCGCGGCGATCCCGAATGCCGAGGCGGTGGGCTCTTCGCCAGCGGAGCCGGACAGGGTCCCCAGCAGCAGGGCCGCGACGGCGGTGGCAGCACCGACGCTGGCAGCACTGGCGCCGGCGAGCTTCCTACTGTTCACATGCTGTCCTTTCGTTTGTTTCAGTTCTCATCGATGAGCACGAGCGTTCCCAGAGGAACTTGGATCAACTGGTGGAGCGCGTCCGACGGCACCCGGATACAACCATCGCTAGAGCGAGTACCGAAGACGTTGGCCGTAGGCCAGGTATGAATCGCGACGGTTCCCGGGCCGCCGCCGAAGCTGTCCAAAGTGGGACTGTGGGTACCCAACGGTAGGATCACAGGCGAGTATCGCTGCGCGGTGTCGCTGAACGAACCGAGCAGGAACGTCCGCCCTGCTGGAGTGGGGGCAGATTGCTTACCGATGCCCACCGTCCAGTTCCCCAGGCGCTGGCCCCCCTTGAACAGCTCCATGGTGAGGAAACGAAGGTGCACCCGGATGAGATACGGGGTTACCGCCCGATCGAGTGCAGTGTCCGTCACCCAGCCCGCCGAGCGGTTGGGCCGCGAGGGCAGCAACACCTGCACCCACCCGGGTTGTTGGGCGATTGCCGGCAGCCAGGTATCACCGATCTGTTGGGGACCGACCCTGGCGATCGGGGCGCCGCCGGGGGCTGAATACACCACGACCTCCCGCCGTGGGTGAACCACGGTGCCATCGGTAGCCATCAGTGGACCGGGGTCCAGCGGCGCCCCTTCGATGGCGGTGTAGGTGGTGCTCTGCGGTAGCACTGCGGGATCCGCCGGGAGCACTGCTGGCGGGATCGCGCTGACCGGAGCGGCCACGACAGGCGCCTTCGACGGCGTGGCCTTGGGGGTATCACCAGTCCCGAAGGGGGCCAGCAGGGCCACCACAACGATCACCAGCACTACCAGGACAACCCCACCGGCCGCGCATGCGAGCAGGTAAGGACGATCGCGTAACCGGAACGATCCGGGAGGACGTTGCGTCATGACCTCGTGTGGTGTCGGACGAGCGGAACTGGTTGGCTCGCCCTCCCCGAACGGGCGATCCCACTCGGCCCAACGACACTGTGACGTCCGCTGGGGCCGCGCGGTGACGGCACCCTAACGGAACCGAAACGGGGTCCAGCAGAGACCCCGCTACGGGGTGTCGCTGCGGTTGATCTCGGTATGCGGATGCTCGTAGGGGAGCTCGTCGGGCGATAGCGGGAAGATCACCTCACCGAACGGGGACAGCGCGCCCTGGACAGGGGCGGCAAGCTCACTGACCGGGTGGTCCTCCTCCGACCAGCTCGGCCAGGTCGGGTCGATCCGGTCGGTGTGCTTAGCCACAGCTCCTCCTCAGCTCGAGTGCCCGCCGACGTACTCGTCTCCGCGGAGACGGCATGAACGCCCTCCATTCTGCCCGATGCGAAGGTGCCCATTTCCAGTGCGACGACATGAGGTCAGGCAACGGTCCCTGGAGGGTTCTCGCTACCCTGGAAGGGATGCCCAGCACCGCACTCGCTGACTGGCTACGTTCCCGGGACGACGAGACGTTGGTCGCGCTGCTCCGCAGCCGTCCGGACCTCGCCGTGCCCGCTCCGGCGGATTCGACGGTGTTGGCCACCCGGGCCGGTATCCCAGCGTCAGTCGCCCGAGCCTGCGAGGACCTCGACCGCTTCACTCTTGCGGTGCTGTCGGCGCTGCTGGTGGCCGATGCCGATACCACACCGGCGAGCTACCAGGGCGTCGAACAGATATTCGGCCGCAACGTTGCCGCCAGGAGGATTCAGCAGGCCCTGGACGAGTTACGATGCTGCGCCTTGGTCTGGGGCGACGATGACGCGCTCACGGTGGTCCCGGCAGCACGACAGGTCATCGGCCCGTATCCGGCCGGCTTGGGGCGCCGTGACGCAGATCTCGTCAGCGTCGACCTCCACGCGGTCCTCGCCGGGCTGGCCGACGACGAGCTGAGGATATTGCGAACCCTGGCCGCAGGGCCGCCGGTCGGCACCACTCGAGACGCCACCAAGGTGCTCCCGCCGGCCTGCGCTCGCACACCGGTGCAACGCCTGCTGGCGCGTGGGCTGCTGCGACGGATGGACGCCAACACCGTCGAGTTGCCCGCACAGGTGGGTCTGGCGCTGCGCGGAGATCAGCCGCTCGGATCTGCCGACCTGAACGAGCCAGAGCTGCCGACCCGCCGGCGTGATCCGTCCATAGTGGACTCAACCGCTGCGGGTGCGGTACTCGAACTGCTGCGCCAGACTGAGAAGCTACTCGCAGAATGGTCGGCGGACCCGCCCGCGGTGTTACGCACCGGTGGTGTCGGCGTCCGGGATATCCGCCGAACGTCGCGCCGGTTGGCCGTCGACGAGGTGACAGTGGCGCTGCTCGCCGAGGTCGTCGTCGCTGCTGGATTGGTCACCTGGACCGACGAGGGGACGGGCACGCAGCTGTGGGTGCCCACGGTCGCCGCCGATGCCTGGCTCGCGGCACCACCGCAGCGGCGCTGGGCCACGCTGGCACCCACCTGGCTCGAGCTGCCCCGACTGCCCGGATTGGCCGGCACCCGCGATGACAAAGACCGGCCATTGACCGCGTTGTCCGATGAACTGCGCCAGCCACGCGCTCCAGCGCAACGACGCCGCATCCTCGAGGTGGTCGCCGAGCTGCCCGTCGGCCGCGGCATCCAGCGTCCCGAGGAGCTCGCCGCGGTGCTGTCCTGGCGGGCACCGCGGCGGGATGGTCGGCGACGTGACGAGGTGGTCGCCTGGACCCTCCAGGAAGCCACCTTGCTGGGTGTGCTCGCGCTGGGCGCACTGTCGTCGGCCGGCCGAGCGCTGCTGCGCGACGGTGCGGCGGCCGCAGCGGCCGTGCTGAGTGCCGCGCTACCCGAGCCGGTGAACCACGTCCTGGTGCAAGCCGACCGTACCGTGGTCGCACCCGGACCGCTGGAGCCCGAGCTGGCCCGAGAGATCGGGCTGGTGGCCGATGTGGAGTCAGCGGGTGGTGCCACCGTCTACCGGGTCACCGAAGACACCGTGCGCCGGGCACTGGACGCCGGGCGCAGCGCCGCCGACCTGCACGAGCTGTTCCGAACCAGGTCGGCAACCCCGGTACCGCAGTCGCTGAGCTACCTCATCGACGACGTGGCCCGCCGGCACGGGCGGCTGCGCGGTGGCGCCGCCGCAGCCTTCCTCCGCTGCGACGACGCGGTGCTGCTCACCGAAGTACTGGCGCATCCGGTCGCCGCCCGCTGTGGGCTGCGCCGGCTCGCCCCCACCGTGCTGGTCAGCTCACTATCGCTGGCTGCACTACTCGATGAGGTGCGAGGCGCCGGCTTCAGCCCGGTTGCTGAGGGAGCCGACGGCGAGGTGGTCGACCTGCGTGCCGGAGCTCGCCGGACCAGGGTCCGGACCCAGGCACCCCGCCGTGGCGCCATCCCACCTACTCCTTCGACCGAGCAGCTTGCCGCGCTGGTGGCAGCGGTGCGGGCCGGGGACGCCACGTCCATCACCCCGCGCGGGCCCGCGGTCGCCAACGCTGCGGCGTCCACCGGTGACACGCTGGAGCTGTTGCAGGGCGCTGCCCACGCCGGCAGCAACGTCTGCATCGGCTTCGTGGACTCCCATGGGGTAGCCAGCAGACGGATCGTGCGGCCGGTGAGCGTGGGTGGCGGCGTCCTGGAGGGCTTCGACCGCTCAGCCGACGAGCTACGGCGCTTCCCGCTGCACCGGATCACCTCAGCGGCGGTCATGCAGGACTGACGCCAGAACATTCTCACGCGCTTCTCAGAGCTTGCTCACGGCCCCAAGATCTAGGTGCGCGCGGCGCTCTGCAACTGCGCGCGCAGCTCGGGAGTCAAAAGCTTCCCGGCTCGGTCGACGAGCAGCGTCATCTCATAGCCGATCAGGCCGATGTCGCAGCTCGGCGAGGCCAGCACAGCGAGGCTGGACCCGTCGCTGATGGCCATGGTCAAGACGATGCCGCGCTCCATCTCCACGACGGTCTGCACCACACCGCCCGCCTCGAAGCAGCGAGCCGCACCCTGGGTGAGGCTCACCAGGCCCGATGTGACCGCGGCAAGCTGGTCAGCGCGGTCGCGGGGCAGTCCTGAGGACGGGACCAGGAGCAGCCCGTCGGCGGAGACCACCACAGCATGCGCCACGCCGGGCACCTGCTGCACGAAGCTGTCCACCAACCACCCGAACTGGCTGGGCTGGACCGGCTGCTGTGGCGCTGCTGTCGTCACTGCTGTTTCTCCTCGAAAGGTCCGTGCTCGAAAAACTGCTGTGCGGGCTCGGTCCACGGGGGGTACTCATCAGAAACGATGCTGGCATGGCGCCCGACACGCAATCCGCGCTGATATCTGCTCAACCGGCCGCGCACAGCGTCCGGGGTGCGAGCCGGGCCGGCGGATACCGGCGTTGGTACCATACGACCGTCCGCGCCGGACACCAGGTGCGCGCGCGGCTGTCGCTTGGGCAATCCCGCTGGGGTGACTTCGTGGCCAACCGGGGTGCGCAGCGCTTGCGCGGTCTGCCATCCCTCGTCGAACGGGGACTGCCACTCGGGCGCAGTGGTGGACGACGGATTGCTCGCTGCGGACCGCTGGTCGCGGAACCAGGCCGAGACCATTTCGAAGATCTCTTCACGAACTTCCGGGCGCTGCCCGGCTACGGGGTCCCCATCCAGCGGATCGGTGGCCACCACGGTCTGCTTCCCGGATCCGTCCAGCTGATCGGAGTCCGCCGCACGCTCGGACCCAGGCTCGTCATGGCCGAAGAGCTTCGAGCCACTCCTCCAGAGCCGTACGCGCACGGCCGCGCTGCGAGGTGACAACTCCGATCGAGGCTGGGCTGAACAAGTCGGCAGCAGCGGCCTCGTCGATCACCGACACCTGCAGTGGCAGCTGCCACCCGGTGCCACTCGTTACCGGGCCACTCGTTACCGGGCCACTCGTTACCGGGCCACTCGTTACCGGGCCACTCGTTACCGGGGCCTCTGTCGACACGCGGAGATCGATAGTCACCAAGGAGGGGGGCAGCAGCACAGTCGCCGTGAGCCCGCGGTCACCGACGCGCCGGCGCAGCCGCACCGCGATACCATGTTTCGCGGCCAGCTCGCGCACGACGAACAACCCCACCTGACCGGGCACCGAGGGGTCGACCGCCGGTGCCGAGACGAGCCGCCCGTTGATCGCCTCAAGCTCGTCGACAGGGAGCCCGGGTCCGGAGTCGGTCACCTCCACCAGCAGGCTCTTGTCCTCAGACAGCGTGGCAGCCAGAGTCGCCGTGGTCCCGGGCGGCGTGACGCTAGTGGCATTGTCGAGCAACTCTGCGATCAGGTGAACCAGATCGTTGACGACTGGGCCCGCCACCATGGCCGCCGGGGGTGCGCACACGGTCACCCGCTGGTGATCATCGATCTCCGCGACCGCATTATTCAGCACGTCGAGCAACGCCGCCGGTTCCTCAGCACCACGATGTGCCGTCCCGCCGGCCAGCACCAGCAGGTTCTCGTTGTGGCGGCGCATCTGGGCGCCAAGCCGATCGAACTGGGCCAAGCTGTCCACCAGCCCCGACTCCGGCAGTTTTCTGCGCAACTCGTCGATCAGCGCAAGCAGGCGTTGCACCAGGCACTGACTGCGCGTGGACAGGTTGACGAATACCTCGTTGAGACTGCTGCGCAGCTGGGCCTGCTCGGTGGCCAACCGGACCGCCTGGGCGTGCACCGTGTCGAACGCCCTGGCGACCTGACCGACCTCCTCCCTGGAGTGCACCGGCACCGGGTCGACAATGGCCTGGCCAGGAGTACCGTCGACGGTCCGCAGCTGCTCGACGGCTTCCGGCAACCGGTGATCGGCGACCTCGAACGCGGCGGTACGCAGCGCGCGCAGCGGCTGCAACAGCGAGCGCACCACGACAACAAGTAGCGCCACGGCGATCAGCAGTAGCGCAGCGACCGCGGCGCCATCCCAGATCGCCTCGTGCAACGCACGGTCACTGCGCGCCAGGGTGTCCGTCCGCAACTCATTGAGCAGAG
Source organism: uncultured Actinomycetota bacterium (assembly GCA_963823755.1). Lineage (GTDB taxonomy): Bacteria > Actinomycetota > Actinomycetes > Mycobacteriales > Pseudonocardiaceae. The sequence goes on from CAWGMP010000017.1 coordinate 237,496, forward strand.
TGATCTCACCCTGGTGGATCGTCTCGACGGTCTCGGCCGCAGCAGAGTCCCAGTCACCGGGAACCATCTCCAGCGGCACTCCCCGTACCGACCGGTCCAGCGCGGCGTCCAGCAAGCGCTTCCGATCGATCACCGCTCTGGCGTTGAAATAGTGCTGCCGTTGAGCGGGAGACACGGCTCGGCCGAACTCGTCTGCTGCGGCCTCGAACCGAGCGTCGACGGCGCGAAGCGTGCGCTGCTGATCCGCGGGCAGGACGCCGGACAAGATCCCCGTCAGCAACACTGCCTGCTGCCAGGAAGCCTGTTCTCCGGCAACCGTGAGATCCCTGATGCCGTCAGCTATCGGGGCCAACGAATCGGGCGCGCCGTAGAGCGCCAGACGGTCGAGATCGAGTAGGGCCGCGATGAGGTCGGAATACGCGGTGACGGCGTCGCGCGCGGTCGCGTCGCCCAGGGTCGTGTTATCCGGCGCGGCGTCAGCGCGCAGGGTGGCCTGCCGCAGAGCGGCAAGCCCGGACAGCCGGCTCAGCGCGGCCTGGTGGGCCCGCCCCCACTGAGCGCTCGCGGAAGCCGGGAAGGCATCCGCCCGGAAGTCCGCCGTACGCAGCATGGCGACAGCGGAATCCACCCGCCGGACCTGCGCTTGCCGGACGGCAGGGTCTGCAGCGCGGTGGGCGGCAAGCACCGTCACCACCCCGTGCCGCTCTGCCTGCAGGCCGTCCACAACCAAGCCCAGTTGCTGGGCGAGTCCGACCTGACGGGCCAGTGCGGCGAAATCGTGCGCCTTCCGTACCAGATCGCTGACTCGAAGCACGCCGAGTACACCGGCGAGCACCAAAGGCACCAACAGCACCGCGGTGAGTTTGGTGCGCAGTCGCCAGTCCCGTAGCCGCCACCGGCCGCCACGGCGCCGCAGCGCTGTGCGACCACCGAACACGGCGACGGCAGGGGTGCGACCGAAGCTCACCGCCACGCTGCGCACGCTCCCAACTCTATGATCATGAACGAGCCGCCACCGACCTCCGCATAGCGTGCTCGACCAATGCGATGAGGGTATTCTTGGTCGATTCCCGCTCGCGGGCGTCACAGGCGATGATGGGTACCGTAGAGGGGATGGCCAGCGCTTCCCGGACATCCTCGATACTGTGGCTGAGTCGGCCGTCAAAGCAGTTCACCCCTACCACATAGGGCAGACCGCGGTCCTCGAAGAAGTCCACCGCCGCGAAGCAGTCAGCCAGCCGACGGGTGTCTACCAGTACCACCGCACCGATCGCACCACGCACGAGGTCATCCCACATGAACCAGAAGCGGTGCTGCCCCGGGGTACCGAACAGGTAGAGAATCAGCTCTGCATCCAGCGAGAGGCGACCGAAGTCCATCGCGACCGTGGTGGTCGACTTGTCCGGCGTCGCCGCGAGGTCGTCGACGGTGGTACTCGCATCGGTGAGCACGGCCTCGGTGGTCAGTGGTGCAATCTCGGACACCGATCCGACGAAGGTCGTCTTGCCCGCGCCGAAACCACCGCCCACGACGATCTTCGCGGACATCACACCTGGGCCGCCCACGGCTTGCTGTGCGGCGGGCGGACCGGACCGAGCCGCGTCGGTCTGGATCACTACCGCCGATGGGCCGCCCTGGGACCTTGCCCGATCAGAGCCGACGAAGTCCACTCAATACCCTTTCCATCAAGGCCATATCCGGCATGTCGCCGGAGCTGTTCGCGCTGCGGTGCACCACGACCAACCCGATGTCCGCCATGTCCGCCAACAGAACTCGGGCCACTCCCAACGGCAGGGATAGCAGAGCGGCCACCTCGGCCACCGAGCGGGGGTCCCGGCACAGTTCGGCCACGGCTCGATGTTCCTCACTGGTCAGCACAGCCATCTCATGACCCTGCACACTGGTGGACACCAGCGTCTCCACTGCGAGATCCAAGACCGGCGAGGTGCGTCCCCTGGTCCAGGTGTAGGGCCGCACCACCGATGCCGGGGCCGCGGGCTCGCTCCACTCGTCGGATCCCGCAGGCACCGGAACCTCGTCGAATCCCGCGGGCACCGGCGCCGGCTGCTCCACCGGAACCGGCTGCCGGCTGCCCGATGACCTCGCCGGCTCCTTGCGACGTCGGCCCAAACGCCACGGACCACTGCTGAGGTTGTTCACCACCGCAGCAAACGACTGATCATCGCCGTCGACGCCGTGGGTGCTGGTCGCCTCGCTGAACTCACTCACCACAACCTCACCGCCACATCATCGTCCCAATGCACCGTGCAGCGCGGCACGCACGTGCGGGCTGAGTTGCTGGCCTACCCGGTCGACCAGCAACGTCATCTCGTAGCCGACAAGACCGATATCGCAGCTCGGGGCAGCCAGCACCGCAAGGCTGGAGCCGTCGCTGATCGACATCAGCAGCATGATCCCTCGATCCAGTTCCACGACCGTCTGCACGACCTGGCCGGCGTCGAAGCAGCGGGCCGCTCCTGCCGCCAAGCTGACCAGCCCGGACGCCACGGCCGCGAGCTGATCGGCACGATCCCTGGGGAGGTGGGCAGAAGCGGACAAAGGCATGCCTTCGGCCGACACCACCAAGGCGTGCGCCACCCCAGGCACCCGGTTGACAAAGTCGTCGACCAACCACCCGAAGCGCTCCTGCGTCTGCGGAACGGTCACTTCGTCTCCTTTGTTTCATCCTGCCGATCTGGTGACGACCCGTCAGCCTGGTGGTCAGGGTTGCCGCGGGCCTGGCGCCCCTCGCGAATGCCCTGCTGATAGCTGGCGAGTCGACCGCGAATCGACTCCGCGCTGCGCACCGGCGCACTCGTGGGCTCACCCCCCCCCGCAGCACCGGGCACCAGCAGCGCCCGAGGTTGCCGTCGAGGCAGGCCCATAGGGGTGAATTCCGCACTGACCGGCATCGCCAGTGCCTCGGCCGCCCGCCAGCCCTCGTCTGCGGCGCCCCAGTCCTGCGCCGGTATATCGCCTGGAGGCGCGGCATCCGGTGCCGAGGCCGGTTGGTCCGAGAGGCCACGCTTACCGGCATCGCCGGAGCCGGCCAATGCCTTGCCCGGCTGACGACGCATCAGGGGAGGCGAGCCCGCCATAGTGGACTGGTCTGCCTTCGGCGAGGCGGAGTTGGCCGGCGCGGCATCCGGCAACGGCGCATCCGGCAACGGCGCATCCGGAGACGGCGCATCCGGGGAGGGACCCTTGACCATCGGCGGTTCCCGGGTCGGTTCCCGTGTTGTCCCAGCCAGCCCGCGCGCTGGAGGTGCGGTCCAACGCACCGGGACGGCCTCGTGCTCCTTGAACCATGCGGACGCCACGTCGTCGAAGATCGGCGTGGAGTGCTGCAGCGTCACCCGGTATCCCGGTCCGACGGGCCCCGTCACAGTGGCACGCGCTGGTCGGAACAGATCCGCTCCGGATCCGGCGCTCGGGACATCCACCGAGTTGCCTGCCGGGGAACTCGCTGGCGGCCCAGGAGGAGTCGGTTCTCCCGGCGTCGACCGCTTGCCGTTGCGCTGGGAAGGACCGGATTCGCCGGGCTCGGGGTCACTGGGAAGATCCTTCCGGTCAGGCTGAATGGCCGATCGCGCCCCGTTGCCGTTGGTCCCGGGCACGCCTTGAGACTCCACATCCGGGACAGGCACCGGCATATCGGTAACGCTGGCGGCCGCCGGGCCTACAGCGCTGTCCTGGGCGGTCCCGTTAGTGTTGATCCGCTCGGAGGCAGCCGTGACAGCAGGATCGACCGCGTCGGATGCCACCCGCACCAAGCGCGGGGGCATGACGACGGAGGCCCAGACACCCACGCCGCCTTCGCCGCAGCGCAGCCGCACATCGATGCCGTGTCTGCGGGCCAACCGGCCGACGACGAACAATCCCATCCGGCGGGACACCGAAGCATCGACCAGCGGCGGGCTCGCCAGCCGCTGGTTGGCCTGGGCGAGCTCAGCCTCGGTCATCCCCACGCCGCGGTCGGCGACCTCGATCGCGACCGAGCCGTCCGCAGTCACGTCGCTGGAGACCATCACGTGGCTGTCCGGGGGCGAGAAATGGGTCGCGTTGTCCAGCAACTCCGCCAGCAGGTGAACCAGGTCGCTCGCCGATCGGCCGAGCACCAGAACCGCTGGAGGTTGCTGCAAGACGAGCCGTTGGTATTGCTCCACTTCGGACACCGCAGCGCGCAGCACGTCGACCAGCCGGACCGGACGACCGGACCGGTTGGCCGCATCGGTGCCCGCGAGGACCAGAAGGTTCTCACTGTTGCGTCGCATCCGGGTGGCGAGGTGGTCGAGCTGGAACAGGTTGTCGAGCTGTTGGGGGTCCTGTTCACTGCTCTCCAGCCGGTCGATGAGCTTGAGCTGACGCTCGACCAGACCCTGAGTGCGGCGCGAGAGGTTGACGAAGATGTCGTTGACATTGGCGCGCAGCTGAGCCTGCTCGCTGGCCATCCGGACCGCTTGACTGTGTACCTCGTCGAACGCCCTGGCGACCTGACCGATCTCCTCACGGCTTTCGACCGCCACCGGCTCGATCGTCGCCTCGGGTAGATCGCCGTCACGGATCCGGGCCATCGCCTCGGGCAGCCGCCGATCAGCGACGTCAAGCGCGGTGCGCTTGAGCACTCCGAGCGGCCGCAGCAGAGCCTGGGTGACGAGGATGCCGATCAGCACGCCTAGCGCCAGGGCGAAGAAGAGAATGACCGAATCCAGGCCCGCTGCGGTGCGAACGTGACCAAGCAGCGCCTGCGCGGTCTGATCGACCCGTTGCCGTAGCCCCTTCTCCACTGTTGAAATGGTGTCGATGACCGCCGTGTTGCGCCGGTCCCAGTCCTGCGGGGAAGTGTTCAGCGGCTCCCCCGCGAGACCGCGGTTGAGCACCAGCTGCAGCAACCGCTGCCGGGACGACTCGGCGTCTTCACCGACCCGAATGGCGTTGGCACGCTCATCCGGGGCCAGAGCTCCCCGGACTGCCTCCTGCTCCGTGGTCAGCCGAACGGCCGCCGTGCGCAGATCATCGATCTGACCAGGGCCGAGGCGATTGGCATACAGCGCGGCCGACACGATCGCGTGCTGGCGACTGACCTGCTCGCGACCGGCGAGCAGGGCGTGCGCGGCGGCCGCGTCGCTGGTGACAGCGATGTCGTCGAGCTGGCGGGTCAGTGCGGAGTCCAGCTCGATCAACGGGTCGATCGCATCGCTGTACTCGGTCACCACCACCTCGACGGGGCCGAAGCCGGTGGTCACGCTCGCCCGCAGTGGCCCCAGCGCGCCGAGCGCCGCGAACGTGGAACGGGTGAATCCCAGACCCGCTACCTGATCAGCAGCCCCTGTGACCACCCGCGCACTGCTGTCGACGGCGAGAGACTGCTGTTCCAGGGGTCGGCGGTCACCGACGCGACCTGTCGCGACGAACGCCGTGGCGAAGTCGCGTTCGCGCGCTACGGCGCCGATCAGATCGGACAGCTGTTGCTGCACCCGGGCAATCTGGGAGATCCGAGCGTAGGCCGGAGCCGCGCTGGCCTGGTCCACGATGCGCAGCACACCGGCGACCAGCGCGACGATGGTCGGCACCAGCAGTACCGCGGTCAGCTTGACCACCACCGGCCAGTTGCGCCAATACCACCGTGACCGCATGGTCTCTGGGCCGGTGGCGTCCCCCGCCTTCCCAGGACGACTGAGTACCGAGGTCATGACCAGCCTCCCGAGACGGCCGGGAGTCGCGAACTACTCGCTGGCACGGTGAGGTCCCTCCCCAGGATCAACGGTGGCCGGGCATCCAGCTCACCACAAGTCACCGTGGTCGTGCGCAATTCCGCTCCGCACGGACGGAACACCTGTGGTATCGACCCGGATACGCTCGATGTAGGGTACGGACGATACGACGGGCTGGGCCGAGCCGTCCCGCGGGTCTCGTAACCGTGCTAGTTGGCCGGAGAAGGCGCCAGGGTTCTGGAGCGACAACACCCGTCCAGCCCAAGCCGCAGTACACGGATGGCAGGCAGCAAGTTACTGAAAGTAGTTATTTTGCACTCGAAAAGTGTACAGATCACGTTACGTGATGCAGCGCACTGACGCCCGTTATCTTTCGGGCCCAGTGCCTGGACGGCACCGGCCGAGGCGCACCTGGGACACTGGTTCGAGCCGGGCCACTCACCGGCCGCGTCGGCTGCCACCCGGAGGAACCCGTTGAGCTCTTCGCCCGAGGCCGGACCGCTCATCGTCCAGTCCGACAAGACTCTGTTGCTGGAGGTCGACCATCCGGCAGCCGGGGCGGCGCGCGCTGCGATCGCCCCCTTCGCCGAGCTTGAGCGCGCGCCCGAACACGTACACACCTACCGGGTCACACCGCTGGCGCTGTGGAATGCGCGGGCCGCGGGTCATGACGCCGAACAGGTCGTCGACGCCCTCGTGCGCTTCTCCCGGTATGCCGTTCCGCAGCCGCTGTTGGTCGACGTCGTGGACACCATGAGTCGCTACGGCCGGCTGCAACTGGTGCACCACCCGACGCACGGGCTGGCGCTGGTCGCACGGGACCGCGCCGTCCTGGAGGAAGTGCTCCGGCACCGCAAGATCGCCCCGATGCTGGGGGCGCGGGTCGATGACGACATCATACTGGTGCATCCCTCAGAGCGCGGCCGGCTCAAGCAGGGACTGCTCAAGATCGGCTGGCCGGCCGAGGACCTGGCCGGTTACGTCGACGGTGAAGCGCACCCGATCAAGCTGGTCGAGGACGGCTGGTCGTTGCGGGACTACCAGCGCGACGCGGTGACCGGGTTCTGGGCCGGCGGTTCCGGCGTCGTGGTGCTTCCCTGTGGGGCTGGAAAGACGCTGGTCGGCATAGCCGCGATGGCCCAAGCGCAAGCCACCACGCTCATCCTGGTCACCAACACGGTCGCCGGCCGGCAGTGGAGGCGCGAGCTGATCGCGCGGACCTCACTGTCCGATGACGAGGTCGGTGAGTACTCCGGCGAGCGCAAGGAGATCCGTCCGGTGACGATCGCGACCTACCAGGTCATGACCCGCAAGTCCAAGGGCGAGTACCGGCATCTGGATCTGTTCGACTCACGGGACTGGGGACTGATCGTCTACGACGAGGTGCATCTACTGCCCGCACCGGTCTTCCGGATGACCGCCGATCTGCAGTCCCGCCGTCGGCTCGGACTCACCGCCACCCTGGTGCGCGAAGACGGGCGGGAGGGTGACGTGTTCTCCCTGATCGGGCCCAAGCGCTACGACGCGCCGTGGCGCGACATCGAAGCGCAGGGCTGGATCGCGCCGGCAGACTGCATCGAGGTCCGTGTCACCTTGACCGATGCCGAGCGGCTGCGCTACGCCACCGCGGAAGCCGATGAGCGCTACCGGATGTGCGCCACCGCGCGCAGCAAGTTACCCGTCGTGGCCGCCATCATGGACCGGCACCCCGACGAGCCGACGCTGGTGATCGGCGCCTATCTGGAGCAACTGGATGAACTCGGCGAGGCACTGGGAGCCCCAGTGGTGCAGGGCTCGACCCGCAACTCCGAGCGGGAAACCCTCTATGACGCGTTTCGTCGGGGCGAGATACGCAGGCTGGTCGTGTCCAAGGTAGCCAACTTCTCCATCGATTTGCCGGAGGCGTCGGTGGCGGTGCAGGTGTCCGGCACATTCGGTTCCCGGCAGGAGGAAGCCCAGCGCTTGGGCCGATTGCTACGCCCCAAGGGCGACGGCAGGCAGGCACACTTCTACTCGATAGTCGCTCGCGACACACTCGACACCGACTACGCAGCGCACCGCCAGCGCTTCCTCGCCGAGCAGGGTTACGCCTACCGCATCATCGACGCCGATGATCTGCTCGGCCCGGCTATCCCCCAGCTCGACTGAGCCACAATCACTCTGGTTACCGTTTCAGACTCACATACCGATGCAAGACCACATGCACGAGCATGCATCTCCATCTGGACGTCGCGTGCCAATGCAAGAGCTGATTAGTATCGGAAGCAATTATCATACGCTCGCACTCCCGCTGTTTGGGCGATTTGACCACTCTGGCGCGATTTGACCGCTCCGGGTTGAGATCCTGACGAGCAGGAGTCTATCGAGAGGTGGGAGATGCCACAGAACACCAACGATATGCCGGCCACGCTGCTTCTGAGGACCACCTGGAAAAAGAGCAATCACAGCAATCCCAGCGGAGACTGCGTGGAGTTGGCGGAGCTGACAGAGGGAAAGATCGCCGTGCGCAACTCCCGGTACCCGAGCGGCCCCACTCTGCTCTACACTCGTATCGTAATGGCCGCGTTCCTCCAGATTGTGAAGGAGGGTGGGTTCGACGGGATGACCGGGTGATCCCTCCGTTGAGGATGGAGCACGGCCGGAGGTATTGGGGTGGTGCGCTGACGTCTATGGGAGACCACTCGTAGCCCTTCACCCGTAGGAGGACATGGTGGGAGCAGCTCGGTCGAGTCAAGATCCGAACTTCGGTCACACTCCGGTACGACCGCAAGGACCGACCGCGCTGCGCATCGTGCTGGGCAATCAGCTGCGTCAGCTCCGTGAAGCGAGCGGAATCACCGCCGGAGCGGCCGGTCACGCGATCCGGGCGTCCCATGCCAAGATCAGTCGCATGGAGCTCGGACGGGTCGGCTTCAAGGAGCGTGACGTGGCAGATCTCCTCACTCTCTACGGTATCACCGACGAACAGGAGCGAAGTTCGTTTCTGGCGCTGGCCCGGCAGGCTAACGTGCCCGGCTGGTGGCACCACTTCAGCGACATCCTGCCGAGCTGGTTCGAGATGTACCTCGGCTTGGAGCAAGCCAGTTCTGTCATTCGGACCTATCAACCCCAGCTCGTACCGGGTCTGCTGCAGACCCAGGAAAGCGCCCGCGCCGTTATCCGACTCGGCCACCAAAGCGCATCTGCCACCGAGATCGAGCGCCGGGTCGCGCTGCGAATGGCACGCAAGGAAATTCTCACCCAGCCCGGAGCTCCCAATCTGTGGGCCATAATCGAAGAGGGGGCACTGTGGCGGCTTGATGGGCGTGCCGCGATGCGGGACCAAATCCAACATCTGATCGAGATGACCGAGCTTCCCAACGTCACACTCCAGGCGATACCGATCTATTCCGGTGCACATGTGGCAGTAGGGGGGCCGTTCACAATCCTGCGATTCACCGCAGCCGACCTACCGGACATAGTCTATCTTGAACAGCTGACGAGCGCCCTTTATTTAGACAAGAGTCAGGATGTACAACACTACCTGATGCTCATGGATCAATTGTGCGTCCAGGCTAATTCTCCTGCCGAAACGATCAGATTCCTGAGTGGCATTCTCAAAGAGATCTAAGCTGAGAGATCGCCGTCGGGAGGCCGAGTCACTTGGGCAGACGAGAGATCGCTACTGCTAACATCGCCGGTGTCCCGCTTTTCCAGGCCGAAGGGTTCAAGGTACTGGTCCAGAACATTGTCGAAGGCGACGGCGATGTCCTCGGCGTTCCATCCCGCACAACACAGCACCGGTTCTTTGATCGCTGGCTGTCGCACGATGTGCAACTGATCCCCGGTACATCGGATGAGCTTTCCGTGATCCCCTCGGCGAGACCCGACCGCAGGTAAGTGATCAGCGGAGCTACCCGGTCGGGGGTGCGTCAACGGTGAGGATCAGCGGGCCGTCATCAGTGACAGCGACCGAGTGCTCCCAGTGCGCGGCGCGGGACCCGTCCACAGTCACCACGGTCCAGCCGTCGTCGAGTTCCTCGGTCTTGTCGGTACCCGCGGTGAGCATCGGCTCGATCGCCAGGGCCATGCCGGGCACCAGCCGGGGGCCGCGGCCGGGGCGGCCGACGTTGGGCAGGAACGGGTCCATGTGCATGGCCGTGCCGATGCCGTGGCCACCGTAGTCGGCCACGATCCCGTAGGACGTTCCATACGCGGCGGCGGCACCCAGCGCCGCAGACTCCACTGCATGGGAGATGTCGGTCAACCTGCCACCGGGTCGAACCACAGCGATTCCGGCCTCAAGCGCCGCCCGACAGGCCGCGGACAGTCGAGTATCAGCCTCGGCCGCGGTCCCGACGTGCACTGTCACGGCGGCGTCGCCATGCCAGCCTTCCAAGATCGCACCACAGTCTATCGACAGCAGGTCGCCGTCGGCGAGCACCTGGTTGCGACTCGGGATCCCATGCACGACCTGTTCGTTCACCGAGCTGCAGATCGAAGCGGGGAACCCGTGGTAGCCCTTGAAGGACGGCACCGCCCCGGCATCTCGGATTGACTGCTCGGCCAACTCGTCCAGTTCACCGGTGCTCATCCCAGCCGAAACGTGGTCCTCGAGCAGACGCAATGTCCGGGCCACCACAGCACCGGCAGCACGCATCGCTTCGATCTCACCTGCAGACTTGCGCTCGATGCTGGTCTTGCCCCGCAAGCGTCGCACCACGGCACGCACCCCGCCCCTGGTCATCGAGCCGCTCCTCACGCCCGGGTTCGCAACGCGTCCAGCGCACGAGCCGTCACGTCCGGCACCGAGCCGACCGCCGCCACGGTGACCAACCGATCAGAGTAGAAATCGAGCAGCGGCGCGGTCTGCTCGCGATAAAGCTGCTGACGATGCCGGATCACGTCCTCGGTGTCGTCGCCGCGCCCGCGGGCCAGCAGACGTTCGACCACCTCGTCTTCGGGCGCGTCGAACTCCAACACCGTGTCGATCTCACAGTCACGATCGCGCAGCAGATTTTCCAGCACCTCAGCCTGCCCGACCGTACGAGGGAATCCATCGAGCAGAAAACCGCCCCGGCAGACTCCCTCGGTGAGCCGTTGCGCGACCATCGCATTGGTGACCTCATCAGGCACCAACGTGCCGGCGTCCAGGTACGCCTTGACCTGGCGACCAAGCTCAGTCCGGCGCTCGACGTTCGCCCGGAACAACTCTCCGGTTGAGATATGCGGTACGCCGAGTTCCGCGCTCAACACAGCAGCCTGGGTACCCTTGCCCGCACCTGGCGGACCGACGATGAGGATTCGCACTAGCGCAGGAACCCTTCGTAGTTGCGCTGCATCAACTGGCTTTCGATCTGCTTCACGGTGTCCAGGCCGACCCCCACCATGATCAGCACCGCAGTGCCACCGAAGGGGAAGTTCTGGTTCTGTCCGTTACCGGTCAGATCGAGGAACAAGTTGGGCAGCACTGCCACGATGCCAAGGTAAAGCGAGCCAGGCAGGGTGATCCGGCTGAGTACGAAACTCAGGTATTCGGCGGTCGGGCGCCCCGGGCGGATACCTGGGATGAAACCACCGAACTTCTTCATCTCCTCGGCACGCTCTTCAGGGCTGAACGTGATCGCCACATAGAAGTACGTGAAGAAGATAATCATCAAGAAGTACAGAGAGATATGGACCCAGCTGGCCTGATCGACCAGGTAACGGGTGATGAACGTCTGCCACCAACCCGGACGACCGGTGGGCGATGTGGTCAACCGCGCGATGAGATCGGGCAGGTACAGCAGCGACGATGCGAAGATGACCGGAATGACGCCGGCTTGGTTCACCTTCAGCGGGAGGTAGGTGGAGGTCCCCCCATACATCCGGCGACCGATCATCCGCTTGGCGTATTGCACCGGGATCCGTCGCTGACCCTGCTCGACGAACACCACGCTGGCGATGATCGCCAGGCCGAACAGGCTTACCAGTCCGAAGACCAGCGCACCCTGCGAGTCCAAGATGTTCTTGCCCTCAGCGGGGATGCGGGCAGCGATCGAGCTGAAGATCAGCAAAGACATGCCATTGCCGATGCCACGCTCGGTGATCAGCTCGCCCAACCACATGATCACCCCGGTGCCTGCGGTCATCACCACCACGATGACCACCAGATTGAATATCGACTGGTCCGGAATCGGCGGCAGCGAACAGCCGGAGAACAGCTGGCCCCGAACCGCCAGCGCGACGATGCCGGTGGACTGCAGGATGGCCAGCGCGATCGTCAGGTACCGGGTGTACTGCGTGAGCTTGTTCTGGCCGGACTGACCTTCCTTCTTCAATACCTCGAAGCGAGGGATCACGACTGTAAGCAACTGAATGATGATGCTCGCGGTGATGTAGGGCATGATCCCCAACGCGAACACCGACAGTTTCAGCAACGCCCCACCGCTGAACAGGTTGATCAACGAGTAGACGTTCTGATTGTCGCCGTGCTGTACCCGGTCCAGGCACTGGTTGATATTGACGTAGGAGACCCCGGGCGAGGGCAACGTCGCACCGACCCGGTAGATGACCACCATGCCGAGGGTGAACAGGATCTTACGACGCAGATCGGGCGTCGCAAGAGCCGAGCGGAAGGCGCCGAGCACTCCTACCTCCTGGGCACGGCCGTAGTGGGGCCGTCGATCATGGACCGGAAGTCGCATGGCCTCCGGCCGGCGACCGAGCGGTGCGGGCGAACGCCATTCGCCTCGCCCACGCACTCTGGCCGACTGTAACAGCAGGAGCCCTCACAGCAGGCCGCCGCCTACAGCTCGGTACAGCCGCCACCCGCTGCGGCGATCTTGTCCCGCGCGGAACCGGAGAAGGCCTGAGCGCTGACCTGCATCGCGACACCGCCGAGGTCACCGTCGCCGAGCACCTTCACCGGCAAACCCCGCCGTACCGCGCCAACGGCGATGAGTTGATCGGGCCCCACAGCACCTCCGGCTGGGAACAACCGAACCAGGTCGCCGACGTTAACCACCTGGTACTCGATACGGAACCGGTTGCGAAAACCTTTGAGCTTAGGCAGCCGCATGTGAATCGGCATTTGCCCGCCCTCAAACGCGACAGGCACATTCTTGCGGGCCTTTGTCCCCTTGGTACCGCGTCCCGCGGTCTTGCCCTTCGAACCCTCACCGCGACCGACCCGCATCTTGGCGGTCTTCGCGCCGGGGGCGGGGCGCAGATGGTGGACCTTGATCGTCATTTCTCGACCTCCTCCACCGCCACCAGGTGCCGGACGGTGGCGATCATTCCGCGGACCTGGGAGTCGCCCTCTTTGACCACGGACTGCCGGATCTTGCGCAACCCCAGAGAGCGCAGCGTCTCACGATGGTTGCGCAGACTGCCGATGGTGCTCCGAATCTGAGTGATCTTCAGTGTGGTCATGTCACGCCCCTTGCGCGTGCGCGGCACGCGCCCGCAGCATGCCGGCTGGGGCCACATCCTCCAGCGGCAGACCGCGCCGCGCTGCCACCTCCTCGGGCCGCTGAAGTCCCTTCAGCGCGGCCACCGTGGCGTGCACGATGTTGATCGCGTTATCGCTTCCCAGTGATTTGGACAACACGTCGTGCACCCCGGCGCACTCCAGCACTGCGCGAACCGGACCGCCTGCGATGACCCCGGTGCCCGGGGACGCAGGGCGGAGCAACACGACGCCGGCTGCGGCCTCGCCGGTGATCGGATGCGGGATGGTGCTGGCGATCCGGGGCACCCGGAAGAAGTTCTTCTTGGCTTCCTCCACGCCCTTCTGGATCGCCGCCGGCACCTCCTTGGCCTTTCCGTAACCGACGCCGACCATCCCGTCGCCGTCACCTACCACGACCAACGCGGTGAAGCTGAAGCGCCGACCACCCTTGACCACCTTGGCCACCCGGTTGATCGCGACCACCCGCTCCAGGTGCGGGCTCTTCTCCTGCTGGGCAGGCCCACCGCGGCCGCCGTCACGGCGGTCCCGACGATCGCTACGCTCGCCTCCGCCTTCCCGCCGCATGCGTCCAGGCATCAGGCGTTCCTTCCGTTGCTCGCGTATCGCTGTTGTCTTACGTGCTGTCTGGTGCCGAACATCAGTCAGAATTCCAGGCCGGCTTCGCGAGCGGCGTCCGCCAGCGCCGCAATCCGGCCGTGGTAGTCGTAGCCGCCGCGGTCGAAGACCACCCGACCGACGCCGATCGCCTTGGCGCGGGCGGCGATCAGCTCGCCGACCTTCACCGCTCTGGCCTTCTTGTCCCCGTCCATGGCTCGAACGTCCGGCTCGATGCTGGACGCCGCCGCCAGGGTGTGCCCGGCCAGGTCGTCCACCAACTGCACGGCGATGTGTCGAGACGAGCGGTTGACCACCAGGCGCGGACGCTCCGGGGAGCCGCTGACCTTCTTGCGCAGCCGAAAGTGCCGTCGCGCCCTGGCCAACCGACGCCGGGTCGAGATATCCGTGCCGACCCGCGGTCGCTTCGTCGCCGACGGCCGAGCCGTCGAATCAGTCGCCGCGGTCGTCACTACTGCCTCAGCCATGATCATTTACCCGTCTTCCCGACCTTGCGCCGGATCTTCTCGCCCGCGTAACGTACGCCCTTTCCCTTATAGGGGTCCGGGCGCCGCAACTTACGGATGGTCGCCGCAATCTCGCCGACCGTTTGCTTGTTGATCCCGGCTACGGAGAACCGCGTCGGGCTCTCCACCCTGAAGCTGATCCCGTCAGGTGCCTTGACCGGCACGGGGTGGCTGTAGCCCAGTGAGAACTCCAGATCCGAGCCCTTGGCCACCACGCGATAGCCGACGCCGTGAATCTCCATCCGCTTCTCGTAACCTTGGCTGACGCCAAGAACCATGTTGTTCACCAAAGTCCGGGACAACCCGTGCAGCGATTTGCTGCGCCGCTCATCATTCGGCCGCTGAACGAGCAGGGTACCGTCCTGGGCCCGATGCACGGTGATCGGCTCGGGCACGGTGTGCGACAGGGTGCCCTTGGGCCCCTGCACCGTCACAGTGCGGCCGTCGATGGAAATTTCGACACCGGTGGGCACGGTGATCGGCTGCTTGCCGATGCGCGACATCTCGTCTGCTCCCCTCTCACCAGACGAAGGCGAGGACTTCCCCGCCCACGCCCTTCTTGGCGGCCTGCCGGTCGGTGAGCAGCCCGGTGGACGTGGAGATGATCGCTACACCCAGGCCACCGAGCACCTTGGGCAGCGAAGTCGACTTCGCATAGACCCGCAGACCGGGCTTGGACACCCGGCGCAAGCCGGCAATGCTGCGCTCCCGGTTCGGGCCGAACTTCAGTTCGACCACCAGGGACTTACCCACGGATGCTTCCTCAGCGTGGAATCCCGAGATGTAACCCTCCCGCTGGAGAATCTCGGCGATATTCGCCTTGATCTTGGAGTGCGGCATCACGACCCGGTCGTGATAAGCCGAGTTCGCATTCCGCAGACGGGTGAGCATGTCTGCGATCGGGTCGGTCATCGTCATGGTGACCTCATGATCCCTTCCCGCCGTGGTTCCCTCTCGGGCCTACGGCGACCGTTGGCTGCACCGCGCTTCAAGATCCCGCGGTTCATCACCATGAGGACTTGCTCACGCCCGGGAGTTCACCCCGGTGAGCCATCTGGCGCAGGCAGATCCGGCACAGTCCGAACTTCCGGTAGACCGCTTTGGGTCGCCCGCAGCGTTGACAGCGGGTGTATCCGCGTACCGCGAATTTGGGCTTGCGCGCGGCCTTGATGATCAGCGCCTTCTTCGCCATCAGCTCTCCTTGAAGGGGAAGCCGAGACGACGCAACAGCGCTCGGCCCTCCTCGTCGGTGGTCGCGGAGGTGACCACAGTGATATCCATGCCGCGCGGGCGGTCGATGTTGTCCGGGTTGATCTCATGGAACATCGACTGTTCGGTGAGCCCGAAAGTGTAGTTACCGTGACCATCAAACTGAGTCGGCGAAAGACCACGGAAGTCGCGGATACGGGGCAGTGCGATCGTCAACAGCCGGTCCAAAAACTCCCACATCCGGTCCCCGCGCAGCGTCACCTTGGCGCCGATCGGCATCCCCTCACGCAATTTGAACTGCGCGACGGACTTACGAGCCCGCTTCACCTGCGGTTTCTGGCCAGTGATCGCTGCCAGATCCCGCACGGCACCGTCCATCAGTTTGGCATCCCGGGCGGCTTCGCCGACGCCCATGTTCACCACGACCTTGACCATCCCGGGTACCTGCATCGGGTTGGCGTAGTTGAACTGCTCGCGCAATCCCGCGACGATCTCCTCACGGTACCGGGTCTTGAGCCTGGGCACCGTCACAACACGTGCACTGTCTACTGCGGTCATCAGATGTCCTTGCCGGTGCGCCGCGATACCCGCACGCGCTTGCCCTCGTCATCAGTGCGGTAACCCACCCTGGCCGGCTTGCCGTCGGAGTCGACAACCATGACGTTCGAGACGTCGATCGCGGCCTCCTGTGTGACGATCCCACCACTTTGCGCACCACGCTGGGTACGGCTGATCCGGGTATGTTTTTTGATCCGGTTGACGCCCTCCACGAGAACCCGGCCGGTGTCCGGGTAAGCCTGGATCACCTTGCCTTTGGCGCCTTTGTCCTTGCCGGCGACAACCACCACTGTGTCGCCCTTACGGACTTTCATCTAGAGCACCTCCGGGGCCAACGAAATAATCTTCATGAACCGCTTGTCCCGGAGTTCCCGGCCGACCGGACCGAAGATCCGGGTGCCACGCGGCTCGCCGTCGGGCTTGATGAGTACCGCGGCATTCTCATCGAACCGGATGTAGGAGCCGTCTGGGCGGCGTTTTTCCTTCACGGTACGCACAATGACGGCCTTGACCACATCGCCACGCTTGACGTTGGCACCGGGAATGGCTTCCTTGACGGTCGCCACGATGATGTCCCCGATACCGGCGTAACGGCGCGAGCTGCCGCCGAGCACCCGGATGCACAGGATCTCCTTGGCACCCGTGTTGTCGGCGACCCGCAGTCGCGACTCCTGCTGGATCACGTCAACTCCTTCTCGCACCCGAAGACGGCACAGGGGATCACTTGGCCTTCTCGAGGATCTGGACCAACCGCCAGCGCTTGGTCGCCGACAGCGGACGGGTCTCCATCAACAACACCCGGTCGCCGACGCCCGCAGTATTGGCCTCGTCATGCGCCTTCACCTTGGTGGTGGACCGCAGCACCTTGCCGTACAACGAGTGCTTCTTGCGATCCTCAAGTGCGACCACGACTGTCTTGTTCATCTTGTCCGAGACGACGTAACCCTCCCGAACCTTTCGTTTATTTCGCCCTTCGGGCTGGGCCGTCTCATTTCGCCCTGGTTGGGCTGCCTTATTCTGCTCGGTGTCACTCATGCCACACCCTCACTTCCCGCAACGGCCTCCGGAGACACCGAGAGACCCAGCTCACGCTCGCGCATCACGGTGTAGATGCGGCCGATGTCACGCCGGACCGTGCGCAGCCGGCGGTTGTTGTCCATCTGACCGGTGGCCATTTGGAAGCGCAGGTTGAACAGCTCTTCCTTGGACTCGCGGAGCCGCAGCACCAGCTCCTCGTCGTTGAGTTCGCGCAGCTCGCTCGCAGCGGTGGTGGTGGCTGCCATCAGAAGTCCACCCCTTCGCGGGTCACGATCCGGCACTTCATCGGCAGCTTGTGGATTGCACGGCGCAACGCTTCGCGGGCCACCGATGCGTTCGGGTAGGCCATCTCGAACATGATCCGGCCTGGTTTGACGTTGGCCACCCAGTACTCAGGCGAGCCCTTGCCGGACCCCATTCGGGTTTCCGCCGGTTTCTTGGTCAGCGGCCGATCCGGGAAGATGGTGATCCAGACCTTGCCGCCCCGGCGGATGTGTCGGTTGATCGCGATCCGGGCGGATTCGATCTGCCGGTTGGTCACGTAGGCCGGTTCCAGAGCCTGTATCCCGAAGTCACCGAAGGTGATCTGGGTGCCTCCGGTGGCCATACCCGACCGCCCCGGCGAATGCTGCTTGCGATGCTTGATCTTGCGTGGGACGAGCACGTCTCAGCCCTCCCCGTGCTGTGCAGTGGTTGCCTCGTCAGCGCTGATGGAGTGCTCTGGGCTGGCAGCAGATCCTGTCGGGTGCGTGATCGGCTCCGCGGGGGCAATCTCTGGACTGTCGGTTGCCGCAAGCTGCGCTGCCGCAGCACGACCTGCCTCGGTGGAGGTGCCGGTCGTCCCGGCAGCTCCGGAACGGCGTCGCGCAGGACGCTCCCGCCGGGGTGCCCGAGCCGCAGCGGCTGCGGCCGCCGCAACGTTGTCGGCGTCGCGGTCGCGTCGTCCGCCGACGACGTCACCCTTATAGATCCAGACCTTCACGCCGATCCGGCCGAAGGTGGTGCGAGCCTCGAAAAGCCCGTAGTCGATGTCGGCCCGCAGTGTGTGCAGCGGAACGCGACCCTCACGGTAGAACTCCGAGCGGGACATCTCAGCACCACCCAGCCGCCCCGAGCACTGCACCCGGATGCCCTTGACCTGGGGGGAGCGCATCGCCGACTGGATGGCCTTGCGCATCGCGCGCCGGAAGGCGACCCGGTTGGACAGCTGCTCGGCCACCCCCTGAGCTACCAGCTGTGCCTCTGCCTCGGGATTCTTGACCTCGAGAATGTTGAGCTGCACCTGCTTGCCAGACAGCTTCTCCAGCTCGCCACGAATCCGGTCGGCTTCCGCCCCGCGGCGCCCGATCACGATTCCCGGGCGTGCGGTGTGGATGTCCACCCGCACCCGGTCGCGGGTGCGCTCGATCTCGACTTTGGCGATACCCGCCCGCTCCATGCCCTTGGACAGCAGCCTGCGGATCGCGACGTCCTCCTTGACGTACTCCGCGTACTGCTTGTCCGCGTACCAGCGGGACTTCCAGTCGGTCGAGATGCCGAGCCGGAAGCCGTGCGGGTTGATCTTCTGACCCACTAGCGGGCACTCCTTGTCTGGGTGGCCTTCTTGCTGGTGCCTGCCTGCCGACCCGAAGCGTGTCGACTCGAGCCGGCCTGCCCGCCACGGGAGCGGCCGGCGATGCGACGCTCGGGCACCGCCTCGACCTCCACCGTGATGTGGCTGGTGCGCTTACGAATCCGGTAGGCCCGACCCTGCGCACGGGGTCGGAACCGCTTGAGCGTAGGCCCTTCATCGACAAACGCCCTGGACACGACCAGGGAGTCAGGGTCCAGCGCGAGGTTGTTCTCCGCATTGGCCATCGCGCTGGCCAGCACCTTCGACACCGGGGCGGAGGCCGCCTGTGGTGCAAACTCAAGCACGGCGAGCGCCTCCCGTGCGGTGCGGCCGCGGATGAGTTCAACCACCCGGCGCGCCTTCATCGGAGTCACGCGGACATAGCGAGCCCGCGCCATCGCGCGAGACGGCTCCTGCGCGGCCGTCGCGCCGGCCTGGTTACGGGCGTCCATGCGCTGCTACCTCTTCGTCTTTCGGTTTCATCTGCACTGCTTCGTCAGGATTGCTCGGTCGAGGGGTACTTCGCTCGGCTGCCAGGGTCGCTCGCCGGCTCAGCGACGCCGCGCCCGCCGGTCGTCCTTGATGTGCCCGCGGAACGTGCGGGTCGGGGAGAACTCACCAAGCTTGTGCCCGACCATCGCCTCGGTGACGAACACCGGCACGTGTTTACGCCCGTCATGTACCGCGATGGTGTGGCCGATCATGTCGGGAATGATCGTCGAGCGACGCGACCAGGTTCTGATGACCTGCTTGGTACCGGCCTCGTTGTGCGCGTCCACCTTCTTGAGCAGGTGGTCATCGACGAACGGGCCCTTCTTCAGGCTGCGTGGCATGTTTGCACCCTCCTGCTCAGCGCTTCTTGCCGGTACGGCGGCGGCGCACGATCAACGTGTCGCTGGCTTTGTGGCGCCGGGTACGGCCTTCGGGCTTGCCTGCCGGGTTCACCGGGTGGCGCCCACCGGAGGTCTTGCCCTCGCCACCACCGTGTGGATGGTCGACCGGGTTCATCACGACACCGCGAACCGTGGGGCGCTTGCCCTTCCAGCGCATCCGACCGGCTTTGCCCCAGTTGATGTTGCCCTGTTCGGAGTTGCCGACCTCACCCACCGTGGCACGACACCGGACGTCGACGTTGCGGATCTCCCCTGAAGGCATCCGCAGCTGGCCGTAAGGACCATCCTTGGCCACCAGCTGAACTCGCGCACCGGCCGAGCGGGCGATCTTCGCCCCCCCGCCGGGACGGAGCTCGATCGCGTGCACCACCGTCCCCACCGGGATGCTGCGCAACGGCAGGTTGTTTCCGGGCTTGATGTCAGCCTTGGGTCCGTTCTCCACGGTGTCGCCCTGGCGTAGCTTCTCCGGGGCGATGATGTAGCGCTTCTCGCCGTCGGCGTAGTGCAACAGCGCAATCCGCGCGGTGCGGTTCGGGTCGTACTCGATGTGCGCGACTTTGGCCGGCACACCGTCCTTGTCCGCGCGCCGAAAGTCGATCAGACGATAGGCACGCTTGTGCCCACCACCCTGGTGCCGGGTCGTGATCCGACCATAGGCGTTGCGGCCGCCCTTGCTGTGCAACGGTCGGACCAACGACTTCTCCGGGTGATCCCGGGTGATCTCGGCGAAGTCAGAGACGCTGGAGCCGCGGCGACCTGCGGTCGTCGGCTTGTACTTGCGGATGCCCATGTCTATCCGTCCTCACTCATGCAGCCGGCCCGCCGAAGATCTCGATCGGCTTGCTGCCCGCGGACAGTGTCACGATCGCTCGCTTGGTGTCCTTGCGCTTGCCGTACCCGAACTTGGTCCGCTTACGCTTGCCCGTGCGGTTGAGTGTGTTGACGCTGACCACCTGCACACCGAAGACCTTCTCGACAGCAATCTTGATCTGGGTCTTGTTGGCGTCCGGCGCGACCACGAAGGTGTACTTGTGCTGCTCCAGCAGCCCGTAACTCTTCTCCGAGATGACCGGCTTGAGAATCACGTCGCGGGGGTCGGGGATCATCGGGCTGCCTCCTGCACCGCGGCGGCTCCCTGCCCCGTGGTAGAGCTGGGCACCTTGGCGACAACGGGCCCGGCCAGGAATGCCTGCAGGGCGTCTGCGGTGAACACCACCTCGTCGTTGCTCAGCACGTCGTAGGTGTTGAGCTGATCTGAAGTCAGCACGTGCACCGAAGGGAGGTTGCGCACGCTGCGGCGACTCACCTCGTCGGCGCGGCTGACCACGATCAGCAACCTGGTGGTCCGGTCGGTCAGCGCATTGAGGACCGCGCGAGCCGCCTTGGTCGACGGCACGTCACCGGAGACCAGCGCGGCGACCACATGCACCCGACCATCGCGGGCCCGGTCCGACAGCGCGCCGCGCAGCGCGGCAACCTTCATCTTCTTCGGGGTGCGCTGGCTGTAATCCCGCGGCGTGGGGCCGTGCACGATGCCACCACCAGTAAACTGGGGTGCCCGGATCGAACCCTGACGGGCTCGACCGGTGCCCTTCTGCCGGTAGGGCTTGGTGCCCCCACCCGAGACCTCCCCCCGCGTCTTGGTGCTGTGGGTGCCCTGCCGCGCCGCAGCGAGCTGGGCGACTACCACCTGATGCATCAACGGGATGTTCGCCGGCACGTCGAAGATCTCAGCGGGCAATTCTGCGGAGCCCGCTGTTGAACCATCCGGAGTCCGGATATCGACCGTTCTCGCTTCTGGGCTCAACCCTGCACACCACCCTTCGCTGCCGTCTTGACCAACACCAAGCCACCCTTCGGGCCCGGCAGCGCACCCTTGATCAGCAACAACCCTGCCTCCGTGTCGACCCCGTGCACGGTGAGGTTCTGGGTGGTCACCCGAACGTTGCCCATCCGGCCGGCCATCCGGGTTCCCTTGAACACCCGGCTCGGCGTGGCGCAACCGCCGATCGAACCTGGCGAGCGATGCTTGCGTTGGGTGCCGTGGCTGGCTCCGAGGCCACCGAAGCCGTGCCGCTTCATCACCCCGGCCGTGCCCTTGCCCTTGCTGGTACCGACCACGTCGACCGTCGCGCCTGCCAGGAACAGCTCCGCGGTGACCTCCTGTCCGACCTGGTAGTCCGCCGCGTCGGCGGTCCGCAGCTCGACCAGATGACGGCGTGGCGTCACACCCGCTGCGGCGTAGTGCCCCGCCACCGGCTTGGTCACCTTGCGCGGGTCGATGGCGCCGTAGGCCAGCTGCACCGCGGGATAGCCGTCCTTCTCCGGGGTGCGGATCCGGGTTACCACGCAAGGCCCGGCCGCCACCACGGTGACCGGGACGATCCTGTTGTTCTCGTCGAAGACCTGGGTCATCCCGAGCTTGGTGCCCAGTATTCCCTTAACAACCCTACTGACCTGATGCTCCGAATCAGTCGCTGTCATTCTCCCGGCCTTACTGGATGTTGACGTCGACGCTGGCCGGCAGGTCGATACGCATCAGCGCATCCACCGTCTTGGGCGTCGGGTCGAGGATGTCGATCAGCCGCTTATGCGTGCGCATCTCGAAGTGCTCCCGCGAGTCCTTGTACTTGTGCGGTGAGCGGATGACGCAATACACGTTCTTCTCGGTCGGCAGGGGAACCGGTCCGACGACCCGTGCGCCGGTGCGCGTCACGGTCTCGACGATCTTGCGCGCAGACGCGTCGATCGCCTCATGATCGTAGGCTTTGAGCCGGATGCGGATCTTCTGTCCCGCCATGGTGGCTTGCCGTCCTGTCAGTCTCGTGCCGCTGGTCTCGTCGTAGTTTGTAGTCGGGCCCAACCCCAGTATGGGACCGGTGCCAGCCTCGCCCGCGCACCGGTCCCCGCGGTCGGGTGTGTCGCGTTCATCGCTCAGAGCAGTGTTATGCCGTGCCATCCGTGGAAGGTGTGCACATCGCAACGGACCGGAAGCCGCCAAGCTGGCCGATCCTGCCGAGCAACCACTCCATGGTATGCGACGCTTGATCGCCGACCACATCCGGGGCCATGTCCTCGTGAGTGAGTAACAGTGTTATGGCACCGAATACCACTCACGAGGACCCCGTCGGCACGCTCACGCGCCGACGGGGTCCCTTCCCCTCACTTGAGAATCTTGATTACTCGACCGGCGCCGACGGTGCGGCCACCCTCGCGAATCGCGAACTTCAGATTCTCGTCCATCGCGACTGGTTGGATGAGCTGCACCGTCATCTCAGTGTTGTCCCCCGGCATGACCATCTCGGTGCCCTCAGGCAGCGTCACGACACCGGTCACGTCGGTGGTACGGAAGTAGAACTGCGGACGGTAGTTGTTGAAGAACGGTGTGTGCCGACCGCCTTCGTCCTTGGACAGGATGTAGACCTGAGCCTCGAACTGAGTGTGCGGGGTGTTGGTGCCGGGCTTGATGACGACCTGCCCGCGCTCCACATCTTCACGCTTGATACCGCGAAGCAACAGGCCCACGTTGTCGCCGGCCCGACCCTCATCGAGCAGCTTGCGGAACATCTCGACACCGGTGACGGTGGTCTTCGCCGACTTCTCCTTGATGCCGATGATCTCCACCTCCTCGCTCACCTTGACGATGCCACGCTCCACCCGGCCGGTGACCACGGTGCCGCGGCCGGTGATGGTGAAGACGTCCTCGATCGGCATGAGGAACGGCTTCTCGATTTCGCGAACCGGCTCCGGGATGTTGTTGTCCACGGCGTCCATCAATTCGAGGAGCTTCCTACCCCACTCGGGGTCGCCCTCCAGCGCCTTCAGTGCCGACACCCGGACGATCGGCAGGTCATCGCCCGGATATTCCTGGCTGGACAGCAGCTCGCGAACCTCGAGCTGGACGAGCTCCATGATCTCCTCGTCATCGACCATATCGGCCTTGTTCAGCGCGACGACGATGTAAGGCACGCCGACCTGGCGGGCCAGCAGCACATGCTCCCGGGTCTGGGGCATCGGGCCGTCGGTGGCGGCCACCACCAGGATGGCACCGTCCATCTGGGCCGCACCAGTGATCATGTTCTTGATGTAGTCCGCATGCCCAGGACAGTCGACGTGGGCGTAGTGCCGTTTCTCGGTCTGGTACTCGACATGCGCGATCGAGATCGTGATGCCCCGCTGCCTTTCTTCGGGGGCCTTATCGATCATGTCGAACGCCGAAGCCTCGTTCACGTCCGGGAACTTGTCGTGCAAGACCTTGGTGATCGCCGCAGTCAGCGTGGTCTTGCCGTGGTCGATATGACCGATGGTTCCGATGTTGACGTGCGGCTTGGTCCGCTGGAACTTCGCCTTCGCCACTGGTCTCGTCCTCCTGGACTCGTTCTCTGGATCCGCTGGACCGTCGCCGGTCTTGATGTAGCGGCATGCTGTCAGGTGGTCTCATGCGGACCTCCGTCAGGACCCCGGTGTCCGCCGCCGCGGCTAGCCGCAGCCGGAGAAAATCACGGCATCACTCACCCGTCGCCTTCGCGATGATCTCCTTGGACACGTTGGCGGGGACCTCGGCGTAGGAGTCGAACTGCATCGTGTAGTTCGCCCGACCCTGGGTCCGCGACCGCAAGTCGCCGACGTATCCGAACATCTCCGACAACGGCACCAGCGCCTTGATGATGCGGGCACCACTGCGCTCCTCCATGTGCTGGATGTGGCCCCGCCGGGAGTTGAGGTCACCGATGACGTCGCCCATATAGTCTTCAGGCGTTGTCACTTCGACCGCCATCATCGGCTCCAGGATCACCGGTCCAGCCCTGCGTGCTGCCTCTTTGAATGCCATCGAACCGGCGATCTTGAAGGCCATCTCGGAGGAGTCCACCTCGTGGTAAGCGCCGTCGACCAAGGTGAGCTTCACACCAACCAACGGGTAGCCCGCGAGAACGCCGTACTGCATGGCGTCCTGCGCCCCGGCATCCACTGACGGGATGTACTCCCTGGGGATGCGTCCACCGGTGACCTTGTTGTCGAACTCGTAGAGCGCGCCATCGGTGGACTGCAGCGGCTCCAGCTTGATGATCACACGAGCGAACTGGCCGGAACCACCCGTCTGCTTGCGGTGGGTGTACTCGAGCTTGTCCACCGTCTTGCGGATCGTCTCCCGGTAAGCCACCTGGGGCTTGCCGATGTTCGCCTCGACCTTGAAGTCGCTGCGCATCCGGTTCACCAGCACTTCGAGGTGCAGCTCACCCATCCCAGCAATGATCGTCTGACCGGTTTCGTCATCGAGCTTGACCTGGAAGGTGGGGTCCTCCTCAGCCAACTTCTGGATGGCTGTGCCCAGTTTCTCCTGGTCACTCTTGGTCTTAGGCTCGATGGCGACCTGGATGACCGGTTCCGGGAAGGTCATCGACTCCAGGATGACCGGCGCCTGCGGGTCGCACAGCGTGTCCCCGGTGGTCGTCTCCTTCAGACCGATCATCGCGTAGATATGACCGGCTCGGGCCTCATCGACCGGGTTCTCTTTGTTGGAGTGCATCTGGAAGAGCTTGCCGATGCGCTCCTTGCGGTCCTTGGTGGAATTGATCACCTGGGATCCGGCCGCGATCCGGCCGGAGTAGACCCGGACGTAGGTCAGTTTCCCGAAGAACGGGTGCGCAGCGATCTTGAAGGCCAGCGCGGAGAACGGCTCTTCGATCGAGGGTTTCCGGACCGCCGACGTGCCGTCGGGCAGCAGACCCATCACTGGAGGCACGTCCAGTGGCGACGGCAGGTAGTCGATCACCGCGTCCAGCATCGGCTGCACGCCTTTGTTCTTGAACGCCGATCCGCACAGTACCGGGTAGGCCTGGCTGTGCACGGTGAGCTTCCGGATGCCTGCCTTGATCTGTTCGGTGCTGAGCTCCTGGCTGGCGAGGTAGAGCTCCATAAGCTCATCGTCGGCCTCGGCGACGGCCTCGATGAGCTTCTCCCGGTACTCGTGCGCGGCCTCGACCAGGTCTGCCGGGATCTCCTCGACGGTGTAGTCCTCCCCCTTCTGAACCTCCCCGCGCCAGGTCAGTGCCCGCATTCCGACCAGATCGACGACACCCTGGAAGTCGGACTCGGAGCCGATCGGCAACTGAATGATCAGCGGGGTGGCGCCGAGCCGCTCGCGGATGGTGCGCACGGTGAAGAAGAAGTCCGCGCCGAGCTTGTCCATCTTGTTGACGAAGCAGATGCGCGGGACGTCGTACTTGTCGGCCTGCCGCCACACCGTCTCGGACTGGGGCTCGACGCCCTCCTTGCCGTCGAAGACGGCGACGGCACCATCGAGTACCCGAAGCGAGCGCTCCACCTCGACGGTGAAGTCGACGTGACCCGGGGTGTCGATGATGTTGATCTGATGATCGCTCCAGAAGGTGGTGGTCGCGGCGGAGGTGATGGTGATGCCGCGCTTCTGCTCCTCTTCCATCCAGTCCATCGTGGCGGCGCCGTCGTGCACCTCGCCGATCTTGTAGTTGATCCCGGTGTAGAACAGGACCCGCTCGGTTGTGGTGGTTTTGCCGGCGTCGATATGCGCCATGATCCCGATGTTGCGGACCCTGGCGAGGTCGGTCAGCACTTCACGTGCCACGAGGATTCATCCCTAGCTATCTCGAAAGTCGGTCCGTCACCAGCGATAGTGCGCGAAGGCCTTGTTGGACTCGGCCATCTTGTGAGTGTCCTCACGGCGCTTCACGCTCGCTCCGAGGCCGTTGCTGGCGTCGAGCAGTTCATTCATCAACCGGTCCACCATGGTCTTCTCCCGCCGCTGCCGGGAGAACGTGATCAACCAGCGAAGCGCGAGCGTGGTGGAGCGCACCGGGCGTACCTCGACCGGTACCTGATAGGTAGCGCCACCGACACGACGGCTCTTCACCTCGATAGCAGGCTTGACGTTGTCCAGCGCACGCTTGAGAGTGACCACGGGGTCGGTGCCGGTCTTGTCCCGGCAGCCTTCCAAAGCCCGGTACACGATTTTCTCGGCCACCGAGCGCTTGCCCCGCACGAGAACCTTGTTGACGAGCTGCGTGACCACCGGCGATCCGTAGACCGGGTCGGAGTGCAGCGGCCGCTTAGGGGCGGGACCCTTGCGAGGCATCAGCCCTTCTCCTTCTTCGCACCGTAGCGACTACGGGCCTGCTTGCGGCCCTTGACGCCCTGGGTGTCCAGCGAGCCGCGAATGATCTTGTAGCGAACCCCGGGAAGGTCCTTCACCCGACCACCGCGCACCAGGACGATGGAGTGCTCCTGGAGATTGTGGCCCTCACCCGGGATGTAAGCCGTCACCTCGACCTGGCTGGTCAGACGCACGCGAGCCACCTTGCGCAGCGCCGAGTTCGGCTTCTTCGGGGTCGTGGTGTAGACGCGGGTACACACTCCGCGCCGCTGCGGGCTCCCCTTCAACGCTGCAGTCTTGGTCTTCGCGAGCTTGTCCTCGCGGCCCTTGCGGACCAGCTGCTGGATGGTAGGCATGGACCAGCTTTCTTCCGTCTTCGGCTTGCTGTCATCTGGTGCTGCATCCTGCGGTGCCACCCGGCCACCGCTGGCGCTGCGCGGCCGGTCACTCCGTATCCCGAGGTCGGGCGTGTCGCTGTTGACCCAGCCGCCCGATCGGGTCACACCCGACGGAAGCTGAGCGGCACCGGCCCCAGATCTGGAGACGAAGGTTCTTCAGAACCCACATCACCAGCGGTGCACCGCTAACAGGCACACGGAGCGGCCCGACCGGAGTCGGGACCGAAGACCAGGATACCTGGGGCATACACGCAGGGTCAAAACGGGGTCGATACAGCAGGCCTGGACCCGACTCGACGTAGCGCACTGTGTGAGACGGTCTTGGGTGGATTCGTCGACACACCTGGGCAGGAGGATGTGCGGATGCCAGGACCACTAGTCGGGTTGCGAGTGATCGAGCTGGCCGGGATCGGCCCAGGCCCCCACGCGGCGATGCTGCTCGCCGATCTGGGAGCCGATGTGGTGCGGGTCGAACGGCCCTCCGGTTCTGGCCTCCAACTCCCCCCGAGCGCGGCAGACCAGATGCTTCGCGGGCGGCGCTCGGTGATACTCGATCTCAAAGAAGCCGCCGATCAGGAAACCATGCTGCGGCTGGTGGAACGGGCCGACGTGCTCATCGAAGGCTTACGTCCCGGCGTCATGGAACGGTTGGGGATCGGTCCGGCCGACTGCCACGCCCGCAACCCACGCCTGGTCTATGCACGGATGACCGGATGGGGGCAGGACGGTCCACTGGCCGACCGAGCCGGGCACGACATCAACTATGTCGCGCTGTCCGGCGTGTTACACGCTGTCGGGAACGCCGGGGGCAAGCCGGTGCCTCCGCTGAACCTGGTCGGGGATTTCGGCGGAGGCTCGATGTTTTTGGTGGTCGGAGTTCTGGCGGCACTGTGGGAGCGGGAACGGTCCGGTGCCGGCCAGGTCATCGATGCGGCCATGGTGGACGGGGTCAGCGTGCTGGCCCAGATGTTCTGGTCATGGCGTGCCTGCGGGTTGTGGAGCGACCAGCGGGGCAGCAACCTGCTCGACTCGGGGGCCCCGTTCTACGACACCTATGCCTGCGCCGACGGTCGCTACGTCGCTGTCGGAGCGCTGGAACCGCAGTTCTATGCGGCCCTACTGGAGGGTCTGGGGCTTACCGACCAGGAGGACCTGCCCGGACAACTGGACCAGGCGGGATGGCCCGTGCTGCGCAAGCGGTTCACCGACGCATTCGCCACCCGCAGCCGCGACGAATGGGGCACCGTGTTCGACGGCACTGACGCCTGCGTGGCACCGGTGCTGTCGTTCGCCGAGGTGGCCGCGCACCCGCATGTCGCGGCTCGCGGCTCGATCATCACCCTGGGTGGCGTGCCCCAGGCCGCCCCCGCCCCACGGTTCTCGCGTACCTGCCCCGACCTGCCGACGCCGCCACCCAAACCTGGCGCCGACATCGCCGCGGTATTCGCCGACTGGGATGTCCTGCCCGCGACTGGTGGACCTTGACAAGCCACCAAACCCACCATCGGAGCTGTCGCAGGAGAAATCCGGGACCTGGGTCAGCGGTCCTTGACGAACCACCGACCCAGGTCCCGGGTCAGCGATAGTCGCGACCGAAGTCGTAGTCGTCCAGGGGGACGGCTGCTCCGGTGCCGGTACCGAACACGTCAGGCGAGTAGTAGCCATCGTCGTAGGACGGGATCGCGTAGGCCGCGGCCCGAGCCTCTTCGGTTGGCTGCACCTCGATGTTGCGGTACCGGTTGATCCCAGTCCCGGCTGGGATCAACTTACCGATGATCACATTCTCCTTGAGCCCGAGCAGCTTGTCGCTCTTGCCCTGGATCGCGGCATCGGTGAGGATCTTGGTCGTCTCCTGGAACGATGCCGCGGACAGCCACGACTCGGTCGCCAGCGACGCCTTGGTGATTCCCATCAGAACCGGGCGGCCCGAGGCAGGCTCGCACCCCTCCGAGACCACCCGGCGGTTCTCCGACTCGAACTCTCCGCGCTCGGCCAACCCACCGGGAAGGAACTCGGTAGCACCCGACTCGATGATCGTCACCCGGCGCAGCATCTGCCGAACGATGACCTCGATGTGCTTGTCGTGGATGTCCACACCCTGCGACCGGTACACCTGCTGAACCTCGCGAACCAGGTGCAGCTGTACCTCCCGCGGCCCCATCACTCGCAGCACCTCGTGCGGATCCACCACGCCCTCAAGCAGCTTCTGCCCGACGGTGACATGGTCGTCGTCGGCCAGTGGTCGCTCGGTGCCATCGATGGTGATCACCGCAAGCCGTTGCCGCTTGGACAGCTTCTCGTAGACGATCTCCTCACTGCCGTCGTCCGGGATGATGGTGATCTTCCAGAACTTCTCGCCGTCCTCGACGCGCACCCGGCCGTCGGCATCTGCGATCGGCGCCATGCCCTTGGGCACCCGAGCCTCGAACAGCTCCTGCACCCGGGGTAGGCCGGTGGTGATGTCCTCGCCGGCGATTCCACCCTGATGGAAGGTGCGCATGGTCAGCTGCGTGCCGGGCTCGCCGATGGATTGCGCAGCCACGATGCCGACCGCCTCGCCCACGTCGACGAGTTTGCCGGTCGCCATCGAACGGCCGTAGCACACCGCGCACACCCCGCTGGCGGACTCGCAGGTGAGCACCGAGCGCACCTTGATCCGCACGACGCCGGCGGACACCAGCGTGTCGATCGCTGGGTCGCCCACGTCTGCACCACGAGGCATGATCACCGAGCCGGAACCGTCCAGCACGTCCTCTGCAGTGCAACGGGCGTACACACTGGTCTGCACGTAACGGTGCCGGATCGACCGACCGTCCGGTCCGGTCTCAGTGACCGGCATCTGGATGCCGCGCTCGGTGCCGCAGTCGTGCTCCCGCACGATGACGTCCTGCGAGACATCCACCAGGCGCCGGGTCAGGTACCCGGAGTCGGCTGTCCGCAACGCCGTGTCCGCGAGTCCCTTGCGGGCGCCGTGCGTGGCGATGAAGTACTCCAGCACGCTCAGACCCTCGCGGAAGTTGTGCTTGATCGGTCGCGGGATGTACTCACCTTTGGGGTTGGAGACCAGGCCACGCATGCCGGCCAGGGACCGGACCTGCGTCATGTTCCCGGCCGCTCCGGAGGACACGATCGTGAAGACCGGGTTGTCCTCCGGGAAGTTGGCCTCCATCGCCTTGGCGACCTCGTCGGTGGCCTGCGACCAGATCTTCACCAGCTCGCCGTTGCGCTCGTTGTGCGAGAGCACGCCACGCTGGTAGCGCTTCTCCACCTGATCGGCCCTGGCCTCGTACTGGTCGAGGATCTCCTGCTTGGCCACCGGCACCACGACGTCGGAGCTGGACAGCGTCACGCCGGAGCGGGTTGCCCAGTGGAAACCGGCGTCTTTGAGCTTGTCCAGCGTCTGCGCTACGGCGACCATCGGGTACCGCTCGGCAAGGTCGTTGACGATGGCCGCCTGGCGCTTCTTGGGCAGCATGTCATTGACGTACGGGTAGTCCTCGGGTAGCAGCTCGTTGAACAGCACCCGACCCACGGTGGTGTCCGCGGTCCACGGCGCTCCTGGCTCCCAGCCCTGGGTCTGCCGCAGCTGGGCCTGCTCGGCCAGCGGTGGAACCACGTTACGCAGCCGGACCCGGATCCTGGCCTGCAGACTGATAGTGCCGCGATCCAGCGCCATCAAGGCCTCGGCAGGCGATGAGAACGAGTGACCCTCCCCCTTGTCTCCTTCGCGGAGCTTGGTGAGGTGATACAGGCCGGTGACCATGTCCAGGCGAGGCATGGCCAACGGGCGGCCCGAGGCCGGGGACAGGATGTTGTTGCTGGACAGCATCAGGATCCTGGCCTCGGCCTGCGCCTCGGCCGATAGCGGCAGGTGCACCGCCATCTGGTCACCGTCGAAGTCCGCATTGAACGCCTCGCAGACCAAAGGGTGCAGCTGGATCGCCTTGCCCTCGACCAGCTGCGGCTCGAAAGCCTGGATGCCCAGACGGTGCAGGGTCGGCGCGCGGTTGAGCAGCACCGGGTGCTCGGTGATGACCTCTTCGAGCACATCCCACACCTGCGAACGCTGCCGTTCCACCATGCGCTTGGCCGACTTGATGTTCTGCGCGTGGTTGAGGTCCACCAGACGCTTCATCACGAACGGCTTGAACAGCTCCAGCGCCATCTGCTTGGGCAGACCGCACTGGTGCAGTTTGAGCTGCGGGCCGACCACGATGACCGAGCGGCCGGAGTAGTCGACGCGCTTGCCGAGCAGGTTCTGCCGGAATCGGCCCTGCTTGCCTTTGAGCAGATCGGACAGCGACTTCAGCGGGCGGTTTCCGGGACCGGTCACCGGACGACCGCGGCGACCGTTGTCGAACAGGGCGTCGACGGCCTCCTGCAGCATCCGCTTCTCGTTGTTGACGATGATCTCCGGCGCGCCCAGGTCGATGAGTCGCTTGAGCCGGTTGTTCCGGTTGATCACCCGACGGTAGAGGTCGTTGAGGTCGGAGGTGGCAAAACGGCCACCATCGAGCTGCACCATGGGGCGCAGGTCAGGCGGGATCACCGGGACGCAGTCCAGCACCATACCCATGGGATTGTTGCGGGTGATCTGGAAAGCCGCGACGACCTTCAGACGCTTGAGCGCGCGCAGCTTCTTCTGGCCCTTGCCGCTGCGGATGGTCTCGCGCAGGTTCTCCGACTCGGCGTCGATGTCGAAGTTCGCCATCAGTTTCTGGATCGCCTCGGCACCCATCGCGCCGGTGAAATAGTCGCCGTAGCGGTCGTAGATCTCCCGGTAGAGCAGCTCATCCACGATGAGCTGGCCAACCTCAAGCTTGGTGAATGTGTCCCAGATCTCATTGAGCCGGTCGATCTCACGCTGGGCGCGGTCCCGGAGCTGGCGCATCTCGCGCTCGCCGCCCTCTTTGACTTTACGCCGTACATCGCTCTTGGCGCCTTCAGTCTCCAGCTCGGCGAGGTCGGCTTCCAGCTTCTGCGCGCGTGCCTCGATGTCCGCGTCACGACGGTCCTCGAGTCGCTTGCGCTGGACACCAATCTCACTCTCCAAGGTAGGGAGATCGTTATGCCGCTCTTCGTTGTTCACCGCTGTGATGGCGTAGGCAGCGAAGTAAATGATCTTTTCAAGGTCCTTGGGAGCCAGGTCGAGCAGGTAGCCCAACCTGCTCGGGACACCCTTGAAGTACCAGATGTGGGTGACCGGCGCGGCCAGTTCGATGTGACCCATCCGCTCACGGCGCACTTTGGCCCGGGTGACCTCAACGCCGCAGCGCTCACAGATAATGCCCTTGAAACGGACGCGCTTGTACTTGCCGCAGTAGCACTCCCAGTCCCGAGTGGGACCGAAGATCTTCTCGCAGAAGAGTCCGTCTTTTTCGGGTTTCAGCGTGCGGTAGTTGATGGTCTCCGGCTTCTTGACCTCACCGAAGGACCATTGTCGGATGTCTTCTGCGGTCGCGAGGCCGATGCGGAGTTCATCGAAGAAGTTGACGTCGAGCACGTCTCGTTCCTTCTCCCCTGTGTTGATGGAAACCCTGTGTGTTAATAAATCATCTCAATGTTGAAATCTCAGTGTCGATGACATCAGGGTCGGGTCCGTGCGGGGTGTTCACTAGTTCGCTTCTGGTGCGTCCGGCGCGGGGGTGGGCGGGAGGTCCACCCCCGCGCCGGACGCGGTCTGGATGCTGTTACTGCACGATGTCGTCCACCGACGGAGACTCGTTACGGGACAGGTTGATGCCTAGGTTGGCAGCCGCCCGCTCCAGGTCCTCATCATCGGTGTCCCTCATCTCGATCGCTGCCCCGTCGCTGGAGAGCACCTCGACGTTGAGGCACAGCGACTGCAGCTCTTTGAGCAACACCTTGAACGACTCGGGAATTCCGGGCTCGGGAATATTCTCGCCCTTGACGATGGCCTCGTACACCTTCACCCGGCCCAGCACGTCATCGGACTTGATCGTCAGCAGTTCCTGCAGGGTGTATGCCGCCCCGTAGGCCTGCATGGCCCAGCACTCCATCTCGCCGAAGCGTTGACCACCGAACTGGGCTTTTCCACCCAGCGGTTGCTGCGTAATCATCGAGTAGGGACCAGTCGAACGAGCGTGGATCTTGTCATCGACCAGGTGCAGCAACTTGATGATGTACATGTAGCCGACCGCGACCGGGTACGGGTAGGGCTCCCCGGTACGACCGTCGAAGAGCTGCGCCTTACCGTCGGGTCCGACCATCTGATCGCCGTCCTGGTTGGGCAGGGTGGAGCCCAGTAGACCGGTGATCTCCTCTTCCTTGGCGCCGTCGAACACCGGCGTGGCGACCACAGTGCCAGGCTCCGCCTGGTAGAGCTCCTCAGGAAGCCGAGAGGCCCACTCCGGATCACCGTCGATCCTCCACCCGCGCTTGGCGATCCAACCCAGGTGCGTCTCCAGGATCTGGCCGATGTTCATCCGGCGTGGGACACCGTGGGTGTTGAGGATGATGTCCACCGGTGTCCCGTCCGGCAGGAACGGCATGTCCTCCACCGGCAGGATCTTGCCGATGACACCTTTGTTGCCGTGCCTGCCGGCGAGCTTGTCGCCGTCCTGGATCTTGCGCTTCTGTGCGACGTAGACCCGGACCAACTCGTTGACGCCGGGCGAGAGCTCATCGTCGTCCTCGCGGGAGAACACCCGGATGCCGATGACCTTGCCGGTCTCGCCGTGCGGCACCTTGAGACTGGTGTCACGGACTTCGCGCGCTTTCTCGCCGAAGATCGCCCGCAGCAGCCGCTCCTCGGGTGTCAGCTCGGTTTCACCCTTCGGTGTCACCTTGCCGACCAGGATGTCGCCGGCCTGCACCTCGGCACCGATCCGGATGATGCCTCGCTCGTCGAGGTCCGCCAAGACCTCCTCGGAGACATTCGGGATGTCCCGGGTGATCTCCTCGGCACCGAGCTTGGTGTCCCGGGCGTCGATCTCGTGCTCGTCGATGTGGATCGAGGTGAGCACGTCGTCCTGCACCAGACGCTGGCTCAGGATGATGGCATCTTCGTAGTTGTGACCCTCCCAGGGCATGATCGCCACCAGGAGGTTCTTACCCAGGGCCATCTCGCCGGAGTCGGTGCAGGGCCCGTCGGCGATCACCTGGCCGATCTCCACCCGGTCACCCTCGGCGACGATGGGTCGCTGGTTGGTGCAAGTGCCCTGGTTGGATCGGTGGAACTTGTGCATCCGGTAGGTCTGCCTGCTGCCGTCGTCGGCCATGACAGTGACGTAGTCGGCGCACAGCTCCTCGACCACACCGGCCTTGTCGGCCACCACGACATCGCCGGCGTCCACCGCGGCCCGCAGCTCCATACCGGTGCCTACCAACGGTGCCTCGCTGCGCAGCAGCGGCACCGCCTGGCGCTGCATGTTGGCGCCCATCAGGGCCCGGTTTGCGTCGTCGTGCTCGACGAACGGGATCATCGCGGTGGCCACCGAGACCATCTGCTGAGGCGAGACGTCCATGTAGTCCACGCCCTGCGGGTCGATGTGGTCGACGTCACCGCCCTTGCGTCGGACCAGCACCCGCTCCTCGGCGAAGTAACCGTCTTCCCGCAAGATCGAGTTTGCCTGCGCCTTGACGTACCGGTCCTCCTCGTCGGCGGTCAGGTAGTCGATCCGCTCGGTGACCTGACCGTCGACGACCTTGCGGTAGGGCGTCTCGATGAAGCCGAACGGGTTGACCCGGGCATAGGACGACAACGACCCGATCAGCCCGATGTTCGGACCTTCCGGGGTCTCGATCGGGCACATCCGGCCGTAGTGCGACGCGTGCACGTCACGGACCTCGAAGCCGGCCCGCTCCCGGGACAGACCACCGGGACCCAGTGCGGACAGCCGCCGCTTGTGGGTCAACCCGGCCAGCGGGTTGGTCTGGTCCATGAACTGGGACAGCTGGGAAGTGCCGAAGAACTCCTTGATCGCCGCCACCACGGGACGGATGTTAATCAAGGTCTGCGGCGTGATGGCCTCGACGTCCTGGGTGGTCATCCGCTCCCGAACGACCCGCTCCATGCGCGACAGTCCGACCCGGATCTGGTTCTGGATCAACTCACCGACGGTGCGCAACCGGCGGTTGCCGAAGTGATCGATGTCGTCGGTCTCCACCGGCACCACCGCCCCGGGCTCACCGCTTGCGGCCGGCATCGTCGTCTCGCCCGCATGCAGCCGGACCAGGTAGTCGATGGTGGTGACGATGTCGTCCTCGGTGAGCACCCCGTTGCGATACGGCAGGCCGAGACCCAGTTTCTTGTTGGCCTTGTAGCGACCGACCTTGGCCAGGTCGTAACGCTTGACCTTGAAGAAGAGGTTCTCCAGCAGTGCCTGCGCGCTCTCCTTGGTGGGTGGCTCGCCCGGGCGCAGCTTGCGGTAGATGTCCAGCAGCGCCTCGTCCGGACCGCCTGTGTGGTCCTTCTCCAGGGTGGCGAGCAGCGTCTCGGAGTGCGTGAAACGTGCAGCGATCCGCTCGGTCGTCCAGCCCAGAGCCTTGAGCAACACGGTCACCGGCTGGCGGCGCTTGCGGTCGATCCGCACGCCTACCGTGTCGCGCTTGTCGACGTCGAACTCCAGCCAGGCACCGCGACTGGGAATGATCTTGACGCTGTAGACGTCCTTGTCGGTGGTCTTGTCGACCGCGTGGTCGAAGTACACGCCGGGGGAACGAACGAGCTGGGAGACCACGACCCGTTCGGTGCCGTTGATGATGAAGGTGCCCTTGTTGGTCATCATCGGGAAGTCACCCATGAACACCGTCTGCGACTTGATCTCGCCGGTGTTGTTGTTGGTGAACTCGGCTGTGACGAACAGGGGTGCCGCGTACGTCATGTCCTTGTCCCGGCACTCCTCGACGGAGGCCTTGACCTCGTCGAAACGAGGGTCGGAGAAAGACAGGGACATCGAGCCGGAGAAGTCCTCGATCGGAGAGATCTCCTCGAGCACCTCCGCGAGACCGCCGATGGGCTGCTCGTCACCGGCCTCGATGCGGCGCTTGAACCACTCGTCGGCACCCACCAGCCACTCGAACGATTGGAGCTGCAAGTCCAGTAGATCGGGCACCGCGAGCGGCTCGCGGATCTTCGCGAAAGACGGCCGAGCCGGAGCTCCCGGGAGGCGGGGTACGGAGTGGTTCGCAGCAGAGGTCTTGGTCGGGCGGGAGACTGCCAAGATTGCGTCCTTCCGAACACTAACGCTGCCGAGCGCACGGACCGCATGGTCTCCTCAGACCACACAACCGGCGCTGTGTTGGTGCAGTTGGCGATGTAGTTGGTGGTTGGTGGGGTGGTTGGTGGGGATGTTGGGGATACTGTCGTCGTTGTGGGAGCTACTGTGCGTTTGCGACTGTTACCACTGAGATTGTCGCCTCAGTATGTTTACCCTTGACACAGCCCGAGATACCCTGCGTGCACGGACCCCAACGTTGGGCCCCCGCACGCAGGGAAGTGTAGATAAGGGCAGCGCAAAGAAGCAGTCTAGCCGCTAAGACGGCGACTGTCCAGCGCCGAACTCAAGTCGGCGCGAGCGTGGTCTTAGAGTGACCTGCGAGACGCTCCCCGTCAAGAGTGCATCGTCCGATCAGTGGTCGGATGTGCACGATCAGCGGCGAGAAAGCTGATCGGCGGGGCTGATCGAGGCAGGGCAGGGGTCGCTCTCTCGGCGGCGCGGGCCCTGCCGGGGATACGCTCCGGGTCCCCTTCCCCGGTGCCACGGGACGATCGGGTTGGCGCATTCCCGCGGCCCGACGGTCAGAACGGCTCCACGTCGGCGATCTTCCAGTTGCCGTTGACCTGCTGCGCAGTGACGCTGAGCCGACCGGCGGCCAGCAGCGGCTTGGCCTGACCGCCCTGGTGGGCCTGTTGGTCGAGAAACACCACCACGATCGCCCGGTCACCGTCGAGCACCTTGACGGCCAGGGCAGGCACGCTCGCTACCACCACGGCCTGCTGAGGGGGCGCCAGCTCGCGCACTCGGGCGAACTGTTGATGAAAGCTGTCGACGAACGATCCGGTAATGACCCCGGAAGCGACTCGTTCGTTGTCATCCAACCGGGCGAAGTCATAGGAGAAGACGCGTTGCACAGCTTCGCGTACCTGCCCAGAGACCTGGGCAGTGGCACTGGCATCGACCAGCGCCTGGTTGCTCGCCGCCGCAGATCCGGCCAGCTGGTTGGCCTCGCCTCGGAACCACGCCGCGAGACCCAGCGCGATCACCACCGCAGCCCCCAATCCGACCAGCTTAGCCACCCCGGTCAGACGTCGAGGTGGCTTCGCCACCTCCTCGGTGGGGGCAGGCTGTGGCGGGACCGGGGTGGTCATCTTCGGCTCTCTCCTCTTTCGGGGCCTATTTCGGGGACGACGCCGGTGGACACGGTCCAGGCTCGGAGTACGCGTCGCCGACCGGATCCAATCCGCCGGCCTTCCAAGCATTGCCGGCACGGATCATGTCAAGTCGGGCGCGCCGGTGCACGCAGCTGGGGTCACCCTGGTCGGATTGCGACGTGACGTCCACCCCGACGAACACCTGCGCGGTGCCGGAGCGCTCGTCGAGAGAGGCGACCGCAGCGTCGAGAACCTTCGCGGTGCTGATCGTGGTCGAGTCGGTGATGGCCTTCGCATAGGTGGCCCGGTTTGCTTTCAACTGAGTGAGCAGCGATCCAGCCGCGGACTGCTCCCACAAGGTCAACCCGTCCTGCACCCGCCGATAGTCGAGCGTATTGAGGGTGAGCGTGGCCAGTTGCGCATCCCGCAACACGGCGTCTCGGTCCATACCCAGGGCGAGGGTCTCGTCGTGCGCAGCCCGGTACCAGGACACCCCGAACCAGCCCGCAGCAGCGAAGGCCACCACGGCGACCACGGCGACCGTCAGGGTCGCCGTCCGTAGCGGACCACCAGGGAAGTCCCGCCCCGGAGCCATGCGTCTCAGGAAGTTGCGCTTAGCGGCGATGCTGGTCATGGTCATCCAGGGTCGAGAGGGAGGCATGATGGTGGCCGCGGAAGTCTAGGGTCACCCGCGACGGCGGTCGCGCGCGCCGAGGAGGCAGTCCGTGAGCATCAGACATGACGAAGGGCGCCGGGAGATCGCGTCCGGACAATCCGCGTACTGGCAGGCCTGGCTGCCTGCGGACGCGGCCCGGGGGATCGTCGTCATCGTGCATGGTGTCCATGAGCACTCGGCGCGCTACGCACATGTCGGCTTCCGGTTGGCCGCGGCCGGCTTCGCGGTCTATGCCGCAGACCATCGCGGTCATGGGCGATCCGACGGGCGGCGAGCCAACATCGAGCGGATGGCGTTGATTGTGAACGACCTGACTTCCTTCGTGCAGTTCGCCGTCGCGCGCCATGCCGGCCTGCCGATGTTCATGGTCGGTCACTCGCTCGGCGGCCTGATCGCGCTGCACTGGGCTACCGAACCATGGACCACCGAGTCGGGCGTTGCCCTCGACGGCCTGGTCGTGTCCGGACCGGCGGTGGAGGTGACGGTCGGTTCGGCGTTGCAGAGACGCTTGGTCGGGATGCTCTCGGCACTGGTCCCCGATCTGCGGGTGGCCGCCATCAACGCCGATCAGAAGATCAGTCGGGACCCGGAGGTGGTCCGCGCCTACCGGGAGGATCCGCTGGTGGACCACGGCAAGATCAAAGCTCGGACCGGTGCCGAGATTCTGGTGACGATGGAGAGCCTGCCCGCTCGACTGCCGCGGCTGTCCGTGCCGCTGCTGCTCTTGCACGGCACCGACGATCGGATATGCGCTCTCACCGGCTCGACGATGGTGCACGACGCAGTGTCCTCGCCGGACAGGACTCTGCGCCGATACCAGGGCCTCTACCACGAAGTGTTCAACGAGCCCGAGCGCGAGGCGATCCTCACAGACTTGGTCTCCTGGCTCGACCAGCACCTGCGGCCCGTCACGCATTCACCGGGCGCAGCGAGGTCACCGCAGGTGGAATAACCCCGCTGAACCCGGTGAATGCCGTTGACGGGCGGTGTCAGGTCAAGCTGACCTTGGCGCCGGCTTCCTCCAACTTCGCCTTGGCCGCCTCGGCCTGGTCCTTCGGCACACCCTCCAGCAGCGGCTTCGGGGCGCTCTCGACAAGGTCTTTCGCCTCCTTGAGGCCCAGCCCGGAGACGACCTCCCGGACCACCTTGATGACCTGGATCTTCTTCTCGCCGATGGCCTCGAGGACGACGTTGAACTCGTCCTTCTCCTCGGCGACCGGGGCTTCGGCTGCTCCCGCAGCTGGACCGGCCGCCAGCGCGACCGGCGCCGCGGCGCTGACCTCGAAAGTCTCCTCGAACTTCTTCACGAAATCGCTCAGCTCGAGCAGCGTCATATCCTTGAACGCATCAAGCAGGTCGTCCGTGCTCATCTTGGCCATGATGGCAGCTCTCCTTCTGTGATCTTGTGTCGTCTTGTGTCGTCAGTGATACCGGCGGTCAGTCCTCGGCGGCCTGCTGCTCTTGCTGTTTATCCCGCAGAGCCGCAGCCAACCGGGCGATCTGCGAGGCCGGCTCGGCAAACAGCCTGGCCGCATTCGAGAGGTTGGCCTTCATCGCTCCGGCCAGCTTGGCCAGCAGCACGTCGCGAGACTCCAGGTCGGCGATCTGACTGACCTCGGCAACGCTGAGCGCACGGCCGTCCAGGTAGCCACCCTTGATCACCAGCGCGTTGTGCGCCCGGGCGAAATCACGCAACGCCTTGGCTGCCAGCACCGGTTCACCGTGCACGAACGCGATCGCGGTCGGGCCGATGAACAGCTCATCGAGACCTTCCACACCGGCGTCCCGCGCGGCGCGCGAAACCAGGGTGTTCTTGGCGACCCGGTAAGTGGTGTCGGTACCGAGGGAACGACGCAGCGTGGTCAATTGCATCATGGACAGGCCGCGGTACTCGGTCACGACCGCAGCCGTGGCACTGCGGAATTGGTCCGCGATATCGGCAACGGCTTCGACCTTGTCCGGTCTAGCCATGGATCGCCTCCTCCATAGGGTTGCCGGCTCAACCGGCGGTGAGGGCATCGGGTGGTGAATCAGCTGGTCGGCGTGGGCCGGGCGGAGCACCCGTACCCGGGCCCGAAAATGACGAACGCCCCGGCGCAGCAGGCACGGGGCGTAGCCAGGCGGCGCGCGACGGCGCAGCGTGACGGCACAACCACGTCCTCCTGCGCGGGCCGCCCGCAGTCGCGGAACCTTCGTCCGTACCAATGGAACGGAAACCAGCGGTCTTCGGTGGAACGCAGTCAGCCTAGGTCAACCCCACCTTCCACACCAAACTGCGTCTAGTTCGGCCAGCGCGAGACCAAACGTTCCCGCGGTGATCACCACGTGCGACGCCCGACAGACGGTTCAGGGGGTGGTGGGCTCGTCAGTCAGGAGGTTGCGGGTGCGGTTCGAGTCAACCGGGATACCAGGGCCCATAGTGGTGGAGAAGTTGACTTTTCTCAGGTAACGGCCCTTAGCGGTCGACGGCTTGCTCCGCAGCACCTCGTCGAGCGCGGCGGCATAGTTCTCCACCAGCTTGTCGGTGTCGAACGATACCTTGCCGATGATCAAGTGGAGATTCGCCTGCTTGTCCACCCGGAAGTTAATCTTGCCGCCCTTGATGTCCACGATGGCCTTGGCGACGTCGGGGGTGACGGTGCCGGTCTTCGGGTTGGGCATCAGCCCTCGGGGACCGAGGATCCTGGCGATCCGACCGACCTTGGCCATCTGGTCCGGCGCCGCGATGGCAGCGTCGAAATCCAGCCAGCCGCCCTGGATGCGCTCGATCAGATCCTCAGAACCGACCGCGTCAGCACCGGCGGCCATCGCCTCGGCAGCCCGGTCGCCGGTGGCGAAGACGATGACGCGGACGGTCTTGCCGGTGCCGTGCGGCAGGCTCACCGTGCCGCGAACCATCTGGTCGGCTTTGCGGGGGTCAACGCCCAGTTGCATGGCCACCTCGACGGTGGCGTCCATCTTGCTCGGGGACGTCTCCTTAGCCAGCGCCGCAGCCTCCAGTGGGCTGTAGAACCGGCTGCGATCAACCTTCTCGGCGGCTTGGCGATAAGCCTTGCTGCGCTTCATGTCACTGTCCTTCGTCAGGGATCAGTCGTGGTGCGGATCAGCGCCTGACCCTCCCACGCGTACGGGGTACTGCATAGGACGTACTCCAGCTCAAGCTCCGCCCTAGTCGACCACGGTGATGCCGATCGATCGAGCAGTGCCGGCAATGATCTTGATCGCGGCGTCGATGTCGTTGGCGTTGAGGTCCTCGCGTTTGCGCTCAGCGATTGCCCGGACCTGGTCACGGCCGATCTTGGCGACCTTGGTCTTGTGCGGCTCCGCCGATCCCTTGGCCACTCCGGCCGCCTTGAGCAGCAGCACCGAGGCAGGCGGGGTCTTGAGCACGAAGTCGAACGAGCGATCCTCGTAGACCGAGATCACCGCAGGTACCACCTCGCCACGGTTGTTCTGCGTGGCTGCGTTGTAGGCCTTGCAGAACTCCATGATGTTCAGACCGTGCGGACCCAGGGCCTGCCCGACCGAAGCCGGGTTCGCGGTACCGGCCTCGAGTGCGAGCTTCACAGTGGCCGCGAGCCTCTTGCGTTTCTTGGGGGGCATGGTTCCTTCCTCGCACCTGGTGAATGTCAGCCGGCACTGCGCCGGTCAGATCTTGGCAACCTGGGTGAATGAGAGCTCGACCGGAGTCTCGCGACCGAAGATCGACACCAGCACCTTCAGTTTCTGCGCGTCGACGTTCACCTCGTTGATCGTCGCCGGTAACGTGGCGAACGGACCGTCCATGACGGTGACCGACTCACCCACCTCGAAGTCGACCTCGATTGAGGGCTTGGCGCCACCGATGCCTCCCGCATGCTTGCCGGCTGCGACCGCCACCTTCGGCTGCTCTACTCGCGGAGCCAGGAACTTCAGCACCTCGTCCAGGGTCAGCGGCGAGGGCCGCGAGGTGGCACCGACGAATCCGGTGACCCCCGGTGTGTTACGCACAGCGCTCCACGAAGCGTCGTTGAGGTCCATCCGGACCAGGATGTAGCCGGGCAGCACCTTGCGCTGCACCTGCTTACGCTGACCGTTCTTGATCTCGGTGACCTCTTCGGTGGGCACTTCCACCTGGAAGATGAAATCCTCCACGTCCAAGGTCTGGATCCGAGTCTCCAGGTTCGCCTTCACCTTGTTCTCGTAGCCGGCGTAAGAGTGCACGACGTACCACTGGCCGGGAGCAGCAGCCAGCGCAGACCGGAGCTCGTCGAGCGGGTCGGCAGGCTCCGACGACTCAAGCTCGATCGCTTCCGCGTCCTGGTCGGTTCCATCGATGGTTTCGGTGATCTCGGAGGTATCGATCTCCGGTGTATCGGCATCGGAGAGCCCCGTCAGCTCCTGCCCGTCTTCGGCGGAAATCCCTTCGGGGTGGGTCCCTTCGGGGTGGGTCCCTTCGGGGTGGGTCCCTTCGGGGTGGGTCCCTTCGGGGTGGGTCCCTTCGGGGTGGGTCCCTTCGGGGTGGGTCCCTTCGGGGTGGGTCCCTTCGGGGTGGGTCCCTTCGGGGTGGGTCCCTTCGGGGTGGGTCCCTTCGGGGTGGGTCCCTTCGGGGTGGGTCCCTTCGGGGTGGGTCCCTTCGGGGTAGGTCCCTTCGGGGTAGGTCCCTTCGGGGGAAGTCACAGTCGGTCTCGCTTTCTTTTTCTCGCCTTGCCCTGGTGGTCAACCGGCGCCCGGGTACCCGGCATCAGCCGAACACGGTCAGCACGGCCCTGCCCAGACCCATGTCGAGCAATGACACGAACGCCACCATGAAGCTGACGAAGACCAGCACGACCGCGGTGTAGACCACCAGCTCACGACGACTTGGCCAGATGACCTTGCTGAGCTCGGAGACGACCTCACGGAGAAATCGAATCAGCCGGGCCGGTGCAGCCACCTTGGTCTCGGTAGCGCCACGAGCCCTGGTTGGATGATCCTTGCCCGCGATCTCAGACGACCGCTGCGCCTGGGCGGGTCGGCCGGCGGACCGGGCCCGGCGCACGGTGGCGGCAGGCTCCGGGGCGTCGAGCGCTGCCTCGACGTCTTCCAGCCGGTCCTCCGTCTCGCGGGCGCGATCGTCGCTCACGCTGCTGATCCTCCGCTTCGCCGGGTCATCCGGCGGTTGGGTTGTCGCCGGTTGAGTTCAACGCTATTGGCTGAGTTCA
Organism: uncultured Actinomycetota bacterium; assembly: GCA_963823755.1. Taxonomy (GTDB): domain Bacteria; phylum Actinomycetota; class Actinomycetes; order Mycobacteriales; family Pseudonocardiaceae. The sequence goes on from CAWGMP010000017.1 coordinate 280,795, forward strand.
ACGCTGTTCGTTGAGTTCGACGCAGGGGCGACAGGACTTGAACCTGCAACCTGCGGTTTTGGAGACCGCTGCTCTACCAGTTGAGCTACACCCCTTTACCGGACATCTCCTGGGAGACATCTGCACCGTGGGCACCACATGATAGCCCAGGCCACGGTGACCACCGGGCAGGAGAGATCAGCTGGAACCCAGGCATCACAGTGTAGGCCATCCGAGCCGGCGCACTCCCACTGCCCCGGGCAGTTCAGGCCAGTGCGACTGTGGCGGTGGCCTGCCCGAGTACACGCTGGCCGGCGGCGTGAGCAGTGATAGCGACGACGACCGTACCGTCGTCGCGGCGCTTCGCCACCTTGCCGGACAGTTCTACGAGCGTCCCTTCGGCACCATCAGGCACCACCACTGGGCGGGTGAAACGCACCGCGCACTCCACCACGGCGCCCGGGTCACCGGCCCACATCGTCACCAGCCGACCGGCCAGCGCCATCGTCAACATCCCGTGCGCGATAATGCCGGGTAGCCCGACTTCTCGAGCGGCGCGCTCGCTCCAGTGGATCGGGTTGAAGTCGCCGGACGCCCCGGCATACCGGATCAGTCCAGCCCGGGTGACTCGGACCTGCAGTCCTGGCAGCTCGTCACCCTCGGCAACCTCGGTGCGGAGGCGCCGACTCACGGATCACCCTGTCGGATCACCAGCATGGCCCGTGCAGTGGTCACCGGCTCACCGTCGCTGTCAGTGATCTCACAACGCACGGTGAGCATGTCGTTGCCCCCCATGGCGCGGATGCCGTCGACATGCAGCGTCGCGGCCAGCACATCGCCGGCTCGAATCGGTCTGTGGTGGGTGAACGACTGGTTGCCGTGGACCATCCGGCTGTAGTCCAGGCCAAGCGCTGGATCGCAGATCAGCGCTTGCTGTGCTCGCAGAGACAGGGTGATCGCAAAGGTGGGTGGTGCGATCACATCCGAGTAGCCGCAGGTGCGGGCGACTCGGGGATCCCGGTAGATCGCGTCGTCGTCACCGATCGCCTCGGCGAACTCCCGGATCTTCTCGCGCTCCACCTGGTAGGTACCCGCAGCGGGATAGCACCGCCCGACGAATGAGGCGTCCAGTGCCATCAGCGCAGCCTACCTAAGTGACTACCAGCCCCAGAGTGCTCAGCGGGTCTCGCGGTGCGCCCGGTGCTTGTTGCAGTTCGGGCAGTACTTGCGGATCGTCAGCCGGTCAGGATCGTTGCGCCGGTTCTTCTTGGTGATGTAATTGCGGTGCTTGCACTCCTCGCACGCCAGCGTGATCTTGGGCCGGACATCAGTGGCGGCCACGGGTGCCTCTCTCTCGCCGAAGCTGTCAACAGTTGTAGTGCGGGCCAGCGCGTGACGCGCTAGATCGATGGTAGCGGTGGCCGGACTCGAACCGGCGACACAGCGATTATGAGCCGCTTGCTCTTCCGACTGAGCTACACCGCCGTAGGGAGACCACGCCTCCTTCGGCGAGTAACCCCCTCCCACGAGCCCCAATACGGAATCGAACCGTAGACCTTCTCCTTACCATGGAGACGCTCTGCCGTCTGAGCTATTGGGGCGTGGTCGAATACTGCGAGCACCAGCGATCCTACACAACCTCGGTCCACAGCAGTCTCGGGGCGGTCCGGACCCCCGTCATGGTCCCGGGCCAGCGCTTACCGGCGATGCAGCGCCTACCGGACCAGCGTGAGCACGGTCTCGTCGCGCACTCCGGAGGCGCGGACGGTCCGAGCGAACAACCAGGCGTCGAACCGGTCTGGTCCAAGCGGGCGTGAGATCAGATAACCCTGTGCGACGTCGCAGCCCATCTCGACCAGCTGGTCGCGGGTGGCATCCTGTTCGACGCCCTCGGCCACGACGATCAACCCCAGCGAGTGACCGAGTTCGATGATGGCGCGGACCACCGCGAGATCGCCGAGGTCGCTCGCCAGTCCCAGGACGAAACTCTTGTCGATCTTGACTTCGTCGACCGGAAGCCGCCGCAGGTAGGCCAGCGACGAGTATCCGGTACCGAAATCATCCACTGCGATGCGGACGCCCAGTTCGTGCAGCTCGCGCAGCACCGGCAACATGCGCTCCGGATCACTCATCACCGCCGACTCGGTGAGCTCGAATCCCAAGAGCGCGGCGGGCACCCGGTGTCGCGTCAGCACGTCGGTCACCCGGCGGGGGAACTCGCTGTCGGCCAGGTTGCGCACCGAGAGGTTCACTGCGACCGACAGTGACAGTCCACGGTCCAGCCAGGTACGGCACTGCGCGAGAGAGCGGTCGAGCACGTAGTCGGTGAGCGGGTCGATCAGACCAGTGGTCTCGACGAGGGTGACGAACTCCGCCGGGTCGACCATCCCGAATTCCGGATGATGCCAGCGCACCAGCGCCTCCACACCGATCACTCGACGGGTGGACAGGGCCAGCTGAGGCTGGAAGTGCACATCGACCTGCCCGGTATCCAGCGCCTGCCGGAACTGGGTGACCAGCTGGAACCGGCGCAGCAGGACTTGGCCCATGCTGGGCAGGTAGCTGCGGACCGTCTCGTCGCTGCTGCGTGCCGCGCGCAATGCCACGTCAGCCCGCTGCAACAGGGTCTCCGCATCCCGGGTGGGTTCGATCTCGGTCAGCGCCACGCCGACCACTGCACTGCACTCCACGGCAAGCTTGTCGACCCGGTAGGGCTCGCTCAGCGCTGCATGCACCTGCTCAGCCACTTGCAACGCCCGCTGAGAGCTGACGTCGACCAGCAGCGCGGCAAAGGTATCCCCCTCAAGCCGGGCGGTGAACGCCTGGTCTGGCAGGATGCCGCGAAGCCGCTCCCCCGCGCCGAGGACCACTTGATCACCCCAGACATGACCTAGCGCGTCGTTGACCGAGGACATGAGGCCTAGTTCGATGACGATCACGGCGCACGGCATCAGATCTCGGCCCAGCACCTCGGTCGCGGCCGCTCGAAAACCGAGCCGACTACGCAGGTTGGTGAGACTGTCGTGGTAGGCGTCATGCCGCAGCTGAGCAAGTAACCGGCAGTTGTCCAGTGCGGTGGTGAGGTGACTGGCCAACGTTTCAACCAGCCGTACATCGGCTTTCCCGAAGCCGCGTAGCCGGCTGTACCGGTCATGCACCTCGATGACACCGAGGAGCTGGTGGGCGCCCCAGAGCGACGCCACAAGCATCTCGGACGCCGCTCTGGCACTCAGGGCAGCGACGATGGCCGGGTCCGAGCTGCTGTCCGTCAGACGAAGCGCCTGCCCCGCCCCGTCTGACGGGTCGGCCGGCAAGACGGCGGTGACGTCGGATTGCGACAGCGACCGTGGTACCGGCAAACCCGCTACCACGGTGTGCAGCCCGCCTTGGGCGGGTATCCGGTGCAGTACGACGCGAGTGGCGTTGAGCTGTTCGCGGGCCACCTCCATGGCGGCAGCCCAGGCAGCCTCGTCCAGCTCGAGCATGTCCGGCTGGTCGTCGTCGCTGCGGCCGACCCCCCCTCGTCCGACCGCGGCCACCCGCAGGCTGAGGTCGTTGAGCACACCGAGGTCACGGTGGTCGCGCAGCAGCCCGTAGTAGGCGCGGTACACCGCGACCACCGTCACCGCCAGCAGGCCCACCAACACGGTGCCCCACGGCACCATCCGTACCAGTTCCGCAGCAGTGAGCCCAAGTGCGGCATTGAACAGACCGGTGAGATAAACGTGCACCACCGGGTGCGCACTCTCGCCGGGGCGTCTGCGATCCAGCAGCACGATGAACACCCAGGTCAGTGGCGAGGTGATGGCATGTGCGATGACAAACCCGGCGAGCACCGCGATCCATCGTGGCAGCTCCGGCCAGGTCGGCTCGAACACCAAGCGGGCCAGCAAGTCGGTACAGGCGACGGTGAGGGTCGCATAAGAAGCGTTGAAAAGCAGCTTGGGCCAGGTATCACGGCGCAGCAGCCGGGCGATGACGACAACACCGACATAAGCGGCCAACACGACCGAACCAGGCAGGTACAGCAAGCCGAAGATCAACGGTATCTCGGTGGGAGTGATACGAACCGTGTCGCGACGGATCTCGACCTCGATCGCCAGCGCCCGCGCAATCCCGAACGCCGCCGCCAGCCCGAGGCCACCGAGCAGCGTGCCAAGACCTGGCTGGACGGCCGTGGTGCCCACTACGGCAACCCCGACCGCTCCGGCGGTCAGCGCGAGGACGCCGACGAAGACGCCGGGCGCGGCGGCTCGCCCGCGGGATAACAATGCGCCCGGCGGACGCCATCTCGCATGCACACGAGCCTCCAGCCGCGGCTCAAAAGCCGCACCCTTCCCCACTCACAGCCCCCGATCAGCGCCTACCGTTCGATGGGTTGGGCGGGTTGGCCGAGGAACTCAGCCGACCTCTGGGCCGTACCGTCCTGGGCCGTACCGTCCTGGGCCGTACCGTCCTGGGCCGTACTGGCCGATCTCAACACCGCCGGGCAAGCCCGCAAGCGCGGGAGCAATGGTGCAGACGGGGATCATCGTCACCTCCAACTACTCGTCATTCCTGGTCAAACGGTAACCTATAGTGAAAGTCTAATTAACTCACTCGGGTGTAGTGTAGTCGCTTTGGTGTAGAATCGCCACTTGGGCAATCCTGTCAGCGACCAGCGGTCGATCGGAGGATGGGAGAGGTAAATCGTCTCCAACCCCCTGTCACCAGTCGATATTCCCTGGTAACGGGCACACACACCCGACGTTATGCGCCGCCCGCTCAGCGCAATTGACCCACCGCGCAACGAGACTGCGGTCAACAGCAGCCATCGTTGTATCACCCCTTCGTGGTGCGGTCTCTACCCTCGTCGCGGCTTAATCGGCCCCTGCGGCGAGGCGTTACCGGACCGAGTGACCAGTGAGAACCACGAATCTGCCGGATGAGGGCGGGCTGGCAGCATGGCCGGCATGGACACCGCCCTGGAGACGCTTGCCGCTGCCCATGGCGTCGCGACCTGGTACCGGGACGCACAGCGTCGGCGGGTCGACGTCGACCCCGACGTGGTGCGCCGGGTTCTCGGGCTGCTGGGCGTCAGCGCCGACACCCCGGCGCAGGTCCAGGACGCGCTGGCCGCAGCTCGACAACCCGGGATGCCGGGCACCGTGGTGCTGCGCCAGGGACAGCGCCGAGCGATTCGCGATCCCGGCGTGCTCATCGATGAGCATGGCACCGAGATACCGGTCAGGGATGCGCTCCCGACCGATCTTGCGCCCGGCTGGTACTCGCTGATCAGCGGCGATCGACACACCACTGTGCTGGTGGCACCGCCGCCACTGCCGGAGCCGCCGCGCAGCTGGGGCTGGATGCTGCAGCTCTACGCTCTGCACTCGGCTGGCTCGTGGGGCATCGGGGACCTCGCCGACCTGCGGGAGTTCGTCGCCTGGACGATCACCGAGCATCACGCTGGTGCCGTGCTGGTCAACCCGCTGCACGCGGTGGCTCCGACCTTCCCGGTGCAGCCCTCGCCGTACAGCCCGTCCAGCCGCCGTTTCGTCAACCCGCTCTCCGTGCGGATCACCGACATCGGCGCCTATCACCGCGGGAATCCGGCACTACGAGCCGAGGTGGACGCCCTGCGGGCCGGATCGGGAGGCGAGCGGATCGACTACGACGCCGTCTGGCGGACCAAGCGGGCCGCCTTGGAGCTGCTCTGGCGGGCCGAGGGCGCCCCAGGCCCGGTGACGTCAGACGGGTTGCGCGACTTCGCGACGTTCTGCGCGCTCGCCGAGCGGCACGGACCGCGCTGGTCGCGCTGGCCCAGCGAGCTGCGGCACCCGGCGACGGCGAGCGCGGACCCGCGGCGGGTGGCGTTTCACGCCTGGGTGCAACAGCAGTGTGCGGAGCAGCTGGCCGCCGCGAAGGCGGCCGCCCGCGGGATGGCCATCGGGATGGTGCACGACCTCGCCGTCGGAGTGGACCCCGAGGGCGCCGACGCCTGGGCGTTGCAGGACGTGCTCGCCATCGGGTCGACCGTTGGGGCTCCGCCCGACACGTTCAACCAGCAGGGACAGGACTGGGGGCTGCCCCCGTGGCGTCCGGATCGGCTGGCTGCCACGGGGTACGCCGCATACCGGGACATGCTGCGCGCCGTGCTCGCGCATGCCGATGGGCTGCGCATCGACCATGTAGCCGGACTGTGGCGGCTGTGGTGGGTGCCCCCGGGGGCGTCCCCGGACCAGGGCACCTATGTGCACTACGACGCTGAAGCGATGCTCGCCGCGCTGGCGTTGGAGGCACACCGGGCCGGCGCGGTAGTGATCGGCGAGGACCTGGGCACCGTGGAACCGGAGGTCACCGACACCTTGGCTGCGCAGCGGATGCTGGGCAGCGCTGTGTTGTGGTTCGCCCGCGACGAGGCCGCTCCCGGCCAGCCGCTGCTGGCCCCGCAACACTGGCCGCCGCGCGCCGCAGCCAGCATCTCCACCCACGATCTGCCCACCGCAGCCGGCTTCCTGCGCGGTGAACACGTGCGGGCGCGCGCCGCGCTGGGCCTGCTCAATGACGAAGCCGCGGAATGGGTCCAGGCAGGCACCGAACGCGCGGAACTCATCAGCCTGCTGCGCGCCGAGGGTCTGCTGGGCGCCGTGGACCCGATGGACCTCGACAACGAAGACGAGATCGTGGTCGCGATGCACGCCTTGCTGGCTCGCACGCCGTGCCGGCTGCTGCTGGTCTCGCCCTACGACATGGTGGGCGAGACACACCAACCCAACCTGCCGGGCACCATCGACCAGTACCCGAACTGGCGGCTGCCGCTGCCGGTGACCCTGGAGGAGCTGCAGCGCGATCCGCGGGTAGGCCGAGTGATCGCGGCCTTGCGCGTGGCGGGCAACGCGCCGCAGGCGTGAGCGTCGATGAGCCGACGGCTAGTCCTCGCGGTCGCTCTAGCTGCGCAGGGCGGAGTCGGCTGTCCATTCCGCCCAGGGAATGGTCCAGTCATAAAAGTCGCCGTCCCTGGGCCCCAGCTGCCGTGAGGAACCAATAATCTCGACCGGGTCCCCGGGTAGGATCACGTCGAAGAGCGCCGCTGCGTTGGCCGGGGAGAGGTTGACACAACCATGGGAGACGTTGGTCCTGCCCTGCTGGGTAACCGACCACGGCGCCGAGTGGATAAACTCACCATTGTTGGAGATCCGGAGCGCCCACCGCGCTTCGACATTCTTGTAATGATATCTCGGGTTACTCATGTAGAATGTCGGATGCTTGCTCATCACCACGTGGGTGCCACTGTGAGTCACTCGGCCAGGGTCGGAGTCCAACCCATAACTGGCCGGATAATCAGCAACCTCGACTCCATTGGAGTAGGCTACCAACCGGTGCGTGCGGGTATCGCCGCGCAGCACGTAGGAGCGGCCGATGGTGAAGGTAGAGGCGATATCCTCGCGGCCGAACGCACCGGCGCCCATGGCCAGCCCGTAGAGTCTCGCGGTCACGCTGACCCGGGTATTGGGGGCGAAATAAGTCTTAGGGCGCCAGTGCACCGTGGTGTCATCCAGCCATGCCCACGATCCCTCGGTCGGCACCGACATCTGCACCGACAGGGCTTTTTGCACGGCCGCCTTGTCCATGACTTGGGAGCTGAAGGTCAGCGCGATCGGCATGGCGATGCCGTAGGTGGCATTGTCGGCGACATTGAGCTGCCCGCCGATCAGGCGCTCGGGCAGGACCGTCCGGAATGAGCCAGTGATCGAGCGGGGAAAACGGTCGATTCCTGTCGCGGTACCCGACCAGGTGTAGGTTTTGGCGTAGCCCAGGGGTTCGGTGGTCATCCAGCTCGACCTGTCCGGTGAGAGCCGCCCGGCCACCGCCTTGCCGTCAAGATCGGTCAGCGACACCGAGTTGAGCACGCCATTCCGGACCGAGACCCGCACGGGGGCAGTCGGGGTGACCTCGGTGGCTCCGTCGCTCGGCTGCGTCTCGACCTGGGGTGACACGATCGGTAGCGTCGATCCCGCTGACTGCGCCCAGCCGGCCGGCCGCACCGGCACCTGGCCGTGGGCCGCTGGGGTGAATACCACCGCGGTGCACGAAATGAGCACTGCAAACACGGCCAGCGCCCGTCCCGACAGGTACTCAGGCGAACCCTGCCGCCGATCCTTTGATCCACCTACTCCTGCCACACTCATCCTTCCGCCACGTCGTCTGGACTCAAGAACGACCCAACAGCCCGAGTGGTGTGTCTGGATCATCGTGAGCCCGACCACGATGGCACCATCGGCTGCACGCACTGATACGTGCACCTAGGGAGGCTTCCCACCGGCGTGTCGTTCGCATGTCATGAACCGTTTCGGCGTTACGCTGGTTTATTTTCAGAATCGTTGACGTGATGGGCTGGCATGAGTTCCCTCGACGGATCCAAGCGGCTGCGTGCGCTGGGACTCCCAGGATTGGAGTATCGGGCTCATTTCAGCAACCCAGTTACGGCGCACCTGTGCTCAACGCAGCGACGCGCCGATTGCGATCGACCGGCGACAAGTACGTTGGGCGCCCCGGAGCAAACCGCTAGAGCTTGAGGCCGAGTGGTGCAATCTACTCTTATGAGGCGACAACGGGGCGCAGACGGCCCGACCTTCCCCGATGCTCGGGGGCGTCCTTCCAGCGCTACCACCACGCAAGAAGACGGCGGCATGATCCGCATCCTCTGGATCAACGGCGGCTTGTCCTGTGCCGGGGAGTCGGTCTCGTTGACCTCGACAACTCAGCCCAGCATCGAAGAAACCGCTCCGGGAGCCGTCCCCGGCCCTGGCCAAGATCGGGGCTCGTTCCCATGTGGTGGCGCTGTTCGCGGCTGAGGGCCACCACAAGCTCGCGGGACGGTTGTTGGTGGGGGGCTGCGCCCGCCCGGGCCGCGAGGTCGTTCCTGCCCTTTACCTGAAGGACCGGCTCGCCGATGATCGTGCGATGGATACCCTTCGACGTGCCCTCGGCGAGGAGTCCACTCGGGCGGGCGAACTGCGTTCTGCCTCGCCGAGGGAGGTTCCCGTCGGCGCGGCACAGGAGGCGCTCAGAGCCGGACGCGACGTTGGCGCGCGGTAAGCGAGATGCCATCACGTAGGCGGGTTTCCCCCCGCGCACCACGGCAGACATGGGCGGTTCTCATCGCGATTACGGCGCTGATCATGGTGGGATGTGCTGGTCACACGACACCGAACACCGGCCAGCCGGTGGAAGGCGGGATCGCCACCTTCGCCGAACCGGCGAACACCACTCCGAACTACATCTTCCCGTTCATGCCGACCGAATACTTCAGCGTTACCACGGTGTCAGACCTGCAATACCTCATGTACCGCCCCTTGTACTGGTTCGGCGACAACGGTCAACCCGTACTCAACGACAGACTAAGTCTCGCCGACTATCCAACCTTCTCCGACGACAACCGCACCGCGATCGTGAAGCTCCGCGACTATACCTGGTCGGACAACACGAAGGTGACAGCGGACGGCATCGTCTTCTGGATCAACATGATGAAAGCGGAGAAGAAGAACTGGGCCGTCTACGTACCGGGAGGGATCCCGGACGACATCGACTCGGTGATCGCGGACTCACCGAACCAGGTAACCTTCCATCTGAACAAGAGCTACAGCGCGAAATGGTTCGTGTACAACGAACTCTCCCAGATCACCCCGCTTCCACACGCCTGGGACCGCACCGCAACCGGCACCAGCGACTGCGAACACTCTGCCGGCGACTGCACCTCCGTCTACGAATACCTCGCCGAGCAGGCGAAGAGCATCAACAGCTACGCCACGAATCCACTGTGGCAAGTGGTAGACGGTCCCTGGCGGTTGAAGTCCTTCAACGCCGACGGCAACATCAGTTTCATCCCCAACACATCCTACTCGGGACCGAACAAGCCGCATCTCGCTCAGTTCAACGAGGCACCGTTCTCCGACAATGCAGCCGAGTACAACGTACTACGCTCCGGCGGTAACTCCATTCAGGTCGGCTACCTACCACCGGAGAACGCGCCGGCCAAGCCGGATGATCAGGAGACGGGACACAACCCGCTGGAAGACAACTACACGCTCGACCAGTGGTACAGCTTCGCCGTCAACTACTTCCCGCTCAACAACCACAACCCGAAGGTCGGCGCGATCTTCCGCCAGCAGTATTTCCGACAGGCTCTGGAATCTCTCGTCGACCAGAAATCGATCATCAAGGCGGCCACGCATGGATACGGTGCGACGACCAACGGTCCGGTACCGACGACGCCGACGAACCCGTACGCAGGCGACGAGACCGAACCCAATCCGTTCACCTACGATCCTGATCGCGCCCAGAAACTGCTGGCTGATCACGGATGGAGCACCCCGCGCGACGGGGTGGGTACCTGCGAGCACCCCGGCACCGGTCCGAACCAATGCGGCCCTGGAGTGAAAGCCGGCGCGCAACTTGATTTCCAGATGATGTACGCTTCCGGCACGCCACAGGTCACTCTGTCGATGCAGCAGCTGCAATCCTCTGCCACCAAGGTCGGCATCAAAATCAACCTGCGGGGAGCCCCTTTCAACACTGTGATCAGCACCGCCATCCCCTGTGATGCCGGCAAGCCCGACTGTAGCTGGGAAATGGGTAATTGGGGTGCGGGCTGGGTGTTCGCTCCGGACTTCTACCCCACCGGCGAACAGATCTTCGGCACCGGTGCCGGATCCAACCAGGGTAGTTTCTCCGACCCGAAGCTGGACCAGCTCATCGCCGCAACCCAGCATAGCGACTCACCAGAGGCCTTGCAGTCCTACGCCCAGTACGGCTCACAAACCGTACCGGTCATCTGGGAGCCGAATTTCGACTACGAGATAACAGAAATCGCGAACAACCTCAAAGGAGTCACCCCGCAGAGTCCCTACCTGAATATTACGCCGGAGGATTGGTACTACGTGAAATGATCGCCGATCCCACCACTGAGGCAGGTCTTCGATGACGGGATTCATCAGTCGGCGACTACTGCAGTCCGTTGTCGTCGTGCTACTCGTGACAGTGATCGTTTTCATCCTGCTGCACCTGCTACCCGGCGGACCAGCCCGCGCGCAACTCGGGCCACGCGCCACACCGATGGCGATCGCGAATTTCACCCATCAGATGGGGTACGACCGACCACTCCCGATCCAGTACTGGGATTGGCTCACACAGCTCGTCACCGGCAACCTCGGTTTCTCGGTGAAATTCAACCAGTCGGTCGTTTCCCTGATCAGCGAGCGGCTCCCCAAGACTCTTGTCCTCACGATTCTGTCCACCGTCTTCGCGCTCGCCGTGGCGATTCCGCTCGGCATCCTGCAAGCGGTGAAACGCAACCACGTCGTCGATTACACGATCACCTTCTGGGCGTTCGTCTTCTACGCGACACCACCGTTTTTTCTCGGCGTGGTACTCATCGTGGTCTTCTCGGTCTACCTGCCGATTCTGCCCGCGGAAGCACCACAGAGCTCCTCACTAGGGGTGATCCTGGCCCACCCCGGCGGGCTGATCCTGCCGGTGTCGACCCTAGCCTTGCTGACCATCGCGCAATTCTCCAGATATATGCGGTCCTCGGTGATCGACACCCTCACCGAGGACTACGTCCGCACCGCTCGCGCAAAGGGCGCGAGCGAACGGATCGTGTTGATCCGACACGTGCTGCGCAATTCACTGATCCCGGTCGCCACCCTGCTCGGACTGTCCCTGCCGGCGATCTTTTCCGGTGCACTGATCACTGAGGCGGTGTTCAACTTCCCCGGTATGGGCCAGCTTTTCTGGACCGCCGCACAAACGCAGGACTACCCGATCATGCTCGGCATCACCGTACTCGTCGGTGTCGCAACGGTGATCGGTTCGCTGCTGGCCGACCTGGCCTACGCCATCCTCGATCCCCGAGTGAGGTTCACATGAGCGCCATTCCCGCCGATGATGCGGTGCTGGCCGGCGCACCCAAGACTCGCGGTATGTTCGCCCGGACGCTGTCGGCTTTCGTGGAGAACAAGCTCGCCGTAGTCGGTCTCGGTACCGTTGCGCTGTTCATTGCGTTCTGTTACCTCGGCCCGCTGCTCTATCACACCGACCAGGTACATATCGACCTGTCCCAGGCCACGCTGCCGCCGTCCGGCGCGCATCCCTTGGGCACCAACGAGGTCGGCTACGACCAGCTCGGCAGATTGATGGTCGGCGGGCAGTCCTCACTCGAGGTGGGAATCGCCGCCGCCCTGCTGGCCACCGGCTTCGGCACGTTGTGGGGCGCGGTTTCCGGGTACGCGGGTGGCTTCCTCGACTCCACGATGATGCGCATCGTCGATGCGCTGCTCGCGGTGCCTGCGCTGTTCCTGTTGCTGTTCCTCGCTTCGATCGTGCGGCCCACCATCGGGCTGCTGATCCTGGTGATCGCGTTGGTCTCCTGGCTCAGCCCGGCTAGATTGGTACGTGGTCAGGCACTGACCTTGCGCACCAGGGACTACGTGACATCGGTGCGGTTGATGGGTGGCGGCCCGTGGCGCGCGGTTCTCCGGCACATCGCCCCCAACGCCATCGGCATCGTGGTCGTGAACGCGACCTTCCAGGTGGCTGACGCGATCTTGACCGTGGCCGCGCTGAGCTTCCTCGGCCTCGGCGTACCGCCGCCGGCCGCGAACTGGGGGGACATGCTCTCCAACGGCATCAACTACACCTATGACGGCTACTGGTGGCTGATCTACCCACCAGGCCTGGCTATCGTGGTCGTGGTGGTCGCGTTCAACCTCATCGGTGACGCATTACGTGATTCGTTTGAAGTTCGGTTGCAGAAGAGATGAGCCCAGTGAATTCGGTGGTGGTGGCACTTGACGATCTGCACACGGACATCGCGATGCGCAAGGGCACCGCGCACCCAGTAAGCGGTGTCTCCTTAAGCGTCGGTAAAGGCGAAAGTCTGGGCATCGTCGGCGAGTCCGGTTGCGGGAAGACCATGACCGCACTGTCGATCACGCGGCTGCTACCGCCTGGCGGGCGCATTGCGCGTGGCGCCATCACGCTGGGCGACACAGACCTCGCCAGGCTCGACGAGGCCGGTATGCGAAAGGTCCGCGGCAACCGCGTCGGCATGATCTTCCAGGACCCTATGACGTCGCTGAATCCGTGCATGACCATTGGCGATCAGGTCTCGGAAACCGTTCTGCTGCACCGCGGGGTAACCCGAGCTCAGGCTCGCGAGCGCGCCGCGGAGATGCTCGACCTTGCCGGACTGCCGCGCGCCGAGGAGCGGTTGGACTCCTACCCGCACCTGCTGTCCGGCGGAATGCGCCAGCGCGTAATGATCGCGATGGCACTGGCGTGCGAGCCGGAACTGCTCATCGCCGACGAACCGACGACGGCGCTCGATGCAACCATCCAGAAGCAGATACTCGAACTCATCGACGATCTGCGCGCCCGCCTCGGTATGGCGGTGATCCTGGTGACGCACGACCTCGGCGTCATCGCGGGCCACACCGACCGGGTCGCGGTGATGTACGCGGGAAAGATCGTGGAGACCAGCTCGACGCGGAAGCTGTTCGAAAACCCGCGACATCCCTACACAGAAGCACTGTTCCGTGCACTGCCGGAGAATGTGGACGCCGGCCGCAGGCTTTACGCCATTCCCGGCCTGCCTCCCGACCTCTCGAACCCTCCCCCGGGTTGCCGGTTCGCTGCGCGCTGTGCCTACGCCACCGAAGAATGTCGGGCACAGGAACCCGAACTCACCGATGAAGGTCACTCGTTCGCCTGCTTCCATCCGCTCGGCGCGAAAGAACAGGCGCCATCGAATCCACACACTCCACTCGCTGCCGTTGGGGAAGCTACCCCACTACTGGAAGTATGCAACCTGGTGCGCGACTTTCCGGTCACCTCGAACGGTGTGCTGCACAGGAAAATCGGTGCGGTCAGCGCGGTGGCGGACGTGTCGTTCACCGTCCGCACCGGAGAAACCTTCGGTCTCGTCGGCGAATCAGGCTGCGGCAAGAGCACCATCAGCAGGTTGCTTGTCGCCGCGGACACGCCGACATCCGGGTCGATCACGTTCAACGGTGTCGAGATCACCGGCAAGTCCCACCGCGAGCTTCGCAAATACCGCCGGGACTTCCAGTTGATGTTCCAGGATCCCTACGCATCACTGGACCCTCGCATGCGAGTGCGCTCGATCCTGCGCGAGCCGCTGGCCATCCAACATCGCGGATCCGCCGTTGAACAAGAGAAGACCATCGCCAACCTACTCGATGAGGTCGGACTGCCCCGCACCGCGCTGCACAAGTACCCCCACGAATTCTCCGGCGGGCAGCGTCAACGCATCGGCCTCGCGCGTGCGCTCGCCCTGCGCCCCAAACTGATCGTGGCCGACGAGCCGGTATCCGCACTGGACGTTTCGGTGCAAGCGCAAATCCTGAACCTGATGCGAGACCTGCAGAACGAACATCAGCTGACCTACGTGTTCATCTCGCACGATCTGTCCGTAGTACGCTACGTGGCCACCACGATCGGCGTGATGTACCTCGGCAAGCTCGTCGAGATCGGTCCAGCTGAGCAGGTGTACACCTCCCCGACGCACCCATACACACGGGGCTTGATCGATACGATCCCGCTCGCCGACCCCGAACGTCAACAGCAGAAGGACAACGCCGGGGTGCGCGGCGAGCTGCCGTCTGCGATGAACCCACCGTCCGGTTGCCGGTTTCGCACTCGCTGCCCGCGCGCCACCGAAAGATGCGCAGAGGAGGAACCACCCATGCTCCAGTTCAGCGAGCAGGGTCACCGAGCCGCTTGCCACTTCCCGTTACGGCAACCTCTTCCGCTTACCGTCAGCACGAATAGTGGAGATCTGCACACGCCATCGACGTCCGGGTAGCCTACGTCTCCATTCCCGGGAACGAGGCGACGACCGACCTACTTTTTCTGTTTCACAGCGTCCGCGTCAGCCGGTCCGCCAAGTGACGTATGAAACGTGAGGGATCGCTCAGTTCACCGCCCTCCGCCAGAATTGCCATCCCATACAGAAGCTCGGCTGTCTCCGCTACTCCGGCGTCGTCCTTGCGCTCGCCGTAGGCTTTCCGCAGAGCACTCACCAGTGGGTGCGTGGGATTGAGTTCGAGGATGCGCTTGACGTGCGGTACCTCCTGCCCCATGGCGCGATACATCTTCTCCAAGGTCGGGGTGACGTCGTGCGCGTCTCCGACGATACAAGCCGGCGAGGTGGTGAGGCGCGACGACAGCCGTACCTCCTTCACATCGTCCTGCAAGGTAGTCGTCATCCAGGACAGCAAGTCAGCAAAATCTTTCTTCTGCTGGTTGCGTTCCTGTTCGACCGTTTTCTTCTCTTCCTCGGTGTCGAGGTCGACCTGCCCTTTGGCGATCGACTGAAGCTGTTTTCCATCGAATTCACGGACCGAATCCACCCATATCTCGTCTACCGGATCGGTCAGAAGTAAAACCTCAAAGTTCTTCGCCCGGAATGCTTCCATATGCGGCGAGCTCTCGATGGCCAGTCGCGACTCACCCGTCATATAATAGATGTGTTGCTGTCCCTCTTTCATGCGCTCCACGTAGTGACCCAACGTGGTGTCCCGCTCCGCGCGGTAAGTCGATGCGAACGATGCGACGTCGAGGATCGTGTGGCGATTCTCGAGATCGTTGAGTATCCCTTCCTTGATTACGCGACCGAACTCCTTCCAGAAATTCTCGTAGCGTTCGACGTTATCGGTCATCATATCCTTCACCGTCGACAGCACCTTCTTGACGAGCCGTCGGCGCATCATCTGGATCTGACGATCCTGCTGGAGGATCTCTCGCGATACATTGAGCGACAAATCCTGTGCGTCCACCACACCTTTGACGAAGCGTAGATACTCCGGCATAAGCGCTTCACAGTCATCCATGATGAACACGCGCTTCACATACAGTTGGACGCCGCGCTTGCGATCCCTCATGAACAAATCCAACGGCGCGTGCGACGGAATGAACAGCAGCGCCTGGTACTCGAACGTTCCTTCCGCTTTCATGTGGATGATCTCAAGCGGATCGTTCCAATCGTGACTTATGTGTTTGTAGAACTCCTTGTACTCAACTTCTTCAACCTCGTTCTTAGAACGCGCCCAGAGTGCCTTCATCGAGTTGATAGTCTCGATTTCTCGTGTACTGTTGCCATCCTTGTCACTGCGCTCGACTTCCATCTTGATGGGCCAAACGATAAAATCTGAATATCTCTTGACGATCTCTTTGATCTTCCAGTCGTCTGTGTAATCGAAGAGGTGGTCATCCTGGTCCTCCGGTTTGAGGTGCAGGGTGACCGCAGTGCCTTGCGGTGCGTCATCGACCGACTCGATGGTGTAGGTTCCTTCACCGCTGGATTCCCAGCGGGTGGCGTGATCCTCTCCGGCGCGCCGCGTCAACAGCGTGACCTTGTCGGCCACCATGAAGCTTGAGTAGAAGCCGACACCGAATTGTCCGATGAGATCCGGCGAGGCCGCTGCCTCTTTCAACTCCCTCATCTTGTGGAGGAACTCGACCGTACCGGATTTCGCGATGGTGCCGATGAGATGCACCACGTCGTCACGTGACATGCCGATGCCGTTGTCCCGGACGGTGAGCGTGCGCTGCTCTTTGTCGACCTCGATGTCGATGTGGAGGTCGGAAGTATCTACCTGGAGGTCCTTGTTGCGAAATGCTTCCAGTCGCAACTTATCCAACGCGTCGGAGGCGTTGGAGATGAGCTTCTCGCAGGAAAATTTCCTTGTTCGAATAGATCGAATGGACCATCAACCGCAGGAGTTGGCGCGCCTCGGCCTCGAACTCGAGCGTTTCGACCTGCGTATTCACTGGCTTCCTTTCTGAAGGGAATTTTCCACAAGCAGTTGCCGACGGTGGCCAGCGCGTCGAGTTGGCACTCCAGACTCCGTTGAGTCGTGGGCACTCGGGCGTAGCCCAGGTCCAGCCCACCCGACGGGTGCCGGTGACCGGGTGTCATGCGGTGAATCGTACCGGAAGTCGTCGCCGTAGCATGGTTGCGGAATGCGTGGTCCCCAGATCCTGGAGATCGAGTTACGCCGACCGCGGGCGTTTCAGGGCTGGGTCATGGCTTGCGTCCGACACCACCGACGATGCAATGCTGGACGGGTTGCAGCGGCTTGACCTGAGGCCCGTCAGGCCACCACTCAGCGCAGAGGGTGAGACCGGGTTCCAGCAGTTCGAGGCCGGGAAACATGCTTTCGATCTCGGTCCAGGTCCGGAACCACCCGCAGCCCAGCGGGCTGTGCAGGAAGACTTGTTCGATTCTCCGGGCGAGATTGCTATACTCCCCGTTCTCCGGATCGAGAAAGTGACTGATCCCCACGTAGGAACCCGAGGGCAGCCCATCGACATACTCCCGCATGATGTCGACCAGGCTGCGTGTGCCGTTATAGTGGTGCAGCGTCCCGTTGTGCAACAGCGCGATCGGTTGGGAGAAGTCCAGGTACTTGTGGATGCTCTCGTTATCGAGGATCTGGCGTGGCTCGAAGATGTCGGCGTTGACGAGGTGGGTCTGGTCGTTGTCCTGGAGCAGTGCACGACCGTACGTGAGCACGACAGGATCATTGTCGACGTAGACCACGCGCGCATCCGGTTGAATGCGCTGGGCGATCTGGTGGGTGTTCTCCGCCGTCGGCAGGCCTGAGCCGCAGTCGAGGAACTGGGTGACACCGGCCTTGTCAGCGAGGAATCGCACCAGTCGGATCAGGAACATCCTGTTGTCCCACGCGATCTGCTTCGCTTCTGGTGCGACCTTCAGGATCCGCCGGAGGAGCTCGCGGTCGACCTCGTAGTTGTCCTTGCCGTTCAGGGCTGCGTCATACGCCCTGGCAATGCTTGGCTTGGTGGTGTCGATGACTGGTATGGCATCGTCCAAAAACGGGGGGGTGGTGCTATGCATCAGGCCTCACAGGACGGTACGGGTACAGGACGTGGCTAGGCAAAGATATGGCACGAGCATATGGGACAGCTCTGGGCTGCTGCTGGCCGGAACCCTGTGCGATGGGCCTTCGGGCTGGCACGGCGTCACCGGTCCGGTCGAACCAGCGTACCGCTAGGACGGCGATGCCGCGCGGATCCCCGACGTGAAGGTTCGGTAGACGGCGTTTCGGGAGGTTGCGGTGGATTGAGGTGCGTGAGGCCCGGCGGGGGCTGGGCACTGCCGGGTGCGCACGGTAGCCGAGCAGGCAAGAGAGACCGTCGCGACTCGGCCTGACAGCAACCACCAACCGTCCAGGACACACCATCGCACTCCAGGCTCAGTCAGCCGGGCCCGGAACGTTTCCGCCGCGCGCCATAGCGCAGATCCACATAAATTCCTCGGACCCTCGGCCTGCTCAGTTTCCTCTTTCATAGCGCGCGGGCGCCGGGCTGACGAATGGGAAAACGAGTGACGGAGCCACGCCGTCGCCAGGCGAGTCCTCGAGCTCGTCGGCGTAGCAGCCGAACGGAGCACCACCGCGGGTGTAGCCCACGACGAACATCCACTGGTCACCCACCCAGACCCAATCGGGGTCACCGACCCGCTCGTCGTCGAACTCGGTGGTGTGCCGGCGAGATGAGCGCGGCATCGCGGGCGGCCGCTGCGCCCATCTCGCCGCGGCGGCCGGCAACGGAAAGTCCATGGCGGTGAGATCGTCGTAAGCCGTGTAGCGGTCGACGCCGTAGCGCTTGGCATAGGACTGCACCGTGACCCGTGCCCCGGAGCGGATCCAGTCCAGTGCGGAATCCCGGCGGGCCTGCTTGCGCATCCGATGACGCCGCGGCTGCATGAGGCCCATCGTATCGATGGCGTCGGCCGGACCGGCTCGGGTTCATTACCGCAGGTCGAGGCGGTGTGAAGCCGGTCGGGGTTCATCGTCTCGGAGTTGACGTGGGAGGTGGGGAAGAGGTCTGCGCAGCTGGTACTGGAGCAGCCAAGCGGTGCAGCTCAACAGCTACGATCAAGAGGACGGCGGCCCGCACCGTCGATGTGACCAGATCATCGGGTAGACGTCGCGCGGGTCGCCAATGATTCGCGGGTCGCCAATGATTCAGTAGTGACCTGCTCCAAGGCGGCCCGGAAAGCAACTCCCACCCGGCCTTGGCCGAGAACAGATCGGGGATCTGCCCCCAGTCCCACAGATCCCCTCGACGACTCACGGTAGCCTGGCTGACATCGTGATCACGCTGGCGAAGTCCTCGGTGATGTTCTCACACACCAGGCACATCACCAGCGTCACGGAACGGAACCGGCCCAACGCGTACGGGCGGTCACGAGAAGCGAACTCATCACCGAGAAAGGCGTGCACCCGACTCACCGACTCGGTGCGCCACTCACCACGCAGCCCTGTTCCAGCCTCACTCCGAAAGAGACCGCCGGATGCGCCCGAGCGCTACCGTCACAATTCCGCGAATTAACACCCGGCAGTTTTCTCATCAACTATTCGGGCGACAGTGGACCGCCAGGTGGAATCCACGATCAGCAGGACGACCGTTGCTGTCGTAGGTGGTGATGAACACCGCATCAGCGTCACCAAACCGCCCTACGACCGCAATCTCCCCGGGCGGTGGAACCGTATCGTTGGTAGGGTGGGCTGCCCAGCGAGGTCCCGTGCTCATTTCGCATGAACTCGGGCCTTTTCCGGGCAGCCTCCCTCCGAACCCGGCGTGCCCGCTTTCCAGGCACCGGGCTCTCCAGCGATTTATGCCGCGTGCGCGACTGCCGCGCTCGCGGAGAACGCTCAATACCACTTCGGTTTCCTGCATTGCGCATCCCTCATGGTCCTTGACCGTTCATCGCCTGTGCCCCTTAACCCTGTGGTCCGGCTCTCCCGGTCTCCAGATTGGGCGGACGTGACCCCGCCGATTACTACGGGCACTCCGTCGCCATAGAACTCGCGTTCCTTAGGCGATCCCATGTTCACACTGCTATACGTCAGCACGACTTAGGTGTCCCGTCCGTCTCCTTGAATGCCCTGACAGGGCATAGCTCCTGCGCCCCGGAGGATTGCAGCACGCCTCTGGCTATCGCGCCGCAGGGGCCGGCGCCGGTTTCAGGCGTCTTTCCGGCGGGCGTCAAATTGCACCTTCTGGAGACTGGGATTCAGGTAATCCGACTTTCACCTTATCGTGCGGATCTCCCGGCACGCCGTCCCGGACGCCTGGGCACGACTGCCGGTTTTCTGCCATGCTATTTTCCCTTATTATCCTTTCGGATTCCGGTTAGGCATCAGATCCAGAGATAATCTCCTCTCATCTCTGCCCGTTTTACGGGCGATATAGCAGTGCGCCTCATGGCGCACCCCGAGTCTCCAGTTGTGGCGACGTACGCACATCTGCTCACATTCCGATTGAAGACCACCTCGTATTGCCCGGTAGAGAATCTCTGGGACGAGACTGCTCTGAAATCACGGACGAGTAAGCCGTTAGCATCCACGACGGCGAAGAGTGTGCATGCGCAGCCCTTATCCCCATCAGGTTGCTGTGGCCGGAACGCCGGTTGTTGACCTGGTCCTGGCTGCGGTTGCCGACCTTGCCCTGGTTGCATCTCGATGCTCCATGTCTCTCGGTGTCGAACCTTGATCAGTCGAGCGGTTGCTATCAACCATGAGCCGCTCGTCGTGGCGTTTGATACACGATCAAGGACTTAATCACCCATTCGAGTGAAATCAGCGATACTACGATCGGCGCTGTCATCGACATTGCGGACTTAGTATTAGCCTCCTCCTACCCGTCGGCATTTGTTCGACCGACGTATCGTGCGCCAAGGACGTCACCACCGAGGATTTGTCCGATAGCGCGACGACCACACTCAGACTCCTACTTCACGCAGGCCAGTAGTCACCCTGACGGCGGTCAGCGGACCAGGCGGTCAGCGGACCATCAGACAGGCCGGATCTGCCGGAGGCATGGACTCGGGCCCGGCCACCTGTCGGTGTCCAGGTTGACCACCATTGACTCCTGGCCACTGCGGGTCACCACGCAGTCGAACTTCGCGCCTCCGCATCCAGGCTGACCGCGGACCAGGTAGATAAGCGCACTGACCCAAAGTTCACCCGTTAGGCCGTATCAGAGAGGCGGGCGACCAACTCCTTGTAATGCAATGTCAAGTGGTCTGCCGGCCACCTGGGACCCACGAAAATACCAGTCGATGGAGAAAGAGAAGAGAAAAATGAGGATCGACGACATCCAACGGACGATAAGTGTCACAGGGGCGGGCCGAGCCACAGCCGTGGCGGACCTCCTCCTATTGGATCTTGCTGTGGAGACCCAAGCCGTGACCGTCTCGGAAGCGCTGACCGAAAACAACAAGCAGGCGACAGCAGTGCTATCGGCTCTGAAGGACCATGGAATCCAGGAACGGGATATCCAGACGACTCAACTCAGTATCAATCAAGAAACGGACAACGCGAGCCCGCCAAAGATTATCGGGTTCCGGGTCCGAAACAGCTTGAGCGCCAGGTTGCGAGATCTACAGCGCGCCGGCGCCGTCATCGACGCGGCAGTTCAAGCAGGAGGTGACGCAACTCGCATCGATAACATCTCATTTTCTTTCACCGACCCCTCAAGCTTGCTCGTCGAAGCCCGGAAGCGGGCCGTAGCCGACGCGAAGGACCGGGCCCAACAGTTGACGGACGGATTTGGCGTAGAACTCGGAAACGTCATTTCGATCTCTGAGTCGGATTCCAGTGGTCGACCGATCCGGGAATTCGCTGCATTCACAGTGGACACACCAATCCTACCAGGCGAGTCAGAGGTTTCCCTTCAGATCACGGTCAGTTTCGAAATCTCCACGAAGTAAGCGTACAGTAAGAACCTACCCGCACCATCAGGACAGTCGGGTAGCTAGCCCTGAACAGGGACCGGGACTGTTCAGGCGCCCTATCGTCTCGGGTTCGGCGAACTACTACGCAAAGTACAAACGCCTCCACGCTGGGCGGTTCGTCTACAGCAAGCTGTTTCGTATGGGAGGAGCACTCGCCGTTGTCACACCGGAATTTGACGGGGAGGCGCAGCGGTCCTGTCGGCGAGATCCGGTTACACGCCGACAGGAACCGCTGCACGGCCCCGAGTGAGGTGAAGCCCTTTATCGCTCCGCTCGTTGTCTCCGCCGGGTCGGTTGGTGGGAGTTCTCGGCCCGGTTGTTGTTGAAGTGGCTGTTAAGACGGGTGACGCCGCAGGATGCGGAAAAGCGGCGACCAAACTCTATAATTATTCGACCGAAACCGGATGAGGTGCCCACACAAACCAGACGCTTTCTAAGGAGATATGAGTGCGCTATGACTATCGAGTTCCGCGTTCTGTACTCGTACTTGCGGCGGCAGTCTTGGCTCTGGTTATCACAACTATTCTCGGGATTCTCTCCCTGTCCCACATGAATCCGCGCAGCCCCGTGGCCGGCCCGGGGAGGTTGGTGGTCCGTGTCCTGGTATTGACTATGTTCGACGGTGAGACTGCACCGTGGCTAGCCACGGAGTCACTGCCCATCCTGGTCTCAGTGCCGGGTGCTTACGCGCCACTGCACTGCGCCGGTAGCGGTCTGTGCGTGGCGACGATCGGTGAGGGTAAATCCAACGCGGCCTCCAGCGTCACGGCAATCCTGGACAGTTCGCAACTCGACTTGCACCGCAGCTATTTCTTGACCGCTGGTATTGCCGGGATCCCACCGAGTGTAGGGACGCTGGGGTTCGCGGCCTGGGCCCGCTGGCTCATCGACTGGGATCTAGGTCACCACCTGCTCCCCGGCAACGCCCCGCATGGCTACCTGCCCGGCCAGGAGGTGGGAACGAATGTCTACCAGCTCAACGGCACGCTTGTGGACACAGCTTACCGGCTGACGAAAAACCTGCAGCTTCACGACAGCCCGGAAGCGGCCAGCGCCCGTAGTCACTATTCTGGTCAGGCTGGCCGGCAACCGTATGTCGCTGCCTGTGACACCGTGACTGGCGACGACTACTGGGCTGGGCAGGAACTATCGCAAACCGCTCAATACATCACCGATCTCCGCACCAACGGTCAAGGCCACTACTGCACCACCCAGCAGGAAGACAACGCCACCGCGACTGCTCTGGCTCGGCACGGGTATCTCGACCGCTATCTCAGTCTCCGCACAGCCAGCGACTTCGACGAACCCTTCCCAGGCCAAAGCGTACCGGACCTGCTAGGAACCTTCCCTGGCTACCAGCCCGCCGTCGAGAACGAATATCTCGTCGGCTCCACCGTCGCCCATTACCTCCTCACCCATGGCATTCGGTGATCGGCACAGCACGATCTTTCTGTGGCAGGAAGCTCTGACACAAACTGGACGCTCTGGCGGCGCTGGTGGTTCCGTTGTCACTGACACCTCATGACGGTTGGGGGTCGGGGAGATCTACTTTTCCTTGACTCGATTAATACTTCTCATGTCGCGGCGTGAGCGTGGCTCTCGTTGCGGGCGACAAACAACACATAGCGGATCTCCGACATCTCCGATAATAGCATACAACCGTGCTGTACGACTTCGAGAAACTCGGTGTCATCGCCGAGCATGGCGGTGAGTTCTTGCGCATTCTCTCGAAGTGCGGCCAGCATCGCGGCGTAGGTCCTCGTCGTCGTGTGATCGGAGATGTCGACGAATTCCTCCAGCACCAAGCCGGCCTCCTTGATCGTCTGGGGGTAGTCCTCGAACGGAACGAGAGACTTCACCTGCAGGACCCGGAGAACCCGCGCGAGGTCTTCTTGCTTGTCCTGCGGCAGGAGTCCTCGTTGTACCAGGTCGGTCGCCACGATCAAGCCACCCGGCCGGATCAACGACGACACATTACGCAGCACCTGCAGTTTATCGGTGATATTCGGCAGTGACTCGAAGAGCCACGCGGCGTCGAATGACTCCGGTTCGAAGGGCAGGTTCATCGCGTCAGCAAGCTGAAAAGTTACTTGGTCGGCGAGCCCGGCGGCACCCGCGCGCCGGTTCGCGAGTTCGACCTGATGTCGACTCAGGGTCACTCCCGTCACGGTGTCGGCTGTGGCACGGGCCAGCCGACATGCCGGCTGGCCCGTGCCACAGCCGACATCGAGCACCTTCTGTCCGGTGGTTGCTCCCAATTTATTGATCATGATGTCGGTCAGGTGTTCTGCCGCCTGCGCCATGGAGCTGTCATCCGCGGCGTCACGCCAGTACCCGAAATGCATGCTTCCACCCATGACCTCGACCAACATGTCACTGATCTGATCGTAGAATTCCCCCACGCCATCGACGCCGGACTGCTGATTGTGTGGACCCATCGCGTGCTCCTTTTCTGACCGAAGAGGAGAACTGTTGGACAATACAGTACTAACCTGAGGCATCGACGCGCCGTGGCCGCACCGGCGTTGGGGCACCGCCATGTTGCGCATACCGATGTCGTCGCAGGCATAGCCGAACAGCACCTTGCCCCGAAGCACACCACGGTCCGCCCCCGAAGGACAACCGCAGCAGCAGCGACGGCTCCGGCAGGTCCAGCAACGGCAGCGTTAGGGCGTCCCCTAACGTATGATTTAGGTCTGGCCGTTGGCGTGGTTTTGGTGACGTGGTTGGGCGGTCAGCACCAGGTTGGCGGGAAAATAGCTGCCGTGGGCCTTGGGCTGCGGGGGACGGCCAGGGATGGGCCGCAGTCGCCAGCGGCTGACGAGGGTGGCCAGGACCAGGGTGGCCTCCACGGTGACAAAGGATTCGCCAACGCATTTCCGGGCGCCTGATCCGAAAGGTATGTACGTGCCGCGTCTGATGTTATCGGCTTGTTCGGGCAGCCATCGGTCGGGGTCGATGGTGTCTGGTTCGGTGAATAGTCCAGGATCGTGGTGGAGGGCGTAGGGACTGAAGAAGACATCGGCGGCGGCCGGGAGGAGATGGCCGCCGATGTCGATGTCTGTGACGGTCCGCCGGGTGAGTATCCATACGGGCGGGTAGACGCGCAGGACCTCCTGGATGACCCGGCCGAGGTAGTTGAGCCGGGGAATGTCATCCAGCCCAGCTGTCCGGCCGTCGAGGATTTCATCGACCTCAGTGTGGATCCGTTTCTCGATGTCGGGGCGGGCGCCGAGAACATAGAAGATCCAGGAGAGCGCGACCGAGGTGGTCTCGATACCCGCCACCATTATGGTCATGACCTCGTCATGGATCTCCTGGTCGCTCATCGACTCGCCGGTCTCCTCATCACGGGCGAGGAGCAGCATCGACAGGAGGTCACCGCGGTCGGTGTCCTGGGCACGGTAGTCGGTGATGACCTGGTCGACGGTGTCGTGCAGGTGTCGTAACGCGGTCTGGTAGCGCCGGTTCTCGGGGGTGGGGATGCGGTGGAGCCACGTGATCGGGAGAGCCGCACGTGTGAAGACTCCCCTGGCTATCGTCGGCAGGCACTCTTGGAATGTGGCCACCACGTCGAGGCCGGGGGTCTCGGAGAAGAGACACTTGCTCAGAACCGCGATGGTGAGCGTGGTCATCTCACGGTTCACATCGAGAATCTGGCCCGGACGCCACGAGGTGGACAGTGCCGTGACGACATCGGCCATGGTCATGGCGTAAGAGGCGATATGAGCGTGATGGAACGCCGGTTGTATCAGACGCCGCTGACGATGGTGGAGGGTTCCATTGGAAATACCGAGCCCATTGCCGAGCAGGGGGACCAGTGCTTCGAAGAACGAACCGCCCTTGGCGAACGCATGGTACTGGGTGACCAGGACCTCTCGGACGAGCTCCGGGGTGTTGACCAGGTAGGCGGGTTTGGTGCCGAGTCGGAAGACAACGACGTCGCCGCGGTCACGCGCGGACTCGAGGAATTTCAGCGGTCGCAGTGCGAACGTGACGGCGTGACCGAGTAGGGGAACTCCACCAGACAGGGTCGGGGTCGGCATAGTCGATTCCTCAGTAATCAAGAAACATCAGTGGGCGACGGCGTCAGCCGACGGACCCCAGCATGCACTTCGGTCACCAGCAGACACCTCACGTTAATCACCATCCACCCCCAGTCTGCCCCCTCGATGCGCACCACGGGAGGCACTCCGTGGGTGGAGAACACCACCGTGGCCCCGCCCGGTCTCCGAAGCGGGACGCGCGCTGGAGAAGCCGGAAGTAATGCTCGCCCAGCAGGTCGATGTGGGAGTTGTCGGCCGGTCGGGCGATCCGCTCGCAGTCGGCCAACACCGCCGCCAACCGCTGCCGTGCCTCATGCGCCCAGGAGTTCGGGTGGGGTGATGCGTGTTTTGAGGTCTGGGTGGATGAGGAGTGCGCCGAGTTGGTCGGCCGCAAGGGTGGCGGTGACTCGTTCGGTGGGCAAGCCGAGGTGACTGCCAGGGCCCAGACGAGGAGGCTGAACGAATGAAGGTGATCTCCAGACGCCAATCAGTGATCAAATATTGCGGCTTTCGCGCTTACCTTGGCTGAACCCATATCTCGGTCCTCCCCAGGGTGTGCCGTGATCCAGCACAAGCCGTGAGGCGATCACTACAGGGCGTGGGTGGGGAGCGGGTACTCCAGGCGGTGCAAGCGAATGAGAGCCTACCAGGCGCTCATCAGGTCACCATCATGCGCAGTCTGGCTGTTGGCGCCATGGCGTGACCGCGTAGCTGGGGCACTCCCGCTTCGGGGTTGACACAGCGCAGTTGCCACCTGCGAAGCATGGTCGCGACGATCATACGGATCTCCAACATGGCAAGCTCACTGCCTAAACACCGCCGGGTTCCGCCGCCGAACGGGATGTAGCCGGCCATGGAGATGTGACCATTGGGGATGCCGAGAAAACGACTGGAATTGAACCGCAGCGGATTCCGGAAGCAATCCGGATGGCGATGTGCCAAATAGATGCTGGGTGTGAGGATTGTACCCTCGGCAAGCGGCTCTCTGAGCAATTCTCCTTCGGTGGTCAGTAGTCGGTTTCCGGCCAGTGTGGCCGGTGGGGACAGTCTCAGTGCCTCTTGGACGACCGCGTGTAGGAGCGGAACTTGGGTGGCGTCCGCACCGCAGTTCTCAGTGGCGGCTAGTTCGGCGAGAATGTCGTGGCGCACTTGTACGTCGTGGTCGAGCCAGTACAACGTCCACGCTGTCGCCGATGCCGTGGTCTCGTGCCCGGCGAATAGCAATGACACCAGCTGGTCCCTGAGCTCGCCGTCATCCAGGGCGCCGAGCGGGTCACCTGCTAGTAGCGAGGCCGCGAGTGCGGGCTGCAGGGCGTTTCTCGCCGCTCGTAGCAGCTTTCGGTCCAGCTCTATACAGGATCGGGGCGAGCCACGTCCCAAGTAGCGGTGGGTCAGCGTGCGCCGACGCGAACCCAGCTCGCGAGTGACCCAGCTGGTGAACGCGCTGAGCAGCTCGTCGTCGACGTAGCCGAAGATGATCTGCCCGATGACACGGAGGGTGACCATGCGGGTCCACTCCGGCAAGCTGATGATGGTGCCCGGAACTAGAGCGTCGACTGCTTCTCGCACGGTGTCGTAGATGACGGACTGACGGGCTGTCAAGTGTCGACCGTGCAGCAGTGGTGCGAGCACCCGCCGGTATGCCTTGTGGCGGTCGCCTTCTGCCCATAACAACGACCGCGCACCGAGGATCGGGCTCATTGTGCGGCTTGCCTTGTGGCGCATCTGCCGGTCATGCCGGAAGACGTGATCGACCGCCTCGGGGTGCCATACCAACAGTCGTCGGGTCGGCCGCGCACGAAGTTCCAGGACGCCGCTGGGGTTGTTCGACTGGGCGTCGAGAAAGGACAGCGTCCGCAGCGCGAAGCGGAGTTCATTGCAGTTCATCGAGTCCCGTCCTGACCTGAAGCTCCCGAACGTCTCCCCAACTCCAAACTGGTCTGTTTTTCCGGGTCAGAGGTGCACGGAAGGTAGTTCAGAGCCTGGTCCTGGACGTCATGACGCATAGCGGAGTCGCAATCCAGCCGGTACAGCGTCCAAGCTGTCGCCGACGAAGTGGTTTCGTGGTCGGCGAACAGCAGAGTGACGATCTCGTCCGGTAACTCGATGTCGTCGATTTCGCCTGATGGCTCGTCCTTGGTCAACGGCAACGTTGCTGGGTAGGTGAGCTTGGTGCGCAGGTATCGATTACGGGGATCTGCCGGCCATGCTGCTGGCCGCCCGCGACGGCGATGGACAAGGCCTGGCCGAGGTCGACACCGTATTCGACGGCCGGATCGCCGAATACCACGACATCCCGAAACCCAAGCTGACCTGCCAGATCATCACCGAATCACCCCCCGTGTACCCACCAGCCCAGATGGCGACCCGGCTCACCACGACCGACACCGAGCTGGCCGGCCACCACCCCACCGATACCATCATCATATTCAGCCTCAACCTCCTGCATCATCGCGCCGACTTCTACCTCTATCCCAACCGATGGCAGGACGACAACACTCGTCCGCTTCTCCAAGGCGTGCTTTCACCCCCTTGGAGAGTGATGCCCGCAAATGCATCGTCAATGTCTTCGCCAGGACCGAGACCACCCCTGACCTAGCGTGCCTCCCACCTTCCGGGTTGGCTCGCCCAATCTCCCCCGACCTCGACCGGTGCGGTGGGTTCATCCACGAGCCTGCACCGCATGGAAAATGCTACCAGCTCACCGTAGGAGCGTCTGGTAGGCGGAGATCAGGAATTCCCGGCTCACCGCGCTATGCCCTGGCGTGGAATTCATGATTCATACTGCGTAGGCGGTTTTTTCGAGTGTTCCGGTGTCGTGTCCGCAGCGACCGGATGCGTGTCTGGTGTCCTGTGTCCACGCCGCGGCCCGGGACAACGCCGAATGTGCGTGTGGTCCACCATAGACGGCCAGGGCTTTGGCGCAGCAGGCGGTGGCGTAGTAGGGCGACGCGTGCCATTTGTCCGAAGCCAACGCTTCCCGGACGTGGGCGTTGACGGACGCGGAGGACGTGCGTTCGTCGGGATGACAAAAGCGGTTATCGGCGCGGTAGGCATGAAGGCGTCTGGGCGGTGACCACGTCCGTGCAGGGCAAGGACGTAGAGCACCGCTGCGGTGGTGTCGGCTCCCGAATCCTTCCGCTACGCCGTGACTGACTCGTCCACACCATCAGTGCCGCTCGTGCCCGCAGCTAACGCCGTGAGAAGATCCATGGCGGCGGGCGCAGCTCCCGCCTGGCGCCGCCCCCACCCGCATGGTGTCGACACCCCCAACTGCTCCCGGTCCGCCATCCGCTCGGCGCTGTTCAGCGTGAAACGATGCCGACCTAGTGTAGATAGATATGATTAACTTTACGATGCTTGGCGGGCTACATCGTCGATCTCGGTGGCCCGCAGGAGAGCTTCCATGTAGGCCGGGATGGCGCGGACATTGTCGATGTCGCTCGGTCAAGAGCCTTCACCGACCTGAACGTGCCACATCGGATCAGCTTCCGCGTGAGAATACCACACAGTGGTCCGGGATCTGACGCGGCCCACCAGGCGAAGTCATGCTCACCAGACCTTCCAGACCGAACCGCTCATAGCGCGCCAGCCACTTATCCACCGACGGGCGTGTCGCCCCCGACATCGCAGCGATTTCCATTTTCCGGTATCCTTCGGCTACCAGAGCACCATCTGCGCCCGCGAAGGCACTGATCCGTCATACGATCCCAATCCGACCACCGCGTGAAGTTCGGTGCGATCCTGTTCTGAAAGTTCCACGGACAGAGTATCTCACTTCATATCACCAAAGTAAAGCTGAACACATCTATCTACACTAATTCTTGACGTGCCATTGATGTAAGCGACCGGCTGTAGCCATTTTGGCGCCCGTCCTGTGGATCATCGGGGCACAGGTTGCCGTCGTCGGTCGCTCCCGCCCGGACGCGAGGCCCTAGACTGTCACGCCTAGGAGGTGCCAAGTGACCACAACCGGTGACCATGCCCACCACATCGAGCCCCGGCCCGGCGCACGCGCTGCTCTTGAGGAAGCTCTCCGCCGAGAGGGTGTGCAGCCAATCCGGTCAGCAGATGATCTCATCTGCGATGGCATCTTCGAAACCGACGAGGAACTAGACGAGTTCCTGCAGTTCACCTACGCTGCACGGCGCGCCGACATCGCGTGACCGTGGCACCGGTCGTACTCGACACCGACGTTGCGTCACTCAGCTTGAAGGGCAAGCTTCCTCCGGACGTGCTGCGCCTGCTTGCTGGCCGGGCACCCCTCATCACGTTCGTCACGCTCGCCGAACTCACGCGGTGGGTAGAGCAGCATCAGTGGGGAATGCCCCGACGCGAGCGACTGGCCCACTGGCTGGCTGGCCAGCAAGCACATCCTCCACACCGACGATGACGTGGCCCGCACATGGGGCGCCATCACTGCGTACGCCTACCTCCGAGGCCGGCCCCGGCCGACGAATGACTCGTGGATAGCCGCATGCTGCCTGGTCTATGACCTCCCGCTGGTCACCCGGAATGTCGAAGACTTCGAAGACTTCGCTGAGCACGAAGGTTTACGCATCCTCGGTGGCTAGTTAGCCCATGCTGTCCTGGTTGACGTCGATCGCGACGGGGGACCCGAGCTACGCAGCGCCCACCTGTCAGTGAATACGGCCCACTCAGACACCGTGAGCCTCGGCACCGGCCCGGATCACTCCGTGTTGTCTCGGACAGCGCGGTCATGGTCAGTCGGGTCGGCGACCTCGGCCGGCGTGGCCACTCGACTGCGTCAGCCGGTGGGTGGACGACCAGCGGCCGTTTACTGGCCTCCTGGCGCAGCTTTTTGAGGGCCTCGCGTTCCTCATCGCCAGCACTGAGAGGTCGTGAAGCGCCTTCAGCTCAGGCTTGCAGATGAAGTGGCGCCCGTTCACCAACGAGGGCGTCGTCGGGCTTCCTGCCACACACGCCCGTAGGTGCTATCAGAGAGATCACCTCCGCACGCGCCCCGGAACAACCGGCGTGCGCGCTGACCCACGCCACCAACGCCACCAGCGCGATCATCAGACACACGACCAGCGTCGCGACCACGCCCACCTCGACGACCACGCCGCCCACCAGCAACAACGGGTGACGCTCCCACTGCCCGTAGCGGCCCACTGCCCGATTGGGCTGCACGGACTGGAGGAGGTCTGGGGGTACCCACGTCGGCACCGGCACCAGATGCCCGAGCGCAGACGCGGTGTCCAGCGGCGGCACCCAACGAGACTGGTCGGACACCCGGCCGGAGCCGATCACACCATCGGGCCCGGTCATGCCGTCCACCCATCCGGGCCCCTAGCCACACCACGCAACGGCAGCGCACGCACCACCGCCGACGCACAAATGCCGCGCCTCACACCGATACCGGCGCTGCGCAGCCGTCCCCTCCATCAACCCCGAAGTCGGACGCGACTGAGGCACCGCAGCCCCCTCCACCTCCCGCAACAGATCGCTCAGGTACTCGCGTCGGACTATCATCTGGGATTCGAGCATGATGACGCCGGTTGGTATCTGGTCGATCGGGTCGAGGACAAGAAGTACCGCTCTCCGATGGACAGTGGCGAGTCGAGTGATTACGCCTACCTCGGGCGGCTGCCCCGCCTCGATGGCAGAGGTGGATTTCTCTACATTGCCGGTGTTCACGCTGTCGGTGCCGCTGGTGTCGTCCACTACCTCGACAACCACCTGACCGAGCTGTACCGAGAAGTCAAGACCCGCCGCTTCTCAACGATCATCCACTGCGCTTTCGATACGGTGACACGACGAATCGAGAACTCACAACGTAGCTCCCCGCTGTACAAGAACGAGGGAACCGATGCACGCTGAGATGGCAACCACTGCTGGAAGCATCGACCGACCCAACGAGGATTGGGTAGGCGCCACACCGACCGCGGTAGTGTTGCTCGACGACCTCACCGCCCCCCGCGACCTGCGAACTGGAGTGGCTGGTGCTCGCCGACTCGGTCATCGTCTTGGACCTGGGCGGGGAACTCCACGTGATCAGCGACGACCGAGTCAAAGGGGCCGCGCGAGCACAACACGATGACGCGCTACGCGCACCCGTCGGCACCGCCGAACACGACCAGAGCGTCAGTCGTTTGGTGCAGACACAACAAAACTTGCGGAATCAGCCAGGCGGTTACTGGGTAGCAGCAGCCGACCCGGCAGCAGCGAGCGAATCACTTACCGGCGCGGCACATCTGTCTGAAGTAAGGCGCATAGCGGTCCTGTCTGACGGCGCCGCCCGGCTCGTCGAATTCGGCCTTGCCGGATGGGAACAGATCCTCTCCACCCTCACTGAAAACGGCCCCCAGACCTTGCTTGACAACGTCCGCCAAGTCGAGGCAACCGACCTACACGGCGACCGCTGGCCCCGGTCCAAAGCAAGCGACGACGCCACTGCCATCCACATCCAGTTTAAACTGGCCTAGGGCTGTAGCTGAACGCGGTGGGTAGCAGCTCTGCTCAGAAGCCGAACCCGCCTGCGAATCCTCCTGGAGGGCACTTGCCGCCCACTCGATCCTTGCCCGCGGGAATAGCACTCAGACGCCATCCGTTACATTACGCACTAACCCACTGCCGAAGGACACCCGACGCAATTTCGCCATAACGCTCAAAATAGCGGCGATGAGTCTTTCGCAAAGCAGCCTTGGAGTTAGCGCTCAATACCACGATCTCCACGCTAGGATTATCGGAATATATCGCTTCAGCCTCAAGGCGAGCATCGAGTGCAGATTTTGCGTCATCGAATTCGCGCATCTCCAATATCGTACTTAAGGAACGGTCAAATACGAGCAGATAGCGCCCCATTCCTAGACCACCCCGCCTATCGTCCGAGCCAGTTCTGACAGTCTACCCTTGATAACGTCTTCGTGTCTAGTCGCCTGAGATTGCACATCGATCACTAAACTCTTAAAACTGGAAGATACGTAATCTATCACGCGCTCAAAGTCCAACAAAGTCGGTTGCGCACGCCGAGGAAAACTACGCCGAATAAGACGGCGCTGCCGCCTCTTATCAGACTCATTTATTAGTAGGCGCTCGATGCAGAACCGACGTAAACGCGCGTAATAATCCTTGTATTCCACAAGGTCTTCTGACGTTGATCCCGTTTCTTCAAGCATGCGGGCCAGGATCTTGACGGGTTGCGCAAGTGGCGACTCATTCAATAGCACTACCATCGTTTCGTTGATTTTCTCATATAGGTCAATGTCACCTCCCAGCAATTGAACTCGTTTCAAGATATCAGCGCGGGTCACCTTGCCCCGGCCATTCGCATCACCCACCGCAACAATCGACTCGGGAAATTCGGGGGCGCCTCCATAGCGAATCTGCCTGCCCCACTGATCTGCGAGACCCTCAAATACCTGCGCCCACACATCCTGAAGAGTCGTGCGAATTTGCACCTCGACCGGAATTCCTTCAGGGTACACGATTACATGCACCGCGCGGTAGCCATGTTTTGGATCGACCCGACGATCAATTACCACCGGCAAGCGCGGAAATCCCTCGAATATTTCGCATATCTCGTCCCTGGCCTGATCCTGTTCCGTTCGTAACCGGCCGACCACGATACGGGCCCCGGCCACATCCTGAATTCGAGACAATTGAATTCCATGCTCGCGCCTTAATTTCTCAATAAGAGTGCCAGTGGTTTTGACACGTGTCGTTGGTTTGTACCCGATGCGAGAGATTTCGTATGCAACGTCGTCGAGGAGCTGCTGGTAATGCTCCAGGATTTGGGAGAAAAGACCGCGATTTTCGTCACCAACAGCGCCCTCGGCAGCTAGTTGCTGACCGAGGTTGTCAACACGCTTTCGCGACACAGGAAAAGGCACGTTGCGATAATACTGGACGACTCACCGGCGGGTGCCTCTGAGTGGGGAATTCCCTGACACGCATGAACGTCAGAGCCTGAGAGTCCCACCCGAAGTGCGCTGCCCTGTGCGCCCACCCCGCTTGAGCCGGTCATCCACCGATGCGGCAGTGCCGACCCGATATAGCTCCTTCTCCTGCCGGAGACGGAACTTCGGCACGTACCTGGCACAGCCACCCGGGGACGGCCGGACGGGGCCGGACACGGCGCCCAGACTAGACGAAGATCGGCCCCTGACCGTGTCAATGCTGGTCAGGGGCCGTTTCTGCTGGTGTGGCGGGTCAAGGATTCGAACCTTGGAAGGCATCAGCCGACGGATTTACAGTCCGCTCCCATTGGCCGCTCGGGCAACCCGCCTGGAGGCCGGGTGCACCGGCCGGTAGCTACGATACACAGCCCGTGACGTCGGGTCCGACCGGGCCTGGCAGGTAAGGTCGGCACCGACCTACGGAAGGAGGTTGCGGTGGCGGATCCATCGTTCGATGTGGTCAGCAAGGTCGACCGGCAGGAAGTGGACAACGCGCTCAACCAGGCGGCCAAGGAGCTGTCGACCCGGTTCGACTTCCGAGGCACCGGGGCGAAGGTGACCTGGGCCGGCGACGAGGCGATCACGATCGAGGCTGAGACCGAGGAGCGCTGCCGCGCCGCGATCGACGTCCTGAAGGGCAAGCTGATCAAGCGAAGCATCTCGTTGAAGTCCTTCGAGGTGGACGAGCCGGCCGTCTCGGGCAAGACCTACCGGACCACCGGGCGCATCCTGCAGGGCATCAGCCAGGACAAGGCCAAGGAGATCGCCAAGGCGGTCCGGGACGAGAAGCTCAAGGGCGTGCAGGCCCAGATCCAGGGTGATCAGCTGCGCGTCTCGGGCAAGAAGAAAGACGACCTGCAAGCCGTCATCGCCCTGTTGAAGGACCGCGACTTCGGCGTCGCTCTGCAGTTCACGAACTATCGGTGAAGGGGATCGTGCTGGCCGGTGGCAGTGGCGCTCGGTTGCATCCGATCACCCAGGCCGTCTCCAAGCAACTGCTGCCGGTGTACGACAAACCGATGGTGTACTACCCGCTGTCGGTGCTGATGCTGGCCGGCATCCGGCAGATCCTGATCATCTCCACCCCGTCGGACCTGCCGCTGTTCCGCCGTCTGCTCGGTGACGGCAGCACCCTTGGGCTACGGTTGAGCTACGCCGAGCAGCCCCGGCCCAATGGCCTGGCCGAGGCTTTCGTGATCGGCGCGGACTTCATCGTGGACGACCCGGTTGCGCTGGTGCTGGGTGACAACATCTTCTACGGTCCCGGCTTCTCCGCCAGGCTCCGGCAGTGCGTCACCAGCTTGGACGGTTGCGTGCTGTTCGGGTACTCGGTCAAAGATCCGCAGCGCTACGGCGTCGGCGAGGTCGACGACGACGGAAAGTTGATCTCCATCGAGGAGAAGCCCGCGAAACCCCGCTCGAACAGGGCGATCACCGGCCTGTACTTCTATGACAACGACGTCGTGACGGTCGCTCGCTCACTGACCCCGTCGGACCGCGGCGAGCTGGAGATCACCGATGTGAACGTGCATTACCTGCGCCAGGGTCGGGCGACGTTGGTCGACCTGGGCCGGGGGTTCGCCTGGTTGGACACCGGAACCCACGAGTCGCTGTTGGAGGCCGGCCAGTTCGTCCAGGTGCTCGAACACCGCCAGGGCGTGCGGATCGCCTGCCTGGAGGAGATCGCGCTGCGGATGGGCTTCATCGAGGCCGAGGCCTGCTACGCGTTGGGCCAGGCGATGGCGAAATCCAGCTACGGTCAGTACGTCATGGACATCGCCCGCTCCGCGCGCTGACAACGCAACGACGCCGCAGCACGTCACGGCAGCTGGCGGCGAGCCATCTCCTCCAGACGGTGCACCCGGTCGGCGATCGGCGGATGCGTGGAGAACCACCGCGCCGCACCCTCGCCCGGCCGGAACGGGTTGGCGATCATGAGGTGGGACTGCGCCGCCACCGCCGGCTCGGGGCGAAGCGGCGCCAGCTGGGTACCGTACTCCAGTTTGCGCAGCGCGCTGGCCAGCGCCAGCGGGTCACCGGTGAGCGTCGCGCCGGAGGCGTCGGCCTGGTACTCCCGCGATCGGCTCACCGCCATCTGCACGATGCCGGCCGCGATCGGGCCGAGCATCGCGATGATGAGCAGAGTGATCGGGTTCGGGCGGTCGTCGTCGCCACCACCGAAGAGCCCCGCGAACAGCGCGAGGTTCGACAGTGCCGTCACCATGCCGGCCAGTGTCCCGGCGACCGAGGAGATGAGGATGTCCCTGTTGTAGACATGCGACAGCTCGTGGCCCAGTACCCCGCGCAGCTCACGCTCATTCAACAGCTCGAGGATCCCGAGGGTGCAGCACACAGCGGCGTGGCGCGGACTGCGACCGGTGGCGAAGGCGTTGGGTGCCTGCGTTGGACTGATGTACAGCCGCGGCATCGGCTGGCGTGCGTCGGTCGCCAACTCCCGCACGATTCGGTACATCATGGGCTGCTCAGGCTCGGACACCGGGCGAGCGTGCATCGCGCGCAACGCGAGCTTGTCGGAGTTGAAGTAGGCGTAGGCGTTCATCCCGACCACGAGCACCAGCGCGAACAGCACACCGCCGCGGCCGAAGAACGACCCGATCAGCACCACCAACGCCGACAGCCCGCCCAGTAGCAGCGCGGTCTTCAGCCCGTTGACGTGGTTGTGCACAGTTCGTCAGCCTCCCCGGTGCGTTCGGGCTCTGATCAGTGCAACGCGCCGGTCGGGTGCGAGGTTCCGCGGCTCGCTAAGCCCGTAGCGCCAGCGTGCAGCACTTCGGGCCGCCGCCGGCCCGGCGGAGTTCGGAGACATCGACGAACACCGGCTCGAAGCCGCGGACGGCCAGTGCGTCCCCCAGACCCACGGCCTCCAGGGGTAGTACCACCGAGCGGCCGTCGGACACCCCGTTGAGCCCAAGGCAGGCCGCGGCCGCCGCGTCGGCGATCACCGCGTCGGGGAACAACCGGGCCAGCACCTGCTGCGAGGCCGGCGAGAACGCCGCCGGGTAGTAGGCGATCAGCGGCTCGGACGGCGAATCGTCGAGCACCAGCAGGCAGGTGTCGAGGTGGTAGTAGTACGGGTCGACCAGCTGCAGTGAGACCACCGGCACCCCGAGTAGTTCCTGCGCCTCAGGATGCGCCGCCGGCTCGGTGCGGAAGCCGGTACCGGCCAGCAGCAGCGAGCCGGTCCAGATCAGGTCTCCCTCACCCTCGTTGACCGCGCTGGGCACCATCACGTCGGGCGCGCCGTGCGCGACGAACCAGCGTCGGTAGTGCTGTGCTTCCGCAGCCCGCTCCGCGTTGCGGAACCGGGCGCCCAGAACGATGCCGTCGATGACGGTACCGGCGTTGGCCGCGAACACCATGTCCGGCAGGCCCGGCTCGGGATCGATCACCTCGACGGTGTGCCCGAGCACGCGGTGGGTGTCGGCCAGGGCCGTCCACTGGGCCATCGCCTTCGTGGTGTCCACCGGCACGCCGGGGTCCATCCAGGGGTTGATCTGGTAGCTCACAGTGAAATACTGCGGTGGGCACATCAGGTACCGGCGCGCGGTGGTGACGTGCAGTGACTTCGCTGACCCCAGGGCAGATGACATAATATGATGGTATGGAGCAGCATATGCGGCATTCAATACGGCTTTGTTGCTGAATGACCAGCACAATGTTGCGTCTGGACTCGATCGACCAGCAGATCGTGACGCAGCTGGTTTCCGACGCCCGCTCCAGCTACACGGAGATCGGCGGCATCGTCGGGCTCTCAGCTCCCGCCGTGAAGCGCCGGGTCGACAAGCTGCTCGATTCCGGCGTGCTGCGCGGCTTCACCGCTGTGGTCGATCCCGGCGCACTGGGCTGGGGCACCGAGGCCTTCGTCGAGGTGCACTGCCGGGGCAACGTGGCGCCGGCCCGGATCCGGGCCGGCCTTCTCCTGCTGACCGAGGTGGTGGCGGCCTACACGGTGTCCGGCGCGGCGGACGCGATCGTGCACCTGCGCGCCGGGAGCATCGCGCATCTGGAGTCCGCGCTGGAAAAGCTGCGCGCAGTGGACTTCGTGGAGCGCACGGTCTCCGCCGTGGTGCTCTCCACCCTGCTGGAGCGTGGGCCTCCCACGTCGTGAGTGGCATTGAGTGCTCTAGCACTGCTACACACTCACGAGCATGGATGTCTTACTGGAGTGCCGGGGCGGCGTCGCCGTGTTGACGGTGTCCGACCCCACCCGCCGCAACGCGCTGAGCCTCGAACTGTCCGACCGGCTGGCCCGGTCCGTCGCACGCTGCGAGGGCGACGAATCCGTGCACGCCATGGTGATCACCGGCGCCCCGCCGGCATTCTGCGCCGGAGGTGATCTCGGCGCGCTCGCCGCCGTCGGTGAGTCGGGCTCCGAGGCTGACCTGCACCGCATCTACGCGGGATTCCTCGCTGTCGCGAATGCGACACTGCCCACCATCGCCGCGGTCAACGGGCCCGCAGTGGGCGCCGGGCTCAACCTGGCGTTGGCCTGCGATCTGCGCTTGGTCGGCCCGGGCGCGTTGTTCGACGCGCGGTTCCTGCAGCTGGGCATTCACCCCGGCGGCGGCATGACGTGGCTGGCGCAGCGCGCTGCCAGTCCCCAGACCGCCGCGGCGATGGCCCTGTTCGGCGTAGCGCTGGACGCCCAGGAGGCGGTGCGCACCGGCCTGGCCCACCGCCTGGTCGAGGTGGACGTCGATCCGCGTTCACCCGCCGCGCACGACGCGGTGGTGGCCGCCGCGGTGGATCTCGCGGGCCGGGCCGCAGCAGCTCCTCGCGACCTCGTGGTCGCCACCAAGGCCGCCCTGCGGGCCACCGCCGTGATGTCCCGGCACGCCGATGCGGTGGCCTACGAAACGGGCCCGCAACTCGCCTCGCTACGGTCCGACGCATTCACCCGTCCGCCCCGCTGACTCGCCGAGGACGGCGCGGTCCCCGACCGGCAAGCCGGGTCCGAACTACGCTGCGTGCAGCCACCCAGACCGAAGGAAGCGGGTATGTGCCGTGAGCTCTGAACCGGCCGGCCACAACGCCAAGCGAGCCGATGGGATCGACCCCGCGCTGTTTCGCCGCACAGACGTGCGCCAGGTGCTGGCCGGGTTGGACATCGGTGCCCTGTATCGGGTCTTGGGGACCGAGGCGGGGATCAGCCAGCGGCAGATCGCGGCGCGTACCGGGCAGTCCCAGTCCGAGGTGAGCGAGATCGTCGCGGGCCACCGCCGGGTGGAGAGCCACCGGGTGCTGGTGCGCATCGCGGGCAGCTTCGACATCCCTCCGGAGTTCATGGGTTTGTCCTGGTGGAGCCCCGATGGCATCTACTGTGGTGAAGTCACGGTCGCCGAACCTTCGGAGAGGGTGGATGAGGACGTGCGCCGCCGCACACTCATCGCCGCCACGTCGATGGCGGCCCTCGGTCAGGCCCTGCACGGGCTGGGTGAGCTGCAAGGGTTAGGTGAGCTGACTGAGCTGGCTCTGCCGGCTGGGGAGTCGTTGCCGTCGCGGCTGGTCATGGCGCATGTGTACACGGTGGAGGCGGTCATCGGGCAGTTACGCGGGGTGGCGCGCCACTTCGGCGGGCAGGCCGACCTGTTCGGCACCGCCGCGAAGTACTACACGCGGTGGATGCAGGTGCCCGCTCCCGGTGCCGTCAAGGCACGGCTGGGCGCCGCGCTCGCGGAGCTGCACACCGAGGCGGGCTGGTCGTGTTACGACGCCGGGATGGACGGGACGGGCTACTTCACCCGGACGCTGGGGCTGGCCGATGAGGCCAGAGACGGCTTCGGGATCGCCAACGCAGCTTTCCACGCCGGCTTGACGATAGTGCGTAGTGGGCATCCCAACGATGCGCTCAAGTGCTTTCAGCTCGGTCAGCTCGTGCTCGCGGGATTCCAACCGGGAAAGGCGAAGCCCGCGATCCTCCGCACCGACGACCCCCGGGTGCAGGTCCTTGCCGGTCGGCTGAACCGTAACTCTGCGACAGCCTACGGCCTGCTGGGTAACCCCCAGCAGGCCGAGCGCTGCCTCGCCGAGGCAGACGAGGGCTGGGCGCCCCGCACTGCATTTGAGCAGGCGGGGGCTGATTTTACGACTGCCAAGATTCAGCTCGACCTGGGTCGACTCGACACCGCAGAGTCGTTCGCAGCGAGCGCGGTGCGTACTTACGGGGACACTCACGGCCGGGGCCGAACGAGTGCAGAGCTTGCGCTCGCCGAGGTGCACGTGCGGGCCGGGGAACCCCGCGGGCTGATTCTCGCCCAGCAGGCGATCAAGGCGGTGAGCACTCTGCAATCCGTCGCTGTACGCCAAGAACGACTTATGCCGCTGGCCACCGCGCTAGCGGCCCGGCCCGGCAACGACGCGAAGGAACTCGCCCGGATGGCCCGCCAGGTCGCCTCGACACGGGTGTAGCGAAGAGTCGCCCGAACTGGTCGCATGAACGTGACCGGGTATTTTCGTCTTTCGTTTTCTTCACCATCTTTGGTGATCAGAGGCAGTCTACGACCGGCTGTCTACAGGATCGGGTACGGTTCAGATCGGCATTCTCGGCGTAGAGAGTCGCCAAGCGGGCACGGACCTCAGCTGCCCGTGGGTCGCCGAGGTCTTCGAAGATGGTCAGGGCCTGGCACCAGTGGGTCTGCGCGGCGCCCAACTGGCCGGTGTCCTGAAAAACGTCACCAAGGCAAGATAGGTTATGACCTTCAAGTCCTGGGATATTGTCCTGGTGGCTGATCATTAGCGCCTGGTGGAAGTAATCGATGGCTTTCTCGAACCGCCCAAGCTCACGGTAGACGACACCGAGCATGTTCAGTGTCCAGCCTTTGCCCACCTGGTCGTCGATCTCCTGCCGGATCGTCAGCGCCTGTTGGAGGTAGTCGAGAGCCTCCTCGAACCGCCCAAGGCCCCTGCAGGCATCACCGAGCATGTTCAGAACCCAGCCCTCGCCCCACCGTTGGCCGGCCGCCCTGCCGATGGACAGGGCCTGCTTGAGGTAGTCGATGGCCTCCTCGAACCGCCCAAGCACCCGGTGGGTCTCACCGAGGTTGTACAAAACCCAGCCTTCGCCGCTCCGGCCGCCGGCCTCCTGCCGGATCGTCAGGGCCCGTTGGAAGCAGTCGATGGCCTCTTCGAACCGCCGGACATCGCGGTAGGCGACACCGAGGTTGTTCAGGATCCAGCCTTCGCCGTTCCGATCGTCGATCTGCTGGGCGGCTGCGAGGCCGATCTGGTGGGTGGTGATCCAGTCGGCCCAGTGTTTACGCATAGTGAAGAAATCCCACAGGACGACCGGGAGTTTCCAGGCGGTGATGTGTTGGCCGTACTCCGCGGCTTGGCGGGTGGCGGCTACCAGGTTGGGACGTTCAGTCTCACACCATTCCAAGGCATGGACGTGGCTGATGAAGGCTAGGGGTATACAGGTCGCTTCCAGCGGGTCGAGTGAGACACGCAGGTGTGGCGGTGAGAAGGCACGGACAGCGGCATCAGCGGTATACAGGTACCAAGCCAGCATCCTCTGTACCGCAGTGGCACGAGTATGGTCGGTCTCCTCGGCAGCGGCGCGTTCGGCCGCATAGACGCGCAACAGGTCGTGAAAACGATAACGGTCGCGCCCGGCCTCCTCCAGCAGGTGCACGCTGGTCAAGACATCCAGCAGCTGCCGCGCCTGGTGCGGGGTGATGCCGGCGAGCGCGGCGGCCACCGGGAGGCTGATGTCGGGGCCGGCATGCAGGCCCAGCAGCCGAAACATCCGGGCGACCGCTGGCGCCAGCGTACGGTAGGACCAGAAAAACACCGAGCGCACAGCTGTGACCTCGTCATCGTCGGCGACGAGTGCGTCCAGACGGTCATGTTCATCGGCGAACTCGCTAACCAGGTCGGCAAGAGTGATGTAGGGATGGCTTGCCGTCCGTTCGGCGCTGATCCGTAACGCCAGTGGCAGGCAAGTGCACTGCCGGGCGAGCTCGACGGCCATATCGAGTTCGGCATCGAGACGGGTCACCCCGATGATCTCGCGTAATAACATGATAGCTTCGGCTAGCCTAAGCGAATCGAGGTTGACTCGGTGGGCGCCGTCGCGGACGCTGAGCCCGGATAGGCGATTGCGACTGGTCACCACCACTAGGCAACCTGCAGAGCCCGGCAACAGTGGGCGCACCTGCTCAGCAGTGATGGCGTTGTCCAACACCACCAGAACACGCCGACCGTCTAGCAGCGACCGGTACAACCCCGCCTTTTCCTCCACACCATGAGGCATCTTTTCGACGGACACGTCAAGTGCCCGCAGAAACCCGTCCAAGGCCTGCTCCGGGATCACCGGTGGGCCGGGGTCGTAGCCGCGCAGGTTCACATACAACTGGCCGTCGGGGAAACGGTCCTGCACCCGGTGCGCCCACCGCACCGCCAATGCGGTCTTGCCTACCCCCGCGATGCCGGAGATCACGAAGATCATCACTGCCGTCGAGGTCCCACTCGTGACGGCTAGGAGTCGATCGAGTTCGGCCAGTTCGTTCGACCGACCGGTGAAGACGTCCACATTCGCCGGCAGCTGCGCCGGCACCACCCGCACCCCTCCCGCCGGCGTGCCGTCCTGCCGGTGTTGCTTTCTGAGCGCGTAGTACACCTCCACAAGCACGTCGTGTTGCTGCCGCCACACGGCGACAGCGGACTCGTCATTGCCGGTGCATACCCGGACCAAAGGTTCAACCAGCCGGTCCCACTCCGGCGGCCGAATGATCCGACCATCCAAGATCGCATACAGTTGGGAGCGACTGTAGCCCAACCGGCGAGCCAGTGCCGCCCGATCGAGCCCGCAGCCCTGCTGCAGCCGCCTCAACCCGGCACAAAAGCCTGCAACCGGACTCCGGTTTTCCTGCTCTGCCACCGCAGTCTCCCTCAGGCGTCCGGTGTTGTGCAGCACCCACCGCCGTACACGTATTACGACCCAGCATCAATGTGCACCGA
Source organism: uncultured Actinomycetota bacterium (assembly GCA_963823755.1). GTDB lineage: Bacteria > Actinomycetota > Actinomycetes > Mycobacteriales > Pseudonocardiaceae. The sequence continues at coordinate 323,550 of CAWGMP010000017.1, forward strand.
GTCCGGTCTTAGTCCAGTGTTGCCGGCAACACCTCCACGGTAGATCTCAATGGTCCTGCACGTCACTGTGATTAAGGGAGCCCAACCCATGCACACTCGTGGCAACCTTTCCCCCACCGGTATCAGCAAGCCGCGCGCAGCCCTTCTCCCGCGCACCGCCCTTCTCCAGAAAAATCCCCCTCCTCTCTTAGAAGAACCCATGGAGAACCTCGGGCTCGTCTCGTGGCTGTGGCGCCGCTCACTAGCCCGGCGCCGCACCCAGCGGCTCGAACACACACGCCAAGCGCTCAATCAGCAGCTTGCCTGGCGCGCGCAGGACATCTTCGCCGGGTGCGGGCTGGCCCAGGGCGACTTCAGCATCGCCGTCGGCCATGTCTTCCACATTCCGCAGGTGATCTCAGTGGTCGCCGGACCTCCGATGGGACTGAAAATCCGCACCCTGCCCGGCCAAATGCCCGACGAGTTCGCCGCAAAAGCCCCGGCGATCGCATACAACCTCGGAGTGTCCAAGGTCCGGGTGGTCCCCCTCGGGCCCTCCCTGATCCAACTGGAGCTACTACCGCACGTTCACGCACCTCACGTGGGTGTTTCCTACCGGGCCATCGCTGCATCCTCCACTCAGGACGAAGCCTCCGTCAGACCCAGGATGGTTCAGCCGGTGCGGGCGGCGAGGTAGTCGGTCACGGAGGCCAGGGCATCACGGGCTGAGCAGGCGGGCAGCACCGCGAGCTCGGCGCGAGCCGAGTCGGTGTGGGAACGCAGAGCGCGAGTCGCCCGACCCAGGCCGGGCGACTCGCGCAACAGCCATAGCGCTTCCGCGATCAGCGCATCATCGGTCAGCGGACCGACCAGCAAGGCACGGAGCCGCTCGACACCAGGGCCTGGTTCGGCCAGCGCGTAGAGCATCGGCAACGTGCGGACGCCCTCGCGCAGGTCGGTCCCCGGCGTCTTGCCGGACTGGGCGGCAGGAGAGGCGATGTCGATGATGTCGTCGGAGATCTGGAACGCGGTGCCGATCTTCTCGCCGAAACGGCGCAGCGCATCGATCCGTTCCTGCGGGGCGCCGGAAAACATCGCGCCGTAGCGGCCCGCGGTGGCGATCAGCGAGCCGGTCTTCTCCGCGACCACCGCCAGGTAATGCTCCACCGGGTCGGCGCCGGGAGGCGGGACCCAGCGTCTCGCGCATCTGGCCGGTGACCAGTTCGGCGAAGGTGCAGGCGATGATCCGCACCGCGTCCGGTCCGAGGTCGGCGACGAGCCGGGAGGCGTGCGCGAACAGGAAGTCGCCGGTGAGGATTGCGACGGTGTTGTCCCATCGAGCGTTGGCGCTCACCGCCCCCCGACGCAGGGTGGCCTCGTCCATCACATCGTCGTGGTAGAGGGTGGCCAGGTGAACCAGCTCCACGACCGCGGCGGCGCGCACCACGTCAGCCGTGCGACCCTGGTCCGGCCCGAACTGGCTGGCGAGCAGGGTGAACAACGGCCGGAACCGCTTGCCCCCGGCGTCGACCAGGTGCAGTGACGTCTCGGTGAGGAAGCGGAACTCGCTTTGTACCTCCCGGTGCAGCAGCTCCTCCACCTGAGTCAGGCCGCGCTCCAGGGCAGCGCGCAGCGCCGGATCGGCCAGCTCCACACCGGCGAGTTGTTCAGATGTCGAGTTGCTCATCTGCGATCAGGAGGCGAACACGCCGAGCGCGGCCCAGTTCAGGGCGAAGGTGGGCAGCACCCCGAGCAACAGGGTGACCACCACACCGAGTGTGATCGCGGCGGTGGTGAACGCCCCTGGCACGCTCACCGTCGGACCGTCGGCGGCGGGCTCGCTGAAGTACATCAGCACCACCACTCGAAGGTAGAAGAACGCGGCCACCGCACTGGCCACCAGCGCCACCACCACCAGCGGCGCCATCCCATCCGCCAAGGCGGCACTGAACACCGCGAACTTGCCGGTGAACCCGCTGGTCAGTGGGATACCCGCAAGGGCGAAGAGCAGGAAGGCGAATACCGCAGCGGTCAACGGTGAGCGCTTGGCCAGCCCGGCCCATTGCGACAGGTGAGTGGCCTCACCGTCCGCATCGCGGACCAGCGTGACCACCCCGAACGCCGCCAACGTGGTGAAGCCGTAGGCGAGCAGGTAGAACATCGTGCCTGACAGGCCCTGGGCGGTCAGCGCGATCGCCCCGACCAGCAGGAAGCCGGCATGCGCCACCGACGAGTAAGCGATCATGCGCTTGATGTCGGTCTGGGTCAGGCCGAGCACCGCACCGATCACCATCGAGACGATCGCGACGCCCCACAGCAGGGCTCGCCACTCCCAGCGGGTGCTCTCGAACGCCACCGTCAGCACCCGCAGGATGGCGCCGAAGGCAGCCACCTTGGTGCAGGCCGCCATGAACGCCGTCACCGGGGTCGGCGCACCCTGGTAGACATCCGGGGTCCAGGTGTGGAAAGGCCCGACGGAACCCTTGAACAGCAGACCGATCACCAGCAGCCCCAGGCCACCGAACAGCAGCGTGTCCGACCGGTCGGTGCCCACCGATGCCTCGGCGATCCGGGGCAGGCTTACCGAGCCCGCGTAGCCGTACAGCAGCGCCACACCATAAAGAAAGAACGCTGAGGAGAACGCTCCCAGGAGGAAGTACTTGACGGCTGCCTCCTGGGACAGCAGCCGGCGGCGCCGGGCCATCCCGCACATCAGGTACAGCGGCAGGCTGAGCACCTCCAGCGCGACGAACATGGTGAGCAGGTCGTTGGCGGCGAGAAAGACCATCATCCCGCCCAGGGAGAACAAGAACAGCGCGAAGACCTCGGTCTGCATGACGGTCCCGGTTGCGGTGCCCACCGCACCCGTTACCTGAGCGCGGTCCTGCGCGGTGCCCGGACGCACCGCGGCGTCGGCGGTGAACGCGCCCCCCGGCTCCACCGTCCGATCCGCGATGAGCAGCACCGCCGCCAAGCCCAGGGCCAGCAGCGTGCCCCATAAGAACAGCGCAGGGCCGTCGACGGCCACCGTCCCGGCCAGCGTCACCATGGTGTGCTCGCCACGGCTGAACGAGTACAGATGCACACCCAGCGCTGCACCCGCTGCCCCCAGCGTGAGCAGCGTCAGCGCCACCTGGGCCGACCATCGCGCCGAGCGGGGCACGAACGCCTCCACCAGCACGGACAAACATGCCGCCCCGAACACCACCAGTACCGGGGCGATCGCGCCGTAGTCGACCGCAGGCGCCTGCAGGTGCGGAACCTGCGCCACGAACCCCGCCTGACATTGCCCGCCGAGCACCTCAGTTGCCTCCTTGGCCGACGACCGGGTCGGACAGGCCGACCTCGGTGAGCGTGGCCCCGACCGACGGGTTGATCACCTTCAACACCGGCTGCGGGTAGAGCCCGAGCAGCAGAATGAGCGCCACCAGCGGCACCAGCACAACGACCTCACGAATCGACAGATCAGGGAACCGAGCGCGCTGCCGCGCTGCCGCTGCCTCCGGCGCCGTCGCGGTCCCCGGCCCCTCCAACGCACCGCCGGACGAGCCGGCAATCGGAGCTCCGACCACAGCGGCGCCCCGAAGGGGACCCTGCATGATCCGCTGGTAGAACCACAGCACGTACAGCGCGGCCAGGATGATCCCCGCGGTGGCGATGACGGTGAACACCGGCTGGCGCGGGTAGGAGCCGACGAGCACCAGGAACTCCGAGACGAACGAGTTGGTCCCGGGCAACGCCAGCGAGGACAACCCGGCGACCAGCATCATCCCGGCCAGCACCGGAGCCAGCGCCGCCACGCCGCCGTAGTCGCTGATCAACCGGGAGCCGCCGCGGGCCATCAGCATCCCGACCACGATGAACAACATCCCGGTGGAGATGCCGTGGTTGACCATGTAGAGCACCGCACCGGCCTGTGCCTGGGTGGAGAAGGCGAAGACTCCCAGTGCGATGAACCCGAAGTGCGCCACCGAGGTGTAGGCCACGAACCGTTTCATGTCGGACTGGCCGACGGCGAGCAGCGCGCCGTAGATGACCCCGGCGATGGCGAGCACCAGCACCAGCGGGGCCAGCGCGCGTGACGCGCCGGGGAACAGCGGCAGGCAGTAGCGCAGGAAGCCGTAGACGCCGACCTTGTCCATCACACCGACCAGCAACACGCCGGCGCCCACCGGAGCCTCCGCGCCGGCGTCGGGCAGCCAGGTGTGCAACGGCACCAACGGCGCCTTGATCGCGAAGGCGACGAAGAACCCGAGGAACAACCAGATCTGGGTGCTCTGCGGGATGCTGCCCGCGATGCGCACCAGGGCCGCCCAGTCGAAAGTGCCGTGACCCAGCCGGTTCGAGCTCACCACGAAGACGCCGATCACGCTGGCCAGCATGACCAGCCCGCCGAGCAGCGAGTACAGGAAGAACTTGACCGCCGCGTACTGCCGTCGCGGGCCGCCGAAACGGCCGATCAGGAAGTACATCGGCACCAGCATGACTTCGAAGAACAGGTAGAACAGGAACACGTCGGTGGCAGCGAAGACGCCGACCAGCAACGACTGGAGAGCCAGCAGCAGCGCGTAGAAACCCGCCGGGGTGCGGCCTTCGGGCAGCTTGTCCGCCCAGGACGACCCCATCACGATCGGCACCAGCACGCTGATCAGCGCGATCATCACTAACGCGATGCCGTCGACACCGAGCGCGAAGCTGGTACCGAAGGCCGGGATCCACGGGGTGGACAAGGTCAACTGCAGCCGGCCACCGCCAGGCTGGTAAGCCGACCAGGCCTGCCCGGCCAGTACCAACTCGGCCAGAGCGAACACCACACCAGTGGCCTTAGCCGCGACCGGCGCGGAGCGCATCGGGGCGACCAGCACACTTCCCACCAACGGCACCAGCAGCATCGCCAGAAGCAGACCACCACCACTCATGCGTAGGTCACCGCCAGCAACAGGGCGATCACGACGATCGAGCCACCCAGCATGCCCAGCGCATAACTTCGGACGAAGCCGGTCTGTAACCGGCGCAACCGGCCCGACGTGCCGCCCAGTAGCGCCGCGGTGCCGTTGACGATCCCGTCAACGCCCTTGTTGTCCACGAACACCAGCGCCCGGGTCAGCCAGGTCCCAGGTCGCGCGATGACGGCCTCGTTGATCGCATTGGCGTAGAGATCGGCGCGGGCGGCGGCCACCGGCAGCGCCACCCGCGCAGGCTTGACGACCGGCACGGGGTTGCGGCCGATCACCAGCCAGGCGACCAGGACACCCAGCGCGGAGATCAGCACCGTGAACAGCGGGACCAACTCGACCGGGAACGGGGCTTCCGCGGGCACCCGCGGGCCCACCGAGGGCTCCAACCAGCGAGCTAACCACTCACCCGAAGTCAGGAAGTAGCCGGCAACCAGCGAGCCGATCGCCAGCGGCACCATCGGCAGCCACATCACCGGTGGGGATTCATGCGGGTGGTATTCCTGGCCCTCGGGGGTGCGCAGGTTGCGCCAGCGCTCGTCACCGAAGAAGGTCATGAGCATCAGCCGGGTCATGTAGAAGGCGGTGAGACCGGCGGCCAGCAGCGCGACGCCACCGAAGACCCAGCCAGCAGAACCACCAGCGCCGAACGCCGCCTCGATGATCGCGTCCTTGGAGTAGTAGCCGGACAGGAACGGGAACCCGATCAGCGCCAGGTAGCCACTGGTGAAGATAACGAAGGTGATCGGCAGATGTCGCGCGAGCCCGCCCATCCGGCGCATGTCGACCTCGTCGTGCATCCCGTGCATCACCGAGCCCGCGCCCAGGAACAATCCCGCCTTGAAGAAACCGTGGGTCAGCAGGTGCACGATGCCCAACGCATAACCGGCCGGACCCAACCCGACGGCGAGGATCATGTACCCGATCTGGCTGACCGTGGAGTAGGCCAGCACCTTCTTGATGTCGTCGTAGGCGCAGCCGATGATCGACCCGATCAGCAGGGTGATCACCCCGACCAGCGCGACGACCAGCCGGCCGGTGGCGCTGAGGTCATACAACGGGTTGCACCGGGCGATCAGGTACACCCCGGCGGTCACCATCGTCGCCGCGTGGATCAGCGCCGAGACCGGGGTCGGGCCCTCCATCGCGTCGGGCAACCAGGCCTGCAGCGGGAACTGACCGGACTTGCCGCAAGCTCCGAGCAGCAGCAACAGGGTGATCGCCAGCAGAGTCGGCCCGCTGATCTGGCCGGCGCGGGCGAACACCTCGGAGAACTGCACGGTGCCCAGTGACCGCCAGATCAGGAAGATCGCCAGGGCGAGGCCGACGTCGCCGACCCGGTTCATCAGGAAGGCCTTCTTCGCCGCCGTCGCGGCACTGGGGCGGTCCTGGTACCAGCCGATGAGCAGGTAGGAGGCCAGGCCCACGCCTTCCCAACCGAGATAGAGCGTGACGAAGTTGTTGCTCAGTACCAGCACGAGCATCGCCGCGACGAACAGGTTGAAGTACCCGAAGAACCTCCGTCGCCCAGGATCGCCTGCCATATAACCGATCGCGTAGAGGTGGATCAGCCCACCGACTCCGGTGATCAGCAGCACGAAGGTCAGCGACAACGGATCGAGCCGCAGACCGTAGTCGACGTGCAGCGAGTTGATCGCGAACCAGGTGCCCACCCCTAGCTCCCGGGTCCGCTGCGACGCGTCGAAACCCAGCCACTCGGAGAACAGCATCACGCCGTAGACGAAGGCGGTGAGCACCGTCGCGCAGCCCAGCAGGTGACCCCAGGCGTTGCTGCGACGGCCACCGACCAGCAACACCAGCGCGCCGAAGGCCGGCAACGCAACGAGCAACCACGCATACTGAGCGGAACCAACGGCGGCAGTCACGGGAGGCAAGACCTCGGTCACGCCGGATACTCCGTTCGTCGGTATGAGCAAGCAGGTCTGGCAGCACTCCAGCACACCGAGGCAGCACCGGCTACCACGTCGTCACCTTCCCCCAGTTTAAGGGGGTGGCCGTGGCAGGCCACCACCCCCTCGTCGCGCCCGGTAAGCAGCGTCGGTCATAACCTGAGCCGGCACCCTGATCGAGGTTCAGGCAAGGGCCAGGTTGGCGTGTCGGGTGTTTCGTCGAGCCAGATTGTCTGGCTTTCTCCGTTGATGGTGAGTCCGTAGCGTTCGCGGTGGGGTTTGCCCCAGGCGTGCCACTGTTGGTGAAGGTGTTCGACTTCGTTCCAGAGGGCGCGGGGGCCGGTCTCGGTGACGAGGAAGGCGCCGTTCTCGGTGCGGTCCAGGCGAGCGGTGGATCCGGCGCTGTCGGAGATGGTCAAGTCTTCCAACGACGGTCCGTGTTGGCCGGTGGAGACATCGGGTAGGGCGACGGTCAGCAAGAACCGCAGGTGATCTTCGTAGAAGGTCTGGAGCGGTCCCAGTTCAGTGGGGCGGGGGTCACGCCGGGTGCCGTTTGGCGGTGTGGTGGGCTTGTCCTTCTGGTTGGTTTCTCGGAGGAACATGAAGAACCCGCCGGGCGCGAGGAACCGGCCGCTGGCTTGATCTGGGCCAGTGACGTCGAGTGCGATGAGGCCGGTGGCCAGGGGGGCGACGATCCGGGCGCCGGGCGCGGCTTGGGCTAGCCAGTCGGCTGGTATGCGCCGGAGGGCGCAGGTTGCGAGGATGGCGTCATAAGGGGCGTTGGGCGCGTACCCCTGTGCTCCGTTGCCGGTGACCAGGGTCGGGGTGTAGCCGACGTGGTCGAGGCGGGTTCGGGCATCGTTGCTCAGGTCGGGGTCGATGTCGACGGTGGTGACCTTGTTCGAGCCGAGGCGTTCGCAGAGCAGGGCGGCGGTGTAGCCGGTGCCGGTACCGACTTGCAGGGCGTTGTCGCCAGTGTTGATTCTGATGGCGGTGAGCATCTTGGCGATCAGGCCGGGCATGGTGCCCGAGGAGGTCACGTCGGTCGGGGTGATCTGGGTAACCAGAGTCTTGTTCGAGTAGACCGTTTCCAACCAGGTTGCTGCGTCGTTCAAGTTGGCGCTGTCGATGACGGCACGGTTGTTGATGCGGTAGAAGCGGGGTACGAGGGCATGGCGGGGTACGACGGTGAATGCTTGGCGCCACGCTTCGTCAGTGAGTGCGCCGGAGTCGACCAGCCCGGTGACCATGCGTTCGCGTAATACTCGGGTGTGTTCGGTGTCGGTGTCGGGTGAGGACACGCTCATCGGCTGGGTCCTTCGGTGAGTAGGTCGGCGATCGCCGTGGTGATGAGGTGGCGGGTGGGTTTGATCCACGCCCACTGTCCATTGGGGTTGAGTTCCAGGAAGATCCATTCACCGCTTGGTGTGACGATGAAGTCCAGTGCGCCGTAGAGCAGGCTGGCGTGTCGCAGGAGTGCGGTTACTCCACGGCGGATCTCGTCGGGCACGGGACAGGGGCGTAGGTCGCTGACGGCGTCGCAGTCGTGTCGCCAGTCCAGATGTGCGCCTTCGGGCTGGTGGATCTCGGTGGCGAACATGTGCTGTCCGATCACGGTCAGCCGGATGTGCCATGCGCTGGGCACGCGCTGTTGGAACAGGTGGGCGGTGGTGCGGATGGACTCATCGCGCCACCGCTGGGATGGGACGGTCGCGGTGTAGGTCAGGCCCATCAGGCGGCCGTGCTCATCCCGGGGCATCCGCGCGTAGAGAGGTTTGGTCACGATGTCACCGCCGACGGACTCGGCGAAGGTGGCCACCGCACCGGGATCGTTGCTGACCAGGGTCGGAGGGATGGCCAGACCGCAGGTGTTGGCCCAGGCCAGTTGCCGGGGCTTGTACTCCGCGCTGGCGACGGCCCGGGGGTGGTTGACCCAGCGAGCGGGCAGGGACTCCAGGACACCCCAGAAGCCGTATCGGGCTTGGCCTTCACACCAGGACAGGTACGGATCGGGAATCTCGGGAGAGAACACGAAGCGGCAGGGTCGCCGGTAGTAGATGGCTGTGACGTCATCGAGATCGATGTCGTCGAGCGTGACCATCCAGGGGCAGCCCGGCTTGATCGTCGCGGAGACGGTGAGTTGGACCGGGAAGTCCGCAGAGTCGACGCGAGCAACGGAGACGCCCGCAGCGCTGAGATGTCGGATCACGTAGTCAGCTGTGGGGTCCACGGGTGCTGTCAGCACCAGTACCCGTGGACGCCTGGGAGCAGCAGTGCCCACTAGTCGTAGAGCGGGTCGGTGTCCAGACCGGTGATCGAGTCTTCCCCGTCGGTGTTGGTCTGGGACGAGCTGTTCATCTCATCATCCAGCCCCACCAGTTCGCACAAGGGGCGTCCGTTGAACGTCGCGATGTGGCGTTGCTGGTCCAGTACGGCCCCCGTTAAAGGGGCTGGTAATGGCTGTGGTGGGACAGATTCCATGAACGTCAGCCCGAACGGTTGAACAGTGGTCATCGCCTCGTCCTAATCCTTCGCCGCAGCCGATCTCTCATCATGCCGCTCTGTCAAGTCCTGGTGGAAGGCCGCAGACGGTGCCGCAGCTGGTGGTACACCAGTCGCCTTCGGCTGTCGGCCCTCACGCCGGTACACTGGATGGCACATGAGCGGGTACCACCGAGGGGCTCGGTTGCGGACTGGGCCGAGGTTCGTGGATGCTGCTACATAAGTTCAGGTCGGCGTTGCGCCCGGGTCAGGCAGGCGAGAGCCAGCCACCGTCGCCGCGAGTTCCAGAGCGGACGCCCAGTGAGGCTGCGCCTCTGACCGCCGAGGTGGGCGGCTGAGTTGGCATTTCGCTGACTGGTCCGGAGACAGCTGGTCTGTCCGCATTGTGGGTTCCGGACGAGGCATCGTTATGACACGCGAGAGGTGGACTCGTCGTGGCGGCACCTGGATCTGTGTGGTCGGGTGTGGCGAGCCTGGTTACGGAACGCGTAGTACTCAGCGAGCCGCCACGCAGCCTCACCTGCTATCCAGCTCGGTAGGTAGTGTCGAACCGCTGGTCAACGCCATGGAGCGAGCCCGTGTTCTATGTCGCACATCGCCTGTTCGCGGCTCATGATCGCGTTGTCGGTGCCCTGATCGCTCAGGAGCTTGGCATGGCGGTCGGGATGAACGAGGTGTTCCTTCCGTTCTGCGACACCGACGAGGAGAACCTCGTCGCCGAGGTGAAGGGCCGACGGCTGTACGAGCTGGACCGCGAGCGCCTCGCCCGCCTGGACGGCATGCTTGCTGTCCTGCACGGGCCGAGCCCGGATGACGGAGTATGCATGGAGATCGGCTACGCCGCAGCGCTCAGTGTGCCCATCGTCGTGCTCACCACAGACTTTCAGACCTACGGAGCCTCAGAACACGGTATAGCACTGCACTTTCCTGACGCCCTCGTCCAAACTGTGGTAACTGAGATCGTCCGCATCGATCATCTCGCGGTGCTGGTCAACCACGGGAGCCGTTTCGAGGCATTCCGGGATCAGAACTTAGGCCAGCTCACCACCGCTGTGCACCTCGCCGTCGACCGCCTCGTCCACCACGCTCGCTCGCCATCGAAGGGCACGCCAGCAGCACCCGAGCCCGGCTCGCTCGCCGTCTGCGAACGCTCCCCGCACCACACCGGCCCGACTGGGCCCAGATCATCCGGCTGCTGAGACAACCGTGGCTACCGCGTGCACCAGACCGAGCGCTCCAGCGCGACGAACCCGTTGGTTGCAGCGTGCCGCGACTGGACGGAGTTGCTCGGCGCCGAACTCCTCGTAGTCGACACCACAGGTCCAGAAACACCGTGTGGCGCCGCGGTGTTGATCGGCGGCGCGACGGCCCTCGGTCAACGGATCATCGCCTGGCACCCGACGCCGTCATGGACCTTCGCCCGGGATCGGGAGCCGAACTGGCGCAACCTCATGATCCAGTACTCGATCCACGCCCGGGTCTCGGATCTTCCCTCGCTGGAATCGCTGATCTGACCATGGAACTCGGCGTCATCTCAGCTCACCGAACGGTCGTGCTGGAAGGTTGTGACGGTGTCGGTAAGAGCACCCTGGCCCAACAGCTGGCCCGCGGCCTTGGCTTCACCATCGTCCACTCAACCCGAACTCCAGACGGGGTCAACCTCGCCGAGCGCTACCAACAGATCTTGTCCCGACCCGAGCGACTCGCCCTCGATCGCAGCTTCGTGAGCGAGCTGGTCTACGGTCCGTTACGTCATGGGGGCAGTCGCCTCACTGACGCCGACGCAGGTGACCTGGCCACCCTCGTGGCCCACCGAGACGGCGTCCTGGCGCACCTGACGCGCCGCCTCAGTCATCCGCGCTCGCCTGCTGGAAAGAGACGGCCCGGCAGCGGCGCCCATTACCGACATAGAGTCCCTCATCACGGCCTATGAGCGCGTGGTCACAACGCTCGCTCCATACCTACCCGTCGTCCGGCTCGACACCGATAGCCGACCGTGACGCACCCGACACGCTCTGATGCAGGGAAGATAGTCTGCCGCCGCCCACGACCGGTCGTCCCCGCGGAGGAGCCTTGGAAATCAAGGAAGCCCAGCAGCTCGCCTGGGCGAACAAGATCGCCAAAGGCTTCAACACGAACAATGTCCCCTTGGAGTTCATGCTGCTGCACGGCGAGATCGCGGAGAGCTTCCAGGCCTGGCGCCGAGCCCAGCCCGATCTCGGCGAGGAGCTGGCCGACGTAGCCCTCTACCTGTTCGCGCTCGCCGAGATGAACGGCGTCGATCTCGACGGCGAGATCGAGCGGAAGATCACCAAAAACGCCCACCGCCGGTACAGCAAAGACAGCAACGGCGTGCCGTTTCGGGTGTCCGAATCACTCCTCGAACAGTGAGGCGCGCCCGGCCAGTGCCGCGTCGATCTCCGTGCTGACCACGTTGTGCGCGCCCAGCCTATGCGCCAACAGGACGGCGTTGTAGCCGGTGCCGATCTCCAGCACCGGACCGTCACTGATCGGTTCGCGCAGGCCGTGCCTTCCGGGTGGAGGTTACGGGACGCGTCTCAGTACTTGAGCAGGTTCGCGTCGTCGACCGAGGCCGAGCGACGGGTCTTGAAGATCGCCATGATGATGGCCAGGCCCACCACCACCTCGGCGGCAGCCACGACCATCACGAAGAACGCCATGATCTGGCCGTCGAGCGTGCCGTTGATCCTGGAGAAAGTGATCAGGGTCAGGTTCACCGCGTTGAGCATCAGCTCGATGCACATGAACACCACGACCGCGTTGCGGCGCACCAGCACGCCGGTCGCACCGATGGTGAACAGCAGTGCCGACAGCAGCAGGTAATAGGTCGGAGTCACCGGCCCTCCTCCTCCTGGTCGGGCGCCGTGGTCTGCACCGGTGCGCGCAGGGCGCGGGCATCCGGGTCTGCGCCGGCCCCGGCGACGCTGCGGACGTCGTCGTCCACGCGGTTGCGGGAGGTGGACTCGAGCAGCTCGGACAGCGACTCGGGCGCCACCGAACCGTCCGGCAGCAGGGCCGGGGTGGCCACCGAGTTGATGGTGGCGAACACGCCGGGTCCGGGCAGCGGTGAGGGACGCGGACCGCGGATCCGGGCCTCCGCCCGCTCGCGCTGGGTCAACTTGCCCTGCTTGGTTCGCTCGGTGAAGGCCAGCACCATCGCGCCGACCGCGGCCGTGATCAGCAGCGCCGAGGTGAGCTCGAAGGGGAACAGGTAGTCGGTGTAGAGGAGCCGACCGAGATTGGCGACGTTGCCGCCGCCGGTGCTGTTGACCGTGGCCAGCCCGGCTGCGGTGACCCCGGCGAAGGCCCGGTCCAGCATCGCCACCAGCAGCACGGCCAGCCCGATCCCGCCCAGGGCAGCGGCGACCCGCTGGCCGCGCAGCACCTCGACCACCGAGTCGGCGCTTTCCTTGCCCACCAACATCAGCACGAACAAGAACAGCATCATGATCGCGCCGGTGTAGACGATGATCTGCACGAAACCCAGGAACGGCGCTTGCTGGACCATGTACAGCGCGCCCAGACACAGCATGGCCTGGGCCAACCACAGTGCCGAATGCACCGCGTTGCGGGCGAAGACCATGGCCAGCCCACCGGCCAGCGCGAGCGGGCCCAGGATCCAGAATGCGACGGTCTCCCCGATCCCGATGGTGTCGGCAGGCACCGGGACCTGCTGGGTGAGCAGGACGCTCAGCGGGTTCATCGGTGCTCCTCGCCCACCGCACTAGACCGTTCCAGGGTCGGTCCTTGCACGTAGTAGTCCTGCTCGGTGTCGCCCAGCCGCATCGGGTGCGGGGGTTGCTCCATTCCGGCCAGCAGCGGCGCCAGCAGGTCCTCCTTGGTGTAGATGAGGTCCTGGCGGTTGTCGTCGGCCACTTCGTACTCGTTGGTCATGGTCAACGAGCGGGTCGGGCAGGCCTCGACGCACAGGCCGCAGCCGATGCAACGCAGGTAGTTGATCTGGTAGATCGCGCCGTAGCGCTCCCCGGGCGAGTAGCGGGCCTCCTCGGTGTTGTCCGCGCCCTCGACGTAGATCGCGTCCGCCGGGCAGGCCCAGGCGCACAGCTCACACCCCACGCATTTCTCCAGTCCATCCGGATGCCGGTTGAGCTGGTGACGGCCGTGATAACGCGGTGCGGTGATCTTTTTGACCTCGGGATACTCCTCGGTCACCACCTTCTTGAACATCGTCGAGAAGGTGACCCCGAAACCCTTGACCGGATCAAGCAGTCCCATGGCCGTCCTCCTGCCTCGCTGGTGGCCCGCCGTTTGTCAGCCCGACCGCGGATACGGTGGCACTTACTGCGGGGCGCCGGGGTGGTGATGGTGGTACCACCAGGTCCAGTGGGGGTAATGGGTAGTCCGAGCCGGCGGTGGGCACTTCGTGGGTGCCCTCGGCGGGATCTCGTGGGGGTAGCAGGAAGGCGACGACCAGCAGCATGACCAGCACGATGCCGCCGACGACGAGGATCTCCCGGGGCGTGACCGCAGAGCCCCGCAGCGCCCGGGCGCCGGAGACCAGCACGATCCACACCAGGCTGCCCGGTACCAGGACCTTCCAGCCCAGGGTCATGAACTGGTCATAACGCATCCGGGGCAAGGTGCCGCGCAACCAGACGAACACGAACAAGAAGACCAGCATCTTGCCCAGAAACCACCACGGCCCCCACCAGCCGCGGTCTAGTGGTCCCCCGGCCAGCGGCCAGGGGGCGTGCCAGCCACCGAGGAACAGCGTGGTCGCCATCGCCGAGACGGTGACCATGTTGACGTACTCGGCGAGGAAGAACAGTGCGAACTTCAGTGAGGAGTACTCGGTGTGAAATCCCCCGACGAGCTCTGACTCCGCCTCGGGCAGATCGAACGGCGCCCGGTTGGTCTCACCCACCATCGACACGCAGAACACCACGAAACTGGGGAACAGCAAGAACACAAACCACCACTGCCGAGACTGCGCGGCCACGATGTCAGCAGTAGACAACGAACCCGAATACAGGATCACCGCGACGATCGACAACCCCAGAGCGATCTCATAGGAGATCACCTGGGCAGCCGACCGCAACGACCCCAACAGCGGGTAGGGCGAACCCGACGACCACCCCGACAACACGATCCCGTAAACCCCCAACGAGGAACAGGCCAACACCACCAGCACCCCCACCGGCAAGTCAGCGATCTGCAACACAGTGCGCTCACCGAAGATCGACACCTCACCGCCGAGGGGGACCACCGAGAACGCGGTGAACGCGGTCACCGTCGAGATCACCGGGGCCAGCACATACACCCAACGGTCAGCCATGACCGGCTGGATATCCTCCTTGAACGCCAGCTTGAGCCCATCAGCCAACGACTGCAGCAACCCGAAGGGCCCGACCCGGTTAGGACCCGGCCGATGCTGCATCCGCCCGACCACCCGGCGCTCCATCCAGATCATGAACAACGTCATGACCATCAGGAACGCGAAGATCACCACAACCTTCGCCACGGTGAGCCACAGCGGATCATCGGCCAGCAATGCCTCGGTGGGAGTCATGACGTGCCTTCCCGTGGCGTCTCGAAGGCCGTGTCGGTTGCGCGGCCACTGCCGTTCCCGCGGCGCACGGTGACCACAGTGCCGTGACCGGCACCGAGGCTGCTCCGGACGGTAGCGGGTCCGGAATTACCCGGCACCCACACCACGCCCGGGGGGAGGTCGGCGGCCGCGGTCGGCAACGTCACCGAACCCCGCTGGGTGGACACCGTGACCTCCCCACCGAGGTGCACCCCGAGATCGGTGGCGGTGGCCTCGGACAGCAACGCGACCGCGGGCCGGGCGGTGCCGGCCAGGTGCGGCTCGCCGTCTTGCATCGACCCGTTGTCCAGCAGCCGGCGCCAGGTGGCCAGCAAGGCCGTCCCCTTCTCGAGATCCGGCAGCGGCGTTGCGGCCACCTGCGGGAACTCCACCCGGCCGCCGGCGCGCCTGCCGAGCGCGAGGAGACCCGCCCAGGCCGCGGCCGGAGTCTGGGTGAACAGATCGACGTCCATCTCGACGGCGAGGCTGTCCAGCACGCGGCAGTCGGACAGGGCGGCGCGGCTGGTATTGGCACCGGAGGAGAGCGTGCTGCCCAACTCCCGGCGGCGGCCCTCCCAGTCGAGGTAACTTCCGGTCTTCTCCAGCGCCGAGGCGATCGGCAGCACAACGTCGGCCGCCTCGGTCACCGCCGACGGCCGCATCTCCAGGCTCACCACGAACCTGGCCCGGCTCAGCGCCTGCTCGGCCAGCTGCGGATCCGGTAGGTCGGAGGGGTCCACCCCGCCGACGACCAAGCCGCCCAGCCGCCCAGCCGCCGCGGCGGCCACGATCCCGGCGGTGTCCCGACCGGGTCTGCTCGGCAACGTCACACCCCAGGCGGTCTCGACCTCGGCTCGGGCCACCGGATCGGTGATCAAACGGCCGCCGGGGAGCAGCGTCGGCGCCGCTCCGGCTTCCAGGGCACCGCGCTCCCCGGCCCGCCGCGGGATCCAGGCCATCCGGGCACCGGTGCTCGCAGCCAGCCGGACCACCGCGGAGTACAGCCCGGGCACCTCGGCTGCGCGCTCACCGACCAGCAGCACCGCCCCGGGCACGCACAACGCGTCGCGCGCCGGGCCGTCCAGGGTGTCCAGGGCGTCGGGCTCACCACCGGGGGGCACCCGCACCAGCGTGCCGAGGGTCCGGCGTACCGCGGGGGTGGTGAACTGTCCGAGGTGCCACACCGGCATGCGGCGATCGCGCGCGGCGCGGCGCAGCCGCAGGTACACGATCGGCGACTCCTCCTCGGGCTCGAAGGCCACGCAGAGCACGGCGGGGGCGGCGCTGAGGTCGTCGTAGGTCACTCCACCGGTGTCCGGGGCGACGCCGACCACGTGCGCGGTCAGGAAGCGCAGCTCCTCAGCCGAGTGTGGCCGGGCGCGGAAGTCGATGTCGTTGGTAGCCAGCGCGACCCGGGCGAACTTCGCGTAGGCGTAGGCGTCCTCGGTGGTCAGCCGGCCACCGGTGAGCACTCCGACGCCGGCATCCTTGGCTTCCAGCAGCCCCGTGGCCGCCGCCTGCAGCGCCTCGGTCCAGGAAGCCGGACGCAATTCAGCACCGGGGGAATCCCGGACCAGCGGCCGGGTGATCCGGTCCTCGGCGCTGGCGTAGGCGAAGGCGAAGCGACCCTTGTCGCAGTTCCACTCCTGGTTGACCTGCGGGTCGTTCCCGGCCAGCCGGCGCAGCACGATGCCCCGCCGCCAGTCGGTGCGCTGCGCGCAGCCACTCGCGCAGTGTTCGCACACTCCGCGGGTGGAGACCAGGTCGAAGGGCCGGGATCGGAACCGGTAGGCGGCGCTGGTCAGCGCACCGACCGGGCAGATCTGGATGGTGTTGCCGGAGAAGTAGGACTGGAATGGCTTGTCGGCGGCCACCCCGACCTGCTGGTCGGAGCCGCGTTCGAGCATGTCGATGAACTCGTCCCCGGCGATCTGCTCGGAGAAGCGGGTGCAGCGCGCGCAGAGCACGCAGCGCTCCCGGTCCAGCAGCACCTGGGTGGAGATCGGGATCGGTTTGGCGAAGGTGCGTTTGGTCTCGGTGAACCGGGAGTCCGCCCGGCCGTTGGACAGCGCCTGGTTCTGCAGCGGGCACTCGCCGCCCTTGTCGCAGATCGGGCAGTCCAGCGGGTGGTTGATCAGCAAGAGTTCCATGACGCCTTGCTGGGCTTTGTCGGCTACCGCCGAGGTGTGTTGGGTCTTCACGACCATGCCCTCGGCGACCGTGAGGCTGCAGCTGGCCTGCGGTTTGGGCATCGGGCGCCCGCCCATCTCCACCTCGACCAGGCACTGCCGGCAGGCGGCGACCGGGTCGAGCAGCGGGTGGTCGCAGAACCGCGGCACGATGATGCCCAGCCGCTCGCAGGCTCGGATCACCAGCTCACCCTTGGGAGCGTCGACCTCGCGACCGTCGATGGTCAGCCGCACATGCCCCTCCGGCACGGCCCTCCCCGCGCCTGGAACATTGCCGGCCTGCGCTGCCAGCGTCATCGGTGCGGCTCCATTACCTTGATCCGTTGGGCTGGCTTCACCTGCGCCTTGGCCGGCTCGACGACGCCGGGTTGCGTGGCACACAGGTCCAAGAACTCCTGGCGGAAGTACTTGATGCCGCTGATGATGGGGCTGGCGGCACCATCCCCGAGGGCGCAGAACGACCGGCCCAGGATGTTGTCACAGACGTCCAGCATGGTCTCCACATCGGTAGCCGTGCCCTCGTGGCGCACCATCCGCTGCAGGATCTGGGTCAGCCAGTAGGTGCCCTCCCGGCACGGGGTGCACTTACCGCAGGACTCGTGCTTGTAGAACTCGGTCCACTTCATCACTGCCCACGGCACGCTCACACTCGTGTCGAAGACCATCACCGCGGTGGTACCCAGCATGGAGCCGGCCGCCGCAGCGCCCTCGAAGTCCAGCGGGATATCCAGATGCTCGGCGGTGAGCATGGGGGTGGAGGAACCGCCCGGCGTCCAGAACTTCAACGGGCCGCCCTTCATCCCGCCGGCCAGCTCCAGCAACTCGCGCAACGTGATACCCAGCGGGGCCTCGTACTGCCCCGGCCGCTGCACGTGCCCGGAGATCGAGTAGATCTTCGGGCCGGGGGATTTCTCGGTACCCATCGTGCGGAACCAGTCCGACCCGCCATTGACGATGTAGGGCACGCTGCAGATGGTCTCGACGTTGTTCACCACCGTGGGTGCGGCGTAGAGGCCGGAGGTGGCCGGGAACGGTGGTTTGAGCCGTGGCTGGCCCCGCCGGCCCTCCAACGAGTCGAGCAGCGCGGTCTCCTCACCGCAGATGTAGGCACCCGCGCCCGCGTGAATCACGATGTCGAGGTCGAAGCCCGAGCCGAGGATGTCCTTGCCCAGGTACCCGGCCTCAGCGGCCTCGTTCACCGCTTGCTGCAGCCGGCGGTGGCAGTGCAGCATCTCGCCGCGGACGTAGATGAAGCATTGGTGGGCGCGGATCGCGTAGCTGGTGATGATGCAGCCTTCGATCAGCGAGTGCGGGTCGGCCATCATCAGTGGCACGTCCTTGCACGTGCCCGGCTCGCCCTCGTCCGCATTGATCACCAGGTACTTGGGCTTGGCCGCCGCCCCGGTGGCCTGCTCGCCCGGTGTGGCCTGCGGGATGAAGCTCCACTTCAAGCCGGTGGGAAAGCCCGCCCCACCACGCCCGCGCAGTCCCGAGTCCTTGATCAACTGGATCAGCTGGTCCGGCTGTGCGGCCAGCGCGGTGTGCAAGGCGGTGTAGCCCTCGAGCTGGGTGTAGGTGTCGAGGGTCCAGGACTTGGGCGACGGCCACCGCCGGGTCAGCACCGGCGTGAGCGTCTGCTCGGTCACGGCCCCTCCTGCTGTCGCTGCTGTGCTGGTCACTTTTTTTCAGCCACGGTCGGTAACGGCGGGGCCTCGTCGGGCATCGCCGGCGCCCGCCAGCCTTTCTCCTCGGCGAGCCGGTTGCCGGCCAGCGTCTCGGGCGCCGCCGACGGCGCGTCCACCGCGTCGCGCAGCTGCTGGGGCTCGTCGGAGAAACCGGCGAGTTGCAGCTCGGCGGTCCGCCAGTCGGTCAATGGGGCCCCGCGGGTCGGCGCTGGCGCCTCCCCGTGGCGTAGCGCGTCCACCAAGGCCACCGCTGAGTCCGCGGTCTGGTTGTCGTAGAACTCGTAGTCCACCTGCAGCACCGGCGCCAGGTCACAAGCCGCCAGACATTCGGCGTGCTCCAGGGTGATCGAGCCCTTCGAACCCGGCTGGCCTGCGGTCTCCTCATGCCCGACCCCGAGCCGCTTGCACAGTCTCGAGTAGATCTCGTCGCCGCCCAGCGCTGCGCACAGCGTGTTGGTGCACACGCTGACCAGGTGCTCACCGCCAGGTCTGCGCTTGTACATGGTGTAGAAAGTGACCACAGCGCTCACCTCGGCGGTGGTGATCCCCAGCTGCTGCGCACAGAATGCGATGCCGTCCTGGCTGACGTAGCCCTGCACGCTTTGCACCAGATGCAACATGGGCAACAGCGCGGACCGGGACTGCGGGTAGCGCGCAACGATCTCCTTCGCCCGCTGCCTGGTCAGGTCGTCGAACACGTCGGTGCCGACAGCCGCGCTCATCGGTCCACGCCTCCCATCACCGGGTCGATCGATGCCACCGCGGCGATGACGTCGGCCACCATGCCGCCCTCGCTCATCGCAGGCATGGACTGCAGGTTGACGAAGCTGGGGTCCCGGACGTGCACCCGCAGCGGCCGTGTCCCGCCATCAGAGACCAGGTGGTAACCCAGCTCGCCGCGCGGTGACTCCACCACGGAGTAGGCCTGGCCCGCCGGCACCGCGAAGCCCTCGGTGACCAGCTTGAAGTGGTGGATCAGCGACTCCATCGATTGGCCCATGATCTTGCGGACGTGCGCCAGGGAGTTGCCCAATCCGTCGGAACCGATCGACAGCTTGGCCGGCCAGGCGATCTTGGGGTCCTCCACCATCACCGGGCCGGGCTCCAGCTTGTCCAGGCACTGCGCCACGATCTTGAGCGACTGGTGCATCTCCTCCACCCGCAGCAGGAAGCGGGCGTAGCAGTCCGCGTCGGTGGAAGTGGGGACTTCGAAGTCGTACTCCTCGTAACCGCAGTAGGGCTCGACCTTGCGCAGGTCCCACTCCAGACCCGCACAACGCAGGATCGGGCCGGTGACACCCAGCTGCAAGCAGCCGTCCAGCGGCAGGTAGCCCACCTTCTGCAGCCGCTGCTTCCAGATCGGTTGCCCGGTGAGCAGCTTGTCGATGTCGGGCAGCCGGGAGTCCATGACCTTCAGGAAGTCCCGGATCTTGGTGTCGTAGTCCTCCGGCAGGTCCTGCGCGACGCCACCGGGCCGGATGAACGCATGGTTCATCCGCAGTCCGGTGAGGAACTCCAGCAGGTGCAGGACCTCCTCGCGCTCGCGGAACCCGGTGGTCATCCCGGTGAGCGCGCCGAGTTCCATACCTCCGGTGGCTATCGCCACCAGATGCGAGCCGACCCGGTTGAGCTCCATGAGCAGCACCCTGATCACCTGCGCACGCCGCGGTGCGGTGATCCCCAGCAGCTTCTCGGTGGCCAGGCAATAGCCGGTCTCGTTGAACAGCGGCGACAGGTAATCCATCCGGGTCACGAAGGTGACCCCCTGGGTCCAGGTCCGGTACTCACAGTTCTTCTCGATACCGGTGTGCAGGTAGCCGATCACCGAGCGGGCCTGCGTGACGACTTCGCCCTCCAACTCCAGGACCAGCCGCAACACCCCGTGCGTGGAGGGGTGCTGCGGCCCCATGTTGACGACGATGCGTTCGTCGTGGCGCCAGTCCTCGATCAGGCTGTCCCAGTCGCCACCGGTGACGGTGTACACCCGCCCCTCGGTGGTCTCCCGGGCAGTGGCGGCGTAGGGGTCCGGTTCTGTCATCAGGAGTACGCCCTCCGCTGGTCCGGCGGTGGGATCTCGGCACCGCCCTTGTACTCCACCGGGATCCCACCGAGCGGGTAGTCCTTGCGCTGCGGGTGGCCGTCCCAGTCGTCGGGCATGAGGATGCGGGTCAGCGCCGGGTGGCCGTCGAAGACGATGCCGAACATGTCCCAGGTCTCCCGCTCATGCCAGTCGGCTGTCGGGTACACCGCGACCACGCTGGGCACGTGGGCGTCATCGACGTCGACGGCGACTTCCAACCGGACCCGCCGCCGGAAGGTCATCGAGGTGAGGTGGTACACCACATGCAGCCGCTGCGCCACCTCGGTGCCGTAGTCCACGCCGGACACCGAGCTGCACAGTTCGAAACGCAGTGCCGGATCGTCTCGCAGAGTGCGGCACAACGCCACCAGACACTCCCGGCGCACGTAGTAGGTGATCTCCCCACGGTCCACGGTGACCTGCAGGATAGCCTCGGCAGACACCCCCCGCTCGCGGATCGCGGCCAGCAGCTCGTCGGTGAACTCGTCGAACCAGCCGCCGTAGGGCCGCTGCGCGGGGGCCGGTACGTGAGCCGGCAGCGCCAGCCCGCCATAACCGGAGGTGTCGCCGGAGCCGAGAACACCGAACATGCCCTGCCGGGCCCGGCCCGCCACCACACCCCCGCGAGCCTCATGCTCGGTCTGCTCCGCAGAGCTCATCTCCGCAGAGCTGCGCTGACCGGGCTCCAGACCCTTACCGTTGTCCTGGTCGGCCACGTCGCTCACGGCTTCTGGACCGGAGCGTTTTCAGGGGCGCGGGGAGGGGCACTTTTCGGGGCGTATCGCACCGAGGAGGGCACCATCGCGGTGCGCTCGCCGTGCTCAGCCTTCAGCGCGGCCCGCTTCGGCCCCAGCGGCTCATCCATGATCTTGGCATGCAGTTTGAGGATCGCGTCGATGAGCATCTCCGGACGTGGCGGGCAACCGGGCAGGTACATGTCCACCGGGACGATGTGATCGACACCCTGCACGATCGCGTAGTTGTTGAACATCCCTCCGGTGGAGGCACACACTCCCATCGCGAGCACCCAGCGCGGCTCGGGCATCTGGTCGTAGATCTGCCGCAGCACCGGGGCCATCTTGTTGCTCACCCGACCTGCCACGATCATCAGATCAGCCTGGCGTGGCGAGGCCCGGAACACCTCCATGCCGAAGCGGGCCAGGTCATACCGGGGTGTCCCCGCGGTCATCATCTCGATCGCGCAGCACGCCAACCCGAACGTGGCCGGCCACAGCGACGACTTGCGCGTCCAGTTGACCAGTTTCTCCACACTGGTCAGCAGGATCCCGCTGGGAAGTTTCTCTTCCAGACCCATGATGTCAGTTCCAGTCCAACCCGCCGCGCCGCCACACGTAGGCGTAGGCGAAGCCAAGCGTCACGATGAATAGAACGATCTCCACCAGACCGAAGATGCCCAGCGAGTCCGCGGCCACCGCGAACGGGTACAAGAACACCATCTCGATGTCGAACAGGATGAACAGCATCGCGGTGAGGTAGTACGCCACCGGCATCCGCCCCGCCCCTGCGACGGGTTGCGGGGAGGGCTCGATGCCGCACTCGTAGGCGTCGAGCTTGGCCCGGTTGTACCGGCGCGGCCCGATGTAGGGGGCTGCGGCGACGGAGAAAACCGCGAAACCCCCCGCCAGCAGGAGCATCAGTACCAGGGGAACATAGGGCTGCAGCACTCGCGTCCCTTCCTTACGACATCTCATGAACGTCCCACGTCCACCCTACGTGCGGGCCGGTCACGCGCTGCCTTGAGGCTAACCTAAAACCCAGCCTCGATCAGGCCTTATCCTGATCGTAAGCCCTGTTGATCGATCACACGCTGGGAGTCAGCCTGGTCATCGCGGTGATCACCCGGTCCATCGTGTCGCCCTCGCGACTGTCGTAGAGGTTGGCCAGCAGCTTGAGCAGGAACCGCATCAGGGTCGGACGCGGCAGACTGTGGCGGGTCGCTGCTCGCATCACAGCCGGGTGGCCGATCAACCGGCTGAATCCGTTTCCCAACCGGAAGTAGCCACCCAATTCCTCCCGCAGCGCAGCGGGGTAACGTCGAAGCGCGCGCTCCCGAGCCGGCCCGTCGGGCCGGGCCAGTGCCTGGACGGTGCACTCCGCGGCGAACCGGGCGGACTGCATCGCATAGGCGATGCCCTCACCATTGAACGAGTTGACCATGCCGCCGGCATCGCCGACCAGCAACAGGCCGCCACGGTAGTGCGGGGTGCGGTTGAAACCCATGGGCAAGGCGGCTCCGGCGATCTTGCCTACGGCGTTGTCCTCGCGGAAACCCCACTCCTGGGGTGTGCTGTCAAGCCAGGACCGCAGCAACGCCCGGTAGTCGGTCTTACCATACGCCGTGGACGTGGACAGGATCCCCAAACCGACATTGGACGTCCCGTCGCCCATGCCGAAGATCCACCCGTATCCGGGCAGCAGCCTGGGCTGCTGTGGGATCGTGTGATCCCACAGTTCCAGGTGGCTTTCCAGGAAGTCGTCATGGGTGCGGGAGCTGGTGTAGTAGCGACGCACCGCGACGCCCATCGGCCGATCCGAGCGCTTGTCCATCCCCAGACTGAGCGCGAGCCGGGCACTGACCCCGTCGCAGGCCAGCGTGAGCGGGGCACGGTAGGCCATCGGCTGCCTGTCCGGACCCTGCCGGCCTTTGACGCCGACGACCCTTCCGGTGCGCTCGTCGGTGATCGCCTCGGTGACCGTGCTCAGCTCGTGGAGTCGGGCGCCGGCCTTCTCGGCGTGGCGCACCAGCATCTCGTCGAAGTCCAGCCGCTGGCGCACCGCACCGTAGGGCGGGAAGCTGGCCAGCTCGGGCCACGGCAGCTCGATCGTCACTCCCCCGCCCACCACCCGCAAACCCCGGTTGTGCAACCAGCCGGCCCCGGTGCTGGTATCGATGCCCAGGTCGATCAACTGCTTGACGCCACGGGGTGTCAGCCCGTCCCCGCATACCTTGTCGCGGGGGAACGCGGACTTCTCCAGCAACAGCACGTCCAGCCCGGCGCGGGCCAGGTACGCCGCGGCCGTCGAGCCCGCGGGCCCCGCCCCGACCACGATCACGTCGGCATCGTTGTCGCTGGCGCCCACCCGGCTGGCCATCCCGCTCCCCTCGGTTGTTCAGTGACTCCTATGGGCTCCGATGGGCTCCTAATGGGATCCGGGAGCCCGTGGAGGCGCTCCCAGAAGCTTGAGTGTAAGCGCCAGGGTCGCGATGGCTGCCCGGCTGCCTACGCCGATTGACGGTCGCGGTCCACGCACGCGGAGTAAGATCACTTGTACGTGAGGTCACAGGAGGGGTGTGTGGATGCGTCAACCAGGTCGTGACCTGCGCATTCGCTACCAGGACGGTACTCGTGGTGCCACTTCGGAATATGACGCGTTCATCTCCTACAGCCACGCCCTGGACGGTGCCGTAGCGCGGGCGCTGCAGACTGGGTTGGAGCGGTTTGCCAAACCCTGGTACCGACCGCGGGCCCTGCGGGTCTTCCGGGACACCGCGAGCCTGGCTGCCAACCCAGGCCTGTGGTCCTCCATCGAGACGGCGTTGGCCTCTTCTGCCTGGCTGGTGCTGATGGCCTCGCCGGAGGCGGCACGATCACCGTGGGTCAACCGTGAGGTCGCGTGGTGGCTGGCGAACAAGTCGCTGCAGCGGTTGCTCGTGGTGCTCACCGAGGGTGAGTTCGCCTGGGACGAAGACGCCGGGCACGATGACGGGGCGGGTGCGGCCCTGCCCCCCGCGCTGCGCGGTGCCTTCGTCGAGGAACCCCGCTGGGTGGACCTGCGCTGGTTGCACGACGTGGACCAGGTGGACCAGTCCAACCCCCGGTTGCGGGAGTGCGTGGCCGACGTCGCCGCGGCCGTGCGCGAAGTGCCCAAGGACGAGTTGGTCGGTGAGCACATCCGCCAGCACCGCCGCACCATGCGGCTGGCTCGGGGTGGCGTCACCGCCCTGGCAGTGCTGTTGATCGCGGCGCTGGTGGCCGCGGTCGTCGCCTTCCAACAACGCGCCACCGCGCAGAGCGAACGTGACACCGCCGACTTCAACGAGATCACCGCGCAAGCCGGCCGGCTGCGCAGCATTGACATTTCCGTCGCGGCTCAGCTCGACCTCACCGCCTACCGCAGGCGACCAACCGAGGAAAACCTCTACACGGCTCTCGTCACCGACGCGAACGCTGCTTTGTCCACCCCGCTGGCTGGCCAGGGTGTGCCCGTCAGGGCGGTGGTGTTCAGCCCTGACGGGCACACCCTGGCCAGCGACGGTGACGACCGCATCGTGCGGCTGTGGAACGTGACCGACCCCACCCACCCGAGATCTCTGAGCCCACCCTTGACCGGCCACACCGACCAAATCAACGCGGTGGCGTTCAGCCCTGACGGCCATACCCTGGCCACCGGCAGCAACGACCAGACCGTGCGACTGTGGAACCTGACCGACCCCACCCACCCGAGATCTCTGGGCCGGCCTCTGACCGGCCACACCAACTACGTCAACGCGGTGGCGTTCAGCCCCGACGGCCATACCCTGGCCACCGGCAGCAACGACCAGACCGTGCGACTGTGGAACCTGACCGACCCGACCCACCCCACCCCTGTGGGTCAGCCCTTGACCGGCCACACCGACAACGTCAACACGGTGGCATTCAGCCCTGACGGGCACACCCTCGCCAGCGGCAGCGACGACCAGAAAGTGCGACTGTGGAACCTGACCGACCCCACTCACCCGACTTCCCTGGGCGAGCCCCTGACCGGCCACACCGACAACGTCAACACAGTGGCGTTCAGCCCTGACGGCCATACCCTCGCCACCGGCAGCAACGACCAGACCGTGCGACTGTGGAACCTGACCGACCCGGCCCACCCCACGCCCCTGGGGCTGCCTCTGACCGACCACACCAACTACGTCAATGCGGTGACGTTCAGTCCTGACGGCCATACCCTGGCCACCGGCAGCGACGACCACAAGGTGCGGTTGTGGGACGTAGCTGACCCGGCCTATCCCACGCCCCTGGGCCAGCCCTTGGCCGGCCACACCAACTATGTCAACTCAGTGGCGTTCAGCCCTGACGGGCACACCCTGGCCACCGGCAGCAACGACGACACGGTCCGGCTGTGGGACATTCCCGCTGCGCTCATGACCGCCCACACCGATGACGTCTTCGCGGTGGCGTTCAGCCCTGACGGGCACACCCTGGCCAGCGGCAGCGACGACCAGAAAGTGCGACTGTGGAACGTGACCGACCCCACCCACCCGAGATCGCTGGGCCAACCCCTGACCGGCCACACCGGCCACGTCAACGCGGTGGCGTTCAGCCCTGACGGGCACACCCTCGCCACCGGCAGCGACGACCAGAAAGTGCGACTATGGAACGTGACCGACCCCACCCACGCTACCCCGCTGGGCCAACCCCTGACCGGCCACACCAACGATGTCAACGCGGTGGCATTCAGCCCTGACGGGCACACCCTGGCCAGCGGCAGCAACGACTGGACTGTGCGGTTGTGGAACGTGACCGACCCCACCCACCCCACGCTCCTGGGCCAACCCCTGACCGGCCACACCAACGATGTCAACGCGGTGGCATTCAGCCCTGACGGGCACACCCTGGCCAGCGGCAGCAACGACTGGACTGTGCGGTTGTGGAACGTGACCGACCCCACCCACCCCACGCTCCTGGGCCAACCCCTGACCGGCCACACCAACGATGTCAACGCGGTGGCATTCAGCCCTGACGGGCACACCCTGGCCAGCGGCAGCAACGACTGGACTGTGCGGTTGTGGAACGTGACCGACCCCACCCACCCCACGCTCCTGGGCCAACCCCTGACCGGCCACACCGACTCGGTCAACAAGGCGGTGTTCAGTCCTGACGGGCACACCCTGGCCACCGGAAGCCGCGACCAGACGGTGCGGCTGTGGAACGTGACCGACCCCACCCACCCGAGATCGCTGGGCCAACCCCTGACCGGCCACACCAGCTACGTCGACGCGGTGGCGTTCAGTCCTGACAGGCACACCCTGGCCACCGGAAGCGCCGACCACACGATCCGGCTGTGGGAGATAAACGTCGACCGAGCAATCCAGCGGATCTGCGCTATCACCGCGAGCACCCTCACCCCCACGACATGGGGGCAGTACGTATCACCGGACCTGCCCCACCGCCCGCAGTGCCCGTGATACTGCCCTCGTCGATCCCGTGATACTGCCCTCGTCCGCCTCGTCGTCGTCTTCGGCATGGTCCTGGTCGGCGTGGCCCTGGTCGGTGTCATCATTCCCGTGGTCGGCGCTCTCGGCCTTCGTGCTCACGGGTTCTGGTCCCGTGCCGCGCAAGGACAGCGACATGGCGGCGCAGCCACCGAGCAGCGTCGCGGCCAGCACAGCCACCGCGAGCGTCCCGAAAGGGATGTCGACGGGGTCGAACGCCGCTGCGCCGAGCCGCCCGCCGGCCAGCGCGCCGAGCACTGCGCTGCCGAGCGCGAGCACCACGGCGGCCACTGCGAGGATCCGCAGCCGCTGTGGCAGGTCGGGGCCGGCAGCGGCGGCGCAACGACGCCCCACTGCGGCCCCGACCAGCAGCGGCACCGCAAGGGCGACGCCCCACCAGGGCTGCGCCGGACCCAGTGGCAGCGCAGCGAGCAGCGGCAGCGCCGGCACCGGTCCGGCATGCACCGCGAAAGGGCTGACCGACAACGCCCCTACCGACAAGCCCGATCCGGCCAGCCAGGACAGTCCGGCGATCGCCGCGTTGGGCAGGTAGCCGAACGACAGGATGGTCAGCCCGAGAACGCTACCGGCGTCGGACCCCGACATCTGGGCGACCTCGGGGGCGGACACCACCAGGGCGACCAGCACCGTGGACAGGCCTGCGGTGAGCAGAACCGCCAGGCCCCACAGCCCGGCCGTCAGGCCGGGCCGCACCCAGCCGGGCGCCTGGCGCAGCGCCGCGGGCAGTAACCCGCAGGGTCGGGCCAGGCCCAGACCTGCGGCGACACCGGCGACCAGCGCGCAGCCGACGGCGGCCTGCGCAGGATCCGCGGTCACCGCCGCAGGGGTGGCCACCAACGCCAGGACAGCACCCAAAACGCCGTGGATGCCGGCGATCGTCCCGGCCACCCACCCAGCGTCGACGGGCTGATGGAGACCGGAACGGACCGCGACCCCCGCGGCGCCGCGGGCGACCAGCGCGCCGGCAAGCAGGGTGGGTAGCAGCGGCAGGACGCCGAGCGGGGTCCCGTCAATGGTCACAGGGACGTGGTGGACGACCAGCCAGCCCACCGCACCTGCCCGAGCCAGCCCCGCCGCGGAGCTGCCTGCGCCACTTGCCGCGGCAACCATGGCGAGCAGAGTCACCGCGGCCAGGTAGCTGGCGACGGCAGGCAGGCTGGCGGCGCCGATCATCGCCCGCCAACCAGGGCGAGTGCCGTCGTCTGCTGGGGCACAGGACACCGACGGCAGCAGGGGGCTCACAGTCCTCACCTTCGCAGCCGGGTGGCATCCTCGCGGCGATCACCTGACCGACGCGCACGGGATGTAACCAGATTGGGGTACCGCAAGCGGGTCAAGGCAACGATTTCATGATTTCGCGCATCAGCTCCGCTGTGTCACTGGGTGTCATGCCAACCCGGACACCGGCTGCTTCGAGGGCGTCTTTCTTCGCTGCGGCGGTGCCGGATGAACCAGAGACGATGGCGCCGGCGTGGCCCATGGTCTTACCTTCGGGGGCGGTGAAGCCGGCGATGTAACCGATCACCGGCTTGGTGATGTTGGCTTTGATGTAGTCGGCAGCGCGTTCTTCAGCGTCCCCACCGATCTCGCCGATCATCACCACTGCCGCGGTATCGGGGTCGTCTTCAAAGGCCTGCAGGGCGTCGATGTGCGTGGTGCCGATAACGGGGTCACCACCGATTCCCACACACGTGGAGAAACCGATATCGCGCAGCTCGAACATCATCTGGTAGGTCAGGGTACCGGACTTGGAGACCAGCCCGATCTTGCCCGGACCGGTGATGTCGGCGGGGATGATCCCCGCATTCGAGGCACCGGGGCTGATCACCCCAGGACAGTTGGGGCCGACGATGCGGGTTCGCACCGAAGTCGCCGCCGGCCCGGTGGCACCGGCCTGGGCGCAGAAGGCCGCTGTGTCATGAACCGGGATCCCCTCGGTGATCACTACGACCAGCCCGATGCCGGCGTCGATCGCCTCGAGGACCGCCGCCTTGGCGAACCGTGGCGGGACGAAGACCACACTGACGTCGGCGCCGGTGGCGGTCATCGACTCGGCCACCGAGCCGAACACCGGCAACGGGACACCCTCGAAGTCGACGGTCTGGCCACCCTTGCCGGGGGTGACCCCGCCGACGACCTGGCTGCCTGCGTCGAGCATCCGCTGGGTGTGTTTGCGACCCTCCGAGCCGGTCATCCCCTGGACGATGATTTTCGAGTCTTTGGTCAGCAGGATTGCCACCGGTCACGCTCCCTGGACGCAGGTCAGTGCGGCAAGCTCAGCGGCCTTGTCTGCCGCAGCATCCATCGTGTCGACCATCGTGACGAGTGGATGGGCCGCTTCGGCAAGGATCCGGCGGCCCTGGGCGACGTTGTTGCCATCCAACCGGACCACCAACGGCTTGGCCGCGGCATCACCCAGGATCTTCAGCGCCTGCACGATGCCGGTGGCCACCTGGTCGCACGCGGTGATCCCGCCGAAGACGTTGACGAACACCGAGTGAACCGCAGGGTCACCGAGGATGATGTCCAGCCCGTCCGCCATCACCTGCGCATTCGCGCCGCCCCCGATGTCGAGGAAGTTGGCCGGGCGCATTCCCCCATGCGCCCGGCCGGCGTAAGCGACCACGTCCAGCGTGGACATGACCAGGCCTGCACCATTGCCGATGATGCCGACCTGCCCGTCGAGCTTGACGTAGTTGAGGTTGCGGGCCTTGGCCCTCGCCTCGAGCGGATCCTGCCCGGCGGAGTCGGCCAGCTCGGCGTGATCAGGGTGGCGGAACCCGGCGTTGTCGTCCAGGGTCACCTTGCCGTCCAGGGCGATGATGGAATCCTGCGGGTCGCGGACCAGTGGGTTCACCTCCACCAGGGTCGCGTCCTCGGCGACGAAGACATCCCACAGCTTCAGTACGGTGTCAGCCACCGCCTGCGCCACCTCCGCCGGGAACTCGGCCGCCCGAACGATCTCGGCGGCCTTCGCGGCGTCGACGCCGGTAATCGGGTCCACTGGAACCTTGGCCAGCGCCTCGGGTGCCGTCGCTGCGACTTCCTCGATGTCCATCCCGCCCTGAACGCTGGCCATTGCGAGGAAGGTGCGGTTGGTGCGGTCGAGGACAAACGAGAGGTAGTACTCCTCGACGATGTCGCAAGCCGGGGTGACCAGCACGCGTTGCACGGTGTGACCCTTGATGTCCATGCCGAGGATAGCGGCCGCTTTGCGCTGCGCCTCCTCCGGCGTGTGGGCCAACTGCACGCCACCTGCTTTGCCGCGGCCGCCGGTTTTCACCTGCGCCTTGACGACGACGGTGCCGTCGAGTTCCGCGGCGGTGGTTCGTGCCTGCGCGCTGGTGGTGACGACACGACCGGGCAACACCGGGACGCCGTGGGCACCGAACAGATCCTTCGCCTGATATTCGTACAGATCCACGCTGTCGACCCTATCCAGCCACTGCCCGGCAGCAGCGCACCGGCAGCAGTGAAGAAGATCACTCCACGGGAGCGGCTAGGGCGCCGCGCACCCAGTCGACGATTTCGTGCGTGGTCGCACCCGGGGTGAAGACCTTGGCCACCCCGAGCTCGGTGAGTATCGGGATGTCCTGCTCGGGAATGATCCCGCCACCGAAAACCAGCACGTCCGTCGCGCCCTTGCTCTCCAACAGCTCGATCACCCTGGCGAACAGAGTCATGTGGGCGCCGGACAGCACCGAGAGGCCTACCGCGTCGGCGTCCTCCTGCAGCGCCGTCTCCACGATCTGCTCGGGGGTCTGGTGCAGTCCGGTGTAGATGACCTCCATGCCAGCATCACGCAGGGCACGGGCGACGACCTTGGCGCCACGATCATGCCCATCGAGACCCGGTTTGGCGACCACCACCCGGATACGTCCACTCATTGAGCCAAGGGTAACTCCTTATGACGGTCGCTCGGTCTACCGGCGTGCGGGGTAAGCCGGGGCGACCGACCGCACAGCGCGGCAGAACGGACGCTGGCCGATACGGCCGGGCGTATCACGGAACGGCGCCTTGCCTACAGGTGTCGCGCTTCGTTACGTTCCCGCGGTCCACGACCACGGTCCGAGTACGGCTGACGGCAGGACTTCCGGGATCCCCCGCCCGGTGTCAGTGCGGACTCCCCGAGACGGGAAGGCAGGTCTTGGCTCGACATCGCTCCCCAGGTGGCCAGCGACCATCTCTGGTGATCGAGGCAGCGCGGCGTCCCGCCCGGTCGGCGTCCTGCCTCACTGCTCCCTCCCCCACCGTGCGCGGTCGGGTGGTGGTCGCAGCCGTTGCGGCTGGCGCCTTTGCGGCTGCCGGCCAGACGATCACTTACACCGCCGTCCCGACCTCCGACGATGCCACCTTGCTGGCGTCTGCGCGAGACGCGTCGTCGGCGATAGGGCTCGGCGGCCCCGCGCCCGCGCCCGAGTACCTGCCGGTGACTCGACCTACCGGTCCTGCCACAGTCGAAGCTGTACAGGCGATGGCCAAGGGCCAACACTTGGGCGACGAACGCGTCACTCAGGAGGCAGAAGCCAGCCGGGTTCGGTTCGTTTTGCCGGCCAAAGGTGTCTTCACCTCTGGGTACGGCGGGCGGTGGGGAGCGTTCCACTACGGAATCGACCTCGCCAACTCCATCGGAACGCCGATCGTCGCCGCTGCTGACGGCGTGGTAGCGGAGTCCGGGCCAGCCAGCGGCTTCGGCCTCTGGATACGCATCCGACACTCCGACGGCACGATTACCGTCTACGGGCACATCAACCGCTCGCTCGTGGTGGAGGGCCAGAAGATCCGAGCGGGTCAGGAAATCGCCGAGATGGGCAACCGGGGTAACTCGACCGGACCACACCTGCACTTCGAAGTGTGGAATCCAGCAGGCCAGAAGATCAACCCGCTCATCTGGCTGCACCAACACGGCATCGACCTCTGACAGCGCCGCCCGCCAGATCACAGACCACCATCTGACGGCCATCCGCCCACCAGATGGCCGTGCGCCGTACGCCAGACAGAACACAGCAAGCGTCGTCTGCGCCACGGACGAAACATCCGGTCGCAGTGTCGGCAGCGTCCCCGGGGACCAGAACTGTGCTGTACGAGAAGGCTCCGCCAAGCCACGACCAGAGGCAGTAACCGAACCCGTAGCGCGGGCCAGGCCGCTCCTGGCGCCGCCCCGCGGAGCACCCACTCGACATCGCGCAGGTACGCCTCCACGCGCTCCCGCAAAACCCGACCCAATCGCTCGTCCATTCTGCACCCCCAGCAGCGTAGTCGAACATATGTTCGAAAACTAGTGGGCGACCCTGACAAACGCGGGATCACGATCAGGTGGTTCTCGAAGACCACCAGACTGCTACAGCTTCACTAAGGGGACTCCGCCGATGAGCATGAGCCGGACCGTCCCAGCCGAGCCGAAATCGATGGTCGCGGTGGCCCGGGGGCCGCTGCCATCGGTGGCCACCACGGTGCCCAGGCCGTACTTGTCATGGGTGACCCGATCCCCCACGTCCAACGACAGCGCGGGAGTACTCTGCCATCCCCGGAAGGGGGTCGAGCGTAAGCCGTGGGCAGCCACTCCGGCCTGCGCCGAATCGCCGCCGGCCACGTCGGCACTCCGCCCGCCGGACCCACTCCGGCCGAAAACCGTGCGGCCGACCGGGCCTGCGCGGCCGGGTTCCTCACGCCGCCAGTGCACCAGTGACTCGGGCACGTCAGCGAGGAAGCGCGACGCGGGATTGGTCACCGGCTGCCCCCACGCGGACCGGGTGATCGCCCAGGAAAGGTAGAGCCGGTGCTGGGCCCTGGTCAGCCCGACGTAGGCCAGCCTGCGCTCCTCGGCGAGCTCGACCGGATCGCCCAGCGCGCGCAGGTGCGGGAACAGCCCGTCCTCCCAGCCGGTGACGAACACCACCGGAAACTCCAGGCCCTTGGCGGTGTGCAGGGTCATCAAGGTCACCACACCACTGGATGCCCCGTCGTCGTCCGGAACCTGGTCAGCGTCGGCGACCAGCGCCACCCGCTCCAGAAACGCGGCGAGCGACCCGGGCGCGGCACCACCGTCCTCAACCGGAACCGCCGACCCAGCCTCAGTGACGAACTCCCGCGCCACCGTCACCAACTCGGTGAGGTTGTCCAGCCGGGAACCATCCTGCGGATCCTCGGAGGCGTCCAACTCCGCGCGGTAACCGGTGCGCTCGAGCACCGCCTCGAGGACCACCGCGACCTCTTCGCCCGCAGCCACCTTTTCTCGCAGTTCATCCATCAGCACCACGAATGCCGTGATCGCGTTGCGGGATCTCGGGTTGAGCAGCGGAATCTCCTGGCCGGCCGCGGCAACCCGCAACGCCGCCGCAAACGAGATCTGTTCCCGCTCGGCGTGCGCGGCCACCACGGCTTCCGCGCGATCCCCGATTCCCCGGCGTGGCGTGTTGAGGATCCGGCGCAGCGACACGGTGTCGTCGGGGTTGTCCAGCACCCGCAGGTAGGCCAGCGCGTCGCGGACCTCGCGACGCTCGTAGAAGCGCACCCCCCCGACCACCTTGTAGGGCAGCCCGAGCCGGATGAACATCTCCTCGAACACCCGGGAGGAATTATTGGTCCGGTAGAACACTGCTACGTCGCCGAACCGTGCGTTGCCACCGTCGACCAGTCGGTCGATCTCGGATGCGACGAACGCCGCCTCGTCGTGCTCGTTGTCCGCGACGTAACCGACGATCGGCTCGCCGTCCCCTGCGGCCGACCACAACCGCTTGTCCCGACGGCCGGGGTTGCGAGAGATCACCGCGTTCGCTGCGGACAGGATCGTCTGGGTAGAGCGGTAGTTCTGTTCCAGCAGGATCGTTCGGGCCGCCGGGAAGTCCCGCTCGAACTCCTCGATGTTGCGGATGGTGGCACCACGGAAGGCGTAGATGGACTGGTCAGCGTCGCCCACCACGCACAGTTCGGCGGGGTCCTCGCCCTCGGTCGCCGGCGCTACCAGTTCCCGGATCAACACGTACTGCGCGTGGTTGGTGTCCTGGTACTCATCGACGAGGAGGTGACGGAATCGGCGCCGGTAGTGCTCAGCCACGTCGGGGAGGGTCTGTAGCAACTCGACGGTGCGCATGATCAGATCATCGAAGTCCAGCGCGTTCGAGCTGGCCAACCGCCGCTGGTACCCCGCATACACCTCGGCTACCCGGCGCTCGAAGTCGTTTCCCGCGGCCGCCCCTGTGACATCGCCGGGGTCGGCCAGGTCGTTCTTCAGGTTGGAGATCCTCGCCGCCAGGGTGCGGGCGGGATAGCGTTTCGGGTCCAGGTCGAGGTCGCGGGCCACCATCGCGATCAGGCGGCGGGTGTCGTCGGCATCGTAGATGGAGAAGTTCGATGTCAACCCGGACAGGTGGCCAGCCTCCCGGCGCAGGATCCGCACACACATCGAGTGGAACGTCGAGACCCACATCACCGCGGCGCGGCGGCCGACCAGCGCGGCGACCCGCTGCCTCATCTCGGTTGCGGCCTTGTTCGTGAAGGTGATCGCCAACACCTGTCCAGGCGTGACGCCGCGTTCGGCGAGCAGGTAGGCGACGCGATGGGCAAGCACTCGGGTCTTGCCGGATCCGGCTCCCGCGACGATCAGCAGCGGGGAGCCGGCGTGCTCCACCGCCGCGCGTTGCTGCGGGTTGAGTCCGGCGAGCAGGTCCTGAGACCCGGCAGCGCCAGAAGAGTCGACAACAGAAGCACTCATTGTGGCGACCACGGTACCGGGAGGCACCGACGTCCTGAGAACCATCATCGCCCAGACGAACCACGGGCAGGATCAGGTCCCCGGCAACCCAACTGGACGGCGGACCGCGCGACGTGTCACACTCCGTATCGTGCAGAGTCGCCATCGCTTTTTTTACGGGTACCGGAGCCGGTGCCCGTGATGGCGTGACACACGACACAGACCACCACGACGCCCCGGAGTCCACGGACCCGGGGCGTCGTTGCGGCCGGGGAACGCGGACTGCGGGACAGGACCGGGAGACCACCGAGATGTCCCAACACGCGACCAGCGAGGCAGCGGCCGCTGCCCAGGACCGCAAGAACGGCACTACCACCGATCTCGCCGCGCTGCGCACCGAGATCGACTACCTCGATGCCGAGATCCTGCGACTGGTGCAGCGACGCACCGCGGTATCTCAGGCGATCGGCAACGCGCGAAGGGCCGCCGGCGGTCCGCGGGTAGTGCACGGCCGCGAGATGGCTGTGCTCGACCGCTACCGCGAGCTGGGCTCTGAGGGCCACGAGCTGGCGATGCTGCTGCTACGACTGGGCCGCGGTCGGCTCGGTCACTGATCATCCCTGCGACCGCCCCGGCAGGCCGCGGCATTACCCTCGCTGGTAGGAGCACACTGGCGGCATGGTGCTCAATCTGATCGCTGTTCTCGCCGCGCTGGCCGGATTGCTCGCGGCGCTGGCCCACGGTGGATACCTCGCGATGTTGGGGTCGGCGGCCAACCGGCGGGCCGGTGGTGAACCGGTCAGCCAGTACGTCCGCAGCCGGATCCCGGTGGCTGGAGTCACCGTCGGCGTGGCGTTACTCGCGCTGCTGCTCACCACCGGCGGCACGGGAGCCGACATCCTCGCCATCGTGGCCGGAGCCGGTAGCGGCGTGGTGAGTTACCAGGCCCTGCAGAGCACCCGGACGCGCTACCGCAGCGGCGGCTGATTCCCTTCGCCGTAATCGGCTGCCACCGCCCGTCCTGCTGGAGCTACCGGATATCGATGTGGTTGCCGGGGGCGGGTCTCGTGGGCGGGGAAGGCCCTAGCCTGAGGTCGTGAGCGAGGAGTGCAGTAGGTGAACCCCGGTAGCCGGCTCGTCGTCGACCGCTACCGCTTGGAAGAGCGGATCGGCGCCGGCGCGATGGGTGTGGTCTGGCGAGCGCACGACGAGCGGCTGGACCGCACGGTAGCGATCAAGGAGCTGCTGATGCAGCCCGGTCTGGCCGAGTCGGAGGAACAGACGGCCAGGGCCCGGGCAATGCGTGAAGGCCGGATCGCAGCTCGCTTGCAGCACCCCCACGCTATCTGCGTCTACGATGTGGCTCTCGATCGCGGCACCGGTCCCCGAGGCCAGATAGTGCCGTGGCTGGTCATGGAGTACCTGCCGGCTCGCAGCCTGGCCGCGGTACTCGTCGAGCAAGGGATGCTGGCACCGCACGAGACGGCCAGGATCGGCCGGCAGGTCGCCGCCGCGCTCGCCGCCGCCCATGAAGCCGGGATCGTGCACCGTGACGTCAAGCCGGGCAACGTCCTGCTAGGCCCGGACGGGATCGTCAAGATCACCGACTTCGGCATATCCCGGGCGAGCTGGGACGCCACCGTGACCCGCACCGGCATCCTGGCGGGCACGCCCGCCTACTTCGCTCCGGAGGTGGCCCGCGGCGAGCTGCCCGGCCCAGCGAGCGACGTGTTCTCGCTGGGTTCGACCCTCTATGTGGCGGTGGAAGGAGAACCGCCGTTCGGGCTGGACGACAATGCCTTGGCGATGCTACGGACCGTCGCCGACGGTCGAGTCCGGCCCCCGCAACAGGCCGGGCCGATGTCCGCAGTCCTGATGCGGCTGCTGGCGGACGATCCGGTGGTGCGTCCCTCGATGCCGGAAGTGGTCGCAGCGCTCAGTGCGATAGAGGCACACGGGACCCTTC
Organism: uncultured Actinomycetota bacterium; assembly: GCA_963823755.1. GTDB lineage: Bacteria > Actinomycetota > Actinomycetes > Mycobacteriales > Pseudonocardiaceae. The sequence continues at coordinate 360,319 of CAWGMP010000017.1, forward strand.
AACCGATCACCCCGCCACTGCTCAGCAGACCTTTCCGCCCTCGGACGGCTGGGCCCGCCCCAGCGACGCCGACAGCAGTGAACCTGACCCCCCACCGTCCACCCGACAACACGGTGTGGAGAAGATCGGCGGCCGATCGGATCGCGTGGTGGCGCCGACCCGCAATCTTGTTCGGGGCCGCTGGCTGCCTTCTGCTGCTCGCCGTGGTATTGGCCGTCGTGTCGAACGTGGCCGTCCCGAATGTGCCCACCGCCGACCGTGGTCAGCCGGCAGTGGCCACCCCCGCAACACCACCGGCACCCGGCGCGGACGCCCTACCGACGCAGCCCCAACCCACACAGCCCCAACCCGCCCAATCTCAATCCGCGCAGCCCCAATCCGCGCAGCCCCAACCCGCCCAGGCGCCGGCCGCGCAGCTGGAGCAGACGGTTCGCACCTACTACGGCCTGCTCCCTGAGGACACCACCGTCGCGTGGCAGTACCTCGGCACCGCCGAACAAGCTAAGGGTTTCCAGCGCTACAACGACTTCTGGCGCGGAATCAACGGAATAAGCATCCGCGGACCAGTTGCCGTGCAGGGCAACACCGTGCTGGTGGGCCTGGTGTTCGAGCCGACGAACCGGAAGCGAACCTTCGAACGCTACCAGCTCACCATGGGCAGCTCACCTGATGGCCGAGTGCTGATCGAGTCCGCCTCGCGGATCGGTACCTTCGCACTCGCCAGCAGGTGAAGCATAGGCGGCCCCGAACACCGAGTTCAGTCCTGCACCGAGTTCAGTCCTGCGGCGTCCGTTTCCGGCTTATCTCGACCGAACCCGCTCATGCGCCCAGGAGTTCGGGTGGGGTGATGCGGGTCTTGGGATTCAGGTGGACAGGTGGTGTGTCGAGTTGGTCGGCCGCGACGGTGGCGGTGACTCGTTCGGTGGGCAGGCGTAGGTGAACCGCCAGGGCGCAGATGAGGAGGCTGAACACAGCCACCACGCCCAGGTCGATCCACTCGGGGATGAGCTTCGTTCCATCATATTGTCCGAGATAAGAGATCACGGTCAGGCCGCTGAACCACGGAAGGATCCAGATCAACGACCGTGAATCCAGCGGCGGCCGCTCGATCGGCCGGCCCAGCGCGTAAGAGATCCCGAACAGCACATAGCCGGCGGCGATGATCAGCATCAGCTTGTGCACTGCGATCCAGGATGTCCAGTAAATGATCTCGTTGGCGGCGATGAAGGCCAGTGGTGCCAGGACCGAGATGGCCGGTACCCGGTAGGGGCGGGTGCGGTTCGGGTCGGCCTTACGCAGGGCCAGCACGGTGATCGGGGCGAACGCGTACATGATCACTGTTGCCGAGCTGCTCAGTTGGACCAAGCTCTGCCAACTCGGGAAGGGCAGAAAGCAGATCATACCCACGATGAATGCCAGGATGATCGAGATATACGGAACACCGCGGTTGCTGATCCGGCTGACGCCCCGAGGGATATAGCCGGCGTGGCCTAGCGCATAGCCCAGCCGTGCGGAGGTGCCCACATAGATCAGGCCGGTGCCGGCCGGTGAGATGAACGCATCGACGTACAAGATGACGGCCAGCCAGCCCAGACCTAGCCCGGTGGCCAGCGTCGCATACGGTCCGAAGTCGCCCTTGCCCACCGGGTTGACCCATCCGTGAACCAGGTTGCCGGGGTTCAGTGCACCGATGAAGGCGACCTCCAGCGCCAGATACAGCAGGGTGCCCACGGCTACCGCGCCGATCACCGCACGGGGCACGTTCCGTTGCGGGTTATGTGCCTCACCGCTGATCTGCGTGGCTTGTTCAAAGCCGTTCAGCGCGAACATGACACCGAGGGGGAGGGCCGCGAACACTCCGTGGGCTCCGTAGGGGGCGAAGCCGCCACCGGCGGTGAAGTTCGGGGCATGGAATGACACCGCGATCAACACACCGACTGTCAGGACCGGTACTGCGATCTTCCAGAGCACGGCGATCGTGTTGCTCTCGGCGAGCCACCGCACCCCGAGGATGTTGATGACGGTGAACAGCAACATCAACGCGGTGGCCACCCCTAAACCCATAGTCGTGAGCGCACCTACGTCGTTGATCAGCCCATGCCACTTGTGGTCGAGGTAGCTGAGCGCTGCCTCGACTTCGATCGGGCCGGTGGCCACGGCTTGTAGCCAGGCCACCCAGCCGGCGGTGAACCCACCCAGCGATCCGAACGTCAACCGCGGCCAGCGCGCTGTGCCCCCGGCGAGGGGGTAGGCCGCGCCGAGTTCGGCGTGCACCAGCGCGAGCAACACGATGATCACACCGGCGAGGGCCCAGGACACGATCGAGGCGCCACCGGCCGAGACGGCCGCCGTCAACGCCCCCAACAGCCAGCCCGACCCGATGATCGAACCCAGCGAGACGAACATCAGGGCCATCAGACCGACTTCACGCCGAAAGCCCGGTTGCCCGCTATGAGCCCTCGTGGACGTGGAGCGTTGCGCCATGATCACAACCAATCCTGCCGTCGGGTAACCGGTGAGTACCTTGGCGCTGGTCTGTTACGGCTGACGGGGCGTGGTCAGTGCGCTGAGTAACCGATCGAGGATCTTCTCCGCCGCCGATCGCCGGGCCCGATGGGGCGAATACACCGCCACCAGAGCCAGCGTGGTGATCAACATCAGCGGCAGGCCGCCCAGCACGCCCACGATCACCAGGATCGGCCCGAGCGCCGCGTGCTGCACCGCGGTGACCAACACCCCGCCCACGACCCCGACACCGGAGGCCAGCCACCTCGCCACGTGACTCACCCCTCCACTCGGGCACGATCCGGCGGGCACTGGGTCCCGGCCAGTTCCCTGCGCAGCCGCCAGGCATCTGCCAGCACCCGCCGCGCATACTCGTACCGCTCACCGGGGGAGAGTCGGGCGAGTTCGGCGCGGTACTCCTCGCGGTAGCGCGGTTGCCACGAGCGGGGCAGCAGTCGCACCGCCACCCTCACCAACCTCGGCATCGACCGGGCGTCATCAGCGTCGACTGCCACGGGTCTCGTAGAGTGATGGTCCAAGCAGCGGGCGAGGTCTTGAGCGAGGTCGCGGTAACGGGCGAAGTCACCGGCGAGGTCGCGGTCACGATCGAGGGTGGGGTAGCTGGCCAGGGCGCGCAGAAGAGCGTGATAGCTGGCCAGGGCGCTGGCAAGGTCACGGGAAAGGTCCAGGTCGCGGGCGGCAGCACGATCAGGGACGTAGTCACCGTCCATGACGCTGCCCAGGGCGAGATCCAGGGCGCCGGCAAGGTCGCGAGCGCTCAGGGCAGCGCGGACGAGGGCACGCTCCCGGTCCAGGGCATGGTCACTATCGACAGCGCCTGCGATGTGGCTGACGAGATCGCAGGCAAGGGCGCGGGCCTGATCCAGGACGCGAGCGAGGTCAAGATCGAGGGCGCTGGCCAGAGCGCGGGCGACCTCCAGTGCGCTGGCCAGGTCGAGATTCAGATCGCGGTCGCTGGCGAGGACGAGAGCGCGGGCGATAGCGCCGTCGCGGTCCAGGGCACCGGCAAGGGCACGGACGCGGTCGAGGGCGGCGGGCCACTTCATTAGGCGCCCCCAGTCAACCTGGGAATCAGCCGCGGCGTCATCGCAGGCTCCGCCACCGGCACGGGAATATGAACCCGGTCCAAAGCGGTGCGAGCACGTTCAGCCCCGAAGGGGCTCAGGCGGTAGTAGCGGCGCCGTGGCCGGCCCTCCTCGGTCGGGTTGATGTCTTCCCAGCGACTCTCCAGCCACCCGCAGCGCTCCAACCGGGCCAGGATCGGGTGCAGGGTGCCACTGGGCAGCTCGGCGGCCTTGCAGATCTCCAGCCCATACATCTCCCGGCTGGGCTCGGCGAGCATCGCCCGTACCACCAGCAGCATCGGCAACGTCGTCCGCGGTTCTGACCCCCTAGGCATAGGTTCATGTCTACCATGGGCTAGATAGAGAAGCAAGCTACCACTGGCCTGGGCTACACCAGGCGGCGGTCGGACGCCCAGCGGGAGAGCTCGTAACGGTTGGACAGCTGAGTTTTGCGCAGCACCGACGACACGTGGGTCTCCACCGTCTTGATCGAGATGAACAGCTCGGCGGCGATCTCCTTGTAGGCGTAACCGCGGGCCAGTAGGCGCAGCACGTCACGCTCTCGTGGGGTGAGTAGATCCAACTCCGGGTCGCCGACCGGCGCCGTCCCAGGCCGTTGAGCGAAAGCGTCGAGCACGAAACCGGCCAATCGCGGGGAGAACACCGGATCACCCGCGTGCACCCGGCGCACCGCGTCCGCCAGCTCCCGCCCAGAGATCGTCTTGGTCACGTACCCGCGGGCCCCGGCTCGGATCACCGCGATCACGTCATCGGCCGCATCCGACACCGAGAGTGCAAGAAACACCACGTCGGGTTGCTCGGGACGGACCCGGCGCAGCACCTCCGCGCCACCGCCCTCGGGCATATGAACGTCGAGGAGCACGACGTCGGGTCGTAGGTGCCCGATCCCGGTGACCGCCTCGTCCACGGATTCCGCCCTCGCCGACCACGACGACCGGCACCACGTCCGGTTCGGTGGTCCCCGCCCGGGCCAGCTCGGCCTTCACCCCGGTGCGAAACAGTGCGTGGTCGTCCACCAGGAACACCCGAATGGCCTGGGCCGTGTCCACAGTCATGTCTCTTCTCCGCCCTTCCGGCGAACGACCACCAACTGGACCTCGGTGCCCTCACCGGGCGCGGTGCGCAGCGTCACCGTACCGCCGTGCCGTTCCATCCTGCCGCGGATCGAGTCGGCCAGCCCGTGCCGATCGTCAGCGATGGCCGCCGGATCGAATCCGGCACCCCGGTCCCGGACGAAAACGTGTACCTGCCCCGGTTCGACCTCGGCATACACGCTGATCTCGGTGACTCCGGCGTGTTTGGCCGCATTGACCATCGCCTCCCGGCTGGCCTGCACCAGCGCGGGCAGTGGTTCGTCCAAGGCGCAATCACCCACCACGACGACCTGCATGCTCACCGCGTAGGTGTCCTCGACCTCCCCGGCAGCGGCGTGCAGCGTCGCCGCGAACGCCGGTGCGACAGCACCGCCGCCCGCGCGGGCCACGGTCCGCCCGTAACCCTGCGGTCCGTAGAGCCAGGAGCGAAGCTCCCGCTCCTGGCCGCGGGCCAGTCTGCGGACCTCCCGGGCCGAATCGGACTGCTGCTGGATCAGCGCCAGTGTCTGGAGCACCGAGTCGTGCAGGTGTGCGGCGATCTCGGCCCTTTCCTCAGTCCGGATCCGGGCCCGGCGCTCCTCACCCAAGGCCCGCATCAGTCGTAGCCACCAGGGCACCGTGAGCACGGCCACCCCGACCAGGGTGGCGGCGGCGGCCAGCAGCGCGAATCGCCACTGACCCAGGTTGCCCTGGTTGAGGAGGAACACCGCGATGCCGCTGGTCACCAGCGCGATCCCGGCCAACACCCGGAGCAGCGCCATCCGGCCGCCGAACACGACACCCGCGCCGCTGCGCCAGCGGGTCCGTTGGCTTGCGTCCGCTTCCCGCCACACCACGCCCGCACCGACCAGGGCGAACCCCAGCGGCCCGGTCACCCAGCCGCCCCATGCGGTGCCCAGCGCGGCCCCGGCCAGCGCCAACCCCACGCCGAGCACTACCAGGCCGACCGCCTGCTGCTTGTCCCTTGCGGTATTCACTCGCCGGGAACCGGCCTCGGTCGCAGGCAGGAATCCCCACAGCAGCGCGTAACCGATCATTCCAGATCCGCCGAGACCGGCGAGCACCACAAAGATCACCCGCACCCACAGCACCGGCACGCCGAGGTGCTCGGCAATCCCGCTGGACACACCAGCGATGACCCGATCCGACCGATGCCGGTACACCCGTGGCGGCCCGCCAACCGGCTGGGCAGGCGGTCGGACTCCGGTCGCCTGATCTGCCGGTGTGCTCACGCTTGTCATGGTCACACGCGTAGGGGTGACAGGGGTATCAGGGTCTACCCCGGTGTCCCCTGACTCGGGGACGGATCAGGGTGACCCCCGATGGTGCACACCACCAGGAGAAGACAGGCTCACTACCGTGAACGAGATCAACCTGGAGCACCCCGCGCGGGACTTCTGGGTCACCAGGCCGCACCGCCGAGCCGACGACCGGAAGATCGCCGGAGTCGCAGCGGCAATCAGCCGGCGCTACGCCATCGACCCGGTGCTGGTTCGGGTGGCGTTCGTCGTGGCCGCCGTGTCCGGCGGTGCAGGGGTGCTGTTGTACCTGCTGGGCTGGCTGCTGCTACCCGCTGAGGGAGACCAGGCATCCGGCGCGGAGAGCGTGTTCGGACGAGGGCGCAGCTCGATGTCCGCAGCGCTCACGATCATGCTCGTTCTCCTGGTGATCCCGGTGACCGGAGCGACGCTCAGCGGGCACGGGTCGGGCGTGCTCGGCCTGGCCGTGGGCTTGGGGGCGCTGCTACTGCTGCACCGCTCCCGCGCCACGCTGGGCGAGGTACCGGGGTCTCCCCCGGCTGCGGGAACACCGTCTCAGCCGACGTCCGGGTCGGCGCCGGCCATGACCGGCGCAGCCACCCAAGAGTCGCCGGGTACGACATCCGCCATGAACACTGCGACCAACGGTGCCGAGCGGGCCGCTCCGCCGGCGTGGGACCCGCTGGGCGCGGCACCGTTCGCCTGGGATCTGCCGGAACCTTCATCGTCACCTGCACCTGCTCCGTCCCCCGGGGGTGCCCGATCAAAGATCACCCCGATCACCCTCGGGCTCGCGCTGCTGACCGGTGGCATCGCGCTGGCGTTCTGGCCTGCGCTGTCGGCCACCCAGATCGCCGCCCTACTGCTGGGTGTGGTCGGGCTCGGCCTGGTGGCCGGCTCATTCATGCAGGGCGGCCGGGGGCTGATCCTGGTCGCCGTGCCCCTGGCCCTGCTCACATGGGTACTACAGGCCGCACCATCGTCTGGCTTCAAGATCGGTGTGAGCTATTGGGACCCGGTCACCGTCGCCCAGGTACAGCCGCACTATGCGGTCACCCTGGGCAATGGCCGGCTGGACCTCACCGGGCTGCGGTTGGCCGACAACCAGACCGTGACCACCAGCGTCGGGGTGGGGGTCGGGGAGACCCATGTCATCCTGCCACCCAATGTGGACGCCCAGGTGAGCTGCGAGACTCAGCTCGGGGAGGTCGACTGCCTCGGCCGGACCGGCTCTGGCCGTCCGAACCGGGTGACGTTCACCGACAACGGAAGCGACGGTGTCGGCGGTGGCAAGCTGATCCTCGACGTGCACTCCGGCGTCGGCCAAGTAGACGTGGAGCGCGCATCATGAACGAGGCGGATCCCACAATGACCGATCCAGGGAATCATCCAGAACCGGACCTCACCAACGAGACAGCCGCACTGACCCTGCGGCGCGGGCCGGATCTCTTCACCCTACTCGCCGGGCTGGGCGCGCTGGGAATCGCGGGCACTGCGCTGCTCGGCGGCATATCCTGGCTGCCCGACGTGGACGCCCGCTGGGTCCTCGCGACTCTGGCGCTGATCGTCGGACTACTCCTGGTGATCAGCTCACTGCGCCCCACGCGGAGTCTTTGACGGCTTGCGCGCCGCAAGCAGCACAGCGTCGCCCCATCACGGAGAAGGGGGCGACGCTGTTGAGGTACTGTCAACCCGAGCTACTCTCAGCCACCCTGGTTACCGCTGTGCATGGCGGGGGATTCTGGGTCGATGTTCTTTTCGCGGGAGACACCGGTATCCAACCGCTCCGAACGACGGGACTTTTCTGAGTCCGTGAGCGAGGACTCGTTACCTGACGTACTCGGTGATTCTCCGACACGGTGCGGTCCCGACGGTGAGGTGTCGGTATCGGAGATACCCTCGCGCTCAGCCTGCGAGACCACCCGAGGCCCGGCTGCTGAGCCCTCACCGCCTCGTTCGGCGACCAGCTCGTCCTGATCTTTTCCGCTCTTCTGCCGGTCGTCATACGGCGGAAGGGGACGGTCACCGCCTGGTTCCTGCTTGCCTCCCGAATGCACGTTAGGCTCCCGCGGGTAGGGGGGCTGCGCCACACCCTGTCCTTGCTCTGTCATCAATAGGCTCCTTCTCCTCGATATCGCTGGGTCACACTCAGGTCTGCTCCCGCTCCTTGTCCCCGGCCTTGATCTCACTTGGCGGGTTCTCAGCAGTAGCAGGATCGGGTTCCTGGTTGCCCGCACCAAGATCCGCTTGCTCACCGAGCTCGCCCACCCGCGCCTTCAACTCCTCCGCCGAAGGCGCGTTCCCTGACGACGACTGACTTTCAGACATCTTCACTCCTTCTCACTAGGGGGCACTGAGGACTACCCCGCGCGAACAGCCCGGAAACCCGGTTCACCCCAACGAACCACCCCCCTCACCAGGGGCGAGGGTCGATTGCCCAGAACAGCAGCAGATCGCCCCCGCTCGGGCACCCTCGCTCCGGAACGGAGCGGGCAGAGCTAACCGCCAGGCAACAGTCAGGCCTGCGGCGCATTGTCTTCAGAGGGGCACTGAATGGCGTCGACCAGTTCAGCGGCGACGATGCGAAGTTTGATATTACGCCGCTGCGAGACCGTCCGCAGGGTCCCGAAAGCCTCCCCGGGACCACACCGCCGCTGGGCCATCACGATCCCGATCGCCTGGTCGATGACCGAACGCGAGGACAACGCGATACGCAGATGCTCCGACAACGTGACCTCGTCATAACGCCGCAACGCCGCGGTGATCGCGATAGCAGCCTGCCCCGCCAGCAACCTGGCCAGCTGCCGATCCCCCTCACTGAAGGCCTGCGGGACACCAGCATAGAGGTTGAGCACCCCCACCGGCTTACCCTCCACCATCAACGGGGTGGACAACACCGCCAAAATGCCATACCCCATCGCGATACTCGGATAGCCACCCCAACGATCCTCCACGGCCAGATCCGCCGCCTCCACCACCTCCCCACTGGACAACGACTGCAAACACGGCCCCATCTCATGCTCGTACTGCTGCTCATCAAGCTCACAGGCCAACGCATCAGCCGACGCCACCGTGAACACCCGCTCGTCTTGCGCCAACGTGATCCCACACGTCGCCACCGGCTCGATCACCCGCACCGACAGCTCAGCCACCCCCTGCAACAACCCCTCAAACGACTCCGTGGACAACAACAACCCAGCCAACTCCGACAGCGCAGCACCCACCCCCACAACAAAAAACTCCGACACCGTCCCGCGACCTCACCCGGCGACCCGAACCACCAGCCACCGCATCACCGTTCGCCAAGAACGGCGAACGGCAACCCCGTCACGCGAGAACGCCCCTAGTACCACCAGCCTGACCCCCTCCAACGCTCCCAGCAAACGACCAGGTCAGACGCAGGCATACCCGGACATACCCGGCACTGTGCGGGTGTTACCGAGTATCCACCGCCTACAACAAATGGACCCAGTTCGAGTCCTGTCCTCATTTCAGGGAAGGGGCCGCGAGATACGCCAGATCGACGATATTCAGACCCGCGGGTTATCAGCGTCGCCGGGGTGACCCGAGAGTTCGATGCCACCATCACCGAGCAGATTCCCGACGAACGGGTCACGTGGCGCTCTGACGACGGCCCCGACCATGCCGGGGTCATCGAGTCCGGTGGCGGCCAGGGAACCGGCTCCTGGCGCGGCGCGGTCTCCCGCCCGGGCAGCTGAGCGCCCGACCGGATCTCTGACCGCCCGGTCCGCGCGGCCGACACAAGCCGGTTTGTTCGAGTACCCGCTGATCAGTGGGATGTGCACGATCTGCCCGCCGTGCCGGCGCACCGCGACACACCACAGACTGCGGCCACGACGGCAGTGGTGACCGAGCTGTTGACGAGCAGAGCGCCGGTGACGGGGACCAACACCGCCTCGGCATCGGTATTCCTGGCGTGCTCGGCGGATCCGAGATCGTCTGCCTGGCTACCTTCGGCGCGGCGAACGAGTTGCCTGGGCGCTGGTCACCGCGTTGGCCGGCAGCGTGGCGTGCATCATTGAGACGTTGTATTGGTCATACTGGGTCATCGTGAAGTAAAGGTCGGACCCGTTCGAGTCCGGGTTTAGGAATCCGCCGTAGAGCTTTGGGTACTCGTGGGCGGTGGCGACCGGTATCGGTGCGCCCCACGGTCCATTCGGCTGCGGCGCCAGCCGGACCACGATCGCCCCGCGCGACTCGTCCAGGGTCATCATCTCCCAGCTCTTGAGGGTCTGGTCATAGCGGACCGATAACTCCCCAACGGGCCCGGCCACGATCGGGGCCGCGAGCACGCTGCCACCCCGCTGCCAGTCTTTCCCGGTCCAGTACTCGTAGGCAGACTTGTCCAGCAGCCGCTGCTGGGGCACCCGAGCGACATGCGCGTCACCGAAGCGACCGTTGGGGGTGCCGAAGGCGTAAACAAAGCCGTCTCGCCGGGCGAAGGCGACCATCTGGAAAGTCTCATCGAAGGCCGGAGTGTTGGGCCGACATGCGCTGGGGGCGTCTACCCACGTCTGCCCACCGTCGTCGGAGTAGGCGATGCCACTGTGGTTGGTGATCCAGTGCCCGGGCTGGGTGAAGCTGCGCACCGACATGTAGGCCAGGTAATTGCGCCCACCTACGTTGACGCCACCAGTGGGGATCTTGGTCATCTCGACGCCGTCCTGCTTGAGTGAGGGCAGCAGCTCCTTGGCGTGGCCGGGACGGTCGGTGACGAAGTCGTCGAAGGACATGCCATCGGCCGGGTTTCGGTCACTGCTGCGGGCCAGCGTGTTCGAGCGCCAATCGATCGCGGCCGGGTCCCCGCCCCCGCTGCCGGTACCGGCCCATCCGCGCCCGAAAGTGTCGCCGAAGGCGACCAAGATCTGCCCCCGCTCATCGCCCCACATGATGCCCAGGTCAGTGCCCTTCACCTGGTACCGCGCCTCAGTCGCGTTGATGGACTCAGCGCCGGTGACCACGGCAACCCGGCTTGCCTGACCCCGCGGCGTCGATTCAGCCGCCCCCGACGGTGCCAGACCTACCGTGACTGCCGCGCTCATCGCCACCAGCACAGCTCCAGTTTGAGTTCGGTAACTGAGCATCGTCCTCCCCCTACGGCATGGACACCCGCGGTCGCGCGGTGCATGGCATGCGCCAGCAGCCCGTAGCAGCAAGCGACATCCCCCAGCGCCCCAAACGGACCACGACTGCCCATCCCGACGCACCGATAACTAACGCGCGACCGGACATACAGGTAACGACTGATCAGCCGGCCCCCCTGGATGAGACCCCTCCTGGCCGGCTCAGCAACCAGCGCAGGCAGTGCAGGCCTGCGCACGGCGCGCTTCCGGCCCCGCGGAGCACTCCGCGGGGCCGGAAGACCTGTTGACGCGAGCCCGCTTCGGCCGCCGTCGCGCTCGACGCCCAGGAAAGCAACCCAGGTCGAACGCACCTGCGGTAGGACGGGTCAGCACAGCGACACTGGCGACCACGCCGAGCACCACAACCAGCACCAGCCCAAGTCTGCGGGAGCGCCGCCACAGCAGTCCGGCAGCCACCCCGACCACCACCGTCATGCCCGACAACAGAACAACCTTAGTCGTCGCTGCCAAAGATGCGGGCCGGTCTGGCGCGACGCGTCTTGGGCTTAGGCAGACAAGGCCACCCACCTACCCGAACCGCTGAAACCGACCGGATTCGGGCTAGTGGTGCCCGGTCTGCCTCGCCGACGGGGAGGGAGACGCGGCCGTGATGTCCTGTCCCCCGGAAATCCAGGGGTTCCACGGAGCCCCCGGACCAGTCGAGTTTTGTCGATCATCACCCGGTTTTGTCAGGGCGCGATCGTAGCGGGCTGGCAGCATCCCTGCGTTGACGCATAAGGCGAAGAACCCGCGGCTCATTTTCTTGTTCAGGCCTCTCAGATTGACGGCGAAGCAGCCGCTGGCTTCGGGATCGTCATCCTCGTCCTTTTCGGGGGCGCGGCATACTTGTTGCCGACTATCGTCGCTGCCATACGGAAAGTCCCGAACATGGGCTCCGTTATCGTCATCAACCTGCTGCTCGGCTGGACCTTCGTGGGCTGGGTCGTCTCGATGGCCATGGCGTCCCGGTCCCAGCTGGCACCGGTCCAGGTCAACGTCAACCATCCACCGTCGCCGACTGGCGATTCCAGTCAGCGCAGTCCTTCGTTTAGCGGTCCTAGTGCCAGTGCGGGTAGGTAGGTCAGCCCGGTGATGAGGAGCACGACGGTGATCACGAGGCCTATGAAGAGTGGGTGGGCAGCGTGCCAGCGGTGATAGATGTGGGGCGCTGTCGGGCGAGGCTGCCTGCGAGCCCGATCACGAACACCATCGGCAGGTAACGGCCGAGCAGCATGACCAGTCCGAGCAGAGTGTAGTAGAAGCCGGTATTGGCGTTGAGGCCAGCGAGGGCGCTTCCGTTGCTGTAGCCAGCGCTGGTGACAGCGTAGAGCACTTCGCTCAGGCCGTGGGGGCCGGGGTTGCCCATGGCGCTGCGCCCGGCCGGGAACGTCAGCGCCAGCCCGGTGGCGGCGAGGACCGCGGTGGGGGTGGTCAGCAGGTAGAGACTGACCAGCTTGATCTCGCCGGGTCCGATACGTTTGCCGAGGTACTCTGGTGTGCGGCCGACCATCAAGCCGCCGAGGAACACAGCGAGCAGTACCGCGATGACCAGTCCGTACAGGCCGCTGCCGACACCACCGGGACTGACCTCGCCGAGCATGATGTTGGCCAGCAGGAGTCCACTGCCGAGGCTGGTGAAGCTGTCATAGCTCGCGTTGGCCGCCCCGTCGGCGCTCGCGGTCGCGGCAGCACCGAAGGCGGCGCTGCCCACCGGGCCGAAGCGGACCTCGGTGCCCTCCGCCGCCGCTCCGGCGGCCCGCGGAGCCAGGTCATGGTGGGCTGCCTGGGCGGCGGCGGCCAGCGCTATCCCGCCGACCAACAGCACGGTGACCACTGCGCCCAGCGCCCAGCCCTGCCGCTGGTCGCCGACCATGCGGCCGAAGGCGCGCGGCAAGGCGCTGGGGATCAGCAGCATCAAGATGATCTCGACGACGTTGGAGACCGGCCCCGGGTTCTCGAAGGGGTGCGCGGAGTTGGCGTTGAAGAACCCTCCGCCGTCCCCGCTCATCAGCTTGATCGGTTCCCAGGAGGCGACGGGTCCGCCGGGCAGGTTCTGGTGTGCACCGCTGAGGGTCGTGACCGGCTGCGCGTCGTGCAGGCTCTGCACGACGCCAAGCCCGCAGAGCAGCACAGCGAAGAGCACCGACAGCGGCAGCAGCACCCGCAACGTGCCACGGACCAGGTCGACCCAGAAGTTACCGATCTGGTCGGTCCCGTGCCGGGCCAGCCCGCGGATCAGCGCGATCCCGGTGACCAGGCCGACCGCCGCGGACAGGAACGCCTGTGTTCCCAGTCCGGTCATCTGGGCGAGATGGCCCAGAGTGCTCTCGCCGGCATAGGACTGCCAGCTGGTGTTGGTGGCGAAGCTCACCGCGGTGTTGAACGCCAGCGCCGGTGGCACTCCTCGGTGACCGAGCGCGAGAGGCAGCTGGCCCTGCATCCGGAGCAGCGCGTACAGCAGCAGCACACCGACGGCGGAGAACCCGAGCAGTGCGCTCAGGTAGTGCCGCCCCCGCTGATCGCCGTCGGGATCGACGCCGATCAGCCGATACGCGACCCGCTCAACGCGCGAGTGGTGCGGGTGGGTGAATACCCGGACCAGGTAGTTGCCCAGGGGGACGTGGACCGCGGCAAGCACGACGATGACCAGCCCTACCTGCAACGCTGCGCTCATCGACACCACCATCACGACGACACCGTGACCAGCGTGCCGCAATCGGAGTTGGAGCGCTGCGGCTATACCGGGTGATGCGACCGGACCACGGCACCGTTGCCTGAGCCGTAGGAGAACGCGGCCGTCTCAACCGAACTCCCAGCGGATTTCCGTCGCTCCCGGAACCTCGTCGTCGAGGTGGACGCAATGCCCGGGTCGTTCGCGCTCACCGGCAGCACCGATCGCGCCGGCGCGCTGTCGGCCGCGACAGCCCGAGCCCACCGCACCAGACCGGCCACAGCGCTGGCCGCCACCGCAGACAGCACGACCGTCAGTAGCGTCTGCCCGCCGCCCCGGTCGAGCGTCAGGGTGCCGGCGCGGTCCAGGATGAAGCCAGCGTAGAAGGCCCAGCACAGCGCGCCGGCGGCGACTGCACCGGGCACCGTGGTCACCGCACCGACCGCGATGGCGGTGACCGTGAGCAGCGCCAAGCCGACCCGGGGATCGCTGCCCGCTCCCAGCGCCCAGGAGATCAGCGTCGCGGCGATGCTCGCGACGAAGCCGACTGCCAGCCCGAGGGCGCCCGGGAGGACCACACCGGCCAGCCGGTCGGGGTCTTGGTGGGCGGGACTGTCGCGATGTGGCAACACGTGCGCTCCTTCGATCGTCCCCTCCGCGTCTCGGCTACGGCGGGTCAAGCGACTGTGAGTGGACACGGCGACGCCGGGGGCCGTCTAGGGTCATCCCCGGTGCCGCCGTGATCTGATCCGGCCATCCCGCTCCGCAGAATCTTGGGCAAGAAACGGGAACAGCCGAGCTCTGCAATGGTCGAGTAGGCGGGTCGGCCCTGCCTGCGATACTGCGCTCATCAACACCACCATTTCAACGACATCGTGACCAGCGTGCCCCTGATCGGTGTTCGAGCGCTGTGTAAATCGCGTCAGCAATGCGTCAGAAATCGCGGCATGCCAAGGGGCGCGACCGGTCAGGTGAGGTGGCTGTCCGCGGGGTAGGGGACGGGGTGGGTGGCGATGCGGTGGGCAGGCAGGGTGAGGACCATGGTGAGGCCGCCGCCGGGGGTTTCTTCCGGGATGAGGCTGCCGTGCATGGCTTCGGCCAGTCCGCGGGACAGCGCCAGCCCGAGGCCGACGCCGGTGGTGTTGTCGCGGTCCCCGAGCCGCTGGAATGGGGCGAAGATGGTGTCGCGGGCCCCGGGGGGAACGCCGGGTCCGCGGTCGATGACGCGGAGTTCGACCCGGTCGCCCAGCGCGCTCGCGGTGATCAGCACCGGTGTTGCCGGCGGCGTGTGCTGCAGCGCATTGCCGGCCAGGTTGACTATCACCCGTTGGAGGAGGTCGGGATCGGCGATCGCCTCGGGCAGGTCGCTGGGCACGTCGAGCTGGACGACGTGGGTGCGGGCGTCGAGGTCCTCCAGGGCGAGGGGGACGATCTCGTCGAGTGCCACCGGGCGGCGGATCACGGGCATCGCGCCGGCCTGGAGCCGGCTGGTATCCAAGAGGTTGTTGACCAGCGTGATGAGCCGGTCGAGGGACTCGTCGGCGGTGGCGAGCAGTTCCCCCCGATCCTCGGCGGACCAGGCGATGGCCGGGTCACGCAGGCTTCCCAGGGCGGCCTTGGCCGAGGCGAGCGGGGTGCGCAGATCGTGGCTGACCGCGGCGAGCAACGCGGTCCGGACTCGGTCGACCTCAGCGAGCGGGGTGGCCTGGGCAGCCTTTTCGCTGAGCCGCCGCTGCTCCAGGGCGGTGGCCACGCGGGCGGCGAAGGCGACCAGCACTCGCTGGTCGGCGGCTGGCAGTACCCGTCCGCGCAGTGCCAACATCGCTGCCTCGCCGGCTGGGACGGTGATGTCCGCGGCCCCGGGGGAGGTGCACGGGTCGAGCCCGGAGTAGGCGACGAGACTCCACGCGTCCGCTTCGCCCGGGATCGGGGTGTCCACGTTGCGGTGCAGCAGGGCAACGGAGTCCATGCCGAAGGTTTCCCGCAGCGTGTCGAGCAGGGCGGGCAGCGCCTTGTCGCCCTGGAGCACGCTGCCGGCCAGCGCCAGCAGGGTTTCCGCTTCGGCGGTGGCCCGGGTGGCTTGGCGGGTGCGGCGGGCCGCCAGGTCGACCACGGAGCTGACGGCGGCGGCCACGACGAGGAACCCGATCAGGGCCACGATGTTGTTGGGCTCCGCGACGGTGAAGCTGTACAGCGGGGAGGTGAAGTAGTAGTTGATCAGTAGGGACGCCGCCAGCGCAGCCACCAGCGCCGGGTACAGGCCGCCGATCAGGGCGATGGTGACGACCGTGACCAGGTAGCACAGGATCTGGCTGGGCAGGCTCAGGCCGTGCCGCAGCTGGGTCAGTCCGAGGGTCAGCATCGGGAGCAACACCAGGGTGGTGAGCCCACCAGCGAGGCGCCGGCGCAGGGAAAGTGCCCCGCGCGGCGCGGGTAGCCGGCGTCCGTGGGCTGCCCGCTCGTGGGTGACCATGTGCACGTCGATGTCGCCGGACAGCCGCGTCACGGTGGCGCCGATCCCGACTCCGGTGAGCAGTTGGGCCAGGCGGTTGCGGCGGCTGACTCCGAGTACGAGCTGGGTGGCGTTCTCGGCCCGCGCGAAGTCCAGCAGGGCGGTGGGGATGTCGTCGCCGATGACGGCGTGGTAGGAGCCACCGAGGGACTCCACCAACTGTTTCTGCTCGGCAAGAGCCGTCTGCGAGGACCCTGCCAGCCCGTCGCTGGGCGTGACGTGCACGGCCAGCAGGTCTCCGGCGCCGGTGCGCACCGCGATTCGCGCCGCCCGCCGGATCAGGGTGGCGCCTTCCGGGCCGCCGGTCAGGGCCACCACGACACGTTCCCGGGTCTCCCAGGTGTCGGAGATGTGATGCTGGTTGCGGTAGCGCTGCAACCCCTCTTCGACCCGATCAGCCAGCCAGAGCAGGGCCAGCTCGCGCAGGGCGTTGAGGTTGCCGGCGCGGAAGTAGTTGGCCAGGGCGGCGTCCACCCGCTCCGGGGCGTAGATATTGCCGTGGGCCATCCTCCGGCGCAGCGCCTCGGGACTCATGTCGACCAGCTCGATCTGGTCTGCGCCCCGGACCACGGCGTCGGGCACGGTCTCCCGCTGGGGAATGCCGGTGATCCGCGCTACCACGTCGTTGAGCGATTCCAGGTGCTGGATGTTGACGGTGGTGATGACGGTGATGCCGGCCTCGAGCAACTCCTCGATGTCCTGCCACCGCTTGGTGTGCCGGCCGCCGGGGACGTTGGTGTGGGCCAGCTCGTCGACCAGCGCGACCTGCGGTCGACGCGCCAGCACGGCATCGAGATCCATCTCGGTGAACTCGACATCCCGGTATGTGCGGCTGACCCGGGGCACGATCTCCAGCCCGGCTAGCTGCTCCTCGGTGCGCCGCCGGCCATGGGATTCGACGAGGCCCACCACCACGTCGGTGCCGCGTTCGGCCCGCCGGCGGCCCTCACCGAGCATGGCGAAGGTCTTCCCCACCCCCGGTGCGGCTCCCAGGTAAACCCGCAGCTGCCCTCTCGTTGTCATCGTCCGCTGCCTCAGGGCCGGTACCGGTAACCGTAGCCCGGTTCGGTCAGCAGGTGCCGGGGGCGCGACGGTTCGGGTTCGAGCTTGCCGCGCAACCGGGACAGGTAGAATCGCAGGTAGTTGGTCTCGCGTTGATAGCCCGGTCCCCACACCTGGGCCAACAGTTGCCGGGATTCGACCAGCTTTCCGGCGTGGCGTAGCAACACCTCCAGCAGGTTCCACTCGGTGCGGGTGAGGTGCACGGTGTCGGCGCGGGCGGCGTCACCCGCGGTGGGTGCCGTACCGGTCACCGGCGCCTCGGCACGGGAGACGGTGTGCGCTGTGAGGTCCACCACCCAGTCACCGATGCGGTATGTCGCCGCCGGTTGCGGGTCGTCGTGACGGCGTAGGGCGGCCCGGATGCGGGCGTGCAGTTCGTCCATGGAGAAGGGTTTGGTGACGTAGTCGTCGGCGCCCTGGTCCAGCGCGTTGATCTTGTCGGTGGAGTCGGTGCGACCGGACAGCACGATGATCGGCACGGTGGTCCAGCCGCGGAGCCCCCGGATGACCTCGGTGCCCTCGAAGTCGGGAAGCCCCAGGTCGAGGATCACCAGATCGGGCTGCTTCCGCGCTGCGGCGGCCAACGCGGTGGATCCGGTGGTTGCGGTATCCACCTCGTAGTGTCGACCGCGCAGGTCGATGCTCAACGCCCGCAGCAGCTGAGGTTCGTCATCGACGATGAGCACTCGAGCCATCAGGCCACCCCAGCGGCGGTCGGGGGATCGCAGCTGGCCTGGGACGGTGCGGGCCGGGTCACCGGGCACCGCCGAACGCATCCAGCGCAAGGTTGAGTTCGAGCACGTTCACCCGGGGTTCGCCCAGGAGCCCGAGGGTGCGGTTGTGGATGTGGCTGGTCACGACCGCGCGGAGGGCTGCCGGGGCCAGGCCGCGAGCGTGGGCGACCCGGTTGGTCTGCTGGTAGGCGTAGGCCGGTGAGATGTCGGGGTCCAGGCCCGACGCGCTGGCTGTGATCGCGTCCGGCGGAACCTCCTCTGGCGTGACGCCGTCGAAGGCGGCGATGGCAGCGCGCCGGTCGTTGATCTTTTTGATCAGGTCGGGGTTGGTGGGTCCCAGGTTGGACGCGGCGGAGAACAGCGGGTTGTAGCCGGGGTCGTGGCTGTTGGACGGGTCGGCGGCGGCAGACGGGCGGGGTTGGAACCATTGGGGTAGGGGGTTGCCCTGACCGTCGACGAAGGGTTGGCCCAGCAGGCTGGAGCCCACCGGGCTGCCGTCGTGTGGCACGAGGGAACCGTTGGCTTGGTTTGGCATGATGATCTGGGCGATGCCGGTGATGACCAGGGGGTAGGCGATACCGACGATGGCGGTGAGTACCAGCAGCGCCCGCAACGCGGCGAGGTGTTGCCGGATCGGGGCGGGCAGGCGGGTGGCGATGACCATGGGTATCACCCGATCCCTGGAATGAGCTGGACGATCAGGTCGATCAGCTTGATCGCAATGAAGGGCAGGATGAACCCGCCCACTCCGTAGATCAGCAGGTTGCGGCGCAGCAGCGTCGACGCCGACGAGGGGCGGTAGCGGACTCCACGCAGGGCCAGCGGGATCAACGCCACGATGATCAGTGCGTTGAAGATGATCGCCGAGGTGATCGCCGAGGTCGGGCTGTGCAGGGCCATGATGTTCAACTTGCCCAGTCCGGGATAGACCGAGGCGAACATGGCCGGGATGATCGCGAAGTACTTGGCGACGTCGTTGGTGATCGAGAAGGTGGTCAGTGCGCCGCGGGTGATGAGCAGCTGCTTGCCGATCTGGACGATCTCGATGAGCTTGGTCGGGTTGGAGTCCAGGTCGACCATGTTGCCGGCTTCCTTGGCCGCCGAGGTACCGGTGTTCATCGCCACCCCGACGTCGGCTTGGGCCAGGGCCGGGGCATCGTTGGTGCCGTCCCCGGTCATCGCGACGAGCTTGTTGCCCTCCTGTTCCTTTTTGATCAGCGTCATCTTGTCCTCGGGGGTGGCTTCGGCGAGGAAGCCATCGACACCGGCCTCGTCGGCGATCGCTTTCGCGGTGACCGGGTTGTCTCCGGTGATCATGATGGTGCGGATGCCCATGGCGCGCAGCTCGGCGAACCGTTCGGCGATGCCGTCTTTGACGATGTCCTTGAGGCGGATCACGCCCAGCGCCTGAGCGGTGCCGTTGAGCTTGTGAGCAACGACCAGCGGGGTGCCCCCGGAGGCGGAGATCGCGTCGACCACCCTGCCCAGTTCGGGGGCCGGGATGCCGCCGTGTTCGCGGATCCACTCCCGCACCGCGCTCGCGGCTCCCTTGCGGACCTGATGGTCATCGGCCAGGTCGACCCCGCTCATCCTGGTCTGGGCGGTGAACTCGACGAACGTGGCGCCGGTGAGCTCGCCCTGCGGGCGTTCCCGCAAGCCGTAGGCCGTTTTGGCCAGCACCACGATGCTGCGGCCCTCCGGGGTCTCGTCGGCGAGGCTGGCCAGCTGCGCGGCGTCGGCGAGCTGATCCACCAGCACGCCGGGCAGGGGCACGAATTCGGTGGCCTGTCGATTGCCCAGGGTGATCGTGCCGGTCTTGTCCAGCAGCAGGGTGTTGACATCGCCGGCGGCTTCCACCGCGCGACCCGACATCGCCAGCACGTTGCGCTGCACGAGCCGGTCCATGCCGGCGATACCGATGGCCGAGAGCAGCGCGCCGATGGTGGTGGGGATCAACGCGACCAACAACGCGACCAGGATGACGATGCTCTGCTCGGCCCCGGAATAGATCGCCATCGGCTGCAAGGTGACCACCGCGAGCAGGAAGATGATGGTCAACGAGGCCAGCAGGATGTTCAGCGCGATCTCGTTGGGTGTCTTCTGCCGCGCCGCGCCCTCCACCAGCGCGATCATCCGGTCGATGAACGTCTCACCCGGTCGGGACGTGATCCGCACCACCACGCGGTCCGACAGCACCTTGGTGCCTCCGGTGACCGAGCATCGGTCACCGCCGGACTCGCGGATCACCGGAGCGGACTCGCCGGTGATGGCCGACTCGTCCACGCTGGCGATACCCTCCACGACATCACCGTCACCGGGGATGATCTGCCCGGCCTCCACGACCACGTGGTCGCCCAACCGCAGCGCCGTGCCCGAGACCTCCTCCTCGACGACCTGGCCCAGTCGGTCGGAGTGCCAGCCGACCAGGCGCCGCGCCGTGGTCTCGCGTGTGGTGCGGCGCAGGGTCTGCGCCTGGGCCTTGCCGCGGCCCTCCGCGACCGCCTCGGCGAGGTTGGCGAACACCACCGTCAGCCACAGCCACACCACGATCACCCAGGCGAACACGCTGGGACTGTGAATAGCCGACAGCGTGGTCAGCACGCAGCCGACCTCGACGACGAACATCACCGGGTTGCGGAACTGGACCCGGGGATCGAGCTTGCGCAGCGCGTCGGGAATGGAACGCCACAGTTGACGGGGATCCAACAAACCCCCCGACACCCGGTGCACCTCGCCGTGGGCGGCGTCACCGGCGCGGTGGGTCTTGCCCGGCTCCGAGGCAACGGTCACCGACATCAGTGCAACCCCTCCGCGATCGGGCCCAGCGCTTGGGCCGGGAAATAGGTCAGACCCACCACGATGAAGATCACGCCGAGTAGCAACGCGGCGAACAGTGGCCGGTGGGTGGGTAACGTGCCCTCTGAGGCTGGGACCTGTTTCTGCTGCGCTAACGATCCGGCCAGCGCCAACACGAAGATCATCGGGGCGAATCGGCTGAGCAGCATCACCACGCCGAGGACCGAGTTGAACCACACCGTATTCACCGACAGGCCGGCGAACGCCGAACCGTTGTTGTTGCTGGTCGAGGTGAACGCATAAAGCACCTCAGACAGGCCATGCGGGCCCGGGTTGGCGAGGGACGCCCGTTCCCCGCGCAGCGCGATCGCCACGGCCGTCCCGACCAGGGCAAGCGTCGGAGTGGCCAAGATATACAGCGACGCGAGCTTGATCTCCCGGGCCTGGATCTTCTTCCCCAGATACTCCGGCGTGCGCCCGACCATCAGCCCGGCAACGAACACCGAGACCACGGCGAGGATCAGGATGCCGTACAACCCCGAGCCGGTCCCGCCCGGCGCTATCTCACCCAGCATCATGTTGAACAAGGTGATGCCGCCACCGAAAGGAGTCAGCGAATCGTGCGCGGCGTTCACCGCGCCGGTGGAGGTCAGCGTCGTCGACGAGGCGAACAGCGCCGACGCCGGCGGCCCGAAACGGACCTCCTTGCCCTCCAGCGCGGCGCCTGCGGCCATTGCCGCCGGGCTGTGTGCGCCGGATTCGACGTAACTCAGTCCCACGACGGACGCGGCCCAGATAACCGCCATCACGCCCACCACAGCGTATCCCTGGCGATTGTCGCCCACCATCTTGCCGAACGTGCGCGGCAACGAGAACGCGATCACCAGCAGCAGGTAGATCTCCACCATGTCGGTCATCGGGTTCGGGTTCTCAAACGGGTGGGCAGAGTTCGCATTGTAGAAACCACCCCCGTTGGTGCCCAGTTCCTTGATGACTTCCTGGGAGGCCACCGGACCACCCGGGATGGACTGGTGCACACCGGCCAACGTGGTGATGTCGCGCGGTCCGGCGAAGTTCTGCACCACCCCGCCGACCACCAGGACCACCGCGAACACGACAGCAAGCGGCAGCAGCACACGCAGTGAGCCACGCGTCAGGTCGACCCAGAAGTTGCCGATCCGGTCAGTCTGCGAGCGGCTGAAACCGCGAATCAGCGCGATCACGATAGCGATACCCACCGCCGCGGAGACGAAGTTCTGGACTGCCAACCCGGCCATCTGCACCAGGTGACCCATCGTGGACTCACCCGAGTAGGACTGCCAGTTCGTGTTCGTCACGAACGAGGCAGCGGTGTTGAACGACTGATCCGGGCTGACCGGGCCGAACCCCAGCGACAGCGGCAGGTGGTTCTGCAGCCGCTGAAACCCATACAAGAACAACACCGAAACCGCGGAGAAGGCCAGCATGCTGCGTAGATACGTCGACCATCGCTGGTCGGCTTCGCCGTCAACCCCCATCACCCGATACAGGAACCGCTCGACGCGCCCATGCTTAGGCGAGGTGAAAACGTGCGCCATATAATCACCCAAAGGCCGGTAGGTCACCGCCAAAGCCACGACCAACAGACCCGCCTGCAACCACCCCGCCACCGCCACGCTCATCAAAACCGCTCCGGTCGCACCAGGGCCACCACCAAGTAAGCCACCAACAACACCGACACCACCAGACCCACAATGTTGTCCAAGCTCACAGCCCCTCCACCCCCCGGGCGACCAACGCCAGCAACGCGAATACCACGATCACGAGAAGAATGAAGATCACATCAGCCATCCCGGCTCCTCATCTCGACCCGTCTAGCCGGGTGTCGTCGCTCCAACGAGTACAACGGGTCACATCCGACACATGTGGGTGAATCAGCAGTCACGGACGAGTAAAGCCGCCCCAGGACTTCCCGACCACATCCTTAACGGAATTTTAACGCCGTCAGCCTGGCACTGATGTTTCTCTCACAGATAGCGGCCATCCGGTGGGGCCTGCCCCTAATCAAGGTCGCGTAATGATCATTTCTCCGTCCGCTCAGCGGACGGGGACGCCGTCATCGCCGGCGCGGGCACCACGTCCGGACGCACCACAGCCACCGGGCACGGGCTGTGCCGCAACAGGCCACGGCTGGTCGACCCGAGCAGGGGCCGTGCCGCGGAACTCCGGCTGCGGGTTCCGACGACGACCAACTGGGCACCCTGGGCCTGCGCGAGCAACAGCTCGGTGGGCCGGCCTCGCAGCACCACGGGGCGCACTCTCACCGAAGGGTGACGCCGCCGCCAATCAGCCAGCCGCACGCTGATCAAGGCGTGTTCGACCTCGCTGACGGTGTTTCGATCCCCGGCAAGCCAGCCCGTCGTGCCGTGCAGCCCGTGCACGACCAGCAACTCCACGCCGCGCCGCTGGGCGGCGTCGAACGCGAAGCCGATCGCCGGGTCGTCGCAGGATTCGGCCCCCACGCCGAGCAGCACCCGGCCGTTGTCCGGGTCGGGTCGTCGCCGGCCACGCACCACCACGACCGGGCTGTGCGCCCTCGCGCTGACGTCCAGAGCCACCGAGCCGAGCAGGATCTCGTCAGTTACCCCGGCACCAACCATTCCGAGCACCAGCAAGGCGGTGCCCTTGGAGGCGTAGACAAGCACCTCGACCGGGACGCATGCGGCGAGCTCGGTAGTGACGGGCAGATCAGGCGCCGCGTGATGTGCCACGGTGTAACCGCCCGCGAGGATCGCCCGTGCCCGGCGCCGCTCCGGCGAATCAGCGGCTCCCTGCAGGTATGGCGCGGCGTGCACAAGGTGCAATCCGATGCCACGAAGGCCGGCCTCGTGCACCGCCCACTCCACTGCGTGCAGCGCGGCCTCAGAGCCGTCGACGCCGGCCACGATGCGACGATCGGCCGGCCCGGTGATGGTTCCGTTCACTGCATTCATATTCGACCACCGCGACCAGATCTTGACAAGCGCGTGCTCTACACCATCGCGAGAGTACTCGTTCTGCGGTTCGGCGCCGCACTAGCCGCCGCGCAGTTCGTCGGCGTATCCGTACTCGCCGAGACGACATACGCCACAACGGCGCACCAAGATTCGAATGAAGGAAGTGCTGGGCGAGTTACGAGATCGTGATTCCGTGCTGATTGAACAGGAGAATGCCGAGTTCCCGGGCGCGCGACGCCGCCTGAGCGTCACCCTCGGTGGCAGCGACGATCGATCCCTTCATCAGGATGTGCCACTGGCGGGCGAACGAATCGGGGTCTTCCACCCCGGTTTGCGCCGCGAGGTCACACAGGTAGCTGCGGATGTTCGCCAGGTGCTGGACACTCGCCTGCCGGACCGGGCTATCCCGGTCGGTCACCTCGAGCAGGGTGTTGATAAAGGAGCAGCCCTCGAAATCCGGCTCCGCGAACCACTCTCCGAAGATCTCGAAGATAGCCAGTAGGCGTTGCGCTGGTGTGTCCCCCCGGCGCTGGGATTCGGCCTGCACCCAGCCATGCGTCCACAGAACCTCGCGGCGGTGGAGGAAGGCGAGAATAAGATCGTCCTTGGATGCGAAGTTCCGGTACAGAGTCATCTTCGCGACGCCCGCCTGACCGATGACCGTATCCACCCCGACGGCGCGGGTGCCTTGCCGGCTGAACAGGTCATACGCCGCCCGCACCACCCGCTCGCGGCCGCTCTCGGTATCAGCACCGTTGGCAACGATACCGGCAACGGATCTCGTTGGTTCCTGGGGAAAGTTCGGGGGCACCTTGACCAATCCTGGGGAGAAAATTCGCCAAGTGTACCAGTGGGGCGTTCCCGCCCCGCGTTACCAGAGGTACCCGGGCCTACGCGGAGTTCGGACCCTGGCTGACGCCGCTAGCACCGGGCACCCTCATCGCCGGCTGCTTTCGGCATCCAACAGTGCGACGACCCTCTCGTACCGGAGTGTCGCGGAGGCGGTAGTCCGGTCGACTGCGAGCACACCCAGGCGTCCGATCTCCAACGCGCCCAACATGTAGAAGGCTGCGCCGTCCCTGGTCCCGCTGCGATAGTGCAAGCCGTTGCGCAGCGCCGCATCCACCACGTCGTCCGGTCCGAGCACGCGGTACCGGTCGTGTTGCAACCGGTCCGTCGCGAAGAAACACCGTGGCTCGCCGTCCGGCCCGAGATAGCTCCCGGTCTGGGCATCGAGCTCCCCCTCTACCAAGCCGTGCAGCAAGAAGTACGGCGCGGTGCCGCCGCCCATCCGCAGGTTGATCTCCAGGCCGTAGTGTCGCCAGCCGGCCGCGGTGCGCGA
The DNA here is from genome assembly GCA_963823755.1 of uncultured Actinomycetota bacterium. GTDB lineage: Bacteria > Actinomycetota > Actinomycetes > Mycobacteriales > Pseudonocardiaceae. The sequence continues at coordinate 385,519 of CAWGMP010000017.1, forward strand.
CGACAGGAAATCGACACTCAGCAGCCCGACGACCGACTTGGCCGCCAACGTCTTCCCCACGCGCAGCGCCAGTTCCTGGATTTCCGCGCGGTATTCCGCGGCGGCCGGGAAGGTGCCGCCGACGAAGATCTGGTTCGCCGCACCGGAGAGCAGCTGATCCTGGGTGGACAGGACACGCACGGTGCCGGCCGGGGATATCAATAACTGCGCCGAGGGCGAGCGTGTCTCGCCTCCCTCCACGAACCGTTCGACGACAGCCCCCATCACGACCAGTTTCGCCAGGTAGTCATCCCACGAGTCGGGGGGTGAGGCGAAGAAGGCGCGACGAGGAAGCTCGTTCGCGATCCACCTATGCAGCCCGGTATCGGGTGCCCCGTCAAACGAGAAAAGCACATTTCCACCAGCCCCGAAGCTGTCGTTGAGCTTGATCATCGCCTGCCGCAGATCCCGATCACCGGCCCGTAACGCCCCCAGGGCCTCCACCACATCGCCCTCGTCCCGCAGATCCTCGAAACCGTCCGCAACGGTGACACCGGACTCTGCGAAGACCCGGCGGGAACCGCTCTTGCTGCCCAGCGGGGACAGATCGGGATCGGCAGCATACAGCGGTATGCCGAGCTGCTCAGCAAGTTCACGTTCGAAGGGAGAACCGTTGAAGGCCAGCAGGCAAGCGTCGAACGGGTCGTCTATCTCCTGCCGGATCTGCTGGATGAGATCCGGCAAGCGCAGGATCTTCTCGGTGAGCGGAGCCGGCTCGCGGTCGGCGCAGTCGAACAAGGTGAGCCTGCGCCGACCATGCCAGTTCGGCAGCGAGGAAACCAGGTCGAGGGCGTATTCCACGACGATCGGGGCCAGCTGGTCACTGGTGACGTAGACGACCCGGGTCTCAGGCCGGCGTAGTAGCTGCAAGAAGACCAGCCACCGCTCCTCGTAGTGCCGTACCCCAGGGATCTTCGCCAGCCCGGCATGATCCAGCGTCATACTGGGCAGGACCACAACGGTGCCCGGCCGCCGCTCACCGATCGGATCGAACGGATCCCGCAATCGTCGCTGACGTTGACGGAAATTCATCTGACGGCCTCGTCGATCTCCAGCCTGGCGATGATGTCGCGCATCACCTCGCTCGGGCCGGCCGCGATGGTGGCCGCCCGCGCGTCGCGGAAAACCCTGGCGACCTCGGTGCCGTCGAGGTAGCCATGCGCGCCGTGTAGCTGCAAGCTCGTGTCAGCCATCCGGGTTGCGAGCTCGGTCGCACATAGCTTGGCCATCGAACATTCCCGCACCGATCCCAAGTCGTCGGACTGGTACCGCCAGGCGGCGTGATAGACCAGCTCACGGGCGGCGGCGAGATCCGTGGCAAGGTCGGCGACCCGGTGGCGTACGGCCTGCAGATCGGCCAACCTGGCGCCGAAAGCGGTGCGGCGCACCAGGTGTTCGCGAGTCAGCTGCAGGCTCCGGTCGGCGCCACCGAGCGCCAGGACCGCTGCGACCACGCGTTCGAGCTGGAATCCGCGCATGAGCTGGTAGAAACCGCTGTCCAGGCGGCCGATGACCTGGTCGAGGGGCACGCGCACAGCCTCGAAACGCACGGTCGCCGGATCGGCGGCGCGCCAACCAACCGGCTCGGTCCGGTCGATCGTGATCCCGGGACTGTCGGCGTCGACCACGAACAGCGAGAGTCCCGCCGCGCCGCGACCGCTGCCGGCGTGGGTGCTGCTGCGCGCGAGGACCACGTAGAAGTCCGCCGAGGAGCCGTTGCTCACCATGCTCTTGGTTCCGTCCAGGACGAAGTGGTCCGGCTGCTCGTGCACCGTGGTGGCCAGACCGGCGAGGTCCGACCCCGCCGTAGGCTCGGTGACGGCCAACGCAGCGATCTTGTCTCCGGCGACGGCCGGGGCCAAGTAGCGCCGGCGCAGCGCAGCACCCCCGGACCGGGCGAGGTAGTAGGTCGCCATGTAGGCGTGCACCGACACCGCGGCCCGCAGGCCACCGAAGCCGGTGCGGCCCAGCTCCTCCAGGAAAACCACCGAGGAGAACAGGTCACGATCGCTGCCACCGACCTCGCGGGAATGCAGCAACCCCAGCAGGCCCCGCTCTCCGAGAGATTTCCACGCTTCCCGCGGTAACCGTCGCTGCGCCTCCCAGCCGGCGGCGAACGGTACGACCGCCCCTTCCAGGAAATCTCGTATCTCCTTGCGGAGTCCCTGATGCTGCTCGGTGAAGTAGATCGACTCCACGCGCACCGCCCCGTCTAGCCGACTTCTGCCAGGACCGCCGTCAGCTCGGCGGCCAACAGCTCGAGTAAGGCGCCAATGCCGGAACGGACGAAGAAATGGTCCCCACCGAGAACGTAGCTCGAGAACGGTCCGACGAAACGGGACCAACGACGTGTGCTCCACGGTGGCGCGACCGTGTCCTCCCGGCCGGCGAACGCGGTCGCGGGGACGCGCACCGGGGTGGGCGCGACCGGCGGCCAGGTCTCGGCGAGGGTGAGATCAGCTCGCATCAGCGGCCGCACCAGCCGCATCATCCGCCGGTCGGCGAGCACCTCCGGAGCAATGCCGGCGACCAGGGGCAGGGTGCGGGTGAACTCCCCGTCCGGCAACCGGTGGATGGCCGGAAGCAGCAACGGCACATCCGGCGCCCGGCACCCGGCGAGCAGCAGCCGGTGCGGTGCGGCACCAGTACCGTCGCCTAGCCGGCGGGTCAGCTCATAGGCCATCATCGCACCGAGGCTGTGTCCGAACAGGGCGAAGGGACGATCCACCGCCGCCGTCACCACCGGGACCAGCCGGTGCAGCAACTCGTCCCAGTCGTCGTAGGGTCGCTCGCCGATCCGGGTGTGCCGGCCGGGCAGCCGCACGGTGAGCAGCTCCACCCCTGCGGGCAGCTTCTCGGCCCACCCGTGAAAGACCGGCGGCCCACCACCTGCGTAAGGAAAGCACAGCAGCAGCAGTCGAGCGCCGGGACGCGGAAGTGGTCGCCACAGCCAACGCTCCAGCGTGCGCCCTTCGTCAGTCTGAGTCATTCCTGCCCCCGACCTCGTCCCGGGACCGCAGGGCACCGGCGATGGCCTCCGCCAAGTCACCGAAGCGGGTGATCGTGAAGATGAGGTCCGGCTCGATGATCTCCTCGCCCAGGTGGTTCTCAATCTTCACCAGCAGCCGCACCGCTGTCAGTGAGTCACCGCCCAGGTCGAAGAAATCGGCGTCGGGGGTGTCGGAGCCGACGCCGAACAGTTCTGTCCACGCGCTGGAGAGCACCGACGACGCACGCCCGGTCGAGGCGGCTGCCCGCACCTCGGTCGGCACGTCGGCGCCATCGATCCGGGCCACCCAGACAACCTCATCAGGCATCGGGAGGTCGGCCAGTCGCCGGGCGGCGAAGGCACGAAGCTCAGCGGTCAACGCAGCCCGGGTCTGGACGGGCCGGGACTCGACCGGCACCGCCGGGCGGGCGCCGGACCGGCGGGCGTAGACGTTGTGACACGGCGTCAGTTCCAGCCGCCGGTCCTGCTCGTGCACCACATCGAAGCCCCGAGCCGCCAACTGGGCCAGCACGGTCCGCAACCGACCGTGTAGATCATGTACTTCCAGGACGACCTGGTCGATCCTCCGCCACGTGTCCGGGTCGATGCCGGCGAGCACATCGGCCTCGGCCTTCTCCACATCGATCTTCAGCAGGTCGATCCGGCCGATCCCGTGCGCGGCGACGACCTCGGGCAGAGTGGTGAGCCGGCAGCACCGCGGCTCTGGCCGCATCCTGTCGTCCACCAGCCGGTCGAACTGTGCCGCCGGCTCCACCTCCGGCAGCTCCGCGTCCGCCGCGGTGCGCAGGTAGGAACGCAGCACCTCGCGGTCCTCCGCAGCGTCGCCGTACATCCCGGACATGAGCGTGTTATTCGGGTAGTAGGAGAACGCGATCTCGCCGCTGCGGCTGCCGAGACCGTAGTTCAGCACTGTGACATCGGCATCGTGTAGCTCGGCGTTGACCGAGGCCGCGTGGGCGAGCTCGGCCACCGGTTCAACCGCGACGATCCGAGCGCCGCTGCAGCGTTGCGCGACCAGCAACGAGAACATGCCGATGTTGGCACCGACATCTACCACCACCGGGTCCGCGGGAAGCCCGATGCCGTGCCGGAGGTAGGCATTCTCGACGAAGATCTCCCGGTAGAGGAAGTCCGTCTCAGTCCGGTTCAGCTGCGCCACCAGCAGCTGCCCCGCCGGCTCGTGCAGGGACAAACCCGCCAGCGCGCCGGCCGCCGCCATCCGGCACGCCCGGTGCACGACCGGAGCGTGCCGCTCATCCGCAACCAGATAAGCGATCAGCCGGTCGTCCCCGCGGACCGCAGCAGCAGCGACCGCGGGATGGCGCGCCAGTTCGGTCGCGATCCGCGGCCCGCTCTGTTGATCCACCCGCTTGTTCATGCTTGGCCCCGCTGTACCTGATCGACGAAAGCCCTGGCGAGCTCGATCAGTTCGGGTGCCGCGTCGAACGCCGCAAGATGATCACCTCGAGGCAGCATTTCCAGCCGCGCACCCGGTATCCGTGACGCGGCGAAGACCGACCCCTCGGGATGAGCGGTGCTGTCCACCTTGCTGCTGACGACAAGCGCCGGGAGATCGATCCCGGCCAGCAGCGGCCGGCAGTCGGTGGTCATGATCGCGCCGTTGAGCCGCCCATAGCGGTAGAGCAGCTCCGCACTGGCGTAAGGATAGATCAGCTCAGGTGCGAGGTCGGCACGCAGGCTGTCCAGCGTGGCCGGGCGGCGCAGCATCGCATGCAGGGCGGCCGCGCGCTGTCGCCGGCGACCGGCCATGAGCATCAGGGACTGGACATCGCGCTGGTGGCTGGTCTTGGGTACGTCGGGGCCCAACTCGTAGTCACCGTGCCAGAGGCTCAGCGAGCGAACCCGGGCGGACTCGCCCACCGCCAGTGCCACCGCTGCGCCCCCGCACAACCCGACGACGTGCGCGGCCTCGACACCGAAGACGTCCAGCACGGTATGCAGGTCATCGGCTTGGGTCGGCACGTCATAGCCGCGCTGGTCGAAATCCTCGTCCAGGGCTTCCGGTGCGGGGAACATCCCCCGGCTCTCCCAGGTGAGCACCCGGAAACGGTCACCCAGCCCGACCATCCAGCGCCGGAGTAGGCCGACCGGCATGCCGCAGGCCGACACGAGCACCACCACCGGGCCGTCGGAAGGACCGACGGCGTAGCAGCGCAGCGTCGAGCCGTCCGGGGCAGCCGCGACCGTCATGGCGGGATGGCAGCGTCGCGCCTGGGACAGTGCGGCAGCAAGGAGGGTGTCGGAGACGTCGCCGAGGCTCACCGGCCGGTCCAGCAGCGCGGCCAGACCGAGCCGGTTGCTGATGGCCAGCTCCGCAGCCACGAAGTCCGATGGATCGGCTACCACCCGCAAAGAGCGCACACCCAGTTCCCCGGCCAGCCGGTCGATCAGGATCTGCACCGCAGCGAGGTCAGCCCGCCGTTCGGCGCCCGGCACCAGCGGCGCCACCCGCGCCGTGGCGTCCAGCGCACCGCTCAGCGGCCCGACCTCGACCAGCGCAGATGCCAGCTGGGTGAGCACCGTGGCCGAGCCCTCACCGGCATCCCGGCTCGGGCCCGAAGCCAGGCTACGCCCCGGCGATGCCGGTTCAGGCACCGTTACCTCGGTGAACCATGAATCGGTCGCCTCGGGTCGTGTGGGTGGCAATCCGATTACCGGGGTACTCGTTTCGGCCGCACACGACCACGGATCCATAGCGCTCCAGGCTGACGCTGCCACCGTACTCCTCGACGACGTCGGTGTCGGGATAGACTCGTACCGAACTGGGCACATACCGTGCCGCGAATCCCAGCCGCATGTCGTTGCTCTTACCGCTGTGCGGATGGGAAGCGTGCATCAGCGTGGACCAGAATACGATGAACTGCCCGGCCGTCATCTCCATCGACACTGCGTTTGCCTCATCGGGCTTCCAGTGTGGATCGACCTGCAACTCGCGGTAGTCGTATCCGAAGAACCCCCGTTGGGCGCCGTCCTTCTCCACCGAATTCACCTTGGACGGATCGTAGTGCATTCGCTTGGTCTCATCGTAGAACATGGTCCGGTGGGTACCGGGAATGAATTGCAGGCAGCCCATGTCGATCGATGCCTCGGTGAATGCGCACCACACGGTGATGGTACCGCCGAATTCTGCGTCCTGCGGCCAGAGAATCTGCGGGCTGCCCGAGGCATTCGCGAAGGTGTCGGCCTGGTGCCAGTCGGTGCCCTCGTCGCCGGGATACTTGGGAAAGAACTCGGTTCGCCAGCACAACACGTTCGGACCGAGCACGGAGGAGACCCGATCGACGATCTCCGAACGGCAGACGTGATCGGCAAGGAACGTATTGTCCAGGTGCCGGTCATAGTTCGCGATGTTGGTGACACCCGACTTGGCCGCGGTGTCCCGGTAGACCGCAGCGCTGCGGTCCATCAGCCGGACGCGCTCACGGCGCCAGATCCGCTTGATCTCGGCCGGTTCGTATAAGGTGAACGGCCCAGCGTATCCGCGCCGGTGAAACTCGGCAAGCTCGTCAGCGGTCAACGAGAAGTTCACAATCTGGGAGTCCTGGGTGGGCATGGACCTGTTACCTCCGGCCTACGACGTCGGGGCATCCGGTTCGAGCGTGCGGGCGAGCGAGCGAACGGTGGCCTCCTCGATGAGCGTCTCGACGCCGATGTCCACACCGAAACCGGCATTGACCCGCTCGAGCATCCGGACCAGGGTCAGCGAAGTTCCGCCCAGGTCGAAGAAGTCCTCATCCAGCCCGACCGCAGGCACGTTCACGATGTCGGCCCATATCGCGGCGACCCTGGACTGGACAGAGGTGTGCGTCGGCACCTCGTCCCCCTCGTGCTCGTGCCGGGTCGGCGGAGTCGGCAGGGCGGTGCGGTCGGCCTTGCCGTTGACGGTCAGCGGCAGGGCCGGAATCGACACGAACGCCGACGGGCGCAGGTAGGACGGCAACGCGGCCAGCTCGTCGGCCAGCTTCGTTCGGATACCCTCGGCCCACCCCGGATCGACGCCTGGATCGTCGGGTACCAGGTAGGCGATCAATCGCACGTCGCCGTCCCCGTAGTCATGGGGCACCACCACGCAGGCGGCCACCTCGGGATGCGTCTCGAGGACGACCTCGATCTCCCTGGGCTCGATCCGGAATCCCCGGACTTTGAGCTGATCGTCGACCCGGCCGACATAGTGGTACTCACCACTCTGGTCGGCCATGACCAGGTCACCGGTCCGGTAGACGCGCTGCCCGCCGGCGATCGGGTGCGCGAGGAACCGTTCGGTGGTGAGATCCGCGCGGTGGAGGTAGCCACGGCTCACGCCCGCGCCACCGATGTACAGCTCGCCGGGCTCACCGGCCGCCGCCGGTTCGCCGGCCGCGTTGAGGACCAGGAAGCGCAGGTCCGGTAGCGGCACACCGATCGGGCTGTGGTCTGGCCTGGCCAGGTCTGCCCGGTGAATCGGCCGGAACGAGGCGTGCACCGTGGTCTCCGTGATGCCGTACATGTTCACCAGGGCGGGCCGTTGGTCACCCCACCGGTTCATCCACCCGGCGAGCATGCCGGCGGTGAGCCGCTCGCCGCCGAACACCACCAGCCGCAGGTGCGCCGGACCTGGATCAGCGGCACCGCCGTAGGCCGCGTCCAACTGGCGGAACGCGGACGGCGTCTGGTTCAGCACGGTGACCTGCTCACGCTGGAGCAACTCGCGGAAACGACGTGGGGACCGGCAGATCTCGTCCGGTACCACGACCAGCCGCCCGCCGAACAGCAGTGCGCCCCAGATTTCCCACACCGAGAAGTCGAATGCGACGGAATGGAACATGGTCCACACGTCGTGCGCACTGAAAGCGAACCACTGATGGGTGACCTCGAACAGGCGTACCACCTGCCGATGCTCTACGAGCACACCCTTCGGGGTGCCGGTGGAGCCTGATGTGTAGATTACATAGGCGAGATCGGTCGACACCCTCCTGGTCGCTGGTGCCGACCCACGAACGCCGCGTCCCAACTCCCACCCAGCGGTATCGGAACGAGCCAGCACCAGCACGACGGACTGCTCCGCGATCCGCTCCGCCAGCGAGGACGTGGTGACGGCAATTCCCGCGCCACTATCGCGCAACAACCAGTTGACCCGCGGCGCTGGAGTACTCGCGTCGATGGGGAGGTATCCACCGCCGGCCTTGAGGATTCCCAGAATGCCTACGATAAGGTCGATGCCGCGCTCGACGTACAACGCCACCAAGACATTCGGGGTGACGCCGAGGTCGACCAGCCGCCGGGCCAGCACATCGGCCCGATGATCAATGTCCGCATATGTCGCGACTTCGCTGCCGGACACCACCGCTGTCCGGTCGGGGCAGGACCGCGCTCTGGCTTCGAAGATCTGGTCGAGCCGACCTCCGACAAATCCAAGATCAGCTCTCCTTAGGGTGTGATCGGACCCCTCACAATGATGATCTACCACGGTCTCCCCCACCACGCCGTGGGCGCGTCGACAGCGCCGACAACAAGACGATCGAAGGGTCGACGCCCTAGATCATGTTAAGACAGAACCATGGGGAACTAGATCGAGATACCGCTGAGAGGATGATGGTCGGCGCATCGACCGCCACCCGGTGGGCACGCCAATCAGCGGGCGAGGTCGGTGGGGTCGGTATTGGCTCCGCAGAGCAGGATCACGATGCGCTCACCGGCAACGGGGCGGTACGCGTCGGAATCCAATGCCGCGAGGGCGGCGGCGGTACCGTGTTCGATGGCGATCCGGTAGTGGTCCCACACCAACCGGCGGGCGGCGATGATGGCGTCGTCGGTGACCAGCACGCTGCGTACGCTGGTGCGGACGGCCACGTCGTAGGCAATGGTGCCGAGCCGTCGCGCGCCCAGCGAGTCCGCGGCGATACCGGACACGTCGATATCGACCGGGCGCCCGGCGGCCAGGGCGGTGCGCAGGGTCGGAACCGTCTCCGGCTCGACACCGACCACCGCTGCTCGGCCTTCCAGGGCGGTAGCGATGCCGGCCATCAGCCCACCCCCGCCGACCGCGAGTACCACGGTGTCCAGCTCACCGAGCTGGTCGAGCAGTTCGAGCGCGAGGGTGCCCTGCCCGGCGCAGATGTCTGGATGGTCGTAGGCGTGGCAGAACAGCGCGCCGGTGTCAGCAGCCCGTTTGGTCGCAGCCTCATATGCTTCGGCGTACTCGGTGCCGTGCTGAATCACCGTGGCACCCAACGCGCCCAACTTCGTGACCTTGACCGTGGGTGCCGTGGTCGGCACGTACACCTCGGCTGGGATACCCAGCGACCTCGCGGCGTAGGCGACGGCCAGTCCGGCGTTGCCACCGGACGCCGCAATCACCCCTTCAGCAGGCAGTTCGCCGGCCTCAGCCGCGGTCAGGATCCGGTTGAACGCGCCACGGGCCTTGAACGACCCGGTGTGCTGCATGAACTCCAGCTTCAGCCACACCCGTCCGGCTGGTGCGAAGGTCCCGGCCTCGATCTCGGCCACCGGAGTACGCCGCACCCGACCGGTGATCCGGCGGGCGGCGGCCTCGACATCGCCACGGGTGATCAATTCGAGTTACCTCCGATGAACAGCGAGTCGGATCATACGATGAGCAGGACAGTCCGGTTGCCGGCTGTGCCGCTGGACTCCACACCGGTAGGCAGTGCTGCGTAGGCTGCCGCCATGAGCAGGCCGATCCGGTTCCCGCTACGGGTGGTCGTCGTGGATGACCACCAGATGGTGCTCGACGGGCTGCGTGCGATGCTGGCCACCTATTCCGACCAGGTCGAGATCGTCGGTGAGGCCACCGAACCGGAGCTCGCGTTAAAGATCATCATCGGGCAGGAGCCCGACATCACCTTGCTCGACGTCCGGTTGCGGGGCTCCAGCGGCCTGGACCTGTGCGCGGAGATCCGCAAGCGCCGACCCGGTTGCAAGGTCGTGTTCCTGACCGTCTACGATGACGAGCAGTATCTCTACCAGGCGCTGCGGCTGGGTGCCGCCGGGTTCCTGCTCAAGCGGGTGCGCGGCGCGGAGCTGGTGGATCACCTACAGCGGATCCATCGGGGCGAGGTCCTGATCGATCCCAGCCTGGCGACGAAGGTCGCGATGTCGGTGGCCCACCTGCGCGGTGGGGAGTTCTGGCCGGGAGCGAGCCTGGGGCTGACCCAGCGCGAGAGCGAGGTACTCGCGCTCATGGTGGCTGGGCTGTCCAACCGCGCCATCGCCGGCCGGCTCACCGTCAGCGAGGAGACCATCAAGACGCACGCCCGCGGGATCTACCGCAAGCTGGACGTCCCGGACCGTTCTGGTGCGGTCGCCGCAGCATTGCGGGAGGGGATTTTCCAGTGATCCGCTCGCGGCTGGGTCTGGCCGACACCGATTCCGACGCCCAGCTGCTGCACCGGGTGATCGAGATTCTGTCGGCGGGTCTCGACCTCGACGTGGTCGTCCAGCGGGTGGCCGACCTGATCACCGAGACCACGTCCACCGACGTCTGTTTCGTGCACCTCCTGGACTCGGCGGGCGACCGGTTACAGCTCCGCGGTGCCACACCCCCCTTCGATCAGCTCGCCCGCCGGATCGAACTGCCCATCGGCCAGGGGGTCTCCGGTTGGGTCGCCGCACACTGCGAGCCGGCAGTGATCACCGATAACAAGCGCGCGGATCCCCGCTACCGCTACATCCCCGAACTGCGCGGGGAAGACTTCACCTCGATGGCCTCGGTGCCGATGATCACCCGGCCCGGCGATCTCGTGGGAGTACTCAACGTGCATACCCGGGACCGCCGCGAGTTCACCGAGGCCGATGTCGAGTTGCTGGGCTCGGTGGCGGGTCTGATGGCCGGGGCCATTGAGAACGCCAGCTTGCACAGCAGGCTCGCCGAGCGGGAGGAGGCGATGGAGCGGTTCGCCGAGCAGATCGTGTTGCTGCAGGAGACCGAGCGGCGGCGGCTCGCCGGCGAGATCCACGACGGCATCAGCCAGCGGATCGTCAGCCTGTCGTTCCACCTCTCCGCCGCGGCGGACGCGCTTGCCTCCGACCCGGCCGGCGCCGCTGAGCAGATCGCCCGCGCCCAAGAACTCGCCGCCGGGGCACTGGACGAGACCCGGAATGCCATCGCCGGACTACGCCCATCGGTGCTCGACGACCTGGGGCTGGCCGCCAGCCTGGAAAGTCTCGCGCGGTCGATCCCGCTGCCCAACGTCGCAGTGGACACCGTCACGACCGGCCTGCCCGAGCATGCCGAGACCGCCGTTTACCGGATCGCCCAAGAGGCGCTACAGAACGTGATGAAGCACGCCAGCGCGGAACACGTGCAGCTGCGGCTGTCGGTGACGGCCGGCGCGGTGTTGCTCGAGGTTTCCGACGACGGCGTCGGCTTCGACCCTGCTACCACGGCGAAGCGAACCGGGCCGATGGGCTACGGCCTGCCGGGCATGCAGCAGCGCGCCGAGCTACTCGGCGGCCAGCTGACCGCCGACAGCGTCCCCGGCCGCGGCACCGTGGTGCGGCTGCGCGTGCCTGTCGCACAAGAACGCTAACCAGCCGACGGTATCGACTCAGCGGGCCCAAACTCGGCGGGCCCAGGCGACGAGCGCTCGCACGACATCGCCACCGGTCGCAGCCCTACGCGGTAGCTCGGTCTCGTTCTCACCTATCCTCGATGACGTGGTCGAACCAAGATTGGGGCAACCAGCGGTGTCTGGACGAAAGCCCGCCGTGTTCATCGGGAGCTCATCAGAGGCGCTTCCCATCGTGAATCGGCTCGTGGGGCTCCTCGGTCCCGACTTCGACGTGCATCCGTGGGACCAAGTTTTCCCCCCTGGTGAATACACCCTGACGGCCCTCCTCCAGGAGGCGGAACGAGTCGACACGGCCATCTTCATCTTTGCCAAGGATGATGAGGTGAAGATTCGCGGAGAGTCAGGTTACTCAGCCCGCGGAAATGTTCTTCTCGAATACGGGATCTTTGTGGCTCGCATCGGCAGGGAGCGAGTCCTCATTCTCGAAGAAGAAGGCGTTGACCTCCCCTCCGATATCTTTGGTATCACGACCAAGTCTTTTCCCTCTGAAGGAGGAGCGAGGCGGAACTCCGCACTCGCGATCCTTGTTGCAGAAGTGGTGGTGCCGAAATGGCGAGGCCTTCCTCTGCGATCCTCGAGTGACGACGACATCGCAGACGCAGGCCTAGGATATGCGGGTACCATCCGGCAGGAACGCCAGAAGCTCGACAGTATCGAGGACTTCCTCAGGGAGTTCGCGAGCACCCGAGAGTCAACCGCTCCAAGCCCGATCCAGTTCGGGTCTACGGCGGCACCCATATCTACGTATGCTGAGGCGCTCGGCCGGGTAAGACAACGGTTCTGGACCACAACCTTTCTCTCCTCTGGATTCTGGACGGGTCACCAGGGTACGGTTATTTCCGCCAACGAGGAGATGTTGAAGCGGATCAAGAAGAACGGGGGGCAAGCGCGCCGCCTGTTCCTTCTCGACCAACCGTCGAACCTTGTCGTGCGCGCATACAGAGACCATCGAATCCTGCAACGACAGCTACAGAAGCACGAAGAGCTGGAGATGCTCAACGTTCAACATGAACACCTGAAGAGCAATATGAGGTCGCTACTCCAGCAGGGCTTCGAAGTCAGGGTCGTGTTCGACGAGGCCAAGGTGTACCGTCGGTTACCGAACGGCATCTTACCCGACCCGAGGGATTCAGAGCTGGGGATCTATGACGATTTTCGAATCGACGTGTTCCAAGGGGGCCAGCATGGTGTTATTCACACTGTCGAAAGCTATTCCCCACTCTTCCAGTACTTTCCAGCATATCTCAAGGCGGCAACCAGTTACTTCGAAGAGCTGTGGGGCAAGGCCCAGCCCATGGCGGTGTTCATCGACGATCTACAGGAGGCCGTGGACTTCGCCAACGCGAAGATCGATTACGAGTCGAACTGGCTCGCCATCTACGAATACGCCCTCGCGCAAGAAGATGAGAGGATGAAGACCATAGAACTCGCGAGGGTAGAGGAGGTGCTGCGAGAGGAGATGAAAGAACGGAATACTAAGATAACCCGATACTTGGATGTCGGTAGTTGTACCGGTCGTTACCCCATCCACCTACGGTCGTTGGTGGCGCCGAACGGGAAGATCCTCGGAGTGGACGAAGACTACGATTGCGTGCGATTCGCACAGGCGAACGTAGAGCAAAAATGCCCCAATGAGAAGAGGATCGAGATCTCCCAATGCGACTTTGTCGCCAGGGAGGTGGGCATCAGAGGAGAGTTCGACCTGATCACCTGCATGTTAGGGACATTATCCCATTTCGGGTGGGATCGTACGCGAAACCACGAGGACCGCCTCCAGAGAGCACTGGAACGGATGGCCTCACTACTGAACGACAAAGGTTTACTGTTCTTGGGGACATGGTCGGAGTACGCGTGCAAGAATCGTAAAATGCTCGGGATCTACAGCCCGGCGGACCGCGAGCGCCTTGCGGAGTGGTCGCCGAGCACAGCAGAGCTGGAGAAGCGGCTCAAGAGTGTCGGCTTGGACGTAGTGGAGTGGGTGCAGCCGGAGTTGCGCTTGGACTTGATGTGGTGTCGGCGCGCCTAGTGTCGCGCCGACGACGTTCTTTGACCGATGTGTCAACGACAACGGTCACGAGCGCGCGTGGCAACTCTGTGACGGTCTTCGATCGTGCAGCCGATGGTGGTCTTACTCGGTTGGGGACGTGTGCGACAGGAGGTCTTGGTGCCGGAAACAGTATAGCGCCTCGACACCTCCTGGGTTTCGACACCTCCGATACCGGTACCACTGATAATCCGCGTGGACTCGCGCCCGGCACCCAAGGCATTGTCGCGGTCTGACTGCTACACGAACTCTCTGCCGCCGCGACCCCGCTTTCCTCGTCCTACCCTCGTCGCTGGTTCATGACAATGATTGTCGAGGGAGAGAACCGGTCCCGTCTACAACAGCACTCCGCGCGTGGACCGGTTCAGTCCAACCCGGTGATGATCGAGTGAAGTTCATTGATGGCTGCCGCCACGAACCAACCGGCACACGATCCCCAGTTCGGGCTCTCATGCCATGCCCATTGCGGCAACTGGTGTGGGTCTCAGCTGCTGGCCGCTCGCCAGGCTGGCTACAGGCTGAAGGCGATCGAGCGCTGGCCCGTGTGTAGCGGTGTTCGTGCAGCGTTGCGGGCGCGGTCGAACTCGACCGGCCATGGGGAAATCTCCTCTTTGGACGGGGGCTGTAGGGGGATCGGCCAGTGGGATGATCAGCACGTGCTGAGAGAGATCGTGCCGCCGGATACTGGGCTTGCCTTCGCTGCGATGCGGGAGCTACGAACTCGCTTGACCAGTCTGGATGACTTCGTTGAGCAGGTCGACGGTGTTCAGCGGCCGGCCGGCTACAGGCTGGTGGGTGTGCTGCCAGAGGATGGCACCGACGCGGTGGCCGTCGCCGGTTTCAGGTTCAGCACCAGCTTGAGCTGGGGACGCCATGTCTATATCGATGACCTGTCCACCGTGCCCTCCGCTCGCCGACGGGGCTTCGCCAGCGAACTGCTCGGGTGGATTCACGCCGAAGCTAAGCGCCTGGGCTGCGATCAGGTGCATCTCGACTCCGGCGTCGGCCCTAGCCGACGTGCAGCCCACCGCCTGTACCTCAATTCCGGGTACGTCATCAGCGCCCACCATTTCGCCAGAGACATCTGAGCAAGCCACCAGTCCCTGAACTCGTCCCACCAGCGGGATCCGCTCGCGGACGGGTCTTAGGGCAGGGCGCGGAAGGAGTCGAGGGCACCGACGAGTTCGCTGGTGAAGCTGCCTCCTGCGTGGCCGGCGTCGTCGAGCACGACGAGTTTGCTGTTGGGCCAGGCGCGGTGCAGCTGCCATGCGGTGTCGCGCTCGATCAATGACCCGTCAGGGACGTCGAGGCGGAGCTGAGCTCGCACAGGGTGGTGGCAATGCTCGCAGCGACCCGCGCGTTGTTCAGGAGCAGCGCGTGGTTAGCGGCGAGGGTTCGCGCTCCGAGGCTCTCGGTCACCGACGCCAGGAGCCAAGGAGTGAGGCATTTTCCATACACATCTTGCGCCGCCGCGTCGCGAAGCGCCCGCGCCGTTGCCTGCTCGACCTCCGAAGGCTCAAGTGCCTGCTCTTCAGGGCAGGGACAGGCGACCAAGACGCCGCCCCGCTGTCTGAGCCGACGCCAGCGAATAAGACAGAACCGGGCGATGTCCTCTGCCCGCTCCGCGTGCTTGTCCAATACGAGCCCGCTACTGCGCGCGTAGAAGGCGGGGAAGTCCCGCGTGCCGAGCCCCACCACTGGGACGCCCAGCGTCTCGAGCGCCTCCAGCGTTCTCGGAAGGTCCAGGATGCTCTTCGCGCCGGCCGCGACCACGGCGACCGGATGGTGAGCCAGGGTGAGCAAATCCGCCGAGACGTCACCCGTATCCCCGCGGTGGACCCCACCAATACCGCCGGTAGCGACCACGTCGATCCCCACGCAGGCCGCAGCGAACACCGTCGCCGAGACCGTCGTCGCCCCATCCGCACCTCGGGCGATCGCCCATCCAAGGTCTCCGGCAGCGCACTTCAGGATCTCACCCGCCCCGCCGAGACGCTCAATCTCCCCAGGCTCCAAGCCCACCCGCACCCGTCCCGCGATCACCCCAACGGTCGCGGGGATCGCGCCGGCGACCCGCACGGCATCCTCGAGTGAATGAGCCACCCGAAGGTTTGCCGGAGAAGGCAATCCGTGGGCGATCACGCTCGACTCCAGCGCCACGACCGGACGGCCATCGGCAAGCGCCGCGCGGACGTCTTCACGGACGCCTATAGGATCCACGCAGGCATTCTGCCTGAGTTCACCTCACACGTGATGTCACAGTGGCCGCGCCAGCGCTGTGACTTCAGATAGATCCACTCGGCCACCACGGCACGGCTTGTCGGCATCCGCGCACGGTCAGCGGCATGAGCGGATAGTTTGAGCTCCGGGGGTGTGGGACACCAGGTCGGACTCCTGATCTTGCTATGTCACCACGTTGGCAGGCCCTCCCGCACTGGCAGGACGCTTTGCTCATGTCGCACTGCTGCGACCCAGGGTAGCGCCAAGGACGTCGAGGGGCGGATTAAGCCCTCAACGTCGGGAGTGATCGGGATGGGCGATGGCTCCGTTTACGTGAATTGGGATGTCAGGCGCGGTCAAGGCCGGCGCCGGCGCGATCGTTGATCGGCGTGATGCGGACTCGTGCCACCCGGCGCCCCTCCGTCTCGGTCACGGTGAAGCGATGACCCAGCGCTTCCACACTGCCCCGACCTGCGGGGCTTGGCCGAGTTGGCTGATGACGAAGCCGGCGAGGGTGGTGAAGTGGCCTTCTGGCAGCTCGATTCCGGTGAGTTCCTTGATGTCGTCGCGGTGCAGCAGCCCGTCCAGCTCAAACCGGACGTGGACGACACCGAGGACCTCGGGTGGAGACTCAGTTGGGCGCGCCGCAGTATCACAGCTTGTTCGACGGGTCTCTGTATATGAAGGCCCAAGCGGTGTTTACCTCGTTTGAAGGGGGAAGCCCATGATGACTCGTCTGACCGCTACCACCCCGCGATGGGACGTGCCAGGTCCCGCTGGTATCCCGCTGCTGGGCTCAGCTCTGGATCTGCGCCGCGACCTGCTGGGGACCTTGGAGAAGGCCCACCGCCGCTACGGCGACGTCGTTCGCTTCTCGGCTGGTCCACCCGGGTTGCGGATCGTGATGTATGGGGTGTTCTCCCCTGAGGGGGTGCGGCAAGTGCTGACCGGCACGGGCCAGCGCTACACCAAGGGCAACCTGTTCTACCGCGAGACCGCCGCGATGTTCGGCGATGGCATATTGACCAGTGAGGGGCAGCGCTGGCAGCGTCAGAAGCGGTTCATCCAGCCGCTATTCACCCGCCGTCGGGTCGCCGGCTACGTCGAGGTGATGGCTGAGGAGACCGCGGCGCTGATCGATCGTTGGCGCGCCACCGCCCGCCACGGCGCCACGGTGGACGCAGCCGGAGACATGATGCGCCTCACACTTGCTGTGATCGGGCGGGTGCTGTTCGGCGACGACCTCAACGAGGCCACGCCAACGCTGCGGGACGCCTTCCCGGTGATCAGCGCGCATGTCCTGCGCCGCTCCCAATCGCCGCTGCACCTGCCGGCGAGCTGGCCGACCCCAGCCAACCACCGCGCTGGACGTGCCCAACGGCAACTGTATGAGGTAGTGGAGGGCATCATCGACCGTCGCCGCGCCACCACCGCCGGCGACGACTTGCTGTCGTTGCTGCTACGCGCCCGCGACCCTGATGCCCTTGGCGCTGACGCGCTCGACGACGCCGAGGTCCGTGATCAGGTGCTGATTTTCCTGCTCGCCGGCCACGAAACCACCGCGACCGCGCTGACGTGTGCGCTGCACCTGCTCGGGAGCCATCCCGACGTTCAACAGCGCGTGCGCATCGAGGCCGAGCAGGTGCTCGGCGCCGACGATCTGACACCGACCGTGGAGCGGATCGCCGCGTTGACCTACACCACCCAGGTGGTCAAAGAAGCGATGCGACTGTACCCGTCAGCCTACGGGATAGGGCGCCAGATTCCCGAGGGAGACGTGATCGACGGCTACCACCTCCCGCCGGGCGCCGACGTGTTCGTGAGCCCGTGGGTCACCCACCGCCACCCACGGATATGGGAACAACCGCAGCGCTTTGACCCCGACCGCTTCACCGCCGAGCAGGAAAAGCAGCGGCACCGCTACGCATACCTCCCATTCGGCGGTGGCCCACGAGCCTGCATCGGCCAGTACTTCTCCCTGCTCGAAGCGACCCTGGCCACCGCCGGCATCGTCCGTACCCTCGGCCTGCACGCCCCACCCGGCCCCGTGCCACTGACCACCGGCATCACCCTGCGACCCGCCGGATCCGTACCTCTGACGCTCGCTTTTCAACCACCACATCAACGCCTCCACTGAGCCAAAGACAGAGTCGACGTGGTCGCTTTGGCCACGATCGCTTCCAGGCGTCCTCGATGGCGCGCCCCGAGCACGCTGACGTCTTGGCTGCTGGCCCATGGCACCCGACCTCCCGCTCGCGAGCTGGGCGAACGTGCCGGGTTCAAGCACCGTGCCCTCGTGAACCTGAAGACCCGGTGATCGATCCGCTGCACGAGTACTTGCCGGACTGGCGAGAGCCCGCCTGACCAGCGCGCCGTAGCTTCCCGGCGCTCCATGTCCGCCTGTTCGACGTAGGGTGAGGGGCGATGCCAGCCGGCAGGGCGGGTAATCGGACAATGGACCTCCACCCAATCGCCCGGAGGACAAGTTCATGGCGAAGGCCGCCGAGCCCCCATCAGGCACCCGCGACTTCCTGGCCGCCGACGTACGTCGGCGCAAGGCAGCGTTCGACACCATCGCGAGGGTGTTCGATCATTACGGGTTCGACCCTCTGGAGACACCAGCGTTCGAGCGCCTGGAGGTCTTCACCGGTAAGTTGGGTGACGAGGCATCCGCTCTGATCTTCAAGATCCTCAAGCGCGGCGTTCACGAAGCCAGCGGCGAAGCAGACTTGGCCCTGCGCTACGACCACACGGTCCCGCTCGCTCGCGTCGTCGGTACCTACGGCAGCCGACTTCCCTCGCCCTACAAGCGCTACGCCATCGGTCACGTGTGGCGGGCCGACCGTGCGGCCAAGGGGCGCTTCCGCGAGTTCGCGCAGTGCGACGTCGACACCGTGGGGTCCGCATCCCCACTGGCCGATGCGGAGGTCGTGTGGGCTGTGCACGATGGGTTGGAAGCGCTGGGTATCCGCGAGTTTCAGTTCCTCGTCAACAGCCGGCAAGCGCTGTACGGGCTCATGGAGGCGTACGGCGTCCCGGGCGAGCTGGGAGCGAAAGTGCTCGGCAGCCTCGACAAGCTCGACAAGATGGCGCCTGATGCCGTCGCGGCCGAGCTGATCGAGCGTGACCACCTGACAACGGCTACCGCCGAAGGTCTGGTCGCCGACGTCACCGCGCCCGACACCGACCGCGTGCGTAAGCAGCTCGACACCACTGAGCGCGGCCGGCGTGGGCTGGCCGAAGTAGACCGCCTGCTGAAGCTGACCGCCGGTCTGCCGTCTGATCGAGTGGTCTTCACGCCCCGGATGGTTCGCGGGCTGGATTACTACACGGGCCCGATCTTCGAGGTCGCAGCGGCGGGCTATCCCGGGTCGATCGCATCTGGCGGACGCTACGACGGCTTGGTCGCCAAACTCGGCGGCCCGGACGTGCCGGCATGCGGCGGCTCGATCGGCGTCGAGCGCATCCTCGCTAGCCAGACCGCATCCGAAGGTGATCAGCCGACCGGGCTCGATGTGGCGCTCACCGTCCTCGGCGCCGAGGACGACATCATGCGGTTGGCCGGCGAGCTTCGAGGCCACGGCCTGCGCGTCGGTGTGTACCTCGGCTCGTCGGCCAAGCTCGGTAGGCAGCTGGCATGGGCGAACGACCAGCGCGCTCGGTCAGTGGTGATCTACGGACCGGAGGAGCAGCAGGCGCGCGAGGTCACGGTGCGGAACATGGAAACGGGCGATCAGGCCCGGGTGCCCTTCGCCGAGACCGTGGCGCATCTGCGCTCCAAGTAGGCTCCCAGATCAGACCGCCACACGCCGACTGAGGGTGTGCAGCATCCGCTGGATGTCGTCCCGCACGTCACTGAGGTCGTCGGTCATGTCACCGTGGGTCGACAGCCGATCGAACGGATCACCATGATTTCAGCCGGTTTCCTTGACCTGAAGTATACTTGAGGTTGCATGCTGGTCTCATGTTCACGATGACCGAACCGGACCGGACTGGGGTCGCCGGCCGGTACCGGTATGAAGACCTCCAGGCGTTGATGACGCGGATGACCGGCGACGAGAAGCACACCTCGAGTGCCACCTCCACTCTGGACGTGCTGTGGGTGCTCTACGACCGGGTACTGCGCATCACACCGTCCACTATGGACGATCCCGACCGGGACCGGTTCCTACTCTCCAAGGGACACGGCCCGATGGCCTACTACGCCGTGCTCACCGCCACCGGGTTCATCCCCCTCGAGTGGTTGGACACCTTCGGCCGGCTCGACTCGCCGCTGGGCTACCATCCGGACCGGGTGCTGGTACCGGGTGTGGAGATCTCCAGCGGATCACTCGGCCACGGGCTGCCGATCGCGGTCGGCGTCGCGCTGGGCCAGCGCACCCAGGGCTCCCGCGGTCGCACCTACGTCCTGGTCGGTGACGCCGAGCTGGACGAGGGCACCAACCACGAGGCGATCGCCTACGCCGGCGCCACCGGACTGGATCGCCTGACCGCGATCGTGGTGGACAACCAGTCCGCCACCCACGGCTGGCCCGGCGGGATCGCCGCCCGGTTCAGCGTGAACGGCTGGTCGGCGGTCACCGTGGACGGCCGTGACCACCAGGCCCTGCAAGCCGCCCTGACCACGCCGTTACCGGGCCACCCACACGTCGTGGTGGCCGTGGTGGAACCGAAGGAGTGACCACGAGGACCGCGCCGATGATCACCGAAGAGATCACCATGCGGACCAGGTTCGTCGAGACCGTCACCGAGTTGCTGGACGAGGACCCGAAAACGGCGCTGGTCTTGGCGGACATCTCGGCGTACCTGTTCACCGAGCAGGCCCAACGCACCCGGATCGGGTGCTCAACAGGGGAATACGCGAATCGCTGATGGTCAGCGTCGGCGGTGGACTGGCGCTGACCGGCCTGCGCCCGATCATCCACACCTACGCGCCGTTTCTCATCGAGCGCTCCTTCGAACAGATCAAACTCGACCTCACTCACCAGGGTGTGCCCGCAGTACTGGTCAGCGTCGGAGCCTCCTATGACTGGACCGAGGGCGGCCGAACTCACCAGTCCCCCGGCGACGTGGCGCTGCTCGCGGTCGGGCCGATCCTCGACCCGGTCCTGGCGGCTACCGCCGGCCTGGACGTGACCGTGGCCTACACCAACACGGTGCGGCCACTGGACCTGAACGGCCTGCGCGACCTGACCGCGGCCGACACCGTGGTACTGGTGGAACCGTACCTGGCCGGCACCTCCACCCGACTGATCGACGAGGCACTGTCGGACCGTCCACACCGGACACTCGCGCTGGGGGTCAGCCGGACCGAACAACGCCGTTACGGCACGCCCGAACAGCACGATGTGTTACACGGGCTCGACGCCGCCGGACTCCGCCACTCCCTCTCGAAGTTCCTCACCGGTACTGCTCGATGACGCCGGGGAATTGCGGCGGGCAACAGCTCGGCCCCCTGATCGAGCGGTTGAACAGGCCCGCGCCGACATGCAATCTTGGCAGCACACCGCCACTGTCCATGCGCTTGACGATCGTTTAGCTCTTATGGTTTAGCATGGAGTGGCAGCAGTTACATAATCGGCTTCGCCTTTTTGTGCACGCGACGCGCAATCTTGTGAGGTCGCCGACCCGGCAGTAATTTGTTCTTCTCCTCACGCAGCGAAGTCGGCCGACTTCGATAGCCGTAGTAACCTGAACGTGACATCCACCTCGCCCTCAGTGAGCACACAGGCCAGCGGGTACGTCCGTTTGTAGGCACGTTCTCCCGAGCAAGTACGCCGCCAGGCCGACAGCGCGCGTTGCGACGCAGCAAGCAGCCGGCCTGTTTCGATCGTCATAATGTAGCCGGAATCCTTGACACAGACGGCATTTACTGCTCAAACTTCTTAGATCACCACCATTTGATCGTATCGGAAACGTGACGGAGTCCTGGGATACAAGCACTCCGGCTACTTCCGGTTGATGGTCACAAACCCTGGCAAGGAGCGGCGGTGACCACCGCACAAGCCACGTTTCTCCTCTTCGATCTGGCGATCATCGTGCTGATGGCTCGCCTCTTCGGCGCAGCAGCCAGGCGACTCGGCCAGCCCGCCGTGGTGGGCGAGATCCTCGCCGGGATCCTGCTCGGCCCGACGCTGTTCGACGGCGCGATCGCCGACGCACTGTTCCCGGCGGGCGTACGGCCGATGCTAGGGGCGCTGGCGAACATCGGCGTCGCGGTGTTCATGTTCATCGTCGGCCTGGAACTGGACCGGACGGTGCTGCGCGGGAAGATGCGGATAGCGACGACGCTGTCGGTCAGCTCGGTCCTGTTGCCGTTCGGCCTGGGTGTGGCACTGGCGTTCTACCTGGCAAACCCGTACGCACCGCCCGACAAGACAAGCTTCGTGCTGTTCATCGGCGCCGCGTTGTCGGTCACCGCCTTCCCCGTGTTGGTTCGCATCCTGCGGGACCGCGGGATGCACCGGTCAGCACTCGGTGTGTTGGCGTGCACCTGTGCCGCGCTGGCCGACGTGCTCGCGTGGTCCATGCTCGCCGGGATCGTCGCGATCTCCGGGCACGGTGGCGCGGAGCACTGGCGGTTGCTGATGGTGCTGCCATACCTCGCCGTGCTGTTCGGAGTGGTCCGACCTCTGCTGCGGTGGTACGTGGCACGGGAGGGCGGTGAGCAAACCACCCAAAGCATGATCGCTATCCTGGTCGTCGGCCTGCTGCTCTCCGGCACGGCCACCGAATGGTTCGGCCTGCATATGATCTTCGGTGCGTTCTTGTTCGGCATCGCGGTACCGAAGGAGGGGATGGCAGAGTGGGTCGAAACGATCAGCACACAGGTCGGCCGCTTCAACGAGGTGCTGCTGCTGCCGGTCTTCTTCGTCGTCGCCGGCCTGCGGGTGGACCTGTCTGAGATCGACGGGGGCGGTCTGGTGGCCCTGGGATTCATCTTCCTGGCCGCAGTCGGTGGCAAGTTCGGTGGCACGTTCCTGGCCGCACGAGCACACGGTCTGGCGGGCCGGCAGTCGGCTGCTCTCGCCGCGCTGATGAACACCCGCGGGCTGACCGAACTGATCATCCTCACGACGGGCCAGCAACTGGGATTACTGAACGATCACCTCTACAGCCTGATGGTGGTCGTGGCACTGGCCACGACCGCGATGACAGGACCGCTGCTGAACCTCATCAAGGTGGACCAGGACGCCCCGCTAGGCACGGTGCGGGTCCCCACCGCCACGCTCGTGAAAAGCTGACTGTGATGGTAGACGCGGCGATAGATCGCCATGGGGGTGACGCCGCGGGATCGGGCGATCTTTCGATCACCAACTACCCGAGGAAGGCTCGACCCGGATCATCGATAGCCTCCAGCAACGGCACGACGCTCGGTGCAGCAGGCACATCGTCGACCCGATGCCAGCAAGTGTTGCTGTCGGGCCAATACAACCGCCACCCCTCCGCGGCGCAACGCAGCTGCGCGACCGACCGCGAGGTCCACTCCGTCCCGTCCGCCGACGGGTCGTCCCAGGGAGCCCGCCGTTCAACGATGGTCACGCTGTGTCCTCGAACCTCATGCTCCATCCGCACCTGACACCGCGCCCGCTCCGGGATTTTCTGCTCACACCAGCGCGCAACACGAACGACATCAGTCTCCGGAAGATCCACAGTAGTCACGGCGAACAGGATACCCAGCACCTCCCCCTACCACCCCAGGCCGGCTACCACCCCAGGCCAGGCAAATCCGTTGATAGTCCACTCCTGGGTCAGCCACGCTGTTCAGGGCCCGCAGCCGATCATAGGCCCGGAAAGAACTCACCGCGGCGACCGTCAGCTCGCCGACCCATTCAGGGAGCGTTCCAGCGCTGCAACACCCCCTATGGTCAGCGCGTCACGATCTGCGACGGTGAACGGCGACATCATCAGGGGCGATCCTGACCCTCATCTACTTCAGGGTGCTGGTCATAATGCGCTGGAGCCACACGCCAGGCGTTACGACGTGGTGTGCGACGGCCCGAAAGTGACGCCCACGGATTCCCGACGTCTACAGCGCCTTAGCGTCACCCATCGCGCTGGCGGCGAGCGCGCAGCTGCTCGCGGACCCGCTCAGCGTCGCAGTGCAGGTGATTACCCGGAGTGATCAACTCAGAGTGATCAACTCGGCCCGGTGCCACTTGAGCACCGCCCTATGGCTGACCCCCCAACTCGGCAGCGAGCTGCCCCGTGGCCACCAACGTCACAAGCAGCACCGTAAGCGCACGTTCTGCGCGTCAACATCTCCTGTGCGTGATGTCTGCTTTTTTCGTCGTTATACAGTAAGCATTTTATGGAATTATCCACCCTTAGGAGAGTCTGGCGAAACTGCAAGCGAAACTCCTGTCGGGCCATCCGGGCCAGGTCCCGGGCGTCGCTGCTGGGCCGGGCCTCCAATGCCACGGCCAGCGGTTCGAGCTGCCGACAGACCTGCACGGAGTTCAGAGTCGTCACGGTGGTGACTGCGTGGTGGGCTAGTTGTAGCCCGCGTGGCTCTCCGGTCCGTACATGCAGCTCCGCGAGGACGACAAGGGCCCCCGCCCCGTCCCGGCGGTTCGCGTCACCGAAGGTGCGTGCCGCTGTCGCTGCGAACGGCTCCGCGATGTCCAGGCGGCCGAGGTCGAGCTGGATTCGTGCCGCGTTGAGGTCCTTGTCCGCGCGCTCGTACACGTCCCGGGGTTGCCAGTTCTCCCGGACCGTGACCAGCGTGCGGTCGGCCTCTTGGAAGTGGTCCAGGAGGGCGTAAGCCGCTGCGGAGCTCACCCCCAGCCGGGCGGTGATGGATGGCACCCGGGGATCGTCCGCTTGCACGGTTGCTGGTGTGGGCTTGCCGGGTTGGAATCCCTCAAGTGCGCACTGCCCGAGCTGGAATGCCTTCAGTGCGTCGTGGGGGTGCCCGCTTCGGACCAGTGTCGCTCCGGCTTGCCAGGCCGCGTTGGCGATGCCGAATGCGTCCTTGGCCTCATCAGCCAGGGCCAGGGCGCGGGTGAAGTGGCCTGTTCCGTCCACGCCGGAGTCGTAGTAACACCAGCCCGCTTCGGTGTGCAGCTCCGCCAGCGCGCGACCCAGTCGGGCCTTGACCGCCTCGGTCGCGGGCACCTTCATCCACCGGGTGTAGTGCTTGGCGGCGGCACCGAACACCTCGGCCTGCCCGCCGTACTGGCGTGCCAGAGCGCGTAACCGTTCCGTGACGGCCTCGATGGCCTGCACGTGGGACATGCTCAGCCGCGAGGGCAGCGACTCATCACCGGTTCGTGGTAAGGCCAGCTCGGCCAACCCACCCAGACTCGTCACGATCCGACCGAGAGCAGCGAGCGAGGTAGCGGCGATGAGAGCGCGTCGTCGCACCTCCTCTTCCACCTCCCGGTCAGGCCGTCGTCTGTCTCTGCCCCAGGTAGGCGTCGTCCTCGTTGTCAGCGCTGGCCTGACCGTAGGACAGGCCCATCAGTTCGCGAGGGATGCGCAGGCCCCGCGCGATGCGCACGAGCACGTCGTAGGCAAGCACCTTGCGCCCGGCCAGGATCTCCGACACCTCGGACTGTGACTGCCCGGTCAGCTCCGCGATCTGCCGCTGAGTGACCCCTCACGCTTGAGCACCCCGTACAAGGCACCGATGTCACGGACGGCCAGAATCCGGCGCACGTCGTCACGTTCGTACAGCGCGGGATCAATGGCGGGTACCGGCTTCTCAGCACCCGGCACCTGGTCACCACCCGTCTGCCCGGCGATCTTGTCGGCATACCCGTAGCTCATGGTGGTCACCCCTCTACTCAGAGGGGGCACAGCGTAGACCGGGTGGGTGTGACGCGGGTAACCCGGCGTGGCGTGCTATGGATCACCGGGGTACGGCTGGGGTACCACTGATCATTCGTGGGGGCAAAACCGACTGAGGCCCCGGGCACGCCCTGAACTGCGGAAATAGTTTCGCTAGACCCTCTTAGCAAGCGTCTCTCATGCGGTAGCGGACACCAGAAGCAAGGGCTTGATCCCTACCCTTGCCAGCGGGAGAGGATCCGATGCCCACCACCCCACCAACCCCGACCGGCTTGAGACGCGAGGCGGCGGCCTCGTGAGCGGTGACATCAGCCGGGAGCACTGGGGGGTGCCCGGGCAGGGCCTGACCCTCGCCGACCCCGACGGCATCGTGCGGATGCTCGCCTGCCGCGATGGCAGCGTGACCCTGCACCTGACCTGCTCAGGCACGCAGGGCAGTGTGCGACTGGACATCTCCCGGGGCGCCCAGCTCTCGACCGGAATCTGGGAGGCAGCCGGAGCCAGCCAGCTCCAAGAGCGCCTCGGCGACGACCGACCCCCACCACAGCCACCCTGCACACCCACCGGATCAGGGGACCCACCTGTAGCCTGGCGCTCGCACCCCCACCGAGGTGTACCGCCCCGGAGCAGCTCCCCGGGACGTCGGCGGGGGCAGGCCCCGAGGAATGAAGGTGCAGCGGTGGACGCGGAGGAAGCGCGCACCATCGGCTGGCGGCTGCGGCGGATCCGTCAAGCCCGGGGCAAATCACTGCGGGTGATCGCCGGACTGGCTGGGATGAGCACATCGAGCCTGCACCGGATCGAACACGGGCAGCGAGCCGTGACCCTCTCAGAGATCGTGGCACTGGCCAATGCCCTGGAGGTCGCCCCGAGCGAGCTGACCACACTGCCGGTACCCGCACCAGCCAACGGACACACCGACTCCACCACCGAAGCGGTACGGCTGACGCTGGACGCGATCGACACCGACCACCCGAACGGACTGGTGCTACCCCCGGCGGCGCTGCGGGACCAGGTAGCCCAGGTCCACGCCCGACTACGGGCCTGCCAGTTCGCCGAGGTGACCACCGACCTACCCGGCCTGATCCGCAACCTGCACACCACCCTGGCCACCGGCACCGACCACGCCGAACTGCTCGACCTGGCCGTCTACCTGCACGTGCACGTCACCCGCCAGTGGCTGGTCCACGCCGCTGCACCCACCGACCTGGTCCGCTGGGCCGTCTTCCTAGCACGTCGCTTGGCCCGGGAGCGCGATGAGATCACCACGCTGGCGTGGCCGAGTTCGCTGTAGCTGACGTACTGCTGGCCGGGGGGCACTGGGAGTGGGGCGAACCGTGCTCGACTCGCTGACCTTGCCACCGACCACCGCCGCCACCGCAGGACTGGTCGACCTGGTCACCGCGTGCCACGCTATGGCCGCCGTGCTGGACCGCCGGTACGGTGATATGGCCGCACCGATGGATGACGCCGTCGACATGGCCGAGCGGTTCGGCGCCACCAGTGAAGTCGACTCCCTGGGGTTTGTGTTCGGGCCGGTGAACGCTGGGTGTTTTCGCATGTGGCTGGCGCTCGAAGCGCACGAGCCCGGTCAAGTGGTCAGTATCGCGCAGGAGGTCGATCCTGAGCGTCACCCCTTCCCGGTAACTCGGTCCATCTACTGGGTGCATTTCGCCCGCGCGCTAGCCCGGCTGCGGGAACGCCAGGATGACGCCGTGCGGGCGCTGTGCACCGCAGAGGACCTCAACCCCACCTTGGTGCGTCGGCATCCCATGGCCCGCGACGCCATCGCCACGTTGCTCCCCAGCATGCGCCGCAACGACACCGGCACGGCGCTGCGGAGAATGGCCCACCGAGCCGGCCTGCCGACATAGCCCATCCGGGGAGCGTTCCAGCACTGGGCGGGCCGATGAAGGTGAACGGTCCGGCTTTCTTCGAGTGGATGGGGTTACACCGGGTGGCCTGACGCGCCGGGAAGGCCATTACCACGACCACGCCCCATGCTGCGGCCTGTCTCTTGGCCACTCGCCACCCGAGACCCGCATCGCGCAATTCTTCGATCTTATTCCGCCGGAATCCGATTCGACAACAGCGTGTAGGTATCATTCAGACCGTCCGCCATGGCGGTAAGATCTCGCGCTAGCACCTGCGCCAGCTGTGTCTCGCTCGCCCTCACCGACACCATAAGATCACCTCAAGACTGCGGCCGAGTAATTAAAATACAGACCAATCCAGATCTGTCGACGACTGCACAGAAAGACCGGCGTCCCGTTGTGGATCAGCGACCGAACATGCCCGCCTGACCATTACCGGCCGCTGTCAGCTCGCCGCTTGAGGTAGGATCGGATAGCTGGATGGTGAAACTCTCTCCGGTCATCTGACCCTGCCGTCCG
The DNA here is from genome assembly GCA_963823755.1 of uncultured Actinomycetota bacterium. GTDB lineage: Bacteria > Actinomycetota > Actinomycetes > Mycobacteriales > Pseudonocardiaceae. The sequence goes on from CAWGMP010000017.1 coordinate 413,608, forward strand.
AGTGCCGCCATGGCCGCGAGTGCCGCGATGGCGGCACCGATGATCGCGAACACGAGCATGGGTCCACCGCGATCACTCAGCCATCCGGCCAGCAGCCCACCCAGCGGCGCAATGCCAACCCAGCTGTATGAGTAGAGCGACAGCATTCGTGTACGAAGTAGCTCGGGCATGCAAAGCTGCAACGTCGCGCTGACATTCGATGTGAAGCATGAAAAGGCGACGCCGATGCATACCAGTATTACTGCGTAACCAGCGACAGTCCGCTGAAAAGCGAGTAATAATTCAAGCGCTCCGAGAACACCGCAAGCACCAAGAATAACCGCCCAGCTCGCCCGACCGAGGGTTGCCACGCATAGCGCACCGACGAGCGCACCCGCGCCGTAACACGCGAAAAGAACTCCAAGAATCACCGGGTTCCCGTGCAACGTATTTCGCACGACGATGGGAAGTGTCACATTGAAGCTGATACCGAGAATTACCACCACGAACACCATGACCATGATTGCCATCATCTGCCGCGTTCTCCAGGTCAGGCGCAATCCTTCGATCGTGCTTCGCAAGACTGCCCCGACCCGCACCTCGACTCCAGGTCTGGACTCAGGTCGATGTAGCTCGTTTGTTCGCATCAGCAGCAGTCCGGCCAGCATGGTCGCGAAGCCCAGGGCGTTCGCCAGAGAGCCCACCTTCAACCCTATGCCAGCGATGGCCACGGCACCAAGCGCGGGACCGAGCATTCGAACCATATCGAACAGTCGAACGTTGAGTGCGATCGCGTTAGGAAATTGTTCCCGGCCCACCATCTGAATGACGAACGCTTGTCGAACCGGTGTGTCCACGATCATGATCACACCCTGGATCGCGGCGATGACGTCAACCTCCCACACAGCGAGGGAACCGCCGAACGTGAGTGCCGTCAAGACTCCAGCGCAGAGCATCATCATGGTTTGTGTCACGATAAGCGTTCTATAATTATCGAGACGACCGCAAATCATTCCATCGAAGAGCCCGAAGATCGCATAGGGAGCGAGCTGACAGGCGATGAGGAACCCCAGGGCGCTGCCAGAATGACTGACATCGAGCACAAACCATATCTGGGCAACCCTTTGAATCCAAGAACCTATCTGCGATACCAGTTGACCACCGAAGAAAAGGCGATAATTTCGGTGCAGTCGAACACTTTCGAACATGTTTCCATAAACTGTCCGCGCGACGGTATTCATTCGACGCCTCGCACCCCGCTCAGACTTGCCGTCGCAAAGTCTCTCAACATTCGCTTAAGATTGTCATCATCAGCCGCAACCGACTCGGAAGGTAGCTCAAGTGTGGCCGCCCCGAAACGGATTCTCGCATATTTGACAGCCCAGCAAGAAATGAGATTATTTTGGTGTACGAAACCGCCTATATGATAGATCGGACCAGATACGGACTCCTCGGATTCGTAAATCCTAGGGTCGATGAGCACCCAGGCCGGTGCTAGCTCAGCCATCGTTCGTGACCATATGGATACCGCGACTGCCCGAAATCCCTATCCCCACACTGATGCGCAACGCGGTGATGCTGTAGCGCATCAGCCGGCGGTGAACGGCATCTTTCCCGTCGTCGACCACGATAAACGGTGTGAGCGCGACCCGACCTTCTCGACGCACAACACCAGTGGGGGTGCCTTCGACGAGTGTGCCCGGACGTACCGGTGGCGCCGTTGTATCGGTATAGGTCTTGGTCGACATGCCGATCTCCTTGCCGAATGAGATTCAGGAATGGATCCGAGGTGGTGATGACACGCGTCGTCGTCAGCGGTGCCCATCAGGTGTCAGTGTGGGCGGGACGCCAGGTCGGCGTCGTCAGGACGTCCCCTGAAAATTGGCGACCGCCGGGAGGCGCGAACGCTAGCGTCGTCAGGGTTTCCCGGAGAATAGAATGTTCAGCGGGAGCGGTAGTGTCCATTTAGGGTGAGCTGTGATGCCATACGATGTAGAGGCCAGAGGTTGCGCCGCTGAGCCTGAGGTGGACTTCGCTGGGTTCCGCTTCCCTCCAGAAGTGATCATGTGACAGCGCCTTGGCAGCTGCGCCACGGGCTGTCCCAGCGAGCAGCCTTGCATATCTCGTCGTCGTGGGTTGCGGTCCGACCGAGTACACGGAGGCGTTTACCACGAACCCGGCGCCGACTTCGACACCCGACTCAGCCCCGCAAAAGCCAAAAACAGTACCTCAGGCCAGCTCCGCAAGCCACCGGATATCAAGTCACGTAAGTTCACAACAGGAGCCAAGAATGGCAACCAGTGCGCAGAGAAGACGGCCGTCAAATTTTAGCGAGCCATCTTTCTTTTCACAATGATCACCTATCTCCAAGGTAAAATTCCATGCGAATGGTAGGGTCGTCCGGCAGGACGATAGTTCGCATTCCGGGCTGCCAGTTCCACGGCAGCAGAATGTACTTATTATTTGCCCGCAGTAGCAGACGTAGTCCGTCATAACGGTAGTAACGACTGTTCTGATCACCAATCAGCACGGTTTCCCGGATCCCCCCGCTGTCGAAATGCAAAGAATGCGGCGAAAAGACGACGACACTGGTGAGCGACCCGACCCGCTGCGCAATCTTCTGAGCATTTTCGACACCGTGGATTCGCGCATAATTCGCTAGCGACCAGAACAACGTGATGACCAGGAACGCCGTAAACGAGACCCGCGTAACGATGTCGATCACATCGCTGCCACCGATCGGGGAGAGTTGTGTTCCAATCGCCGCACGCCACAGCGAGTTCGCGTACCCGATAAGCAAGGCGCCTAGCCCGAGCGACATGGGGATGAGAGGCCATGCCACCGGGTAGGTAACCACATCCAGGAAACCGAGGAGGCCGGCTAAGACCGACACTGCTCCAACCGCGCCCAAGGGAAAGATTACCCTTCTCCGCCATCCGTGGTCCCTTATCAACTTGATTAAACCGAGGTGAATAGGAATCGCAACGAGAACCACCAGCAGGAGCAAAACAACGGGCTTGACCGTCTCATTGATACTACGCAACAAATAATCCTGGATGGAAAACTCCAGGACGCTGTCTTCAATGCCAAAAACCCCATAAGTGGCGCTGGTAAGCGCCCAGCCGAAGTATACCATCAGCGCTGTAATCGCAGTAACTGGAGCAATGATCTTTCCAGCGATTTGAGCTAGCCGTGAGAGACCTTCGGGCGCACCATTACGCCGATCTTGTGGGTTTTCCTCATCCGTCATCCTGAGTTGGTCCAATCATCCGGACGGAGTGGCCGATGCACTGCCCGTGACGGGTATTCTTCTGACCCCTGGATTCGCCGTCACTGATTTGGCCGAGGGGGCGTAGTAGTCGTAGTTGGTACAGCCGTCGGGTTAGCCGTCGGCTCACGGGTTGGGTTAGCCGTCGGGCTAGTCGTTGGCTCACGGGTCGGCTTCGCCGTCGGGCTGGTCGTCGGGCTGGTCGTCGGCTCACGGGTCGGCTTCACCGTGGGGCTAGCCGGTGGCTCATGGGTCGGCTTCGTCGCTGGTCCAGTTGTCATCGGTGTAGTACCCGGCGTTGGTTTGGTCGTCGTTACAACGCATCGCGCTATCGCATCTGGATGCTTCGCCGCTTGGCACAACTCACTGAAAATCGAAGCTGTTCTTTCTGGAGAAAAACTGATCGCCTGGCCAGCCGCACGCTCAGCTGCCGCACCGTCTCCACTCATCGCCAAACCGACAGCTTCGGCGCGGTAAATCGTCGTAGCCAACTCCTTACGCACATCGCTCGGCACAACAGGGATAGCACATGTCCCCTGTTTAAGCGCCTGAAGTCCCACCTCAATGTTCCCACGATTAACATCAGCGATGCCCTGGACTGCGTCGGCAACGCATTTCGTCGTCACATTTCCCCCTTCACCCGCGCGCCGGGCTGCCTTCGCGGCGGCGTCGAAATTTCGTGCTTGCAGATCGCGATTTGCTTCACTCAGAAATACCCGCGAGGCGTCGGGGATGTCAGCACCTCCGTTGAGAGGGACGATCGTGCCCAACGGGACGACTTGAACGGCAGGTCTGTTGCCCGATTCCTCACCCTGCTTGCAGCTCGTGACTAGGAGAAAAATCACAAACACCAACCGGAGGAGCACCGCCACGTACGGCTCCCGCGAAGCGTCCCGGCCGACAGCAGGCACCGAGCTCGTACCCCAGGACATGACCCACCTCCTAGAGGAGGGAGCTACCGACATAGCCACTTGATACCAGTCGACGGCAGATCCACACCAACAGGTTACGGCCAAGCGATTTCGACGCCCGGACACAACAATTCCGAACCTCCTAAGCTTTGCCTGGAGCGTGTGATCTCAGCGACGCAGTAGTCAGTAGCCGTTCAGCCTACCGGTCCCCACACCGACCACTATAGTCGCGAGACGCGCCCGGTGTATGCCGCGTTCCGTACCCGAACCCGCGCCGTACGGCATACGGTACTGCACAATCACCGTAGGAACTCATGCCATGAAGATCACTATCGACCAGATCGGAAACGAGTTCGGCAATAACGAATCAGGCAAAGCAGCACGGCGAACACCACACGGAGCCAGCTGATGATAAACCATTCCCTAACCGTATGTCGCCGCGTCCGACGGTTGGCGGAGTGCAGACGGTGTGGTCCGTGGAATCAATCGTCACATCAACTACAGGACAAAGTGGCCGCCGTAGACGTTGACGACCCCAGCAGAAGCCACATGCGCGCCGATGACCATGTCACAATCGCGTCGCGACCGGACACTGCCGGTTCGGTGTCGACCAATGCCTGAATCGAGTCCGGGGCGAATAACACCTCGACGGTATCGCGCGACCATTCCACCTGACCGGTGGTCACCACGTCTGCCCGTGCTTGCCATGCGCGATCATCGCGACGGTCCCACCGTTCTCGGCGTGCCGCACAGCGTCGTTCCCCGACTCGAACTCGTTGCTCGCGACGACCTTACTGCCCCCGGGGCCGCCGACTGCGGGCCCAACGTGGGGCGTTGCACGTCGGCGGAATCCCCGGACGAAGGCAGCGGTGGGGGTGTGGCTAGTTTCCGGAAATCGTTTTCCTCACGGAGTGGTGGCGCCGCTATGGTCGAGCCGGTGTTGGAGATGCGCGAAGTGTCCAAGCGCTATCCGGGGGTGCTCGCGGTCGATCGGGTGAGCGTGACGGTGTCGCCCGGTGAGGTCCACGTCGTTGCCGGTGAGAACGGCGCCGGTAAGTCGACCCTGATGAAGCTTCTGTCGCAGGTCGAGCGATGGGACGACGGTGTTGTTCTCGTCGGGGGCAAGCCGGTGGAGTTCCGTGGTCCACGCTTCGCTCAGCTGGTGTTGGGCGTGTCGATGGTGCACCAGGAGCTGGCGCTGGCCCCGCACCTGACTGTGGCGGAGAACCTGTGCCTGGGCGACGAGTCGGCCCGACTGGGTGTGTTGTCTCGTCGCGCCGAGCGCAGGCGTGCCGGCGCGCTGCTTGCCCGGGTCAATCTCACAGTCGACCCGGGCCGCCTCGTGGGCACGCTGCCGGTCGCCGATCGGCAGCGGGTCGAGATCGCGAAGGCGCTCGGTGGTAACCCTCGGGGCGGACCTCCTCGGGTCGTGATCCTGGACGAGCCGACCGCGATGCTCACCGAGACCGAGAGCGGCGATCTGTTCGGGGTGATCGCGGAGCTGAAAGCGCACGGCATCGCTATCGTGTACATCTCTCATCGCCTCGATGAGGTGGCCCACCTTGCCGACCGGGTCACCGTCCTGCGCGACGGCAGGGTTGTCCAGACACTGCCCTCGGCGCAGGTGTCACCGCAACGCCTGATCAAGCTTATGGTCGGTCGGGACATCGACAACCTCTATCGCAAACCAAGAGTCGAGATCGGGGAGGTTCTGCTCCGGGCGGAAGGCATCTCCCGGCGCGGCAGGGTCACCGACCTCGTCGACTGCACGGTCCAGGTTCGGGCCGGCGAGATCGTCGGGTTCGCCGGTCTGGTCGGCGCTGGTCGGACCGAGCTCGCGCGGGCCATCTTCGGCGCGGACATCCCGGAGGCAGGGCGCGTTCTCCTGCGGGGGCGCGAGGTCCGCATCAGGTCACCTCGGGAAGGGATCGAGGCGGGACTCGGCTACCTGACGGAGGATCGCAAAGGCCAGGGGCTGGCCCTGCAACTCCCCATCGATCAGAACATCACCCTGGCGAACATCCCGCACCGCTTCGGCATCATCAACCTGAGCAAGGAGCGGAGAACTGCGCTGTCCCGGCGAGATCAGCTGGGCATCAAGACACCGTCGATCGCACGTCCGGTCCGGGTGCTCTCCGGCGGCAACCAGCAGAAGGTCGTGGTGGCGAGGTGGTTGGAGACCAAAGGCCAGGTGCTCTTCTTCGACGAGCCGGCGCGTGGCGTCGATGTGGGCGCCAAAGCCGAGATATTCGATCTGATCGGGCAGCTGGCCAGCGAAGGGCGTGGGATCGTCATCATCAGTTCTTACCTCCCAGAACTGCTCAACATGTGTGATCGCATCATTGTCCTTCGCGCTGGGCGAATCGCCGGGGAGTTGGCTCGCGAGCAGTTCTCCGAGGAGCGGGTCATGCAGTTGGCTACCGGAAGTGCCACCGGCGCGGCGGTGTAGCACGATGAGATCGGGGCGGCGCCGTATCCCGTTGTCCGACACATGGCGCGACCGAGTTCGTTCCGCGGTGTCCCAGTTGGCGGCGGCCGGCGCCGTGATGGTGCTTTTCGTTTACCTGTCCTTCGCATCTGATGCCTTCCTCAGCGAGAACAACCTGTTCAACATCGGTGTCCAGTCCGCGGTGGTGGCGATCATCTCGATCGGCATGACCATGGTGATCATCACTGCTGGAATCGATCTGTCCGTCGGCTCGGTGGCCGCTCTGTCAGGCGTGCTCGGCACGATGATGGTGGTGGAGTACGGCGTCGGAGTTCCATTGGCGATCGTCGGCGGGGCGGCGATCGGAGCCATCGCGGGCGTGGTCAACGGTTTGCTTGTGACGCAGGCCGGAATGGCGCCGTTCATCGCTACTCTGGGTATGCTCAGCGTGGCCCGTGGCCTTGTGTACATCGTGACCGGTTCCGTCGCCGTCTCCGGTGCGCCACCGGAGTTCACGCTGCTTGGTCAGGGAAAACTCGGGGCGTTACCGATCCCGATCCTGGCTCTCGTCATCGTCGCTCTGGCCGGACACTTCATCCTGACCCGGACCAAACTGGGGAGATACGCGTATGCCATGGGATCCAACATCGAAGCCGCACGACTGTCCGGAATCCCGGTCAAGCGCTACCTCACGATCGTCTACATCATCTCCGGAGTTCTTGCGGGCTTCGGCGGCATGATCGCTGCGTCCCGAGTCAATTCCGGGCAACCGAACTTCGGTATCGGGCTCGAGCTCGACGTGATCGCCGCTACCGTGATCGGCGGGGCCAGCCTTTTCGGCGGTGAGGGAAAGGTCATCGGCACCTTGCTCGGAGCCCTGTTGATCGCGTTGATCCGCAACGGGTCCGTGCTCCTGGACATCAATACCTTCTACCAGCAGGTCATCATCGGAGTGATCATCTGGATCGCCGTGTTCTGGGACCAGTACCGGCGGCGGGCAGCAGCCGGTTGATTCAAACGTCACGAGAACCCTGGAGAAAGAGAGGCGCCATGCGTATCCGGCTCTCGGCAACACTGGCCTGTGCGGCCGCTGCCATTATGCTGACGTCGGGTTGTGGAGCGGTCACTGTGCAGGGTTCAGGCGGCGGCCCGAAGGTGAAGGCCAGCGGCCCCATCACCCTCGCGGTAGTCCCCAAGGCTGTCGGGTTCGACTTCTGGGACAGCGTCCGCAAAGGGGCGGAGTGCGCGGCGGCGAAAATGCCCGACGTGACGGTCCGGTGGGACGGAGTAACCGCGGAGACCGACGTCACCGGCCAGGTCAACCTATTGCAGAACTTCTTGACCCGGCAGGTGGACGGTGTTGTCTATGCGGCCACCGACGCGAAAGTCCTCGCCCAGGTCACCCAGAATGCGCTGAGCCAGAACGTTCCAGTGATCAATATCGACTCCGGAACGAGCCCGCAGCCGGACAACGTGCCCTTGTTCGCGACCGACAACGTCGCGGCCGCGCGAAAGGCTGCTGATCTGCTCGCCGATGCGCTGGGCCCGGGCGACCACAGAGTCGCGTTCATTCCGTTTCAGCCCGGAACGATGACCAACGACCAGCGCACCCGGGGCTTCACAGCGGGGCTCGCACAGCACCCGAATCTGAAGCTGGTGGCCGAGCAGTCCAGCAACAGCGACCCCAACACCGCGCTGTCGGTCACCGAGAACATCGTGACCGCCAACCCCGATCTGGACGGGATCTTCGCGGCGAGCGAGCCTGGTGTGGTTGGCGCCGTCAACGCTTTGAACCAGGCGGGCAAAGCTGGAAAGATCAAACTCGTCGGGTGGGATGCGTCACCGGACGAGATCAAGGGCGTCACATCGGGCGCAATTACCGCGCTCGTCGTCCAGAACCCGTTCCGGATGGGCTTCGACTCGGTCAACGCGATGGTGAAGACGGTACGGACCGGCCAGATCACGTCCAGCGAGGACACCGGCGTCACCTTCGTCACCCGGCGGAACATCACCGGTCCCCCGGTCCAGGCGATTCTCAAGCCACGCTGCGACAGTCCGCCCGCGTGAGACGCCTCCTGGAGACCGCCTTAACGGCCAGCCCCTCCTCCCTCGATCCTCGAGCAGCTACGAACCGCTGAGCACGGCCACCGCGTCGGTGGCGACGGCGGCGGCGTGCGCGGCCCGGTCGGCCAGATCGCCGCCGAGCTCACCGAGTTCGACGTTGAGACGGACCAGCTCAGCAGCCGCCCGAGCCGCGGCCGCGGCCAAGGTCGCCGCCGTGAAAGCGTCTCCACGCAGGTTGGGGTTACCCCGCTTCGCGAGCTCGACCGCCTCTGCGGCGATACCGCTTGCGGCCTCAGCGATCTCGGTCGGAACCCGGGCGGCCCGCTCCAGGGTGCGACGGATCTGCCGGCGGCGAACCTCCGGATCGGGCTCGCGAGGTAGCGCGAACGCGGCGAGCACGGCTTGGTAGGCCTCGGCGTCCCGCTCAGCAAGGGCAGCAAGCTGACCCCGGATCCTGTCGACGTACGCTGCCCGTCCCGCCGAGTCGATCAGCTGCGCGGTGGACAACCGTGCCGCCATCCCGAGCAGCCCCGCAGCCATCGCGGCGGTGATCGCCGCCGCGGCGCCGCCCCCCGGAGCGGGCTGCTTCGCTGCGAGGCGATCCAGCAGATCAGCAACCGAGCACTCGAGCAGCGGAGCGCGTCGAGCGGTGATCACGAGAGACCGACGATCTCGCCGCGCGAATCGATGTCGATTCGGGTCGCAGCGGGGCTGGTACCCAGGCTCGGTGCCGGCGACATCCAACCGGTGGCGCGCCCTCGAGCACCGGGTCCGACGAGATCGACAAGTGGGTTGTGACAATGCATACCGGCAGCCTTTCGAAGCCATCGCGCTCGTAGCTCTCCAGCTGACGGGACGCCGTGACAGGCCACCGCCCCGCCCCCTGCGCACTCTGGAGCTCGTGAGTGTGTAACAGTGTTATAGCACTCCACGCCACTCACGAGTACGTCAGTACCGGTAGTGCGCTGGTTTGTAGGGGCCTTCCACGTCCACGTCGATGTATTCGGCTTGTTCTTTGGTCAGCTTGGTGAGCTGCCCGCCCAGGGCTTCGACGTGGATCCGAGCGACCTTCTCGTCGAGCACCTTAGGCAGGGTGTAGACCTCCCGATCGTATTCCTGGTATTTGGTGAACAGCTCGATCTGCGCGATCACCTGGTTGGAGAACGAGTTCGACATCACGAAACTCGGGTGCCCGGTGGCGTTGCCCAGGTTCAGCAACCGCCCCTCGGACAACACAATGATCGAATGCCCATCCTTGAAGGTCCACTCATCGACCTGTGGCTTGATCACCAACCGGCGGGCGCCCGACCGCCGCTCCAACCCGGCCATGTCGATCTCATTGTCGAAGTGCCCGATATTGCCCAGGATCGCCTGGTGTTTCATCCGGGCCATGTGGTCGACCGTCACGATTTCCTTGTTCCCGGTGGCGGTCACGATGATGTCCGCGCGGTCGACGATGTTGTCCAGGGTGTCGACGGTGAAACCATCCATCATCGCCTGTAGCGCACAGATCGGGTCCACCTCGGCCACCACCACCCGAGCGCCTTGACCCCGTAACGACTCAGCGCACCCCTTGCCGACATCCCCATAGCCACATACCAGGCACAACTTCCCGGCGATCAACACATCCACTGCCCGGTTGATCCCATCGATCAGCGAATGCCGGCACCCGTACTTGTTGTCGAACTTCGACTTGGTCACCGAATCGTTGACGTTGATCGCCGGGAACAACAACTCCCCTGCCGCAGCCAACTGATACAACCGGTGCACGCCGGTGGTGGTCTCCTCGGTCACCCCATGGATGCCCGCACCGATCGCCGTCCACTTGCCCGGTGTAGCGGCCAACGAGGTCCGCAACACCTGCAAGAACACCTTCCACTCAGCCGAGTCGTCATCGTCCGCGGCGGGCACCACCCCGGCCTTTTCGAAGGTCGCTCCCTTGTGCACCAGCAGAGTGGCGTCTCCTCCGTCATCCAGGATCATGTTCGGTCCGGCCCCGTCAGGCCAGGTCAGCATCTGCTCGGTGCACCACCAGTACTCCTCCAGCGTCTCGCCCTTCCAAGCGAAACACGGCACTCCCTGCGGCTGTTCAGCGCTGCCGTGCGGACCCACCACCACGGCCGCCGCGGCATGATCCTGGGTGGAGAAGATGTTGCACGATGCCCACCGGACCTCAGCGCCGAGACTGACCAGGGTCTCGATCAACACGGCCGTCTGGATGGTCATGTGCAGCGAGCCCGAGATCCGCGCCCCCCGCAGCGGGTACACCTCCGCGTACTCCCGCCGCAGTGCCATCAAACCCGGCATCTCGTGCTGCGCCAACCTGATCTCGTTACGACCGAAGTCAGCCAGACTCAGATCCGTCACAGCGAAATCAATACCAGCGCGACTCTGTAGTTTTTTCTCGGCGGCCGGCGCCATAGTCATCGCAATGCACTCCTTGGTCGGTGAAGTGGGAAGTCAGGGGCGCACATGATCGGCCACCTCAGCCGCGCTGTCGGGTCCGTACGCGTCGCTGAACCTCTTCATGAACGTCTCAGGTTCGAACTTGTGCTCCTGGGTTCCCACTGACTCGATCACCAGGGTAGCTAGCATGCAGCCGAGCTGCGCGGCCCGCTCGTCACCCACACCCCAGGTGACCCCGGCCAGGAAGCCGGCCCGGAACGCGTCGCCGACGCCGGTGGGATCAGCCTTGGCCAGCTCCTGAGGCGGTGTGACCGAGACGACCGGTTCACCAGGACGTTGCACGGTCACGCCCTTGGCACCCCGGGTCGTCACCGAGGCGTCCACCCGCGCCAGGATGTCCTCGTCGCTCCAGCCGGTCTTCTGTTCGAGCAGGCCCCGCTCGTAGGTGTTGGTGAACAGGTAGGTCGCGCCGGCGACCAGCAGCTTGATCTGGTCGCCGGCCAGCGAGGCGAGCTGCTGGGAGGGGTCGGCGACGAACGGGTAGCCGAGATCGCGGCACTCCTGGGTGTGCCGCAGCATGCCCGCCGGGTCGTTCGGACCCACCACCACCAGATCCACCCCTCCCAAGCGGTCCACGATCGGCTTGAGCTCGATATCGCGGGACTCGCTCATCGCACCGGCGTAGAACGATGCGATCTGGTTCTGGTCGGAATCGGTGGTGCACTGGAACCGGGCGGTGTGCCTGGTCGGCGAGACGCGCACCGCACTGGTATCCACCCCGTGGGCCGACAACCATTGCCCGTACTCGGCGAAGTCGGCCCCGACCGCTCCCACCAGCACCGGAGCCAGTCCGAGGCAACCCAGGTTGAAGGCGATGTTGGCACCCGCGCCGCCGCGGCGAATCGCCAGGTCTTCCACCAGGAACGATACCGAGAGGTTCTCCAGCTGATCGGGCACGATCTGCTCGACGAACCGGCCCGGAAAGACCATCAGATAGTCGGTCGCGATCGACCCCGTGACGATGATGCCCACCACAGCCTCCCTGAGACCCGTTTCAGACGGTTACCGGCTGCGCACTGGCGGGCAACCCGGCGGACTCGCGCAGCTCCGCCGCCCTGTCGGTCCGCTCCCAGGTGAAGTCGGGATCGTCGCGCCCGAAGTGACCGTAGGCGGCGGTCTTAGCATAGATCGGCCGGTGCAGCCGCAGGTAGTTGCGGAACGCCGCGGGGCGCAGGTCGAAGTGTTCGCCCACCAGCTTCTCGATGGTCGAGCGGGGCACCTGCTCGGTGCCGAAGGTCTCGACCAGCAACGACAGCGGCCGAGCCACCCCGATCGCGTAGGCCACCTGCACCTCGGCCCGGTCCGCCAGGCCAGCGGCCACGATGTTCTTGGCCACGTAACGGGTTGCGTACGCCGCGGAACGGTCCACCTTGGACGGATCCTTACCGGAGAACGCGCCGCCACCGTGCCGGGCGAAGCCGCCATAGGTGTCCACGATGATCTTGCGACCGGTCAGCCCGGCATCACCGACCGGCCCCCCGATCACGAATCGCCCAGTCGGGTTCACGAACAGGTTGCGCGCCAGCTCGACCTCGTCGTAAAAGCCAGCAGGCAGCTCCGCGAGCACCACGTGCTTCCACAGGTCGGCCCGGATCTGCTCCAAGGTGACCTCTTCGGCGTGCTGGGTGGAGATCAACACCTTTTCCACCCCGACCGGGACGCCGTCTTGGTAGCGAACGGTCACCTGAGTCTTGCCGTCCGGCCGCAGGTAGGGCAGCGTGCCGTCCTTGCGGACCTGCGCCAACCGCTTGGACAGCCGGTGAGCCAGCGCGATCGGCAGCGGCATCAGCTCGGGGGTCTCGTTCGTGGCGTAGCCGAACATCATCCCCTGATCGCCCGCACCCACACTGTCCAGCTCGTCCTCGGACAGCTTTCCGCGCCGCTCGTGAGCCACGTCGACGCCCTGAGCGATGTCCGGCGACTGCTTGTCCAATGCGATCAGCACCGCGCAGCTGCGCCCGTCGAAGCCATAGCTGCCGTTGTCGTAGCCGATGCGACAGATCGTGTCGCGCACGATCTGGGTGTAGTCCAGGATGCCCGGCGTGGTGATCTCACCCGCCAGCACGACCATTCCGGTGGTGATCAGAGTCTCGCACGCCACCCGAGAGTACGGGTCCATCGTCATCGCAGCATCGAGCACCGCGTCGGAGATCTGGTCGGCGATCTTGTCGGGGTGACCCTCGGTCACCGATTCGGAGGTGAAGAGGTAGTCAACGGTCTCCAACTGGGTCATGGAATCACGCTCCTTGCTCGACGATCGGTTCCGTCGAGCGCACTGTTCGGTCATAAGGTTCATCCAACTGAGTGGGCCCCGACTGATTGGACAGCGTACGGCGCATCGTCACGGTTCCTTCTACCACCGCGGCCGACTTCGATCTGGCGACATCAGCGAGAAGGTGGCGCAGTCCACAGTCCGGAGGCCGGCCTGGCCCACTACCCCAGCGCGGCGTCAGCGCGGGTGATGGGCACCAAACCCACGATCGGCGTCGGGATGTGCGGGCTGGCTGATCTGTTGTCGGCCGTCGGCTTGCCCTACGACAGCCCCAGACAGTCGGCAACCGGCCCAGGAAGTGCTCACGTTCGTCAGCTACACCTCCGGTCTCGCCTCTGTGGAACCGACCACCCGCCGGGCCCCTGCCCGGCTGTGCGCACCGGACGGTCCCGCTACGCCGACCCCGCGTTCCCTCAAGCGGTTCGCTCAGGTCACGGCGCACAACGTGACCGCTGGGGAATAGCTGGCAAGGGTGAAAACTTCATGTCGTGCCGCCTTGCTGTCACACGGTCTCAATGGTGGACGTGGACACGCTCGTCTGAGTGGGGGCTGTGTCGCGGCGCGCGACCTGTCCTATTCCCGGACCAGGCGACTCCCCCCGATCAGGCGACGTCAAACAGGTGGTCCGAGTGCCTCCCCCGGCCGACACCGGTGTCATGCCACCAGCGGCGTAGGCACTTACCGCACTGCACCCAGACCAGGTTGACGTCGTAATCGAGGAGGTACAGCGCGGTGTGGTCACCGCAGTAGGCGCAGGGCAGCCACACTCGGCGGCCGATGTCTGCTTGCGGGTCGAGCTTCATCTCATCGCTCCGGGGTGTCGGGGAGCACACCGTCGGCGATCAGTACGTCGTAGGCGGCTCGCTGGCGGGGGTCAAGGTGGGAGTAGAGCATTCGATGGGCTTCGGCTTCCCCGGCGTAGATCTCAGCGGGGTCCCAGTGCGGGCCGAGGGAATTCAGGACGGCGGCGAGGCGTGTGCCTTCGTGAATGGTGAGATCGATGGTGAACGGGACGAGGTTGGACACTGCGGACCTCCGGCAGCCTGCTCGAGTGAAGAATTCTGGTGTCGACACCGAGACCACCGGCTGGTCATCCTCGGCGTTATAGAGAAGAGCCATCAAACCACCCCTGCGTACAAACAAGGTTGAGAAATCGGAATGACGCCCATCACTATCACGGCGTGGTAAGGCAAGCCATATCTCGACGTTCCTCCGCGGGCCTGCAGAGGATCTCGCCAGTAGCCGACACCAGAACCGATCGGCCGTTGCCGGTCACTACTTGCGGGCGTACCCGATGCGGTCCAAGTGATCAGCGGCGGGTGCGGCTGGCACACCTGCCCGCGCGGCGCGGTCCAGCGCAGCGTCGCAGGCACGGACCCGCTGGCCAGGTCGGACGTCAGCAATCGACACTTGCGCGTTCGTGCCACTCACTCAGGGCCGAGCAAGGCCGTGTCGCACACTCGTTGCGTTGGTGTGGCACACCCGCCACGTTGACGGACGAATGAACGCCGCCACAGCATCGACAAACCCTACGAGAACGAGGTGAACGAGTAGCACCATGACGGATTCGACGACGCTGATCGTCACCGCGAACGACGACACCACCGCAGATCTGGTCGCCGACGCCCTGGCCTCCCGGGACAGTAAAGCGGTACTCATTCGCGTGGGTATTTCCCGATCAATCTGGCGGGCGCCGGCATCATTGGCTATGACGGCGTCTGGCGTGATGCGCTCGTTACCCTTGTCCAGGGTGTCTTCCAGATCGCGGTAGGTCTGCCCGGCCCCTCATTCCAGCTCCACCAGCCCGTCGCGCTGCAGATCGGCTAGCACAGCTTGCAGCCGTTGCTACCCCTCCCCATATCCAGCGCGCACCAGGCCGTGCGCGGCCCGCGCACCACGATCCTACGGCTGCATTGGCGGAAAAACGCTTCCCTCGTCCGCTTCAAGTGCTGTGGACAACCCGTGAGTGGCAACACAAGCCGTGACTCGCATCGTCACGCACAGGGCCGCAGGCCCCTACTCCCACTCGATGGTGCCGGGGGGTTTGCTGGTGACGTCGAGCACGACTCTGTTGATCTTGGGTACCTCGTTGGTGATCCGGCTGGAGATGCGGGCCAGCACGTCATAGGGCACCCGGGACCAGTCCGCAGTCATCGCGTCCTCGCTGGACACCGGGCGCAACACCACCGGATGGCCATAGGTTCGCCCGTCACCCTGCACGCCGACGCTGCGCACCTCGGCCAGCAACACCACCGGGCACTGCCAAATGTCGCGGTCCATCCCGGCCGCGGTGAGCTCCTCCCGGGCGATCGCGTCCGCCGCGCGCAACGTCTCCAAGCGTTCAGCGGTGACCTCGCCGACGATCCGGATCGCCAGGCCCGGTCCCGGGAACGGCTGGCGGTGCACGATCGTCTCCGGCAGTCCCAATTCCAGCCCCACCCGGCGCACCTCGTCTTTGAACAGTGCCCGCAGCGGCTCGACCAGCTCGAATTTCAGGTCCTCGGGCAAGCCACCGACGTTGTGGTGGCTCTTGATGTTCGCGGTACCCGAACCCCCGCCGGACTCCACCACGTCCGGGTACAGCGTGCCCTGCACGAGGAAGCGGATCCTCTCCCCATGCCGGCCCGCGTCAGCCTGCAACTCCCAAGCCGCGGCCTCGAAGACCCGAATGAACTCCCGTCCGATGATCTTGCGCTTCTGCTCGGGATCCACCACTCCGGTCAGCGCCGACAGGAACCGCCCACGGGCGTTGATGGTGACCAGTTTGACGCCAGTGGCGGCCACATAGTCCCTTTCCACCTGGGCCCGCTCACCGGCCCGCAGCAGACCGTGGTCGACGAACACGCACGTCAGGGCGTCCCCAACGGCCCGGTGCACCAGCGCGGCGGCGACCGCGGAGTCCACCCCGCCGGACAGCGCGCAGATCAACCTGCCGCCACCGGTCTGGACCCGTGTCGCGGCCACCGTCTCCTCAATGACGTTGGCGGTGGTCCAGCTCGGCCGGATGCCGGCGACCTCGTGCAGGAACCGGCGCAGCACCTCCTGACCGTGCGGGGAGTGCACCACCTCCGGGTGGTACTGCACTCCGGCCAGTTGCCGGCGGGTGTCCTCGAAGGCCGCCACCGGGGAACCCGCTGACCGCGCGGTGACCACGAACCCGTCCGGTGCAGCGGTGACGGCATCACCGTGGCTCATCCACACCGGACCGCGCGCCGGTAGTTCGCGGTGCAGCACGCCGCCACTGTCGAGCACCTGCAGGTCGGTGCGCCCGTACTCCCGGGTGCCGGTCTGTTGCACGGTGCCACCCAGCGCGTCGGCCATCGCCTGGAAGCCGTAGCAGATGCCCAACACCGGCACTCCGGCCTCGAACAGCGATGGGTCGACGCGGGGAGCACCTTGCGCATACACGCTGGCCGGGCCGCCGGAGAGCACGATCGCCGCAGGTTTGCGAGCGAGGATCTCCGGGACCGGCGTGGTGTGGGGCACGACCTCGGAGTACACCTGCGCCTCGCGGATCCGTCGAGCAATGAGCTGTGCGTACTGCGCACCGAAGTCGACGACGAGCACCGTCATGGTGGCACGCTACGCGAGCCCCGTGAGTGGCGATGCGGGCTATGACTCGCAACGCCACTCACGGGTGCCCCAGCCGCAGGGCGGCTGGGGCACCCGAAGGAACACCAGGCGCACGCGGCGGAATGGGATTCAGGCGCTGGTAGTCCGCGCCCGAGGCCGGGCGCGGATCGGGCTCGCCCTTGTTGGGCCACAGGGCGAAGGCCCGCTCGGCCAACGCGGTGATGGTCAGCGCCGGGTTCACCCCGAGGTTCGCGCTGACCGCCGAACCGTCCACCACGGACAGAGCCGGGTAGCCGTGTACCCGGTGGTAGGCGTCGATGACGCCGTCGGCAGCAGTTGCGCCCATCGGGCAGCCACCGAGGAAGTGCGCGGTGATCGGGACATCGAACAGCTCCCCCCAGGTGCTTCCGGCGGTGCCGCCGATGCATTCGGCGGTCAGCCGGCTGGCCTGGAAACCAGCCGGGATGAAGGTGGGATTGGGCTCGCCGTGACCCCGGCGCGACGTGAGCCGGCCGTGGCGGCGATAGGTCGTCAGCGAGTTGTCCAGGGTCTGCATCACCAGCAGGATCACCGTTCGCTCGCTCCACCGCCGTACCGACAGCGACCGCGCCGCCCTGACCGGGTGGTGGGTGACGAAACCCAGCAACTGCCGCCAGCGCGGCGTATCCGACGCACCGTCGGTGGCCAACGTCTGTAGCAGCGCCATGACGTTGCTGCCCCGGCCGTAGCGGACCGGCTCGATGTGGGTGTGCTCATCAGGGTGGAAGGAGGAGGTGATGGCCACTCCGCGGGAGAAATCGCGCAGCGGGTCCACCGTGGCTCGGCTGGCGCCGACGATGGCCTCGGAGTTCGACCGGGTCAGCTCGCCCAGCCGGGACGAGAGCCTGGGCAGCACACCATCATCACGCATCCGGTGCAGCAGCTGCTGGGTCCCCCAGGTGCCAGCGGCCATTACCACCTGTTTCGCCCGGATCCGCTGGCGCCACCGCTTGCCGGTGCGCACGGCGTCGATCAGCCAGGTCCCGTCCGACTGCGGGTGCAGCGCAGTCACGGTGGTCAAGGGGTGCACCACCGCCCCGCCCCGCTCCGCAAGGTAGAGGTAGTTCTTCACCAGGGTGTTCTTGGCGCCGACCCGGCAGCCGGTCATGCAGGAGCCGCATTCGGTGCAGCCGGTCCTGCGGGGGCCCGCACCGCCGAAGTAGGGGTCGTCGACCTGCCCGCCCGGCCGGCCGAAGAAAACCCCGACGGGCGTGGGGTGGTAGCTCTCGGGGACCCCCATGTCCTTCGCGACCCGCTGCATCACCTCGTCTGCGGCGGTATGCCCAGCGTAGGTCGTGACCCCGAGCATCCGCTGCGCCTGGTCGTAGTGTGCGTCGAGCTCGCCACGCCAGTCGGCGAGGTGCGTCCACTGCGAGTCGCGGAAGAACGCATCGGGCGGGCGGTAGAGGGTGTTGGCGTAGTTCAGCGACCCACCCCCGACCCCGGCGCCGGCCAGCACCACGAGGTCACGCAGCAGGTGGATGCGCTGGATGCCGTAGCACCCCAGGGCCGGCGCCCACAGGAACCTGCGCAGCTGCCACGACGTGGCGGCCAGCTCGTCGTCAGCGAAGCGCCGCCCCGCCTCCAGCACGCCGACCCGGTAGCCCTTCTCGGTCAGCCGCAGCGCCGCAACACTGCCCCCGAATCCAGACCCGACCACCACCACGTCGTAATCGACCACGCAAGGCCTCCTGCACACTCGAGCCTCACAGTCCAGAGCGGCCAAGTTCAGGGACGGACGGTGAGACCTACCTTCTGGAACTCCTTGAGCTCCGAGTACCCGGTCTTGGCCATGGCACGGCGTAGCGCACCGAACAGGTTCACCGTGCCGCTGGGGTCACAAGAGGGGCCGAACAGCAGTGTGTCGATGCCGATCGAGTCCTCGGCTACGTCGGTGACGTGGCTACGTGGCAGCGACGGGTGCGCCGCCGCGGCAGTCCAATACAGACCGTTGCCCGGTGCTTCGGCGGCGGCGGCCAGCGGTTCACCGAGCATCACCGCGTCGGCCCCGCAGGCGATCGCCTTGGCCACGTCGCCGCTGGTGCGCATCCCGCCGTCGGCGATCACGTGCACGTAGCGTCCACCGGTCTCATCGAGGTAATCCCGCCGGGCGGCCGCGGCGTCGGCGACCGCGGTGGCCATCGGCACCCCGATGCCGAGCACGTCGCCAGTGGACGTGCTCGCACCCGCACCGTGACCGACGATCACGCCAGCCGCTCCGGTACGCATCAGATGCATCGCGGTGCGGTAGTCGCCCACGCCCCCCGCGATGACCGGGACGTCCATCGACGCGATGAACTCCACGAGGTTGAGCGGCTCGGCAGCACGGGAGACATGCTCGGCTGACACGATGGTGCCCTGCACGACGAGGATTTCGACGCCGGCGGCGAGCAGATCAGGAGCGAGGTCGCGGGCATGCTGGGGACTGACCCGGGCGGCCACCGTCACCCCGGAGGAGGCCACCTGGCCTATCGCCTCGATCAGCAGGTCGACCCGGATCGGGGCCGAGTGCCACTGCTGCAGCAGCCGCACCGCTGCCGCCTCGTCGGCCTCGTCCATCGCGGAGATGAGCTGGAACAGCAGCTTGTCGACGCCTGCGTGGCGGGCCCACAACCCCTCGGCATTGAGCACTCCCAGCCCGCCCAGCCCACCGATCCGGATCGCCATCGCCGGCGACACGATCGCGTCCGTGGGATGCGTCATCAGCGGGATGTCGAACCGGTAAGCGTCGATCTGCCAGGCGGTAGACACATCCCGGGAGGAGCGGGTGCGCCGTGACGGCACGATCTGGACATCATCGAAGTCATAGGCGCGCCGCGCGGTGCGGCCCATCCCGATCTCCACCAGGTCGCGCATCTCAACGCACCGCGTAGTTCGGGGCCTCCACCGTCATGGTGACGTCATGCGGGTGGCCCTCCTTGAGACCCGCCGACGTAATCCGTACCAGCTGTGCGCCCTGCAACGCCGGGATGGTCGCGGCGCCGGCATAGCCCATCGCCGCCCGCAGACCACCGACTAGCTGATGGGCCACCAATGACAGCGGCCCACGGAAGGGAACCCGCCCCTCGATGCCCTCGGGCACCAGCTTGTCATCGGAGAGCACATCATCGGCGAAGTAGCGGTCCCGGGAGTACGACCTGCCCCCGCGGCAAGCCATTGCGCCCACCGAGCCCATCCCGCGATAAGTCTTGTACTGATTGCCATCGACGAGGATCAGGTCACCCGGCGCCTCAGCCGTGCCCCCCAGCAGGCTACCCAGCATCACGCTGCTGGCCCCCGCGACGATGGCCTTGGCGATATCCCCGGAGAACTGGATGCCACCGTCACCGATCACCGGAACACCCGCGGGGCGGCACGCCCGGTCAGCCTCGAAGATGGCGCTGATCTGCGGCACGCCCACCCCGGCCACCACCCGGGTGGTGCAGATTGAGCCCGGACCCACCCCGACCTTGACCGCATCCGCGCCGGCGTCGACCAGTGCCTGCGCTCCGGCTCTGGTGGCCACATTGCCGCCGATCACGTCGACGCTGCTGCCCAGCTCAGCCTTGAGCAAGCTGATCATCTGCAACACCCCGCGGGAGTGCCCGTGCGCGGTGTCCACGACCAGCACGTCGACACCGGCCTCGACCAGCAATGCGGCCCGCTGCTTGGCGTCCTCGCCGACCCCGATCGCGGCCCCCACCAGCAACCGCCCGTCCGGATCCTTGGTGGCCAGCGGGTACTTCTCGGTCTTCACGAAGTCCTTGACGGTGATCAACCCGCGGAGCTTGCCGTGCCCGTCGACGATCGGTAGCTTCTCGATCTTGTGTCGGCGCAGCAGCCCCAGGGCCGCCTCCGCGGTGACCCCCACCTGCGCGGTGATCAGCGGGGGCTTGGTCATCACGTCGGCCACTCGCTTGTCATGGTCGACCTCGAAGCGCATGTCCCGATTGGTGATGATGCCGACCAGCACGCCGGCTGGGTCGGTGACGGGCACGCCGGAGATCCGGTAGCGGGCGCACAGCGTGTCCACGTCGGCCAGAGTGTTGTCCGGCAAGCACGTCACGGGGTCGGTCACCATACCGGCCTCGGACCGCTTGACCACCTCGACCTGCGCAGCCTGCTCCTGTGCCGACAGGTTGCGGTGCAGCACTCCCATCCCGCCGTGCCGGGCCATCGCGATGGCCATCCGCGCCTCGGTCACCGTGTCCATCGCCGAGGAGACCAACGGCACCCGCAACATGACGTTCCGGGACAGTCTGGTCGCCGTGTCCACCTCCGCAGGGACCACGTCAGACTCGGCGGGCAGCAGCAGAACATCATCGAAGGTCAGACCGAGCAGCGCGAACTTCGACGGGAAGCCGGGCGCGGTGAGCTCGCTGGTCATGTGACGATCGTATCCGCCCCAGGTGTCCGTCACGCGGCAGTCCTCCGAGCGGGTACGGTGCCAGCCGTGGCGCATGACTCGCTTCCCCCCGACCCGTTCGCCGGTGACCCGGAGGACCCGACGCTGGCACTGGAGGCGTTGAACGACTCCGACGATGCTGTCGAGGAACCGCTCGATGACGAGGAGCGGGCCGGTCTGCTCGCTGATCTGAGCGATCTGGCAGTCTACGAGGCCCTGCTGGCGCCTCGTAGACTGCGCGGGATCGTGGTGGACTGCCCCGACTGCGCAGAGCAGCACTACCACGACTGGAGCTTGCTGCGGGCCAGCCTGCAACAGCTACTCGAAGCCGGCCGGATGCGACCGCACGAACCCGCCTACGACCCGGACCCAGCCGGGTACGTGAGCTGGGAATACTGCCGAGGCTACGTCGACGCGGTACTCGCCGAGAATGGTGACTGAGACCCCTCAACAATAGGGCGATCGCGGCGTCGGGCGATCACACACTGGCGGTATGCCGGGATTCGGGTGCCCGGCACCGGGGAGACTCCTGCCACCCTGGGGATCCCCAGGCGACGGGCCGTCGTCCGAGGCGCCGTCATCTGGGGACGCCCCGGACGAGGAGCCTTCTCGTGGGGAACTTGACGGGCCTGCTGGTGGCGGACCTTCTCGTGGGGGACCCGCCGGTGGGCGGCTCACCGCAGGCGGCCCGAGGCTGGAGTGACCCCTGCCCGGACCCGGCGGAACCTTACTGCGCGACGTCGGTGACGTACTGCTTTGCGGCTCTGTGGTGGGGTTCGGCGTGGTGCTCGGCTCGTCGGACGGCGGCTGCTGGCTCGTCTTCTGCGGCGGGGTGGACCCGAGCCTGTCCCTGGTGGTCGAGGCGGGGGGTGACGCCGGCCACGTGGGCGGGTTCCCCGAGCCGCCGTCCGACGAGCCCTGCAGGATCTGCTCCACCCTTCGGTCCAGCTCACGGTGGCGGGCGATGAGATCGGTGCGGCCCTCGGTCTCGCCGATCACCGGGAGCTGCTGCTGGACGCGTTGCAACGATGCCCTGGCCTTCTCGGGCTTGTTCTGCTGCAACGCTGTCCGGGCCTCATTGAGTTCGGTCCGAACCGCAGCCGCCGTCTCCACTGAGCGGGCGTAGTCGCCGTAAAGAACTTGGGTCACGCCCCACAGGTGGTCACCGGGTTGCGCTTGCTTGGCGACGAGGCCCACTCCGGCGAACGCGATCACCAGCACTGCCGCGGCCGCGGCGAGCGAGCCGAACACCGGATTACGGCGGCGAACCGGCTGGCGGGCGGCGGCCCGGATCACCGCTAAGGCAGTGTTGGTGTCCACCAACTCTCGAAACGGCTCGGCATGCACCTCGCTGCGCCATGATGCAAGAAGGCGGGTCAGTTCGTCGCTGGCCCCACCCGGCGTGCCCCCACTGCCGAGGATGTCCAGCAGCGCGTCGTCGGCCTGGACAGCGGCCAGGTCAGCGGGCATCTTATGAAAATCCCCATCGGGGTAGCCGGCGAAGTCATCCCGACCAGTCATCTCACGCCACCCCCTCAGACCCCAGCACGCTGCGCAGCTTGCTCAGCGCCCGGTGCTGCGCCACCCGGACCGCACCGGGGGTGGAGTTCACGGCCTCGGCGGTCTCCTCCGCAGACAGTCCCACGACGACCCGCAAGCGGATGATCTCGCGCTGCTTGTCCGGTAGCAGGGCCAGCAGCTTGGCCATCCGGCCCGCCAACTCGACCTGCATCACCTGCGTCTCCGGTCCGTCAGCCAAGTCCTGAGTGTCGGGAATCTCCGGGACCGGCTCAGCGCGATTGCGCGCCGAGGACCGGTGAGCATCGGCCACCTTGTGCGCAGCGATGCCGTACACGAAGGCGAGAAACGGCCGACCTTGGTCGCGGTAACCGGGCAGGGCCGTGAGCACCGCGAGACACACCTCCTGGGCTACATCATCCGCCGAAGCGAACGATCTTTCCTGGCCGCCGACGCGGGCACGGCAGTACCGCACCACGAGAGGACGGATCCAGCCGAGCACCCGCTCAACGGCATATCGCTCACCGTTGACGGCAGCACCGACTAGGACGTCGAGGTCGTCCTCTACAGCGGTCATCGCAGAATGCAGCCCTGCCGTTACGACGAGGGACCGGTCGGGCTGAACGCCGACCGGCGGTGGCCATTCCGTTGTCCCGGCCGACCATCACCATCCCGGGGCATGAGGCACCTCGCGGGCAACCGTAGTGGGCGACAAATCAGACGTGGAACGCGGTATCGGCGCAAAGCGGAGCCCACTGGGACCTGACAACACAAGGCGACCGACGGCATTGCCGTCGGTCGCCTTCGCACACGTCCTCAGGCGACGGTGCTTCGGGCAAGCGTGCTCAGGCCACCAGGCCGCGCCGGAAACCGTGGGCGACGGCCTGAGCGCGATCCCGCACGCCGAGCTTTCGGAACAGCCGGCGAGCATGGGTTTTCACGGTGTCCTCGGAAAGGTAGAGTTCCCGTCCGATCTGCCCGTTGCTCTTGCCCTGGCTCATCCCGCGCAGTACTTGCAGCTCTCGCTCGGTAAGCTGGACACCCGGGTCGGATGGGGGCCTCGGGGCCGGCACCGACGTGCTGGCCAGCGTGTGCGCCAGCGCCGCGACGAGCTCTGGACGCGAGGCGTCCCAGCGCAGATAACCTCGGGCACCACCGGCGATCGCCGCAGCGATGCTGCCCGCGTCGTCGGGCGCGCCGAACACGATGACATTGGCCTGAGGGTGCGCCGACACCAACCGGCGAGTGGCTTCGACACCGGCCGGCATCGCACGCTGGGTTCCGACCAGGACGACATCCACCGGCTGCCGGGAATAGCGAGCTAACAGCTCGTCACCGTGTGCCACGCAGTCGATCCGGGCGACGCCGGGGACCGCCGACATCACACGAGTGAGACCCTCGCGGACGCTTCGCCGGTCGTCGCAGATGAGAACTGCGGTCACGGAAGGACTCCTCTCCTGCAGCCAAGTGATGTGCCCACCTCCCTATCGGTCGTGCAGAGCCGGAACTTGACACGATCTGATGGATTTCCATCAAGGACCCAGGGACCGGTGCCGCACCACTCCGGACGGCCGCTATCACCGACGTGGAGCAACGCTCACTCTACCGAGTGTGAGCGGTTCACGGCAGTACCGTGAACACGGATAATTCGGGCATTGTAGCCACCCGAATGTCTCCAGCGACGGTCCCCGCACCCCCAGAGGTGGAGTTGCGGGGACCGTCGTGGCCGTATGAGCGACCGCAGCTGGGGCAGCGCGCACCACAGCTGTGGTCGGCGGTGCCGGCCTGTCTACATGCCTGGACCGTGACCATGACCGTGACCGTGACCGTGGCCCTCACCTGCCGGGGGCGCCTGCTCCGGCTTGTCGACCACCGCACTCTCGGTAGTGATCACCATCCGGGCGATGGAGGCGGCGTTGACGATCGCCGACCGAGTCACCTTCACCGGGTCGACGATGCCCGCGGCAACCAGGTCGCAGTAAGTCTCCGCCTCGGCATCGAAGCCGTGCCCCCACTCCATGCCACGCACCTTGGCCACCACCACGGATCCCTCGAAACCCGCGTTGGCTGCGATCCAGCGCAGCGGAGCTGCACTAGCGGTCTGCACGATCGCGATGCCAGTGGCCTCGTCGCCGTGCAGACCGAGGTTCCCGACCGTGCCGGCGACATGCACCAAAGCCACGCCACCGCCGGGCACGATGCCCTCCTCGGCGGCTGCCCTCGTGGCCGCCACGGCGTCCTCGATCCGAGCCTTGCGCTCCTTGAGCTCGGTTTCGGTAGCCGCCCCGACCTTGATCACCGCTACCCGGCCGGCGAGCTTGGCCAACCGCTCCGCCAACTTCTCGCGATCCCAGTCCGAGTCGGTCTCCTCGATCTCGCGACGAAGCAGGGCGGCGCGGGCCTCGACTTCACTCTGGTCACCCCCGCCATCGACGAGGGTGGTGTCATCCTTGGTCACGACGACACGCCGGGCCCGGCCGAGTACCTCAAGCCCGACCTCGGACAGTGTGAGCCCGATCTCGGGGTTGACCACCTGAGCACCCGTGACGGCAGCGAGGTCGTCCATGAACGCTTTACGGCGGTCACCGAAGAACGGCGACTTGATCGCCACCACAGCCAGGGTCTTGCGGATCGCGTTGACCACCAGAGTGGACAGCGCCTCGCCCTCGACGTCCTCAGCTACGATGAGTAGTGGCTTGCCAGCCTGGCTGATCAGCTCCAGCAACGGCAACAAGTCCTGAATCGAGGAGATCTTGTCGCGGTGCAGCAGGATGTGGGCATCCTGGAGCACCGCTTCCATCCGTTCAGGGTCGTTGACGAAGTAGGGCGAGATGTAGCCCTTGTCGAACGCGATACCCTCGGTGATCTCCAGCTCGGTAGCCATCGTGGAGGACTCCTCCACAGTGATGATGCCGTCCTCGCCGACCTTGGTCATCGCCTCCCCGATCAGGGCACCGATCTTCGGGTCACGCGAGGAGACCGTTGCCACCTGGCCGATCGCCTGCTCGCCGGACACCGGTGTGGCCTTGGCGGCCAGCGCGTCGGCGACCGCCTCCGCGGCCGCCGCGATGCCGCGGCCGAGGGCGGTGGGGTTTGCCCCGGCGGCCACATTGCGCAGGCCCTCCCGGACCATCGCCTGAGCCAGCACGGTGGCGGTGGTGGTGCCGTCACCAGCGACGTCGTTGGTCTTCGTCGCCACGTTCTTGGCGAGCTGTGCACCGAGGTTCTCATAGGGGTCGGCCAGCTCGATCTCACGCGCGATCGTGACACCGTCGGTGGTGATCGACGGGCCGCCGTATTTCTTCTCCAGCACGACGTGCCGGCCGCGCGGACCGAGAGTGATCTTGACCGCGTCGGCGAGCTTGTCGACTCCGCGCTCCAGCGCGCGCCGCGCGGTCTCGTCGTACGTGATCTGTTTGGGCATTGCCTGCCTTCCTCACGGGCGAACTCTGTTGGACCGCCGGCGTCGCCGGGGCCTGTATGCGCGACCGCCCCGCGGTCCCCCCGGGGGGACCGCGGGGCGGTCGACGACGGTCGAACCGTCAGTGAAGACGTACGGTCGAACCGTCAGGTAAGACGACGGTCGAACCGTCAGTTGACGACAGCGAGCACGTCGCGCGCGGAGAGAATCAGGTACTCCTCGCCGTTGTACTTGACCTCAGTGCCGCCGTACTTGGTGTAAATGACGACGTCACCGGCACTCACATCCACCGGGATGCGGGTGCCGTTGTCATTGAACCGACCCGGGCCCACGGCGATTACTTTGCCCTCCTGGGGCTTCTCCTTGGCGGTGTCCGGGATGACGATGCCAGACGCGGTCGTCGTCTCAGCCTCGCTGGCCTGAACGACGATCTTGTCCTCGAGCGGCTTGATGTTCACGCTCGCCACGGTGTGACCTCCACTTTCTGGGGTCTTCGAAGAGCTGGCAGGTTGTCTGATGCTGGCTCCTGCCACCCCGCCGTCGCGGGTGTCGAGGCGGCTCGGGCCTTTGGTAGCACTCTGGGGACCACAGTGCTGATTGGCAGACTACTGCGCCGAGTGCTAACGCTCAACGCTGGGGTGGTCGCACGTCTCTCGCACCCTCGGCTTCACCTCCCGCCGGCCGCGCCGGCACCGGTTGTTCTCGTGCCCGCGGTAGTACGTGAAGCGCTACCGACCAGCGAAATGGTGATCGGTAGGCCCGGGTCGGCGGGGATGTCCAGCGGCGAGGGGAGTGCGCCTGCGGCGAGCAGGCGCGCCCCGAGTGCGGCCACCATGGCTCCGTTGTCGGTGCATAGTCGGGGTCGGGGGACCCGCAACCGCACTCCAGCCGCCGCGCAGCGCTCACCCGCCAGCGCACGCAGCCGGGAGTTCGCGGCTACCCCACCCCCGAGGAGCAAGGTGTCGATGCCTCGATCGGTGGCCGCCCGGATCGCCTTGGCGGTGAGCACGTCGACGACGGCCTCTTGGAAAGCCGCCGCCACGTCGGCTACCGGCACGGCGAGCCCCTGGCGTTGCAGCGCTTCGATGTGCCGGGCGACCGCCGTCTTGAGCCCGGAGAAGGAGAAGTCGTAGCGCGCGTCGCCGGGACCGGTCAGACCGCGGGGGAATCGAACACTGCTCGGGTCCCCATCCCGGGCGGCACGGTCGATGAACGGGCCACCCGGAAAGCCCAGCCCCAACAGCCGCGCCACCTTGTCGAACGCTTCCCCTGCGGCATCGTCGACGGTGGCGCCCAGCGGGGTCAAGGGCTCCACCAGCGAGGAGACCTGCAGCAGGCTGGAGTGCCCACCGGAAACCAACAAGGCCAGCGCCGGGGGCAGCAGACCGTGCTCCAGGGTGTCCACGGCGACGTGCGCAGTGAGGTGGTTGACCCCGTACAACGGAACGTCCCAAGCCGCCGCGTACGCCTTGGCCGCGGCCACCCCGACGAGCAACGCCCCAGCCAGACCCGGTCCCGCAGTCACCGCCACCGCGTCCACATCGGACGGCACGATACCCGCGACCCGCAGCGCGCGGCGCACCGTCGGCACCATCGCCTCGAGGTGGGCCCGGGACGCCACCTCTGGCACCACGCCGCCGAACCGGGCGTGGGAGTCCACACTGGAGGCGATTTCGTCGGCGAGCAGCGTGACCGTCCCGTCGCAGGACAACCGCACGACGCCGACTCCGGTCTCGTCGCAGGAACTCTCGATGCCCAGCACGATCCCGGTCACTGGTAGGCCTGCCTGCGCATAGTGAACGCATCTGCGCCACTGGGCCGGTAGTAACCACGGCGGGTACCGATCACATCGAACCCCTCGCTGCGGTACAGGCGGATCGCCGACTCATTGTCGGTGCGCACCTCGAGAAACACTGTGGCCCCTACGGCATGGTCGAGGATCGCCCGCAACAGCGTCCGGCCGATCCCCCGGCGCTGATGCGCCGGGTCCACCGCAAGGGTATGTACCTCCGCCTCCCGGCCGACGCGGACCAGACCCGCGTAACCGATCAGCGAGCCGTCCTCCCGCGCGCACAGGTAGTGATGGCCTGCGGCCAGCGCCTCCAGGAACGCCTCTGGGCTCCACGGATCGTCGCCGTCGAACACCATGCACTCCAGTTCCGCGCAGCGCTGCGCGTCGGCCGCCACCATCGACCCGATCAGGACACTCATACCGGCGTCACTCGCTTCGGCAGCCCGGGTTCCACTGCGTCGGGTCGGCGCAGGTACAGCGGGGTGAGCGGGCCTGGCGGTGCATGGGCCCGCACCGCCGCCGCTGCCACGGTGACCAGTCCGGCCGGGTCAGGGTGCCGTGGCGGCACCACCGGCAGCCCCAGCACGTCAGCGGCACCGGCCACCCGCGATACGCCGACCAGCGGCACGTCAAGCGGCCGGTCCACGTGGGGACCGTCGACCCGGGCACCGGACTCGTCATAGCGCGCCCAGTAGACCTCACGGCGTCGAGCATCGGTGATCACCAACAGCGGGCTGCCGGCGCCCGCCGAACAAGCGATCGCGTCCAGGCTGCACACGGGGTACACCGGGATGTCGAGTGCATCGCCCAGCGCCGCAGCAGTGACCATCCCGACCCGGAGGCCGGTGAACGGGCCAGGCCCCACCCCGCATACCACCGCGTCGAGGTCGTGCTTCGAGACCCCGGCGGTCGCCAGCACCTCGCAAACCGACGGCATGAGCAGCTCGCCGTGCGCCCGGGCGTTCACGGTGACCCGCTCGGCGAGAACCCCCGGTGAGCCCACGGCGGGCAGACGCAGCAATCCGGCGATCACCGCGGACGTCGCCGTGTCCAGAGCCAACACCAGCACGGAGGACAAGCTTACTGATCACGTGTTTCGGGTTCGCGAACCCCTGAAAGGCAGGTCGGCTCCGGCATCAAGCGGGCCGGGCCATGGAGCTGCGCGACCCGCCGGTCCTCACCACTGTCACCACCGGGCCGCTGCAACCGGATCACCAGGTACTCCTCGGCCAGCCGTTCAGCCATGCCCTCGCCCCATTCCACGACCACGGCGGCGGTCAGCAGGTCCGTGTCCAGGTCGAGGTCGTCGAGCTCCACCATTCCACCGAGCCGGTAGGCGTCGACGTGGACCAGTGGCACCCCTCGCCCGCCGGGCAGCGCCGGGTGCTCACGGGCGATGACGAAGGTCGGGGATGTCACCGGGCCGCGGACGCCCAAACCAGCGCCGATTCCGCGGGCCAGCACAGTCTTGCCCGCCCCCAGCGGCCCTGACAGCACCACCACGTCACCCGGGCGCAGGCGCTGCCCCACGGCTCGACCGACGCGCTCGGTGTCGTCCGGAGTCGCCAGCTCCAACACCAGGCTCATGTCCCCATTGACCTGCGTGGCAGGCTCCCTGCGCATTGGGCCAGCAGATCCAGCAGGTGTTCGTTGACCCGCTTGGGTTGCTCCAGCATCGTCACGTGGCCGGCCCCCTCGACCTGCACCAGCTCAGCATCGGGCAGCAGCGCCGCAATCGCCTCGGAGTGCTGGTACTGAATCAGACGGTCACCATCGGCACCGAGCACCAGCGCCTTGGCGTACTGCAGGCCGGCCAGCGCTGCGTACCGGTTGTGCGCCCCGAACTCGGCCAGGAAATCGGTCATGACTTCGAATGGCGTAGCCCTGATCATCGTAGTCATCAGCTCGACCAGCGATGGGTTGACCATCTCGTCGCCGAAGGCGAGCTTGCGGGTCAAGCTCCAGATCAGACTCCGGCACATATCGCGACCGCGGTCGACCGCGCGCGCGCTGGGCTCCCAGCGAGACAGCATCCCGGCCACCGGCATCAGTGGGTTTCGTCGGGACAGAAACGGCTTAGGCAGGCCGGACCGGCCGATCTCCCCGGCACTGGTATTGAGGAAGGCCACCCCGCAGATCCGCTCAGCGAACAGCTCGGGGCGGTCCTCGGCCAACGCCATGATCGTCATACCGCCGAGGGAATGCCCGATCAGTACGATCCGCCCCTCGGGGGCAGCCGCGCGGATCACCGCGTCCACATCGCGACCGAGCTGTGTGACGGTGCACGCACGGCGGGGTGAGCGACCCGAGCGACCGTGGCTGCGCAGGTCGTAGAGCACCTGACGGACTCGGGGTGCGGTGGAATACGCCAGGTCGTGGCGCTGGAACAGCCACGACCGCCGGTCCAGCGTGTAGCCATGGATCAGGATGACGGTGAACTCCGGTGCTCCCCCATCGGCCGGGTCGAGCTCCTCCACCGACAGCTCCACCCCGTCGTCGGCCAGCACGGTGTACTCGCGGTCCGGTGGGAGCACGGCCGGAAATCGGTCAGGAACGAGCTCCGCCGCCAACCTGCGCAGCGTCGCGATGCGGTGGTGGTGCACGACGCCGGCGACGATCGCTGCAGTGACCGCCGTGCCCGATACACCGCCCGCGACCCGCTTCACCGATGATCTCATCGGGCGACCCGAGCCCCGGCGAGACCCGCGGCAAGCGGGCGGCGACCGCGGACCGTCCTGGTCAACCGGGGCCGCACCATACCTGCGACCACCTCGTAGTGGATGGTCCCGAGCTTGTCGGCCCACTCAGCGGCGGTGGGAGCACCAGTCTCGCCGCTGCCGAAGAAGACCACCTCAGCGCCCTCGGCGACCGGATCGTCCCCGCAGTCGACCATTACCTGGTCCATGCATACCCTTCCCACCACCGGGCGGCGCCGTCCAGCCAGCCACACGTCCAGCCGGCCGGTGAGCGCCCGGGGCACGCCATCGGCATATCCGGCGGGGACCAGGGCCAGAGTGGTCTCCCGATCGGCATGCCAGACGTGCCCGTATGACACACCCTCGCCAGCCGGGACACGTTTGACCATCGCAACCTGCGAGCGCAGCGTCATCGCTGGTAAAAGATGGTAACCCACGCCGGGCACCGGGGAGAGCCCGTAGACGGCGACACCAGGGCGCACCAGGTCGTAGTGCAGGTCGGGCCGGGTCAGCGTGGCCGCGGAGTTCGCCAGGTGCCGCAGCGGTCGCAGTCCGGCATCCCGTGCCACCTGGTAGGCCTCGTCGAAACGCCGCACCTGCTGCTCGATGACCGGATGCTCGGGATCGTCGGCGTGCGCGAGGTGTGACCAGACCGCGACGACCTCCACGCCTCGGGTGGCCGCCGCCGCGCGGACCAGCCCCGGCCACTGATCGCGGGCGGCGCCACCGCGGGTCAGCCCGGTGTCGACCTTGAGGTGTACTCGTGCGTCGCGGCCGGTCGCCGCTGCGGCGGCAGCGACCGTGTGGAGTTGACCGGTGGAGTAGACGCCGAGGTCGACCCCGGCGGCGACGCCGGCGGCGAAGTCCTCCCCGGGAGCGTGCAGCCACGCCAGTATCTGGGCGTCAATCCCGCCGTGGCGTAAGGCGAGCGCTTCGTCGATGCTGCACACGCCCAGCGCGCTGGCTCCCGCCTGCAGCGCCGCCACGGCGACGTCGACCGCGCCGTGACCGTACCCGTCGGCCTTGACCACCGCCATGGTGGCAGCGCCGGAAGCAGCGGCGCACCCGGCGAGGATCCCGACGTTGTGCCGGACCGCGTCGAGGTCGATCAGGACCTCGGCCCTGGGACGCGGGGACAGCGCTGGCATCGTCGTCATCCTCGCATCCCGGCGGTCCGCCGGAGGGTCCGGATCGCATCGGTCAGGGCTGCCTGGATCCCCGACGCAGGCGCCGGCGCGCCAGGCCCGATCACCGCGTTCTGTCCCGAGAACGCGGCTGCGGGCGAGCCCGTGGCGGCGATGGCGGCGGCGAGCTCTTGGGCGTGCACCGCGGCGGCCGCCGCCGTGGCAGGCTCCAGCCCGGCTGCCAGCAGTGCGCCGAGCACGCCGGTGAGGACATCGCCGGAACCCGCTGTGGCCGGCCAGGACGAGCGGGCCGGATTCACCAGCACCCGTCCGTCCGCTGCGGCGACGATGGTGGTGTTCCCCTTGAGAACCAGCACCGCAGCGAGCCTGCGGGCGGTGTCCCGGGCGGCCCCGACCCGGTCGGCGCCGGGAAGCGCGCCGGTGAGTCGCTCGAACTCCCGGTCGTGCGGGGTGAGCACCAGTGGGGTGTCCGGGTCACGGCTGTCCGCCAGCTCGGGGTGCCGGGCCAGCAGGGTGATCGCATCGGCGTCGGCCACCACAGGCACGCCCGCGGCCAGCACGTGGGCCAGCACCTGGCGGGCGGCGGCGCCGGTACCCAGGCCCGGCCCGACGGCCCAGGCCTGCACCTGCCCGGCGTCGAACACCGAGCCGGTGGCCACCACCTCCGGCCAACACCCGCGTACCGCGTCGGCGGCGGTACCGGCGAAGCGAACCATGCCCGAGGTCGCGAGCACCGCGGCGCCCGCACAGAGCACCGCCGCCCCTGGGTAGTCGGCCGAACCTGCGGCGATCCCGACGACGCCTTGGGTGTACTTGTCACTGGTCGGGCCCGGCGCAGGCCACCGCGCACCGATCTCGGCGGCGGTGAGCACCCGCAGCTCGGGCTCGCCTAACTCGGCGAACAAGCCGATGTCCACCAGGTGTACCGGGCCACAGCGCCACGGAGCGAGCAGGTGAACCGGCTTGCGCGCCCCGAAGGTGACGGTCGCGGTGGCGGTGACCGCGGGCCCGTCAGCGGTGCCGGTGTCCGGATCCACCCCGGACGGCGAGTCCACCGCGATGATCGGCGTCTGGACGGCCTCCACCAGCCGAGCGGCCGCCGGGCGTAGCCCGCCACGACCGGACAGCCCGACGATCCCGTCGAGCACGAGGTGGGTGCGGTCTGGCGGGTGGCCGGCGATCCACCCGCCGGCTCGGCGCAGCGCGGCCAGGCCTTCGGGATGTGCGCGGTCCGGGGACAGCAGCACAGCGGTGACCGCCACCCCGCGTCGGCGCAGGTATGCCCCGGCCCACAGCGCGTCCCCGCCGTTGTTCCCGGCTCCGACCAGCAGTGTGACGTGCCGACCGGACACCCCACCGGTTCGCTCGACCAGCGTCGCCGCAGTTCGCGCAGCCAGCCCGAACGCCGCGCGACGCATCAGCGCCTCGGCTGGAACGCGGGCCAGCAGGGCCTGCTCGGCCGCGCGTACGCGAGCCACCGTCCACGCACCTCGTGAGCGCGTAACAGGGTTATCGCACTTAATGCCACTCACGACTATTCGACGGTGACGGACTTGGCGAGGTTGCGGGGTTTGTCCACGTCATACCCACGTTGCCGGGCTATCTCGGCGGCGAGCACCTGCAGCGGCACGGTGGATACCAGCGGCTGCAGCAGGGTGGGCACCGCGGGCACCTCCAGCAGATGCGAGGCGTAGGGACGCACTGTCTCATCGCCCTCCTCGGCGATGACGATGGTCCGCGCCCCGCGGGCCCGGATCTCCTGGATGTTGGAGAGCAGCTTGGCGTGCAACACGGCCCGTCCTTTGGGTGAGGGCATCACCACGACCACCGGCAGGCCCACCTCCAGCAGCGCGATCGCGCCGTGCTTGAGCTCGCCCGCGGCGAAGCCCTCGGCGTGCATGTAGGCGAGCTCTTTGAGCTTGAGCGCCCCCTCCAGCGCCACCGGGAAACCGACATGGCGGCCAAGGAACAGCACCACTTTGGCGTGCGCGAGCTCGCGACCCAGCTCGCGCACCTGGTCGACGGTGTCGAGCACCTGGGCCACCGCCGCGGGCATCGCCTCCATCTCGGCGAACTCACGGGCGACCTCGTCGGAGTACTTGGTGCCACGAGCCTGCGCCAGCGCCAGCCCGACCAGGAAGTTGGCCACGATCTGGGCGAGGAACGTCTTGGTGGCGGCTACCCCGATCTCCGGTCCAGCGTGGGTATAGAGCACCGCGTCGGACTCCCGGGGGATCTGTGCCCCGTTGGTGTTGCAGATCGCCAGTACCCGGGCTTTCTGCTCCTTGGCATGCCGGACCGCTTCCAGAGTGTCCATGGTCTCCCCGGACTGCGAGATCGCCACGACCAGGGTGGAGCGGTCCAGCACCGGGTCGCGATACCGGAATTCACTGGCGAGCTCGACTTCCACCGGCAGCCGGCACCAGTGCTCGATGGCGTACTTGGCGACCATGCCGGAGTGGTAGGCGGTCCCGCAGGCGACCACGAAGACCTTGTCGACGTCGCGCAGCTCCTGGGTGTCCATCCGCTGCTCGTCCAGCACGATGCGGCCGTCGATGAAGTGCCCCCGCAGGGTGTTGGCGATGGCGCTGGGTTGTTCCTGGATCTCCTTGAGCATGAAGTAGTCGTGACCACCCTTCTCCGCTGCGGACAGGTCCCAGTCGACGTGGAAGGGTTTGCCGTGCGCCGGGACGCCGTGGAAGTCGGTGATCTGGTAGCCGTCGCGGGTGATCGTCACCACCTGGTCCTGGCCGAGCTCGACGGCGTCCCGGGTGTGTTCGATGAACGCCGCGACGTCGGAGGCCACGAAATGTTCCCCCGCGCCCACTCCGACCACCAGTGGCGACGAACGGCGCGCCGCGACGATCAGGTCGGGTTCGTCGGCATGGTTGACGACGAGAGTGAACGCCCCCTGCAGCCGGCGACACACCAGGCGGACGGCCAGCGGCAGGTCAGCGCAGCGCTCGTACTCCGCGGCGAGCAGATGCGCGGCGGTCTCGGTGTCGGTGTCGCTGGCCAGCTCCACCCCGCCGCGCTCCAGCTCGGCGCGCAGCTGGGCGTGGTTCTCGATGATCCCGTTATGCACCACGGCGAGCCTGGCTGCGGTGTCGCAGTGCGGGTGGGCGTTGCGATCAGTGGGCGCACCGTGGGTGGCCCAACGGGTGTGCCCCATCCCGGCGGTACCGCTGAAGGCCGCCCGCCCGGTGGCGTCGAGCTCGTCGATCAGGTTGGCCAGCGCCCCGGCCTTGCGCGTCACCGCCAGCATGCCGACCGTGGTGAGCACTGCGACACCGGCCGAGTCGTACCCGCGGTACTCCAGCCGGCCCAGACCCTGCAGGACGACGTCCAGGGCGTCTCGGTGTCCTACGTAGCCCACGATTCCGCACATGTGCGTCACGCTAGCTCACCGTGATTTCGGCGAATCCGATACCGTCCGGGCTCATGGCACGCACCGATCCCGCAGTCCGCCGCACGACTGAGGAGCTGTCGCGGCCAGGTCCACACGCGGTGGCCCGCGGTGACCTCGCAGCGGCCGGCATGGCCGGCGTGGTGTTCACCCCGCGGTCCGGGTTCGGGCTACCTGCGGTCGCGTTCGGGCACGGCTGGCTGCAGCCGACAGCACGCTACGAGGAGTTGTTGCGCCACCTGGCCACCTGGGGTGTGGTCGCGGCGGCGCCGGCCACCCAGCCTGGTGCGCTGGCGTCGCACCGGCAGTTCGCCACCGATCTGCGCACCGTGCTGGACGTGTGTGCGGGCGTGCGGCTGGGCGACGGTGCCATCAGCGTCGACCCCGGCAAGCTGGGCCTCGCCGGTCACGGGATGGGTGGCGGCTGCGCGGTGCTCGCGGCGGCCGCCGACGACCGTTGCCGGGCGGTGGTCACACTGGCGCTGGCTCAGACGCTGCCCTCAGCGGTGGTCGGCGCTCAAAGCTGCACCATGCCGGGCCTGCATGTGGCCGGGGGCAAGGATCAGGTGGCGCCGGCGGTCGGGCATGCCGAGCCGGTGGCCAGGGCGTGGGCCGGTCCGGTGCAGCTGCGAATCCTGCCCAAAGCCGGCCATCTCGGCTTCACCGCGGGCCCGCACTGGACCGACATGCTCATCGGCAGTAGCCCGGAGATCGGAACCAGGCGGATCACCCGCGCCCTGGTCACCGCATTCCTGTTGCACCACCTCACCGGGGCCACCGACTACAGCAACCTGCTCGACGACGACATACCCGGTGCGTCGCAGAACTTCGTCCGCTGATCCGGTCACAGGGTCGATCAGCCGTTCCCGGCCGGCCTGACCCTCCAACGCCACCGCGGGATCGCACAGCGCGCAGGCAGTGGTCAACTCGCCGTGGCGACGACCGCAGCGATGCGGTGCGCGATAGCCTCCGCGGCAGGCTGGTCGACGGCCTCGACCATCACCCGCACCAAGGGCTCGGTGCCCGACGGGCGCAGCAGCACGCGGCCAGTCTCGCCTAGTTCGATCTCCGCAGTGACGATCGCGTCGAGCACCGCGGGTGCCGTCGCGACTCTCGTCTTGTCCGCGACTGCGACGTTGATCAGCACCTGCGGCAGCCGGGTCAGCACGCCGGCCAGATCCGCCAGGCTTCGCCCCGAGGTGACCATCCGGGCCATCAGTCGCAATGCGGTCAGCAGCCCGTCGCCGGTGGTTGCATATCCCGGCAGCACCACATGCCCGGACTGCTCCCCACCCAGCGAGAACCCTCCTGCCAGCAACGCCTCGAGCACGTACCGGTCCCCGACAGGGGTGGTTCTGACCACGACGCCGTGGTCGCGCATCGCCAGGTGCAACCCCAGGTTGCTCATCACGGTGGCGACCAGGGTGTTCTCGACCAGTTCACCGCTCTCCCGCATCGCCAACGCGAGAACGGCCATGATCTGGTCACCGTCCACCACCTCGCCGGTGGCGTCCACGGCCAGGCAGCGGTCGGCGTCGCCATCGTGCGCGATACCGATCGCCGCGCGTTGCGCCAGCACCGCTTCTCGCAGGTGGTCCAGGTGGGCGGACCCGCAACCGTCGTTGATGTTGAAGCCGTCGGGCTCCGCATGCAGCGCTACCACATCGGCGCCGGCCCTGCGGTAGGTCTGCACAGCGACGAGAGAAGCCGCCCCGTGCGCGCAGTCGACCACCACCCGGACCCCGTCCAGGGCGTGCGGGGTGGCCAGCAGCAGGTGATCCACATAGCGCTCAGCGGCCTCCGGCACGTCACGCACCCGACCGATCCGGGCTCCGGTGGGACGCTCGAAGTCGCGACCATCCACCCGGGCGGTGATCTCGTCCTCCACCGCGTCGGGGAGTTTGTGCCCACCGGCGGCGAAGAGCTTGATGCCGTTGTCGGGCATCGGGTTGTGCGAGGCGGAGATCATCACGCCGAGGTCTGCGGAGAACTCACCCACCAGGTGCGCAACCGCCGGAGTGGGCAGTACCCCGACCCGCAGAACATCGGCACCCGCCGAGGTCAGGCCGGCGATGACAGCCGCCTCCAGCATCTCGCCGCTGGCCCGTGGGTCCCGGCCCACGACGGCGAGCGGGCGGCCTCGAAGACCCCCGAGACCAGCGGAGCCCTGGCCGACGAGCACCCGGGCGGCCGCGTTGGACACGGCCAGCGCCAACTCCGGAGTGAGCTCGGAGTTGGCCAACCCTCGCACCCCGTCGGTGCCGAACAGGCGGGACGTCAAAACGGGCAATATTAACGCTTCGAGTACTGGGGCGCCTTGCGCGCCTTCTTCAGACCGTATTTCTTGCGCTCTGTAGACCGGGCGTCGCGGGTGAGGAAGCCCGCCTTCTTCAGCGCCGGACGGTCCTCAACATTGATCTCGATCAGCGCGCGGGCGATGGCCAGCCGCAACGCACCGGCCTGACCGGAAGTACCGCCACCGGAGAGATTGCCGAGCACGTCGTAGGACTCGGGTTTGTTGACGATCACCAAGGGTTCCCGGATCAGCTGCTGATGCACCTTGTTCGGGAAGTACTGCTCCAGGCTCGTGCCATTGAGCTTGAAAACACCGGTGCCAGGAACCAGGCGCACCCGCACGACCGCCTCTTTGCGGCGACCGACGGCATGAACTGACTGTCCACTGGGCACCGGCATCGCCGACACGAGTGGGACCGGTGCAACAGCGGCAGCCTGCCCAGCCTCGGGTTGCGGCGTCTGCGGGGTGGTCACGGCGTCTCTCGGATCCTCACTGGGAGCGGTCACGGCGGCAGGGATAGTCACTGGGCGACCTGGGTGATCTGGAATGGCTGGGGGCACTGGGCCGCGTGGGGATGCTCGGGAGTGGCGTAGACCTTGAGCTTGCGGGCCATCGCCCGGCCCAGCGTGTTCTTCGGCAGCATGCCCTTGATGGACTTCTCCACCAGCCGCTCCGGTCGGGTGGCGAGCATCTCGGTGAAGGAGCGCCGCTTGAGCCCACCTGGGTGACCGCTGTGCCGGTAGACAAAGCTGCGATCGCCCTTGTTACCCGTCAGCGCCACCTTGCCTGCGTTGACGATCACGACGAAGTCGCCGGTGTCGACATGCGGCGCGTAGGTCGGTTTGTGCTTGCCGCGCAGCAGCGTGGCGGCCTGGCTGGCGAGGCGACCCAGCACCACGTCCGTGGCGTCGATGACATGCCAGGCGCGCTGGACCTCGCCGGGCTTGGGGTTGTACGTGCGCACGGACCTACCTCATCATCGCAGTTCGCAGGGTCGCCAAACGATACCGGCGCAGCACGACCCGGTCAAAACCGGGTCGCCGCCGGGGAACGAGGCTACCGTTCCCCGGCGGCGACCCGGTGAACCGGCCCGGCCTGGATGGCTACGCCCACCGTGCCCGGTTGGCTGCTTCTCCGGCCTGGTAGTTCTCGTTCGACGTACCCAGCGCCACCCCGATCTGGTTCAGCACCTGGTTCAGGTCAGTCGCAGATCGATCCCACTTCGCCTGGTGGGCCTGGTAGGCGGTCGACGCCTCGCCGGTCCAGGTCTCCACCATCGGCTGCAAGTACCTCTTGAGGTCCTCCATCTCCCGGCTGATATTCGTCCACGTCGTCTGGATCGAGTTCCGCGCGCTCTCAAGCTCGCCGAACGTGACCAGGATCTCGCTCACCTGTGCATCCCTTCAACTGGAGTCTGTGTGGTACCGCAGGATCCGGCGACGTCAGCCGCCCAGAGCCTGGCCGATCCGCGAGTAGGTCTGGTTCTCGGTCTCGTCAGCCTGGGCGTAGGTGGTCCCGGAGCCCCGGATCTGCTCACCGATGCTGTTGAGGGCCTCGTTGAGGTTGCGCGCGTCGGTATCCCAGCGCTCCATCAGCAAGTGGAAGGCGGTCGATGCCTGGCCCTTCCACGCCCCCGTCAGCGGTGCCAGCTGATTGCGCAGACCCAGGAGCTGCCCTTGCACGCTCTGATTCACCTCTGCGACGTGCTGTGCCGCCGCCTGCATCTGCTCGAACTGCGCACCGAACTGCTGTCCCATCTGCTGAGGTCTCCTCGGTCTGATAGATCTGACAATGTTGCCCACCCGGGGTTGCGAACCCGGGGTTGCGAACCCGGGGTTGCCCACCCGGGGTTGCCTACTCGGGACGCCGCACTGCCGGATCCGGTTCCACTCCGTGACCGACTGGTTGCACAACGTTGCACATGCAAAGCGATACGCGCACTACCCGGGGTCCGGAACGCCGGCGGTGCTCCATGCACCCATCGCTGCTGCCGGCGAATGTCAACGTGGGCCGGCCGCACCTCTCTGTCGCAACGCTGAGGAAAGGCTCAACCAGTCAGTAACCGATGCAACCAGTCCAACGAAGAGGTGGTGGTCAACTCGAAATTCTCTATCTTCATGCCGTACTTGCCCTCGAGACGGACCGCGATCTCCAATGCGGCAAGTGAGTCGACCCCCAGATCCTGGATGAAGGCCGCATCGTCGGTCACCTCTTGGACAGAAAGCTCAAGCGCGTCGGCCACGAGTACCCGCAGTTCTTCCTTGTCCACGCTGACGATCTGCATGTGATGTCTCCCCTCTCATCCACAGCTAGGCGTTACCCGCCCGGGTCAGCAGCAGCGCGGCGGCCGCCTGCGCACCGTCCGCCACGTCGATCGTCGCGACCACGGCGTCGACGTCGTCGTGACGATCGAGCCGGGTGGCGCCCGCCGCGCACTGCAGGACTCCGAGCGCTCCGCAGCAGTGACCGAATCGGGTCGTGAACGTCTCGGCCTCCAACAACTGCACCGGGCGCAGGTCGAGGCCACGCGCTGCGATGACGGCCGCGGCCAGGTCGGTCGCACGGGCATATCCGGCCAGCACACCGCGCGCCCGTACCCCGCGGTGCCGGGCGTATTCGGCTGACTCGACGACGACAGCAACCGCACCGTCTAATGCGGACCCTTTGTCCTGCTGGAGCAGCAACCGCGCAACCGGTTCGGTGTCCGGCTCGGCACCGACCACGACCGCAACGTCGCTGCGCCGAGCCGCAATGAGATTGCGCGCCCAGAACAACGCATCAAGCCCGCCGGTCGGGCCGTTGCAGACCGTCACGTTCGGCCCGCGCAACCCGTATCGGATCGCGACCCAGCCCGCGATCGCATTGCTCGATGTGTGCGGCAGCCCCAGTGGGCTGAGCCCGGTTACGGTGTCGCGAGCGATGATGTCGACGAACGAGCAGACACTGTCCAGGTTGCCGAGGTCGGAGCTGACCACCACTGCGGTGCGGTCGGCAGGCCCGGTGAAAGTCTCGGCGTCCACTAGTGCTGCGTCAGACAACGCCGACTCCGCAGCATGCAGGGCCAGCCGCGAGGCGCGGTCCTTGTGCCGCATGGCCCGCCCGCGTAAACCCGCCTCCCGATCGCACGAGCCCCGCTCGGCGGCGGAGGTATCGAACAGGTCGGTGATGTCACCGACGGAAGCGGGCAGTGTCAGCCCGATCCCCGTGATCACTGCAGCCGGACCCCTCACGATGCCCGCTCCAGAATCGCCACCGCGTTGATCCCCCCGAATCCGAAGGCGTTGACCTGCGCAGTCCGCAAGTCCGCATGCGCCGGCCGGTCCCGCACCAGCTGGAACCCGTCAGCCTCGGAAATCGGGTCGGTCAGCCCGGCGATCGGCGGCACGACACCGTGCTGCAACGACAGGACAGCCATGACCAGGCTGAGCAGACCGGACCCGCCCAGCGTGTGCCCGG
This sequence comes from uncultured Actinomycetota bacterium, assembly GCA_963823755.1. GTDB lineage: Bacteria > Actinomycetota > Actinomycetes > Mycobacteriales > Pseudonocardiaceae. The sequence continues at coordinate 454,722 of CAWGMP010000017.1, forward strand.
TCATCGACTTGATCGCGGTCATCAGCGGAGCGACTTCGGTGTCGGCGAACACGCCGGCCAGCGCGGTTGCCTCGGCGACATCATTCAACCGGGTGCCGCTACCGTGCAGCATCACCACATCGATGTCGGCCGGGCCCAGGCCCGCCCGGCGGTGTGCATCGCGGATCGCCCAGGAGATGGTCAGCTGCGTCGGGGCGGTCGGGTGAGAGGCGTCGCAGTTCATGCTCACCGCGCTCACCCGCGCGCGAGCCGGCACAAACCCCATTCCCCGGCGCTGGAGCACGATCGCCACAGCGCCCTCACCCATCACCATCCCCCGGCGGCCGTTGTCAAACGGACGCAGCGCATCGGGGATGTCGTTCTGCACCCGGTCGAGGGTTCCGAAAGCGCTCTCGGCGATGGCATCGGTGCCGGCCACCACCACGGTGTCAGCCAGGTCCAGTTCGATCAGGTCGCCTGCCATGCCCAAGGTGTAGAGCGTGGCCGCGCAGGCATTGGCGAAGGTGTAGGTCTGCGAGGTGCCGAACTGCGCCCGCAACGCCGGGCCGAAGTACAGGTCAGCGCTGTCCAGTGGGACGCCTTCGCGCCACCACAGCTCAACAGACCGCTGCTCACGCAGCGTCGTACCCACCATCATGGTGTACTGGCTCGGGTCCCCGTCGAGCGCGGCGTCGCGCAGCGCCTGGGAGATCGCGGCACGCAGCCATCGCGTTGCGCGGAAGGGCTCGTCGCGTCCGGGCTTCGCCCGGTCGTCGATCTCGTAGGCTTGGTGGGCGCGATAGCGGCTCAGATCGAACGCACGCAGGGTGCCCAACCCGTCCTGACCTTCGCACAGCGCAGCGAAGATCTCATCAGGACCAGAACCGATACTGGCGACCGCGCCGAGGCCAGTGATGTCCCAGCTCATAGCTGCTCCGCGACGCTACGCAAGATGAATCGCGCTGCCTTCCCGGTGGAGGTCACCGGAAGCGCGTCGAGCACTTCCACCCGCGCGGGGCGCTTGAACGGTGCGAGGTGTTCGCGCAACGAGCTGGTGATCGCCCGGCGTAGTTCGTCAGCCGGTACGCCCGCACTCGGCACCGCGTACACGATCGCCTGCTCCAGCCCTGTGTCGTCGACGCTACCGACCACCGCACAATCGGCCACCCCGTCGGTCCTGCGCACCACGGTCTCGATCTCCCTCGGCGACATCTTGAACCCACCGAGGTTCAGCAGATCGTCGACACGGCACAGATACCGCATGTTGCCGTCCGCGGTGCGCTGCACGATGTCGCCGGTGTACGCGCCGTCGTCGGCGAGCGTGCGGGCGGTGGACTCCGGGCGATCGAGATAACCGAGCATCACCGACGGCCCGGCAACATGCAGCCGACCCTCGGCACCGTCCGGGACCTCCCGACCTTCGTCGTCGCGCACCGTCAAGGTCACCCCTGGCACCGGGAAACCGATGGAGTCCGGAGTGGTGTCGCCCGGACGGGTGGCAACGACGATGTGCAACACCTCGGTGGCCCCCAGCCCATTGAGCAGCGGCACTTTGAATGTCCTACGGAACCGTTCGCCGAGCTCGTGGGGGAGGTGTTCACCGGCTGATACGCAAACCCGGACCGACTCCAGATCGCAGCTGTGGTCAGTCTGCGCCCAGTCGAGCAACGCGGCGTACACCCGTGGCACCGAGAAGATCACGCTCGGTCGATGCCGACGCAACGCCGCAGCGAGGACGTGGGAGTCCGCTCCGCCACGCAGCAAGATCACGCTGGCGCCGGCGGCGAGTGGGAAGAGCAGCGAGTTGCCGAAGCCGTAGCCGAAGGACAGCTTGGCGGTGGAGAGCACGACATCGTCGGGCGTGAGTGCCAGCACGCTGCCGAACCCGTCGACAACGGCGCTGATACCGGCCAGTCCATGCCGGACACCTTGGGGCGTACCGGTACTGCCGGAAGTGTACTGCAACAGCACTTCTCCACTGGCCGGGAACGATGCCGGCGCACCGGCCCGCGGCTGACCGCCTACCACCGCCGAGCTGCCGGCCTGGAGCCCCTGACGAACCTCGTCGCCGGTGAACTGCGGCAAGCCCGCGAACTCCTCACACAGCGCGAGTTGCTTCCTCGCGGGCACGTCCAGGTGCATGAACCGGGCGGCGCTATCCCGGACTAGGAAGGAGATCTCCGGTTGGGTGAGCATGTGATTCACCGGGACGGGCGTGCACCCGTGCCACCACAACCCAAGGACGGCGACCACGGTGGCCACCGAATCGTCGGCCACCACCGCTCCTCGCGTACCGGGCTGCACCCCGTGGGCACGCAACGCGCCTGCATAGCTCCGGGTGGCCTCGTACAGCCCGGCATAGGTCACCTCGCCGATCTCGGCATCGAAGTAGCAGACGTGGTCGCCGCCCCCTTCGGCAAGATGACGGCCGACCAGGAGCTCCACCAGTTGCATCACCGGCCTTCTTCCACCAGACCGGTCGCCAGGCCTTTTCGCCGCAGTAGCACCACGGCGTCGGCGACGCTACGCAGCTCTGCTGCTTCGTCGGCGGTGAACTGCACGCCGAAGTGGCACTCGATCCGCACCGTGATTTCGGCCTTCTCCAACGAATCCACCGCGAGGTCCTCGTAGAACGAGGCCGCAGGCCAGACCTCGCCCTCAGCGATCTCCAGAACGCTCGCCACGATTCCACGCAGCCGGTCAGCGATTATCTGATCATACCCGGTTGACACGAATTCCCCCCGTCCCGCGGTGACTCATCAGGCGTCCTGCGGGCCAGAATCCTGTCCGGTCAGCTCGGTTTCCTGCAGAAAACGCCGAGCCGCAACGAGATTCCCAGCCGCCTTCACGGTACGGGAGTGGCTCTCACCGAACACGTGCCGCGCCTGGATAAGAGTGTCCGCACTGAGCTGCCGGGCGGCCTCGACCTCGCCCATCTCAGCAAGAATGGTGGCGAGAATATTCGCGACATCGATGGTGAAGTGGCTCTCGTCGCCGAGCACTCGCCGGGCCCGGGCCAACGTGTCCGCACCGAGGCGTCGCGCAGCCTCGACCTCACCGAGCGCGAGCAGGTCACCGGCGAGGCCCTTGGCGTTGTCCATGGTCCAGACATGGTCCTCACCGAGCACTCGCCGCGCTCGAGCGAGGGCGTCGGCATGGAGCTGTCGCGCGGCCTCGACCCGCCCGAGTGCGTGCAGGTCGAGGGCAAGGTCGTGAGCCGCGAGAATGGTCTCGGGACGGTCGTCGCCGAGCACCCGTCGTGCGTAAGCGAGGGTGTTCTCGTGCAGCTGCCGGGCTGTCTCGACCTCACCCAGCTCACGTAGGTCGCAGGCGAGGTAATGAGTCGTGCGCTGGACCTCCAGATGGTCGTCGCCGAGTGCTCGTCGCCTGCGAGCGAGAGTGTCCGCGTTGAGCTGTCGCGCTTGCTCGAACGCACCTACCTCGTGCAGGAAGATCGCCAGGAAATGCGCTGCGTACAGGGTGTCGGGATCGTCGCTACCGAGCACCCGCCTGCACCGGGCGAGGGTGTCCTCACCGAGCTGGCGGCCTTGACGGTAAGGACCGACGCTGGCCAGGAGCAGAACGAGGATGACAGCGGCACGCAGGGTGTGCCGATCGTCCGGTCCGAGCTGCTTGCACCATTGCCGGTGAAGGTGGTCGACGAGGTCACGGACCGGGCGGCGCTCACCGCGGTAGTACAGGTACCAGGCGGCGCGGCAGACTAGGTCCCGAAGGTCGGGGCTGGGACTGGTGGCCGGGTCGATGGCCAGCAGATGGGGCAGGATGCGCGCCCAGCCCGGCCAGCACACCGGGTCCCGCTCGTTACCTGGGTCCGCCGCGACCAGCAGCGCTTGAGCGTAGGAACGGTAGGCAGCGGCGCTGTCGATGGTGAGCTGGTCGCGGAGCACGGCTTGGGTGAGCCGGTGCAGCTGTAACCCTTGGTCGATGCGGGCCAGGCCGTAACGGCCGACCCATCCCAGGCTGCGATGCGCCGCCACCGGATTGGCCGCAATGACAGACAGAGCCTCCAGTTCCGGCGGCCGGTCGATGTCGGTCACCGCGATGGGATGGGTCAAGATATCGGCGGGGATGGGTTCCGGGGCGAGGAACGCGCCGAGGCGCACCAGCGCCAGCGCAACCGGGTCGACCTCCGCGAGACGGTCGACAGCCACTCGGATCGCCGCAGCGAGCGATCGTGGGTGGCTTTGTGGTGGGCTCTGATCGAGCAATTCCTCCGCTCGAGTGTCCAGCAGGCACAGGTAGTGCTCGACCGGCATGCCGGTCTCGGCCAGGAACCCGGCCGCCTGGGCCAGCGCCAAGGGCAGGTCGCTGAGAGCCGCGGCCAGGCGGTCGGCCTCGACCTCGCCGATACCCGGCCGGGCGACGTGGATCAACTCCACCGCTTCCGGCCGCGGCAACACATCGATCTCCACCCGGGCGGCGAGTTCACTCCAGCCAGGGTTGCGCGAGGTGATCAGAGTGTGCCCGGGACCGGCGGGCAGCCAGTCACGCAGGTCACGGGGTGACTCGGCGTTGTCGAGCACCATCAACCACCGACCCTGCTCCCGGAGGTAGGCGCGCAACGCCCCGGTTGCGCTGGCCGTATCAGCGCGCGGTGGGATCAGGCCCAGCTCCGCGGCCAACGCTGCGTACTGCTCGCCGATCAGATCGGTCTTCTCGGCGCTGACCCACCACACCACGTCGTAGTCCTCGGCGTAGCGGTGCGCGTACTCGATCGCCACCTGCGTCTTGCCCACCCCGCCCATACCGTGCAGCGCCTGGACCACAGCTGCCCTCCCGGACCGCAACTGCTGCCGTACGTGCCCGAGCGTGCCATCCCGCCCGACGAATCCCTGGTTACGCGGGCCGACATTCCACACTCTGGGTAACCGCGCCTCTGCCACACCCCACGCGATCACCGTCCCGGCGCGACCGGGCGGCTGCAGGGCGGCGGTCAGCGAAGCAGTAGCCGGTGCGGGCAGGGCCGTCCCCGCACCGGGCGCGGTCAACGCGGGCGGACGCCAGTCCAGAGTGGACGCCTGAGCGAGAATGTCGCGCTCCAACCGTCGCAGCGCGACACTCGGGTTGATACCCAGCTCGTCGGTCAGCCGCCCCCGGGTATCCCTCAGCACCGCGAGCGCCTCAGCTTGCCGTCCGGCCCGGTACAGCGCCAGGGCGAGCAGCTCGCAGGCTTGTTCGCGGAGCGGATGAGCCCGCACGTGAGCATCCAGCTCAGCCACCACACGGTGATACGTACCCAGCTGCAGCTGCGCGGTACACCGTCCCTCGACCACCGACAACCGCAACTCCTCCAGCCGGGCCACATCCAGTACCGCCCAGCTGGCGTCGCGCATGTCGGCATAGGCACCCCCGCGCCACAGCCCCAGGGCTTTGTCGAACTCATCCAGCGCACGCCCGGGATCGCCTCGACCCAACGCTTCTTGGCCGACCGTGACATGCCCGGTGAACCGGTGCACGTCGAACTCGACACCCCGGCTGTCCAGGAGATAACCCGGTGCGCGGGTGTGCAGCACCGTAGGCGGCGTCCGGGGCGCCCGATCCGGCTCCAACACCCGTCGCAGATTCGACACGTAGGTCCGCAGCGACGCCATCGCCACCGCGGGGGGATTCCCGGACCACAACTCGTGAATCAGAACGTCGGTTGCCACCAGCCGGTCCACCCGACTCAACAACAACCCGAACAGTGCCCGCTGTCTCGGCGTGCCCAAGTCGACCAACCGGCCACCCACGAGGGCTTCCACCGGACCCAACGCCCGCCACTCCACCACGTACGCGGAGCTGTCATTCGAAGCCGGCTCCAAGGGCTTTCCCGTCGGTGCTCCTGATCCACACCCCTCAGCACTCATACCATGACCTCAATCAGTGTCATCGCATCAGGCTGGGATGCTACTCCCGGCGCGCTGGCCCGTCTGGCATGCCGGACAGCGTGAGCTGTTGGCACCGAGCAGCCGCGCCACCCGGTATGGCCGGCCGGCTTCACTCCGGTGACAGCCAGGCGAGCTGGACGAGCCGGCGGCCGGCTTTGCGGTCGACCAGGGTGCCCCGGCCGGGCGGCATCGGGGAGGGTTTGACATTGCCGAGCAACGGGCCCTCATCGGGGCTCCCGCTCATCACGATGCCGGGGGTGGACAGCTCCCGCAGCCTGGAGGTCACCGGCTCGAACAAGGCCCGGGCTGCACCACCGCAACGCCGGGCGACGACGAGATGCAACCCCACGTCCTTGGCCTGAGCCAAGAACTCCAGCAGCGGCCCGAGTGGGTTCACCCCACCCTGGGGGGCTACCAGGTCGTAGTCGTCGACCAGGACGTAGAGCTCCGGACCCGACCACCAGGAGCGGTCCCGAAGCTGCTGTTGGGTGACGCCGGCCCCGGGCAGGCGTTTACGCATGGCACCCTGCACCTCGCTGATGATCGGAGTCAGCACGTCGGCCGACATCCCGTAGCCGATGAGATGCTCGGACTCCAGGAAGCCGAGCATGGTACGGCGGTAGTCGACTATGACGATGCGCGCCTGCTCAGGCGTTGCGCGCTCCACGATGCCGCGCGCGATCGTCCGCAGCAGGTTGGTCTTGCCGGACTCGCCGTCGGCGAAGCACAGGAAGTGCGGCTCAGCGGCGAAGTCGAGGGACACCGTGGCGAGTTCGGCCTCGTCGATCCCGATCGGGATCTGGTGCGGTGGTACCCGCTCGGGCACGGGCAACTGCCGGTAGGAGATCCGCTCGGGCAGCAGCCGGACCCGCGGCCCGCAGCGGCCGTGCCACGCGGCGCGGATGTGCGCGACCGCGTCGGCTACCCCGGTGCCGACGTCCTGCGCGCTGGTGTTCGCGTCGATCCTGGGAAGCGCGGCGAGGAAATGCAGCCTGTCGCGAGACAGTCCCCGGCCGGCCCGGCCCGGCGGCACGTTGACCGCGACCCGCCGGTCGATATCGGACTCGCCGGGATCACCCAGGCGCAGCTCGAAGCGGGTACCGAGCAGATCTTTCAACGCGGGGCGGATCTCGGCCCAGCGAGTGGCGCCGATCACCACATGCACCCCGTAGGACAATCCCTGGGTGGCCAGATTCACCACCCGCATCTCCAGGTCACTGACGTCGAACTCCTGGCGGAAGCTGTGCCACCCGTCGATCACCAGGAACACATCACCGAACAGGTCTTCACGCACTTCGCCGCGCTGTTTGCGGGCCCGGAAGTCGGCCATCGAGTCGATGCCCAGCCTGCGGAACAGCTGCTCGCGAGCGGCGAGCAACCCGGTTACCTCGGCGAGGATGCGCCGGACTGTGTCCGGCTCCAGCCGCCCGGCGACCCCACCGCTGTGCGGCAGACCGTCGAGTGACGCCAGGGTACCGCCACCGAAGTCGATGCAGAAGAACTGCACATCTTCGGGGGTGTGGGTGAGCGCCAGCGACATCAACATCGAGCGCAGCAGGGTGGACTTGCCCGACTGCGGACCGCCGGTGACCACGGCGTGGCCCGCGGAGCCGGAGAGATCCGCCCAGAGCAGGTCACGCCGCTGCTCGTAGGGCTTGTCCACGATCCCGACCGGGACGGCCAGCCGGCCGTTGCCGAAGAAGCCGACCGGGGACAACCCACGATCCGCGGTGACTGACAGCGGTGGCAGCAACTGGTCGAGTGAGGGCGGTTGGTCCAATGGTGGCAGCCACACCTCGTGGGCCGGAGGTCCCTGCGCGCGGAGCTTGGCCACCACGACATCCAGCACGCTGGGCTCGGTGATGCTCTGCTCAGGTGCTTGCACCTCGTGGGGGGCAGGGTGCTCCGGTGCCTCAGGTATCTCGACGTAGTCGGGCACGAACAGCCGCGCTCGGCGGTCCGAGGTCACCGGGACGGCGCTGGGTGCGGCGACGACACGCCCAACGCGGTAAGGGCCCGACACGTAAGCCGCCTTGAAGCGCTCCATGGACGCGGTATCGAATTTCAGGTAGCCCGATCCGGGTACCGACGGTAGCTCGTAAGCGTCGGGCACGCCCAGGACTGCCCGGGACTCCCCGGCCGAGAAGGTCTTCAGCCCGATCCGGTAGGACAGGTGCGACTCCAGGCCCCGCAGCTTGCCCTCCTCGAGGCGTTGCGAGGCCAGCAACAGGTGCATCTGCAGCGAACGACCCAACCGGCCGATCGCCACGAACAGGTCGATGAACTCCGGCTGTTGGGCGAGCAGCTCAGAGAACTCGTCGATCACGATGAACAACGCCGGTAGCGGGTCGAGATCGGCGCCGTTGTCCCGGGCCTTCTCGTAGTCCTTGACGTTGGCGAAGTTCCCCGCGGTGCGCAGCACCTCTTGGCGGCGGTTCATCTCGCCGGCCAGCGCGTCGCGCATGCGAGTGACCTGGGTCAGGTCGTCGGCCAGGTTGGTGATCACCGCGGCGACGTGCGGCGCATGCTCCATGCCCAGAAACGTCGCGCCGCCTTTGAAGTCGACCAGCACGAGGTTCAACATCGCCGAGGAGTGAGTGGCGATCAGGCCCAGCACCAGAGTGCGCAGGAACTCCGATTTCCCCGATCCGGTGGCGCCCACGCACAGCCCATGCGGGCCCATGCCGCCCTGGGCGGCCTCCTTGATATCCAGCTCCACGGGCTGGCCGAACTCACCGAGCCCGATGGGCACCCGCAACCGGTCCCGAATCGTCCGCGGTCGCCAGGCCTGGGCGACATCGAAGGCATGGGGATCTTCGGGCAGGCCGAGCAGACCAAGCAGGCCGCTATCCCCCAGCAGCGGTTGGTCTTCGCCGCGGGACTCCGGTGCACCGAGGCGGTAGGGGCACAGGGCGCGCGCCACCGCCTCGGCCTCGACCACGGCGAGCGAGTCGGGGGACCCGAAGAACTCGATCCCAGCCCCTCCTCGGGCACCGATCTGCGCGCCCTCGATCGCCAGCTGCAACCCACGGCGACTGGTCAGAGTGCCCAGTGATTCCGACAGATCGAGCAGGGTGACCCCGGACACGCCCTCCTCAAGAATGATCTGCTCAGCTCCGGAGACTTCTCCGCCATCGATGACGATCAGGATGTGCGGCCCGTCGCCGAGTGGCTGAGCGTTGCGGGAGAATCGCGGGCGGTCTCGAAGCTGCTCGCCGAGCAGTTCCTCGATCTGGGCCAGCGACCCGGCCATCATCCGCATCGACCCGGCACCGTCGACGCGGCTCGGGTGCTGCACATGAGGCAGCCACTTCGCCCATTCCCAGTCCATCTTCGCCCGCCCGGCGGTGACCACGGCGACGAGCAGGTCGTCCGGGGTGTGGAAGGTGGCCAGCTGGCCCACCATCGAGCGGGCTAATCCTCGTGATGCGGCAGGCTCGCCGGAGATGCCGATCGCGGCGAAGCCGCGGACCGAGACGGCGATCGGCAGCTGCGCCACGATGGAATGGGCGCGGACGAACTGGCGCAACGCCAGCGTTGTGATCGGCTCCAGCTCGTCCACCGGACCGGTCTGCGGCGGCACCAGCCGGGTGGCCAGCCGCTGGGATCCCCGGCAGATCCGCACGTGGCAGAAGTCGGGGTCGCCACCGCGGCGCTCCCACATCCGCCGACTGCTTGCGATCGACCACAAGCCGGCTGGATCAGGATGGCTCCACTCCAACGCCGCACGCTGCTCCTGCCCGGCCTCCCGGGCCCGTTCCCGCATCTGGCCCAGGTACCGCAGGTAATCCTTGCGGTCCTCATTCATCTCAGCCTTGGCCTGGCCACCGCGGCCACCACCGGCGAACATGCCGACAGTCGAGACCACCATCATGATCGGGAACATCAGGAACAGCGGGTTACGCGTGCCATCCCCGGTGGTGAAGGCATACGCCACCATCCCCAGCACGGCCACGATCATCACAACCGGCAGGATCTTCTGCACGATGCTGCCCGGGATCACCCGGGGCACCTCGGGCGGCGGCTCCAGATGGACCTCACCACCGGGCATCTTCGGCGCGATCAGCCGAGGTGCTCGCCGGAACGGCACGGTACTCATGCCAGCCCACCTCTCGCGGTCCACCCGCACGCGACAGCCCGTGGGCGGCCACGCACGCAGAGGTCGATCACCTTAGCGCGTATGCACCTGACGGGTTCCGATCACCGAGAGCGTCACCGACCGGCCATCTCCGAGAGAGGCGCCTGCCACTGCTCGCTTCATGGGCATGCAACGCAGTCGTTTTGTCCGTGAAACCTTCGCTTCTTAGCCTTACCCTCTAGCTATACCGTCGGACGACGACGGACGGTAAGACGACGCCCGACGGGAGGATGAGTGGGTTGAGCCACCATGACCACTCCGGCCGTGCAGCGGCTGGAGTGGGCCTTGCTTCGGGAGGCCGCCCCGTGGAGATCTCCGGCTCCGGCATGATGCGTTCGGGAACCGCCGAGGCCGCCTCCGGGGGCGGGTTCGAGGTGGTGATCTGGAACCGGCCGAACACCGACGCCAACGTCGCCCTGGGGAAGTCGGCGGAATCGCCGCCAGGCAGGTGGACAGGAACAGGCACGCCACTGACGAGCACGACGCCTCGCGTCGAGCCCCTGAGTGCGAGCGCGGTGAGAAAGCGAGCCGGCCAACTCGTGATCATCGGGGGTGCGGAGGACCGCGCGGGCAGGGCCGTGATCCTCCGGCGGTTCCGCGACCTGTGCGGCGGCGAGGACGCCCGGATCGCCGTCCTCGGGACCGCGACGACGATTCCCCGCGAGGTCGGTGCCGAGTACATCCAGGCGTTCCGTTCCATCGGCGTGGAGAACGTCGTGTTCCTGCCTCTCGGGTCCAGGTATGAGGCGAACGCGACCAGGACGATCGAGATCCTCGAAGGCGTTGACGGAGTCTTCTTCACCGGGGGTAACCAGCTGCGCATCACCGCTTTCCTCGTAGGGTCACGCGTGAGCGCCTGGCTACACCAGAAGTTCGAGCAGGGTTTGGTCATCGCCGGGACCAGCGCGGGGGCGGCGATGATGTCGCACACCATGATCTTGGGCGGCTCCGGCACCATCCCCCGGGCGTCAACCGTCTCGCTCGGGCCGGGCCTGGGGTTCCTTCCGGGCATGGTCATCGACATGCACTTCACCGAGCGTCAGAGGCTGCCTCGCCTCCTCGCCGCCGTGTCTCACCTCCCCCACGACCTCGGGATCGGCATCGACGAGGACACCGCGCTGATCGTGGACGGCGCCCGGTTCGAGGTCGTCGGGGCCGGGGCGGTCACGATCATCGACGCCGGCAAGGCGACGTCGATCGTCGCACCGCACGGCGAGAGGCCGATCGCACTTACCGGCGCGCTCATTCACGTGCTGGTGACCGGGTGCGCATTCGATCTCACCATCCGGTCAGCAGAGATGCCGGCAGAACCTGAGGTGAAGCCGAGGTTGTCCCGGGCCTCATAACGCAACCGTAACTGAATTACCAGTCAAGTGAAGGAGTGAGTTCTGAGCATGGGTGCATCGTTCCGGTCGGTTTGATCGATTCGGAAATAACGGGGCGTCATGACTACCGAAGGTGATAAGGCTTTCTTGGAGATGCGGGCGCGTTTGGCGGCCTTGCTGCCCCGATTGAATGAACGTGATCGTCGTGCGGCGATGGCGGCCGAGGCGGCCAGGTGGGGCCGCGGTGGAATCAGCGCGGTGCATCGAGCAACTGGAGCGTCGCGGACGACTATTCGACGCGGTATGACCGAACTCGCCGATGACGAGCCGACTCAGCACGGTCGCCGAGTCCGAGCGCCGGGAGCCGGTCGCAAGAAAGCCGAGGTCGCTGATCCGAAGCTGCTGGATGCATTGGATTCCTTAGTCGAGCCGCAGACTCGGCGTAACCCGGAATCACCGTTGCGGTGGACCACGAAATCGACGCGCAACCTCGCCGGGGAACTGACCGAGATGGGCCATCGAATCAGTCACTCCGTCGTGGCGAAGATCCTGGCTTCGCTCGGATACAACCTACAGAGAACCCGCAGGACGCTGGAAGGCCAACAACCTCCCGACCGCGACGCCCAGTTCCGGTACATCAACGAACTCGCCGAGCAGTTCTTAGCCAGCGGCGACCCTGTGATCAGCGTCGATACCAGGAAAAAAGAGCTGACCAAACGATACGAGCAGGTCGGTGAGGAGTGGCAGCCGAAAGGCGCTCCGGTCGACCCCGATAACAGCGCTTGGGTCTCCGTCTGCAACGGACAGGACACGTCGGTATTCGCCGTCGCCACCATAGAACAATGGTGGCATACGATGGGAAAGCAAAAATACCCCGAAGCCCGACGGATACTCATCACCGCCGACGTCGGCAGATTGAACGGACACCGCTGGCTGTGGAAGTTCAGACTCGCCCGACTCGCCACAGCAACCGGACTCGACATCGTCGTCTGCCACCACCCACCCGGAACCAGAAAATGGAACAGGATCGAACGTCGACTCTTCTTCCGGATCACCCACAACTGGTGCGGACGACCACTCGAAACATATCAAACCATCCTCAGCCCCATCACTAACACGACGACCACGACGGAGCTGGCCATTCACTGCGAACTCGATTCCAACCTGTATCCCGTCAGAACCAGACTCACCCACCAGCAGAAGAATTCCATACCTCTCGTTCGACACCGGTTTCATGGCGAGTGGAACTACACGATCCGACCATCCAACCTCGATTCCCGGGAGGTGGGTTGAGCCCGTCCACGTGCTGTCCGGAGTCCGATTTCCGGGCTTTCACCTGGTGACGAGTAGGGCCGCGGACCGTCGGCGGCCGCAGGTCGCCACGCAGACGGATCCGGCCTACCGCGCCGCGACATGAGGCCGCCGGAGTAGCCCGACACGGCACGATCCCCGCCCCCACACCAACTCCCGCACCGGGAATCGAGGCCAATGGATAGAAAATTTAATTCCAGCCCCTCATGGATAGGAAATTTAATTCCAGCTTCGGTTGCGAGGCGCTCCTTTTGAGTGGTGATCCTTCCCCTCGGACATGCTGTGCGGCAGGCTCGGAACGGAATCCCAACCATCCCGAGTAAGAGAAGGACGACCGCTAACGATGTCAGCGCCCGTGCAGCAGCTTGCCCAGCCCACCGCTCTACAGGAAGCGACGTCAGCAGCCGAGGAGTCCAGCGCTGCTGTTACGTGCCCCGCAGGGTCGGTAGCGGAGGTCGCCACCACTTCCACGACGGGCGGGACATCCTTCTGGAGTGAGCTCTGTGAACCATCGCCGGAACAACCACAAGACCAGATCGTGCCGCGACAACGCGACGGGCGGCTGAGCGTCGCGATCGATCTGACGGTGGATGAGCCCATGGTGGCGCAGCGCGCTGCGCCGGACATGGAGATCGTGAATATCACGGTGTATCGCGGCCCCAACTACTGGTCGTACACACCTGCCATCAACCTCCTTGTCGATCTCGGGTCGCTGGAGCAGTGGCCGACCGACCAGCTGCCAGGCTTTGCCCACCGCCTCGTCGAACTCGTCCCCGAGCTACGCACGCATCCCTGTTCACGAGGGCGTGTCGGGGGTTTCCTCGAACGACTCGAGGAGGGGACCTGGCTGGGTCACGTCGCTGAGCATGTGGCGCTCGCACTCCAGGCCCGGGCCGGGTTCAATGTCCGCCGGGGAAAGACCCGGTCGGCCGGTGAGCCGGGACGTTACTACGTCATCTACAGCTACGACAACGAAGACGTCGGGCTGGCCGCGGGCACACTGGCCGTGCGCCTGGTCAACCACCTCGTCGAGCCAGAGCCCGGCTTCGACCCCACCCACGCGATGGACAACCTGCTGGGACTCGCCCGACGGACACGGCTAGGACCATCGACACAGGCCATCGTAGGCGAGGCGGAACGCCGCGGCATCCCGTCGTTTCGCCTGGACAACCTGTCGCTGCTCCAGCTCGGTCACGGCGTGCACCAACGGCGCATCAAGGCGACGATCCCGTCGTCGATGTGCGCGATCGCGGTCGATCTTGCCAGCGACAAGGGACTCACCAAGAACCTGTTGCGGGGCGCGGGCGTACCCGTCCCGCGCTCAGAGATCGCGCGATCAGCCGACGATGCCGTCGCGGCAGCACAGCGGATCGGCTTTCCGGTCGTCGTGAAACCCCTCGATGGCAACCACGGCCGTGGCGTGTCCCTCGACCTGCACGACGAGACGCAGATCCGAGAAGCCTTCGGGCGGGCCCGAGCCCAGGCACGGCGGGGCTCGGTCCTCGTCGAACAACAACTCTGGGGTCATGACTACCGGCTGCTCGTCATCGGTGGGCGGGTCGTGGCCGCCGCGAAACGGGTGCCGGCCCATGTGGTCGGCGACGGTGTGGCCACCGTCACCCAACTCGTCGACCACGCCAATGCCGACCCCCGCCGCGGTGAAGGCCACGAAGCGGTGTTGACCCGCCTTCACCTCGACCAACGCGCCGAGCAACTGCTGACTCGCCAGCAACTCAACGCCGACGCGGTGCCCGCCGAGGGTCAAGTCGTCGTCCTCGCCGACACCGCCAACCTGTCCACCGGGGGGATCGCCATCGACTGCACCGACGACATCCATCCCGACAACGCCACCCTGGCGGTGGAAGCGGCCCTGGTCGTCGGACTCGACGTCGCCGGAGTGGACTTCGTGACCAGCGACATCCGCACCCCGGTCGCCGAACTCGGCGGGGCTGTGATCGAGGTCAACGCCGGGCCAGGCTTGCGCATGCACCTCGCCCCCTCCCACGGCACCCCCCGCGACGTCGCCGGACCACTACTAGACCTGCTGTTCCCACCCAGCGCACCCAGCCGCATCCCCATCGTGGCCGTCACCGGCAGCAACGGCAAAACCACCACCGTCCGAATGATCTCCCACATCCTCCGCCAGACAGGACGAACGGTCGGCACCACCACCACCGACGGCGTCTACGTCGACGACCGCCTGATCCTCAAAGCCGACGCCTCAGGACCCAAATCAGCCCGCATGGTCCTCCAACACCCCCGCGTCGAACTCGCCGTCTTAGAAACAGCCCGCGGCGGGATCCTGCGCGAAGGCCTCGGCTACGACCGCAACGACGTCGCCGTCGTCCTCAACGTCACCGGCGACCACCTCGGACTCGGCGGAATCACCACCCTCGACCAACTCGCCGACGTCAAACAAGTCATCGTCGAAGCCGTCCCCAAAAGCGGCACCGCCGTCCTCAACGCCGACGACCCCACCGTCGCCCGCATGGCCCACGCCTGCCTGGGCACCGTCGTCTACTTCAGCACCCGACACAACAACCCCCTCATCGAACGACACTGCAGACGAGGAGGCCGCGCGCTGACCGTCGAACACCTCGACGGCGTCGAAACGATCACACTCCGAGTCGGCGACCGCTGCTGCTTCCCGATCGCCCCCGTGGCCGCACTCCCCTCAACATTCCGCGGTGCAGCATGGATGAACGTCGAAAACGCAATAGCCGCCACCGCCGCCACCCTCGCCCTGGGCGTCCGCCTCGATGATGTCCGCCACGGCCTCCACACCTTCACCACCACCTTCCACACCGCCCCCGGCCGACTCAACATCACCGACAGCGCCGGCATCAAAGTGATCATCGACTACGGCCACAACGCCGCCGCCATGCACGCCCTCGGCCGATTCGTCGACCGCTACGTCGAAGAAACCCCCTGCGTCGACCGCATCATCGACGAATTCCCCATCCGCACCCTGCCCCGCCGGATCGCCGTCGTCGGCACCGCAGGCGACCGCAGCGACAAAGAACTCCGCGAACTGGGCTGGATCGTGGCATGCCACTTCAACGAAGTCATGATCCGAGAAGACGACAACCTCCGCGGACGACCACCAGGCCAACTAGCAACCCTCGTCGCCCAAGGAGTACAAACAGCCATCGACTGCGGCGCATCATGCCAATTCGTCGAACCCGTCCTCAACGAAATAGCCGCCGTCAAAGCCGCACTCACCCGAGCCCAACCAGGCGACATCGTCGCACTCTGCGTCGAAGACGCAACACGAGCCTGGCAACACATACCCTAGCTACCGAGCGCAGGCGCCGGCCCGCGCGATCCGGCGCTGCGAAGGACCGGGTCGCGCGGGCCAGCCTGGTGCGCGGCAGGCAGGCTGGGTCGCGCGGTGCTGGTGCGCGCGACCCACTCGGGAACACCCACCCTCAGGCGCACCTGATTGGGTCACCTCGTGGTCACGAGCACCGCACGCGGGGGGGTGACCGCCGTGGGGTGTGCGCCGCGAGGGTGACCGGCCGAGCGGGCTCAAGGGCCTGGGAGCCGGTCCGCGTGGAAACCGGTGAGCGGGGCCGGAGCGGGGCCGATCCCGCCCACCGGTCAGCTGTGCGTTGGCGGATGTCCTGAACCCACCTCGGGCGAGGTGAAAAGCTAGGATGGACATCCTTCTTGTACTCTCCCTTGTACTCTCCTTCGACGGTGGACCAACGCCATCCACACTATAAATGGAAGTACAAAATGTAAATACTCTCTTTAGTGAACGCTGGCGTGTACTCTCCGTGACCCCCTGAAAGGATCTGCAGATGACCACCCCGGCTATCGCCGTCGGCATCCAGCGCCGCCAGCTCGGCAACGAGCTACGCAAGCTCCGCGAGGTCGCCGGGCTCACCCAGGAGCAGGCCGCCGAGAGCCTCGGCAAGGCAGCCAACAAGATCAGCCGGGTGGAGAACGGCAAGGTCGGCATCTCCAAGACCGATCTCGACACTCTGCTGCGGCTGTACAAAGCCTCGGCGAAGGACGCGCTGTGGTGCCGGGAGCTGGCCCAGGGCTCGCGGCGCCGCCGCACCCGGGCCATCGCAGAGACCACCCTGTACCTGGGGCCGAAGTGGTTCCGCGCGTTCCGCGACTTCGAGCAAGGCGCGTCGCAGATCATGCAGGTCGGCTCGGAGATCGTGCCCGGCAACCTGCAGACCGAGAGCTACACCCGGGCCATGTTCCTCGGCCAAGGCAGCTACCCGGACCACCAGACCGTCGAGGACACCGTGCGGGTACGCCGGGACCGCCAGGCGTTGCTGACCCGGGAGAACGCGGCCCAGTTCTCCTTCGTACTCAGCGAGTCAACACTGCGCCGGGTGATCGGCGGCCCGAAGGCGATGGCCGAGCAGCTGCGCCACCTGGCCGAGCTGGCGCTGCTGCCCAACGTGGACATCCAGGTCATTCCGTTCGACACGCTGTCCTACGAGCCGCTCGGCTACGACTTCACGGTGCTGCGGTTCGATCACGACTCGGCCACCGACATCGTCTACATCGAGATGTACGACGACGGGTTCTGCCTGGACAAGCCAGAGACGGTACGCCGCTACGTCGACCTGCAGCGACGGTTGCAGGCTATCGCCCTGGGACCGGTGGAGTCGCGTAACTTCATGGTGGAACTGGCTGGCCAGTTCGCTGCGAAACCAGACTAAGAAGGGCTAGCCCCATGTCAACCGCATCCTTCCAGGACAGGGCCTGGTTCACGTCCAGCTACACCAACGGGGGGCAGAACAACTGCGTCGAGGTCAACCACTCGAGTGCGGGTCACGTAGGGGTGCGTGACTCCAAACTCGGCCCCACCAGCCCGGTGCTGGCGATCCCGGCACCACAGTGGGCCCGCATCATCGCCGCTGCCAAGGACGGCACGCTCGACGCCTAACCGGTCGGCGGCGAACGTGCGATGTCACCGTGACCCGCTGGCGCCTCGCACCTGCACTTCGTCGCTGTCACGTCAAGTGGACACCGCTCCCGAGATAGTGGGCCGCTGAGCGGCAGCGGGGATGACGATCCGGTCCACGCGTCTGACAGGATAGCCACGATCGTGACGCTGCGAGCACGATTGGGTACGAGTAACGCTTGGGGTGAGCGATGCAGATGGCGGGCGGAGATGGCGCCTTCCTGACGGCGGCGCAACAGGGCATGTTCGCCGTGGACACGGCATCAGCCGAGCAGATGCTGATGTCCATCCGGCAGATGCAGGAGACGCTCAATGTGCGACTAGCGCGAATCCACCGACTCAAGGTCCAAGCCAAGCTGGGTGACCTTCCGGAAGCGCAGGTGGTTGCCGGGCGCAATGCGCTGGTGGCCTCCGGGGATGAGCAGTCGCTGGAGTTCGTGCTGCAGCGCTTTGCCGAGAGGCTGGAGGGAGCGCGTCAAGCACTGGAGATCGGTATGCGCAACTATGCCGAGGTCGAAGCGCTGGCCGAGCAGGGCTTCGGGCGAATCGACCACGGATGAGCCTCCGCACCTGCCTTGCGCCCCTGGCCCTGGTACTAACGGCGGCAGGCTGCTCACTCCCGCAAGCGGCAATCCCGGACGGCCAGCTGGGACCCTCCGGGCAGGCATCCACGACCTCTCCGGCACCGTCGAGCGCGGCGCCTCCGACGGGCCTGGCCACCATGCAGGCATGTGAGCTACTCACCGCCCAGGAAGCGACCTCACTCGGCGTGCCCGCGCAAGGCAAGGCAGAGGAGGTCGTCGGTCTGCGTAGCTGTGACTGGGCAAAACCGGAGGGCGTGGTCTCCACCTCCATCAACGAGCAGCGCGGAATCGAGAAACTGAATCTCGCCGACGCATCCAGCGTCACCGATGTCACGATCGGCCGGCACCGGGCCAAGCGCGCCGTGGAAGGCAGCGGCCCTGGATACTGCGATGTCTTCTTCGCGGTCGGCGACACGGCGAACGTCGGCGTCTCCGCGCTGTATCTCAAAAACACTCCCCGGGCGTGCGTCGCCGCCGACCGAGCCGCCGCGCTCGTGGAACCAAAACTGCCATAGGGGGTAGGGGTGGCGCCAACACAACCTTCCGGACCTGCGGATCCCGGTCCAACAGCACATCCCGTCCCTGGCGGTGCCCCACCTAGTACCGGGCAGCCAGTGGAATTCAGGCACGAGAAGTACGACTATTACGCTCCGATCTCGGAACACTCGCTCATAGGGTTGGCCAAAGACACAATCGAGCGTCTCACAGGTGGGGCGTGTAATGCGATTCAACGCATCCTGTTGGCGCAGGGACTGTCGATGCGCCCGGCCGGTCCCATCCCCCGCACCAACGCAGCCAATTACGGCCATCTCGAGCTGATGCGAATGATCGGCACGTCCGACGCCAGCCAGGTGCATGAGCTCGGCCAGATGTGGAACAACCTCGGCAACGAGATCATGGACTTCGGAGTGAGCCTGCAGCGCACCGCGACTAGCAGCGAAGCGATCTGGGTCGGCCAGGCTGGGGACACGGCCCGCAGGATGCTGAGCGCGCTCGCCACATGGAGCCATGACACCGGCCAGGGCGCGCAGCACATGGGTGCCACAGTGCGCACCCAGGCCGAGGCGACGCAAACCGCGACACGGACCATGCCGGAGCCGGTGCCCTACGACCCGGCGGAGTACCAGGCTCGACTGAACTCGACAATCAACCCCATCGAGTGGGTGCAGACCATCAGCGATGCCCGTGAGCAGGCCGCCCGGCAGGAAACGGCATACGCCGAAGCCCGCCGGGTGATCGAGACCTACAGCGCTTCGCTGTGCGACACCAACACAATGATGCCCGCCTTCACGCCGCCACCAGAGTTCGGGAACGGGAACACCAGGCCCACTCCCGGCGGTCCGATGCCGGGCGGCGGAGCCGGTGGTGAGGTGGTCCCCCCGGTGAGTGGTGCTGGCAGCGGGGCGGCCGGAGGCGTCCCTGGCATTGGTGGTGGAATCCCACCGACCACTCTGGGTGCCGTTCTGGGTGGGCCCGGTAGCGGCGGCGCACCGCCGTTGTCCACTCCGGGGCAGTCGGTGTCATACGCTCCAGGGGTCCCAGGCGGCAGCCCGGCTGGGGAGAGTGGCGAAGGAGCGGATGGGGGACGTGCCGGGAGATTGGGTGAACCGAGCATACTGCCCGCCACCGCTGCGGGCATCGGCGCAGCCGAGCTGGGTAGGCGTGGATCGAGTGCTGGCGGTGGAGGTAGCGGTGCCGGCAGGGAGTTCGGCCCGCGCGGCTCGGGCGCAGTGAACGCACTGGGACGCGGCGGGTTTGGCTCGACAAGTGGGACTGAGAGCGTCACCGGGGCCAGCAGGGGCGTCACAGGTATGGCCGGTCGCGGTCCGGGGGGCAGCCCCGGGGCAGGCGGCGCGTTCCCCCCGATGGTCGGTGGCGGGCAGGGCCGGGGAGAGAAGGACACCGAGCACCGGCGCCCCAGCTACCTGATCGAGACCGAGGACATCTGGGGCGACGGCCGCCGCGTCGCGCCCCCCGTCATCGGTGAAGACCCACCCGAGTACTACCGCTGAGGCGCGCGATGATCCGGGACGTCACTCTCACCTCCGAGCAATACGACATCTGCTGGGCCGACCTCGACCTCGGTGAGCACGTCTACCCGCTGCGGATCCTGAGCCACGGTCGGACCTATGAGGAGCGGGCCCACCTTCGGCGACGGGTGTACCAGCAGCTCGGGACCCGCGGTCTGGCACGGGGCGAGCGGCTGGAGCCAGAACTGCACGATACCCTGACCCTGCTGGCCCGCGCCCCCGTCTGGGTGGATATGCACTGGCTCGCCGAGCCGGGACAGACCGGGACAGACCGGGCCGTCGCGGCACGGTCGGGTGAGCATGGCCTGGTCGCGCGCCTCGACCCAGCAGGTCTGCGGCTGATGCCGTGCAGGGGTGCCTCGCTGCTGCCGGCACTCATCGATCAACTGCCTGCGACGGCTGCGGCGCCCGGTCAGTCGATCACTCTCCCGAAGGCCGCCCTCGCGCCATCCCAACCCGCCGAGAGAGCAAGCGTCTACAACACCTGGCCCGCGACGTCGGGCCGCTTCCGCCACCAGGTCCGCGCGCTCGAAACGGTTCTGGCGAAACCCCGGCTATGCGGCGGACAGATCGTCGCCAATGCCCGGGACCGGACTGGCAAGCGACACCGCTCCCGCCCGACGGAGTGGTTCGACACCGAGGCAGGCCGCTGGACCGCTCGCTTGCAGCCCACGACCGACGGCGGTGAGTACCTCACGGTCACGCCCGCCGACAGTGCCCGCATAGCCACCCAAGTAGCCGAGACACTCGATCGCCTGATGCGCTGACTCCCGGCCTCGGCCACGGATAACAAGATCATCATCATGGCGATCTCAGTGCGGCAGCTTGGCCATTCCCGCATAAGTGGAGAGCGCGAACACGATCACGACACCAGTCACCAGCGCGATAGGCAGCGTGGTATCCGCGGTAGACAGCAGCACAACGACGACCAAGCCCGCAGCGCAGATCACGGCAATAAGCACGGCAAGCACCTGGGTGATACGCCCAACCCGAGCCCTTGTTCACCGCATCGAGCAGCACCCGGTCAAGATCGTGCGGTCGCACAACGTCACGCCACTGTGCCGGGATGACCACATCGGACACCACGCCCTGCTCGTCGATAAGCACCGTGATAGCCGCCGGATCCTCGGCACTCCCCTGGAGCAGGGCACGGTCAGCCGGAGTGGTCCGGCGCGGGCGGTAACCCTCTTCCTCGTCGACGTCCTGCTCGGTGAATCGACGCCGCCGGTCATCGTCTTCGTCCGACACCTGCGCTGCACTCCTTTCGGTTGTGTCCGGTCGACACCGTGGCGCCCGGGTGGGCAGTGCGCAAAGCCGAACACCGTCGATCGACCGCTACGACGCGGTGCCGAAGGATATGCGACGAGCGCGAAGACTCATCAGGAACACCGTTCCAGCACCGTTGACACGTCGGAGGCCTGGGATAATCCCGCTACACCAACGGCGGGCAGCTCGGCACCACCAGCCCACGCCGCGCCGCCCAGCACCGATACAGTCACCGCCACGGCGTTGCGTTGAACGGGAAGTCAGCTGATCGCCAACCAATACCGGCTTGAGCTCTGCCAGCCGGATCAGGCTCTCGCCGCAGCCGTTGCCGCCCGGCTGCCTCCTCCGCATTGATGCGTCTTGAATGCGTCGACGCAACTCACGCTAATGCACGTGCATTAGCTCCAGAGATAGCCGCTGACCGTCAGGTTGCCGCCTCTCGGCGATGGATCGCCTGCATCCAAGGGCGATCCGTGGGACGCGCGGCAATGTGACGGCCCATTGCCCTGTCCTATCGCCGCAGGTGAGGCGGCCAAGTGGGTGACGCGCGAGCCTGCGCGATGTTAAGGTCCGCCATCCAGACCCCTCGGACGGCCGGGGGATGAGCGCATGGATACTCCCCCGGAACTACAGCGCCGCGGCCACCGCGCATCGACGTGGGCACCGTTGGCCAGCGGGCCGAGCGAGGAGTGCAGCGGTGCCAACCAGTACCAACCGAACAGCGGCAGTTCCACCGTCCCCCGCCGGATCGACGGTTCCACCGTCCACTGCCGGATCGACGGTTCCACCGTCCACTGTGTTCAGCAGAGTGACGGTGGTCGCGCCCCGCACCCGCATCGACCTGGCGCTGCCATCGGATGTCGCGGTGGCGAACTTGCTGCCGATGTTGCTCGAGATGGCCGGGGAGTCCAGTGCCGACGGTGGCAGCAGGCACGGCGGCTGGTGTCTGGCCAAACTCGGCGGCGAGGCGATCGATCCGGACCGTCCGTTGAGTTCGCTAGGCGTGATCGACGGCGATCTGCTGCAACTTCGGCGCCGCAGCGACAACCCCCCACCGCCGCTGTTCGACGACGTGGTGGAGGCCATCGCGGCGGCTGCCCCGAACAGCTACCGGCCGTGGACCGAAAGCACCGCCCGCACGCTCGGGATGGTCGCGGCGGGATCAGCCTTACTGGCCAGCGCCGTCGCCCTGTTCGTCGCCGGGTTCAATCCCGCCGGACCCCGCCTCGGCGCCGCGGGGCTCGCCGGTGCCGCCGCGGTAGCCGCCCTGATTGTCGGCGCGGTGATTGCCCGGGTGTACGGCGAGACCAGCCCCGGCGTGCTGGTGGCGGCGGGCAGCCTGCCGCTGGGTTTCATCAGCGGGCTCTACATCGTGCCAGACGGTGTCCCCGCTGCGAACTTCCTGCTGGCGTGCACACTGGCACTGGCGCTGGCCACCACATCGATCATGGTGATCGGTGCCGGCATCACGCCGTTCGTCGCCTGCGCCACGGCTTGTTCGCTGGGCGCGGTGGCCTTTCTGGTGGCCAGCCTGGTCGACCATCCCGCCGCAGGCATCGCAGCAGGGGCCGCCGCGTTGGCACTCAGCGGCATCTCGGCACTGCCCCGGCTGACCATCCATCTGGCCAGGCTGCCCGTGCCCCAGGTTCCCAGTAACGCCAAGGACCTCCAGGACGACGTGGGCTTCCCGGACTACGCCGCGATCGAACGCCGGACAGGTCTGGCTCACGAGTACCTGACCGGTATGATCATGGGATCCGGTGCGGTGGCCGCGATCGGCGCGGTGCTGGCCGCAACCGGGGGTGCGTTGGGGATCGTGCTGGGCGCCGTCGTCGCCGCCGTGCTGCTGCTGCGGGCCCGGTCCTACGCCAACGGTAGGCAGGCGATCGCATTGCTGGTCAGCGGCATGATCGCGGTAGCCGGGCTGACGGTCGAGCTACTGGCGACGGCCGACCGGCCGATCTTGCTGATCGTCGGTTTCGGTGGTCTGCCGGTGCTCGCAGCGTTCGCGCTGTTCACCGGGGTGGCCTTGCCCCGTCGCCGGTACTCCCCGGTGCTGCGCCGCTCGGTGGACGTGATCGAGGCGGTTCTCATCGCTGCGGTGCTACCGCTGGCTCTGGGGGTACTGGACCTCTACAACACCTTCCGGGCACTGTGACGGACCGTCCGCGCACCATGCGATCGGGTCGCCGCCGCACCCAGCTCGTGGCCGTCACGACCGCGTTGCTGTGCCTTGTCGGGCCGGCGTGGCCAGTGGCCGCCCAGGCTGGTGGTCGGCCGCCAGGCGTACCTCCCGCGGTGGACCCGGCGGCCCTGCCGAGCCCGGCCAGCGTGAACACCATGCCCTACCTCGTGAACAACGTGGCTACCCGGCAGACCGGTCCGGTCGAGCAGCAGGCGCCCTGCCAGCAGCAGATCACCGGCGCGCAGAACCTCGTGGCCGAGCCGCCTGCGCTACGACGCCTGCGGATCCGGCAGGCCCAGCGTCTCGCCACCGGACGCGACCAGCGGGTCGCCGTGATCGACAGCGGGGTGCAGCCGCATCCCAGGCTGCTCGGCAGGTTGATCGACGGCGGGGACTACATCGAGAATCGCAGCGGTCTGTTCGACTGCGACGGTCACGGTACCGCGGTGGCCGGGCTCATCGCCGCGGCACCCGATGCGGCTACCCGTTTCGTCGGGGTGGCCCCCGCTGCCCAGATCCTGGCCATCCGCCAAGCCAGCACGTTCTACTCGGTTCCGCTGCGCCAGCTCGACGACGGCCAGGAGATCCGCAGCCCGAGCGCCGGCGACACCGTCAGCATGGCGCGGGCTGTGATGCGTGCGGTGCAGCTGGATGCAACGGTGATCAACATCTCGGAGGCCGCGTGCTTCCCTGCCGAGCCCGACCAGGTCAACGCGCCGGACCTGCAGGCCGCCGTGCACTACGCGGTGGAGCACAACGTTGTCGTGGTGGTGGCCGCCGCCAACACCAGCAGCGCCTGCAGGCAGAACAGCCCCGGAGCGGTCACCACGATCTCCTCGCCGGGCTGGTTCGACGACGACGTGCTCACCGTCGCGGCGACCGATGACAATGGCGAGCCGGCGGATTTCTCGATCCGCGGGCCGTGGGTCGATGTGGCCGCGCCCGGCACCGGAGCGGTATCCCTGGCAGCGGGGCTGCCAGGGTTGACCACCGGCCTCGTCGATGCCCACGGCCAACCGCGCGCGCTCGACGGCACGAGCTTCGCAACACCATATGTCGCCGGGCTTGCGGCGCTGGTCCGGGATCGTTTCAGGAATCTGACCGCACGCCAGGTGATGCATCGCATCGAGCAGACCGCGCGGCACACCACCGGTCCCGGCGGGCGCAGCCAAGAACTCGGCTACGGCATGGTGGACCCGGTCGGCGCGCTCACCGCAGTACTGCCCGAGGAGCGAGGGGTCGAATCTCAGCCAGTGCGCCCAGCCAAGCTCGACAGACTCACACCGTCGTCACCGGGGCGCACGCTGCCACGCACTGTCGCACTGGTCGGTTCGGGCGCCGCCCTCGCGCTGCTGGCCCTCACCCTGGTAGTTGTCCAGACCGTCAAACGGCACCGGCGACCAGCCACGCCACGTCTTCCACGACGTAGACCGTCTCGGCAGGGTTGCCGATGACGACCTCCGTGGTGATGGCTGCGTTGACCGGTCGGAACTTGCCGACCACGAAGAACGCTGCCAATCCCAACAAACCCAGGATCAGGCCGACCGCCGTGGCTCGCAAATGATGACGCATCGGTTCGTGCAGCATCACTGCGTCCTTGCGGACCAGCGCTGACTCCATCCGGCGCAGCACAAAACGGTAGGCCTGCACCTGCGACTTGGTGGTCGGATCTGTGGACATCGGGTGCCTGCCGCTCTTCTCCGGACTGTACGGTGCGGCAGGATAGCGAAGCGCCATCGACGGACCCCCACGTCCGTCCTCTCGCAGAGGCGGGGACATGACCGCAGCACAGGCTCCACCCCACGGGGAGTCGATGCACGCCGCGAAGACTCAGCTCAGGGAGCCGACGCAGCCGCGGAAGTCGAGCGGTGCGCCGCGCGCCACCGCGACAGCCCGGCTGCGCTCGACGACTCCGCGGCTGGGGCCACTGCCTCTGGTCAACCTGGTGATCTTGGAAATCGGGCTGGCCCTCGGGGTGCTGCTCGCCGTGGGCACCGCCTTGTGGTGGGCAGCGCTCGGTGCGCTACTGGTAGCCGTACCACTGGCGCTGGGGCGCTACCACGGGCAGTGGCTGATGCGGTGGGTCCAGCTCACCGCTGGTTATCTGGTGCGTTCCCACCGCCGGACCCTCGTCATTGCGGATCCGGATCCTGCCGCCCGCCCGCCGGCCTCACAGCAGCCGGTCGTGGGCTCCGATGATTCGCGAGTCGCCCTGCTTCGCCTGCTCTTCCCGGATTTGACCATCGCGCATGGCACCGACCATCAGCGTGAACCGCTCGGTCTGGCATGGCAACAGGGCACCTGGACCGCCGTGCTGGAAATCGACGCCGTACCATCGATGATCGCTCCGGTCGGCGAAGCTCCGAGCCTGCCTCTCGGTGCCCTGGGGCCCTGTCTGGAAGACCGGGGCGTGGTGCTGGATGCCATCCAGGTGGTCTGGCACTGCTACCCGGGCAGCGCTGCCCTGCCGTCGTCGTCGCCCGCGTTGCGCTCCTACCTGGAGGTTTTGGGTCCACTGCCGGCAGCCGCCCGTCGCACCACCTGGGTCGCGCTGCGATTGGACCCCCGCCGCTGCCCGACCGCGGTGACCGAACGTGGCGGCGGGGTGCTGGGCTGTCACCGGGCATTGATCGGCGCGGTGTCCCGGGTGCGCAGCGCGCTGGCGTCCCGGGGTGTGTCGACCCGGCCGCTGGACGCCGATCAGCTGTTGCGTGCAGCCATCACCGCAGCCGAGTTGTCCGCGGTGCCCGGCACCGGGCGACCGGTGGCGCTCAGTGAAGGGTGGACGGCGGTCACGGCTGCCGGGGTGGGACATGCCAGCTACGCGATCACCGGCTGGGGCAGCCGGGGTTGCGCGCACAACCTCAACGGGTTGACCGGTGTACGTGCACTGTCCACGACAGTCGCACTGTCGCTGTCGCCCGGTGACGACGGCGGCGCGGTCGGGCTGCGGGGTCTGGTCCGGGTCAGCGCTCGTAATCCCGCGGAACTCGAGGCGGCCGACAGCCGGTTGCAGGCCGTCTCACGACAGCTCGGGGTGGCGCTGAGCCCACTACGCGGGCAGCAGGTCGCCGGCCTTGCCGCAACATTGCCGCTGGGGACACCCGGATGAGCAGGACCCTGGGTAACCTCGCGGCATCGGGCGCGGTAGCACCGGAGTTCCTCGTCACACCCGGTCTGCTCGATGCGGTCGGTCCTTCGGGAGACCGCGGGGGCATGGTCTTGGGTTGCGGTCCACACGACGAACCATTGTGCGTATCGGTACTACGACCGCTGCCGACTCGACTGGTCCTGGTCGGCGGGCTCTACCTGGCCCGCCAGGTCGCTCTACGCGCGATGGCCATCGGTGCCTGGGTGGTCGTCGTCACCGACCGACCCGGCACCTGGCAGCAGCTCATCCTGGCCGCCGGCGAGGGCCCGGACGGACGTCCCGCTCCGTTGGTGCAGGTGCGCAGGCTCGCCCCGGTCGAGCTGCCACGAGCGTCGGAGGACGCTCCCCTGCTGGTCGTGCACGACGGCGGAGCGGTACCACAGGAGCTGTTCCCGCCACGCTCCCCGTGGCAGACCACTCTGTACGTGCTGCCCTACCTGCACCCGCAGGCCGAAGGCACCGCGATCAACGCGGACCTGGTGCTGCTCCAGCGGCTGCCGGTCGGCCAGGCACAGCTGGCCGCCGACATGTGGCAGCTGTCGGCACCCATGACCAACCAGCTGGCGACGTTGGCCGACGACGGTGTGGTGGCATTGGGCCCGAATTTATGGCTGCCTTTACGGCTGGTCACCACACCCGCGGAGCGAGAAATCCTCGGCCCGGTGCGTCGAGGTGACTAAGGGACTGCCTGCCATGGGCCGAGTGGTGATGGGCCCGCGGGTTTCGGCGTCGAGGACATGATCGAGTCTGGCTCGCGTCTGGCGGATCAGCTGCCCGAGCGCCAGCCCGCAGCGGAACCCCTTCACAAAGCGGAGCTCCGCAACGCGCGGGTCTGCTCAGCGCGGGCGGCGAGCTGGTCGTCATCGGGATAATCAACGCCGACCAGTGCAAGACCGTGCGCGGGGGCCACCGCCACCTCGCTGGTCCGGGCGCGGTGGCTCAGTAGGCCGGCAGGCCAACCCGACGGGCGCCGACCCTCTCCCACCGCCAGCAGGGCACCCACCAGGCTGCGCACCATCGAATGGCAGAACGCGTCGGCTGCGACGTGCGCGACGAGCACGTGCGGTTCGTCGCGGGTCCACTCCAGCCGCTGTAGTGCGCGCACCGTGGTCGCGCCCTCCCTGCGGCGGCAGAAGGCGGCGAAGTCGTGCTCGCCGAGTAACAGCCTGCTCGCTGCGTTCATCTCAGTATCGTCGAGCCGGCGGTGGTGGCTCACCGTGTCATGCCGGCGCAGCGGATCCACCCCCCATGGCGCGTCGCAGATCCGGTACCGGTAGTGCCGCCGCAGCGCGGAGAAACGAGCGTCGAAGGTGCGCGGTACCTGCCGCACGGCGGGCACCCGGAGATCCGGTGGCAGCAGCCGAGCCAGCCGGTGCGCAAGTTGGTCGGGTGGCAGCACGTCACGCGGCGCATCGAGATGCGCGACCTGTCCGGTGGCGTGCACCCCCGCGTCGGTGCGTCCCGCGACGGTGAGAGTGGCCTGAAATCGGGCCACCGTCGCTAAAGCCTGCTCCAGAACCCCCTGGACGGTACGCCGCCCAGGCTGGCGAGCCCATCCGGAGAAGCCGGACCCGTCGTAGCTGATATCCAGGCGGTAGCGCAGGAGCCCGCCGCCCCCTGCGGGGGCGGCGGGCTCCTGCGCTGTGGTGCTCGGGATCAGGATTCGCCCTCGTCCTCCTGCGCAGCGACCGACGGAGTCGCCTGCCCGGGCGGAGCCTCCTGCTCAGCAGAGCTATCCGCAACGGTCGGCTTTTCGGTGCCGCTGGCCGGCTGCTGCACCTGGGACCGGCCGGTGAAGGCCTTGCGCTTGACCTCCGCGACCTCCGCGGCGGTGCGCTCGGTGACCAACGCGATGATCGCCATCGGAGCGTTGTCGCCCTTGCGTGGCATGGTCTTGACAATCCGGGTGTAGCCACCTGGTCGGCCTGCGAACTGGGGACCGATCTCCGCGACCAGCTTGTGCACCACGTCTTTGTCCCGGATCACCCGCATGATCTCGCGGCGGTTGTGCAGATCCGCCACGCGAGCCTTGGTGATCAACCGCTCGGCGAACGGGCGCAGCCGCTTCGCCTTGGCCTCGGTGGTGGTGATCCGGCCGTGGGTGAACAGCGATGTCGCCAGGTTGGCCAACATCAGCCGTTCATGGGCCGGCGACCCGCCGAGCCGGGCACCCTTGGTCGGCGTTGGCATTGTGGCTCCCTTCGGTCGCCCCGTGAGTGGGAACCGGTGCTATAGCACCGGTTCCCACTCACGGGTGCTACAGCTGTTCGGTTTCGGCGTAGTCGTGGCCGTCGTCAATGCCATTGTCGGTACCGTTGTCGCTGGCGTCGCCCCACCCGTCGATCGAGTATTCGGCCGCCACCGCTGAGGGGTCGAACCCGGGTGGGCTGTCCTTGAGCTGCAGTCCGAGCCCGGCCAGCTTCAACTTCACCTCGTCGATCGACTTGGCACCGAAGTTGCGGATGTCCAACAGATCGGCCTCGCTGCGGCTCACCAGCTCACCCACGGTGTGGATGCCCTCGCGCTTGAGGCAGTTGTAGGACCGCACGGTGAGGTCCAGGTCCTCGATGGGCATGGCGAACGCGGCGATGGTGTCCGCTTCGGCCGGCGAGGGACCGATCTCGATGCCCTCGGCCTCCACGTTGAGCTCCCGGGCCAAGCCGAACAACTCGACCAGGGTGCGACCGGCCGAAGCCAGCGCGTCCCGCGGGGTGATCGATGGCTTGGTCTCCACATCCAAGATCAGCTTGTCGAAGTCGGTGCGCTGCTCGACCCGGGTTGCCTCAACCTTGTAAGTCACCCGCAGCACTGGCGAATAGATCGAGTCCACCGGGATCCGACCGATCTCTGCGCCGGACGCCTTGTTCTGCACCGCGGGCACGTAACCGCGGCCCCGCTCCACAACCAGCTCGATCTCCAGCTTGCCCTTGCCGTTCAGGGTGGCGATGTGCAGATCGGGGTTGAACACGGTGACACCGGCCGGCGGCACGATGTCGCCCGCGGTGACGTCACCCGGACCCTGCTTGCGCAGGTACATCGTCACCGGCTCATCCTCCTCGGAGCTGACCACGAGCTCTTTGAGGTTGAGGATGATGTCGGTGACGTCCTCCTTGATGCCCGGCACGGTGGTGAACTCGTGCAGCACGCCGTCGATCCGGATGCTGGTGACCGCCGCCCCAGGGATGGATGACAGCAAGGTCCGGCGCAGCGAATTGCCCAGGGTGTAGCCGAATCCCGGCTCCAGCGGCTCGATGACGAACCGGGAACGGATGTAGTCGACCGGGTCCTCGCTGAGGTTCGGTCGCTGAGTGATCAACATAATCGATGTTCCTCCATCTAGCGCCCACTATTTGACGCCGTCACAGTCACTCCCCCGTCATGGAGACATATCGGGGTCGTGGAGGGGTGGCCCACCCCGATATGTCTCCATATCGGGGTGGAACCGGGTTTACTTGGAGTAGAGTTCGACGATCAACTGCTCCTGCAGGGGGACGTCGATCTGGGCTCGTTCGGGTAGGCGGTGGACCAGGATCCGCATCGTTGCGGGAACGACCTGCAGCCACGCCGGTACTGGACGGTCTCCCAGAGTTTCCTTGGCGATCACAAACGGCAGCGTCGGCACCGACTTGGGTTTGACGTCGATGATGTCGAACCTGGACACCCGGAAACTGGGGACGTTGACCTTCTTGCCGTTGACCACGAAGTGTCCGTGGGTCACCAACTGGCGCGCCTGGCGCCGGGTGCGGGCCAACCCAGCACGGTAGACAACGTTGTCCAACCGGGATTCCAAGATCTGCAGCAGCGTGTCACCGGTCTTACCGGGACGGCGGTTGGCCTCCTCGTAGTACCGGTGGAACTGCTTTTCCATGACGCCGTAGGTGTAGCGGGCCTTCTGCTTCTCCTGCTGCTGCAGCAGGTACTCGCTCTCCTTGATCCGTGCGCGACCGTGCTGGCCGGGCGGATAGGGCCGACGCTCGAAGGCCTGGTCGCCACCCACCAGGTCGGTCTTGAGCCGGCGGGACTTGCGCGTCACGGGTCCGGTGTACCGAGCCATCTGTCAGTCCTCTCCGCGCCTTCAGACCCGGCGCCGCTTCGGCGGCCGGCAACCGTTGTGCGGCTGCGGGGTCACGTCCTGGATGGTGCCGACCTCAAGACCGGCGGCTTGTAGCGACCGGATCGCCGTCTCGCGACCCGACCCCGGGCCTTTCACGAAGACATCGACCTTCTTCATTCCGTGCTCGGCGGCCTTGCGGGCGGCGTTCTCGGCGGCCATCTGCGCGGCGAAGGGGGTGGACTTACGCGAGCCCTTGAATCCGACGTGGCCCGCGGACGCCCACGCGATCACCGCACCAGTGGGGTCGGTGATCGAGACGATCGTGTTGTTGAACGTCGACTTGATATGCGCGTGACCATGCGCGACGTTCTTCTTCTCCTTGCGCCGCACCTTCTTGGTGCCGGCACCTGCTCGTGCTCTGGGTGGCATGCTATTGCGCTCCTACAAAGGTCTGGGTGACTGGGGGGTCCGCTACTTCTTCCCGGCCTTCTTCTTGCCGGCGACCGTCTTCTTCGGACCCTTGCGGGTGCGGGCGTTGGTCTTGGTTCGTTGACCACGCACCGGCAGCCCGCGGCGCCACCGCAGGCCCTCGTAGCAGCCGATCTCGATCTTCCTGCGGATGTCGGCCTGGACCTCGCGACGGAGGTCACCCTCGACCTTGAGGTGTTCTTCGATGTAGTCCCGCAGCCGGATGAGATCCTCGTCCGTCAGGTCCTTGGAGCGCAGATCCGGGCTCACCCCGGTAGCGCTGAGGATCTCGTGTGAGCGGGTACGGCCGATGCCGTAGATGTAGGTCAGCGCGATCTCCATCCGCTTGTCGCGGGGTAGATCAACACCGGCGAGTCGAGCCATGCGAGGCGGTTCTCCTGTCTCGTCATCTCCAGGTCTGCTCCCCGTCCGTCCCGCATGACGACCGGTGTTCGTCCGGTCGTCGCCTGCGGGCCCCGGCCTGGCATCCGAGGGTGGGCCGATCCCGGGTGGATCGGGTGGTGCGGGGAGGTCTTCTCACGCCGTGGACCAGCGACGTTGTGCCTGCTCAACCCTGCCGCTGCTTGTGGCGCAGGTTCTCGCAGATCACCATCACCACGCCGTGGCGACGGATCACCTTGCACTTGTCGCAGATCTTCTTGACGCTCGGCTTTACCTTCACGTCATCTCTCCTGGTCACGGGACCGGTCAACGGCCCCGGGCCTTCAGTTGTGTCGTGTGGTCGGTGCCCTACTTGTAGCGGTAGACGATGCGGCCCCGGGACAGATCGTAGGGCGACAGCTCCACGACCACCCGATCCTCGGGCAGGATGCGGATATAGTGCTGGCGCATCTTGCCGCTGATGTGCGCGAGAACGCGGTGACCGTTCTCCAACTCGACTCTGAACATCGCGTTGGGGAGTGGCTCGACCACCCGGCCCTCGACCTCGATCGCCCCGTCCTTTTTGCCCATGTCCTCCGCGTTCCTGCTCACTTCGCCGTGCCGCCGAGTTGCGGCCCTGCGGCGACGCAGGCACCCGCCAGTTCCACGACGTGGGGAGGCATCAGAAGAAGTGCGGCGACGCACTGCCGAGCAGGAAGCCTGCGCAGATACCTGCAGACACGCTAGAACCGGCGCGCTGCTCGCGCCGACAACACAGTTTACGTCCTGCTCACGCCCGGATCCAAACCGACCCCGGATCGGCTACCGCGAAGGACTGCGACCGATCGCCCGTCGACCTACCCACCCGGCGAGAAGTACCGCACCCCACGGACCCGCGACCCAGATCCACCAAGGATAGATCCAGCTCATGGTGGACAAACACACCAGCGCCCAGATCATCAGGTTGATCAGGCTCACGCCGGCCCACGAGGTGACCGCTGCGCGTCTGCCGCGCCCATGCCCGCGCTGCCGATGGGGTTGTCGCCCCTCAGGGTTGACCTGCGGGGCAGCCGCCGGCCAACCCTGAGGCAGATCGACGGTGAGGGCCTCGAGCTCACCACAGGTCCGGGCCGCCCAGGCCTGCTGGACGCGCTCGTCGTACTCGGTGAGGTCCAGGCGACCGTCGGCGTGTGCAGACCGCAACTGCTCCGCGACCCGTTCCCGGTCCGCATCCGCTGCTCGCATACGGCTTCGCGAGATCTCATCGTCCACACCAGTAAATATAACATCGTTACAAATCTGTGCTGATGACTACGTTCTGTCCCCAGAACACGGTCCAGCGCGGCTCGATGACGGCTTCGGCTTCGATCTCGACCTTCCAGCGGGTGTCGAGCAGCCCGGCGACGATCACCATGGTGGCCGGCTAGGCCTTGACGGACTCGGGCTCGGCGATGGGGTTCGCTCCGTGGATGGGGCCGTCCAGAGCGGTCAGCCGGGTGGCTCCGCCTCCCCATCGCAGGGAGATGATCTCGGCGGCGATCGACACCGCGGTCTCCTCCGGGGTGCGGGCACCGAGGTCGAGCCCGATCGGCGAGGCTATCCGCTTCAGCTGCTCGTCAGTCACACCCACCTCACGCAGCCGAGCCTCCCGGTCCTGGTGGGTCTTGCGCGATCCCATCGCGCCAAGGTAGGCGAGGTCCAACCGTAGTGCCTCGACGAGCACCGGCACGTCGAATTTCGGGTCGTGGGTCAGCACCGTGACGACGGTTCGCTGGTCGATCCGACCGGCATCGGCCTCTTCCTTCAGGTAACGGTGTGGCCAGTTCACGACGACCTCGTGCGCGTCGGGGAAGCGGCTCTTGGTGGCGAACACCGGTCGCGCGTCGCACACCGTCACGTGGTAGCCGAGCAACACTCCCATCCGGGCCATCGCGGCAGCGAAGTCGATCGCGCCGAACACCAGCATCCGGGGCGGCGGCTGCATGGAGTTCACGAACACATTCATGCCCTCGCCGCGGCGCTCCCCCTCGGGACCGTAGTGCAGGGTGACCGTCTGGCCGGCGGCGAGCGCGCCCCGGACGTCCTCCACAATCGCCTCGTCGGCGCGGGACGAGCCCATCGTGCCGGAGTGCCGGTCAGGCCAGACCACCATGCGGAGCCCGACGCGCTCGGGGTCGGGGTGCGCCACCACGGTGGCCACCGCAACGGGTTCCTTCTCCGCCACCGAGGCCGCCACCTCGTCCAACTCGGGGAAGTGGACCGGGTCCACTTTCTCGACGAACACATCGAGGATGCCGCCGCAGGTGAGCCCGACGGTGAAAGCATCGTCATCGGAGACGCCGTAGCGCTGCAGCACGGGGGTGTCGTCGGCCAACACCTGCTGGCCCAGTTCGAACACCGCGCCCTCGACACAGCCACCGGACACGCTGCCGACCGCCCGCTCATCGGAGGTCACCAGCATCGACGCTCCCGCCGGCCGCGGCGCCGAGCGGTAAGTGGACACCACCGTGCCGACCGCGGTGGACCTGCCCTGGCGCCACTCCGCCACCAGTTCGTCGAGCACCTCACGCACCGCCGACCTCCTCGCGCAGAGCTTCCCGTTCGGCCAGGCTGTATCCCTATTCGAGGGTATTCGGCCCGTCAGGCGTACGGGTTCACCCACAACGACTGACTTGCCGGACGCGGCAGTAGCGGCAACTATTCCCCCGCCGCTACTGCTGTCCTGGCGCCTGGTGCGGGCGGTCCACGTCGATCCCGCTGGCCAGGTCCGAGCAGTCCACCACGGTCAGGTCAGCCCGCTGCGCCAGCCAATCCCGAGCCCCCCGGTCGCCGTGCGCCGACGCCACGATGTCGGCCCAGTGCTGCCGGCCGAGCAACACCGGATGGCCGGGCCGGTTCTCGAACCCGGCCCGGGCCACGACCGCGGGATCAGCCAGCGCGACGAGCCGGCGGACCACCGAGACACCCACATCGGGCAGATCGACCAGATGCACCAGCACGGCCTGCACCTGCGCCGGTGCGCTGCGGCCCAGCTCGGCCAGCCCGGCTCGCAGCGACGCGCCCATACCCTCGGCCCAGTCCGTGGCCCGCACGGTGCCTGCGGTGTCCGGCACCAGCGGGACGACCCGGTCGGCCTGCGCGCCGACCACCACGAGTACCGGGTCGCATCCGCCGTCGGTGAGGGTAGCCACGGCCTGCCGCAACCAGGCGCCACCCTCGACCAGCGCCTTGGGCATGCCGTAGCGCCGTCCGGCCCCGGCCGCCAGCAGCAGTCCGGCGATCATGATCGCATCCTCCCATGGGTTGCCGGGTCCTCGGTCGAGCGAAGCTGCCGAACCAGTTCGGTGATCGTTCGGCAGGCACATCTAGCGCAGCGGCTCGTCGGTGTCGACCTGCTCGATGATCTCAATCTGGTCGCCGACGTGCAGGGTCACGCCGGGGGAATCCGGGATGAGGTTGATCGCGAACCACGTCTTGCCGTCCCACCGCCGGTGACGGGCCAGCGTCGCGAGCGGCTCTGTGCCCTTGCTCGCCGTGTCGGGGTCGATCGTGGTGAACACGCAACGGTTGCAGGCTTTCACCGCCCGGAATCCCGCCGCGCCGATGCGCACCACCCGCCAGCGGTCCTCGGCCCAGGCGGGTGCGCCCGCGACGACCAGGCTGGGGCGAAACCGTGTCATCGACACCGGGCCCTCCTCGGCGCGCGATCCCGCGGCGATGAGTTCGTTCAGGGTGGCGAGGGATTCCTCGGTGGCCAGCAGCAGCGGGTAGCCGTCGGCGAACGACACCCGATCCTGGTCACGGCTGTAGGCGGGATCCGGTCGACGCCGCGTAGGGTCATCGAGGTAAACCAGCCGGACCGGTTCGCCGACCACCTTGCTGAACCAGGCGTGCGCCTCCTCCGACGCGGGCGCGGCCGAAAGCTCGCTGGAGAAGACCCGGACGTCGGTGAGCTCCGCGCCATCCGGCGTACCCACCAGCAACGGGTCGGCGCCGGGCGCCTGCACCAGCAGGCCGCCGGCGTCGAGCTTCGGGATGACCAGCACCAACTGTGGATACTTCCGCGCCGTCACCACAAGACCCTCATCATCAACGAGCATCCACCGCCGATCACCGGCCAGACCCCACGGCTCGACCACAGCGTCACCAACCGCATGGCCGCGGCAAGACTTGATCGGATACCGGTTGATCCCGGTCAGCATGAGCGCCACGGATGCCAGGCTAAAGCCCACGGTCCGGTATAGCGGGCACGCGACGGTGGTCGGAGTGCGGTAGCGTTTCCGCGCCTGATCGCCGACCCCGCCCCGCCAGAACCAGCGTTCGGGGGAACACCATGAGCACTTCGACCGAGCCCAGACCGAGACCTGCCTTCTCTGCCGGCGCCGTCCGGATGTTCTCAATCTTGAACGGGCTGACCCTGCTGGGTGTGTTGCTGCAAGCGGTGTGGGCAGGTGAGTTCATCGACCGCCCCGGGCGAGACACCTGGATCAGGGTGCATGAGATCGGTGCCTTCATCGTCGTCGCTCTCGCCCTGGCCAGCGCAGCGCTGGCCGCAGTCGTACTGCGACGCGCACACTCGGCACTCACCTTCGGCGCACTTGGTCTGTTGGTGCTGATAGTCGTCCAGACAGGTCTGGGTGAGGCGATCACCAAGGGGGGCGCGGACGGGCTGATCGTCGTTCACGTGACGATCGCGCTACTCATCTTCGGCCTGGGCATCTACCTGTCGGGTCTGGGGGCTCGTTTGCGCCGCTCCGCAGGACGGTAACCGGCACATCCAGTTGATGCCACCGCCCAGTGGGCGGTAGATCGCGCCGGCAATGTCACCGACGCTACTGGCAAGGCACGGTGGCCGTCAGCGGCTCGTCGCCGAGGAGATGGCGCGTTCACAAGGCTCGGGTCGTCCCCGAATGACGACCCGAGCCCTTCCCCCAGACGCCCGGTCGCGCATTCTCTGCCTGCGCGCCACGGGCGTGCGGTCTTCTTACTGGGCGTCCCGGCGCTGCGCCCAGGTGTGGTGACCGACAATCCCTACGATGTCGCACCGCGCGGCCCGGCACATGAGGGTTCGTCCCTACTGAGACCCTGATTCACCACCATGACCCCTACCGGGTCTTTCCCCGGAGAACCCTGCGGCGGCAGTGCGGCAAGCGGGGGCCCGACATGAAGGAGCCGGGTCCCCGCGGGGACCCGGCTCCTTCATGAGTGCAGCTAGCGGATCAGAAGTCCATACCGCCGCCGCCGTCGGGCATGCCGCCACCCGCCGGTGCCGGGTGCTTCTCCGGCTTGTCAGCGATCACAGCTTCGGTGGTGAGGAACAGGGCCGCGATTGACGCCGCGTTCTGCAGCGCCGAGCGGGTGACCTTGGCCGGGTCGATGATGCCGGCCTTGATCAGGTCCTCGTACTCGCCGGTGGCCGCGTTGAGGCCGTGCCCGGCGGGCAGGCCGCGCACCTTCTCGGCCACCACGCCACCCTCGAGACCGGCGTTGATAGCGATCTGCTTCAACGGAGCCTCAAGAGCAACCCGGACGATGTTGGCGCCGGTCGCCTCATCGCCGACCAGCTCGAGCTTCTCGAACGCCAGCGCGCCCGCCTGGATCAGCGAGACGCCACCGCCGGCGACGATGCCCTCCTCGACGGCCGCCTTGGCGTTGCGCACCGCGTCCTCGATGCGGTGCTTGCGCTCCTTGAGCTCGACCTCGGTGGCCGCCCCGGCCTTGATCACCGCAACGCCGCCGGCCAGCTTGGCCAGCCGCTCCTGCAGCTTCTCACGGTCGTAGTCGGAGTCCGAGTTCTCGATCTCGAGACGGATCTGGTTGACCCGGCCCTGGATCTGCTCCGCGTCGCCGGCACCCTCGACGATGGTGGTCTCGTCCTTGGTGATGACGACCTTGCGGGCGCGACCCAGCAGCGACAGGTCGGTGTTCTCCAGCTTGAGCCCGACTTCCTCGCTGATCACCTCGCCACCGGTGAGGATGGCCATGTCGGCCAGCATCGCCTTGCGGCGATCACCGAAGCCGGGCGCCTTGACCGCGACCGACTTGAAGATGCCGCGGATCTTGTTGACGACCAGGGTGGCCAGCGCCTCGCCCTCGACGTCCTCAGAGATGATCACCAGCGGCTTGCTGGACTGCATGACCTTCTCCAGGATCGGGAGCAGGTCCTTGACCGCCGAGACCTTGGTGGCGGCCAGCAGGATGTACGGGTCGTCGAGAACCGTCTCCATGCGCTCGGGGTCGGTGACGAAGTAGGGCGAGATGTAACCCTTGTCGAAGCGCATGCCCTCGGTGAGCTCGAGCTCGAGGCCGAAGGTCTGGCTCTCCTCGACGGTGATGACGCCTTCCTTGCCGACCTTGTCCATCGCCTCGGCGATGAGCTCACCGATCGAGGGGTCAGCGGCGGAGATCCCGGCGGTGGCCGCGATCTGCTCCTTGGTCTCGACCTCCTTGGCCGAGTTCAGCAGCTGCGCCGAGACGGCCTCGACGGCCTTCTCGATGCCCCGCTTGAGCGCCAGCGGGTTGGCCCCGGCCGCGACGTTGCGCAGGCCCTCGCGCACCAGCGCCTGGGCCAGCACGGTGGCGGTGGTGGTGCCGTCACCTGCGACATCGTCGGTCTTCTTGGCGACTTCCTTGACGAGCTCGGCCCCGATCTTCTCCCACGGGTCTTCGAGCTCGATCTCCTTGGCGATGCTCACACCATCGTTGGTGATGGTGGGGGCACCCCATTTCTTCTCCAGGACGACGTTTCGACCCTTGGGGCCGAGCGTCACCCTGACGGCGTCGGCGAGCTGGTTCATCCCGCGCTCGAGACCGCGGCGGGCTTCCTCGTCGAACGCGATCATTTTGGCCATTGCGGTGTGGTCCTCCGGTCATGGGCGCCGCGGGGTGTCCGCGGCAAGGACACAGTGCTCGGCCAGGCTCGGTGCCCGCGACGGACGCCCGGCGATCGCCGGACTCACCGTCCCGACCTCAGTGTTGTTGATTGGTTGGTGTAGCTGGCACTCGAAGGGGTCGAGTGCTAACCCGTGTTTAGCACTCGACCCCTTCGAGTGCAAGCTGCCGCGCCCACCGCGGGGATCACCCGTACACCAGTGTGCAGGGGCTTGGCCGGCCCGGCCCGGCACCGAGCTCGACCGGGTATGGCCTGCCGGGGCAGGATGCTGGAGTGACCACCGCGCAGAAACCCCGATCCGTCGATGAGCACGTCCGGGTAGTGGCCGCGCTGCTGACAGCCACCCCGGTGATCCGGCTGCCCCTGGTGGAATGCGCGGGCCTCGCCCTGGCTGAGCCGATCAGCGCGGCGGTGCCGCTACCGCCCTTCGACAACTCCGGGATGGACGGCTATGCGGTGCGTTCGGCGGACATCGCGCAGGCGACCGACGACGCACCGGTGCAGCTGCCGGTCACCGAAGACATCCCCGCCGGACGCACCGACTCACCACCGTTGCAGCCGGGCACCGCGCACCGGATCATGACGGGTGCGCCGATACCGCCGGGTGCGGACGCGGTAGTGCCGGTCGAGCTCACCGACCGCGGGTGTGACCGCGTGCAGATCTATGCCCCTCGCTCGCCGGGCGACAGCGTGCGCCCGGCCGCGGGTGACGTGGCGGCAGGCGACGAGGTGCTGCCTGCGGGCGCGGTGCTGGGGCCTGCACAGCTCGGCGTGGCGGCCGCGGTCGGTTACGCCGAGCTGCCGGTGCACCGTCCGATCCGGGTGCTGGTGCTGTCCACCGGTTCCGAACTGGTCGTGCCGGGCACCCCGCTGCAGCACGGCCAGATCTACGAGTCGAACGGCACGATGCTCGCGGCGGCGGTCCGAGAGGCCGGTGGCGAGGCGCAACTGATGCACTTCGTACCCGACGACGTGGCCGCGTTGGAGGCCGCGTTGGCACCCCGGTTGATGGGGATCGATCTGCTGGTGACCTCCGGTGGGGTCAGCGCCGGGGCGTATGAGGTGGTCAAGAGCGCCATGGCTGGGCAGGGGGTGGACTTCGGCAAGGTCGCCATGAACCCCGGCGCTCCACAGGGCGTCGGGCGCTACCGCGGGGTGCCAGTGACCGCGATGCCCGGCAACCCGGTGAGCGCCTCAGTGTCCTTCGAAGTGTTCGTCCGTCCGGCGCTGCGCGCTGCGATGGGCCTGCCGAGGCACCGGCCTCGGGCTGTTGCTCGGTTGACTGAGCCACTCGAGTCGCCAGGGGACAAACGGCAGTTCCGGCGTGGCGCGTTCGATCCCGACGCGGGCACCGTCGCCCCGGTCGGTGGCCCCGGCTCGCACCTGCTCGGAGCGCTGGCCAGATCGAACTGCCTGATCGACATTCCCGAGACCACCACTCACCTCAAGACCGGCGAGCAGGTCGTGGTTCTGCGCACCAGCGAGGCATGACCTGGCAGGTGTGAGAAAGCCACGACACCCGGTCAGACCTTGTGATCGCGGGTGCGTGACAGCACACTGACTGTGAACAAAGGCTCAGCGAGCTGCCGCATCCCAGAATGGCGTGAGATTCCTGCGTCGTCGGGGGGCGCAGGAACGCGCTGGGAGATAACCGTTCGGGAAGCTGGGGAGCGGACGAGCGGTTAACGGGCACCGGGCTCACCCGTCGGGGGACGGGTGAGCCCGGTGCCGTTTCCCCGAGCGTTGTTCCCCTGGGCCATGGGCGTACGGTGACGAGTCGATGTCACCCCCATGATCATGCCTGTGAGAAACGTACCGCTGAGAAGCCCAGTCGAGGATCTTGACCAACGCATGGCGTCTTCCCGCTTTCCCGCGACACTGCGGCATGTGGTGGACCTTGCCGGCGAGACCCTCCCGCCGATGCACCCCGCAGGCAGGCCATTCGTGGCCGCCGGGACGGTGGCCACACTGCTGCTGCGCCTACTGTCCCCGACCGCAGGCACGCTGGGCGCTGTCGCCACCGCCTGCTGTGCGGCGTTCTTCCGCGAACCGCATCGGGTGCCGCCGCAGGACCCGGGGCTCGCGGTGGCACCCGCGGACGGCACGGTGAGCACCGTGGGTCTCGCTCCGGCGCCCGCTGAACTGGCTCTCGACGGTCGCCCGCGCCCGCGGGTCAGCGTGTTCTTATCCGTGTTCGATGTCCATGTACAGCGCATCCCGGCCGACGGCGAGATCCGCCACGTCGCCTACCGCCCGGGCAAGTTCCTCACTGCCGACCTGGACAAGGCCAGCGACGACAACGAGCGCGCCAGCGTGCTGCTGCGCTCGACGACCGGACACGACCTCGTCGTGGTACAGATCGCCGGGCTGGTGGCCCGCCGGATCGTCTGCTCGGTGCAACCCGGTGACACCGTGCGCGCCGGAGCCACCTACGGCCTGATCCGCTTCGGGTCCCGGGTGGACCTTTACCTGCCGCCGGGCAGTGCAGTGCTGGTCCGCCCCGGGCAGCGCACCGTGGGCGGGGAGACCGCGCTGGCCCGACTCCCCGCCACCGAGCAGGTTTGAGCCGTGCCCAATGCCGGCGCCGGGGTCCGCCTGCTGCCCAACGTCATCACCGTGCTGGCACTGTGCTCCGGTCTGTCCGCGCTGAAGTTCGCTCTGGACGGCAACTACACCGGTGCGCTCGCCGCGATCGTGCTGGCGGCGCTGCTGGACGGGCTGGATGGCCGGCTGGCCCGGTTGCTCGACGCCACCTCCCGGATCGGCGCCGAACTGGACTCGCTGGCCGACTGCGTGTCCTTCGGGGTGGCGCCGGCGCTCGTGCTGTTCGTCTGGACGTTGCGCGGCATTCCGATCGGGTGGCCGGTAGCGCTGGTGTTCACCGTCTGCGTGGTGTTGCGGCTGGCCCGGTTCAACACCTTGCTGGACGACACCGAGGCACTGCCGTTCACCAAGGAGTTCTTCGTCGGGGTCCCGTCCCCGTCTGGCGCGCTGCTGGCGTTGCTCCCGCTCACCGTGTTCCTCCAGTTCGGCGGGGGTTGGTGGTCCGCGCCGGTGACCGTGGCGGCCTGGATGGTCACGGTGGCCCTGGCGATGGTGAGCCGGTTACCCACCCTGTCACCCAAGACAGTGCGGGTGCCGGCGCGGGCGGTGGCACCGCTGCTGGTGATGATCGCAGGCCTGGCCGCCGCAGTGATCACGTTTCCGTTCGCGCTGCTGGCTGTGGCGATGCTGCTGTACCTGGCCCAGGTGCCCTATGCGAGCTACCGCTACCGGTGGCTCGCGCAGCATCCCTCGGCGTGGGAAGTGCCACCCCGCCAGCGCCGGGCGATCCGCCGCACCGCGCGCAGCATGCGCCGCCTCGGGCTGCGCCCGCCGCTGCGACGCCGAGTGGCCGGCGCCGCTGCCCGGGCCGGCGCAGCAGTGCGCCGCCGCCGAGGCGGCGAGACCAACGGCCAGGTGCCCCGGGAACACCGCCCCCGGCGGATCGGCCTGCGCCGGCACCCCTAACCCCATCGCGCCGAGTAAGGGGCGCACAAGCGTCCCGAGGCCTGCAACGGCCAGCTTGATCCTGGGCGGGGCCCATGACAGTGCACTGGTCGTCTACACGGCCACGACGGACGCATCGACCGGGAGTGCGTCGAGGAGGCGTCGCAGATCGTCGGGATCGCTGGTCAGCACTCGATCACCCGCCTGAGCCAGCGACGCGATGTGCGCGTCGACGACATCGCAGCTCTTGGTGGCACCAAGCAGCAGACCCAGGCGTTTCCCGGTGGCCAGATCCAGCGGCGGAGCCGCTATGCCGGCAAGGATCCGCGCCAACTGAGCTTGCCGTGCACCGTGACACCACACCTGCGCTACCGCGGCAGGGCTGGTGCGAACCGCTATCCGCTCCTGTTGCGCGACTCGCAGCAACGCCCCTACCCGCCGGTCTCGGCGGTCGATCGCCAGCAAGGCGCCCGCATCGAGCACCAGGCTCACGCGGCGTGTCCTCGCGATCCACGGGCGATGCCTAAAGCGGCGGCCG
The DNA here is from genome assembly GCA_963823755.1 of uncultured Actinomycetota bacterium. Taxonomy (GTDB): domain Bacteria; phylum Actinomycetota; class Actinomycetes; order Mycobacteriales; family Pseudonocardiaceae. The sequence continues at coordinate 497,331 of CAWGMP010000017.1, forward strand.
CAGCGTCGAGTTCCTCGTCACCAAACGGCCCGTCCTCAGCTTCCCAAGCGTCGAGGGCTACACCGAGCAGATCGTTGCGGAGCCGGTCTGCCGCAGCTTGGGCCAGCCAACCCGAGACGCTCATACCAGCACGTTCGGCCGCGTCTCGCACGGCTGCTCCGAGGTCGGTCTCCATCGTCACCGAAAAGCGATCCACCTGCATACATACGATCGTATCGCATACTCTCGTATGCAGGGTCAGTCTGTCGAGCATCCTTACCGCGACCGGCTGGGCGCGGGCGAAGGACCCACGACCAAGGGTGACAGCAGCCCCCCAGCAGCGATGCGCCGACCAGATCCGCCGGCCACCGAGCCAGTGCGCGGGTTACGCCACAGTTCTGTTACATACAGCGTTTTTTGCAACACTTCCATGTTCCGGATGCAACAAAGTGGAAATAATCACCTCGTGTACTGGAAGCGCAAGAACACATCGTACCACCAGGAAATCATGTGATGAGTACTCCGTGAAAACCCTAGTTGTCAGGTACTTACTGTGGAGGATTCAAGTCATGGTCCTGAGCGCGAAAACTTCGACGGAGGACAGCGCTCCTGGCGACCTCGAGGGTGCGCACCGCTCAGTGGTCGTTATCGGTGGTGGGCAGGCCGGCCTGTCGATGAGCTACTGCCTGACCCAACGCGGCGTCGATCACCTCGTACTGGAACGGGACAGGGTGGGTCACGAGTGGCGCGACCGGCGCTGGGACTCGTTTTGTCTGGTCACTCCGAATTGGCAGTGCCAACTACCGGGATTCCCATATTCCGGGAATGATCCGGACGGTTTCATGGTGCGCGACGAGATTGCTCGCTACCTCGACGAATACGTGAAGTCCTTCGACCCACCGGTCATCGAGGGTGTCGCGGCTACCCGGTTGTGCCGCGATCGGAAAGGCCGGTACCTGGTCGGCACCGACCGCGGTGAGCTGGTCGCCGATCAGGTCGTGCTGGCCACCGGGCCGTACCAGGTGCCGCTGATCCCCCGGCTGGCCGACCGGCTGCCCGACGATCTGACGCAGATCCACTCGTCGCACTACCACAGCCCCGACCGGCTGCCACCCGGTGAGGTGCTGGTGATCGGAACCGGCCAGTCCGGCTGCCAGATCGCCGAGGACCTGCACCTGGCCGGCCGTCAGGTCCATCTCGCGGTGGGTAGCGCACCCCGGGTAGCTCGGTTCTACCGCGGTCGCGACGTGGTGGCCTGGCTGGACGCGGTGGGTTACTACCGCAAGGCGGTCGACGAGTTAGCCGATGTGGACACGGTTCGGTTCCGGGTGAACCATTACGTCACCGGACGCGACGGCGGCCGGGACATCGACCTGCGCGCCTTCGCCCGTGACGGCATGCGGCTCTACGGGCGCCTAACCGGGGTGACCGGCGCCACAGTGCGGTTCGCACCGGACCTGGAAAAGAACCTGGATCACGCCGACGCCGTGTCGGAGAGCATCAAGGATTCCATCGACAGCTACATCGACGCGCACCGCATCGACGCCGCGCCCGAGCCGCGTTACACGCCGGTGTGGACACCCGAACGCGAACCCACCCGATTGGGTCTCGACGACTCCGGGATCACCTCGCTCATCTGGAGCACCGGGTTCGGCCGCGACGACCGATGGATCGAGGTTCCGGTATTCGACGGCCGCGGTTACCCCACACATGACCGGGGTGTCACCAGCAGCCCCGGCCTGTATTTCCTCGGGTTGCCCTGGCAGCACACCTGGGGCTCTGGCCGGCTGTCGGGGGTGGCCGACGACGCCGCTCACCTGGCCGAGCGCATCACCACAGGCACCCGATCCGAGCACCTGTTCCGGTGGATCGCCGGCACCTCGACCAGCACATACCCTCGGGACGACGAGTGGGTCGCCCCTCGCACGGTGGCGTGATGCGATGCCCGCACATCACGTCTTCGACGCCCACCGCCACCTGGGAGTACTGCCGGAATTCCCCTTCTACGGCGGCCCCGCGGTCCACCCCGATACCACTGCCAGGGCCACCATCGCCGAGCTGATCTCGGATCTGGACGCCGAGGGCACGGACCGAGCACTGGTCATCCCGAACTACGGCGTGCCAGACCCGGACATCGCCTTCTCGTTCAACGAACTGGTCGTGGAGGCAGCCCACACCGACGATCGGATCAGAGCGGCACTGTGGGTCTCACCCAAGCCCACCGACGCCGACCGGACGGCGAAGGCGCTGGCGCTGGCCGCTGAGCCTGGAGTAAAAGCGTTGAAGATGAGTTTCCTGCTCGGTGGCCGGGTGACCGAGCAGGAATGCACACCGCAGCTCGACGAGATCTTCGACGTCGCCCGGCAACACGATCTCGTGGTGCACGTGCACACCTCCCCCGGCGGGAGCTCGGACATCGACGAGGTGGGCCACCTCGTCGATGTCTACGGTGACATGGTGGCGATCCACCTGGTCCACTTCGGGGGTGGAATGAGCGGACACATCAAGCTGGCCGGCGCACGGTTCTTCGACTGGATCGCCGCGGGCAAACGGGTTTATACCGATCTGTCCTGGTCTATCGGATTCGCCCCGCGCTGGCTGGCCCGCGAGATCGACCGGCGCGGACTGGGCCATGACCGGATCCTGTTCGCCAGTGACCAGCCCTGGGGAGATTTCGCCGGTGAGCTGGCGAAACTGCGCGCGGCCACCGGCGACGGCGAGCTGGGCAGGCGAGTGTTCCACGGCACGTTCGAGGAACTCTACGGATAAGTCCAACTGATGAGGAGACGTCACATGACCGATCTGACCGACATCGAAAGGCAAAGCCTTGAGGAGATCCCGCACCCGTCTCTTCCCGAGGGGTCGAACATCTATGGCGGAACGAAGGTCTTCCCGGACTATCAGGCCGAGAACGGCGAGACGTATTTCACGCTCGTGCACGGGATCGCGCACGAATCCTCGGTCAGTTTCGTGGCGATCCTGCAGGCCACCCGGGCGTTACGAAAGGGTTTCGAGTCGGCGATCTACTTCTACGGCCCAGGATCGCTGAACTGCCTGGCCACTCGCGGCTTCCCCACCACGGGGAACTCAGCATTTCCCGGCGAGCACAACATCAACGACTCACTCAAGACGTTCCTCAAAGAAGGCGGCAAGGTGTACTGCTGCCGCTTCGGCCTTTCGCTACACGGCGCTCGCGAGGAGGACCTTCTCGAGGGCGTCATCCCGACCCATCCTCTCGACGTGCAGGACGCATTGATCCATTACTCCCGTAAGGGCGCGATCATCAATTCCACCTATATGGTCTAGGAGACGGCAGTGCGCGTTGGCACCGACACCACAGCCGGGAGACTGGCGACTCGGGTTGGCATCGCCTTGCACGGCGTGCGGATGGACGCCCCGGTCCACCGCCCGGACGGGGCCGGACCCAGCGACGACGGTCACGTGCTCGTCGACGGTGCCAATGCCGCGCTGCCGCGCAACCCGGACAGTCCTTACCGGCTGCGCGACGATCGGATCTTCTTCGGAGAGCGGGACACCGGGCTGTCGCTGCAGCTCGTCGCGCGGCCGCGGTTCTATGACCTGGCCACCACCGACGGCGTGCCCTACGAGCAGATCGCCCGCCTCCACGGCGCCGACGTGCTGGCCACCACCGTGGTCCAGACCTGCATCAGATACCACGAGGACCAGCGCTGCCGGTTCTGCACGATCGAGGAGTCACTGCGAGCCGGCGCCACCATCGCCGTCAAGACGCCGGCCCAGCTCGCCGAAGTGGCGCAGGCAGCAGTGCGGCTGGACGGGATCCGGCAGATGGTGATGACCACCGGCACCACTGCCGGCCCGGACCGGGGCGCCCGCTACCTGGTCCGCTGCGTGCGGGCGGTGCTCCAGGCGGTTCCCGGGCTGCCCATCCAGGTGCAGATCGAGCCCCCCGGAGATCTCACCGCTCTCACCGATGTGAAAGAGGCAGGTGCGACCGCTGTCGGGATCCACGTCGAGTCACTCGACGACGAGGTGCGCAGGCGGTGGATGCCTGGCAAGGGATCGGTGCCGATGGCCGAGTACGAGGCGGCCTGGGACGAAGCCGTGCGGGTGTTCGGCCGCAACCGGGTGTCCACCTACCTGCTGGTGGGGCTGGGCGAGGACCCCGACGAGCTGGTCGCCGGCACGCGAAGCCTGATCGAGCGCGGGGTGTACCCGTTCGTGGTGCCGTTTCGCCCGATGGTCGGCACACTCGCCCGCCGCAACGGCATCGGCGCGCCACCCGCCGAGCTGGTCCGTGACGTCACCGAACGGGTCGCCGCCATGCTGCGCGAGGCCGGCATGATCGGCGCCGACCAGCGGGCCGGCTGCGCCGCGTGCGGAGCGTGCGGCGCGCTGTCCGCAGCGGGGGCATGACAGTGCACTCCGCGACTCCGATGACCTACCGCAGCGCCAGCGGGCTGGGCGAAGCGCTGCTCGGCCAACCAGCGCACCGGCCCGAGTTCCGGATCGAACCCGCCACTGACCCAGCGACCCGGGGGGCCTACTACCGGCTGCGAACCCGGGTGTTCGTGCACCGGCAGGGGTTGTTCACCGAGCACGACCTCGACGACCGCGACGACCACCCGCACACCCTGGTCCTGGTCGCCCGCAACCCCGAGGGCACCGTGCTCGGCGGCGTGCGGCTGGGCCCGGTCGACGACGGTCCCGACCTGGGCTGGTGGTTCGGCGGCAGGCTCGTGGTGGAACCGGGCTGCCCGGTCAGGGGCGTCGGCGCTGCCCTGGTCCGGGCGGCCTGCGCGCACGCCGAGAGTGCCGGGGTACTGCGCTTCGAAGCCACCGTCCAGTCCCGCAACGAGCTGTTCTTCACCCGGCTGGGCTGGACGTCGGTGCGCCCGGTGACCGTGGCCGCTACCCCGCACATGCTGATGCGCTGGCCGATCGGCCGGATCGCCGCGTTGGTCGCCGCCACCAAAGCCGAGCTGGGAGGGTTGCTGTCCGGGCTCGCGCCGGGCGGGGCCGGCTACGTCGGAGATGATGGTGCGCCGGTGCCCGGTAGTGACCTGGTGGCTGCCTGCGACGCGATCCTGCCGTCGATGGTCGAGCGCGACCCGGAGTGGGCCGGGTGGTGCTCGGTGCTGGTCAACGTCAACGACCTGGCCGCCATGGGCGCGACACCGGTCGGCGTGCTCGACGCGCTGGGAGCGCGGGACCGGTCCTTCGCCAGCCGGGTACTGGCCGGGCTGCGCCGCGCGAGCCAGGCCTATGACGTGCCGGTGCTCGGCGGCCACACCCAGCTCGGCGTGCCCGCCGCGCTGTCGGTGACCGCGCTGGGCCGCGCGGCGGATCCGATCCGCGGCGGTGGTGGCCGCCCGGGTCACCGCATCCGGCTCACCGTGGACACGGCGGGTGGGTGGCGGCCCGGGTACGCCGGTCGCCAATGGGACTCCAGCACGCAGCGCCGGACTCCCGAGCTGCGCGCGATGCTCGACTCGATAGCCGTGACCCGTCCGGCCGCCGCCAAGGACGTCTCGATGGCGGGGTTGGCCGGCACTGTGGGCATGCTCGCCGAAGCCAGCTGCTGCCGGGCCGTGCTCGAGGTCTCCGCGGTGCCCAGGCCGGCGCAGGCCACCGTGGGCGACTGGTTCACCTGCTTCCCCGGGTTCGGGATGCTCAGTGCCGACGAGGCGGACCGTCCGGTGCCCCCGGCATCTCCGGCGGTCAGTGCGGACTGCGGTGAGCTCGTGGCCGGCCGTGGCGTGGCGCTGCGCTGGCCGGACGGGGAGCTCACCGAAGTGATCACAGATACGGTGACGGGGTTGGGAGCGGCATGAGTCCCCTCCGGATGGCCGCCGCCGCGGCGAACTTCGACCGGGACCTGGCAGCCGGCTTCGCTCAGATCGAGCGAATCATCGGCACCGCCCGGGCCGACGGGGTGCGCCTGCTTGCCCTGCCCGAGGCTGCGTTGGGCGGGTACCTGGCCGACCTCAACGGCGCCGCCGGACCGCCGCCACCGCTGTCCCCGGACGGCCCGGAGATCCGCACGCTGGCCCGGCTCGCGGGGGAGATGGTCGTGGCGGTCGGGTACTGCGAGAAGGGTCCCGGTCAGCTCTTCAACAGCGCCATCTGCGTGACCGGTGACGGCGTGCTGGGCCATCATCGCAAGGTGCACCAACCACTTCGGGAGGACGCCAGCTACGCCGCGGGTGGCCGGTTCGCCGCCTTCGACACTCCGGTGGGGCGGCTGGGCATGATGATCTGCTACGACAAGGCGTTCCCCGAATCCGCCAGGGCGCTGGCGCTGGACGGCGCCGACATCGTGATGTGCCTGTCCGCGTGGCCGGCCAGCAGCACCAAGGCGGCGCCTGACCTGGAGCAGGACCGCTGGAAGCGCCGGTTCGACCTGTTCGACCGAGCCCGGGCCCTGGAAAACCAGATCCTCTGGCTGTCGGCCAACCAGTCCGGTGAGTTCGGGTCGCTGCGATTCGTCGCCAGCGCCAAGGTCGTCGACCCCGGCGGTGACATCCTGGCTGGCACAGGCGTGCGGGCAGGTCTGGCGATCGCCGAGGTGGACGTCGCGGCGGCACTGGGGGCGGCCCGCCGGTCGATGGCCCACCTTCACGATCGCCGCCCAGACGCCTACTCCGGACTCGACAGGACCGCCCCGGGTGCGGGACCTGTGACCCAACAGAGCTGAGATGGCTGCGATCCGGATCGGCGCGGTGGCCGCGAAGTTCGGCCGTGATCTCGACTTCGACCTGGCGCGGATCGCCACGCTGATCGAGCACGCCCGCCGGTCGCAGGTGTCGCTGCTGGTACTCCCGGACGCCGCGCTCGGCGGCTACCTCGGTGACCTGCGCAGACCCGATCCGACTGCCTTGCCGCCCGCGCTGGAGCTCGACGACCCGCACGTCCGCAAGGTGGCGTCGCTGGCTGCGGAGATGGTGGTGTGCTTCGGTTTCTGCGAAGCCGACGGGGATCGGCGCTACAACACCGCGCTGTGTGTGCATGGCGACGGGGTGCTGGGCAGCCATCGCAAAGTGCACCAGCCGGCCGGGGAGTCGATCGCGTATTCGGCGGGTGAGCGTTTCGGCGCATTCGACACCCCGGTGGGGCGGATCGGCATGTTAATCGACTACGACAAGACCTTCCCGGAATCGGGCCGCACCCTCACGCTCGATGGCGCCGACGTGCTGGCCTGCCTGTCGGCCTGGCCGACCAGCCTCACCAATCGCGCACCACGCATGGCGCAAGATCGCCAGGCTCGGCTCTTCGACCTCTACGACCAGGCCAGAGCGGCGGAGAACCAGGTCGTACTGGTCTCGTCCAACCAGACCGGTGTGCTGGGCGAACTGCGCTTCCTCGGGCAGGCGAAGGTGGTCGGCCCCGGCGGGGACATCCTGGCTCGCACCTGGGCCAAGGCCGGTATCGCGACGGCCGATCTCGACGTCTCCGCCGAGATCGCCAAGGCTCGCCGAGTACTGCGGCACCTCGACGAACGCAAACCCGGCGTCTACCGGGTCGGCCTGTGAGTGCGTAACAGTGCCATAGCAGTATCCCATTTTGTTACCTATTTGTCACCTGTGGGATCGAAGTGATCGCTGCTTCCGAGAGGTCGGGCAGGCCGCTGTAGGTCGATGGGTCAGGGTCTGTCGAGTTCGATGATGGTGCCGAATGGGTCGGGCGAGTCTGCCCGACCTTGGTGCATGGTGCGCAGCTAGAGGCTGTACATGATCGGAATCTTCAGCGCTGCCCAAGGTCCGTGCGCAGATAACAACCGGACATGCTCTCCACCTGCTACGCCGCTCAGTCGCCCCTCGGGAGCCACCAAGGATGTTCGATGAACCACGAGACGGGCGGACGATTTGCCCCAATCCTGTGGTCTACGGTGAGTCGTGGTAACCAGACGCCGATCGTGGGCAAGGTGGATGACGTGGATCCAGAACTGGCTGCATTGACGTCAACGGCGGCGACCACGGTAGTAAAGCTGCTGGCGACGACGGCGTGGGAGAAGGCTAAGAGCGCGATCGGCGGATTATGGCGTCGGGTGCATCGGGAGCGGGCCGAGACCGTGCAAGCGGAGCTGGAGGAGGCCCGTGCTGAGGTACTTGCTGTTCGGCAGGTCGGGGATGAGCAGGCCGAGCAGGCTCTGGTAGGGGAGTGGCAGGGCCGGCTGCGACGCTTGGTGGCTGCCGACCCGCAGCTGGCCGATGAGTTGCGGCGGGTAATAGCGCAGTTGCATTCGGCGCTGGCTGACGCCGATCCCCAGCAGGATGCCACGATCACCATGCAGGCCACGGCGTTCGGCCACAGTCTGGTGAATCAAGCGGGCCGGGATCTGCACGTCACAACTGGGGAGTGATCGATGGATGCCTCCGGGGAGCGGCCCCCGGATGAGTCGATACCGCAGCCTGCGGGGGACCCTGTTCGCCTGGAAGCACAGGCTTCTGGTCAGGTCCGCATGAACCAAGCCGCCCGGGACCTGTACCCCCGCTACCGGGACGGTGTTCGTGGTGCGACGTCGGGATATGACGCATTCATCTCCTACAGCCACGCCCTGGACGGTGCCCTCGCACCGGCGCTGCAGATTGGGCTGGAGCGGTTTGCAAAACCCTGGTATCGACCGCGGGCCCTGCGGGTCTTCCGGGACACCACGAACCTGTCTGCCAACCCAGGCCTGTGGTCCTCCATCGAGACGGCGTTAGCCTCCTCGACCTGGCTGGTGCTGATGGCCTCGCCGGAGGCGGCACGATCACCGTGGGTTAACCGCGAGGTCGCGTGGTGGCTGGCGAACAAGTCGCCGCAGCGGTTGCTCGTGGTGCTCACCGAGGGCGAGTTCGCCTGGGCCGATGACGCCGGACACGGTGACGGGGCGACAGCGGCTCTGCCACCCGCGCTGCGCGGCGCCTTCGTCGAGGAACCGCGCTGGGTGGACCTGCGCTGGTTGCACGACGTGGACCAGGTGGATCAGTCCAACCCCCGGTTGCGGGAATGTGTGGCCGACGTCGCCGCGGCCGTGCGTGAGGTTCCCAAGGACGATCTGGTAGGTGAGCACATCCGCCAGCACCGCCGCACCATGCGGCTGGCTCGTGGTGGCGTTGCCACCTTGGCAGTGCTGTTGATCGCGGCGCTCGTGGCTGCGGTCGTCGCCGTCCAACAACGCGCCACCGCGCAAGCACAGCGTGACGACGCCGTCCTCCGACAAGTCAGCGGCGACGCCACTCGATTGCGGGGCACCGACCAGTCCCTCGCCGCTAAACTCTCCCTCGTCGTCTACCGCATGCGACAGATTCCGGATATCTATACCCGTGACCCGGATGTCTACCTGGGACTGGTCGCTGGCGCATACACACCACTGACCACCCTCGGTTCCGACCATGTCACGTCGATGGCATATAGTCCTGACGGTCGTATTCTTGCCATCGCCAGCGCCAGTGGCTACGGCCCCGAAATCAACGGCACGATCCGGCTGTGGAACGTCACCGACTCTGCTCATCCCACGCTCTCAGGCCAACTAACCGCTGCCAGTTACGTCGAGTCGATGGCATTCAGTCCGGATGGTCGTACCCTGGCCAGTGGCAACAGCAACCCCAAAGGTGACGGCACGATCCAACTATGGAATGCCACCGACCCCACCCACCCCACAGCCCTGGGTCCACCCCTCACCGCCGCCGCCAATTGCCCCGATAACATCGATGGCGCCTACAATTACTGTGTCATCTTCTCGATGGCATACAGTCCCGACGGCCGTACACTCGCTAGCGGCAACGGCGAGGGCACAATCTGGCTGTGGAATGTCACCGACCCCGCCCACCCCACGCCCCTACCCCAATTGACCGGCCACATCGCCCACATCAATTCGGTGGCGTTTAGCCCCGACGGCCGCACCCTCGCCAGCGGCGGCGTCGACCAGACGGTCCGGCTGTGGAATGTCACCGACCCCGCCCACCCCACACCCTTAGCCCAACTGACGAAACCCGGCTATGTCACCTCGGTGGTGTTCAACCCGGACGGCCGCACCCTCGCCAGCGGCGGCATCGAACCGACGATCCGGCTGTGGAATGTCACCGACCCCGCCCACCCCACGCCCCTGCCCCAACTGACTGGTCACCCCGAATCCGCCACTTCGGTAGCGTTCAGCCCCGACCGCCACACTCTCGCCAGCTCCGGCCGCGATGCGATCCGGCTCTGGAACGTTACCGATCCGACCCATCCGGCTCCTCTGGGCGAACTCACCATCCAGAATGACGTCATCGGCCCAGTGGTATTCAGCCCCGACGGCCGAACCCTCACCAGCGCCGGCAACACGGTGGGGCTGTGGGAAATGAACCTCGACCAAGCCATCCGAAGGATCTGCGCCACGAGCGGCAACCTCACCCGCCAGCAATGGCAGCAGTACATCCCCGACCTTCCCTACAACCCGCCCTGTACCTAACTAAGTCAATGAGTTTTATGCAAAAGCCTCCTTGAAGAAGTACAGGCCGATGGCGGCCCGAAACGAAGACAAGAAGGTCTTCAGTGGCCTTCTGTAATCCGTGAAGAGAATCCGCCATACCTTCAGGTTGGCGACCGCTCGCTCGACGGGCGCACGCAGCGAGCTGATCTGGTTATTGTAATCATGCTCGCTCATGGACAGGTCACGGCTTTCGGCTTGCGAACCGGAGTGATGATGTAATCAGGTCCGATGAATCCCTTGTCGCCGATCACATCGCCTGCCAGCTTGAGGATCATCTCGCACTCCGATCCGGTCAGTTTGGCCATGTCGTGCTGGTTGCCCGCAACCGGCTCGGACACGAAGGTGACACGGCCGGTGAGATTCGTGACGATCAGCGACCCGTGCCCGGTTGTCTTGTATTTCCCAGCCCACAGCTCACGCTCGCCGGCCCAGGACCAGCACGGCCATAACGTGCCGTCGACCAGGGCGATCGCGCCCCTGGTGGCCTCCGCTGCCTCCTCCGCAGATGGCCTGAACTCCGTGGTAGCCTGATCGATCAGCGGCGTCAGGAACGTGATGTACCGCGAGATTGTGGACTGATCCACATCGAAGATCCCCGCCCACACCTCCTCGATGATGTTGCAACATCAATAGCTCTCGGGCTATATCCAGGACAGCCGAATGCGCCCAATAATTTTAGCTGGCTAGGTTTCGTGGTCACCTGTATTTTCCCTGGCCAGGCCCGGTGGCGCTCTCGGGGCCGTCCTAACAAGCCCTACCTCACCTTGATCACTTCATCTGACGAACCGGGCGATTACGTCGAGGGTTCTTCCTCATAGCGGGAAGCGCCGACCTTCTGATTTTCAGGGCTGAGGATGCGAGTCCACCAAGCCCCGCCCGCGTCCGTGACCTGTGTCGCAGCACTGATCCGAACGCCGCTGAACGCGGACGAACGCATGCGGATGAGACCAAAGACGAGACCACCAGGACTCCTGTTGCCCCGCCGAGACCTTCGCCCGTGGTGGCGTGGGAGATGCGGCGAGCCCCGAATCTCATTACACCGGTACGTCTACCTCATCACCCTTGATCGCGTCGGTCCGGTGTGGACAATGTCGGTCCAAGGGAACGGCGGACCTGCGACCTAGCGATTACCAGATGTTACTACCGGACAGTGCCGATCATTCCTGGATATCCCTTTTGACCAGTGCAGACGTTTCTGATTGGTGCGTGCTGGTGCTGGATGTTGGCGGTTGTTTCGGGTAGGTAAAGGGTGGAGGTGATCATGGTGGCCGTCTTGCAGGCAGGCGAGTGCCGAACTGGAGATTCGGTCGCGTTAGCAAGCTTGCCTTGGAGAGCCCCCGGCCAGGGCGCCAGGTGAGAGGAGCACCCGACGTGCTCTGTCCCCTGAGCTACGAGGGCCTAGGGTGTACGTTTGCCCAGCGTGGCCGCGCTTATCGGGCGGCCTGTTCACCTTCAACTGTACTGCGTTTTGCAGTACAGTTGAAACCTAGGCTTGATTTCGTGCTGCAAGTTGCAGTACAGTACGGGCGTGGCGAAGGCGCGGGTACTTCAGATCAGGCTAACCGACGAAGAGAAGCAGGGGTTCCAGGCGGCCGCGAACCTAGCCGGCATTCCGATGTCGTCTTGGGTAAGGGAGCGGTTGCGGCTCGCGGCGATCCGAGACCTCGAAAGTGCCGGCCAGAAGATCCCGTTCGTGGCGCCCGTCTCGTTGAGTGACCGGGATGGCTAAGACCAAGAGCCAGATCGCTTTCGAGGAACTCGGGCTCGGGAGCGTCCTGAGAACGTATCGCCTGCACGTCCCTCCGAACCAGCGGGAGTACGCATGGACCGACCGAGAAGTCACACAGCTGCTTCAAGACTTTGCGAAGGCTATCAACGATGACGGGCCCTACTTCCTTGGCACCATCGTCACCATCCCGCGCGGCGACGATGGGGGCCTGGAGGTCGTAGACGGCCAGCAGCGGCTCGCGACTACCGCACTGCTGCTCGTGGCGATCCGCGACTACCTGTCCAGCAAGCACGAAGACGTTCTGGTCGAGTCCATCAACAACGAGTTCCTTACCGGCATCGACCGCAGCAGGCGGGTCCGAAATCCGAAACTGAGGCTGAACCTCGATGACAACGAGCTGTTCAGCCATATCGTGGCCGGCAATGGTGACGATCCCAAACCGCTACGCAGCTCGCATCACCGGCTGCTGGAGGCCTGCGAAGAAGCCCGAAAGCACGTCCGCAAACTCGTTGCCCCGCTGGGTGAGAAAGAGCACGGCGACTTCCTGAACCGCTGGCTCTCGTTCATCGAGCATCGAGCGCTGATCGTCCTGCTGAAGGTCCCGAACGACGCAGACGCCTACAAAATGTTCGAAACCCTCAACGACCGAGGCCTTCGTACGTCGCAAGCCGATCTCATCAAAAACCACCTCTTCAGCCGCTCAGGCGACCGGATCGCAGAGGTTCAGAACCGCTGGTCGCTTATGCGAGGGGCACTGGAGACCTCCGACGAAGACGACATCACGATTAACTTCCTCCGGCACGCGCTGATCGTCCTGAGGGGTCCACTGCGCGAGGCAGACGTCTACGACAGGGTTCAGGACGTCGCCAAATCAGAGCAGACGACCGTGAGCTTCGCTTCCACGCTGGAGAACCTTGCGAACGTCTACGTCGCGACCTTCAACCCCGAACATGAGCGCTGGAATGCCTACCCACCGGCGGCGCGGCGAGCCATCGAGGTCTTCAACCTCTTCAAGATCCGGCCAATGCGACCGCTGATCCTCGCGGTCGCGGCGAAGATGGAGGAGAAGGAGACCTCGCGCTCATTCGAGTTCCTGATCTCGCTTGGAGTGCGGCTCGTCATCGCGGCGAACACGCGAAGCGGCTCGGTTGAGATTCCGTTGGCCCTTGCCGCCAAGGAGGTGTTCGAGGGCACCATCGAGACCGCCGACGAACTCCAGAGGAACCTCTCGGCGCTCACTCCCACGGACCCAGAATTCCAGACGGCGTTCGAGACCGCGAAGGTGTCTAACGCGCGGCTCGCACGCTACTACCTCCGGTCGCTGGAGATGTCCGCGAAGCACGAAACCGAGCCGTGGTTCGTCCCGCACGATGACCAGCTGGTCATCAACTTGGAACACGTCCTGCCGCGAAGGCCGGACGGCAACTGGCCGGGCTTCAGCGAAGAGAATGTGCGCCAGTACACAACGCGCTTGGGCAACCTCGCGCTGCTGCGGGCGAGCAACAACTCAAACCTCAAGAGCCAAGGGTTCGCTGCAAAGCGGCAAACGTACAGCGGTTCACCCTACGTTCTGACCAGCCAGATTGGTGATGTCGATGGCTGGACACCTGAGGCAATCGCTCACCGCCAGAAGCAGCTGGCATCCCTCGCTGTGAAGACATGGCCGACGAAGCTACGACAGTCGAACAAGAACCAAAGAAGCGGCGTCTCAATCTGAACCAACTGGCGTGCAAAATCATTGAGAGAAGACCGCGGGTAGAATCAAGATAGGTTGGAGGCGAATTTCTTGTCGGAGCGAGAGAACGTTTTTTCCTGTTGACATGTAGTGTCCAGCAGGAACCCTTGCCGTGGCGTGTCATCGACATTGAAATTCAGCCAACTGCCCTTGCTCAAGTCGTAGGCGCTGATGGTAAGCCGCTGGATTTCGGTCAGGACGCCGAGACAGACCTTAGTTCGTAAGCGCGACGGGAATCGAACCCGCATGGCCAGCTTGGAAGGCTGAGCCTAACGTGCGGTCAGGGGCCTCGTTCGGTGGTCGAGCCGGGTCACAGGTGCCCCGCTATTAACCGTGGTTGACCGATGCTTATGGCACGCTAATGGCACGGCGGGTATTAGCTTGCCGCAGGATGGGAGAGGCGGGGAGGGGGTATCCCGTCGCGTCGGCGAGCTTGTCTCGGAGCGGTTCGGGGGGTAGGGGTCAAGATGGAGCACCCAGCGGCTGAACGATCTTGACCCCTACCCCCCGAACCGCTACGCCTCCGGCGCCGACGCGACGGGATACCCACTCCCCCAGGTGACCCACCACTATCCGTGCCCGGCCCTGGAGCCATCCTGGAGCGAGGCCCGCCGGAGGCACCTGTGTTTGATCTAGAGCTTGGGAATCTCACTACCGTGCCAGGTAATACCCACTGACCTGCGCTTGGTCTGGACCTTGGCGTGCCGCAGGTAACCGCTATTGACCCCTCGTTACAGCACGCAGACAGCACGACGGTGGAAGAGGCCAATTGCTGCCATTGGACGTCAGCTCGGGCAAGTGTTCTGGTATGGCAATCCGGGGATGTAGCGCGTCCACTCGTCGGGACCGAGGCCGCCGCGCGTGAAAGAGCAGGCGCGCTCCACGGCGTGGTCAAAGAGGTCGTTGATACCCGTGAGGTCCCACAACCGCACGGTCGCATCGTTGCTGGCGGTGGCCAGGGTGTGCCCGTCGGGGGCAAACGCCACCGAGAACACCGCAGCGTTGTGGCCGGTCAGGGGTGGGCCCAGGGGGCTGGGGTGGGCGCGGTCGCTCAGGTCCCACAACCGCACAGTGTGGTCGTTGCTGGCGGTGGCCAGGGTGTGCCCGTCGGGGGCAAACGCCACCGAGGACACCTCGCTGGTGTGGCCGGTCAGGGGTGGGCCCAGGGGGCTGGGGTGGGCGCGGTCGCTCAGGTCCCACAACCGCACAGTGTGGTCGTTGCTGGCGGTGGCCAGGGTGTGCCCGTCGGGGGCAAACGCCACCGAGGACACCTCGCTGGTGTGGCCGGTCAGGGGTGGGCCCAGGGGGCTGGGGTGGGCGCGGTCGCTCAGGTCCCACAACCGCACAGTCCGGTCGTAGCTGGCGGTGGCCAGGGTGTGCCCGTCGGGGGCAAACGCCACCGAGAACACCCCGCTGGTGTGGCCGGTCAGGATGCTGGAGTAGAGGGTGGTGGTGCGGTTGGTGACTAAGCTGGCGTGGGTTTCCCCGCTGGGGTTGATGCGATGGGCCGCGAGGCTGAGTTTCACCGCAGTGAGCGGATCGGAACCGGCGAGGCTGTTAGCTTGGGTGATGAGCAGGCGGGCGGTGGCAACGTGTAGCTGTTGCTGGGCGGTATGTTGTTGGTTGACCGCGATGCCTGCTGCTATCAGCGCACCACACAGCAGTATGGAGAGCACGGTGAGGGCGCGCCTGCGGCGGGAGCGGTCGTAGCGGACGCTGGTGTGTAAGAAGTCACGGGCCCTCAGGCTGGTGTCGACTCGATCGGTGACCAGCACTCGGTGTCGTAGGCACAGCCCTCGTGACGGGCTGTGCCGTTGTGATGGTGATGCGCTGCCCGCGGACAGTCGGGCGCCGGTGTCGGTGACTGCGGCGGCAAGTTGGCCCCCGCTCCACAACCGCTCGCGTGGGTAGCCGTTGTCATGCCATTGTGCGGCGGCCTGCTCGACCGCGCGTCGGGCGCGCAGGGCCGACGTGTTCTCAGCAATCGCTTGGGCCAGCGGGGGCCAGGCGGACAGGAATGCCTCGTGGGCGACGCCGATCACGACGGTGTCGTTGGTGGTGTCGGTGGTGAGCAGCCGCCGCGTGACGAAGGCGTCGAGCTCGGTGACCACCGGTGTCGGCAGGTCCTCGCGGGGGAATCCGCCACCGGGTGGGACGGCCTTGTTCGTCCACGGTGACCAGCCGCAGCAACCCGGCGATCACCTCCTCGCGGCTACGGCCTCCAGCGTGGACGGCGTGGGCCAGTGCCGCGTCGGCGTGGCGAATCAGCGCCCCCTGTACCCCGCCGAGCTGGTCATAGCGGGTACTGGACAGGCTTCCGCCGCGGGTGACGCCCTGCGCGAGCTGGGACAGGGTGAAGGCCAGCAGGGGCAGGGCTTCCCCGCTGTCGGTGTCCTCGACCAACCGGTCGGCCAGGCCCTCGTCCAGATCGATCCCGGCCAGCTGGGCGGGGTTCTCGATCACCGCGCGCAGCGCCTCGCGGCGCAGCGGCCGTAGGGGGTAAATGGTCGTGGACAGGTTGGCCAACCCCGGGTCACCGAGCAGTTGGTCGAGGAACTCTGGCCGTAGGGTGCCCAGCACCTGCACGGGACCGGTCAGCGCCGAGCGCACCAGCGTCACAAACCGGTCCCGCTCCGCGGGGGCGGTCTGGGTCAGTAGCTCCTCGAACTGGTCCACCACCACCAGCAGGTGCTGCTGCGGACCGCTAGGGTCAGCCAGCAGCAGCTCATCAGCCAGCCCGGTCAACCCGCTGTTCTCGAACCGGTGGTGGACATACTCCATCGTCCAGTCCAACCCGATCCGCCGTGCTGATCCAGCCAGTACCCGGGCCAGCGCCCCGAGTGGGTCAGCACCCGGCAGCATCGGCGCCAAGGTCCGCCAGCCCGGCTCACCGGCCATCACCGGCAGCAGCCCGGCCCGGACCAGCGAGGACTTGCCGCACCCTGACGGGCCCACCACCAGCAGCGCCGTCCCCTCAGCAGCGGATCGCAGGAACTCCTCGAGCTGCTTAGTCTCCTTCGCGCGGCCGAAGAACACCCGGTGCCAGTCGATGTCCAACGGGCGCAGCCCCGGGAACGGACAACGATCATCCGGCCAGCCGGCACCCCCGGCAGCATCGATCCGCCGCAACGCCTCGGCCACCGCAGCCCGAGCCCCCACCGGGTCCCGCACCCCACCGGTGTCTTGGACTTCGGTCAGCAGTGGATGGGTGACATCGGGCTCACCCCGCAACGGCAGCAGCCGGCTGCCCCGCGACTGCGCGACAGCAACCTCGGCCGTACACCAGGTGGACGCCAGATAAGCTGAGGTCACCACGCACACCACCGCATCAGCCCAGCGCAACCGCTCCTGCAACCGGCCACGCCACTGCTCGCCCACCGCGATGCCATCACGCAGGTCCTGATCGAGGCATGCCTCGTGGCCGGTCTCGATCAGCCACCGATGCACGTCGCAGGCCAGCGCAAGATCCTCACTGGCGTGGCTGACGAATACCCTGGCCACCTGCTCCTCTCCCACTAGCCGTCCGCCAACGAGCAACAATCCGGGCACAGCACCGCCACCGACCGCGCCGTGCCGCCCTCGGTCACCCGGCCAGATTCCCATACGAGAGACACCATCCAAACGACCGGAGGTCGATCACAAAGCGAGCTGCCCTGGGCAGTGGTGATCGCGACCGGTAAAGACCAGCGTCGTCGGTGGCTTCCTCGTCGGAGTGAACGACTGGGCAGCCTGGCGCTCATCGCTGGCTGAGGCTGTGGTTCGCGGTGCAGCCCTCCTCGATACCTGGAGCCGAGGCCGTCCGGCCGGGCCGCGACCGAGCACGGCCCGCCAGGGCCGCGCGCAGCGTCGTGGTCCCGGCCGCACGGCCAAACGGTTACGTCACGAAGTGAAGTACGCGCCGCCGCTGGCGGCGCGCTTGATCCCTATAAAGGGGAATTCGGCAACACACTGTGGGACCAAACACGACCGTCGCCGATGTCAACGTTGTTCGTCCTGCGGGCGCTCCACATCGATGCTTCCGGCGTGTCGGCGTTGCTGGGCGGGGATGGGGGGCGGTTGTGCGGGTTTCCGGAGCTTCGGCACGTATTCGGCACAGCTACCCGTAGACGCCCGGTCAGAACCAGACACCACCGGACAGACCAAAGATCGGCCCCTGACCATGTTCCTACTGGTCAGGGGCCGTTTTGGCTGGTGTGGCGGGTCAAGGATTCGAACCTTGGAAGGCATCAGCCGACGGATTTACCGTCCGCTCCCATTGGCCGCTCGGGCAACCCGCCTGGAGGCCCGCCACACCGGTCGGCAGGAGCTCTATGTCTATGCAAGCTAAGCCACCGACTGATGGCGACTCTAAACCTTTGAAAGACCAGAGTCATGCCGGCACCAAAAAAGGGCTCTACTGCTCTACATGTGGGTGGTGGGGGTGTGGTAGGGGAGGTGGAGGTTGACGGGCCCGCAGGCGAGCATGACGGTGGCCAGGGCAGCTTCGGCGGTGTGGAAGCCGTAGGCGCGTCGGATGATGAGTCGAACTTTGTTGTTCAGTCCTTCGTGGCGTCCGTTGGACAGGCCACGGTCGATGGCGGCGGTGATGCCGTCTCGATGTTTCCGGATAGTCCCGGCTGTTTTCACGAATTCTGGGATTCGGCTGCGTTGTGCTTTCAAACACCAGCGGTCGAGGAGGGTGTTGGTGGTGTCGGTGTAGCTATTCAGCAGGGTTGGGCCGCTGGTGGTAGCCAGGCTCCGGTGGTGAACAGTTGGTAGAGGATGTCGTAGTGGTCTAGTCCCCACTTGGTGGCGGTGGATAGGTAGGACTGCACGATGGCGAAGTCGGTGAGTCCTTGCAGGGTGCGCCAGGCGCCGCCGGAGGTGCGTTGCTGGACTTTGACGGGTCGGACGTCGCGTTCTGCTTGGTTGTTGGTGAAGGGCACGGCAAGGTCGACCACGAAGCGCAGGATCATGTCTTCGTGGGTGCGGAAGCGCTGGGCCAGTGTCAGCGCGTCGGCGGCCAGCGGTCCGGCGCGGGCGCTGTTGGTGGTGATGCCCAGGGCGGTGGCGCCGTGGTAGCGGTTGCGGATGGTGGCCGGTGTCTGGGGGTCCAGGGTGGTCTGCCCGGCGGCGCGGGCGGCTGCGACGGCGGTGTTCGCCTCGGTCAAAGTGGTGGCCATCGCGGTCGCCCACAGCTGTGTTTCGGGGTCGGCGGTGTGGATCGCGCGAAGATCACGAAGGAGGTGCGCGCCGCACCAAGCGTGGTGCGCGTCGATCAGGTGGGTGTAGCCGGCGTAGCCATCGCGCACGATGGTGCCGGTGTACCCAGGCAGGATGGCCCCGGCGTCGATGTCGGCAGCGCTGCGCCCGCCGGTGTGCATCGCGGTCAGAAACGGGGTGGCTGCGACATGCACATACTCCAGCCCACCCGCGGCACGGCCGGGGGTCTCATCCACGTGGAGCACCCCCACGCCGCGCAGCAGCTCGCGTACCCGGGGCAGGAACGTGGACTCCAGCAGCTGGGCGGCCCGATGCCGGATGGTGGCCACAAAACCGGTCGAGACCCCCACCCCGAGCATCGAGCGCATCAGGTGCGCGGCGCGGGCCACCGGCAGGTAATGAGCACACACCAGCTCCGCGGCACGGGCCAGCACACGCGGCCCATACTGCACACGGGCGGGCGCACACCCCGGCGCAGCCCCGCCCGGCCCGACCCCCGCACCCGGGACAGGCCCTGGTGAGGATCTGGTACTCGGTCACCCGCGGCGCCGGTGGCGGGGGCACCTCCACCACCTGCCAGCGCTGCACTCCGAGCACCGGCGCCCCCGACACATCCGCACCGCAGCTCCCGCAGCAGCCCGGATCGCAGATGATGATCTCATCCGGGTCATCCACCAGCGGCATCGTCGATCCCGGATCTCCGGGCTGCTTACCCGGCCGGCGCCCTGAGGATCTCCGCGAGGAACGCCGCGTCGGCTTACGATACGGCGAATCCGACGACGGTGGCCGACCCGAGGTCGACGAGTCGGCACCCAGCCGCCGCTCCAACTCCGCGATCCGCCGCTCCGCAGCAGCAATCTGGTGATCCTTGGCCGCGATCACCTCCCGCAGAGCCGCGTTGGCCTCCGCCAACTCCACGACCAGCGCGCGCAGCTCCTCCACCGAGGTGGGAAGGCTCGCAGCCGGACCGCCGGACACACCACCACATGATCAGCATCAGCCAACAAAGATCAAGCCGACACACCGCAGCCCTCACAGACAGCTCAGCAGCCACTCCCGTCCCGGGCCTGCTGAATAGCTACGTGTCGGTGTCCAGGTCCCCAGCGAACACCGCACGGAAGGATTCCTTGAGTTGGTAGGCCCGCCACAGTGCTCCACCGGATTTTTTGATCTCGCGTAGCGTGCCGGTCTGGTCGGCGTTGAGGTCATCGGGGTTTTTCAGCAGCGCCCAGCGAGCTCCTTTGTATTTCTTCGCGATGGTCTTGTCCCGCAGCCGCCGGGCTGACTGCCACACCTGCCGACGTACCGCGTCCAGAGCCTCGGTGACCAGCTTGACCAGGTGAAACGCGTTATGTCGACGTCGACATAACGCGTTTTATGCCGACCTCCGGATTATGCCGACCGGGCAGAGTGCACACGCCGTTTACCCTGGTCAGAAGAGTGGACGAGGGCTATGGAGTCGGCATAATCCGGGCTGTGTGGGTGAGACCTCCTTCTTCAGATCGCGCTCTCGGAGAAAGGAGGCAACGATGACTGCTCACGAGACATCGAGACCAGCCACCCAAATCTGCCTGCGCGTCGACCTCTCCCTCGAACAGCAGGCCGTGGCTCGAACGATGCCCCCGAACCCAAGTCTGGGGGGTACCGCGCCCCCCAACGCCCTTACTCGCCTTCCTGGAGCACCTGTGGTTATGCCGACCTCACCACCGCGGGCACCGCCACCACCAGCACCTATCGGCCGGACATCGGCATAATCCGGAGGTCGGCATAAAACGCATCGAAGCAGATCGTGGCACCCGGGGCGCGGGTACGGACCGACTTCGCGAACGCAGGACCCAGAGCCATCGACACCGCCTCGATTCCCTCGGTTTCCTTCTCACCCACCTCGTCGAAGAACGCATTCAACGTCTCGGTGTCCTTCCCGGCCTTCCCCCACACAATCTTCCCGGTGACGTGATTCGACACCAACGTCAGGTAATGGTGATGCTTCTTCCACGAGATCTCATCGACCCCGATATCCACCAACCCGGACAGCCGTTCAGGATCCAGTTCATCGGCGGTCACACGCTGTGCAATCACCCCCACCGTGCGCCACCCGATCCGCATGAACTCACCAATCGTCTTCTTATCGGCTTTCGTGACCAGCCACGCCACCATCTGCTCGACATCCCTGGTGAACCCCGACCCCGGCCGCGCAAACGGCACCCCCTCGGCAACCACGCCGTGCTCCGGGCAGCGCAACCGCCGCCGACGCACCCTGACCCGACACACCCGACCACACAGATCCAGATGCCGCCACGACGAGTCCACCTCCCGCGTGTCATAGCGATACCTTGTCCGAAACTCACAGTGCGGGCAGACCAGCTGCCTAAGGATCAGAAGGTTGGGAGTTCGAATCTCTTCGGGCGCGCAGGTCATCAGAGGGGTGTAGGTTCTCGGCCCGCCTCTGGGAGTCTCAATGGGTCTCAATTCCCCCCAGATTCACCGCCGACCGCCGCTAGCTCACTCAGCACCGCAGCACGTCACAACGCGTTGCCGAATAAGCCTCTATGGGATCTGATGGATCAAGGCTGCCGGCTGCGCCGGTGCGTATCCACCTCGTGCGGTAGGCCATCTGGTCGTCCGTCCGGACCACGACACTGCGCGCGGCCCTGGCGGGCCGTGCTTGTCGCGGCCGGGCCGGACGGCAGCTCCTGGCATCCGGGGAGCGTGGTAGCGCAGGTGACGGCGTCTGTCAGTGCTGAGTGCGCCAGGCAGCACAGTTCTTGGCTTCACGAGGGAGCACCGACGATGCCGGTCTCTTGCCCGCCCGCGATCGTCGCCGCTTAGCTTCGTTGCTGCTCGCTTCGTGATCGAGCTTCCCCTCTCTGTCAGGATCTAGTGAGACAGTTTGGTGCCAGCGGTTCACAGTAGGGGGCGTGATCGGAGATCCTGGTGTTTGTGTCAACGGAGGAGCGTGGCGGTGCGACCGGCGGTGGCGGAGGGGAGTGGGTCGCCTCGCCGTCGGGGCCGCGGTCGGCGGAGGGACCGTCGCCGCGTCCATCGCGTCGCTCGTTTAGTCCGGAGTACAAGCTGGCGATTGTCACGGAGTATGAGAATGCGCCGAATGGGGAGAAGGGCGCGATTCTACGCCGGGAGGGTTTGTATTTGTCGCATGTGATTGAGTGGACCCGTGCCCGTGACGCGGGGGCACTGGAAGGGGTGGCCGATTCCCGGCGGTCGGAGAAACGACCGAAAAGGTCGGTGGAGGCCGCCGAGTTGGAACGGCTCCGCGCTCGGAACGCGAAACTCGAAGCAGAGTTGAAGAACACCCGGACCGCGTTGGACATCATGGGAAAAGCACACGCGCTGGTGGAGCAGCTGTCCGAGAGCGCGGACGACCAACAACCACCGACGCCGCCGAAGACATCCTGAACACCGCGTTCACCGAGCTGCGGGCCGCGGAGGTGCCGATTGTCGTGGCGTGCGCGTTGACCGGACGGTCCCGGGCCACCCACTACCGGCGGGTTGACCCGCGCGGGGCGGCAGCGCTGGGACCGGTACACGGACCCTGGCTGCCACGGGGGCTGCCGCCCTCGACGATCACCGACGACGAACGAGCCCGGGTCCTGGCGCTGCTGAACTCCGAGCCCTACCGTGACCTGGCGATTCCACAGGTGTGGGCCCGCGAGCTCGACGAGGGCCGCTACTGGTGCTCGGAGTCGAGCATGTATCGGATCGCCCGCGACGCCGGACAGAGCAGGGAACGACGGACCCAGGCCACCCACCCACCCCGGGTTCGTCCCGAGCTGGTCGCCCACGGCCCCAGCGAGGTGTGGAGCTGGGACATCACCGCGTTGAAAGGACCACAGAAAGGACAATGGTACAAACTCTACGTCGTGCTGGATATCTTCTCCCGCTATGTCACCGGGTGGCTCGTCGCCCACGCCGAGGACGCGGTCGTGGCGAAAGATTTCCTCGCCGAGGCGGTGGCCCGTAACCTCGTCATCCCGCACACGATCCACGCTGATCGAGGCGGTTCGATGACATCGAAACCGGTGTCCGAGATGATGATCGACCTCGGCATCTCCCGATCCCACTCACGGCCCCGGACATCGAATGATAACCCTTTCTCCGAGGCGCAGTTCAAGACCCTCAAATACGTGCCCGACTTCCCCGACCGGTTCGGCTGCCTCGCCGACACACGCGCGTTCTGCGACCGATTCTTCCCCGCCTACAACCACGAACACCGCCACTCCGGAATCGGCATGCACACCCCAGCCTCAGTCCACTACGGAACCGCAACCCAGATCCGCGCACGACGCCAAGCCACCCTCGACCGCGCCCACGCACAACACCCCGAACGGTTCAACCACCGACCCCACCCACCATGCCTACCCGAGCACGCATGGATCAACCAACCCACCCAGCAACAGCCAACCCAGTAAGATCCACTGTCTCATTTGACTTGACAGCTACCGTTCGGTCGCGTGGACAGTTTTATCTGTATGGGAATCGGGGCGGGTGACCGACAGTGCTGGAGAGGGGGCCTGTGTGGGAGGTCTTTGTGCCTTCATACGCAAGGGGCACGGGCGTGGTTCAGAGTGGCTCGTTGCATGGACTGGGGTGTGCAGTGCACGGCCTGGGTGGTGGCGGTGTTGTCCCTGGATGATCTGTTGTCGGTGTGTGGCTGGCGGGGAGGTGTAGGTGGCCAGGGTATTCGTCAGCCACGCTAGTGAGGATCTTGCGCTGGCCTGTGAGATGCATCAGTGGCTGACCGAGACCGGTCATGAGGTATTCCTCGATCGGGATGTGCGTGATGGCATCGCGCTGGGTGAGTTGTGGCGTCAGCGGCTGGTGGAGCGGTTGCGCTGGGCTGATGCGGTGGTGTGCGTGGTGACCTCGGCGTATCTGGCGTCTACCTGGTGTACGGCAGAGGTTGTTGCCACGCAGTCTCGGGGTGGCCGGTTGCTGCCGCTGCGGGTGGAGCCGGGTCTCGTCCATCCCTTGCTGACCGAGGTTCAGTGCAGCGATGTGACGGGGGATCCGGTGGCTGCTCGGTCCGCGGTGGCGGAGGCGTTGCGGCGGATCGATGCTGCAGGGGGCACCGGCTGGCCGGATGACCGTCCCCCGTTCCCGGGGCTGCGCCCGTTCGACATCGACTGGCATCGGGTGTTCTTTGGCCGCACCGAGGAGACCAAACACCTGGTGGAACTGCTGCGATCT
This sequence comes from uncultured Actinomycetota bacterium, assembly GCA_963823755.1. GTDB lineage: Bacteria > Actinomycetota > Actinomycetes > Mycobacteriales > Pseudonocardiaceae. The sequence goes on from CAWGMP010000017.1 coordinate 521,616, forward strand.
GCTGCCGGAGGGACGACGCTGCTGGTGGTGGGCCCGTCAGGGTGCGGCAAGTCTTCCCTGATCCGGGCCGGGCTGCTGCCGGTGATGGCCGACGAGCCGGGCTGGCGGACCCTGGCACCGATCCTGCCGGGCGCCGACCCGGTCAGGGCGCTGGCCCGGGAACTGGCCGCGGTGGCCCGGCGAATCGGCTTGGGCTGGACGGTAGAGCAGGTTTACCAACAGCTTACCGACAGCGGACTCACCGGGCTGGCTGATGAGCTGCTGCTGGTCGACCCCAGCGGTCCGCAGCAGCACCTGCTGATGGTGATAGACCAGGTCGAGGAGCTGCTCACCCAGAGCCCACCGGCTCAGCGGGACCGGTTTGCCCAGCTGCTGCGCCCGGCGCTGAGCGGCCCGGTGCACGTGGTGGGCACCCTGCGCCCGGAATTCCTCGACCAGCTACTCAGCGATCCGGGGTTGGCGAGCTTGTCCACGACCATCTACCCCCTGCGGTCACTACGCCGTGAGGCGCTCCGCGCAGTGATCGAGAAGCCCGCCGGGCTGGCCGGGATCGAGCTGGACGAGGGCCTGGCCGACCGGTTGGTCGATGACACCGACAGCGGAGACGCCCTGCCCCTGCTGGCCTTTACCCTGGCCCAGCTCGCGGCGGGCATCACCCGCGGTGGATGCCTGTCGGGCGTCCGCTACGACCAGCTCGGCGGGGTACAAGGAGCGCTGATGCGCCACGCCGACGCGGCGCTAGCTGAGGCGGTCAACGCTGGGGGTCGCAGTCGTGAGGAGGTGATCGCCGGGTTGCTGCGACTGGTCACGGTGGATGAGCAGGGCCGTCCCACCCGGTGGCGGATCCCCCGCGCGGACCTGCCGACACCGGTGGTCACTGAACTCGACGCCTTCGTCACGCGGCGACTGCTCACCACCGACACCACCAACGACACCGTCGTGATCGGCGTCGCGCACGAGGCATTCCTGTCCGCCTGGCCCCCGCTGGCCCAGGCGATTGCTGAGAACGCATCGGCACTGCGCACCCGACGCGCGGTCGAGCAGGCCGCCACCCAATGGCACGACAACGGGTATCCGCACCAGCGGTTGTGGAGCGGGGGCCAACTCGCCGCCGCCGTCACCGACACCGGCGCTCGAATCGGCGCGGGCAACGCATCACCATCAGGTCGGCACAGCCCGTCACGATGGCTGCCCCGACACCGCCGAGTACTGGTCACCGATCGAGTCGACATCAGCCCGATCGCCCGCGACTTCCTGCACACCAGCATCCGCCACGACCGCTCCCGCCGCAGGCGCGCCATCACCGTGCTCTCCGTGCTGCTGTGTGGTGCGCTACTGGCGGCAGGCATCGCGGTCAGTCAACAACACACCGCCCAAGAACAGCTGCGCGTGGCCACGGCCCGCCTGCTCATCACTCGAGCCGACGGCCTCACCGGTTCCGACCTGCTGACCGCGGTGAAACTCAGCCTCGCGGCAGATCGCATCGACCCCAGCGGGGAAACCCACGCCAGCCTCGTCACCAACCTCACCACCAGCCGCTACTCCGGCATCCTGACCGGCCACACCAGCGGGGTGGTCTCGGTGGCGTTCGCTCCCGACGGACACACCCTGGCCACCTCCAGCGATGATGCGACCGTGCGGTTGTGGGACCTCACCGACCGCACCCGACCCAGCCCGCTGGGCCCGCCCCTGACCGGCCACACCGACAGGGTGGTCTCGGTGGCGTTCGCCCCCGACGGGCACACCCTGGCCACCTCCAGCGATGATGCGACCGTGCGGTTGTGGGACCTCACCGACCGCACCCGACCCAGCCCGCTGGGCCCGCCCCTGACCGGCCACACCGACAGGGTGGTCTCGGTGGCGTTCGCCCCCGACGGGCACACCCTGGCCACCTCCAGCTGGGATAAGACCGTGCGGTTGTGGGACCTCACCGACCGCACCCGACCCAGCCCGCTGGGCGCACCCCTGACCGACCACGTCGGCCCGGTGGTCTCGGTGGCGTTCGCTCCCGACGGGCACACCCTGGCCACCGCCAGCTACGACCGGAGCGTGCGGTTGTGGGACCTCACCGACCGCACTCGACCCAGCCCGCTGGGCGCACCCCTGACCGGTCACACCAGCCGGCTGTTCTCGGTGGCGTTCGCTCCCGACGGGCACACCCTGGCCACCGCCAGCTACGACCGGAGCGTGCGGTTGTGGGACCTCACCGACCGCACTCGACCCAGCCCGCTGGGCGCACCCCTGACCGGCCACACCGACACGGTGAACTCGGTGGCGTTCGCCCCTGACGGGCACACCCTGGCCACTGCCAGCGATGATGCGACCGTGCGGTTGTGGGACCTCACCGACCGCGCCCGACCCAGCCCGCTGGGCCCGCCCCTGACCGGCCACACCAGCGTGGTGTACTCGGTGGTGTTCGCCCCTGACGGGCACACCCTGGCCACCTCCAGCTGGGATAAGACCGTGCGGTTGTGGGACCTCACCGACCGCACCCGACCCAGCCCGCTGGGCCCGCCCCTGACCGCCCACACCAGCGGGGTGTTCTCGGTGGCGTTTGCTCCCGACGGACACACCCTGGCCACCGCCAGCTACGACCGGAGCGTGCAGTTGTGGGACCTCACCGACCGCGCCCGACCCAGCCCGCTGGGCCCGCCCCTGACCGGCCACACCAACACGGTGGGCTCGGTGGTGTTTGCCCCTGACGGGCACACCCTGGCCACTGCCAGCGATGATGCGACCGTGCGGTTGTGGGACCTCACCGACCGCACCCGACCCAGCCCGCTGGGCCCACCCCTGACCGGCCACACCAAGATAGTGTTCTCGGTGGCGTTTGCCCCTGACGGACACACCCTGGCCACTGCCAGCGATGATGCGACCGTGCGGTTGTGGGACCTCACCGACCGCACCCGACCCAGCCCGCTGGGCCCACCCCTGACCGCCCACCCCAGCGGGGTGTTCTCGGTGGCATTCGCCCCTGACGGACACACCCTGGCCACCGCCAGCGCGGATCAGACCGTGCGGTTGTGGGACCTCACCGACCGCACCCGATCCAGCCCGCTAGGCCCACCGCTGACCGGCCACACCAGTTCGGTGACTTCGGTGGCGTTCGCCCCCGACGGACACACCCTGGCCACCGCCAGCGACGACCGGACCGTGCGGTTGTGGGACCTCACCGACCGCGCCCGACCCAGCCCCCTGGGCTCACCCCTGACCGGCCACACCAGCACGGTGACCTCGGTGGCGTTCGCCCCCGACGGACACACCCTGGCCACCGCCAGCTACGACCGGACCGTGCGGTTGTGGGATCTCACGGGTCTCAACGACCTCTTTGGCCACGCCGTAGAGCGGGCCTGCTCTTTCACAGGCGGCGGCCTCGATTTCGCCGAGTGGACGCGCTACATCCCCGAATTGCCCTACCAGAACACTTGCCCGAGCTGACGTCCAACGACAGCAACTGGCCTCTTCGTCACCTGCACTATATCGTTACCTGCTTCCGCCTGCCGTCCCGCGCATCGGGCACGGTGTTGTCAAAAGTTCACAGGTGATCACCGTCAGCAAACCATCAGCAGAAGGGCGTCACTAAATGAGGCTTATTCACGCGAGGCATGATGGATTACCGTCGGCGTGTCGCATAGGACGACGGGCCGAATTCCGAGAGAATTGAGTTCCAACATTCGCTCTCCGAAAGACGGCCCGTCGCATGTACTATACTACAGGCTTCAGCAAAGATGAGATCGCCGAGTTGCGCGCGCTTGTTCATGCGACCGGTATAAGTTCTGGTGGTGACGACGGTTACCCGCCGGTTCTGGGCTTGTTCAAATCCGTTGCGGTCACGTTGACCTATCTGCGGAGAAATCACGTGCAGCAGGAACTGGCGGAGTACTACGAGGTGTCCCAGTCGACGACCTCCCGGGCGATCACGGCGATCACGCCCGTGTTGGCACGGGTGATGCGTCAGTTCACCCCGACCGCCGAGGAGCTGCCCAGCGACGAGCAACTGATCGTCGATGGCACCTTGGTCAGCTGCTGGAGCTGGGACGACCACTCAGAGCCTACTCCGGCAAGCACCACACGACCGGCCTGAACATCCAGGTCGTCTGCGACCTGGTCGGTCGACTGCGCTGGATCTCCGACCCCGTCGAGGGCTGCCGCCACGACAGCGCCGCGTTGCGCCTCTCGGGCGTCCTCGACGGGGTCGAGACCCAGAACTGGATCGGCGACAAAGACTACCTCGGCCTCGACATGATCACTCCCATCAGAAAACCACCACACCGTGAACTTCTCGACTGGGAGAAGGAGTTCAACACCGCCATCAACAAAATCCGCTGGAGAATCGAACAAACGATCGCGAACCTGAAGACCTGGAGAATCCTCCACACCGACTACCGCCGACCACTCGCAACCTTCACCGACACCATCAGCGCCGTCATCGGACTACAATTCTACCGGACCGCGTGAATAAGCATCAATACATACGGGTAGATCCACACCCGACACTCAGCCGCAAATCAGCGGTACGCAGCAACTCCATGCCTGCGGGCGCACGGTCGATCAACGTTCCCACTGAAATGATCATTCCAGGTCCGGGAACGGCACCGGTACAAATTGGGTACAAGCCGCAGCACCCGACGCTACCCAACGTTGACCAATGTCACCCCACGTTCCCGCAGGCCACCGGCCGTCTCATCCACTAAGGCCCTGGTCGGCGTTCTCCCAGCGGCGCTACATCAGCAAACGCAACACCGCCCCAACCAAAACATGCCCTCGCCGGGGGCGGGCCGGCCTCCGGGATGGCCCAGGCACAGCCTCGCCGAGGCCGAGCCGGGGCGGGCAGGGTGGTGGGCACGGGGGCATCCCGCCGACCTCCCATAAGGGCTACCACACGGCGGCTCAGGGGCAGAGCCACGCGGTGCACGCAGCCGTTCCGTCGTGTGCTGCCCCTGGGCCGCGTGGTCGGGCGGCGCCAGGCCGATGAGATGCCACACGAGCCCCAGCGTGCAAGATCGGTGATCCCCTCCACTGGTGGAATGGGCGAGAAACACCTGACCCAGAATCAGGTGCTCGACGCCCGGACATCCAGCCGATCAGAATCCGAACGAACAATCCCCTCCGCCTACTCGTGGAGGGCGCCGCGCGGATGGAGGGGCTCAGTTTGGGTCTCATTCAGGGCGGTCCGCCATTGGCCGGGTGCGTTCGGTGGATCGCTCTAACCTGCGGATTCACCTTCCCTGTACAGTCGCGGACATTGTTTCGAACAGCTACGGATCAGACGAAGACGCACCCCAATCTCACCATCACCCGACCCCACCTGCCACGACCCGGGATCCACCGCCGCCGTCCCTGGCAAGTTCAGCAACTGATTCAGTAGGGTCGTAGCGCGCACGGGCGGCTCCAGGATCGGTGCGTGTAGGAGCCGCCGAACCTAGATCACGCCCGTGCGCCCCACCCCGTCGGCACCCGCCCATACCACACACCACTCATTCACATCCATGGCAGGAGAGCCCAAAAAAGTACCTGCTGGAGTCGATGGAGCGCGGGGCGCGGATGGTCGTCAGGGTCGGGTAGCCGGAGGCAGTTCACTCTCGGGCTACCCGACTCTGGGATGGGTCGTAAGGCTGGTTTCACGGAAGATGACGATGTGGCGAGTCTTGCTGATTTTACGCTGACATCAGTGGCCACTGTGTGATCTTGGGTTGTCTGGACAAAAGCCATGATCACTCGGTGGCCGCGTTCGTGGCGGAGCGCCCCCACCGGCAAGATCACGATCCGCTGAGAGCATGCCTGAGAAGAGGAAGGAGTTCTGCTACCAGCGATGGCGTGAGCGCGATTGTAGCGGTTGATTCCAATCCGTGTGATGAACCATCGCGGTCCACAACAGCAGCTCCTGCCTCCCGGGCAATGAGTACACCAGCGCTGGTATCCCATGGCTCATTGGCAAGGATGACTGTGGCGTCTAGCTTGCCTTCGGCTACCCAGGCAAGGTCAATGGCGGCGGATCCCAGCATTCTTACGCGTTGCACGTTGGTGGCCAATACCTCTGCGACGGCGAATGCTGTCCGGTTCTTTTTCTGCGCGTCTTGCCCGACTTCGTAGTCACCCATGGACACAATGGCAGCGTTGATGTTCTGGGTGCCGCTAGTCACGATCGGCTTGCGGTTCAGAAATGCTCCCCTACCTTCAGTGGCATAGTAGATTGAATCGAGAAATGGTAAGGATATGGCACCGAGGACGGTTCGCGTTCCGTCGACCAGTCCCAGTGATACGGCGCAGAGGGGAAGCCGGCGAAGAAAGTTCGCGGTGCCGTCGATAGGGTCCAACACCCACATTGGTCTACCTGTGGATGTGCTGAGGAGTCCACACTCTTCACCTAGGAAGTTGGTGTTCGGGAACTCGTGAGCCAGGAAGTCACGGATGGTGTTTTCGATGGAAAGGTCCACGTCGGTAGCCATGTCCCGGACGTTTTTCTTGGCTGTCACGATGAGCGGGGCGCGTTCGCGGACGATTTTAGCCGCACGAGTGACCGCCTCTATCGCCACGGGCAGGATCGCGGTGAGATCATCCAACGGGTGTACTCCTCTCCCAGAGCGCGTCGACAACTTGTTCGAAGACGCCAAACAACCCTGAGTCGTCGTCGCGTCGTTCGATAACGAAGGTCGGCGAGTCAACACCCCTTACCGCGGGCAGGTATGGCTGTACTATACATTTACAACGGTCCGTCATGGTAATGTTGAAACGGACCGGTTCGTCGTATACGTGGATCTGCAGTCGCGTCCGAGTTTCATCAGCTAACTGTGCACGAAGCCGTTCCAGTACCTGCACATTGAATATGGTCAAGGATGAGAGGAGTCCCGGGTTATAGCCCTCCTCCTGTTCCCGGGCCTTGATCGCATCACCATGGGGGTCAAGGAAAAGGCATCGCATACTGCATCCGTTATCGAGTAATGATCTCAGGCGCCGGTCCCCATAGTGCTGGCAGAGAAGATTCAAGGACAGGCCCACTGCGCGGATGTCATGCGCTCCATTGAGGAACTCGTCTGGCGGGAACCTGTGGGTGAACTCAGACCGGCTCGCAAATACCGCAGCAAGGTCAAGAAACGGGCCGTCGTTGAGGGAAGCGGCGGTGACGCCGTTGCTTGCTGGTTCCTGGCCGCGGACGAGGCTAGCGCCTCACCGCAAAGTCGCGCGCGGAACAACTCCTCCACTGACCAACCAGGCAGCATCGCTTCGAGGACACGGCAGTGGCCCGGGTAGGGGAGTTTACGAAGACCACCGGATAGCCATGGATAGAAAGTCGCCTTGCTCGGGTAACTATGTTGCAGCCCCGGATCGACCCGCCGTGCGACCCGATCGTATTCGCGGCAGAATGCTTGGTGCTCCTGCAGATGACGCTCCCGAAGTAGCGCTTTGAGAACCGTTCCGTCTGTGGCCATCGCAACCTCCCTCTATGCGCGGCCCGAGCTTACACGGTGGACGGGACATAGATGAAACCGAGTGAGTCCAAGATAAGGCGAAGTAGGACAGCGGCGGTGACCGGACGGGACGGGTGCCACGGCACACTCGCTCTGAAGGAAGCGATCTGGTGGCTTCATTCGGAAAGGAGATGGCTGGCGTGATGACCGCCACGGTGCCCAGAAGGCGCAAGTTGGCCCAGGAAGGTGTGCCAGTGAACGCGCTCATGCATCCGCTTGCTCCTGGAGGACACGGGCTCGTTGACCGTGTCCAGGCAGTGAGCCTGCCGGCCAGTGCCGGCCCTCGCCGTCGGGCCGTCACGGGGTGGTGGTGTGACCGCATTTCCGCTGGGTATCGAAAAGGTAGGTGGATCGTCTCTGCGGTGACGGCCGTTGGGTGGGGTCCCAAAGGCGCCGATCGATGCGTGGCGCTGCGCTCGTCTTGTCGGTGGTCGACACGATGACCGGGGAGTCGCACCGGGTCCTGATTGAGACAGCAGCGCGGCATCGGCGCTCCGGGCGTTACCCCGCGCTGTGTGGTCGTGAGGTCGCCACGGCCAGCCTCACCACCCCCGCCGCTGGGCACTGCGCGCTGTGCGTCCTGCGCGCCGAAAGAGGAGGCGAAGGTGGCGACCTACCGCGGCAACCAATTCTATCCGGCGTCCGCCTTCCCTGGCCCCGCAGGCGAGGCCGCCACCATAATCGTCGGTGTAAGTGCGGGCCGGGATAGGCAGGTGTTCCGACCTCCGGCACTCGCCAGGCACCAGCGGTGGGCCAGAGGCCACCCTGACCGGTTGCTGGCACGCCCCGATACCCCCAGCGAGGGGGTCCAGGCCCGGTGCCCCGGAGATCACGCTTGCGCTGGCCGGAGGAACACCGCGCGATGGTCACGGCGAGGCCAGCAGTGCTACCCCTGACGCGCTGGTCCCGCCGTGCCCCATCCATTCCCGGAGGAACCTGTGAGCACCTCCCACAGCCACGCCACCATGACCGGGAACACGGCGGCGGCGACCCGCACCCAGCCCCTGGTCCTGCTCCGAGCCCGGCGCGGCACCACAGTCGAAAGAGCCGGGGTCGTGCACTGGACCCCTGCCCCCGAGCGGGACCGGGCCGTCAGGGCCCTGTGTGGTGCCCTGTTGCGTCTCGATGAGCACCAGACAGTGAGACCCGGGTCCAGGATTCCCTGCTCCGTATGCCTGCTCGGCCACACCCCGCCCAGCGCCACCCCCCGCACCGCAGGGCACCAACCCGGCCTCGGCGAGGACACCGTCGCCTGACCCGACCAGCCCCGACACCACACCACTATCGGCCACGCTGGGCTACCGCGCCTGGGGATGGACAGTCACCCTCCGTCGAGGCCAGGTGGGGCTGGCTCTGGGCCGGGACCTGGTGGCACTGCTGATGCCAACCCTGCTGGCCATCGAAGTCACCACACTGCTGGCGCCTCGCTGCTGCCTCCCAGCAGTGCTCGTCCATCCCTACGCCCCGGAGCATCTGGTGCTGCTGTGCGGCGAGCGCTACGGCATCGCGTTGCCCTGGCCCGATGAGGTGCACCAGATCAACGGCATCCTGCTGCTGCCCCCCAGCACCACCCCCCGCGGGCCACTGCACTGGGTACACCCACCCCGGCCGGAGTCCCTCCCCCTCTGCCGTGAGATCGATGTCCTCGCAGCGGTGCGGACCATCCAGTGCGACCCCCCACCACCCTCGGGGCCGATGCCCTTCTGACCAGCGACAACCCAAAAACTAAGGCCGGGCCACCCACCACCTTGGACGGGAAGGATGGCCCGGCTGGGAACCGCCAAGGGTCCCCGATACCGGAGGGTATCGGGACCGCGCGCTGCACTCGACCCGGCGCGCGGCTCCGGTCAAAGCCTGATCAGGAGCACAGCAGTGGACGACGAGACGCAATATCGGGTTACGATGACCGGTGAGCCGACACGGCTGGTGAGGGCCTATCGGCACGCGGTGTGGGGCGCTAGGCGGCTGCGGGCTTGGCTGATCGCATCCGGGCTGGATCCCGATGACCTCACGGTCACTGCGGGGGTGAGCGAGTCGGGGCAGCCAGTGGTGCATGTCACCGTATTACCGGTGCTGGCGGTGCACCTGTCCGCGCTGATCGCTCAGGACAGGAACGCAGCACCCCCTGGGCAGAGATCGGCAGGCCCGCGTGATGATCCGAACGCAGCGTAGGCAGGCACGGATGGTCGGCCCGCGCTGCCTTCGCGGGTGAGGGGGATTAGTTCGACGTCCTCAGGGGCGGCCCGGCGGCGGCCAGGGAACGCATTGTCAAGTCGCCCCCTCGGTGTTGGTGTCTGGGGTGGAAGCGGTGAGGGTGTAGGTGAGTTGGGTGTCGTCGGCGGAGACGCGGGTTTCCTCCAGGGCGAGGGGCCGACGGTCGGGGGTGTGGGTGGTGCGGTAGGTGACCAACAGCGGCGCGTTGTCGGGGGTGTGCAGGTCGGCGACTTCCTGGGGAGTGGGCATCCGGGCGCGGACGCACTCGGTCCAGCCCAGCTCACCGTAGTGCGCGCCGAGCAGGGTATAGAGGTCGCTGGGATCACGGTAGGGGTCGGTTTCCAAAGCGGGGACCTCGGCGCACACGGCGAAGGGCAGGTAGAGCCGGTGGGCCAGGCGCTGCCCGGTGGGATCGGCCAGCAACCGGTCAGCGACGAACAGCGGGGCGTGTTCGGGGACCACCAGAGCCAGGGCCAGGGCGGCAGTGGCGTCGGTGCGTGAGCGCTCCCACTCGCCGAGCATCCTCCACCGCTCGCTGCCACTGTCGGTGTAGGCCCATCGCCGGGTTTGAGGGGACTCCCTCGGGCGCCGCGGGTGGCTGCGCTAGCGGGGGCGCGGGAGATGACGCGGGGGTGGGTGCGGGCGGGTTGGGTATCACTTCGGCGCACGAAGGAGCCCTTGCCGTGGATAACGGTGATCAGGCCCTGGTTGCGCAGCGCGAGGAACGCGGCCCGCGCGGTAGGCCGGGACACCCTGTACTCCTGCATGAGTTGCGTCTCGCTGGGTAACACGCTACCCGGCGGGAGAGCACCGGTGGTGATCTGATCGCGCAGGGTGTCGGCAAGTTGGGTGTAGAGCGCTCGGTCACGCTGTCGGTAGGCCACGGGTCACCTCATCTGTCTGCGGAGCGCGGGTGCGCGGGGCCCGGGTGCAGGGCCGATCGGTTCGGGGCACTAGACGGCCGTTCGTCGTAGGAAGAGTTCCGCTCGTCTCATCATGATGACTCATAAGCATAAGTCACTGGGAACTGTCGTGTCCATATGGTTCACTCAACCCTGAACTTATCAGGATGAGCATCGTTGAAGAGTTCGGCCCCATCCCGATGACAGCAGAAAGGCACCCCAGCTTGGAGACATGGCAGAGGTTGCAGGCGAGGCTGGTCCACCTGGGACACCTGGGTGAGGACCTGGCTGAGATCGTGGCGACCAGTCCGGCCACCAGCGCGTGGCTCTACCGGCACATCACCGCCGAAGCGGACGAGGTGATCCGCATCGCGGGCGACTACATCACCGAGACCGAGCAGGCCGGTGGTGCTCTTTGACACTCCAGGGCAACGACCGCGACCAGCAGCACAACCAGGCAGCACCGACCACACCTCCCTCGCCCAGCAGGGAGAACCGACCACCCGGTGAGGTCACGCTGCCCCGGCAACAGCGCAACGACCCACGACCCTGCCCACCCTCGGCGAAGCGACACTCCGCCCGCCGGATCCGCGCCCGGCTGGGTGCGGGGGGGCGGGCGGCGTGGCACTGGGTGACCTCCTGGCCAAAACTGGCCTATCCGACCATCAGCGCCCGCGCGGCACGAGAGGCCACGGGGCGTGTGCTGCCGACGATCCGACGGTGGTCAGTGACCGCTGCCGGAGGCATCAGTCTGGTCTGGCGGCGTGGGATGGTCGCGGGTCGGGTCACCCTCCGAGGGTGGGGGATCCAGCTGGTGTGCCTGGGCGGCCCAGCAGCGCGGAGCACCGGCCGGATAGCCCGCCGGACCGGGGTGTGGTGCTGGTACCGGATCGAACCACTCGGACGGGATGCAGCGGGGTGGCTGGTGCACACCGCGCCTGGTCTGGCGGGCCGGGTGCTGTTGCGGTGTGCGGGGTGGTTACCGGGGGCGTTGGCCCGGCTGACCCGGCACACGGCGGTTGGGTTGGGCTGGCTGCTGGTCCGGCTCGTGCGCTACTGCCTGGCCTATCCCGAATACGCCGGCATCGTCGGCGAAGCCCGCGACCTGGACCGCCCGCGCCGGGCCCGGGCCGCGATCGTGGCCTGGCGCCAGGCCGCGACCCGGCGCAGCATCGCCACGCTGATCGTCGGGCTAGGCGGGTGGCTAGGCCTGTGGTGGCTTGATCACACCCACGGCACCCTCGCGGTGACCGTCGTGCTGGCCGGGCTGGTCGCCGGGTTGGCCGGGGTGGGCCGGGCAGTGCGCCCGCTGCCAGAACCCACGCCTGGGGGCAACGCGGGCGAGCCGGGACCGGATGAGCCGTTCCCGATCGCCGACGCCCACACCCGCGCCGAGGCCGCCGAGTGTGTGGCCCGCGCGGTCCGCGCAGAAGAGATCGAGCTGCGCGGCACCGAAGACCCGCACCGAGCACCATGGGGCTGGCAGGTCGCGGTGATCTTGCGCCGGGGCACTCCCGCCGGGCTGGTCGCAAAGCTGGGCGAGCTGGAGACCACCCTGGACCTGCCAGCCGGGGGCCTGTTGGCGGCACCAGATCGCACCCGCCGCGCAAGGGTCATGCTCCGGCTAGCCGAGCACGACCCCTTCGCCGGGCTGCCCCCGGCAATCCACCGACCGCCATTGTCGACATCGATCCGGGATGACCAGATCGTGGCCCGCCGGATGGACGGCACCGATCTGGGCCTGTGCCTACTCGGGGTGCACACGATGGTGATCGGCGTCTCCGGGGCGGGCAAGTCCCAGACCCTGCGCATCCTCGGCGACGCCGTCTCGGCCTGTGCCGATGCGCTGGTCTGGGACCTCGACCCAGCGGGCAACGGCCTGGACGTTCTCGGCGACGGGATCACCCGCCGAGAACGCGACCCAGCCGGAATCCAAGACGCCCTGACCGACGCACTTGCCCTCGCCGAGGTACGCCCCAGGATGCTGGCCAGCCTCGGGATGGGCGATGCCTGGCAACCCAACCCGACCCACCCGGCGCTGGTGGTGGTGATCGACGAATACCCCCGCCTGTCCGAGAAAGCGAAGGCCCGTGCGGTGGACCTGCTGCGGGTAGGGCGCAAGTCCCGCGTGACCGTGCTACTCGCCTCCAGCGAAGCCACCTCCGACGCGCTGGGAGCCGCGATCGCCGAGACCGCCGCGTGCAAGATCCTGCTCGCCTGCCGTCACACCGACGTGCGGCTGGCCCTGGGCCCGAACATGATCGCCGAAGGGTGGCGACCCGACCGACTGCACCCAGCCGCCGGGGACTCCCCCCAAGACGCGGGCAAAGCCTATGTATGGGCCGCCGGGGCCCGGGACCCGGTGATCTCCAAGTTCCGCCTCCTCGACCCAGATCGGGCCCACGAGAACGGAGCCCACCGCGCCGCCGCCGGACTGCCCCGCCTCGACACCGACTCCTGGACCGCCGCCCGCGCCCGCCGCGCCCACCACCACCCAGACCCGTCCGGGCCCAGTGGTGACCGTCAGGTCGGGACCGATGTGCTCACCGCGTTCGGCACCGACCGCAAGCTGTGGACCGAAGTGCTCCTGACCCGACTGGCCGCCCTCAACGAGGTCTACAGCAACTGGGGCCCCGACGACCTCGCCGAAGCACTCCGCCCGTTCAGGATCACCCCCATCCAGATCTGGAAAGACGGCCGCAACCGCAACGGCTACGACCGCGACACCGTGGCCCGCGCCCTCAACACCAACTGACACCTGGCGGACCGGGGCCTAGACGGGTCTAGGCGTCCCTCATTTCCTAGACCCGTCTAGACCCCGCAACCCGGTCGCCAGCTGCGGCCTAGGCACCTAGACCCGCCACCGCCACCCCATACCCCAACCCCGGCCCCACGGCGCTCACCACGCCCCACAACGACACACCCCGCTCAGGCTCTAGACCCACCACCCCCACAACGAAAGGAAACCACCCACCCTGACCTGCCCCACCGATCCGGTCCACCACCGCACGCCACGCAGCAGCCACCCCCAGACCACCCACCTTGGCGCCGCGAGGGCAACCAGCACGAGCAGGCACAGCCCAACACCGTCGCCCTGCGCCAACACGCCCACACAGGCCAGCGACGGATCCGGGTGCAAGGCGCACCCCACACGACATCGACCTGCACTTGCTGGCTCGCGCGCTGGTCATGATCGGCGACGACCTGCACCAAGAGCACACACAACAACAGCACGACCTCAGTCTGGAAAACCGGGGAAACCCACCTCGACCTACCCACCGCAGGACCCCTGGTCACCCCCGACCGCACCCGACGCGCGCAAGTGGTGCTCCGACTCGCCGAACGCGACCCCTTCGCCGGGCTCGGCCCACCCCCCTACCCTCCCTGCACCACCACTGACCAGCACAAATAACGAAGGTAGACACGGTAGACACCCACCGGTAAGGAGACCACCCCTGAGGCCTACCACCCCCAAAACCCACCAGGAGGACACACCCCCGCACCCCGCCTCTACCCCACCACCCGGCCCACCGGAACCGACCCCCATCCAAGCCGAGCCAGTGCCGGTGTTCGCGCCAGCCCGACTACGCGGCTACCGCCACCTACGCGGCCTTCACCACACCACGCTCGCCACCGCCACCCACACCACCCCCCAAACCCTCGCCGCGATCGAAACCGGACAAGCCACCCCCACCCCCACGCTGATCACTGCCCTCGCACGCGCCCTGGGCTGCCCCACCGCCGAGTTACACACCACCGATAACCCCACCGACAACACCGGCTACTGGGACGTCATCTGCACCGCCCTGCCACCCCTCACCAACACCGAGATCACCACCATCGCCACCGCCCTACGCCGCGCCACCACCAGCGACGACCACCTACCACACTGACGTACACCCTCGAGACCTTCCCTGGCAAAGGAGATCCCTCGTGTTCCACAGTGTCCGGTGCATCACCGTCTTCGCTCTCGACCCGGAAAGGCCGGCCCGCTGGTGAGCTGACGCCCTCAACACCCAGCTTCACCTCGACGTCGGCAACGGCGACTCCGTGCACACCTGGTCCCACCCCGACGGTATCGAATACCAGCTTCCACCCAACTTGAGGACCAGCACAACCCGCGCGGCGCAACCCAGCAGTCCACCGGGCCGTCGACACCCCGCACCCCGCACGACAACACCTCCTGGCAGCCGGCTGCACCCACCACCGCGGCCCGCTGCGCATCGATGAGCAACGACAGACCCGCCAACTCACCCCCGCTCAGCGGCACCCAGATCGCCACCCTGGGCACCGTGCTGCGCCGCATCCACCCCGCGACCCGACACCCGGGCACGGACACCACCGGCCAGCACTGCGCCGCTTGAGCAACGTCGGCGGGCATCACCCCGCGGGAGCGGCCAGCGTGGAGGGTACTTCGGCGACGCGGACCCGGGCCGGGTCGAACACCCGCCGCCCACCTTTCGGGGCGGGATCGAGCATCAGCCGTAGCGAACCCAGCGCGGCGACCAGCAGCGCCCGCCGCTCGGGGGGCTCGGCGTCATCCCACTGCGCGCCGACCGTCGCCGCGTCCAGCACCGCCACCGGCCCGGCCGGCTCCCCCACCGCCAAGGCGTCGCGCTCGGCACCTAACCGAGCCAGATCAGCGGCGATCGACTGGTTGGCCTTATCGAAGGCCGCCAGGGTGATCTCCCGGCGACCCAGCCGATCCGCCAGCGCCTCCCCGATCGCCTCACACTCCGCGATCTCCGTGGTCACCTTGGTGAGCCGGTCGGCCACCCGGGCCCGGGCCGCCGCCACCGCCGCCGCATGCCTCGGGTCCGAGAGCCGTCGCATCACAAACGAGCGCAGCTCACGGTCCACCGCGCGGACATCACCGGCCACCCCGCCACACCCCCCGGAGTGCTTGTTGCAGCGGTACTGCCGCCGAGGACAACCATCCGGATAGGTCCCCGCATGAGGGCGCCCCGTCAAGCCGTGCCCACACACCCCACAGCGCAGCACCCCCGAGGCGGTGTAACGCTCACCCGGTGGACGGCCCCGCCGCCGCCCCGACACCAACGCCCGCAACCGCTCAAAATCCGCCCGCTCCACGATCGGCTCGCCGAGCATCTGCCCCACCACCACCCCGTCATGCTCCACCAACCCGGCATTGCGGGCCCGCACCAGCACCGCGCGCACCAACACCGGGACCCACACCTTGCCCCCCGCCGTGCGCAACCCCGCCGCGTTCCACTGCGCCGCCACCCGGGCATACGACTCCCCGGCCAACACCGCCACCGTCGCCTGGCGAATCGCGGCCCGCTCCGCCGCCACCACCTCCGCCGCCACCTCCCCACGCGCCCCGTCCGGGCCAGCCACGCGCTCCCGGCCCGCAAACCCGAACGACCGCCCGCACGCGTGCGCCACCCCGTTGCGCCGCAACGTCTCAAACCGCCGCTTGACCCGGCGCGACGCATCATCCGACGACCGGCAGGCATGCGCGACCTCCACCCGCAGGATGAACCGATCATTCGGATCCGCCAGATCCCACTGACCATGCGCGCACCCCAGCGTCAAACCCCGATCAGAGAACTCCAACAACCGCTCCAGATCCCGCGGCAACCGCAACAACCGATCCACATGCCACACCACCGCACCATCAGACTCACCCGACGCCAACCGCTGAAGCAGCCGCTCCCAATCCGGGCGCCGCACACTGGGCTTCCACGCCGACAGATCATCATCGGTCAACTCCACCCCCAACACCCCACCCAGACGCTCGATCACCCCCCGGTTATCCGCATGCTGCTCCTCCACCTTCTCCAACTCCCCCGACACATTGCGCGACAACCGCGCATAGGAATCCAGCACCAGCCGACGCCCCGACCCGTCACCTCTACGATCACCACGTGTGCCCATACCACGAGTGTAGGTAACATAACGAGGCACCGCTATGACACTGTTACGCACTCACGAGCGCCTGGCGATAGCGCTGCTCACCTACTCGACCAAACCGCGGGGCAGCGTGGTGCACACGCTCGCGCTGGCCGAGGCGCTCGCCGAGGCAGGTCAGCGGGTGACGGTGTGGACGCTGGGCCGCGGCGGGGATCGTGCGTTCTTCCGGCCCGTCGATCCCCGGGTCGAGCTGCGGATCGCGCCGTTTCCCGACGTCGCCGGCGAAGAGTTCGGGCCCCGAATCCTGCGGTCCATCCACGTGCTGACCAGCGCCTTCGATTCGACCGGCTACGACATAGTCCACGCGCAGGACTGCATCAGCGCCAACGCCGTCGACCGATGCGTGCGCACCGTACATCACATCGACCACTTCAGCACTCCCGAACTGGTCGCCTGCCACGAGCGCGCCATCGTCAACCCGTCGGCCCATGTCTGTGTGTCCGCTGCGGTCGCCGGTGAGCTGCTCGACGGTTGGGGGATCACGGCCACGGTCATCCCGAACGGTGTGGACGTGCCACGGTTCTCCGGCGCGGCCGGTCCGGCCGGCGCGGCCGCCCGGACCGCGTGGCGATCACGCCTGGGCCGGTACGTGCTGGCCGTCGGTGGTATCGAGCCCCGCAAGGGGTCACTGAAGCTGCTGGCGGCCTACGCCCTGCTGCGCGCGCGGATGCCCGACGTACGGTTGGTGATCGCCGGAGGGGAGACCCTGTTCGACTACCGGGATTACCGGGCTTGCTGGGAGCAACGAGCCACGGAGTTCGGGGTCGAGCCGGTGGTACTCGGGCCGGTGGACCACGACGAGCTGCCCTCCTTGGTGGCGGCTGCAGGAGTGTTCGCCTTCCCGTCCACCAAGGAGGGGTTCGGGCTGGCCGCGATGGAGGCGCTAGCCACCGGGGTCCCATTGGTCGTGTCGGGCCTGCCGGTGTTCCGGGAGATCTTCACCGGCGTCGCCCGGTTCGCCGACGACCCCACCGAGCTGGCGGCGGCGTTGATGGCCGGACTCACCGAACCAGACGCGGGCACCGGCGAAGCCGGCCGCGCGTTCGCCGCACGCTACACCTGGTCAGCCGCCGCACAACGCCACCTCGAACTCTACCGTCGCCTGCACGACACCCGTGAGTGGCATTGAGTGCCATAACACTGTTTGCCACTCACGGGCGCGGAGCGCCGTAGGCTCGGGCGCCGTGAGCGCGCCGCAGATCACCGTGACCGCCCGGCTGAACACCTCGACGCGCTCGCCGGCGAGCTGGAGGGTTACTCCGCTGCGGACTGCGCGGCGCTGATCCGCGAGGCCGCGCTGACCGCCATGCGGGAATCACTGGAGGCCACCGAGGTCACCGCAGCTCAGCTGGCCGCCGCCCCCCAGGCCGTCCGCCTTCGCTGGACCCGATGCAACTCACCGAGCTGGCCGGTTACGCCGCTGCGCACGGCCTGACAACCTCGTGAGCGCCGACGACGCCGATACTCAGTCGGCTCGCAATCGCCGGCTTGTCACCGATCAACAGTACGACGGACGCGAAACAACAGGTCGAGCCCCAGTGCAATGATCACCGTCTGGGAAGAATGAGCCGCGGTGAGCGCGGCTCATTCTTCCGAAACGATGATCACTACACGCGGTTTGACGAAGGGAACCCACCTCCACCGGCCCGTCCAGCTCAGCCGTATCGCAACGATCCCGGCGTGGTGAGCAACTCGCCCGTCTCAAGCCACGTCTTCAGACCGGAGAGGATCATCGGCCAGCCGCCGTAGAGCTCACTGTGTGCGCCTTCGCGCAACTGGTCGTGGGTCACAGTCAGACGGCAGGAGTCGCCGACAGGTTCGATCTTCCAGGTGACCCTCGAGGTGCCCTCGCTGGTCACCTCGTCGCTCCAGAGCGCGACCATGCTCTGGACCAGCCGGCGGGGGGTCGACCTCGAGGTTCTCCCCTTCCCCCAACAGCCCAGGAGCGGCCGGGTGGCTCATCTCGTAGCGCGAGCCGGGCGTCCAGTCGGAGCTGATCCGGGCGCCGAAGTTGTACTTACTCCTGATCTCGCCGTCGGTGATCGCCTCCCAGAGACGCCCGGGGGTCGTGCGGATGTAGATATCGAAAACCTTCTCCATGGAAGTCCCCAGTCTGTTCTTGAGATCGCTGAGCGCAGCCGCCTGCTGACCACCAGGGCCGTCACCCTGGATACATCGGGATTTGCGGCAGTGGGGCATCACAACGAGGGGATCATCATATGACTCGGTGAGGTCGCAGAGGCGGTCATGGGCAACTCACCTGTTCTCGGACCTCACTGGTTCGGAGACGGACAACAGCACACGCTCGGATCGACCCAGCTCGCCCGGTCCGGTTCACGCTGAGTAGCGCACTAATGTCGGGCAGCCACCGGTACGGACTGGAGGGGGGACATGCTCGGGATCGCGGCTGGTGTGGATCTTCTCGGAGCTGGGTTCGCGTGATGACGTCGCGGGGACGCATCGCCGGCGCGCTCCCCGCGGCTGCGTCGGTGCCGCGCCCGGCTGGCAGCGGATGGCTCACCGCCCTCGCCGTCTACCGTGAGCCCCGGCTCGTGATCATTTTCCTGATGGGCTTCGCCAGCGGGCTGCCGCTGGCGCTGACCGGGGCGACCCTCGCCATCTGGCTGACGGAACTGCGCTTGTCGCTCACGTCGATCGGTCTGTTCGCCGCGCTCGGTGTGCCCTACAACGTCAAGTTCGTGTGGTCTCCGCTTCTTGACCGCGTGCCGATTCCCGTACTGACCCGACAGCTGGGGCGACGGCGAAGCTGGCTGCTCGTCATCCAGTTCGCTCTCATCGGCGCCATCATGGCGCTCGGCGCCACGCGGCCCGGGCAGGCGCCGCTGTGGACGGCGCTGGCCGCGCTGGGCGTCGCCTTCCTGTCCGCCAGTCAGGACATCGTCATCGACGCTTACCGGATCGAGACGGCGCGCGAGCACGAGCAGGGCGCGACCGCCGCCATGACGCAGTACGGCTACCGGCTCGGGATGCTGGCCAGTGGGGCGGGGGCCCTCTTCCTGGCCGCGTTCCTGCCGTGGCCGTGGGTTTACGCAGCGATGGCGGGACTCCTCTCGATCGGGGTGATGACCACACTGCTCGCCCCCGAGCCGAGGGCCGGTGGGGTGGCGGCACCGAGCGCCGATCTCCTCGACCGTCTCCGGGAGGCGGTCGTCGCGCCCTTCGTCGAGTTCCTCCGCAGGCAGGGGGTCGCGGTCGCGCTCCTCGTCCTGGCCTTCATCGTGTTCTACACCCTCGGTGACGCCTTCGCCGGAGCCATGGCCAACCCCTTCTACGTCAAGGTCGGCTTCAGCAAAGTCGAGATCGCGACGGTGACCAAGGCCTTCGGCCTGGGCGCCACGCTGATCGGCGTCTTCCTCGGCGGCCTCGCCGTCGGCCGGTACGGCGTGATGAAGGCACTTCTGGTGGGCGGGATCTGCCAAGCGCTCTCGAATCTGATGTTCGCCGCCCAGGCGCTCGCCGGTCACGACGTCCGCGTCCTCGTCTTCACGATCGCGATCGAGAACCTGACCGGTGGCATGGCCTCGGCTGCCTTCGTCGCGTACCTGTCGGTCCTGTGCAACGTGGCCTACACAGCGACGCAGTACGCCGTGTTCACCTCGTTCATGGCTCTCGGGCGGACACTCCTCGCCTCGACCAGCGGCTGGGTCGCCGACCACGTAGGCTGGGTGGAGTTCTTCCTCATCTCCACCCTGCTCGCCCTGCCAGGTCTCACGCTCCTCGGATGGATGATGCACCGCTACCCCACCACCCGCGACTAGCGGCCGTGGGAAGGCAGACTATTTCGTTCCAGGGGGCGAAGGCCAGAGTCAACCCCAGGTCCTGGTCAGGCGCGATTGACCTAGGCCGGCACGCCGTCGAACGGACCACGTAGCCGTCCGGGGTAACGAGGTGGCCAACAGCAGGGACGCTGGGGAAGGCTGGTTCAAGATCGGACCACGAAGAGGGGCGGGACAGGTGTGGCAGCGAAGAGGTCCCGTCGGTGGCGCTGGCCCGTTGGCCTTCGCTCGGTTCCCGTTGACAGCGTGTGGCGACCTGTCGGGGGAAGCGGGGCCCGTGACGACGGGGCCGCGCCCGTTTGCAGCCGGTTTCGCGGTCGAGCCGGTGCAGGACAGGCACAAGAAAAAGCCGACGCATGGGGTGGAGACGAAGGCAACGTGCAATATCATCGACGGCACGGACGAGCCGGACACCGTCGATGAGCCCTACGAGGACGAGGAGTAGGCAAACGTCCACTGTCCCGACGGTGCTGGTGTTGACCAACGAGGATGACACCACCGCGGGCATGGTCATCGAGGCGTTGGCCGGGCGCGGCGCCGTGGTAGCGCAGGTCGATACGGGTGATTTCCCGCAGCGATGGACGGTGACGGGAAGGATCGACTCGGCCGGGGTGTGGCAGGGCAGCTTGGTCGGCCCGGACGTTGCGGTGGATCTGGAACTGGTGACGGCGATCTACTATCGCAGGCCCAGCCGGTATCGGGCGGCTGCTGGCTTATCGTCGGCGGACCGTCGGTTCGCTGAGGCGGAGGCGCATCACGGTGTGGGGGGCTTACTGTCGTGCCTGCCGTGCCGGTGGGTGTCACATCCGGGGAGGATCGCCGACGCCTCGGCTAAGCCGGGGCAGTTACGATTGGCGGCAGCGTGTGGTCTGCGTGTACCGGAGACGTTGATCAGTAGTTCGCCTGAACAGGTGCGGGAGTTCGTTACCACACTCGGCGGGCCGGTGGTGTACAAGCCGATGTCGCCCGGGGCGCTGCGGGCGACGGGCACACCGTGCGCGGTATACGCGACGCTGCTCGACCCGGCCACCGTCGAGGAGTGGCTGGACGCAGGGGCGGTCGGTGTGACGGCCAACCAGTTCCAGCGCTATATCGCGGACAAGGACGCCGACCTACGTGTCACGGTCGTGGGTGAACGTCTGTTCCCGGTGGCAATCCGGGCCCGTACCCAGGCGGCGCGGGTGGACTGGCGCCGCGACTACAGCAACCTCGACTATGAGATCGTCGAGGTGCCCGAGGACGTGACCACCGGGCTGCGCTCCTACCTCAAGGCGACTGGATTGGCATTCGCCGCATTCGACCTGGTTCGGACCACGACTGGCGAGCACTACTTCGAGGCTAACGCCAACGGCGAATGGGGGTGGCTCACCGATGTGGTCGACCTCCCCATCGCTGGGGCGTTAGCCGATCTGCTCCTGGGCAGGGTGCCGTCGTGACGACCACGGCACCACTTGTCGCAGACGCAGAGTGGCGGGCCCGAGCCGCAGCGTTGGCTGCATCCGTGGTTGCTGACGGGGAAGCAGCCAATCCTGAGTGGGCCGAGGTCTTCGCTGCGGTGCCCCGCCATGTGTTCATCCCGCGTTTCTTCTGTCGTGACGCCACTGGGGACCTGATCGCGGTCGACGGTAGTGATCCGACCCGACGCGCTGAGTGGCTGGATACGGTGTATTCCGACACCGCGTTGACCACGCAGCTGGGCCAGATCGATCCCGGTAGCACCCTGCGCCCGCTGACCGTGTCGGCCAGTTCCTCGACCAGGCCGACCTTGATGGCGCGCATGCTCGCTGATCTCTCCACCTATCCGGGCCACCGGGTGTTGGAGATCGGCACCGGCACTGGCTACAACGCTGCTCTACTGTGTCAACGGCTTGGCGACCAAGGCGTGTACTCCGTCGACATCCACCCCGGACTCATCGATGCCGCCCACGCCCGGCTGGCAAGCCTTGGCTATCACCCACGCTTGGCGTGCCGTGATGGTCCCCACGGTTGGGCCGAACACGCTCTTTACGACCGGGTCATCGCCACCTGCGGGACTTCCACAATCCCTTATCCGTGGGTTGCTCAGACCCGGCCGGGTGGGCTGATCCTGGCTGAGGTACTCGCTGGTGGCCACGGCATGCTGGTGCGTCTCACCGTCGCCGCCGACGGCACCGCGTCCGGGAATTTCCTCGACTATCCCGGCTTGTTCATGACACTGCGTCCGGCGCACGACCGGATAGGCCGGCACACCGAGCTCTCACCAGAGCAGCTACACGGCACCCGCCACACCCGGACCACGCTGGATCCCGCGGTGTTGGCCGACCCGGCGTTCGCCTTCTTCTGCCAGCTCTATCTCGGTTCCGGCCGCAGCAGCCACCATGTCATCAACAAAACCACCAGAGCCACCGTGGTGGCCCACGACGGCTCCTGGGCCGAGACCTCGAAAGGCACGCTCCACGGTTTCCTGGTCAGGTTCGACGGCACCCACAACCCCTGGCAGACCATCGAAGCCGCCCACCAGGCCTGGACCCGGCTCGGCCAACCCCAGCCTTCCGCACTCGGGCTCACCGTCACTCCCGACGGGCAACATGCGTGGTGCCAGCACCCCGATAGCGACTGGACCCACCCTCTGATGACCTGACAACGCAGACCGGTGAAATCCGCAGGCTCCAGTTTCAGCCGAGATTCTTGCGCTTCATTCACGCAAAGCAGCCCAGCACACCGTCGAGCAGGTGGCTATCTGTGGCCTGCCGCCACGACCTTGCGCGCCAGCTGGACGAGGTCGCGGTTGTCACTGCTTGGGCGGGCCTCCAGCGCCGCAATGAGCGGTTGCAGCCGCTCTCGGGCGCGTACCGAGTGCAGCGGCGCCACGGCGTCAATCGCCGACTTCGCCATCAGCGGTCCGCGCGGCTCTCCGGCCTGCACGTAGATGGTGGCACGAAGCACTGCCGCGAACACCCCGACCGGTCGGTGCCAACCAGCACCATTGATTGACGCCACTAACTGTTCGATATTATTTGGGCGCCCTAACTCCATATACACCAGAGCAGTCTGGTAGTCCATATCGGCACGGAGGTATTCGTCTGGCGACTGCCAGCCGCCTCGTGCCTTGGTCAACTCCTCGACGGCATTCGCGTGCCCCATCGAAGCCAACGCATACGCTGAAACCGCGTGGAGCCAGGAAACTAATTCCGGATCACTCTTCGAGCCGAGCAAGGATTGGCCTATTTGGAAGACCTTCAAGGCGTCGTTGGGACGACCGCGAGCCGAGTCGATCACTCCCGAGAACCGTATCGCCCTTGACAACTCGTACCCGTCACCCACTTGGTGCGCGAGGTCGATTGCGGTCCGGTAGTGCCATCGAGCGGATAGGTCCCGACCGCTGTCAAAACAGCACCAGCCGGCCAGATTGTTCAGCGCAGCCAACTCTGAGTGCAACCGCGTCCTGACCGCTTTGCTCGCGGGTACCTTGAGGAGCCGCCCGTACTGTGTAGCCGCTGCGTGGACGGCGCGGGCCTGCCCGCCTTGTGACCTGGCCGCGGCGCGAAGCTGATCTGCAGTGTTCTTGATTTCGGCTACATCGATCATACCGACCTGGGAAGGGAGGTCCAGCTCGCTCGGCCCAGCAGAGGAGGTCAGCAGCTTGCCGAGGACCGGCACGCCGACCAGCGCTACCGAACCCTTGGCGAGGACGTCTCTTCTGAGCATCTCGTCGGTCACCTCCGCAACGACCCCCGACGGGTCGTCTCCAGGGTAGGCGCTGTCCCCACCGTTCGTGGTGTAGGCGAGGCCCAGGTAGCCGCGCGGCATGCCGAGGCCGTCCGCGATACGAACGAGCACGTCATAGGCCATCACCTTGCGGCCCTGGATGATCTCGCACACTTCGGACTGTGACTGCCCGGTGAGCTGAGCGATCTGCCGCTGGGTCATCCCGTACCCGCGCAGACGTCGATAAACAGTGCTGATGTCGCGCGCCGCGAGGGCGATGCGCATGTCCGGCTCGTCCCAGACCTCGGGGGGGATCTGTTCGTCCACCGCCCACCTCCCCGTCCCCTGTCACCCTTGGAGCGAGAAGGCTACCGCGCAAGATCGGTCGCGCACCTCTCAACCAGCCCCAGCGGCCGCCCAACGTCCGTTCGCGCCCGGACCGTGTGCGGAGTACTGACTTGACGACGCGGACCAGTGGAATCCGCAGGCCCCAGGGTTGGAGTTTTAGGCCAGTGCCCGACTGAAACCCAGATGAACCAGGCTTTTTTAGCAGGGCCGGGAATCACCGGCGTGTTCGTAGTCACCCCCCGAGCTTTCTGCGCGTCGGCAGGCACGATCGGTGCGTGGCGCGCAGTCGGCTGCACCTCGTGACGCATCCACAGCCGTGGTGCACCCGCACTCCGGCTACGCTATGCCACCGCGACTGAAGATCAGCGAGAGTAGCGGGAGTAATCGTTCGTGACGATCACGATCAGTCCCGGACCGGCGTTCGCTATGCCCGGGAACCGGTGCTCGACTCGCATGCCGAACTCGGCGCCGAGTGCCTGCGCGGAGGCCTGCTGGTCGGCGTTGTCCTGGTAGTAAGCGGTGGTCGTCGGGATCGTCCCTTGCGCGTAGTTGCCGACTTCGACCACCGTCCAACCTGCGGCGCTGAGGTCGCGGGCCGCCCGCGCGGCCAAGCCGCGGATGGTGCTGTTGTTGTAGACCCGCACCTCACCACGGCTGTGGCCCTCCCCGCTGGCCGGCGCGCTCTCGGCGGCGTCCGGTGGACCGGGCGGGGCCACTACCGGCGCTTCGGTGGGGATCGAGGGCACCGGCGGGGGAAAGGGGACGACTGAGGGGCTCGCCGATGCGTTACCAGGAGCGTGGGTCGGGAGAACTGGCAACTCCCCCGTAGCCGAGCTCCGCTCTTCACGCTTGACAGCTACTACCAACCCGATCAGGACAGCGACGACCGCGAGCGTGAGCAGAGCCAATCCGCCGGTGCGCAGCCGCCTACTGGCTCCGGTCCTCTTCGACGTGCCCATGGCCTACTTCGGGTCGACGCCGAGGCGGCGCGCGGCCCGTGCTCGCTGGCGACCCGACCGCAGCCGACGCAACCGCTTCACCAGCATCGGGTCGGCGGCAAGCGCATCCGGACGGTCGATCAGGTTGTTGAGTGCCTGGTAGTAGCGGGTGGCGGACATGTCGAACAGCTCACGGATGGCCTGTTCCTTGGCGCCGGCGTACTTCCACCACTGCCGCTCGAAGGCCAACATCTCGCGCTCTTGGCCGCTCAGGCCCTCGGGCTGGTCATCGATCGGGCACAGCGCGTGTGCAGCGTCCATTGCGCTCCTCGGTTTGACGATCCCGCACGTGGCAGAATCACAGTGATGTGATTCTGCTGGGCATTGAACCACGCTGCGTCCGAGGCGGGCCCAGGGCGTCCCGCGGACACGTCCACCGGGCGCGGGACGCAGCAGCCCAACGATTACTGTGCCCCATCATGGCTGTGCGTCCGATCCGCATCGTCGGCGACCCGGTGCTGCACACCCCGACGAGACTCGTCACGGAGTTCGGCGGGGAGCTGCACGCACTGATCGGCGATATGTTCGACACGATGGCGGCCGCCGAAGGCGTCGGACTTGCGGCCAACCAGATCGGCGTGGACCTGCGCCTGTTCGTCTATGACTGCGCGGACGAGCAGGGCGTGCGGCAGCGGGGCATGGTGGTCAACCCAGTGTTGGAGACCAGTGAGCGGCCCGAGACGATGCCTGACCCCGATGACGACTGGGAGGGCTGCCTGTCGGTGCCCGGTGAGTCCTTCCCCACCGGGCGGGCGGCTTGGGCGCGGGTGACCGGCGTCGATGCCGACGGCGCGCCGGTCACCGTCGAGGGCACCGGCTTGCTGGCCCGATGCCTGCAGCACGAGACCGACCACCTCGACGGAACGCTTTATCTCAACCGGTTGGTCGGCCGGTATGCCCGCGAGGCGAAGAAGATGCTCAAAGCCCAGGGTTGGGGCGAGCCCGGGTTGTCCTGGGATCCCGCCGCGGCCCGCCCCGACGACTGAGCACCCCGGGCGCAGGTACACAGATCACCTGTCGGACGGTCGTGGTAGACCATCGGCGTGGCCACCAACCAGATCGCCTCGGTCGACGAACTCGGCCAGCTACTGCGACGTCTCGCTGATCGCGAGCGAGTCCGGAGCGAGGCGACCGTCCAGGCCGACGTCAGACAGTTGTTGCTCACCGGCGGTCTCGGTCTCGGGGACCACGACCTGGACGTCCAGCTGGAGACCCAGGTCGGAGATCGTCGACGCATCGATGTCGAGGTCGGCTTCACCGTCATCGAGGTGAAGAAGGATCTCCGTAATCAAGGCGTCGTCCGGGCGGCGGAGGAGCAGCTCGCAGGTTACGTGGCGGCCCGCACCGCGCAGACCGGTCAGCGTTATGTCGGCGTCCTCACAGACGGACGGGAGTGGCACGCATATCACGAACAGGACGGCAAGCTGGTCGATGTCACCCAACACCTGATCAATCCCACGAAACCCGACGGCACTGCGTTACTGTTTTGGCTCGAAGGCGTGCTAGCCAGCCGCCAAGGCGTACCTCCGACGCCGAACGAGATCAGGGCTCGACTGGGTGCCACCAGCGCCTCCTACGCCCTCGACCGCGCAACGCTTGCAGCCCTTTATGCTGAGCACGGCAGAACCGAGACCATTCGACTCAAGCGGCAACTATGGAGCTGGCTGTTGCGTGGCGCCCTAGGCACGCAGTTCATCGACGACGACGAACTGTTTCTGGAACACACTCTACTGGTCAACAGCGCAGAGATCATCGCCCATTTGGTCGTCGGACTCAATGTGACTGACATGCAGCCTGCCTCCTTGCTCGGCGGGCAGCGGTTCGACCTTGCCGCCATCTACGGTGTTGTCGAGCGCGACTTCTTCGACTGGGTGCTGGAGGTTCCCGGCGGCGACGCCTTCGTCCGCACTCTCGCCCGGCGCTTGGCCCGATTCGACTGGACCAATGTCGAGCACGATGTGTTGAAGGTCCTCTACGAATCGGTGATCGGATCGGAGACCCGCAAGCAGCTCGGAGAGTACTATACGCCGGACTGGTTGGCTAATCAAATCGTCAGCACTGCCGTCACCGATCCGCTGAACCAACGGGTCCTCGATCCTGCATGCGGTTCGGGCACATTCCTGTTCCATGCCGTGCGCCGCTACCTCGACGCCGCAGTCAAAGCTCGAACCTCCCTGGAACACAGCCTGTCCGGCCTCACCGACCATGTCTTAGGGGTCGATCTTCATCCGGTAGCCGTTACGTTCGCGCGCGTCACCTACTTGCTCGCAATCGGTCGGGAACGATTACTGTCCCCGGAACGAGGCTCCATCACGGTACCCGTATACCTGGGCGACAGCGTTCAATGGAACCAACGTCGTGACCTCTTCACTGAGGACCATCTCGTCGTACGCACGGGAAGCGGTGACCGACTCTTCGACGCCGAGTTCCGCTTCCCCGATCGGTTCCTTGCTGACGCTGCTCACTTCGATCGACTAGTCAGCAGTCTGGCCGATCAGGCCGCCAAACCTCGTGCGCCTGGGCAAAAAGCGACACTCCCGGCCGGCTTGCTCCACCGCCTCGCGGTCTCGGACGCAGACCGTCCAGTGGTCGAGGAGAATTTCCGGCTGATGTGCGAGTTGAAAGACCCTATCTGGAGCTACTACATCCGTAACCTCGCGCGCCCGGCCTGGCTCGCACGGCCGGAAAACCGTGTTGACGTCCTCATCGGTAACCCACCCTGGCTGTCCTACCGCTACATGCCCGAAGATATGCAGATCGCCTTCCGGGAGATGTCAGAGACACGACAACTGTGGCATGGACGGGAGGTGGCAACCCATCAAGACCTTTCGGCACTGTTCGTCACACGAAGCGCTCAGCAGTACTTGACCGACGGCGGGTCCTTCGCGTTCGTTATGCCGAACGCAGTCCTCGACCGGGGTTACTACGCGGGGTTCCGAACGGGCAACTACCCAGACCCGAAAGATCCGATCACAGTCGAATTCACCGGCTCGTGGGATCTCCGCAGGCTACGCCCTCATTTCTTCCCACGCGGCGCCGCCGTGGTCTTCGGCAAGCGCAGTCACACCCAGTTCGGCTCGCCATTACCCTCCAGATCAATGCGCTGGACCGGGCAGCTTCCCCGCAGCAACGACATCTGGGAGGTCGTTTCGAAACATGTCACCCGACAGGACTTTAACCTTACTGTACACGACGACGATGCGACAGAATCGCCATACGAGCCGCGGTTCAGCCAAGGCACTACCGTCGTGCCCCGCGTACTATTCATGGTCGAGACGCAAGAGTCGGGTCCGCTGGGACTCGCCGCTGGTAGTAAGAAAGTCCGATCCGCACGCAGCAGTACCGAGAAGATGCCATAGAAGGAACTGTGCTCGCTCGAAGCCGTCGTCGAGGCTGAATTCATCCGTCCCATCCTTCTTGGCGAAAAAATTTTGCCGTTCCGTGCCCTCCCTGCGAAACGCGGAGTAATTCCTCTAGAGGGAATTAAGCTCCTCGACGGGGAGCATCCTCACCTGGATTTCTACCCCGGACTTGCGGATTGGTGGCGCAGAGCAGAACAGCTCTGGTTGTACCATCGAAGCAGCGACCGTCTCACTCTTCTCGACCAGCTCGATTTTCGCAAGAAATTAACAAACCAACTACCAACGCCGCCACTCCGTGTCGTCTACGGTAAGGCAGGTATGCACGTGTCCGCCGCCTTGGTCGAGAATCCAACCGCAGTTGTCGACCACACGCTCTACCGGGGAGCTGTCTCGAGTCGGAGCGAAGGGCTCTACCTCTGCGCCCTGTTGAACAGCCCTGCAATCACCGATCTGGTGCGCCCACTCATGTCGTACGGTAAGGACGAGCGGCACATCGACAAGCACGTTTGGAAATTGCCGATTCCAGTATTCAATCACAGCAACCCAACTCACAGCCGCCTGTCGAACCTCGGCGGACAGTGTGCCGAATTCATCGCTAGTCTCGACCTTGACGACTCCGCCAATTTCGTGACGCTCCGCCGTCGCATCCGATCCGCGCTAGCCGCCCACCCGTCAGCCGCCGAGATCAACGAGAGAGTGCTCGGTCTCCTTTCCGTGTAGACCGTGGCGAGAATCGTGGTCCCGCCGACGCGACGGCCTCCGAATCCGGCGCCCGCGGTAGATCCGTTCATAGCCGAACAGCACCTGACCCCCGCCTGCCGCCGCCCGGTCGTAGCACTGGTAGTACTCCACAGGGGTTCAGAGTAGTATTGCTGGTGTGAAACTGAGTGTCAGCCTCTCCGAGAGGGATGTCGAGTTCCTCGACGACTATGCGGCCTCCCACGGCGTGCCGTCACGCTCGGCCACGGTGCAGCGGGCGGTTGCGCTGCTGCGGGCGCACGCGCTGTCAGACTCCTACGAGCAGGCGTGGGCCGAATGGCAGGTAAGTGCGGACGCATCGCTCTGGGAACCGGTTGCGGCCGACGGGCTTGACGGCTCCTGATGCGGCGTGGGGAGATCCGCATGGTCGATCTCGACCCGTTGCTCGGTTCCGAGGCGGACAAGGTGCGCCCGGCGGTAATCGTGAGCAATAACGGCGCGAACGTGGCAGCGCAGCGATCTGGGTCCGGTGTGCTGACCGTGGTGCCGGTGACGTCAAATGTCAACCGCATCCACCCGTTTCAGGTGTTCCTGCCCGCCGCCCAGTGTGGACTGCGACGAGACTCGAAGGCGCAGGCAGAGCAGGTCCGGTCAGTCGCCGCGGTCCGAATCGGGCGTTGTGTCGGTGTGCTACCAGCCAATCTGCTGGGCCAGCTTGAGAACGCCCTCCGATTGCATCTCAGCCTGTGAGGTAACACTTCTGCGCTACCAGCGGGTGCTCGTGGCCCCGCGGCAGACCGAGTGTCAGACACGGGCAACGACACGAATCCATCCCGGCAGGCAGGGAAGATCTGGTTTGCGGGCGACCCGGGCTGCATCGGCCCGCGGGCGGTGAGCCGCGGCGGAGACGACGATCAGGCGGTAGACACTGCGGTGATCCGGTGCTCGGCCCATGTTTGAGCAGCGGCGTGGACCCGGAGTTTCCAGGGTTGTGGGTCGTCGTGGGCAATCTGCTCCCACAGCCGACGGCCTGTCGTGGTGAAGGCGTCGATGCCGGAGCCCGGCGCTGCGGCGAAGGACGGGATCTGCTGCGCCCAGTTTTCGGCGGCTGCGGGGTGTGGCCCTCAGCAATGAGCCAGAGGGCGGCGCAGGCCGGGTCGATCCAGGCGGCGCCGAGGGTGGCCAGGCCCAGTCGACGAGATGCGCGTGCTCGCCGATGAGGATGTTGTGGAGTTGAGGTCGGTGTGCAGCAGATGCTCGCCGGCTAACAGTGTCAGCGCTGAATCGTCGGCCAGGTCGGCCAAGCGGTGTTCCAGTGGTCTCAGCGGCAGATCCGGTGCCTGGATCTGACCGAGCCGGGTCAGGGTGTCGGCGATCTTGGGCAGGTCAGGGGAATCGGGTGTGAGGTTGGCGTGCCGACCGTCGAGGTGCTCGAAGGCCAGGAGGTCCCATCCGTCGAGATCGACCTGTCACAGCAGGCGTGGCGCGATCGGGGCGACATAGGAGTTGATCTCGGCTTCGCGCCGTTGGGTGGCCACGCCGGGGTGGTCGCAGGGGAGGCCCTTGAGGAACACGCGCCCAGTGAGGGTGTGCAGGAGCGCGGCGATGCCGCAGTTGAGTCCCGCCGAGATCGGCTCCACGGCACGGACTGTTCCTGCCATGGATCCGATGGCACAACGGACGGTGTTGGGAAGCTCGTCCCACGGGGTGCGCGGACGGGTGTTGGCCGTTGCCGGCTGGCGGCCGTGGTTTGGCAGGACATGCCCTCACCCTCACCGAGCAGGCGAAGCCCAGGCAAGTGAGGCCCTCGGATAGGAACAGCCGGTCGGAGGCCTGCCCGGGTTCGTACTCGTTGATCAGGCCGCCAAGGATCGGTTGGCGCTTGATCTGCTTGTGGCTGATGTCTGCGACCGGGTGATCCGGCCGTGGTGGGCGAAGCTTGTGGGCACGGTGCGGGCGTCGACCGTTGTAGCGCCGGGTCGAGACCGGGGGTATACCCGAACACTTGAGGACACGGCGGATTGTCGAGGCCCCCACACGGTGGCCGAGCTTGCGCAAGTCGCCCGGGATTCTCTGGTAGCCCCACCTGGTGTTCTCTGTGGCTATCCGCGCGATCAGCACGACGATGGAGTCGTCCAGGGCCGACGCCCGACCGGGTTGGGGTCAGTCCGCTTCCTGGCCACCCAGCGGCGATGCCCTCGCAGGATCGTGTCGGGAGTGAGCAGTCGATGCCTGCGCAGCGCCTAGCGGGAGTTTCCTAGATAAGTTGATCTTGATGTGCATACCCCCTGGTCAGGGCTAGTGTCGATCTTGTTTGGGTGTATTACCTAACTGGTTGGTGCCCACCGGTCCAACTCGAAGATGTCGAACAGTTGCTGTTGGAGGTCGGTCATGTCGGTGATCACCCGGCGGGCTTTGGGGCGGCCTCGGGTGCCGGGGTAGATCAGGACGGTTTCTTGGATGCGGGCCAGTCGCGTGAGGAGTTCACGAACGCTGAGGTCGAGTCCGTGACGGGCGGCGTCGCGGCGCATCAGATGGGCGATCATCAGCGCCAGGACGCAGTAGAAGACATGCACGCGGATGTGGTTGTCGGTGAAGTGGTGCATCGGTGAAAACGACACTACGTCAGGGTCTTTGAGCTGACGGAAGCCGAACTCGGCTTCGGACTGTGAGCGGTATCCGGCGATGACCTCGGCTGTGGTCCAGTCGGCGCGGTCGGTGATGAGGATCCGTTTGCCGAAGATTCGTTGTTCGAGGGCGTCACGGGCGTCGGTGTCGATCTGGAAGTCCAGTCGGATATCGGGCGGGGTGTCCCCGGTGAGTTGCCAGGTCAGTACCTCGCTGACCCAGCGGGGTGCGCAGATCGAGGTGATGGCGGTTTCCAGTTTCGTCTTGCTGCGGCGGGCTTGTCCCCGGGTGAGGGTGTCTTGGATGCTGGTGAGCTGGCGGGTGGTT
Organism: uncultured Actinomycetota bacterium; assembly: GCA_963823755.1. Classification (GTDB taxonomy): domain Bacteria; phylum Actinomycetota; class Actinomycetes; order Mycobacteriales; family Pseudonocardiaceae. The sequence goes on from CAWGMP010000017.1 coordinate 553,981, forward strand.
TTGGCCAGGGTCTGGTCGAAACCGCGGGACTGGCCGCTGTGCAACTCTTCGGAATGAGTCAGCACCACCCGATGCGAGCGCCCCAGCGCGTCCAGGTCCGTTTCCCGTGCGGTGACACCGTCGAACTCGACGACCGACTGGTAGTCGGTGGTGGGGATCTCCAGCAGCGCCTGGTGATCCGATGGCGGTAAGGAACCGACGTAATGCAGGCGGTGGCGGTCCAGGAGTTCAAAGTTGGGTCGGGAGTTCTGCCCGGCGTCGAACACCACGGTCAGTTCGCCGTCGGTGCCACCGAGTCTGCGGTGCCGGGCGGTGAGTTCTTCGATCATCCGCCCGAACTGGGTGACGTCGGTGAGGTTTCCAGGGTAGGCATGGGACAGCAGCGGTATCCCGCCGTCGCGGGTGATGACCAGACCCAACCCGACCAGCCTGAGATCGGTGCGTTTCTGTTTGGCTTTGCCGCGTTGCGCGATCGGCGCGCGGACGTTGGTGGAGTCGATGAATGTGGCGAAGTTGGTCATGTCCAGGGCGAGGGAGGAAATATCCAACCCGAACACCGTGATCGCCCTCGCGGAGATCCGCCGTTCGATCTCGGTCAGAGCCTGCGGGTTCAGGACATGCATCGCATCCCAGAACCGGCGGTGGTCCAGCGCCACAGCGCCGATCTTGACCAGATGATCACCGGCGGTGGTGGCCCACCAGTCGGCGAACTTCAGCTTGGAGCACGGGTCGACCACCCGGTTGGCCGCGGCCAACACGACATAGGTACCCACCGAGGCGCCCGCATCCTCGCGGCGTGCGCCCAGGACGTCATCGACGATCTCGATCACACCAAGCTTCTCGATCACACCCCAGGTCGCGGCGAGATCCCCGAACGCCAGATGCCGGGTTCTCGAAGGCAGCGTGGTCGCACCGGCCATCGCCGCCTCGATGTCCTCAGCGCTGCCGAGATACCTCTGCTCCACGATGCGTGGCTTACCACCCACCCGCGCCGAGACCGCCAGGTAGTAATACGGCTTGCCATTGATCATCTTACTGATTACCGACGCCACATTATTTAGGTAATACACTTGATCAAGGAAAGTCAACCACCTTCGCGACGTGTCACCCCAGGTCAACGGCATGACGACACCCGCCGACCCCACCTCAAGATCAACTTAGCCAGGAAACTCCCGCTAGGGCGCAACCGGAGCAACGCGGCGAGTACTGCCCGGTCAGCCCCGTCGAGGCGAGGCTCGGGGTTGGCTCGGCGGAGCACGGCGACTTCGTGGCGCACGACAAGGAGCTCGGCATCCTTGGACGCCGACGACCGGCCCAGCAACACCAACCAGCCAAGCATCTAGACGAAGATCAGATAGAACAGGCGCAACGACACAGCACACGATCATCCACCGGCACCAACGAACACCGATCACCACAGGTCGCGGAAGTAGGACGACTTCTGGAACCCTACAGGCAGGATTCGAACCTGCGACACGCGGTTTAGGAAGAGCCCCGACGACGTGTACTACGCGGTCTGCCTGCGACTTTTATGTGCCAGAGGTTCACAGTGGTCGCGTCACAGGACGCCGGACGACCCTGGTTCGCGTCACAAGCCATGTCACGGCGGACCCTGACCACTGGCGGCCTTGCGACCCGGATGACCTCACCAACCTCAGCTCCGCATTACCTCTCCCAGTTTGTCGCGCTCTCCAGGCCACATCGGCGTTGTAGACCATCGTGCGGACGACAAGGCTTAAGGTGTGCACATGGCGTCACCTGCCTCACTACCCCTGAACGCGGAGCCAACACCGGCTCTGCTCTCGCCACATACCCCGCACGCGATCCGGGACGCTCTTGTCGATGCGGAACGGGCGGAGTTCGAACGGCGCTACGCCGAGGAAATGGCTGCGGCTGCCCGCACGCTGGACCTGACTGGTGTCCTCACCGTGCTGAACACATATCGCAAGATCGCGGATATCACCCAACGCCAGGGCGTCGAAGCACACCGGCGCATGCTGACCCAGGTCACCCGCCTGCAGAATGGCCAGGACCTACCCACCATGTCCGGGGCGGAGCACAAGGCGGAGATCAACAAGAGACTGGGCCGCTGACCGGGTGTACTTCTATGAGATCCTGCCCGAGGCGCGGGATCAAGTCGAGGGGCTGCCAGCGTCGCGCTGATCTACTACGCCGAGCTCATCACTTTCGTTGAGTTGACCCCGTGGGACGCGCCTCCGTACCGTGACGACAACCCCGATGGGAACATGCGCAAGATCGTGTTCGGCCGGGCTGGCGAAGGCATCGCCGTCTACCTCATCCTGGAGGACCAACGCCGCGTCGTCGTGGTGAGCGTGACCTGGGTTGGTTAAGCCGATGGGTGACGATCTGGTGGTTTCGCAGTCGGTGGGGGAGCAGTCGGGTCAGGACGGAGAAGATCGCTCGGTCTGAATCCTGTGGGTGCCGAATAGGGCATTGTCATCAACTTGTTCGGTCTGACGAGGGGAGGAGATCATTCAGTGTGTGGTTGAGGAGGGGACGATCGGGGTCCTCTCGGGTGGTTCAGGCTGCGGGGCGCTGTTGCGTTAGTGGGCACGGTGTGGCGCTCGGAAACGCGATGCAGTGCCCTGACCTGCGAACCTGTGGTGCCTGGGCATGGATGATCGTCGGATGCTGCTGTTGTCGATCTTGTACCGGTTCGTGCGCTGTCTACTTGGCCTGACTACCGTGCTGATGCGGCGAGACCTGAGCAAGGAGGCCGAACCGCTGGTCTTACGACACGAGAATGCTGTGTTGCGCCGCCAGGTCGCCCGGGTCCGCTACACGCCCGCCGACCGCGCGTGGCTGGCCGCCCTATCCCGGCTCGTGCCGCGTCGCCGCTGGGCCGCGATCTTTCCGGTCACTCCCGCCACGATCCTGGCCTGGCACCGCCGGTTGGTCTCACGGAAATGGGACTACACCGCACGCCGCCGGCCTGGACGTCCCTCGACCGCTGCGGCGATCAAGAAGCTGGTGATGCGGAGGGCACACGCGAACCCCACGTGGGGACATCGGCGGGTGCAGGGCGAGTTGATCCGGCTCGACCATCGGATCGCCGCCTCGACCGTGTGGCAGATTTTGCATGACGCTGGTATCGATCCCGCGCCTCGCCGGTCGGGTCCGACCTGGCGCCAGTTCCTCACCGCCCAAGCCCAGGCCGTCCTGGCCATGGACTTCGTGCACGGGTAGACATGGTGTTCCTCAGGCGGATCTACGCGCTGATCGCGGTCGAGCACGGTTCCCGCCGGGCACATCTGGCCGGGGTGACGGCGCACCCGACCGGTGCATGGACCACCCAAGCCGCCCGGAACCTGCTGATGGACCTCGGTGATCGTGTCGCCACCATTAACTTCCTGCTCCGAGACCGGGATTCTCGGTTTACCAGGGCATTCGACGCGGTCTTCGCCGCAGACGGCATCCGGATCCTGACCAGTCCACCCCGAGCACCACGGGCGAATGCGATCTGCGAACGCATGATCGCAAACGCTGCGCCGCGAGCTGCTCGACAGGATCCTGATCGTCAGCGAACGCCACTTACGCCGGATCCTCACCGACTACCTGCACCATTTCAACGCAGCGCGGCCACACCGAGCGCTGGCGCAACTCACACCGGCCCAGGCCGAGACCGGACCCCCACACGTGATCCACCTGGCCGGTCACCAGGTTCGCCGCAGACCGATCCTCGACGGACTTACCAGCGAGTACCACATCGCAGCATGATCGGACACGAGCCCGTAAATCTACAGGTCAAACCCACGACCCTATATTTGATTCGAACCTGCGACACACGGTTTAGGAAGAGCCTCGACGATGCCTACTACGGTGTCTACCTGCGACTTTCATGTACCAGAGATCCGCGGCAGTCGCGTCACACGACGTTGGGTGACCCCGGTTCGCGTCACAAACCGTGTCACGGGTGCTCTCCTGCACATGGCGATGGCGCCGATCGGAGGCCGGGATGGTTTGCTCGCGAAGCGCTAACGGTGGGGTCGTGTGTCTCGTTTCTTAGGCGGCGCCAAAGGTTACGGAGGGTAGGTCGGTCGCGTTGACTACTTCCAAGCGCAGCTGTACGCCTAGCGCGTCGGCGAGGTGTTCGAGTGTCGCAAAGGTAGGAGTGGTGCCTCCCGCCTCCAGCCGAGCGATGGCTGAGGCGGTGGTGCCCATACGTGTGGCGAGTTCTTTCTGTGTGAGGCCAGCTGCCTTGCGGAGCGTGCGGGTGAGTACGCCGAATTCGTAGGAGCGGCGGGTTTCGTCGTAAGCCTCGCGGAACTCGTCAGTGTCTGTGTCGTCCCGTGTGTTGTAGATTTCTTCTAGGCTGCGTCGGCTGATCATCTGTCGAACTCCTGTTGCACTCGCTTGAGGACTTCGTGGGCACGCTCGACTTCGCGGTGTTCGTTCTGGCGTTGTTTGCGAAACGTCGTGAGTAGCACGATGCGTCGGTCGGGTGCTATCCAGAACGTGATGCGTCGCTGCTCATCGCGAAGATGAAATCGTAACTCGCGTAGGCCGTTCCCGAGGCTGCGTACGTGCGGCATGGCTAATGTGTTGCCGTGTTCGGTGAGCAGCTGCAGGTAGAAGCGTGCCCGGGCGCAGCGTCGCGTGCGGACAACTTCATCAGCCAGGTGTCGACTTCATCCTCGGCCTCGATCCTCCATGCTGAACCCACGCCAGCATGGTAGCAAGTTTGCTAACCATGGAGGGGTGTCGCGGCAGCGAACACCGTGATGGCGTCTGGGTCCTTGACTACACGACCGTGGCAGGGCCCGATCTCTGACGCTGAGATGTGCGTACGATTGCATCAGGGTCTTAGATTGCACGGTGGCGTCGCCAAGGCCTAGGTCACGGCCCTGCGTTCGCTGCTGTGGACGACCTCTGGACGGTATTGGGTGCTACTGCAATTCGAGGTAGTGAGCAACGGTTTCAATTGTGTCACGCTGGCAAGATCATCGATCTTCTTCTGTCTATTTACGCTGGTCAGACGTGGTGCCCCCGGCAGGATTCGAACCTGCGACACACGGTTGAGGAAGGTGCGCGACGGCGCGTACTACGCGTTCTACCTGCGACTTTCGTGTGCCAAGGGTTCGCAGTGGTCACGTCACACGACGCCGGACGACCCTGGTTCGCGTCACAAACCGTGTTACGGGCGCCCCCGCACACGCTGCACCCAACGAGCCAGGGAAGGAGACGGCGCCGGCCCGGCGCGCATGATCTCGGCGCAGTGACTCCGGCTGATCTTCTAGTGATTCTTGGTCGATAGTGAAGGGCAGGATGTCGACGCTGGTGTAGCAAGCCGCAGCAGCGACGGCTGGGCCCGCCCAGCTCCCACAGGGGTTGGTCAGGCGGCGACTTCGACCGTTCGCCCTTGACTTGTCGGCGGAGGAACAGGCAGGTCAGCCTCGTGTAAACCCTCAATGTGGAAGGCGATGGCGTCGCGCATCTCGACTGAACATTCGTCGATGCTGTCACCGGTCGCCACGACGCCCGGGAGGTCAGGGCAGTAGGCCGAGTAGTTGGTCGAACCGTCACCTTCGATGATGATCAAGTAGCTGCTCATGTGTTTCCTCCCTCCGCAGCTTCATCGGTTCTGCCAGTGTCGTTCCTGAGCCCGGCCTGTTTCAAGATGCTGCCCAGCGTCTTCGGGTGCAAGTCATCGCTCGGCTTCCCAGGAACGGTCACCAGACCTGGCTTCGTCGGATGTTTGTACTGACGGTGCGATCCACGGGTCCGGGCAAGCTACCAACAGTCGCCTTCGATGAGCCTGAGCAGCGCCGTGACCTCCATCGGCGAGAAAGCGTAGCGTGGCCCTGCGGCACTGGGTTCGAACGCCCGGACGCGGATCCGGCTGAGTTGCTCGACTACGCGCGTGCTCTGGACGTGGAGGGTCCGGTGCGCCGGGTCGTCGAGGCGGTGCTGAGCCCTACGCAGTGCTACATAACCGCAGGCCAGACCATAAAACGTTGCCCACACCGCGAGATGTCCGCGAAGGCCTACGAGCGCGATGCTGACGGCACTGGCCGGCACGACGGCCTGCTCATGACCTGCTTGCCGAAGATCTGGACCAGCCCACCTGAGGGCCTGCGTATCTCGCTGGCGGATCGACAGCTGAGAGGCGGGCAGGCTTGCCCTACACCGCAGTGGCCGGAAAGACTGGCGCGTGCGAGCGTTGAGCGGGTGGTTCCGGACCTTGCCAGCCGGTCGCTGGAGGAAGCCCCAAGCGCTTCTACGGCCACGTCATCGGCTCGAGCCGGTTATGGACCACGGTTGGATCGTGACTCTGGCCGATCCGCACCGACCGGGTTCCCAGGTCAGCCTGATGACCCACGATGAGACCGCTCCCGTCATCCCGGACGTCTCGATTCAGGTCGACGACGTAGACGCCGCCTACGCAGCTGCCGTCCATGCAGGTGCCGAGGTCGTTCACCGCTGACCAACGAGCCGTGGGGGGTACGGCGCTTCCTCGTCCGCGACCCAGATGGTCACGTGCTCAACGTGCTGGGCCACCGCTGAGACGGTGCTTCGCTCCACCTGAGGATCCTGTTACGGCACCCTCGAAGAGGCCGCGCCGGAGTTCGGGGCAGATCGGTACCACGTGTCCGAAACCCGTGTCCGTGCGACAAAGCGTCTCACAACCAGATTTCTGCTGGACACGGCTTTGGGACGAGGAGTTGGACTAGGCCAATGAAACGTGCAAAAGGGATCCCTTACGGGCTGCTGACCGGCCTTGTGGAACCCCAACAAAGCCTTCTCCTCCGCAGGAGAGACGTTGACACGAAGCGGTTGGCCGGAAGCGCCGTAGGTGAGCTGGCCTACGGGCGTGTAGCCAAGCGTTGTGCTGATGTTCCCGAACACATCCTTCAACTCCGGACTTGCCTTCAACGCCATCTCCACTGGGAGCGGTATTCCGTGCAACACGACGTGGGGCACGATGTCGTCCCCGACCTCCATACGAAATACAGGAGTCCGTACCGAAGACGCGAACATGCCGTCACCGGGGAAAGGCGCGGCGAACGTGTACGTTTCCGCCACCTCAATGTTGGACGGGTTGCTGATCGTGCCCGCGAAAGCCAGCACCGTCTTGTCAGAATAACGAAGAATCCGGCAAAGGAACTTGGGATCAGCTCGGGATCCTGATACGGTTTCACCGCGGGCTCACCGAGCGCTGACAACTCTTCATCCCCATACCAGTTGCGGTGGGGTTCGAAGGAGAACGAGTACAGGTGGGACGGGACATCGCAGGCCGCGCCCGGGTAGGTGTTGTCCCGCCACAACGCCGCCGATGTCGTCGCTCTTCTCAAAGATCGTGAAGTTGGCGAAGCCAGCGCAGCGCGATGCCCGTGCCCAGACCTCCGAACCCGGCACCCACGATCGCCACCTGCGGGCCCGGCTCATCCGCGCGCCGCCGGGACCCACCCAGCCCGTCCCGCTGGCGGCCCTGCTCCCGGCGGTCCTCCCATCGCGTGCTCAGTGCCAGGCCCAGGTCAGCCACGGCCGCGTCGGCCTCATGCAGCAGGCCAGCGTGGAGCTGGAAGTCGTACCACAAGCCGGCGTAGCGCCGGTAACTGACCGGCACGGCGGCGGCCCGGGCCCGCTCGACGAACCGGTCCGCGTCGTTGACCAGCAACTCATCGCCGGCGAGACGAGTCAGCGGTACAGCCGCCGCCATGCAGGTACAGCACCGCCCGACCGGCGGCCGCGCCGTGGGAGTCGGCACCGGGGTGCGCGACCCGCACACCGGGCACCCCGCCAAGCCGGACTGACCGCACCTCGGTGCCGCGCGGCACCCGGCTGACCACCGAGCACGCGTTCAACCACCCACGCCGGCTGGCGTTCGGGACCCACGGCCCGAACGCCAGCCGAACCAAACCCTGACCGCGACCCGTGACAACCTGACGCCGGTAGCCGTGGCCGAAAATCACGCATGATCTCACCCACGTCAGCCACGGGCTCCCGCCCTCGTGACCTTCGCAGAGTACGATCCGGCCCACTTGTCGACAAGGGCGTGTCTCGGGGGGCCTGATGCCGATGCCGGACGCTGTCCCGGCCCTGGGGCCGGCTGGCCCCTTCCCCCGGGCACAGCTGGGTGACCATCTCGAACGCCGCTGGTTGCATTATGCGTTCCGCTCACCCGACGGCCGGCTGTCGATGATCGCTAACCTGTCGAGTCTGGGCACGTCGGGCCGTCCGGGAGAGCGTCCGCAAGGCATGTCGGTGCTGCTGCTGCACGAGCAGGGCCGTGGCTGGCGGAGTACGCAGTTCACTGCTGCGGTCGACGGCGAGCCGTGGTCGGCGTTCCGCCTTCCGCAGCCGGGGCCCCGGCTGCGGGTCGCCGGACGCTCCGGGACCCCCGCCGTCGACTTACGGCTCGCTCGGACCGGCAGGGCCTGCACGTCGCAGTGCGCTCCGTTCGCCACTGACCAGCATCTGCGGTGGCAGTCGGAGCCGGGGGTGGTGGCACACGGCTCCCTGCGACTCGACGACGTCGTGCACCATGACGTGCACATGGTGGGCTACCACGAGCGGGTACGCGGCCGTTGGGGCTGGCCCGAACTCGGTGGGTGGGTGTTCGGTTTCGCGAATGACCATGCCGAACCGGGATCACCCCCAGCGCATTCCGTGGTCTTCACGCTCATCCAGCCGCCGGTTCCGGCTGACGCGACGGCTGGATCGGTGATGCTGTGGCGACGCGGGCGCCTGCTGCGCCACTTCCCGCGCCGCCGAGTCGATGTCGCCGTCGTCGGCCTGCTGGGGCGCGACGACGTGGAGACGGTGCCACCGCTGGCCGCGGCGCTGGGGACACCCTCGGCGACGCCCGTGCCGGCGCGTCTGGTCATCACGGCGTCGATGGGCGAGGACCGGCTGCTGTTCGACGTCAACGCCGACACCGCCGGGCGGATCGTCAACCCGTCGGAGACCAGCCTGCTGCCGTTCGGCGTGCATGAGGTGCTCGGTCCATGCCGGGTGAGCGGATCCGTCGCCGGCCGGGAGGTGGCGTTCACAGCCGGTGCCGTGGTCGAGTTCGCCGGTGGTGCGCATGCCGACTGAGGCCACGATCGCCGGCGTGGCGACTGGAGCGGCCCTGTTCGGTGCCACTGTCGACGCGCTGGCGCAGCGCGCACCGGCAGTGGTGGCGGCCGCCGCGGCACAGCTGGGGCCAGTGGTACTGGGACTGCACTTCGGCGACGACTCGCACGCGACACTGCGGGTGCGTCGCAGCCGGCTGCTGGTGACGGCCGGCCACGCGCGCCGGCCGGACGTGGAGGTGCACTTCGACGTCCGGGCCATGAACCTCGTGTTCGACCTGACCCGCCGCCCGGTCAACGAGCTGCGGCCGCGCAGCCTCGACGTGCGCGGCGCGCGCGCCGACGTGCTCGCGGTCTGGCGGACCTTCCGGCTGCTGTCGCAACGGGCATCCGGGCTGCGAGCCGTGCAGGAGATGTGGCGGGCCTACCGTGCGCAGGCGCCACACCTATGGGGCGACGTGCCGGCCCCCGTCGCCACCGCGCCGCAGGACGACGACCGGCTGCGTTTCCCGTCGCAGACAGGGTGGCGGGCGCTGGATTTCCTCGACGGGCACCGCCCTACGACCGACGACCGGGCGGCGTTGGGCGGCACGGTCGACGTTCACCCCAGGATGCTCTGGGACGGCCGCACAAGCGACGGCTGGTGGCATACCCAGGGGATCTGGGACGCCGACTTGTTGGACACGATGGCACGGTGCCGGGACCGGGTGACTGTGGAGATGCAGCGGCTCATCCCGCGGCGCAGCCCCAAGTCATCGCTCTATGACCTGGTGGGCTCCTACCCGGCGCGGCAGGGCAAGGGCCTGCGCCCGACACTGACCATCGCCGCGTGCGCGGCGTTCGGGGGCCGACCGGAGGACGCCGTGCGAGTCGCCGCGGCGCTCGAGCTCTTCCACAACGGTTTCCTCGTGCACGACGACATCGCCGACGAGTCCACCCACCGACGGGGCAGGCCGACGCTGCACGAGCGGCACGGCGTGGGCCTCGCGGTCAACGCCGGTGACGCACTCAACCTGCTGGCGATCGACGGCGTGCTGTCCAACCTCGACACCCTCGGCCTGGCCCGTACGCTGGGCTTGATCCACGAGATACTGCACATGTGCCGGGAGACCGTCGAGGGCCAGGCGGTGGAGCTGGGGTGGATCCGCCGCTGCACTGTTCCGCTGAGCGACCGGGCGTATTTCCACATGAGCACGAAGAAGACCGGCTGGTACACGTGCATCTCCCCATGCCGGCTCGGGGCGGTCTGCGCCGGCGAGACCGCCCCGGAGCGCCTGGACGCGCTCAACGAGGTGTTCCGCTGGATCGGCATCGCGTTCCAAATCCAGGACGACGTGCTCAACCTGGTGGGCGAGCAGGCGCTGTACGGCAAGGAACCGCTCGGCGATCTGCTCGAGGGCAAGCGCACCGTCATGCTCATCCACCTGGCCCGGACGGCCTCCGCGGAGGACCGCGCCTGGCTCGACGTGCTGCTGCGCCGTCCGCGGCGGGAAAAGACGCAGGCCGACGCGGAACGGGTGCTCGAGGCGATGCACCGCAACGGCTCGATCGAACACGCACTCGATGTCGCCGACCGGCTGGCGCACCGCGGCACCCGGCGTTTCGAGCGCGACCTGGCGTTCCTCGACGAGAACGAGGGCAAGGGCGTGCTGCGCCAGGTCGCCAACTACGTGACCACCAGACCACTGTGAGCCCGGCCGCCGCGCGGGGCGCCTGGTGACCCCGGAGGACGTCGAGCTCCTGCGCATACTCGGTCAGGGCAACGGCTGGCTGCGCTCTGCGCTGTGCACTCTCGCCCGTCGCGGCACTGCGCTACGTCACCGGGAACCCGAACGGGCATTGGAGCTGCTCACAGCGCTGCGGCCCTGGCCGTGGTTCAAAGGCGGGCAGTTCCTGTTCGACCTGATGGAGTGGGAGGACTTCATGGTCGACGGACCGCCCCCGGCGATCCTCCCGTCGCTGCTCGACGCGGCCGCGTGGCAGCGAGTGGCGGGGCGGCTGCGGGAGCTGCAGGTGTTCGTCGACAGCGCCATGGAGCGCCTCGCCGAGGACGTCGCGGGCGTCGCGGAGCAGCTGCACGTCACCGTGACAGCATCGGCAGAGGACCTGCCGCCGCTCGAGCCGGGCCTGCACCTCTACCAGGACGTCGTGCTCGGTCTGGTGGCGAGCGCGGCCCCGGCCCTACGGGCTCGACGGCAGCTCCGGGAGCACTGACGGTCGACTTTGCCGCCGATCACGCCGCGGTGTCGGGCGCTACGATGTGACGCCAACGGATCTCCGCATCACCGCACGACGTGAAACCAGATGAGCACGCTGCTCGTAGCGTGTCGCAACGAACCACGCAGGCATGGCGCGCATCCTCGCGCTGGCGCTATCAACTTGGCGGGCTGCCTGGTAGTTGGGATGATCGGACGAGGATGCCGGTCCATGATCCGGTCATGGCCGTGGTGGACAGGTTGCCCCTGGCCAACTCGCCGGACCTCTCCCCCGGCCACACCGTGGCCGTGCAGGAAGGCCCGGCGCCGTTCGGGCTGCGGTTCGCCGTGGTCCCGGTGGTCCCGTGTGACAAGCACAAAAAGACTTACTACACGGTCACCGTGAAGGAGGCCACCCAGGTCAGCCGTGACGGGCAGATCGAGATCATCCAGGATGACGTGCAGCGGGAAAGGGAAGACTGACCGGTGACGGTGCTGGTGCTCACCGCGTCCGACGACGACACGGCCACGCGAGTCTGCCAGGCATTGGATGACTGTGGCTGTGATCACGCACGGATGGACCTGGGCGATTTTCCCGAGACGTTGTCGTTCACGGCCACTGGTCCTCAGCCCGGCTGGACCGGTCGGCTATCCGATGGGCAACGCGACCTGCGGCTGTCGGAGATCACGGCTGTCTACTACCGGCGACCCACCAGCTTCCGACTGCCTGCCCACCTCCCTGCCCAGCACCGGCGGTTCGCCGTCGCCGAGGCCCGTCAGAGTCTGGGTGGATTGCTGGCGTGCCTGCGAGTTCCGTTTGTCAACCGGCCCTCGCGCATAGCCGACGCCGAGTTCAAGCCCGCCCAGTTGCAGGCCGCCGCCGAAGTCGGATTTCGGGTCCCACCCACCCTGATCACCTCACTGGGCTGCGAGGCTCGCGCGTTCGCGCGCCAGGTTGGCCAGGTGATCTACAAGCCGCTGTCCGCCCCGTTTGTACACGAGGAAGGCCACACCAAGCTGGTCTATGCGACCCTGGTCCAACCCGAGGAGTTCGACGACGAGGAGATCGCCGTAAGCCCCTGCCAATTCCAGGCGTTCGTCCCCAAGACCCACGACATTCGCCTGACGGCCGTGGGCGAACAGTGCTTCGCCACGATCATCCACGCTGGCTCCGACAGATCCTCTGTGGACTGGAGAGCGGACTACCCCTCCCTGTCGTATGAACCAGTCGCCACACCCGAGCCCATCGCCAGCGCCGTCGTTGCCTACCTGGAACGGTTCGGGTTGTCGTTTGGCTGCTTCGACTTCTCGGTGGCGGCCGACACCGGGGACTGGTGGTTCTTGGATTGGAATGCGGACCCAACTCCCAGTGGGGCTGGATCGAACACGAGACCGGCCTGCCCATCGCCGCCGCCATCGCCACCCTGCTCGCGACGAAAAAGACATGACCAACACCGACGCTGGCACCTGGCAGCCCCAGCTCACCGCCCTCGTCGCCGCCCTGGTCGACGTGGGAGCCCTGCACACCAGGGCATGGATCGACGCCTTTAGCGCCACCCCCCGGCATCTGTTCACTCCCCAGGTGATCCTGAGCACTTCCGAGGGCTACCGGCAGCTATCCGGGGACGACTCAGCCGACCGAGATAAATGGCTGTCTGTGGTCTACTCCGACGATTCCCTGGTCACCCAAAGCAAGCCGCACGCCGCAGGGCACACCCTGCCCAGTGGGCAACCGCTGCGGGTGCCCACCAGTTCCTCCACCATGCCCAGCCTCATGGCCCGCATGCTTGAAACCCTCAATGTCCACGACGGGATGCGAGTGTTGGAAATCGGGACGGGCACCGGCTATAACGCTGCCCTGCTGTCCGACCGCCTGTGTGGGGCCAACGTGGTGTCCATCGACATCGACCCCGACCTGGTCGATCAGGCCCAACAGCGGTTGGCCGGACTCGGACACAGCCCAACTCTGCTCGTCGGCGATGGCGCGGCCGGTGCTGCCGACCACGGCCCCTATGACCGGATCATCGCCACAGCGGCAGTGCCGGAAATCCCCCTCCCCTGGATCCAACAGCTGACGCCGAAAGGCAAGATCCTGGCCAACCTCCGCGGTGACCTCGCTGGCGCAACCCTGTGCCTGCTCACCAAGCACGACACCGACGACGAAGTGATCGGCCCTATCCTGCCCATCGGCGGCCATTTCATGTGGCTACGGTCCGACGTCAACGACCCCCACCGGCCCCACGAGCACCCCCCGCCCCCCCAGCGCGGCACGTCCAGCCGCACCACCACCCGGCTGGATCCCACCCATGTCCCCGCCGACGGCGAGGGATTCCGCTTCCTGCTACAACTTCAACTCCCCAGAGCACGCTCCCTGCACCCCGGACAGGCTCTCGACCCGAGCACCCGCAGCGAGCACGACGCGATCATCGCCACCGCGGCCGACGGCTCACGCGCAGAAGCCTTCACCCGGCCCGACCCCGAGGGCCTGCACCAGGTCATCCAGTCTGGACCCCGCCGGATCTGGCACACCGTCGAAGCCACCCACTACCTGTTCGAGGACCTCAACCGGCCCAGCCCGGACAAGTTCGGTGTTGTCGCCAATGACACCACTCAATTCATGTGGTATGGCAACGACGACAACTGGCACCGCTGGCCCCTGCCACTCGCGTGACTTCGAGTATGAGGGCTCCGTCGCATGTGGTTCACTATTGGATCGACCTTTCCCGGGCTTGGCTGCTGCACGGAGATCGACGGCGAGCGCTGGACTCGCTGCAGCAGGCGGGGAGGATCGCTCCGCAGCTCACCCGCTACCACCCGCAAGTACACGAGACTGTGCACACTCTGGCCATCCACGATGCCCGGTCGACTGGCAGTCTTGCGCGCTTCGCCGCCTGGTGCGGCATCCGAATCTGACGAGGCGAAGACCACATGAATGACCACGGCCAGCCGGTTCTCTATGCCATCGTCACCGGGTCTCCTGCCGCGCGTGACATCGGTAAGCTGGTGGACCTCGCCCACCGTGACGGGTGGGACGTGTGCGTGATCGCCAGCCCAGACGGCTACCGGTTCATCGATGCCGACACCCTCGCCACCACAACCGGCCATACCGTACGCCACCGATACAAAGAACCCGACGCGCCTGATGTGCTCCCACCGGCTGACGCCATGGTGGTCGCGCCGATCACCTGTAACTCCCTGGCCAAATGGGCGGCGGGTATCTCCGACACCCTCCCACTCGGCTTACTCGTGGAAGCTGTCGGCAAGCACCAACCCGTCGTGGCCATGCCGTTCAGCAACCGAGCACAGATCAGCTTCCCAGCAATCCGAGAGGCCATACACAAGCTGACCACCTGGGGTGTGACCGTCCTCGTCGGCGACGACATCGACAAACAACACGAGCCCGGCACCGGTGACAACTACGTTCACCTGTTCCCCTGGCACCTCGCCTGGCAAGCACTCCGCCAACACCCATGGCTTGATCTCACACCTGGCGAGTGAGAAGCAACATCGAAGTGCGGATGATCACGGTCGTGGCAGCCCCTTTCGGTCTCCGGGGCGGCGGGTAGCGCCTGCCGGGGTCGGCTCCGAGCTGCCGGTACCGACACTGTCGGAACTGTGACCGCTGCGGCAGCGTTGCATGTGCAGCAACGGTGTAATCCAGCCTGAGGGCGGTGGTCGCGGTGGACCCCATGGACTCCTACTCGCAGACGGTCAGCTCGGTCGCGGCGGCGATCACCCCGCACGTCGCGAGCCTGCGGATCAGGTCAGGCGCAGGGTCAGCCGTCGTGTTCGCCGACGACGGGCTGCTGTTGACCAACGCGCACCTCGTGGGCTCCGTCCACGACGGCCTCGCAGCGTTCACCGACGGCACCGAGAGCCGCTTCGACGTGGTGGGCAGCGACCCGCTGTCCGACCTCGCGGTACTGCGGGCCCGGGGCTCCACCCCAGCCGCAGCCATCCTGGGCGACGCCGACGAACTGGTCGTCGGGCAACTGGTGGTCGCTGTCGGCAACCCCCTCGGACTCGCCGGATCGGTGACCGCCGGCGTGGTCAGCGCGCTGGGCCGCTCGTTGCCGGTGCGCGCGGGCCGGGCCGGGCGGGTGATCGAGGACGTGATCCAGACCGACGCCGCGCTCAACCCCGGCAACTCCGGTGGCGCGCTGGCCGACGCCGGCGCCACGGTGATCGGGATCAACACCGCCGTCGCCGGCATCGGGCTCGGGATGGCGGTGCCGGTCAACGCCACCACCCGCCGGATCATCGGTGCGCTGCTGGCCGACGGCCGGGTGCGTCGCGGCTACCTCGGGCTGGTCGGGACGCCCGCACCGCTGCCCGCCCCGATCGCGCAGCGGACCGGGCAGGCGTCGGGCCTGCGCCTGGTGGAGGTCATCCCGGGCAGCCCTGCCGATCGAGCCGGGCTGCACGCCGGGGATCTCGTGCTCAGCGCGGGGCGAACACCCGTCACCGATGCCCAGGGCATCCAGCGCCAGCTGTTCTCCGAGGCCATCGGCACCACGCTGCCGATCACCGTGTTACGCAACGGCGCGATGGTGGACGTGATCACCGTACCCACCGAGCTGGTGTAGACGTAGGCAGCGAAGGCAAGCATGGCTAACACGGTGTGTCGGTGCCAGCCGGCCCATCCGCGGACCTGGTAACGGTGCAACCCGAGCCAGCCTTTGCCAGCTTGGAAGCTGCGCCAGAACACCGGTCCAAGACAACCCCGGCGACCCACCCGGCCCGTGGAACCAACCTCCACCCGACATGACGGCCGAGGCACCACACCCCACGATGCCGAGACGCAGGGGCAGGTCTGTGCCGAAATTAAGATCCGGCTAACTTGAAATTAAGATCACCCGCAGTTCGTCCTATTAGTCTTCCGTAGCGTTGTTCACGGGCAAGGCGGATGCCGCAGGGACGGAGGGTGCGCGGAGATGACAGGTAGCCAAGCCACTGAGTTTCTTAGCCCACCGTTGACACGAAACCTGATCCGATCTAACTTTATGGCGGTGGCCTAGTCCGATGCTGATGACTACGCAATATAGGTTCGCCCAGGGCACGAGCGATCGATCTTCGATAGAGCAGATCTGGTTCCTTAGCCTGACCTGCACGCCGGAAAGCAAGGACGGCCTTGTGGATGACTGTTGGAATGAGACGACAGACAGTGCGGCAGCAAGTAAATCTCACGTATTCTTGCACCGCACGAGTCGGGTGCACATCGCTACCTTGGAGAAATGAATAATGGCGGACTTCAATTTCAGCGTCCTCACTCCGACACCGCGGGCCGAGGCGGACAATTCGGCACTGACCCGGGTGCTCGACAGCGTGCTTAGCACCACAGGCGAGAAAGACCGTTGGGAAGTGCAGGGCGACGACTTCTGGCGCTACCTTACACCGAATAAAGAAAATCGACGTGCGCAGGGATGGAAGCTGCACGTGTCGGCAACGCAGGCATCAGCCGAAACGGTGCTCGTCCGGTCCTTACCTGTGCTGCTCGGCAGTAACTCCCCCTTCAAGTTCGCGAGCACGATCGATCACGCTGCACTACTGAATGCTCGCCATACGCCCCGAGGGCACTCCGGAAAGTTCATCACCGTCTACCCAGATAGCGACGAGGAAGCGGTCCGGCTGGCGGACGCGCTACACCACGCGACACGGGGTCTCGCCGGTCCTCGCATCCTCTCAGATCAACCTTACGCGCCGATGAGTCTCGTCCACTACCGATACGGGGCGTTCGTCGAAACTCGCAAGATCTCGAACGACGGTTTCTACGCCTGGACGATTCTCGACCCGGACGGCAATCCCGTCGAGGATCGACGTATCGGCCAGTACCTACCGCCGACATGGGCCCAATGTCCGTTCCCGCAGACGGAAAGGAACGGAACCCCCCGCACGAGCAAAGAGGGCCAAGGCGTGCTGATCGGAGACCGCTTCTTGATACACGAGGCGATCCGACAACTCAACAAGGGTGGCGTTTATCGGGGCATCGACAAACAAAATGGCGCCGACGTCGTAATCAAAGAAGCACGCGCCCACGTGGCAGCGAATGAAGCCGGCCGAGACGCGCGGGACATGCTTCGAGCGGAGGCCTGTGCGCTTGAAAAGATTGGACCGCTTGGTGTGACACCCCGGCTGCTCATGCTTTTCGAGCAAAGCCAGCATCTGTTCCTCGCTGAGGACTTCGTGCCGGGGATACCTCTTCGTCAATGGGTGCCCGATCTGGTCCGTGATGATGGGTGGCGTCGCCACATTTCGGAGGTCATGGATCAGGTCAGCCGTCTAGTGGATCTGATGGATATGGTCCACCAAGAGGGCCTGATCCTTCGGGACTTCAACCCCAACAACATCATGGTGCTTCCCGACGGGGAGCTTCGGCTCATCGACCTGGAGCTGGCCGTGGCGGTCGGGGAACCAGAACCGGAGCGGATCATGGTAGGAACGCCGGGCTACGGTGCCCCGGAGCAAATGAAGGGGGCTTCTCCAGCCGTCCAGGCCGATTACTACAGCCTCGGTGCCACCATGTGCTTCGTCCTCACTGGTGATACTCCCTATTTCTTGGACGAAGTTCCCGAGGACCGGCCCTTCGGTGAGCGGCTGGCGGAGTGGCTGGCTGTACGCGGGGAAACGCACGACATGTCGTCCGACATCCAGATGATGATCCTCGGTTTGATGGATGAAATTCCCGAGCGGCGGTGGACGCCGGCTGAGGCGAGAAATGCTCTGACCGTGGCACGGAAGGTACTTGATCGATCACCCCGAGCTCGTCTCACGCAAGCGCATGATAGTGACAGCAGTAGGAGCAGGCTGGACGATGAGCAGTGGCAGCAGGCCACCGACGGCATGGTGAACTACCTCCTCACCTCAATGAGCCCCACTGACGGCGAGCGGCTGTGGCCCGTATCGTGTGCATTCGGGGCACCGGATCCATGCAGTCTCCAGCTTGGCGCCCCAGGAGTTCTCGGCGTGCTCACCCGGTACTTCGAGCTCACCGGTGATCAGCGGGTAGCCGAGGCAATCGCTACCGCCGGAAAGTGGATCGCTCAGCGGTTGCCGGCTGATGCAAAACGACCACCCGGGCTTTACTTCGGAGATGCCGGAATCGCATGGTCGCTGTATGAAGCCAGCCGGGTGCTCGGTGACGACCGGCTGGCCCAACAGGGCCTTGCGCTGGCCCACACGCTGCCGGTCTCCTGGTCGAGCCCTGATGTCATCCAGGGTACCGCCGGGATCGGGCTCACATTCCTTCATCTCTGGATGCGTACCGGCAACGGCGAGTTCGCCGAGCGCGCCGGTAAGGCCGCCGACACTCTGATCACGTCGGTCAGTGAGGAAATGGGTGGACTCATCTGGGCACCGCCGGCCGAATTCGACTCCCGTCTCGCCGGCCGACGTCACTATGGCTTCGCTCATGGCACCGCCGGTGTAGGATACTTCCTACTCGCCGCGGGGCTTGCCATAGGTCGGGCCGACTGCCTCACGCTCGCCTGTCGCGCTGGTGACACCCTGCTCGCCAATGCCACCGTGGCGGAGGGCGTAGCCCAGTGGAGTCCCGGCCCCGGTGATGTCCCGACCGCCCCCTACTGGTGCCACGGGTCCTCCGGTATCGGGAGCTTTCTCACCCGGCTCTCTCGCGCCAGTAAGAAAGACCGATTCGACGAGGCGGCACAGATGTCAGCCCAGGCAGTCATGAAGAACTCGTGGCGGGGATCGCTCGGGCAATGCCACGGCCTCGCGGGCAACGGAGAGTTTCTTTTGGACATGGCTGACACCGCCGACAGAATGCGGTACGAGGCCTTGGCCCACCAGTTGGCCCGTCTTATCTTCATCACTCGTGCTTACCGAGACGACCAGGTCGTGTTTCCTAATGAGCACGGAGGCTTCTCCGCCACGTGGGGAGACGGCGTGAGCGGGATCTTGTCCTTCTTCCTGCGGCTACGGCACCGATCGCCCCGCCTGTGGATGGTCGACACACTGCTGGAACGGAGCGAATCGTGATCACGGCCTTGCAAGAGTCCGAAGTCGTCAACTCCGCCCGCGTCAACCTGGCATTCTCGAGAAACGGTCGTTGGGGCGTGTGCCTGAGGATCGAGGACGAGGATCTGGTCCTCGAACATTGGACTCTCACCCCGGATGAGACGTTGTGTCGGACAATTCCCAACGTCACGGTCAACCGACGAACGCACTCGCTACCACTCAACGACGGGCGTATCCTCCTCCATCGCAGCGAAGGGACCGGCACGTCTGGGCGACACACGCTAATACTGCTGCAGCCTGGCGGGCGCCGCATCCTTCGGCAACGGCTCGCTGATATTTCAGGACTGGGAGGTTATCTCGTACCGAGCCCACAATCCGGCCAGCTTGGGTTCATCGTCACGATCGACAATCCAGAGCATTCGACGATCTGGCAGCTGTCGGCGTCGCCACCACACATCGAGCCGGTCCTGCGGATACCAGGTTCGCTGTCCGGAGGAGTGTGGCTCGATGGTGACGGGAACGTATTAGCGGTCAACCAATCCTGTGACAGTTACCGTTCCAGCGGCATCGTCATCGACTTTCCGCAGCGGTCGTGGCGGCGTATCTGGTCAATGTCCGACACAAGTATTGATCGGATTGTGCTCGCCAGTCCTCGGTCGAAGATGCTCGTTGTCACCACCAACTCCGGTGGCGAAGAACGACTCGGCTGGGGAACCCTCGGAAATTCCACTGTACATTTTCCCGCGATTTTGTACCGCGCGGGCTGTATGCGCCAAGCGCTGGCCTTCGACGATTCCGGTGAGCGGCTGCTGGTGCGTGAGGCAGCGGGAGCAGTATCCCGATTGTTGGTCTACCGACCGGCCGACGACCGTCTGACACCCATTGCCGGCCCGCCCGGCACCTTCTCGGCTCCCGCGTCGTGGGTGGGGGATTTCATCCGGCTCCGGTTCTCGGCTCCAGACCAGCCTCCCACGCTCGCCACCGTTCAGCTCGAAACGGCACCCCGTTGGTCGGTGAGTCGAGATGACCAACGCGAAAGCCACCCCGCATGGGCGCAGGCCGAGTTGATCGAACTTGCGTCCCCGGCAGGGCCGATCGAGGCGATCACCTACGGCGGTCCGGACTGGAGACGCTGCCGGCACCTCGTCGTAGCGCTGCACGGAGGGCCGCTGTCCTCCTGGCGCTTCGAGTTCGAGCCGCTCTTCCAGTGCCTGGCTCAGGTAGGCGTCGCGGTGGTGGCGCCCAATTACCGCGGCAGCACCGGATACGGCGATGAGCATCTGCGGGCGGTTGTCGATAACTGGGGTGGGCCAGACCTCCAGGACGTGCTTCACGTGGGCCGAGGCCTGGAGGGCGAGCGCGGACGCCACCAGCTCCCCAAGCCAGTCGTGCTGGGCACGAGTTATGGGGCATTCCTAGCGCTCCTCGCGGCCTCCTACGAACCGGACCTGTGGTCGGCGTGCGTTGCGCTGGCTCCTTTTCTTTCCGGACCAAGCCTGCATAGGTGCGCTGACGTCTCGGTCCGAAACCGGATTGAGCGACTGGGCGGACTGAAGCGAATCGACGACGCCATCGGACCTCGAGATGTGCTGCGGGCCTGCACGTCGCTCTCCGCGCCACTTCTGCTGATTCACGGCAGCAAGGACCAAACGATACCCGTGGAGCAGTCGCGGCTGCTACAACGGCGTCTATCCGAAATGGGGAGAACAGAAGGAGTCGACTTCGAGTACTTCGAGGCCGACAGCAGCCACGAAGAGGTGGCGCTGGCTTGGCCGAAAGTTCTCCGTCAGAAAATAGTGAGCTTCTGCCTCGCACGGCAGAGTTACGAACCTACTACCACCGTCAGATAGTGCCGATACGGGATACGAGCCCGTATCGCCTGAACGGTGGAGCAAAAAGATGTCCTAACGACTGCGATCCGGCGAAAGGAGGTGAAATATCATGGAGCTTCAGAACTTCGACCTGGTGGCCTCGCTGCAGGCACTGCCCGAGAGCGACCCCGTCGAGATCGAGGGCATTCAGTTCGGCGGCACGTGCAGCTGCGTGGGCCTGCTGACCCTGCTCAACAGCGTCTGCGTCGGCGTCACCTGCTGACCAGCAAAACGCGAATGTCCAACATAACCGTGACTCTAGGCGAAAGGAGGTGAAACATCATGGAGCTTCAGAACTTCGACCTGGTGGCCTCGCTGCAGGCACTGCCCGAGAGCGACCCCGTCGAGATCGAGGGCATTCAGTTCGGCGGCACGTGCAGCTGCGTGGGCCTGCTGACCCTGCTCAACAGCGTCTGCGTCGGCGTCACCTGCTGAGCATGACGCCCCAAGGCCACGCTCCTATGGCCGGCTAGAGCGCTTGGGCACGGAGGCGACGGCGCCGCCTCCGTGCCCAAGCGTCAGGGAGCTTACCGAACGCGGCACGAGGGTTGGAGGTGGCCGTCCGCTGTGGCAGTGCGCTCATGGCCGACAGCGTTGGCCGAACGTGGACGAAAGCCCCAAGGTCGAGAGGCTGCCATGGCCCCATCTGATTCCTCTGGTGATCCGGCAAGCCGGATACTCCGCTTCCTGGGAACAGACGTGCCCGCAGCGACCCTGCGGGCGGCGGGCAATCGGGTGCTCAGGCAGAGCGCGGGCCAAGCCCCGGTCATGGTGGTCTTGTTGGGCGTGGTCACTCTTGTCGGCGTTGTCACTACCGTGCTGATGCCCGATGCGCTTGGGGCTGCGATCGATGCGGCCGGCGGTAAGGGGAGTTTGCCTACTGCACTGGTGCTGCTAGCGGCGGTGTTCACCGTTGCCACGGCTGCCACCGCTTTCGAAGACTTGATCAGCTCCTACTGGGGCAGCCAGGTCACCGCCTGGCTCCGGCACCGGCTCCTCGGTCGTGCGCTCGCACTCGGGATTCCCGGCCAGCGACGGTACCCGGCTGGGGACCTGCTCTCCCGCCTCACCGAGAACGCCGCGAATCCCGCCAATTTCTTTCCCCTGCTCATCTCGGCGGTCGCCACTCTGTTGACCACCATCGGAGCGGTCGTCGCCTTGATCCTGATCGACCCTCGCCTGGGGATCGCCTTCCTCATCGGTGCGGCACCGGCCGTGGCCCTGCTTCGACGGTTCGTCACCCAAGCGGGTCAGCCGTTCCTCCGCTATCAGCAGCTGTTGGCCGCAATCATCACTCGCCTGCTCGACGCTCACCGGGGCATACGCACCATCCGGGCCAGCGGAACCGTCGAACGGGATATCGGCCGTATCCTGCTGCCCTTGCCTGAGCTGCACCACACCGGACGCCAGGTGTGGGTGGTGCAACGCCAAGCGAGTTGGCAACTGTCGTTGCTGGCCGCGATACTCCAGGTGCTTGTGTTGTCGGTGGGCGGTTTCGTCCTGGCCGCTGGCGGCATCACCGCCGGTCAGCTCGTAGCGGCTGCCTCTTATGTCGGCTTGGCGCTGGGCTCCGTCGGGTTATTCGACACCCTCGTCGCCCTCCTGACCTGTCAAGTGGGGGCTGGGCGGGTGGGCGAGGTCCTCGAGACCGCATCCTCGATCCCACCACCTTTGCAGCCCAGGGCGATACCACCAGGGCCGGGCCAGATCGAGCTGCGCAACGTCACCGTGCGGATGGAGCAGCGAACGGTGCTCAAGCACCTCGACCTCTCGATACCGTCGGGAATGCGGGTGGCCATCGTCGGCGGATCGGGCGCGGGCAAGACCGTACTCACGTCCCTGATCGGGCGGCTGCTCGACCCGGACGAGGGTGAGGTGTTGCTCGACGGGGTTCCCGTCTCCCACCTGGAGCTTGCTGCGTTGCGGCGGATCGTGACCTATGCCTTCGAGCGCCCAGCCCTGCTCGGTGACACGGTCCACGACATGATCGCTTACGCCCGACCGGAGGCATCACGAGCTGAGGTAGCGGCGGCCGCTGCGGTAGCCCAGGCCGATCGGTTCATCCGGTTGCTGCCCGATGGCTATGACACACCGCTGGCGCGAGCGCCCATGTCCGGAGGCGAGTTACAGCGTCTAGGACTGGCTCGTGCTGTGGTGGCCGACGCTCGAGTCATCGTGCTCGACGATGCCACCAGCAGTCTGGACACCGCTACCGAGGTGAAGGTGGCGGAAGCGCTGGAACGGGTGCTGGCGGGGCGGACATCTGTGGTGGTCGCGCATCGGGCCGCCACCGCTGGCCGCGCCGACCTCGTGGCATGGCTCGACGCCGGGCGCATCCGGGCGCTCGCTCCCCACCACGTGTTGTGGTCAGACCCCAGCTACCGGGCGGTCTTCGGGGCTGAAGAGAAGACGACGACGGGCAACGGCAACGGGCCGACCCCGGCACCCGGGGTGGCGGTCCGGCCATGAGACTGGCACCCGGTGTACGGCTGCTCCTCCGGCACCTCCACGCCCAGCACCATGCACTACGGCGCCTGGCGGTCTGGTCAGCGCTTGAGGCCGCGCCCATGTTCGTCTCCGGGCTGCTCATAGCCAACGCGCTCGACCGTGGCTTTCTCGCAGGACGACCGCTCGTGGGGTTGGGGTGGCTCGCCGCCCTGGCTCTGCTTCAGGCAATGGGCGCTGTGGGCACTCGCCAGATCTATCCCTGGCTGGCCGCGACCATCGAACCGCTGCGCGACTCACTTCTCACCGCGGTCGTCACCGCCTCGCTCCGTCGAGCGCTGGGGGACGACAAGGTAGCGAGTGGATCAAGTGTGTCGCAAGCCAGCGAGCAGGTGGAGGCGGTGCGCACGCTATTTTCGACCCTCGTGCGCAACATGCGCCAGCTGCTGTCGGCAGGCGTCGCAGCCCTCGGCGGTCTCACCGTCCTCTCCCCGTTGATCGCCCTGGTCGTCGCCTCATTCGTATTCCTGGCCATGATCCTATTCACTGGGATTCTGCGCATCATGGTCGGGCGTTTCCGGGCAGTTGTGCTGCGAGCGGAGGAGGTCAGTGCCACCGCCGCGCCGGTAGTCGAGGGGATGCGCGACGTCGTCGCTCACGGGGCGGAGGCACGCGCTGCCCGGGAGGTGGGTGAGGCCATCCAGGCCCAAGCTGAAGCCTTACGGGCCTTCGCCAGAGCGCGGGTGTTGCGGTTGCCCGTCGTGACGTTGGGTGCGCATCTCCCGATGCTCGCCCTTCTCGCGATGTCACCCTGGCTGACCGCCCGCCACCAGTTGACCGTCGGGCAGATCGTGGGAAGTGTCGTGTATCTCGCCAGCGGGTTGCAGCCTGCCTTCCAGTTCCTCGTGAATGCCGGGAGCACACTCCTCGTCAGCCTCGGAGTGATTCTCGGCCGCTTGGCCGAGGTGTGCGCCGAGCCGATCTCGCCCGCCGCCGCTTCGTCGGGGCTACCACCTGAGGATCACGAACTCGCGGTGCAGCACGTGACATTCGCCTACTCCCCGCAGGCCGAGCCCGTCATCCATGACTTCACTCTCTTCATTCCAGAAAGCCGGCACCTTGCGGTGGTGGGCCCCAGCGGGGTGGGGAAGTCCACTCTCGCCAACCTGCTCGCCGGGCTGACCACACCACAGCGGGGTGAGGTTCGGCTAGGCGGTATCTCCCTGGAGCAGATCAACGAACGCGATCTCCGGCGCCTGATAGCGCTCATCCCCCAGGAGGCCTACGTGTTCGCCGGAACGATCCGGGAAAACCTCACCTACCTGCGCCCCCAGGCGACCGAAACCGACGTCGGGAACGCCGTGGCGGTCTTCGGCCTCGAAGAGACGATTTCGCACCTGGGTGGCTACGATGCCGAGATCCCTCCTGGCATGGGCGCTCTCTCCTCAGGAGAACGCCAGCTCATCGCCCTCGCCCGGGTCTTCCTGTCCCCGGCCGAGGTCGTCATCCTCGACGAAGCGACCTGCCACCTCGACCCGGTCACCGAGGCGCGGGCGGAACATGCCTTCGCCGAGCGCCACGGCACACTCATCGTGATCGCCCACCGGATCAGCTCCGCCATGCGCGCCGAACAGATCCTGGTGATGGACGGCGCCGACACCGTCGTGGGCAGCCACCACGAGCTCCTCGTGAGTAACACCCGCTACGCTGACCTCGTCGGCCACTGGACGACGCGGCCCGCTCCAGCAGAGAGCAGCGCGGAGCAGGCCGCAGCCAGGCGTTGAGGTCAGGAATCGACCGCTAAGCCGGCCGCGAAGTCCTCAGCGCCTCGCGCGGTAGAGCGGTACTCCACAGTAGCTATGCCGTTGTTGCAGCAGGTGGGAGACGCCCCGGGGCAAGCCCAGCAGACCGCACGCTCGCGACCGAAGGTGGTTGTGCAACTATCGCCCACAGTCTTCGGGGCGGTGCCGTCCGTCATCGCTGAGGCCGTGGACCTGCTTGGGAGTTGTGCATGATCATACCACTGGTACGTGGACGGTACGACTGGCCGTGGCGGGGTGGGCCCTCGTTCGTCACTCCGGACGGCTCCCAGGTGATCCTGCGCGGACCTGCGCTGGACGTGTCCAGGCCGTGGTCGTGCAATTTCATCGGCCGGGTACGGGGTGCTCGCCGGTCGTTCACCGTCGCCGAGACCGGCGCCTTCGACTGGCACAGCACCTACACCACAATCCCTGATCACATCACTAGCCAGCCCTACCGCGGGGGTGAGCTGGTCGTCGCCATCCGGAACAAGCCGGCGGCCAACGAGCCCCCCGACTATCGGGCCGCTTGGCGTGGACAGTGGTTCGAGCTGCACACCCGGGCCAGCGGCCCCGCCGACGGGATCACGAGGATCTTCGACGCGTTCCGGCTGACCGACACCCCGCTGGGCATGCTGGCGCAGCCGCGCAGCGCGGGACAGGCCCAGCTGGAGCCGTTACGGGTGGCCAAGCAGATCCCGGGGATCGGGCACCTGACCATCGAACGCACCGGATCCAACCAGGTCGCGACCCCTGGCCTCCCGGGCTACCGGACTCGACACGGACAGCTGTGGCGCCAGCCGCTCGGCAGCGGGGCGCAGGGTCGGCCCCGGTCGGAAACGCTGGTGATGGCCACTCCCACCGCGATCACCCACCTGATCCCCGGACCATCGGACACCGCTGACCCGAACGAGGCGTTACGCTTTCTGGTCGACGTGGACGTGATCTGGGAGCCCGCATGATCTTACTCGGGGTACCCGTGCTCGCAGGTGCATTCCTGCTGGTCGAGGCTGGACTCGAGCACATGCGGGCACCCAGGGCGCTGGCTCGCGCCGCTGGCACCGGGTTGGTGATGGCGCGGGCCATCGCTGCCGTCGAATTCCTCATCGGGGTGCCGTCGGTGGCCGCAGTGGTGTTCGGCACCACCGAACTGCGCTGGGCGCTGGGTGCCCAGGCAGTGACATACCTGGCCTTCGCCGCGCACCTGTCGTGGCGACGCTACCGGGGGGACGAGTCGGACTGCGGCTGCAACCGGATGGGCACGCAGGTCGGTCCGGGCGGGATCGCCCGAGCCGTGGTGCTGGCGATCGCCACGTTCGCGGCGACGGCGCTGTACCCGGCGGCCGCGCTGCCCGGCGGAGGGCTCGCGGTCTTGCTGATCGCCTGCGCTGCCGTGCTCGCCGTGCTGCTCTACACCCTGCCAGCGGCGGTCGATGGGCGAGCAGCATGAGCGTGCTCACCGCGGCGGTGGTGCTGGCCTGGGGTTGCCTGGCGGTGCTGACGCTGGCGATGGCCGGGATCCTGCGACAGCTACGGCAGCTGCAAGCCGAGGTGGCCCAGCTCGGGGCGCCACCGTGGCGCGCAGCAGCGGGCCGCCGGGTGCCGCAACTGGCCGGTGGGATGCCGTTGATGCTGCTCGTACTCGACCCCGGATGCAGCTTCTGCGACACGGTCCACGAGCCGTTCACCCGGCTGGCCGGCGAACATCCGGGTACCCGGTTCGAGGTGCTGGCCCCGAGGGCCCGCTGGCCGGACACACCCGGCATCCGGTCCCGGGTTGACCCAGCACTCGTCGCGGAACTCGACCTGCCGTGGGCGCCGGCCCTGCTGCACGTCGGTGCCGACGGCACGGTGTGGGCCGGACAGCCGGTGGAGTCCCCGGACCGTCTCGACGAGCAGCTCGCGGGCCTGCTGAACACCGCGATGCACCACCACGGAGCCTCATGACCCCCCCTGATATTCCTTGGATCGACCAGCCCGGCCCGCAGCCACGCGTGGGGAAATTCCGCGACAACGCCACCACGGTGCATCGACGGAGTTTCCTGGCCGTCGTCGGTACGGCCGCCATGACCTTGGGCCTGACGGTGTTGGGATGGATTCCGCTGGCTCGTCCGGCCAGGGCGGAGCAAGGCAGTGAGTATCCCGACTGCGGGCGCTACAGCGACGGCCCGGGTGGACCGATCTGCTACGGCGCCCCTTACTCCTCGTCGTACTGCGGCCCCGACAGATGGTTCAAGACCGGCTGCTTCGGCAACTGGAATGAGGGCCTGACCTGCTACCAGGCGCGCACGATCTGCCGCGCCGGCGAGGAACCGCGCAACGCCTGGCTCTGGAAAGCTGACGACGTGGTCTATCGCTGCGCGGACGGCGAAATCCACTACGACGGGGCACCGAACCTGGAGCAGGTGATCTGCAACGCGCCGCTACCCCAGCGCGAGACGACTCCATCGACGCTGCCCTGAAGGATGACCCCACGACTGCGGCGGGCGGCGTTCGGTCCGGTGCTGGTGACCGGTGCGCTGGCTGTACTGGCCGGGGTTGCTGCGGTACCTCCGGCGATGCGCAACGGCTGGTTGTTGGCCTGGCTGCTGCTCGGGCTGACCGCCGGCTACGCCCTGTCCGGCTCGACCTGAAGCGTCAACTCAGCACACCTGCTGAGCTCGCCGGTCTGGCGGGATTCGTCACGGGCCTACTTCACCGTCGGCCTGCTTACCGGAGGTGTCACCGTCGGCACGCTGGTGGTGGCGCTGGGCAGCCTGCTGCGGCCGGTGTTACCGCCGACCGTCCGCGTAGGTTTGATCATTGCGCTGGCGCTGTTCGTGCTCGCCGGCGAGTGCGGGCTGCACCGTGTGGTACTGCCGCACCGGCGCACCCAGGTGCCCTCGACGGTGATCGGCGCCGGTTCCGACGCCGGGGCCCTGCAGTTCGGCTTCGAGATGGGTAGCGGGGTGCGCACCCACATGCCGAGCAACCTGCCCTACCTGCCGCTGCTGGCGGTGCTGCTGCTGGGCAGTTGGGCGGCGGCGGTGGCAACCGGGCTCGGTTTCGGCCTCGGGCGCGCCGCGATGGCGCTGGGCCGCCACCACAGCCGGGACACCACGTGGTGGGACCGGCAGTGGCAGCACCACGAGCAGCCGCTTCGGATCATCTTGGCGCTGGCCGCCGTCGTGGTGGTCGTCACGATCCTGCCGCGCTGATCTGGTCTGGTTCAAGCAGGATCAGGGCGCCGCTGCAGAACATTGAGCCCGACCCGCTCCGGCGCGACCGGGTAGGCCGACGTGCACTGCAGGATCGCCAACGGGCCGGCACCGGCCTTGGGCAGCCGTGCGACAGCGCCGCCGAACTCGACCCATCCACTCATCCCGCTGGACAGCAGCACCGGCGCCCCGATCCGGGCTACGGCGTCGAGTAGCTGAACGTTCGCAACCTCACCGGACGCGACCTTCCACGCGGCGACGCCGATACGGCGCAGCAGGTCCACCGCTTCCAAGGAGAACGGCGAGCTCACAAACGCCAACCCGCGTCCACACAACTTGGGGCGGCGCAGGTGGCCTCAGGTTCTGCCGGAGTATCCGCGGAGGTGAGCGTCGCGGACATCTTTCGCAACGCTTCCAATATGCAGATCGGCCGCCTGGCGAATCAGGTTACGTTCGATGCGATGCGTTTCTGCCACAACTTCCTGCCAACACTTTGCTATCCTGAGCGCTTCGGTGTCCCCTTGCGAGTCGTCGAGAAGTATCTGAAGGCGTGCGACCTGATCATTGAGTGCGGTCAACTCTTCTAGAGCTGGAACAAACTTCGGATTTCCCGCCACAGCCGGAGCCCATTTTGCCACGACGTCCCATTGAAGTCTCTTCATATAGCGCACACCTTGCCACGCGACCGACCTCCATGCTGGATCGAGAGCTAGAATATCGATGCGTTCTTCGAAGCTGACTCGTCCGCTTAAAGCAGCCTTATTGGAGTCAAGAACTTGCTGTACTACTGGCATCCATTGGTCAGCTGGCCACCACGAAGCCACCGGACCGTCGACATAGTGCCCTAATCGCACGCGTACATCGCGCGCTTCATTGGCGATCGCCCGATAGATGACAGCTGCGACAGGCGACCATCGTTCGGTTTCCCGCTGCTCTAACCAGCCTTCAACGACAATCGCGGCGAAGACGAGAAGGAGGGTACCAGAAACGACTCCCGCCACAATCGCGTGGTCCCTCCAGAAGCCACCTAAAATAGGAAGCGGCCAGTCAGTCGCAGTGACACCAACGACGATCGCCAAGGCGAAGAGCACGCGGCGGCGCAGAAGCAACAGGTAACGGCCCACGGTGGGGAACCATAGCCCTAAGGTACGACGGCTGTGAAGGTGGAGCCGAGGGGGTGGCGAGGTTGTTGAGGGGTCGGAGGGTCAGTTGTTCAACCTACTTCAGGGGGTTGTACGGTTCACTGAATTGAGATGATCTTGACGGCCACCGTCGGCACCTAAATGAACATCCCGTGTCAACGGCGCTACGAGGAGTCCGACGGTGTTGAGCATGGCGATGGTTGCGGTCAACTTGACTCGGCCGGAGAACGAGCTGGGCGAGATTCCCGCGCTGCTTCACGCAGCCGGGTTGGAGCTGCGCTGCGGATCGGGACGGCTGTCCACGCCAGTGGCGGAGGTGATCGAGAGCCTGCAGGGCTGCGCGGCGTCCATCGCCGGCCAGGAGCTGTACACCGCCGAGGTGTTCGACGCCTGCCCGGAGCTGAGGCTGGTGGTGCGCTTCGGGGTGGGCTTCGACACCGTCGACGTCGGCGCAGCCACCGAGCGCGGTGTCCTGGTCGCGACCATTCCGGGCACTACCGACGGAGGCGTCGCTGACCACACGATCGGGTTGATAATCGACTTGGCGCACGGGATCTCGCGGCACGACCGAGCCATGCGGCGCGGCGGGTGGGAACCGAACCGCGGCGTCGACATGTGGCGGGCGACACTGGGCATCGTGGGGCTCGGTCGCATCGGCCGGCGGGCGCTTGGCTTCGACATGCGGGTGATCGCCCACGAGCCGTACCCCGTGATGGAGTTCGTGGCAGAACACCGAATAGAGCTGATGCTGCTGGACGACGTGCTACGCCAGAGCGACTTCGTGACGCTGCATCTGCCAGCCATGCCCGAGACCGAGCGGATCATCGACGCAGCGAAGCTCACCCTGATGCAACCCACCGCCTTCCTGATCAACACCGGCCGCGGAAATCTGATCGATGAGGACGCCCTCTACGCAGCGGTCAAATCCGGCGAGATCGCCGGCGCTGGCATCGACACCTGGACGAGTGAGCCGATGACCGATCCGCGCTGGGCCGAGCTGGACAACGTCGTTCTCACTCCGCATAGCGCAGCGAACACCCACGGCTTGTGGACGGCGAGCGCGGAGCTGGCAGCGGAGATCGTAGCGAAGGTGATGCACGGTGAGCAGCCGGTGCAGCTGCTCAACCCGCATGTGTGGGAGGACCAACGGCAGTAAACCAACGCTACAGCCGCACTACCAACCGTGCTGGCAGCCGGTTGCAAGTATCCAAGACCCGGTCGGCATGCCGCTCGAAGAGCTTCCAGTCAATCGCGTCGTGGTCGGCGAGTACGATGACCAGATCTGTTTCGGTGATCTGGGCACCATCCGGATGAAACCGGGGATCTCGTCATCGTTGATGAGCGGGTCGATCGCCCGGAGATCAACCCTCAGATTGTTGAGTTTCTTGGCGACTGCGATCGCCGAGAATTGCCTGGTGTCCCGCGAGTTCCGTTTGTTAGGCTAGTCCCACGAACAGGATCCGACTGCCGTTGACGGACTTGCGCTGCTGATTGAGGTGTGCGACCACGCGGGACACCGACATAGCCGGGCATGTGATCGTTGACATCGTTGGCGATATCGTGACGAACCCGAAGGGCTTCGTCACGGCCACGTCGATCACCGACCAGATTTCGAGCCCGAGGCCGTGACAGTACATCGCGAGCTCGTTGACCAAGGCGACATTGACATGACGAACCGCCAGACCACGTTTCCCGGGTCGATGCGCTCAGGGCTGTAGCCGACGAAGAAGTGCTCCCCTGCGCGCAGACCCGAACCGGCCTCAAGCCTGCCTCAAGCCTCGGGATGAAGATCCCCTCGGTAGTTCCGGGATAGCTCGTGGACTCCAGGATGACGCAGCATCCAGAGGTGATGTACGGCACGATAATGCCCGCCGCATCCTCGACATAGCTCAGAACGATCGCGACGGCGATCTCCGGCGCATACATGCACATTCCCGTCGCCCGCACCCAAGGCGGCGAGGTGTCCGGATCGATCGACGAGAGCGTCCGGCACGCGATCACCAAGCTGTCCCACATCCACTTCCCGGCGACCGAGCTCAGTGCCCGTCGCATCACCGCGATGGGCGAGGACCCGCAGTATGTGTTCAACCTGGGCTGCCCGTCGATCGACCTGGCCGCCCGGGCACGCCCGGGCACCCGCCGCGACACGCTGATCGGGCACTGCGGTGCGGGGTCTCCGATCGATCCGGACCGGCCCTTCCTGCTGGTGATGCAACACGGCGTGACGACCGAGTACGGCCACGGTCTCGATCAGATGGCCACGACGTTGCGCGCGGTCTCGGCGATCGGGATGCAGGCGCTGGTCTTCTGGCCCAACGTGGACGCGGGCAGCGCCGAGGTGGCCACAGGTATCCGGCAGTTCCGCCAGCAGGGCCTGGCCGACCGCTGCCAGTTCTTCAGTAACCTGCTCCCCGAGGCGTTCGCACAGCTGATGACGCACTGCGCCTGCATGATCGGCAACTCCTCAGCGGCGCTACGCGAAGGCGCGTTCCTCGGCACGCCGGCCGTCAGTGTCGGCACCCGCCAGCACAACCGCGAGTGCGGCTCCAACGTCGTGTTCACCTCGCATGACCCAGTCGAGATCGCCGAGGCGATCCGCACCCAGATCGCGCACGGCCGCTACGAGCGCAGCGACTTGTTCGGTTCCGGCACCGCCGGTCGCGACATCGCCGACGTGCTGGCAACCGTGCGCCCCCCGGTGCAGAAGCGCCTGCACTACGACCCAGCCGTGCTGCTCGCCGACCACGCCACCGTATAGCCGGTGCTGCAACGGCACCCGCAGCCGAGATGGCGTTGTCAACTTGTTCGGTAGTTCGAGCTGTTGGATGAACCGCCCAGTCTTCTCCGTCTCTCGTCTCCCGTGAGTTCCCGCCGTGTCACCGTGACCACCTGGCGCACCTGTGCGTGCCGTCGGGGTGATGTCCGATGCCGGGATCGGGTTGAGTCAGTTCCATGATGCGGACGGGTCGGAGGTCTCGGGGCTCTTCCCCACTAGGCGAACCTGAACGCGTCGGTTACGACCATCTTTCATGCTCGGCGGGTATCGCGCCCAAGCGGTACCGAAGCCCACCTGCCGAATATTCGCGTCGGGCACGCCCCTACCCACCAGGTATTTCGCGACTGCCTGCGCCCGCCGCTCGGAGGTGCGGCTCGGATCCTTGTCCATCGCGTCGGCAAACCCCGCCACGCGTACCAGCTTCCCCAGCTCGCGTCCAAGCTTCGCGACAATGGGATCGAGCTGCTTCTCCTGGCTCGCAGTCAAGGTCACGTCGTTGGGCTTGAACTCGTCGAGAATGACGTCGTAGCGCTCCTCACGGTCGGGCTCGTCGGTCGTTGGAGTCGCGTAAAATCTTTCAACTGCCGCACCGAATTCGTCGGAGGGTACATCAGTGCAGTCGTTATCCCTCCCGCCCAACAGTAGGCCCCCACCCACGCCCCATTTGAGCGCGCCCAGCGTTTCGCTCGTCTCTGTCACCACCACCACGGACTCGAACATCTTCATGGTCGTCACGGGGACCGCGGGTGCGTCGTACAAGTACGCGCTGCTGTCCGAGGCGGTGCTAGGTGCGTTCCGAAAACCTTCCGCGGCCTCTTCCGGCGTCCACGTACTCTTCGTGGGGTCCCAATCGGCCCCGTAGAAGGGTGTGAAATCATCGGTTTTGGCTCCTCTTTGTCCCACCGTCAGGACGTCCATCCTCGGCTTCTTCGGTGAGGTTGCGTCCACCCTCGTCTGGGCCACTGTCTGCATAAACGTGATAGTTCTGGGTGAGTAAGAACGTTTGGGCGTGAAAACAATCTGTATCATCGCGGAGGGTACGGGTTTGAATTCCAGATCCGGAGACATTCCTTCGGTGGTGATCAGCAGAGACCACTTCATGGTGCCCTTGGCCAGCTCCTTCGAGCCCTGTTTCTGATACAGGACGGGATTGGACTGCCGTGGCATGGTGAATTCGGTCGGCTCCTCCTTCTGAGGCTGACGCTGCACGGGCGACGCTTCCTCGTCCCCTACATGATCTCGACCGTCAAGGAGCCTTGGTGACGGCTGCGTTACCGGCGGCCCTTTGCAGCCGGATGATAGCGGCGTAATCGGAGGCGATGACGAGGCCACCCCCGGCAGCGGGGTATCGCATCCCCTCCTTGCGTGCTGGCCGGCGTGTGGCCCGCAGGTCCTCACCGGGCGGCACATCCCTCTTGAGCTCGTGCATCGAGTACCTCCCCCGGGAGGACAGGGCGGCCGACTTTCACGTCGAAACCTCGACTGATGCCGGAGGGCTGGTCCGCCATGCGAGCGCTTCGTGAGTGTCTACCGTAACACCCATGCGGTGCACTCCTCCTGTCCCAGTCAATGGCTGCCCCTTTGGGCATCAGATGAATCTGCCAGCCGAAGGCGCTGCCTCCCAGCGGCGACAGCGGAAGTGGTGACGGAGCTCGTCGAAAGGCACGACAGAATCTATCTGTCAGTTCTGGGGTCAAAGGCCGACTCCGGCCATGTGGTGCGTTAGCCGCGGCGGGCAGCGGGAGTAAACGACTAGACCCCGGGCCTACGGCTCCTCGGCCGGCTTTCTACGGCAGGCCAGGGCCCTGCCCGGCGGGCTGCCGATCGCCCAGCAGCTACGCGGGAATGCCCCGACCGTGTTGCACACGGTGACGGCCCAGCGCTCCCGAACGTGTCCCCAGCCCCAAACTGGACTGTTGTCCCTGGTCAGCGGCGCGTGGAAAACAATTCAACGACCGGTCGTGCGATGGAGAACGACGTAAGCCCACCCTGCTGACCGGCGGGAATTCTCTAGCTTGGGGCTTGGGACACGTTCGGGAGTCCCGGGCCTACAGGCGGCCGTTCCGCGCTCGGAGCCAGTGGAGCGCCCCGAAGGTCAGCACACCAGGCGGGGGCAAGCGCCGATGCCGCGCGGGGGGCTCCACTTCGTGGAGTGACCTTAGGCGGACCCTACGCAACCGAACACCGACGCTGGCGTCCGGAAAGTTTCTCTCACGTTAAGCTCTCCACGGGCTGATCTTGGGTTGGGAGGGTTTGCTGGTCGGCGGGGGTGTTGCGGCTGTGGGGTGCTAGGCCCATGGATGCATCCTCAGATGCAGGGTGTCCTTCGAGTCGTAACACTGCTTCGCGGCGGTGACCGATCTGGCCCGGTCGGACAGGCCTGGGCAGCGTTTACTGGCCCGGATTAAGGACCGGCGACCAATATTCCATGGAATCGCACAATGGCAGCGGCCTGTCGAACAATAACGCATCCGGCGTCACCCAATTGCGCTGGGGATGGGGATAATAACACAGCATGTGTGGTCCGACCGGCGCACCATCCAAACCGGCTACCTCGTGGTGGTCTACACCGGTTACGGCCGACCGATCACAGTCTGCGACATCTGCTGCCACGCATTGCGCTGGTAGCGCTTGCAATCGAGATAGCGCCTGAGCCGACATTCCCGGACGTATACGGACAGTAGTGGTGCTGCTATCGGCGAGTTTGCGAGGTGCTGACAGTGACGACTTACGCTAGTAGACCACCGCGACCGGAATAGGGTGCGGCGGCTGCGCAGGTTAGGGCAGCTCGTCGATTTCGATGTCTGCCGCCAGCGCCCGCAGCAGCGTGGGGTTGCTGGTCAGCACGCGCATTCCCCGGTTTCGGGCGGTCCACGCCGCGTGGCCGGCGGCCAAACAGTCAGGTTTGCCAGCCTTGGCCAGCATTGCCGCCACCTGGCGAGCCTCCCCGCGAGCGAGATCAACGACAACCGTGACCGGTAGATCAACGAGCGTCTCGAGCACTTCAAGGTCTGCTGGTGTCAGCCGCGCCTGGGCGTCAGCTAGTGCTGCTGTCGGTACCACCAATACGACACTGTGGTCCACCGCGTGCCACACCACCGCTGCGGCGTAGGGACGGCCAGCGACGAAGGCGAGGAGGGCGGTGGAGTCGAGAACCACCCCACCGATCGCGCTCACGAAGCGTGGGTCTGTGGGCCGGTTTCCTCCAGCCCGAGCAGGCGACGCGCCCACTCATGGTGCTCTGCGTGCAGGGTGACACCCCGCTCGGCGTAGAGGCGGGTCAGCCTGTCCAGCGCGGCGTCTTTGTCCAGTTGCGCCCGGACTGCCTTGCTGACATAGGCCGAGATGCTTGCTGCGTCGCCCTCGCCCGCCAGCCGCCGAAGCTGTTGTGCCTGCTCGACCGGCAATGTTACCGTCACCCGCTCTGTGGTGCGCATACCGAAAGGTTACTCGGCGCATACTGACGCGTCGATATCAGGGGAGAGTGCACGGAGGCTCAGGTCTGCACACCGAGGTCTACCGGGGCGCGGAGTACACGGTCGGCTTCGTGCCCACAATTCGGGTCGAGGTCGTGGTCGACGAGGCACGGGTGGACAAGACCATCGACGCGCTGGTCGAGGCGGCTCGGACCGGGAAGATCGGGGACGGGAAGGTCTGGGTCACTCCAGTGGTGACCGTGGTCCGGGTGCGAACCGGGGAGCGCGGTCTGGACGCCCTGTGACGCAGACCCCCGCCGAGACCTGCCCTACCGCCCGCCCTGTCCGTGCCAACGGCCCCCTCCGATGGCCGAACTACGCCGATCTGGACAACCCGTGAGTGGGGATGCGAGTCACAGCTCGCATCCCCACTCACGGGGGCGCTAGCCCACAACTGAACCACCTGCCGGGATCGAACATGATCGTGTTCGGGTAACGTGGTGGGTATGCGTTGATGCCTGCCCGGTAGCCGGGCACCACCGTCACCTCCTTCGTGGCATGCCACCGAATCCGGAGTTCACGAAGGAGATAGTTGACATGAGCACGTCGATCCGCATCGACGTCCCCGACGCCTTGGCCGCGTCCCACAGCAAGAGCGGCGGTGCGTCCGGCCGCGCCTGGGTCGCCGCGTTGCCCGGCCTGGCGGCGGACTTCCTGGACCGCTGGGCGTTACGGCTGGACGGGCGGGCGGGGCACGGCATGGCGTCGCTCGTGCTGCCGGTGATCCGCGCGGACGGCGTCCCTGCCGCGCTCAAACTCCAGCCGGTCAGCCAGGACAACGCCGGAGCACCGATCGGTCTGCGGGCATGGGACGGCGACGGCGTGGTGCGCCTGCTCGACCACGACCCCGACACCGGCACCATGCTGCTGGAACGGTTGGACGCGGCCCGGCCGCTGTCGTCGATGGCCGACGACACCGCCGCACTGCAGATCCTCGCCGAGTTGCTGGCGCGCCTGGTCGCGGTGCCCGCACCCAAAGGCCTACGGCAGCTGGCCGACATCGCCGCCGCCATGCTCGACCAGGTGCCACGCGCCGTGCCGGCACTGCATGACCCGGCCGAGCAACGGCTGGTGTGGACCTGCGCGTTGACCATGGCCGAGTTGACCGGCGAAGCCGGCAACCGGTTGCTGCATTGGGACCTGCACTACGACAACATCCTCGCCGGGGGGCGGGAACCCTGGCTGGCCATCGACCCCGAACCGCTCGCCGGGGACCCCGGTTTCGACCTGCTGCCGGCACTGGACAACCGGTGGGACGAGGTGGTGGCGACCGGCGACGTGGCTCGCGCGGTGCTCCGCCGCTTCGACCTGCTCACCGAGGTGCTCGGCCTGGACCG
Source organism: uncultured Actinomycetota bacterium (assembly GCA_963823755.1). Taxonomy (GTDB): domain Bacteria; phylum Actinomycetota; class Actinomycetes; order Mycobacteriales; family Pseudonocardiaceae. The sequence continues at coordinate 591,231 of CAWGMP010000017.1, forward strand.
GCAACGGGCGACCGGCTGGACGCTGGGCCGCGTGCTGCAAAACGCATTGTGGGACATCGACGACGGCGAGACCGCCCTGGCCCCTCCCCAGAGCGCCATCGCCACCGCCCTGCTACATCGTCACGCGCTCACCCGACGATCCAGCCCCACCACCCCGCCAGAACCGATGAGGTGCCGACCCGGGGCAGCACCGACCGCACCAGCCAACGCGCGCACATGCCGCTGACCATGCGCTCATTCTGATGAGCGTGAACTCGTCTGAGGAGTTTCATGCCTGGACGGAATCGCTGGAGGATCCAGTAACTGATGCTGACCCGGCCGTAACGCAGGTCATGTAGCCATGGTCTGATCTGTCCAAGTGCTCGGCCTCTTGCCTCGCCTATTCACGGGTGCGATCATCGGGGCAGAACAGACCGGACCGAATCCGGTGAGCGGCCCACCACCGCGGTCCCGTCGTCTGCGGTGATGATCGGCCGCTGGATCAAAATCGGGTGGGCGGCCAAGGCCTCGATCCACCGGGTACGGTCAGCCTCCTCGCGCGGCCACGTCGCCAGACCCAATTCGACCGCCACGGGTTCTCCGACGCGGGCGATGTCCCAGGGCTCCAAGCCAAGGCGCCGCAGTACGTCTTCGATCTCCAGGGCGGTCGGCGGTGCTTGTAGATAATACCGCAGCGTGTACTGGACGCCTTCGGCGTCTAGCAGAGATAATGCGAAGTGACATTTGGAGCAGTTCGGATTAATCCAAATTTCCATGGTCTTAGTCTTTCGGTTCACATGCCGCACTGTTATGGCCGCTACCGTCACCGGCAGGACGTCTCGACCTCGACGGCCCCGAATAGCGACCGGCAAGGCCACGTAATCCTGCCCGACCACAACGACACGACGTGGTGGAATGTCAGAGATATCGTACACGGCGCTCCCTGACTTGTTGTCACCGCACGCAACTGCCCGAATACTAAACGAGATCAGCTCCCAGACAGCCGGGTGGCAGGTTGGCCTACTGTCGCCTGCCGGCGTCATGGAGAAACGGCCACCCCGACAAGATCGCCGGGCCGGAGACGGCAAACTACCCCCTGCTGGTCCGCATCGCCGAGGGCCTGGACATCCCCCGGGTGTTCGTCGCCCAGCAACCCCAACCGGGTGAAGCCGGTCGCCGAGCTGTACCGACGGTTGATCGGGGGCACAGCAGACGCCATCGCCTCCCCGGGGTAGCGCGTCGTGGTGGCCGCTGACATGAGCGTCGTGCTCGATCCGCTCCCGCTGGGAATCCGCCCCCGCACCGGCCAGTGCGGGGTGAGACGGTGAGGCACCAGCGCCCCGCCAAGGCGCATGCCCCACCCCTCACAACGGTCTTGCCTTGGTCCTGGCCTGCGGCGAGGCGGACAACCCGCGGCGAACCTCATCTCTTTCGGGAACTAGCCGATTCCGGAAAGGCCACGTCACGACCCGTCCTTCAACCGATTCCGGCGGTCTGTGACTGCCGAATCAGTTGACCAATCCAGTCGAAATTTGGCAAATCCAGTTGACATCCGGACGAGTCGGGTTTATTCTCGTCGATATGGGGCGCACGACGCGAGAACGAGCGATCGGTCGAATGCGCACACCCAGTTAGTGCGGCGAACACAGGCTGTTGTGCAGATGCCGGCGGTGTGCCCTGACACCGTCTGGCCTGCGGTGGACAATAGGAAAAGGGATGTGGGTTGAGTCATGACGGATACTGTTCCGACTGAGCCCACCCTTGAGCAGACGCGCGGTTTCCGATGGGGGCAGGTACCGTCGGTGCAAGGCCTGCGTCTGGCCGCGAGACCTGAGCCGGATCTGGGAGCCATCGCGAGCTTCACTGGAACATTCAAAGGCACCGGCTTCAATATCATTTTTAGACCACAGGATTTCGCTGTCACACCGACACCGTTACCAAATCCGGCTCACGGGCCCGACGACAATATCCTCGAGCTGAACTTGATCGAGGAGATTCTGTCATTCTCGCCAGCGCTCGGGTCGATCCCTAATCGCGGCATGGTCCAGGGCGACGTGTTCCTCAACGGCATTCCGTACCTGCAGACCATCAACGACGTCAGCGATCCCGCCCAACCTGTCGGGATCCATTTCGAGCCAGGTGTCTGGTTGAGTGTTCCGCCAACAACTGCGCCAGCCGAGGGCGCCACGCTCGTACGCATGGCGTCTATTCCGCATGGCACAACCATCGAAGCGCAGGGAACTTCGTTCACGGTCGCCGGAGGCCCGGTCATTGAGCCCGTGGACATCACACCCTTCCCGATCGGCAACCCGGGCGGGCCGATCAGGTTCCCAAGTCAGGACGTGAACGATACGGGCACGTTCCGGGTGCCACAGGATCTGACGAGCTTCATCGCTGCCGGCACGATCACGCAGGCCATTCTGGACAATCCCAATCTCATCATAAAGAACCGCGCCGATGCGCAGAACATCACCTCCACGACGGTCATCGTGATCAACACCAATCCCGACGACCCGCTTTTCGGCGGCGGGACCGACAACATCGCGTTCCTGCTGGGCGACAAGACCGCGACGGCGCCGAACGCCAACGCGATTCAGATGACTGCGATATTCTGGATCGAGACCGTCTCGGAGCAGATCACGGTGCCAGCCTGCAGCCCAGACCAACCGGTGATCGTCCAGGGCAACGCGAGCGCGGGTAACCCTGTTGCGAGCTTCGCGATCAGTCCAGCAACGGAGATCACCGCAGATACCCAGATTGACGTCACGTACACGCAGATCCAGTACACACAAACGGTCTTCCTGAACTTCAACGGCCTGACGTGGCCGCACGTCTCAGTGGCGACACTGGTACCGAACGACCCTATCCCGATAACACTGTAGGCCTTCAGTTGAGCGGCCCCCGGAATCGGTGCTGCGCTGGGCTCGTGAGCGACCAATGCAGCACCGACCCATCGAGCCGCGTACGGTGTCGGAAACGAGCTGCTGGTTACGCTGATGCTGACACCCGACGCGACCTTACGAGTTGTCTATCTGAGTAATCGCTGCGCGGCTCGCGCGCGTCACGCCAAAGTTCCCAGGTCCTTCGTGTCTTCTGCTTTGTCTGCCGACGTAGGTGGCGGAGCTATTTGCCACCGGTTCGACGAGGCGGACCGTATCGATCCGGGTTCGATGAGCAGCGGCTTCAACCTATAGACACGGGATGACGTCAGTAGCGTCCCATTGTCGCGGCTTGCGTATTGGCTCTGCACCGCCGGGACGAGTCGGGGCCGACCGGGTCGCCGCCAGGACCCCGGCAAAGTCGTCACGTGATCTTGTAGGTGATGAGTGGTCGGAGGGTGTCGGGGCGTGGTGGCGTAGACCGGCGGCGATGTCGGTGGCGCCGGATAGGCATAGCGCGGTGATGGCGAGGTTGCCTGCGCGGCCATGATCTGCGGTCCGTGCCCGGTTCGGATGGCGGAGCGGTCCTCGTCGAAGGTGACGTCGCGGACCTCCACGGGTCCGACCCTGTGGTGATCCGTTGTTTTTTCGGCTGCCGTACTAGTCGGGATGAGTTACCGTCGATACCTAGATGTACGTATTGACAGTGACTCTCTGTTGCTGCTGTCGGGCCGTCTCACGTCGTAGTGTCGGTATGGGTGAATTCTTCAGGTCAGTATAGAAGTTCGCATGTTTTTGACTATGATGAAGTGTATCAGTTGACCACTATCGGGCAGTAATGATCCCCGGCTGTATACCCATACCGTCTCGTCGTTGAAAGTATCCGGGCGCTCACAACGTCACGAGCACGCCAGAAATTCCAGTATTTGCGACTGATCGACTCGGATGGCGATTCTTCTCCATCGCACACCTAAGTAATGATCGCAATCGATTTTTGCTGTTACGCCACGCGGTCTCTCCTGTCTCCGGGCCGCCTGATGGAATTTATCCCAGTGGTTTCTGAAGCAGGAAAGAGGGCCAAAAAGAGGGCGCCTGCATCATTAACAGTGGCGACTAGCTGTTCTGCAACGAAGCTAACTTACCGTCGCACAACCAGGGAGAATCTCCATGCCGAATTCGCAGGGAAACACATTTATCATCTCGGTGGACAGCGGAGTAAATACCGTCTATATGGACCCGGACGGTCAGGTGGACCAGGCGCCACAGCTAGTTCAAGTGTGGCATGAAGACCCACTCAAGGATAACCGGAAGGATTTGGCCAAGGTATTGCAGTGGTGGATCTACTTTAACGGCGACGACGACACTTACACCATCCGCCTCAACCCGTCTCAACAGAACGCGCTGTCATACAAAGACAATGCCGGAAATTACGACGGGCGCTTGTGGATACTCAAACACGACCCCGCCAGCAAGAGTCAACGCTGGCTCATCACACCTATAGCCAGCACCGTGGGCAACGCCTATGTTATCAGCTCGGCCGAAAACCCCAATTACGGCATAATCCGTGAGGTCGACGTCACTACCGATTGTTACGTCAACGTTCAACGCATGTGGGGCGGCCATACTCCGATTTTCTCCTGGTACATCACACCCACCCCTTCTGACTTGGTGCAATTCTCGGCCGGATGAGCATAATTCCCACGAATCCGCCTGACGAAGGGCCCCGCACCGCCCGGTAGGCCGGTGCGGGGCCACTTTACCAGCGTTATCACAAGGCATGGAGGCGCAGTTGTCCGGACTTGGCTTGATCCTCAACTGCGTCACCCTCTGGAAACCCGCTACCTGGACGCCGCGCTGAACCAGCTGCGCGCCCAGGACTACCCGGTACGAAGACGTCGCCCGGCTGTCCCCGTTCGCTTACGCCCACCTCAACGTGACCGGCACCTACTCGGGGCGTCGTGAAGGTTGCTGCCAGGAGCCGCAATCGGGTGGTATATCGCCTGATCAACGCAGTGCTGATGCAGCGCTGCGGTACTCCTGACCGAGCCAGCGCCGCAAACGATCAGCATTGTGACCAGGAGCAACAACCGCGTTGGCGGCTCCTGGCAGCAACCTTCACGACACCCCCACATGCTAGACCGCGACAACTTCCTCCTGCCCGACATCGTGCGCAACGGCCAGCTCCGACCACTGCGCACACCAGCGACCTGGTAGCCCACACCTCACGCACCGGCGCTGACCCCGTTCACAGCCGCCACCATCCGCCGAACCTGCTCATGCGACACACCCGCGAACGAGGCGATCCGTCGTAACCCTCACCCCTACCCACCCCTCACCCCGAGCGGAGACCATCGCCGACGTCAACGCCGCCGAGGTCACTTCATCCACCATCACCCGCAGCTCCGCCAACATCCGAAGCCGGACAGCGGGAGCCACATCCACCACCTCGCCGCAAAACTGGCGCGCCGCTCGCCCGGTTCTCAGGGGGCTTAGCAGCGATGCACCCCGCCTACCCGGCGGAGCTGCGTTGCGGATGCCAGTTGATCATCTAGTGCGTCCACTGTCGACCTCGGCCGCCACCACCGCTGACACCCCCAAGATCTCCCGGGCTCCACGGTTTGCCCCGCCCTCCTCCATCGCCCTTTCAGAGCAGTCGATTACTCAAAGTCACCAACTCTTCACAATTACCTTTTATTGAGATTAGTTCTTATTCAGATGTATCTTCGCCGTATGACAAGCCTTGATTCGACTGTGCTGGGCGATGAGCTGATGGCGACCGTGGCCGCGTTGCGGCGCCTGGTGCGCCGGCGGCTGCGAGCGGTGGTGCCCGGACCACCGTTGCGAGGCGCGCAGCTGGAGCTGATGCGGGTGATCGAGCAGCAGCCGGGTATCGGGATCGCGGCTGCTGGGCGTGTCCTGGTCCTGGCGGCCAACACGGTGAGCACGTTGGTAGACCAGCTCATCGACCTGGGGATGCTGGTACGGGATACCGATCCGAACGATCGCCGCGCTGCGCGGTTGTGGTTGACCGAGGCCGCGACGCAGCGATTGGCGGCGGGGCGTCAGGCCCGCGCGGAGCTCATGGCGGGGGTCGTGACAGGGCTTTCCGTCGCCGAGCGCGAAGCGCTTGCCCAGGCACTGCCTGCGTTGCGCGCACTGCTGGCCGCTCTCGACCCGGGGGACGGACGGTGACTGCTCCGCTTGCCGTGCGAGGTAGCGGGATCCGGCACTGTTTCGGTGACACGGTCGCGGTCGACGGGGTTGACCTCGACGTCGCCGCCGGGACGGTGTTCGGCCTGCTGGGGCCCAACGGCGCCGGTAAGACCACCACGATCCGCATGATCACGACGTTGTTGCCGGTCGCGGCCGGGACAATCGAGGTCTTCGGGGTGGACGTGGCCCGGCACAAGCTCGCCGTGCGGCGATTGATCGGATACGTGCCGCAGCAGCTCTCCGCCGACGGGGCGCTCAGCGGCCGGGAGAACGTGGCGCTGTTCGCGCGCCTGTTCGATGTCCCGCGGGCTCAGCGGCGGCGGATCGTGGACGCCGCGTTGGAGTCCGTCGACTTGACCGATGTCGCCCACCGCACCGCGAGCACCTACTCCGGCGGCATGATCCGCCGGCTTGAACTAGCCCAGGCCCTGGTCAACGCGCCACAGTTGCTGATGCTGGACGAGCCCACCATCGGACTGGACCCGATCGGCCGGGCCGGCGTGTGGGAACGGATCGTCGACGTCCGCGCCAACACCGGGATGACCGTCCTGGTAACCACCCACTACATGGACGAAGCCGACCAGCACTGCGACCAGATAGCCCTGATGCACCGGGGCCAGATCCGCGCCATGGGCACACCAACCGAGCTCAAGGCCCACGTCGGCCCACACGCCACCCTCGACGACGTGTTCCGCGCCGTCACCGGCGACGAATTAGGCAGCAGCCCCGGAGAAAGGATGCGCGATGTCCGAGCAACTCGCCGTACCGCTCATCGACTGGGATAGACCGACCCCGATCGGCCTTCCCCGCCTGGTGCTGTCCCGGATCGCCACCATGTGCCTGGTCGAGGTGCAAAAACTCCGTCACGACCGCACCGAACTGATCACCCGCGCGATCCAGCCCGCACTATGGCTGCTGGTCTTCGGTGAAACCTTCACCCGGCTACGGGCCATCCCCACCGGCAACGTCCCTTACCTCGACTATCTCGCACCCGGGATCCTCGCCCAATCCGCGTTGTTCATCGCGATCTTCTACGGCATCCAGATCATCTGGGAACGCGACGCCGGAGTGCTGACCAAGCTGCTGGTCACCCCCACCCCCCGAATCGCCCTGGTCACCGGCAAGGCCTTCGCCGCCTCGGTACGCGCGCTGGTCCAAGCCGTGGTGGTCCTCATCATCGCCGCCCTGCTCGGCGTGGCACTGACCGATAACCCCCTCAAACTCCTGGCGATGGCAGCAATAGTCATCCTCGGCTCAAGCTTCTTCTGCTGCCTATCCATCACCATCGCCGGGTTGGTACTCACGCACGACCGGCTCATGGGCATCGGACAAGCCATCACCATGCCCTTGTTCTTCGGCTCCAGCGCCCTCTACCCGGTGAACCTCATGCCCGGCTGGTTACAGGTGTTCAACCACATCAACCCACTCGGATACGAGGTCGACGCGCTCAGAGGGCTGCTCATCGGTACGCCCGCGCAACTCGGTCTGGACTTCGCCGTCCTGATCCTGGCCTCCGCAGTCATGATCAGTATCGCTTCCGCCCTGCTCGGCAGGCTGGCCCGCTGATCGTGAGCACGCCCGCCTGGCCGGTAGTCATCGCCCCTGCTCCCCGTCGAGAGCGGCCAGCAACGCGCGTAGCGCAGGAAGTGCCTGGGTGAGGGCCTGACGATCGGCACCGGAGAGCCCTGCCACACCATCTGCGAGGAGGTCGATGCGGTCCTGGCGGCAGGCTGCTAATCGTTGCGTAGCCGTCTCGGTCAGCCACAAGCGGGCAGCGCGACGATCATCGGGTGCGGTCTGGCGCACCAGCATCCCGATGTCGATGAGCTGGTTGACCAGGGTACTCACTGAGTTGGCCGCCAGGTGCAGGGCACGTCCGGCTGGCGCGATCCCGATGCCCGGCTGCTTTTTGATAACCTGCAGTAGCTCCACATGCGCGCCTCGTAAGGGAGGCTCGGACTCTGCCGAGGACAGCCTCCGGCGCACCAGACGTCGCAGCGCGACCATGATCGTCATCAGCTCCTCGGCCAACCCAGTCTGATCGGCCAGCACAGTCTGATCAGGGCTCGTCACAGAACGACGATAGCTCTTACTAGGAGTATCACTCGGGTCCCTTGTCACCCATCGTAAAGTAGCTCCGGGTAATAACTTCTGCTCGAACCGCGTAACGGATCCCCCTGGCAGGGGTCAGCGTTGCCCACGGTGACGTAGCTGTTTGTCATCACTTCACTTCTGTTCGCCCCGCAGTCAGCGCTGCGCGTCGGCCCGCCAGCAAACGTTCGGGGTCAGGGACCGCCGCTGAGCCGTCGAGTTGCGGCTCGGAGTACGAGGACGTAGACCCCGAGTGCCACGGCTGCACCGAGCGCGAGGAACGTAAGGTCGCCGAGCCGGCCGTTGGCGTTGATCTGTTCAGTCCACCGCAGCGCGGCGGCCAAGGGCACGATGGCGAGGGTGGCGACCAGCGCCGCAGCCAGCGGCCGAGGTTCGAGAAACCGTTCGGGCCGGATCACCCGCCGCAGCCGGGTTAACACCATCCCGGCGGCGGCAAGCTCACCGGCCAGGTTCGCCACTACCAGCCAGATCAGCCGGGAGCCGTCGGCGGGCAAGAGCAGGCTCACCGCCGCGGCGATCACGATCACGCCGAAGGCCACCTCGCTCGCCCGGCGCGGGCTGCGATCGTCCAGCCGAGCGAACAGTGCCTGGCGGCCGATGTCGTGCATCCCAGTGACCAACTGGGCCACCGCCGCCACTGCCATGCAGGTGGTGAGCGGGCCGATCAAGGCGGCGTGTCGCAACTGGCCCGCGGCCAGCAGGTTTGCCGCCGGCCTCGAGTTCACCCCGAGCAGGACCAGCAGCGGCAGGCTGCCGATCAGGGCGTAGGACAGGCCCTGCCGCCATTGCGAGCCGAATATGGCGCCATCGTCGCGATGGGCGGCGTGGGCCAGACCGGGAAGCACTGCCATCGACACCGCCCGGGCGCTGACGAAAGACAGGGAGAAAAAGATGGTGTGGGTCAGCTGCACCACGAACACGCCACCGCGGACCGTGCTGGCCAGGGAGAGCAGTACATACAGTGCCGCAGCCGGCCAGGCTGCCACGCCGATTGACCGCACCAGCCGGCGGGCGACCGAGCGGACCTCGGGGTCATGCCGCCAGCGCATCGAGGGCCAGGTCAACAGGCCCACCCGTGCGGTACCGGCGAGTTGGAGTGCGGCGTGCAGCGCGACGGCCGCCGTGCTGCCGCCCCCGAGCACGATCACCAGCTCGACCGGCACGTGCTCGACGTCCAGGCCGGTCCCGTAGTACCAACCGGCCAGGATCACCGTCGAGATCAGGATGACGTTCTCCACCGCCGGGGCGCCCGCCGCCAACGCGAAACGCCCCTTGGCCTGCTGCGCGGCGGTACCCAGGTGCACCAGGGAATACAGCACGACCTGGGATGCCACCAACAGCACCACCAGTGTGGTGAGCCACACCCCCCGCGCCCTGGTAGCGGGATCGGGGATCCCGAAATTCAGCGTCCACGCCACCACCGGGGACAGGATCATCAGCAACGCGCTCACCACCACCGCGATCGTGAGCAACCAGCCACTTACCCCGCCGAAGACCTCACGGGCCCGCGCTTCGCCACCAGCACCGACCGCACGGACCACGGTGGGCACCAGCACCATCGCCAGCACCGGCCCGGCGATCAAAGTGAACACCAGATGAGGAAGCAGGTAGCTGACCCGAAAATCACAGTCGGGGACGGGCAGGGGTGGGACCCGGCGCAGCGTAGCTGTGTCGGGTTAGGGGTGAAGCTGTGGTGCTGGGGTGAGACGGTGGGTGGGGGTGGGGTGGGTGAGTGGGGTGGTGCTGGTTAGGCGGCGGGGATGGGGTCGAAGCGGACGGTGAATCCCAGGGCGTTGGCTTGGCGGACGATGCGGCGCATGGCGCGTTGGGGGTCGCGGCGGGTGAAGTAGTCTGCGCCCAGGTCGTGGTAGTCGACGTCGTGGGTGAGCATGTGCCACACCGCGGTCAGGATCGAATGTTCTACGGCGACGATGGCTTTCTTCTTCCCTAACCGGGGGACGAGTCGGTGGTAGCGGGCCCCGAGATAGGTCTTGTCTTTCGTCCGGGACGCGGCCATCGCGGCAGTACCCAACGCGCCACCCAGCCACCGGTTGCCGTGGCGGGTCTTCCCGGACTTGCGTTTCCCGGCGGATTCGTGGTGCCCGGGGCACACCCCGGCCCAGGAGGCCAGATGCCCCGCGGTGCGAAACCGGCTCATGTCACCTCCGGTCTCGGCGATGATCACCTCAGCGGTGGTCTGGCCTACCCCGGGGATGGTGGCCAGCTGCTGCAGCTGGCGGGCAAAAGGGCGCATCTCCTCCTCGATCCGCGTCGAGAAGCTCCAGGATCGCCGCGGAGAGCTGGTCGATACGCGCCAGGTGCAACCGACACAAAAACGCGTGGTGCTCACCGAAGTTCCCGGTCAACGCCTCCACCAACGCAGGGATCTTGGACCGCATCCTCGCCTTGGCCATCTCGGCCAGCACATGCACGTCACGTTCACCTTCGATCAACGCGGTCAACATCGCCCGCCCAGACACCCCGAGGATGTCAGTGGCCACCGACGAGAGTTTGATCCCGGCGTCCTCCAACTCCTTCTCCAACCGCTGGGCCTCCCGGGTCCGCTCCGCCGCCAGCGTGGCCCGGTACCGGGTCAGATCCCGCAGCCACCGGATCGGCTCCGGCGGCACAAACGACGCCTTGAGCAGGCCACACTCACCCATCTGACACAACCACGCAGCATCCGACACATCCGTCTTCCGCCCGGGGAGACCCTTGACGTGCGCGGCGTTGACCAGGATCACGTTCAGGCAATCCTCCAGCAGGTAGAACGCACCCCGCCAATAATCCCCCGTGGCTTCCATCACCACCAACGTCACCTTCTGCTCGACCAACCAGTCCCGCAGCTCCAACAACGAGTTGGTGGTCGTGGCGAACGTCCGGATCTCCTGGTGACGGGACCGCTTCCCACTCGGGTTCGGGGTCCGCACACACGCCTTGAGATCCTTCTTCCCGATGTCCAACCCAGCACACCGCTCATGCAACAGCTCCACACAAACCTCCCCAGACGAACCGATGGGCCTCACACGCCCGTCCGGAGGGACCACAGGGCTTAAGAGTCTGACCCGCGTGCTCACGGCAACAATCGACAGTTCCTGTCGGTGACCCCAGCGCCATACTGGTCTACGAGCTCACAAGGCATCACAGATACATCGGCGTCCCGGACGGGCGCGACCCCATTTTCCCGCCTCCACAGCGGCCCCACGCAGCGGGGCCCGGATTACTGGTCTGGAAAGCGTTCGCGAAATAGGTCGTCCCCAACACCGGCCCGATCACCACCACCCGCAACACCCCGGTGATCCTGCTGACCAGCGTCCAACCAGCGACGGTAACCGAGTTCCGCGCGGCGGTGGTAGAGGTGACACACTGGCCCAGAACTCGGTCCATCTCGCCGCCTTCCGACAGTCCTCGGCCCGATCGCGGTACCGCTACGTATGAATGCGGTACCGGAGCGTAGAGCGATGTGGAGGCCGGACCGAGCCGTCATGAGTTGTGTGGCGCTGATCGGTCGTGCTGGGAGGTGAGCGGCACAAACTGATCAGTAGCGTTGACCAGCTGCCGAAATGCCCTTGACCAGCGCCGCCGAGAAAAACCCGACTCCCGGAATCCACCACCGAGGGCCTCGTCCTAGGGCTCACAGACAAATCACTTCTCCCGGTTCGGGCGTGTCGTGTCTTGGCCCGGAGATCGGGGCGACGGTCACCGCCCTGTGCGGCAGTGAGCACCGACGACCTGGAACCGTAACCGGGCTGCCGTCGGCTCGTGGTCGTCCTGGTGCACCCCGAAGGCGAAGTGGACCGCGCCGGCGTTGCCGGCCACCTGCGAGCACCGCAAGGAACCCGAAAACCAGACCAAGGCGACCGACCAGCAGGTGATCGACCGGATCTGCACCCGCCGCGACATCCCGCTACGCGAACGAGTCCTCTGGCGGCTCCTCTACGAGTCGACCAGCCGGGCAGCGGCGGTGCTCGCGATCAACGTCGAGAACTGCAACTTCGACAACCGGCGGGCGAAGGTGATCGTCAAGGGCGGCGCGACATCCTGGATCGTCTGGAGGCGAAAAACGGCCCTCTCTTGCCGTGCTACCTGGAGTGTCGGTAGGACCGGTGTCATGAACCGCCAACGCGGCTGTTGCTGCTGGTCATGACATTGATTGTTTTCCGTGCTGGGCACTGTCTGGAGTACCAACGTGCTGGGACTGCGGTGCGTTGACCAGGTGATATACCACCGATTGCGCTTCCTGACAGCTTCCTTACCGGCACCCCGCGACGCTGGAATCACCAGTCACTCGCACACCCTGAAAGGCTCATCATGAAGGTCGTTGTCATCGGCGGCACCGGGCTCATCGGCTCACAAGTCGTCACCAAGCTCACCGCGCTCGGACACCAGGCGATCCCCGCCTCACCCCGCACGGGTGTCGACACCCTCACCGGTCAAGGCCTCGCCGAGGCCCTCACCGGTGCGCAAGTGGTTGTCGACGTGTCCAACTCGTCATCGTTCGACGACGAACCCGTGCTGCATTTCTTCACCACCTCGACGAGGAATCTCCTGGCGGCAGAACAGGCGGCCGGCGTGGGGCACCACGTCGCGCTGTCCGTCGTGGGCGCCGACGGTGTGCCCGACAACGGCTACCTCCGGGCCAAAACCGCCCAGGAAAACCTGATCAAGGAATCGGCCAGCCCGTATTCCATCGTGCGAGCGACCCAGTTCTACGAATTCGTCGACGCCATCGCCGCGTCGGCAACCGACGGCGACACCGTGCGATTGCCACACGCAGCGATCCAGCCCATCGCCGCCGACGACGTCGCCACCGCCGTTACCCGCGCTGCAATCGGTCACCCGATTAACGGGATCACCGAGATCGCCGGACCCGAGACGTTCGGAATGGACGACTTCATCCGCATCGGCCTCGGTGCGCGCGAAGACCCACGCCAGGTGGTGACCGACCCTGCCGCACCGTATTACGGAGCGGTGATCGACGACCACAGCATCGTCCCCCGGCCCGGTGCAACCATCTTCGAAACCCGCTTCGCCGACTGGCTGGTCTCTAGCGCGTCAGCCGCTCGACCTTAGCTGGTGACACGTTGATTCCCAATGCCTCGCGCAGTTCGGAAAACGTTCATCATGAAGATCATCATTAACAGCCACGGTCTGCCCACCCGTGCACGACGGTTGAAGCGGCGAAGGCTGCTGCCAAACCGCCGGAAATCAGCACAACATGTCGGCCACCGTGATGGAAGGGGACTTCCACACCTCTGCGCCCGACAAGAAATGTGGCGAACATGAACACATTCATGTCGTCCGTCACTGCAATCGTCCTGATCGGCGCAATCGACGTAGCGCTCATAATCGACCTACTGGATGTGCCGGCACTCGCCGCCCCATCCGGGACTGAATCTGCGCAGGAAACGATCACGGCCCTTCAGGCCAGTGGGTACAAAGTCATCGTCAATAAGGTCGGGGCGGTCCCGCTGGCGCAATGCACCGTGACCGCAGCCCGGCCTGGGCGCCAAATCACCCAGCTCGTCGACTCCGGCGAGAAGGAGTGAGACCGCCAACAGGCGAGGCACCGCAGCCATAGGTGTTCGAACGCGCGGGGGCTGAGGAACTGCACCATTTCTTGAGACAAACGCGAAGCGAATCGCAATAAGGCGCCTAGAAAACGCGCAGTTCGGAACGGATCGGGAAGTGTTCGAAAGCGACAGGCGGGCGCACGCCTACCCCCAGTAAGACTGTCCTGTCCATCCAGAAGTAGGAGGCGTCCAAAATGTTCGATCTAGAAGAAGCCATTAATCAACGCCACTCGACGCGTCTGTTCCTACGCGACAACCCAGTGCCTCGACCGCTCGTTGAAGAAGCCCTCAAGCTAGCGGTGCGGGCCCCGTCGAATTCTAATGTCCAACCGTGGCATGTGGTCTTCGTCTCCGGCCCAGCGCGCGACCGGCTGGTCAAAGCGTTGCTCGAGGAGGCGGAGTCGAAACCGCCGCAGGTACCACCCTTGCCGGAGTCATTCGCCCGCATGCGCCACGACCTCGGTGCCCTGGTCTACGGATCGATGGGCATAGCGCGTCACGATGCCGAAGCCAGGCGCATCGCGGTACTTCGCAACTGGGAATTCTTCCGGGCCCCGCTCGGCGGCATCGTATGCATGCACCGCGATCTCGATTACGTCGACAGCCTAGGCGTGGGTATGTTCCTGCAGACCTTGATGCTCGCGCTCACCGCCCGCGGGGTCGATACATGTGTTCAGGTGTCGATCGCCGGCTACCCCGACATCATCCGCAAACAGCTCGCCATACCAGAGGAAATGCGGATCCTCTGCGGCGTTGCAATCGGCTATTCCGCCCCTGACTTCCCCGCAAACGCTCTGCGAGTGCCACGGAATCCTCTCGAGCAGAACGTCACATTCCAGGACAGCTGACGGAGGGCCCCCGGCTGGCATCCACGGCCGTGGAGCGCATCTGTTACGTCTGTCATCGCGGTGCAGGGGTCTGGGGAGGATCCGGCCAGGATTGAACGCCAAGGGCGTCAGCGTTGGGATGGGTTGCGGTGGATGACGCGGTGGATGGTGGAGCGGCCAGCGTCGAAGATTGGCCTCCCGGACTAAAACCAACGCGTCGGGTCGGCAGGCCGGAACCATGGTCACGTCATCGAGGCAAAACCCCAGTACGAGCCCAGGTGGGAGTTCCTAGCATTACTTTCACTGACTTGAGACGTCCAATGAGAGCGGCGTTGCGCATCGCAGGGTCGAGGCCGAGCACTGGTCTGAGTGAATCACTCGCTCCATCGAGGTCTCAGCTTAGAAGGCGTGCTGATGCGATGTCGATACGGATGCCGTTGACTGGTGAGAACGGCTGGGTCTTTTCTGGCAGTTCGGAATATCTGTCGAGGGCCATGTGTGCGTACTCCTCCGCGCGGTCGCCCTCGCGCAGCTCAAGCCAGGCCGCGGCGGCACATGCGGCCGCGCGCGCGTCGCTGAACTCAAACTCACCGCGCACCTCGTCCTGTAGCTCGTCTCTGCTGGATCCCATCGCCTCATGGTCGGTGCGAGCTGCGGCGAGGACGTCTGCGGTAGCTCCTGTGTCGCCTAGCCCGGCATGCGTACGGGCCGCGATGTATCGGAGCCGCAGTCGTGGGGCGCCTCGTGGGGCGACGGCGATCCCGCGCTCAAGCAGTCCAGCGCCCAGCCAGTGATCCGGATGACACCGACGTGGCTGCCCGCGATCGCAGCTGATCCGCCCACTCAGCCTTTGCAGGGAACTGATCACCGTTCGGGGTGCCCTGATTGGGGTGCAGCCAAGATACGGACAGAAGCCGCCATCAGCGGATCGTGGAATGAGTCTCTACTGCTTGGATGAGGTGTCGGCTCTCATAAGCTAGGGCCGTGGTCGAAGCCGAGCACAGAGAGCCCGTGCCCACCTGAACAGTGGGAATCCTCATTAAGACCGACTGATGGCGGCTTCTGTCCGTATCTTGGCTGCACCCCCTTGATGACCCGCCACGATCGCGCGAGCTGGCCGGGCACGGCGGACCAGCATCCGCAGCACGATCCGTCCACCCAACGAGTAGCCACCGAGGTCGCAGTCGTCGAGTCCGAACCAATTGATCGATGCGAGCCCGTCGTCGGCCAGGACATCGGGCAGGTAGGACACCGGATCGTGCGACCGCGCGCTGTCACCGCGGCCGCGCAGATCTGCAAGGATGACGCGGTAACCGTGCTCGGCGATGGTGGCCGCGGGACCGTGGTGGAACCATTACAACGCGGTGGACGTGAACCCATGAGCAACACAAGGGCGCTACTGACGTTCCTGTGGGCGCCTGTTCATGATCGGTAAGGGCGCACGCCGTGTCTCATCTAGGGTTTCTGGCCTACCACAGTCAGAGACGATCAAGATGGGAACGGCGTGCGCACGACAAGGGTATGGCGCCGTGTGCTCGGGGTCGAGCACACGGTGATCGAGTCGGTGGACCTGGAGCCGGACGGGCGAGGCGGTGAGGTGCTGGTCGCCCAGGTCCGGCCCAAGGCGGGGGTGGCGTCGCGGTGTTCACGGTGTCAGCGGCGGTGTCCGGGCTATGACAGTGGTGCCCCGCCGCGTCGGTGGCGGGGTCTGGACCTGGGGAGCACCCGGGTGTTCTTGGAGGCCACGACGCGGCGGTTGTCGTGTCCTGAGCATGGGGTGGTGGTCGCGGCGGTGCCCTGGGCGCGGCCCGGGTCGCGGTTGGCCGCAGCGTTTGAGGACACCTGCGCGTGGCTGGTCTGTCACGCCACGCTGTCGGTGGTGGCGGTGTTATTGCGGGTGGCGTGGCGCAGTGTGTCTGACATCGTGGCCCGGGTGGTCGCCGCCCGCGGCGAGGCTCGTGACCGGTTGGCCGGGTTGCGCCGGATCGGCATCGATGAGATCTCCTACCGTAAGGGACAGCGGTATCTGCTGGTCGTGACCGACCACGACACCGGGCGGCTGGTCTGGGCGGGCAAAGACCGCACCGGTGCGACCCTGCGCCAGTTCTTCGACGACCTGGGCCCCGAGCGGGCGGCGGCACTGACCCATGTCAGCGCCGATGGCGCGGAGTTCATCCACACCGTGGTCACCGAACGCGCCCCGCAAGCCGTGCTGTGCCTCGACGCGTTCCATGTGGTGGCCTGGGCCACCAAAGCCCTTGACGAGGTCCGCCGCGCCCTAGCCACCGAGCTGCGCCGCACCGGACACCCCGACCAAGCCACCACGATCAAACACACCCGGTGGGCGCTGCTGAAAAACCCACCCGAGCTCACGGCGGACCAGCATCCGCAGCACGATCCGTCCACCCAACGAGTAGCCACCGAGGTCGCAGTCGTCGAGTCCAAACCAATTGATCGATGCGAGCCGGTCGTCGGCCAGGACATCGGCAGGTAGGACACCGTGGTGGAACCATTACAACGCGGTGGACGTGAACCATGAGCAACACAAGGGGGTGGCCGTCCCCCATCTCGCGGTAGACCAGTTCCAGGCCATCACGGCCAGGAAAGCGATGCACGGGCGGGTCTGGATGACCGGCCTGCGTAAATATCTCTTCCTCGATTCTTGGTTCGCCCGTCTGCCGCGCGGGGGACTCCACTTCATGGAGTGACCTTACGTAGACCCTACGCAACCGAACACCGACGCTGGCTTCGGAGAGTTTCTCTCACGTTAAGCTCTTCACGGGTTGCTCTTGGGTTGGGAGGGTTTGCTGGTCGGCGGGGGTGTTGCGGCTGTCGGGTGCTAGGCCGATGGGTGCATCCTCAGATGCAGGGTGTCCGTCGAGTCGTAACGCTGGCTTACCCTGTTAGACCGATCGTTCACAGCGTGCAGCAGTCCTGCCATCATGGGCGCCAGCCGATGTCCTTCGTCCCGGCTGGGACGTGATGAAGAGGCATAGCAGTATGGACGAGCCACAGCAGCGAGCTATCAGCCCGCGTGATCCAGTCCCGAACGCGGATTCCACGGCTAGTCGTGATCGGCGACGACGCCGTGACGCGACGATTATCGCCGCGTGGATTGGTGCGGTTGCCGTCGTCGTGTCTGCGTTTATCGCGATGGTCCCGAATCTGCTGTCAAGCGATGAATCGCATCGCGGTGGGTCGCCTGAGGTGACCGCGCTGCCGCTGCCGACACCCACGTGTGAGGGGTGTAAGTCAGGCAAGACATACCATGAACAAGCTCGGGGTGGTGGAGCCAGAACATTTCGGGATCCACGCGCGCTGCTGGGCGAAGGCGAGCGAGTGCCGTCACTCCAGAAAATAGACGTACTGTGCAAGCTGGACTCCCCCGTCCCCGGCTCGCCGAGCGTGGGGAGGTACTGGTACCTCGTCCTCAGCCCACCCTGGAATGGAGGCTATTACACAGTCGCCAACAGTTACCTCAATGGTGACTCCCCGGATCCCCACCAGGGCACACACAATGCAGTGGTAGATCTCCGAGTCCCCGACTGTTGAATCTGAGGAAGTTGCTGAAATATGAGAAGGCTGAGCCCGGCGACTACCCCCTGGGCATCGCGCTGCGCAGACCGACTGATCTGACAAGTCTGCGACCTCCAACCCTGGCAGCATATCGGCCCAGGAGGTCCAGCAGGCTGCGCTCGGGCAGCCGCTCATGGATCGCCGCCTCTAGCGCCAGCGCGGACGGCCAGCGCTCATTGCCCTTGCGGCGCTTGAGCACCGGCTTGTCGTGCTCCCCACGGTGTTGGCTCTGCCGGTAGTCGCTAATGCCCCACGGATGCCCGCTTTGGCGGTGGTCCTGTCCGCTGATGATCCATCGTCGGGGTGTTCGGTGGTGGTTTACCAGGCCAAACCGGTATACCGGCCGTGGCTGGTCGAGCGGATCGGCACCGTGACCGAGGCGTCTCTACGATCGGTGTTCGCGGTGATGGTCGGCTATCTCGATCGCTAAGACGGGGCCCGGCGCGGTGCCTTCGCCTGGTCCTCGTCACGCTCTCAGCGCCGCCGTGGCGGCGCCGACCAACAAGGTCAACACGAGTCGCCAGCCCGAACTCGATCCGGCACGCTCAACGGCGCCAAACCGGCACTAAATCGTCATCCTCAGCGGCGGTTGACAGGGCAGCGGCTGCGGCATGCGTTGCGCGAGTATTTCCCGGCGGCACTGGTGGCCTGAGACGTAACCGACCCGCGAGCGCCACGACAGGGGCATCAGAATCTTTGAGGATCTGGACGCCGCCGATGCCCTGGAGCTGCTGGCCAAGGCACCGGACCCGGCTACGGCGGCGAGGCTGACGATCACCCAGATCAGCGCCGCGCTCACCCGCGCCCGGCGCCGCAACGTCGCGGAGAAAGCCGAACTGAACGCCTCGCCCGGCGCCCGTGCCCACTACGATCAGCTCAAAGCCCGAGGCACCGAACACAACGCCGCACTGCGTCAACTCGCCGACCGGCTCGTGGGCATCCTGCACGGCTGCCTCAAGACCCGCACCTGCGACGACGAAGCGACCGCATGGGCACATCGCGTCGAGCGGGCTGCAGCTTGACATTCAAGCTCCTGGGACGTCTGACAGCACCCACCGGGCAACCGAGCACCGGCCGGGTCACCAACCTAATGCCGATCAGTGTTCGACCAGCATTGAAGTACCCGGTGCTGAGGGGTCGTTGCTGAGCATCACCTGCTGTATACCGGCTTGAATTTCGGCCACGCTGACCCGCCCGTCGCCGTCGGTGTCAAGTTTTCGGAAACCGGCCAGCGCGGCCTGCTGGTCGGTTATGGACGCCATCAATATCAGATAATCGTCCTGACTGATGTAACCGTCATTGTCGGTGTCGAGCATTTCGGCAACGACCCTAGCCGCCGGCTCTATGTGCTTGCTGAAGTACTCCTGAGGGTCGCCCCGATCCCCTTTGTAGACGGCAGCGAACTCTGCCATGGTGACTTGGCCGTCGTTGTCGGTGTCAAGGTCCTTCCGAAGCTGGTTCCACCATGTTTTGTAGCCCTCGCAAACCTTTCGACCGTTGTCACTGTCCACAGCGAGGCCGAGATGTCCGCAGACCCGCCTGCCGATCAGGTCGAAGTCCTCCGCAGTGATTGATCCGCTCTGATTCGAGTCGAGAATATTGAAAACGGCCGAGATGTTCCTATCCTGGAGGTTGTCGAGTCGCTCGGTCATGACCACCCCTTTCATGGGTCGTCGGGAAGCCAGCGTGACCATCGTATCCAGCTCAACCACCGCTGGGAATAAGGTTGACTTGACAGCGCCGGACCTTCACCCCATGGGGAAGGGGCAACCGAACATCCGTTCTGGACGGCCTTGTCCCCGGCCGAACGCGAGGTGCGCCCGTACGTTAGGTCGGCGCGTTGATGATGGTCTGCACAAACGGTAGTCGGAGACCAGGTCGGTGCTGTTGCCGGTAGAACAGGTGGGGAGTCCTCCCGATGCGGAGAGGTCATCGGGTTGAAGTCGAACACGACGACCGAAGAAAACGGGTAGCGTGGATCGACTGGTCGCCGTCCGGAGCGCGAGTTCGCGACCTGGTAGTCGGCGCTACGGACGAACTCATCACGCGGGCGATCATGGAGGCTGACAAGGCCGGGATCGACTGCCCGCTGGGCTGGCCGGAAAAATTCGTTAAGTTCATCTCCACCACACGGGGAACGTGATCGTTCCTGCGGAAGTTGCAGGTCCTGAGTGGCGGAGCACACTCGCATACCGGGCCACCGACAAAGCCGTGCATGACACCACCCACCTGATGCCACTGAGCGTTGCCGCTGTAACAGCGCGGAGCTCCTGCCATGACGATCACCGTGCGAGTGAGAGGAGCGCAGTAATTGATCACAGGATGGCTGAGCGCCGCACAAGGAGCAGCGCAGTGAGTACTCGCGCCGAAGGGAAGCGGGTCGCGCAGTTGCTCGGACTGGAGCGGTTGCCGGGGAAGGTGGCCTATTCCGCCGCACCTGTGTCGACGCGTATAGCTCGGTGATCTATTTTATGTTGCTCGCCCCGGACTTCTCGGCATTGCGCGGCGTGCAGCCAAGGTAAGCCCAAACCCGCCATGAGTTGATCTTGATTTGAGGTTTTCCGCTGGCTGGGTGGTGTCAGGGCTTGGTGGGAGCGGTGGTGTCCGCGCTGGTTGCCGATAGCGTTCGTATGGTCGGGTCTGTGCGAGCGGCGGGTCCCGACGGGCCCGGAGGAACTCGTCGACTTCGAGACCGATGTGCTGGCCGGGTTCGTGCTCGCCCGGGCCTCGGCCGGGTGAGTGGACGGCACCATCGGCTCGGATATCGGACATCTGGAGCAGACGCGGACTTGGTGGGGTCGGCCGTTGTGAGACATGGAACCTGCCGACGCCGACGCGTATTTCGGTCGGGTGCTGGAGCAGGGGATCGCGCCGGCGTCCATCGAGCACTGATCATCTTGTGGTCGGACGTCTTGGATCAGAGGGGAATCCTCCTCGACGACCGACGCCCCTGCTTCGAGGACTGGCTGGACGGCAAGCTCGACGAGCTCACACCGGGCATCGCCAGCGAGGTCCAGACCTGGCTTCGGAGCCTGCGCGACGGCGGACCGCGCGCCCGGCCCCGCACCATCGCGACCGTCTGGCACTACGCGAACGCTCTGCGGCCCACCCTGCTGGAATGGTCCGCCAACTATGATCATCTGCGTGAGGTCGGCCGCGATGACGTGCTCACCGCCCTGGACTCGCGCCACGGTACGCACCGCCCGCACACCCTGATCGCGTTGCGGTCGCTGGTGGGGTTCAGCAAGAAAAACGGCGTGGTATTCCGCAACCCACCAGCCACCCTCGAACGACTGCGCGTCGACCGGCAACTCGAAGAAGCCCTGACCCACGGGCCCGACCCGCTGCACCTGGCCGTCGTATTCGGACTCGACGAGAAAACCGCCATCCGCTACGCTCCTCGGCACGCCAGCTGATGGAAAACCCCATCGAGCACAACACACCGACTTAAGGCGAACCCAGGGGGTCCTAGGCGAAACGAACCCTTTCACAACGGATGTGTCGTGAAAGGTAGCTGTCACCAAGTGCCATTGGCAGCATCTGCGCAATAGTCTCAGCGCAGTAACTGCGTTGACTGTTGTGATACGCCCTAAGGACTCCATGAAGATCACCATTTAGGCCACTGACCAGCAAAAAATATTACAGTTGGCACTTGGTGGCAGCTACCTTCACGACACCCCGGGTGGCACGACACTCCAGGACTGGTGGGGACTGGCCGGCTTCGCTCCCTTCCCCCAGTTTTCCCGCTCTCCACGTCCTACGCCGCCTCGCCGACCGCAAGGTCGGTCCCGGGCAGCAGGTCCAGTCGGATCAGGGAGGGTCCGAGGGGGACCACCCGGATCTCGGCCATACCGAGGTTGTACGCGATTGCCGGGGCGTGTGCGGCGAAGTCGTCGGGCGTCTGGCCGGGCAGGGTGCGGATGTTCAGCCCCACCGGGGGCCCGACGACCACCGAGACCACCTCCGGAATGCGGATAATCCGCCCGCCGGCGATGCTGAAGTCGGTACGGGTCAGCCCGAGCCCGGCGATGATGTCCTGCACGCGCCAAGCGAGTGTCTGGTCGTGCTCCTGCTGTGTACCTTTGAGCTGCCGGGCCGTCATCTCCTCCTCATCATTGACATCATAGATGATGATCGTGTTCGTACTCTGCACGAACACCCATGTCATCACACCGGCAAGGAGCAATGCGACAGGCACCAAGAGGAACAGGTACCTGAACTGTGATTTACTGCTCGCGATATAGGCGAACATTACCGCGAGCACGACATAACCGATGGCCATCTGGAATGCTTGATCACGCCAGACTTTACCGATCTTCGTTCGATCAATTCTTATCATGGACACCCCGATCACTCGTGTGGGAGGTCAAAGATGATACACGCTCGCCGGCCTACATTCGACTGGAACTCAATCGAGAAGCCGTAGTCAGCGAACCCGTCCTGCGTCCAGTAATCGCATGACGGCCATGGTTCTTCCTCCCTGTCAGGGCCACCTTTGCAGTTTACCTGAAGGAGACCCCACCTGTTATATATGATGTCAGAGGCCCGGGGGCCGGTCATCATCTCCACGGATGATCTACACATACCCCCAGGTCATGTAGTCCCGCTAAATCAAATGATGTAGCCCGGGGGAGGTTTCTACATCTGTGGGATGACTGTGAACGGCACTGATGCGTTGGCGGATCACGGGCTCGGAGGAGTGGGAACAGAATACGCCAGAAAGGGGCCGCAGTCGGGCATAACTGCTGGTCGGGGCACTTGACGCAGAGCGTCAGCGTCGGGTGTCACGGCGCCGGCG
This sequence comes from uncultured Actinomycetota bacterium, assembly GCA_963823755.1. Taxonomy (GTDB): domain Bacteria; phylum Actinomycetota; class Actinomycetes; order Mycobacteriales; family Pseudonocardiaceae. The sequence goes on from CAWGMP010000017.1 coordinate 614,188, forward strand.
GGCGGCGCGGATCTCGTCGTCGGCGATCTTGTCGGCCAGCAGGATGTAGACCTGGGTAGTCTCGGTGGATGCGTGGCCGAGTCGACGACGGACGGCCTCGATGAACACGCCGGAGTTGAACTCGGTGACGTGGGCGTGGTGCGCACCAAGCCGCTCTTGCCGAGGACCTTCTGCCCCTCGGTCGGGCCGGCGGGCGGGGCAGGGTCTTGGGCACGGTGATGGTCGATCTTGTCCATTGGGTTGGCGTCGAGCAGCTCGTGCCGCACGGCCCAGCTGCAGAGCGAGGCGACTGCGGCCCCCTTGCGCTTTGCGGCTGGCCGCCGACAACCCGGCGATCTCGGACAGGTACGCGCGGATCGGTGCGGCGGTCAGCTCGCCGATCTCGCCGTCGTGGTGGGCGGCGAAGGCGATCAGGTCGCCACGGTTTATCTCGTTACTGTCGCGCTGGATGCCTCAGCTCGGCGAAACGCCCGGCCTACCTCAAATTCGATGAGACTGCGGCAGGCCCCATGAGGACAGGACACCGCCTTCTTGTGATGTGCGAGGTTGACGTCTGGACCCGCCGTGAGTAGTTCGGCTATCTGGACGAGCCTGCTCATCGTCGGCTGGGCTCCTCGCTGGGCTCGCCGAGGAGGTGTCGTTGCAGGGCGTCGGCGAGCCAGCGTTCGAACTTGTCGGGTGTCCAGCCGGATTCGTCGACCAGTTCGCGGTAGACGCCGGGTGCGGCAAGTGCGCGATAGACCGCCTGTGCTTCGGGCAGGGGAACGTGCAGGTGATCTCCGAGTGAGGCGATCATCGCGTCCATCACCTCGTTGCGACCGGCCAGCTTGGAGCGCAGCAGCGCGCGGGTCTCGGGGCTCTCGTCGAGGGCGGCCTCAAAGATCATGACTACGTCGAAGCCGGCCGCGTACAGGCCGCTCAGCCAGCTTGCGGCACCGCGCAGCCTGTGGAACGGATCGGGTTCGGCGAACACCTCCACTGCCCGCTCCCGGGCCCGGGCCTGCGCGAGCCATCGTTCGCAGATCAGCGAGAGGATCTCGCGTTTGGCGCCGAACGCCGAGTAGACGGTGCGCACCGCGACACCGGCCTCGGCCGCGATGGCCTCCATGCTGGTCGAGCCGTAGCCGGCAGTGGCGAACAGTCGCCGGGCCGCCTCCGCGATGCGATCACGGGTCGCCGCGGCCTGCTCCTGACGGTAGGTCGAACGAGGCTTGACGGAACGGGTCACATGGGGACACTATCACTGCGCACAACGCAGCATAACTGCACCCAGAGCACTAGGACTGTATCCACTTCCACTTCGAGGAGCTCGGATAAGCATGTCGACATCCACCCGGGGCGCCGCGGTGCGGTTCCCGTTCCCGCCGCTGCTGTTCATCGGCCCACTCGCGGTGACACTCGCTGTGCACCGCTGGCTGCTGCCGTTGAATCTCCCCGATGGGGCAACAAGCACCGTCACAGGTGTGGCCCTCGTCCTCGCGGGGGTGATCTTCAGCCTGTCTGGTGTCGCGACGGCGCTCGTCCACCGCACGACGGTGGTCCCTCATCACACGGTGACGCGACTCGTTACCACGGGCCCGTTCCGTATCAGCCGCAATCCGATGTACACGGGACACGTCGTGGCCCTCCTGGGCACGGCACTATGGGCCGGGTCTTGGTGGCCGCTCATCGTGGCCCCGCTCTGTGTGCTGGCCACCCAACGACTGGTGATCACCGCCGAGGAGGAGTACCTCACCGACCGCTTCGGCGCAGAATACGAGCACTACCGGTCCAGGGTCCGGCGATAGCTCTGAAACGCCATCCCGCTCGGTCCCCCAGACGAGATCGGACCAGCTGCCGGTGGTCTCGCGACTGCACTGGTCGAAAACGAGCTCCACGTCGGCCCGAGCAATCTCGACGCTGGTGTCGTGAAGGTAGAGATGCTTCATCCCCCACGCAAGGTCCCCCCGACCCCGACCCAAGCCGGGCCCGGGGGGAGAGCCGCTGGCGACCCTCGGGTCATGGCCCTGGCCGGCGCCCTGTGCGCCATCGTGCACACCATCACCGGGTTCACCAACCCCAGCCTTCACGCCCTCGCCGACGAAGGTCAACGAGTCGCGATCTTCTACACCAAGCTCCACAACCGACTCCTACGCCCACTGCTGGCCGCCCACGACCCACCCGCGCCGCTACCGTGACCGGTAGATCAATCCCGTGCTGTGAGTCGGCCATCACTACCGGGTCAAACCAGCGTGGATCTTGCGGGCCGGCGCGCTGGAGCTACCATCTGCCCTCATGCTGGACCCCGCTGTCTTCGCTGCCCCCGCCATGCGAGCTGCGCTGGCTGCGCGTGACATCAGCCAGGTGTACCGCCTACTCAACCAGGCTGGCGTTGCTCAGCGCACGATCGCTGCGTTGGTCGGGCAGAGTCAGAGCGAGGTCTCAGAGATCATCAAGGGTCGTCAGGTGCAGGCGTATGACGTGCTCGATCGCATCTGTACCGGGCTCGGTGCCCCTCGTGCGGTGATGGGGTTGTCCTTCGGTGCTTATCCTGGGGACAGCCCTGTTGGGGAGCTGAGCGAGGAGGACGAGGCGGAGGTGCTGAGACGCCAGTTCGACCACCTGCTCGCGGTGGCCGGCGTGGCAGTGTTGGGTACTGCCGTTCCCGGGCTGGGGAAGGTGCTGAGCCCAGCGGCCCTGCCGTCGGGCCGGCCGTCGGCGGTCCCGGCGCGGATCGGGCGCGTCGACGTCGAGGCGATCCGTGGCCTGACCCGTGCTGTCGCCGAGGCTGCCCGGACGGTGGGGGGTCAAGCCGGGCCGGCCTGTTCGTTGGCTGACTGGGCGGATCGGTGTCTGACCGCGAAGGCATCAGACGAAGCTCGCAAGGCTCTGCTGTCGGCACTCGCGGATCTGCACGTCATCGTCGCGTGGTGCTGCCACGACAGTTACGCGCCGGTGGCGGCGCATCAGCACTTCGCCCGAGCGGTGGAGCTGGCGACCCAGGCCAAGGACAGCTACCAAGTCTCGTATGCACTAGGGCATGCAGCGACGATGCTGACTAATCGGGATCAGCCCAACAATGCCCTGAAGCTGGCGCAGCTGGCCGAGCTGCACCTGGCCGGCGCACCGCGCGATGATCCGCGTGTCGCGCCGTTGGGTTCCCGGTTGGCGGTGGTGTCGGCATTGGCTCAAGCACGGTTGGCGGCTCCGGGTTCTGAGGTGGTGGCCCGCCGGGTCAGGGCGGCACTGGCTCGCAGCCGGGATGGCTACGAGCCACCCTCCCTCCACCATCGCGCCAGCATGGATCTCACGACATCCTACGTTCACCTGCACCTGGGCTCGCTCGACACTGCTGAGTCGATGGCCGCGGTCTCCGCACAGACCTTCGCCCAAGGCAATCAGGGGCGTGATGGTGTGCAGGCGGGCATTATCCTGGCTCGGGTGCATCTGATCACTGGTGAGCCTGACGCTGCCCGCCTGGCCGCGCAGGCGATTGAGGCGGTGTCCCCGCTGCGCTCCGGTGTCGCCCGCACCCGGTTAGCCCCCCTGGCCCGGGACCTGGAGACCAGGTCGGGGCCAGACTTCGCCGAGCTGGCTCGCCGGGCACAAACGATAGCAACGACCCGAATGTGATACCAGCCCGAACATCGGCGCATGAAGCATCCCCACCAGGGCCGGAACCGCCCCCGCAGCTGCGGGGTGTCGCTGCGGGCAGGGTGAGGAGGTTTCCTGCGCCGAGCGGTCCTTCGATGTGGCCGGCGCGAGCCCGTCGGCGGTGGCCGACGTCGGGGCGTAGCCCAGCCGGGCCAGTCGCTGGCCGACCTGCCGGACGCGACACCTGCACAGCACGCAGTGGCGGCAGGCGTTCACCCGCACCTCGCGGCACCCCTACGTGCCCTCCTCTACCCAGATCTCAGGGCGCCATGCCCGCTCTCGATCGACTCACAGCGGCGCAGCGAGTGGCTGGCGGCCGTCTTCATGATCGCTGTTTGGGAAGCGATAGCCGCGCGTGACGCGGCTCGTTCTTCCGAGACAGAGATCATGAACTGTTCCGCCTGCGTACGAACTGCCGCCACTGGGTCAGTCTCATCCCCCACCCCTATTCGATCTTGAAACAACCGTGGTTTACACCCCCACCCTGGCCGCCGCGGACGGTTACCCGCCTGGCGCGGTCATCCTGGCTGACGCGCACGGCCCGGTCAGCTTCGTCGCGCAGTGGCACCTACCCGACGTCAGCCGGGGTCCGGCGAACGAGAACGGCACACCCACCCACCTGTGGGCGCCCGACGGATCCCGCGCCTCGATCTGCAACATCCCGATCGCCAGCGGCGTCCCCGTCAGTCAAGTCGGCTCCCAACAACTGTGGAGCGGGTCGAGGATCGTCGGTGAGCAGATACCGTCAGTACTCACCGCTATCACGAGGTCGCTATCAGTGATGTCATCGATGAACGTCTCCACCTTACGGAGGCGATCAATACGGGCCTTGTCGATGTCAGAACCGATGACGTCGAAAACGACCTCGACCGATCGAATAGCGACCGGCAAGCCCACGTGACCCTGACCGACCATAACAACACGGCGTGACACAATGTCACATCGCCCATTCGGATCGAAAATGCCGTACACAGAGACACCCAGGTCACCGTACGCGACCATTCGAATACTGACGGTGCCGTGATCAATCGTCACCTTTTGCGCGACCCCTACACCGGGCGCTACGGTCAGACAGGTCGAATTGACCACGCGGGAGCTCGCACCGAAGCGGGCTGAGAGGGCAGCTGGGCACCGCCCGGGGCTGTCGACCGCAGAACCTGTCCGGGTAATGCCGGCGTAGGAAGGCCGATCACATGACAGAGCTGTACAGCCGGCTGCGGGACCGCACCGTCGAGCCCGCGGTGACCACCGGTCCGATCACCGGATCGCGAAAGGTCTATCGCGACGTCGGCGACGGGCTTCGAGTGCCCGCCCGCCGGGTGGATCTGACCAATGGGGCGCACCTGGACCTTTACGACACCTCGGGTCCCTACACCGACCCGGCAGTCACCATCGACGTCCACAAAGGACTTCCGAGACTGCGCGAGTCGTGGACCGGGACCCGCGAGCCACTACAGGGCACAGCCACCCAACTCGCCTGGGCCCGCGCCGGCATCGTCACTTCCGAGATGGAGTTCATCGCGGCCCGCGAGGGTGTCGATGTCGAGTCGGTGCGCACCGAGGTGGCCCGCGGCCGCGCGGTGATCCCGGCCAACCACCGCCACCCCGAATCCGAGCCGATGATCATCGGGAAGAGGTTCCTGGTGAAGGTCAACGCCAACATCGGCAACTCGGCGGTCACCTCCTCGATCGAGGAGGAGGTGGACAAGATGGTGTGGGCCACCCGGTGGGGTGCTGACACGATCATGGATCTGTCCACCGGCAAGCGGATCCACGAGACCCGCGAGTGGCTGCTGCGCAACTGCCCCGTCCCGGTCGGCACCGTGCCGATCTACCAGGCGATGGAGCGGGTCGACGGTGACCCGGCGGCGCTGACCTGGGAGATCTACCGCGACACCGTGATCGAGCAGTGCGAGCAGGGTGTGGACTACATGACCGTGCACGCCGGTGTGCTGTTGCGTTTCATCCCGCTGACGGTTCACCGGGTGACCGGCATCGTCTCCCGCGGCGGGTCGATCATGGCGGCCTGGTGCCTGGCGCACCACCGGGAGTCGTTCCTGTACGAGAACTTCGCCGAGTTGTGCGAGATCCTGCGCCGCTACGACGTGACATTCTCCCTCGGCGACGGCCTGCGCCCGGGCTCCATCGCCGACGCCAACGACGAGGCGCAGCTCGCCGAGCTCAAGACGCTCGGGGAGCTGACCCGGATCGCCCGGCGCCACGACGTGCAGGTGATGATCGAGGGTCCCGGTCACGTCCCGATGCACAAGATCGCCGAGAACGTGCGCCTGGAGGAGGAGTGGTGCGACGAGGCACCGTTCTACACGTTGGGGCCGCTGGCGACGGACATCGCGCCGGCTTATGACCACATCACCTCGGCGATCGGCGCGGCGATGATCGCGCACGCGGGCACGGCGATGCTCTGCTACGTCACACCCAAAGAGCACCTCGGCCTGCCCGACCGCGACGACGTGAAGACCGGCGTGATCACCTACAAGATCGCCGCGCACAGTGCCGACCTCGCCAAGGGCCATCCGGGGACGCAAGCCTGGGACGACGCGCTGTCGACCGCACGGTTCGAGTTCCGCTGGCACGACCAGTTCGCGCTGTCGCTGGACCCGGACACCGCGCGGTCCTACCACGACGAGACACTGCCCGCCCAGGCGGCGAAGACCGCACACTTCTGCTCGATGTGCGGGCCCAAGTTCTGCTCGATGCGCATCTCCGCCGATGTCCGGGCCTACGCTCAGGAACACGGACTGTCCACTGTGGAGGCGATTGAGGCGGGCATGCAGGAGAAGTCCGACGAGTTCACCGCGGCAGGTGGGAACGTGTACCTGCCAGTGATCGGGCCGTGACCGCCGCGCCCCCCGTCGCGCTGACCATCGCAGGGTCGGACTCCGGGGGCGGGGCGGGCCTGCAGGCCGACCTGCGCACGTTCACCACCTGCGGCGTGCACGGCTGTGTCGCGGTCACCGCGGTGACCGTGCAGAACTCGGTGGGTGTCACCGGCTTCGTGGAGATCTCCCCGGCTACCGTGGCCGACCAGGTCCGGGCGGTGGCCACCGATATCGGAGTGGCGGCGGCCAAGACCGGCATGCTGGCCTCGGCCGCGATCATCCATGCGGTGGCCGGAGTGTGCGACGACGTCGGCATCGGTGCCTCGGTGCCGTTGGTGGTCGATCCGGTGGCGGCCTCCATGCATGGCGACCCACTGCTGGCCGACGATGCGCTGGCGGTGCTGCGCTCGGAGTTGTTCCCCCGGGCAACCCTGGTCACGCCCAATCTGGACGAGGTACGGCTGTTCCTCGGTATCGACGTCGGTTGCCAAGCGGAGCAGTACGAGGCGGCCTGCGCGCTGCACGCACTCGGGCCGCAGTGGGTGTTGGTCAAGGGTGGTCACCTGCGCGACGACCCGGAATGCCTGGATCTGCTCTATGACGGCAGCACGTTCACCGCGTTCACCGGACCGCGCTTCGACACCCGGCACACCCACGGTAGCGGTGACACCCTGGCCGCGGCGATCACCTCCGCGCTGGCTCACGGTGCCGCGGTGCCCGACGCCGTCGGATACGGCAAGCGTTACATCGAGCAGGCAGTCGCCCACGCCTACCCACTCGGCGCCGGGGTGGGACCGGTCTCCCCCTTCTGGCGCCTCCAGCCACGCGGTACACCGACCGACCCAGTCCGGCTCGGGTTGCCTCGCTGAGCCAGCGCGAGGCGGGCCGCTTGCCGGCCGCCCATGCCGTGCACGCCACCACCTGGCGGGGTGCTCGCCGAACAGAGGTACACGCCGGGAAGCGGGGTCTGCCACGGCCGCCGCGAGAGCACCGGCCGGGCGATGAACTGGCGCAGGTCAGCCGCACCACCGCCGATATCGCCGCCGACCTCGTTCGCGTTGTGGGCTTCGAGCGCCGCCGGCCCTGTCGCGTGGCGCGCCAGCACCCGGTCTCCGAATCCTGGCGCGAACCGCTCGATCTGAGCTTCGATCGCCGCGGTCATGTCGACATCCGAACCGTTCGGCACGTGGCAGTACGCCCAGAGGGTGTGCGCACCGGCCGGCGCCCTGGTCGGGTCGGCGACGCAGGCCTGCACCAGCAGCACGAACGGGCGGTCCGGATGCCGCCCGTGCGCCACCTCGTGCTCGCCGGCCGCGATCTCCTCGAGCGTGCCGCCGAGATGCACTGTCGCGGCACCCGCCACTGACGGATCACGCCAGGGCACTGGACCGTCCAGCGCCCAGTCGAGCTTGAACACACCCGGCCCGTACCGGAACCGTTCCAGCCGGCGGCGGTAGCGCGGCGGCAACCGATCTCCTGCGATGTCGACGACCTGGCGAGGGGTCAGATCGAGCAGGATCGACTCGGCGGGCGGCAGCTCGGAAAGATCACGTACCGCGGTGCCGGTCGCCACCTCTCCGCCGTGCCGGCGCAACCGGACGACCAGCGCGTCGGCGAGGGTCTGCGACCCCCCGATGACCACCGGCCAGCCGACGTGATGCGCCAGTGCGGCGAGCAGCAGCCCGTAGCCGGCCGTGATCGGGGAGTTCAGGTCGAGGATGGAGTGCGCCGACATGCCGGCGAAGGCCGCCCGCGCCCGCGTGCCGCGGAAGGCTGCGCGGGCTGCCCAGGTCGCCGGCCACGCACCCAGCGCGCCATAGCGGGCGAGCGCCAGCGGAGCCGCCTGTGGTAAGTCCAGCGGCGCGAGCAACGAATCAACCAGCGGGTTCCCGGCCCTTGCGGTGGCGCCGACCGTGGCGCGCCAGCGCCACCCGTCGCCGCCCAGCCCGGCCGCGGTGGCGTCGAGGTCACGATGCACCAGCACCGCGTCGCGGTCGCACAGCGGGTGAGCAGCGGCCACCGGCGGGTGCGCCCAGCGCACCCCATCGTCCTCCAGCCGCAATGCGCGAAACGCCGGCGACGCGAGCGCCAGCGGGAGCACCGTCGCGCAGACGTCGTGGCGGAATCCCGGCAGAGTCAGTTCCTCGGTACGCAACCCCCCACCGATCGAGTCGGCCGCTTCGACCAGCAACGTGCGCCGCCCCGCCTCGGCCATCGTCACTGCGGCGACCAGGCCGTTCGGGCCGGAGCCGACCACGACCGCGGCAAAGCCGTCAGCGCGGCTCACGGGCTTCCCTCGCACTCTCCTCAGCGCGGCGCGCGGTTCTCCGCACGCCGTCGACGCCCTGCTGGTCATACTGCCCAATCCACTTGTACACCGTCGGCTTGGTGGTGCCCGCCAGCCGAGCTGTCTCGTGGACCGAGTACCCCGCTGCCCACCAGGCCGGCGGGGTCTCAGGGGGAGGCTTTGAACCGGTTCAGTAGGATTTCGAATGCGTTGGGTTCGACTCGATAGGCGCCGGTGAAGGGGTGGTTGAGCACGGTGACAAGGTAGAGCGCACCGGCGATCACAAGACCCTGAATTGCCACCGCGATGAGTAGGCGGGCGGTGAGGTACGGTTTGGTGAGAAGGGGGAATAAAGCGACCAGAACCGCCCCGCCGAGGAGGGTGAACCACAGAAAATCCGGGACACCCGCATTGACGAGGTTAACTCGGGTGCGCCGTGCGTCGTAGGCATCTTGGACTTTGTCGATCGCTTTGTCCTGGAGGCTTTGTTCACGGCTGTCGGCGGCGTGGAAGGTGTAGATGTCGTTGCGCAGGGTGGTCAGGGCTGTCCAGGCGGCTTCGCTGGACTGTTGGTGTTGCATCAGCGGCCAGTCTTGGTCGATGACTAGGGTTGCATATCGGCGACTGCCGTTTTTCCAGATCGATTTGGTGGGTTCGGGGATGCCTTGGGCGTAACCGTAGATTGCACCGATGGCGTTGGCTTCTTGCTGCTCGTCGGAGCGAGCGTTGTCATAGTCCGCTAGTACGCCGGAGATCACGAAGGCGAGCAGGATCGAGAACAAGAGTCCGATGAGGACGTTGACCGAGTCGATAGTGAAGCCCTCGGACTCTTCCACCTCGCGACTGCGCCAGCTCTCCGGCAGTATCCGTCCGAGCACCAGGTACGCCATCGCTGTGGCGAGGGCGGCCACCGCCAACACAACGACTATCTGAAACTGCACGGTGGGACCTCCCAAGGTTTATCCAGCCGGCCCGGGCAGTGCCTGACGGGCTCGGGCGAGGGCTCAATGGTCACGGTAGGTGGCCAGCCGGGCAAGCGCGCCCAGCTCAGCGACGGCTCGGGCGGTGGGGTTGGCCGGTGTGAGCTGGCGCATCGCCTGCGCGAGCAGGTCGTCAACCTGGGTCTGGCTCCAGGCACGCCCGCCCGCGACGTCGATCAGCTCAGCGGCATGGATCAGGTCGGTGCCGGACAGCGGCTCAGTGCGGTGGTAGAGCGCGGCCAGTTCGCGCCCGCCCGACGTGTCTGAGGTCAGGGCCGCCACCACCGGGAGGGACTTCTTACGACTACGGAGGTCCGAATAGATCGATTTACCGGTCACGGCCGGATCCCCCAGATCCCCAGCAGATCGTCCACGTGTTGAAACGCCAAGCCCAGGTACACACCGAACCGGCGTAGCCGCTCGATCTGCTCCAGGTCTCCGCCTCCGAACAAGGCCCCCACCGCGCAGGCGCACCCCATCAGGGCGGCGGTCTTGCGCTCGGCCATGGCCAGGCACTCACCCAACTCGACCTGCGCGCGGTGTTCGAGGGCGAGGTCTGCGTTCTGGCCTTCCACCAGGTCCTGGACCGCGGCACTGAGCATCCGGGTGCCGTCGATGGCAGCCGGATGCCCGCTGGCGGCGAGCACGGCCAAGGCCAACGTCAGCAAGGCATCCCCGGCCAGGATCGCCGAGTTGATCCCGAACACGCTCCACGCCGTCGGGCGGTGGCGGCGGGTCGGGTCACCGTCCATCACGTCATCGTGTAGCAGCGAGAAGTTGTGCACCAGTTCCACTGCGACCGCGGCCGGCACCGCTGCGGCAGGCACACCGCCGACGACCTCGGCGCTCAGTAGTGCCAGAGTGGGTCGGATCGCTTTGCCCCCGGTGACCCTCTCTGAAGCCGGGTACGGCTGGCCGTGTTCGTTCCACCAGCCGAAGTGGTAACCGGCGATGCGCCTCATCGAGGACGGCAGTGTGTGGATTGCCGCGCGCAGTGCGGGCTCGACGGTCAGACGGCTCCATGCGAGCACCTCCCGCGCCGGCCGGCCCTTGGTGTTCACGTCGATGGTGGTCACGGTTCCTCCCCCCAACGCCCGATCTCCACGTTGTCCAGGATGCCGAGCGCGTCGGGCACCAGGATCGCCGCCGAGTAGTAGGCGCTCACCAGATAAGACATGATCGACTTGTCGTTGATGCCCATGAAGCGGACATTGAGCCCGGGCTGGACCTCATCGGGGATGCCGGTCTGATGCAGACCGATCACGCCTTCGTCCTCCATTCCGGTACGGAGCACGAGGATCGAGCTGGTGCGGGTCTCGGTGATCGGGATCTTGTTGCAGGGAAAGATCGGTACGCCGCGCCAGGCCGTCATCATCCGCCCGTCGATCTCGACGTTCTGCGGGTAGATGCCCCGGCGGTTGCATTCCCGACCGAAGGCGGCGATGGTGCGGGGATGGGCCAGGAAGAACCGTGACTTCCTTCGGCGGCTGAGCAGTTCGTCGAGGTCGTCCGGAGTCGGGGGTCCGGTGCGGGTGTTGATGCGCTGGGTGACGTCGGCGTTGTGCAGCAGCCCGAAATCCTGATTGTTCATCAACTCATGTTCCTGGCGTTCCCGCAGTGCCTCGATGGTCAGCCGCAGCTGCTCCTCGAACTGGTTCATCGGATTGCTGTACAGATCTGCTACCCGCGTGTGCACCCGCAGCACGGTCTGAGCGACGCTGAGCTCGTACTCCCGAGGTGTGGTCTCGTAGTCGACGAACGTCCCCGCCAGCTCCGACTCCCCCGCATGCCCTGACGCCAGCTCGATGGCAGCCTCACCACGTTTGTTCTGCGGCCGTCGGGTCTGAATCCGAAACCGCTCAACGTGCACTCGCAATCCCTCGGACTGACCGATCATCTCGTCGAACACCTGCCGAGGCAAAGCCAGCACCGTGCACCCGGTCACGGCCTTGACGGTGAAAGCCCAGTTGCCTTGAGATTCCACCAACTCCTGGTCACCGAAGTAGTCGCCGTCGGCGAGGACATCCAAGACCGTCGATCCACCGTACTTACCCGGACCGATCTTGTGAACCTTGCCATAGGCGATGATGAACACGTGATCGGCCGGATCTCCGGTATCGACCAGCGTGTCACCGGCCCCGACCTCCCGTGGTTCGAACCGGTCGGCCAACGCACGCAGTACCTCCTGATCATCGAAACCACGCAACACCGGCAACGCGCACAGTTCTGCTGGAACGATCTGTACCTCGGCGCGCGTCGTATCGAACGTCACCCGTCCGTCGCCCACCGCATAGGTCAACCGACGGTTCACCCGGAAAGTCCCGCCCGAAGCCTCCACCCACGGCAACATCCGCAGCAGCCAGCGAGGTGTGATCTCCTGCATCTGCGGGGCGGACTTCGTCGTTGTCGCCAGATTGCGGGCAGCCTCTGTCGCCAGACTCATCTGCGGCTGCTCGCCGTTCACCCGAGACTCCACCTGCGCCGACTGGGTCACTACACACACCGCCAATCACTCAAGCAGATAATGCCGACTGAAAACCTAGACCGGGGTTCGCACATTGCTCAGCAATCTGAGAACAGCAGCGGATGTGCCCAGACCAGTGGGACCACCGAACCGCTGCGGTGGCCTCCGGTAACGTCGACGCAACGCCGCCTCGTCATATCGACCCGACAACATGTGCCAATCGAGAATTCCGGCCATCCAGTCCTGCAGTCCCACGACGTAGGAGTCCAGAGCCTCGCGAGCATTCGCGTCCAGGTCGAACTCTTCGACAAGCAGCGGCAGTTCGGTGGAGATGCTGTACTCAAACTGCCGCATTCGCGAGGTCATCAGGTCGTTGACGACCGAGACCGCCTGCCCGCGATCTATGTCGAGGAATTTCTGGACGACCAGCACGCAATTGTGCAACTCGCCCTCGAATTCGATCTCCTTCTGATAGGAGAAGATGTCGTTCGTCAAGCATGCGTAGTCGTTGGCCGAGTTCTCCAGACCACGCACCGCCCGGGTGCCGAGCAGTTCAGGTGGGACCGCCCCGGTCTTCGTGATGCGGGCCAGGCTCATCGTCATATCCGAGCCGAACGTCCTACGCCGCATCTCGATGTAGTCGACCGGATCGGGGATCCGGTGCTGAATATGGTTTGCCAGCTCCCACAACCAGCTTTCCGTCATGCTCTCGACACCGCACCGGAACTGGCGTCGCTGATCGATGGTCATGGGGCTCGCGGTGCGGATCCACAGGTCGGCCAGACCCGTTTCGACCGGGTTGACCGGAGGTGGCGTGGGGCCACAATCCAGCGGCATGAACTCCGACAATCGAGCGTTGAACACCTTCGCACCCGCCATGTCCCGGGTGCTCCCGAAGATCACCGGTAAGTAGTCGTCGCCGTAGGTCCCCCACGTCAACCAGGCTGAGGACAGGTCGAGCTCAGGGCCGGATGCATCCGGATGGATCCGCGCCGCGCAGACCGCAAAATCGAACAACGCGAGATTCTCTTCATCCCAGATTCCGATACCGCCGGGAAGTGACTCCAGCATTCCCATCTGACGGGCCCAGTCGATGCAATGCTGACGCGACCTCTCCAGATTTACATTGATCCGCGCGGAATATGGCATGTAGAACTCAGGCAGGGTGGTCGGACCCACCGCAACATAGGGTATGTGCGTGTGGCTTGTGATTCTTTGTAGACCCAGTGCGCCGTGCGACAACTTGATCTGCGCTGCTGACGTACCCAAACCCATGGGTCCACTGAGCAGCCGCTGTGCCACCGACGGTTCACGAGTCGACGCCTCGTTCATGTAACGGCTCGACTGCATGTGCCACTCATGACCGCCCGATTGCCAATCCTGCAGCCCCTTGACGTAGAGCAGCACACTCTCGCGTTCAAGCAAACTCAGGCCGTACTCCTCGAAAAGGGAGGGCAACTCGGTGATGGCGGTGTTCTCGAACTGGTGGAGCCGGGACGTCAGGATGTCGTTGGTCAGGTCCGCGGCGCGCTGCGGGCTGACGTCCAGAAATCGCTCCAGTACCAGAACACAGTTGTTGATCTCACCTTCGTCCTGGGTCTCGCGCTGGTAGGAGAACAGGTCGTTACGTAGATGCACCCCGTCGGCGAACGTGTCCTTGAGGACCCGCATCGGCCGGACGTCCGCGACCCTGGCTGGGATCTCGACGAACGCAGCGTGCTCCACGAGGTCGGCCGACCACGGTGCGCCGCCGACCTTGCGGCGCACCTCGACGTACTCGATCGGGTTCGGGACCCGGTTTCCACTGATGTTGGCGAGCTCCCACGTCGATTCGTAGAGGAGGTTCTTGGTGCTCTGAAAAAATCGTTGTCGCCATTCTTTCGACCTGTTCGGGACGGTCCGTTGCCACAGATCTATCAACCCGCGTTCGACCGGATTCCGCGGCTCCGGTACAGCGTCGGCCGGATTTATCGGCATGAACGCGGGCAGCCCGTCCAGGTACTCTTTAGCGCCGACCTGATCCTGGCTACGCTTGTAGATCTCCAAGAAATGATCGTCGAAATAGAACACCCAGACATACCAGTCGGTCACCAGATCGAGCTCGCGGCTGGGCGCGTCGGGATGCGTATACGCGCAGAGTAACGCGAAGTCCATGGAGTCGAACTTGCGCTCATCCCAGATATTCGCACCAGGTGCGTCCGGCGGTGCATCCAGCATCTCCATCTCGCGGGCCCACGTCTTGGTGTGTGCGCGCGCCGCGTCCAGGTGGGGGTTCAATCGTGCCGGGTACGGCATGTAGAAATCTGGCAATTCGTAGGGTTGCATCACTGACCCTCGATTGATGTGCGAGTCGAATACGTCCGGTCACCCGAGCTCGAAACGTCCTATTTCGACTTTTTTGAGGATTCCGAGGATGCGGATGGTTCGCTCGCGGATGCCGAGGATCTCGGAGACGAGGGTGGCTGCGGAGTAACATGAGTCGACAAGTCATCAAAACGCGCTACTTCGACGTTTTCGAGGATGCCGATGGCGTCGGGAATCATGATGGCGGCGGAGTAGTAGGCACTGACCAGGTACGAGATGACGGCATTTTCGTTGATGCCCATGAAGCGGACGTTCAATCCGGGCTGGACTTCATCGGGAAGTCCGGTCTGATGCAGCCCGATCACCCCTTGTTTCTCCAAGCCGGTCCGGAGCAACAGGATCGAACTGGTCTGGTGGTTCCTGTCAACGGGGATCTTGTTGCAGGGTAGGAGGGGTATACCACGCCAGGCCGGCATCATGTGGCCATTGATGTCGATGCTCTGCGGGTAGACACCCCGGCGGTTACATTCCCGACCGAACGCGGCGATGGTTCGGGGATGAGCCAGCAAAACGTCCGGATCCTTCCACACGGTGACCAACAGTTCGTCGAGGTCGTCAGGAGTGGGCGGTCCGGTGCGCGTGCTGATCCGCTGCGAGAACTCAGCGTTGTGGATCAATCCGAAGTCACGGTTGTTTATCAGTTCCTGTTCTTGGCGTTCCCGCAGGGCCTCGATGGTCAGCCGCAGCTGTTCTTCAACCTGGTTCATCGGATTGTTGAACAGATCCGCCACCCGTGTCTGCACCCGCAGCACGGTTTGGGCCACGCTGAGCTCGTACTCACGGGGTTTGAGCTCGTAATCGGCGAACGTCCCTTCCAACAGGTGTTCCTGCGCATGACCCGCCGCCATCTTGATCGCAGCCTCACCGTGCTCGTTCTGGTCCTGTTCGGCGTTGGCCCGGAAGCGATCGACATTGTTCCGCAAGGGCTCGGACTGATCGACTACTCGCTGGAACGCCTGTTCGGACAGCGCCAGTACCGTGCACGGGGTCACCGCGGTGACTGTGTAGGTCCAGGCGTCGGCCGACTGGACCAACTCGCGATCCCCGAAGTAGTCGCCATCGGCCAGGACAGCCAACACCGTCGGTTCGCCATACTTCCCAGGACCGATTTTTTTGACCTTGCCATGGGCGATGAGGAACAGCTGGTCAGCCGGCGCACCCTCGCTGACGATGGTGCTGCCGGCGTCGATCTCGCGCAGCTCGAACTGGTCTGCCAGTGCACTCAGCACGTCCGGATGATCTGTGAAATCCCGCAACATCGGCAACTCACGCAGTTCGTCGGGAATGACCCGTACCTGGGCGGCCCCGTTCATCGTGAAGGTCACCCGGCCATCACCGACCGTGTAACTCGCCCGGCGGTTCACCCGGAAAGTCCCACCCGAGGCCTCCACCCACGGCAGCACCCGCAACAGCCACCGGGAGGTGATCTCCTGCATCTGGGGCACGGACTTGGTCGTCGTAGCTAAGTTCCGGGCGGCTTCCGTAGCCAGGCTCATCTGCGGATGCTGACCATTCTGCGGCTGCTGACCGTTCACACTCGATTCCAACTGCACCGACTCAGTCACAACACACCACCGATCTCTATCCGTGCCAGTACGTCAATAGCAGGCAACAAGGTCTTACGTTCGACAACCGCGTCCACCGATAAGGATCAACTGTTCATAAAATTCGCCGGAGGTACCTGTCCCGCAGGAGTTGCTCTTCTCCCTTACCGTTCTCGCGTCATTGACACTGGGTATCGCCGCGGTCACGACAAATTTTAGGGATCACGGCTTGACGTGCCATCCGTAGCAGGTACGGATTTCGGTGCGTATCAGATGCAGTTGCCCATGGCCGGTCCGTAGAAATTACTGACCAGGCCGAAACCCGAACTCAGCGGCATGGTGCACAAGCTGTTGCTTGCAGGTGATCCCGAGTTTGGGGTAGCTGCGGGCGAGGTGTGTCTCGACGGTCCGCACACCGATATGGAGCCGCGTGGCGATTTGTGGGGCGGTGTATCCGCAGGCGGCTAGCTCGGCGACCTGCCACTCCCGCCTGGTCAACGAGCTCGAACCGCGCACGTCCTGCACCGCGCACGGTTCATCCGTCTCGAGCTCGATGAGCAGCTTGCGGGCCTGCTCGTGACGCACGACAGCTCCGCATCCGTCACATGCCGCGACGGCCTCGCGCAACGCGTCCTCGGCCGCCCTGCGGTCGGATCGGCGGACCGCGTTGGCATAGGCGACCCGGGCACGCGCCGCCAGTAGTACGTATCCGCGGGAGCTGAATCCGTCGACGGCCCGCAACGCTGCTTGCGCCGCTTGGTCGTGGCGACCGCGTCCGATCAGTGCCCACGCCGTGGCGAGCAGGTGGAGCATCTGATGGAGGGGCGCGCCGGTGCAGCGGGCGTTGTCTTCGGCCCATGCAGCAGCACTCGCCGCAGCATCAACATCGCCGGCGAGCACCGCGACCTCGGCCAGATCCGCCAGCACGAACGCCTTCAGTGCCCGTGCGTTCATCGCCGAGTAGCCGTCAACCGCCTGGTGGAGTGCGGCGACCGCGGCGACCGCCTGGCCTTCGACCCTGGCCACCACTCCTTCGGCCCACCAGTACAAAGGCTCGAGAGCACCGAGCGTCCTCCGGCCGGTACGCGTCATGTCTTGGAGGTGTCGACGAGCCTCGGTGAGACAGCCGCGCTCCGCCGCCGCCATCGCGGCCCGGCCCGCCGGCTGGATCGGTAAGCCGGATCGAGTGGCCGGATCGGGATCGTCCGCCTGCCGCGCGTGCGCCTCAGCCATCACCAGGTCCCCGGCGAGCAGCTCGATGAACGCACCGCATCGTCCGATCATCGGGTCACGGTGCGGGCTGGAGGCGGCCGCTTGGGCCCACCGGATGCGAGCTGAGACCAGGTGGCCTCGGCAGGCATCCAGTGTGGCGAGAAGGGCCAAGCTCTGAGACATCCACGAGAAAGGCGCTGGGGCCGTAGCCAGCGCGACACTGCGCATGAGTACCTCCTCAGCCGCGTTGAAACGACCCTGCCAACCCAGCGCGTGCCCCAATGCCCCGAGTGCCTCCGCGATTCCCTGCTGATCTTTGGCCTGCTCTGCTTCAGTCAACACTTGTTGCGCTGCCACCTCTTCGCCTCGCAGGTCGCCGGCCCATCCGCGCATCTTGGCCAACTCGATCGCAGCTGACCTGGCTGTGGAATCGCAGCCGGACCGCTGGCACAAAGCGAGGGCCTGCCTACACTCCCGTTCTCCCGCATCGAGATCACCCGCCCCGTACGCGAACAAACCCCCGAGCCATAACCGGATACGCGCTTGCCGTTGCAGGTCGCCTATCCCGGCGAGTAGTTGCCGCATCCGTTGCACGGCAGCGATCTCGACCACATAGTGCTCGGTCTGATCGACGAGGCCCCGATTCGACCGCTGGGACACCGCGTCGAACACGCCGAGCCAGCGCTCGTCACCGATCGGCAACAGATCCCGCAATGTCACGGCGGTCGCCCACACCTGGGAACACCACCCTCGCTGCGCTGCCTGCTGGGCCATCCCGATCAGTGCATCGATCGCCTCGCCGTCGCCTGCCTGCGCCGCGCGAGCGAAGTGCGACGCCGCAGCCTCGGTCCGCCCAGCCGCCAGCAACGTGCCGGCCACCCGCCGGTGCGTCACGCGCCGCCTGGCGCCACCCATGTCGGTGTAGAGCACTTCGCGGGTGAGCGGATGGGTGAGCTGGTAACCCAGGGCCTGGCCGTGCCGCTGCTCGACGACCATCCCGGAACGCACGAGCCGCTCGAGGCACAGCGCGACGTCCTCGACCGGCTGGCCGGTGATCCGCGCCAGGTCACCGGAATCGACCAGGTCATCGGCGACGGTGAGCAGCTCGATGAGGGTCGAGGCCGGCTGGCTGAGCCGCGTCATCTCGGTGCGCACCCAGCGGGCTAGCTTCTCCGGGACCTCATCCAACGCTGGTGCCGCAAGATCTGCGCCGTTGCCGACCAGTTCCTCCAGCAGCCCGATGACGAACCGCGGGTTGCCCTGCGCGCGGGCCATCAGCCAGTCCACCAACGTTGACGGGTCACGGTCTTGCGCAAGGAGCGCGGTGGCCAGCTCCCCGATGTCCTGCCGGGAGAACGGAGCCAACTGGAGCCGGCATATCGGCGCCTCCTGCTCCAAGGCGTGCAGTACCTCGACGGCGATCCGGTGCCTGGCCAGCTCCGCCGGCCGGGCGGTGACGAGCACGAACAGGCGACTGTCTGGAGCTTCCCAGGCCAGCCGTAGCAGCATCTCCCACACCGCATCGTGGCCCTGGTGAGCATCGTCGACGACCACGACGACCGGCTGGTCAGCACTCGCCTTGGCGAGCAGACTCGGGATCCATTCGACGAGGTGATAGCGAAGGGCTTCAGCGCACGAGGATGCATCGTGCCCGGCGCGGCTCCCCAGCGCGGGTAGGCCACCGAACCCGCTCCCGCAGGCACGGCAGACCCCATCAGTGTCCGGATCACTCGCGTGCAGGCCGAGAGCGTCCGCCCAGGGACCGAAGGGCGGCATACCCGCGAAGGGCGAGTTGTGCGCGATCAGCCCGACAGCCGACCCCTCGTCACGAGCCAACAGTTCGGCGGCCAGCCGGGTCTTACCTAACCCCGCCTCGCCGAGAACCAAGGCCATTCGCAACTCGCCCCGCGCGCTGCGGCGCCGCTCGGCCTGCAGCGCACCGAGTTCTCGGACTCGTCCTGAGACAAGATGCTGCATGGTCCCAACGCAACACCGTGAGCAGCGCTGGCCATCATCAGTCCACCACAGCCGCATCGGGGTTGATACCGCCAATCCGTCGACTCGCCGCCACCCGAAAATAAACCGCTCGATAATCCCACTCGAAGAATGTTCTCTACTAATCGACGAATGGGTGAGTGACCCATTGCGGACTCGTTCAAAGATATGAGAAATCTCGCATAAGACGGCGTACTCCCCCGATCGGAAGGTAATTCCGAATGCGCGGGTGAGATTATTGATCCGTCCGATTTATCTGATAAATGTCAGGTTAGCAGTGTGTCTCAAAACCCGTCAGTCACCCGAAGGTGGGCGGTCCATGCCCGCGCTGTCATTACTCATGGTAAGAACCAGATGGTTGCGCCTCAGCCACATGGTCTACGGTTCGGGACTGCCTACGGGAAATGAGCAGCTCTCCTGCCGAACTCTGGGTGCATAGCGCGAGCATTGTGGCTACTACCGAGGGAGCAGCGCCAGGGGGACCCTGTTGCCGGCTGCCGATCCCATGTTACGGATAGTGACGGCGCCGCGTCGTTCCTCGGCGACTCGCTCAGCATGGTGGCACTCATGCTCCCAGGTCGCCGAGACGATGGGTCACGCACTGGCGGTGGCGATGCTAGTGCTGGCCGCTGACTTCGCCCCTGCGCTGCTCGGACCGCTGACCGGCACGGTCAGCGACCGCTTCGACCTCAAGCGAGTCATGGTCGGCTGCGAGTTCGCCCAGGCGGGCCTGATGGTCCTATCACCATCTCATGAGATGGTGATAGGATGGTATTCTGCTGGTAGCAGGGTGCGGCTCGTCGAACCGGCACGAGCCGGCTGAACACCGACGGCTGGGCACGGCAGCAGCCGTCACACGGCGCCGACCGACCGGTCGACGCCGACGTCACACCCCCGAAGGGGCTCCCATGGATGATCACCGCACCGCCGCCATGTCCGAAGCACTGAGGCTCACCCGTGCAGGGCAGCTGACGGAGGCCTTCGCCCTCCTGCAGCGCACGCTCGGCGCCACACCTCCCACCGGGCCGGGCGGCGTAGCTCCGGGAATCCCCGGGTTCCCGTCCGGTGGGCCGGCCGACCTGCTGGGCGATCTGCCCACCGCCAGCCGCGGGGGCGTGCGCCCCGGCGCGGCGGCGGCCGCCGCGCCCGGCGGCGAGATCCGGCACCTGCGCCACACCGAGCCGTCCGGGACCCGGAGCTACGACCTCTACATTCCCACCGGCTACACCGGTACGCCGGTGCCCCTGGTCGTTATGCTGCACGGCGGCAAGCAGAACGCCACCGACTTCGCTGCCGGCACCCGGATGAACGATCTCGCCGAGCAGCACACGTTCCTCGTCGCCTATCCGGAACAGTCCAGCGCGGCCAACAGCGGCGGCTACTGGAACTGGTTCTCCCCCGCCGATCAGCAGGCCGGCGCCGGCGAGCCGGCGATCATCGCCGGCATCACCCGCCAGGTCATGGCCGACCACGAGGTCAACCCCGCCCAGGTGTACGTCGCCGGGCTCTCCGCAGGCGGCGCTATGGCCGCGGTGATGGCCGCGACCCATCCGGAGCTGTACCTCGGGGTCGGAGTGCATTCCGGGATCGCCTACGGCGCGGCACACGATGTCGCGTCGGCGTTCGCCGCCATGCGCACGGGTGGCTCACCGGCGCCGGGCGGGCGGGTGCCGTTGATCGTGTTCCACGGCGACCACGACGGGATCGTGGCGCCGGTGAACGCCGAGAACCTCGTCAACGCCCGGCTGGCCACGGCCGAGACCTCGGTATCGGCCACGACGCATCTCGACGAGCGGACCGGCCACGCCTGCACCCGGACCGTACACACCGACGTCGACGGCACGGTCCTCGCCGAGTCCTGGACGGTGCACGGCGGCGGGCACGCGTGGTACGGGGGCAGCCCGGTCGGCTCCTACACCGACCCGATGGGTCCCGATGCGTCAGCCGAAATGGTCCGGTTCTTCCTCGACCAGAGCCGCCTGTGTTGAGCCTTGGCGCGGACGGAGGCTACAAACGGTCTCCGCCCCGCGCCGGCCGCAGCGGGCCACCGCAATGCTGATGCTGTTGAAATAAGGGACGAGCCCGCTGCCCACAACGAGCGGGCGGGCGCGGTGGGCGGTCCCGCAAGCGAATGCGACGCGGTCATGGCGCACCTGCCAGGTGATCGGCTCGCCGTTGTGCTCAAGCTTACAGGTGCGGCTCACCCCAGGTGAGCGTTGGTGCAGTTCAGTGGGCTACCCGGACGATCCCGGTAGCGGGCGGGCCGAGATTCGACGGCCCCGCACTGTATCCACAGCGTTGTCCAACGACTCCTCATATGGTGCGCACCGATGTGGGACAACCTCGAACCTCTCATCCGGCTCATCGACCACACTCTGCTGCACCACCACTGACTCCAACTCGCGGACACACGCGAGCAACCGCTCGACCAACGCCTCCAACGAATCGACACATCGAAATCGTCCAGACCACGACCCCAGCATCGATCGCAAAAATGCCGCGGCCATCAACCAGTTGATAAGTAGAATGGAAAATCGATGGTAAAAACTGACGTTCTGGTCGCCGGGGCAGGGCCCGCTGGCTTGATCGTAGCCAACCTGCTGGTTCGGTACGGAGTTCGGGTACACGTCATCGACGGTGCTCCCGGACCCACGGTCCAGTCGCGCGCAAGCCTGGTTCACATCAGGACGTTGGAGTTGTGGGACAAGCTCGGGCTGGCCGCACCCGCGGTCGAGCACGGCCAGCGGCTGACGGCAACCCGATTGTGGGCGAACGGCGAGGTCCTCGCCGACCTACCGTTGTCGGGCCGTGCAGTGCAGGAGACGCCGTATCCGTTCGCGTTGGGGTATGAGCAATGGAAGACGCAGCGCATGCTGGCCGACGCCCTGGCGGAAGCGGCACCCACCGTCAAGGTCGAATGGGGTACCCGCCTGGTCGACCTCGAACAGAACAGTCAGGGCGTCGAGGCGAGGGTGGTGTGCGCCGACGGCACCGAACAGAAGATCACTGCCACGTGGGGTATCGGGGCCGACGGCGCGGACAGCGCGGTGCGCAGCCTGCTAGGCGTGGCCTTCGAAGGTAGGACATACGGTCAGGTAGGGTTCCTCGCCGACGTGAACATGGAATTCGACGTTCTCCTGCCGGATGACCGGGTCAACATTTTCGTGGCTCCCATCGGGACGGCTGGATTCGTGAAGTTCCACGACAGCGGACGCTCCCAGTACCGGCTGTTCGGTACCGTCACCTCCGGCCTGCAAACCGCGTTAGAGGCACGGCGCGATGAGGGCATCGGTGTCGATGTACGGGATCTGCAGCGCTGGTTCGACGAGCAGTTTCTGGTGCCGGCGCGAATCCACCGATGTGAGTGGTACCACTCACATCGGTTGCACAACAAGATCGCCGCACGTTTCCGGACCCAACGGTGGTTCCTGGTCGGCGACGCAGCCCACGTGCATCCCCCCTCCGGAGGCCAGGGTGCGAATCTGAGCATGGGCGACGCCTACAACCTGGGCTGGAAGCTCGGTGCGGTAGTCGCCGGTCAGGCTGAACAAGGGCTGCTGGATTCCTATGAGACCGAGCGGCGTAATGTCGCGATGTCCATCCTCGCTGGCTCCAATAAAGGGTTCATGCTGGAAGCGGCGGCTCCGGCATGGCGTCGGGCGCGCCAGTGGTTGCTACCGGTGGCATTGCGAATCGTCAACAAGATTCCGGTCATGCGCGACGCGCCGTCCATGATGTTGTCTCAGCAATGGATTCGCTACCCCGCCAGCCCGGTGGTCGCAGGTACGTCGACGACAAGAGCCAGGTTGCGACCAGGCGATCGGGCACCTGACGCTATGTTGGCTGAGGGCGCGGCGGCGAAGCGCCTGTTCGATCTCCTTCATGGCGTGGATCACCATCTGCTGATCCTCCAAGGGAACACGCCGACCGCACTATTCGCCGAGCTGGCCTTATGGGCGGTCGAACTATCGACGAGCTACCGGTTGGCGATCCAGGTACACACGCTGGGGCGCGAACACGTTGAGTTGCATCGGGCCTACCACGTCGGTGCGGCGGTGATGGTATTGGTCCGGCCAGACGGCCATATCGGCTATCAGGGGCCGCTGGCAGACCTTCCGGGACTGCGGGACTACCTGAATTGCTGGTATGCGGCGACGTCTGAGAGCGGTTCGGATTCGATGGCCTTGGAGGCCTCGCAAAGGAGCTGATCCGTGGTCACTCATGACGCCGAATGCCGCGATTCCCGGACGGCGGCTCCGCGGGTCCCCGCTCACCGAGAACTGCTCGCTGTCCTGGTCGCGTCAGTCATGTTGATGCTGTTGACCAGCACGATGGTCAACGCGATCGTGCCCGTGATCGCCCGCGACGTCGATGCGTCCGTACCCCAGGCAGTCTGGATGATCTCCGGCAACCTGCTGGCGCTGGCTTTGGGCGTGGCTCTGGGTGGCTCCTCCACCGACGTGTTCGGAGTGCGGCGGTCATATCTCTTCGGGATGACCGCGTTCGCGATCGGCACCGCGGTGTGCACCATTGCGCCGAATTTCCTCACGTTTATCGTCGGTCGCGTGCTGCAAGGCGCTGGTGAGGGCGTGCTGCCTGCGGTGGCTAGTGCCTCGGTGACCCGGCTTCTGCCCCCCGGACGGCGCGGACCGGCGTTGGGACTCGTCTTTGCGGGCGCAAGCATCGGGGCGACCTCGGGGCCCATCGTCGGCGGCCTCGCAGACGAGCTCGGCGGCTGGCGCGCCCCCTTCGGCGGGACTCTGCTGGTTGCCCTCCTGCTCATTCTGGTTGGCCACCGGGTACTCCCCGACCTGCGCAGCCTGAAGAGGCGACATTTCGACCTGCTCGGGGGCATCCTGCTGACGGCGACGATCGGGTTGGCGTTGCTCGCGGTGACGACTGGGCAGTCCATGGGTTTCGTGACCGTGCCGGTGCTCTTCTCGTCTGCCGGTGCGATCTTCTGTGGACTGCTGCTGGCCTGGCGGGTGCGTACCGTCGACGAGCCGTTGTTCCAACCTCGACTGTTCGTCCACGCCGGTTTCGCCGCGGCCGCCGCGATCGGCTTCGGTGCACAACTGGTGAACGTGACAAGCAACGTTCTGATACCGCTGCTGGCCGCCCGGTTCGGTGGCCTTTCTTCCGGAGAGATAGCGCTCGTCCTCACACCGGGGCCGTTGACGGCGGCGGTTGTGTCCCCGCTGGCCGGCCGACTCGGGGATCGCTTCGGCCCGAAACCGCTCATCGTCACCGGCCTCACCATCCTATTCGGGGCCATGCTCTGGCTGTCGGCCACCGCGACCGGGGACAAACCTGTGCTACTCGCAATCGGCATCTTGCTGCTCGGCATCGGTTTCGGTGCCGTGAACGCACCGTTGATCGACGTCGCCACTCACGCGCTCGATCGCCGGGAGATTGGTACCGGAATCGGAATCTATCAGGGATGTTACTTCATCGGCGGAGCCATCGGGCCGGCGCTCGTCGGCCCATTCCTTGACTGGCGCGCCGGTGGGACTGCCCCGGTGATCAACCCACTGCATATCGGCACGGTGGTACCGGCATACTCCGACGCCTTCGTACTTGTCGCGGCTGTTGCGCTAGGTGCCCTTCTGGTTGCGACCATGTTGTCCCCCCGACCCGCAGAGCCCATAACGCCGCTGTGGAGTGCGAGCGGGTAGCCGGGAACCGAACCGTCTCAGCGAGTCGCTGCGCTGGTCGTTGCAGTTCAACGGATACATCGTGCAGCTCACCGGCACCATTGCGTTGACAGATGACCGGCGCTGGTGATCCCGGATCTAGCCGGTGCGGCTAGCCTCACCCGTCCGGTGCAGGGACCGTGACCCGAGCCGGTACCGGTGCGCCGAAGAGTAAGGCAACGACGTCGCTGACAGCGTGCACTCCATCGGACAGTGTGCCGCGCGGATCCACCTGATACATGACGGCGATCAGGTAGCGCCCGTCGGGTCCAGCGAAGCCGACCGTGTTCGTCACCCAGTGCTTGCCGTAAGGATCAGCCTCGTAGGACCAGCCGTCCTTGTTCCCGGGCCGTTGGTCGGAGCCAGCCGCCCAAACCCCCCATTGCTGGTTGGGTGCGACCCCCCGTAGCGCGCCGACCAGGTATGCCCGGTCAACCGGGTCCACCCGCGTGAAGACATAGCTCGTCAGGGCAGCCAGGTCGTCGGTCGTGCACTTGACGAAGCCCCAGTAAGTCTTGGCGGTGAAACCAGGTACGAAGTGCAGGCCGGTCATGCCGTACTGGTTCCGGAACCGGGCCAGCATGTCCTCGCCACCGTATCTGGCCCACAGCCGGTCGGATGCGGCGTTGTCAGAGAAGTTGAGCATGGTGGCCATGTCGTGCCGGTCGGCCGCGGTCAGCGTGATCTGCCCGGCGCGTTGCCGGCGCAGCAGATCGGTGGCGATCGCGAGTTTGATGGTGGACGCCGTCCAACCCTCGTGCTGTGTCGGACCGGACCGCCAGGCTTTCCCGGTCTGCCGATCGGTGAACACCACGCTCAGGTAACCCTTGCCACTGACATTGCGGGCGATGTACGTGCCGGCGTTGTCGAACCGCTGCTGTTGGGTGCAACCCCACCCCGAATCATCGCGGCAAGCCGACGGTGCAGGCCTGGTCGGGGGTCGTGACGGCGGGGATGGCGACAGCCGGACCGGTGGCGATGGCGGCGCAAACTCCGCACTGGCCGGCGGGTCCGCGACGACTTCCCGCGCGAGGACCCGCGGGGCCGCGGGCGGATCGACGGCAGGGCGTGCGCAGCTGACCACAGTCAGCGCCATACAGACCAGGACCGGCACAACGGCAAGACGGAGATGGCGCAGCATGTTCGTGATGGCGAGACGCTACTCGCAAGCTCGCGGCGCTCGTTGCCCGACCGATGAGTTCTCGCCACGACTGCGGTCTATCCAGGTGACCCCATTCCAGGCCGGCCTTCCGCGGCGTCGTGCCGGGCTTGATCGCGTGGCGCCGCCGCCGAAGGGTCGGGGCTGGAGGCCTGGGCCCAGAAGCGTTGCGGGATCCGGCCGGCCAGGCGGGCGTGCCGGCCGGCCTGCACGGCCAGCCGCATCGCTTCGGCCATCCGCGGTGGGTCGTCGGCCCGGGTCACCGCAGTGGCCAGCAGCACCGCGTCGCAGCCCAGCTCCATCGCCTGAGCGGCCTCCGAGGCAGTGCCGATCCCGGCGTCGAGCACTACCGGCACCCGGGCCTGAGACACGATCATCTCGATGTTGTGCGGATTGCGGATGCCCAGCCCGGTGCCGATCGGCGAGCCCAGCGGCATCACCACCGCACAACCGACGTCGGCCAACCGGCGGGCGAGCACCGGGTCGTCGTTGGTGTAGGGCAACACGGTGAAGCCGTCGTCGACGAGTTGCTCGGCGGCGGCGAGCAGCTCGATCGGATCGGGCAGCAAGGTGCGGTCGTCGGCGATGACCTCGAGCTTGACCCAGGGCGTCTGCAGCGCCTCCCGCCCCAGCCGCGCGGTGAGCACCGCCTCCGCAGCGCTGCGGCAGCCCGCGGTGTTGGGCAATGGCTCGATCCCATGACGGCTCAGCACATCAAGGACACCGGTGCGCGACCCGGTGTCCATCCGGCGGATCGCGACCGTGGTGAGCTCGGTCTGCGCGGCGAGCAACGCCCGCTCCAGGACGGCGAGGTTGCTCGCGCCCCCGGTTCCCAGGATCAGCCGCGAGCCGAACTCCCGCCCGGCGATGACCAGCGGATCATCTGCCATCTGCGTCAACCTCCCTGCACTGCGGTGACCACATCGATCCGGGCGCCGGGCAACAGCGGTGTGTCGGGCCAGCAGACGCGGGGCACCACAGCGCCGTTGATGGCCACCGCCACACCGCGGGACGGCGCGCCCAGCCGCGCGAGCACGTCGGCCAGCGTGGCACCCTGGGACAGTTCCCACCATTGCCCGTTCACTGTCACTGTCATGGCGCGCTCCACGCGCCCCGTGAGTGGCGATACGAGCTAGAGCTCGTATCGCCACTCACGGGTGGAAGTCGGGCCGGCGCAGCCGGCCCGACTTCCACCGGAACAGCGTCACCGCGCAGGAGCGCGAGTATCGCGTCGGCGGTCAGCGGTGCGAGCAGGATCCCGTGGCGGTGGTGGCCGGTCGCGGCGAGCACACCGGGTTCCAGCTCCCCGATCACCGGGAGATTGTCTGGAGTGCCCGGACGCAGCCCCGCCGCGGTCTCCTCCAGGGCGTATTCCGCGATCGCGGGCAGCACCCGCTCGGCATCGGCGAGCAGCTCCCGCACGGCACCGGCGGTGACGTCGGTGTCGAACCCGACCTCGCGCTGGGTGGCTCCAAGCACCAGGCGGCCGCCGTCGCGGGGCACCAGGTAGCTGTGCCGCCCACCGACGATCGCGCGGACGGTCCGCGAGGGCGGCACCAACGTGCCCGGCCGGCACCGCAGCCGCAGGATCTCCCCCTTCACCGGGCGGATCGCGCGATCCAGCGCGGGGTGCAGCGCGGCGCTGTGCGCACCCGCGGCCACCACGACGACGTCCGCTCTCGGCAACCGCGAGCAGCGTCGGCTGTCAAACCGCACCCCGGCGCTGCGGCACGCCAGCAGGAGCGCATCCAGCAGCGCCCGGTTGTCCACCGACAGATCGCCCGGGACAGACAGCGCCCGGCACACCTGGGGGCCGAGCGACGGTTCGACCCGGCGCACCTGCCGGGCGGGGAGCACCTCCACGACCCGTCCCATCCGGGACAGCTGCTCGGCGATCCGGTCCAGTTCGGCGCGATCGCCGGGGTCCAGCGCAACCACGAGAGTCCCTCGGGTCCGCAACCCGGGGTCGGCGCCGGCGGTGGCGAGCTCGGCGGCGAAGCCCGGCCAGCGGCGCAGCGAGGCTGCCCCCAGCGCCAGTGCCGCGGGCTCAGCAGGCACCGCTTCGGTGACCGGGGCGAGCATCCCGCCTGCGACGCGCGACGCGCCCGATCCTGGCGCCGGGTCATGCACGGTCACCGCGAACCCGGCGGACGCGGCGCGCCAAGCGCAGCTGAGCCCGATGACGCCGCCACCGACGACGGCGACGGCGACGGTGCCAGCGGAGATCCCCAAGGAAACCACAGCTCATCACGCTCCCTGCGCCGGCATGACCCGGATCAGGTTCGACGGTCGGGGTCGCCATGACCCCTCTCAGGCCGGTGTCGCCCAGGCTCGGAGTGCAGACCGCCTACCAGCCTACCCCGCGATACGGTCCCCACATGGATGGGGCGCAGATCCGGGCCCGGCTGGCCGATGCGCGGCTGTACCTGTGCACCGATGCCCGGACCGACCGCGGCGACCTCGCCGAGTTCGCCGACGCGGCGCTGGCCGGCGGTGTGGACATCGTCCAGCTGCGCGACAAGGTTCTGGAGGCACGCGACGAGCTCGATGCCCTGACGGTGCTCGCCGGTGCATGCCGACGCCACGGCGCGCTGCTGGCGGTCAACGACCGGGCCGACGTCGCGCTGGCCGCCGGTGCGCAGGTGCTGCACCTGGGCCAGGGCGACCTGCCGGTCCGCTGGGCGCGCCGGGTGCTCGGCGACGAGGTGGTGATCGGCCGCTCCACGCACAATCCCGCCCAGGCCACCGACGCGGCCACGCAGCCCGGGGTGGACTACTTCTGCACCGGGCCGTGCTGGGTCACCCCGACCAAGCCTGGCCGTCGCGCCGCCGGCCTGGAGCTGGTGCGCCGCACTGCAGCAGCGACCCCGGCCCGTCCTTGGTTCGCCATCGGTGGCATCGAGAACATCCAACGGTTAGCGGAGGTGCGCGCGGCCGGCGCAGACCGCGTCGTGGTGGTGCGCGCGATCACACAGGCAGCAGATCCGCAGGCGGCTGCCGCCGCCTTCGCGCATCGCCTGCGATCGTCGCGCGCTGGCGACTAGCGGTCATCCCTGGACGCGTTGCCGGTGAGGAGAGTCAGCCCGTAGGTGGACAGCACCTCCTGGATCGGCTGAAAGTACGACTGCCCGCCGAGCAGGCAACCACCGGACCCGCCGGACAGCGTGCCCTGAGCCTGGGTACCGCTCATGACGGAGCCACCGGAGTCACCGGCCTCGGCGCAGATATTGGTCCTGGTGAGCCCCTGGACGACAGCGCCGTCGCCGTAGTTCACGGTCTCACCGACGGCCTGCACCTGGCCGCAGTGATAGCCGCTGGTGGACCCGGACAGGCAGACCTTGTCGCCCACCGCGGCCGGCGCTGTGCCCGTCACGCTGAGATAGCCGCTGTCGGCGTCGACGTCATGGGTCTGCTCCCAGGACGGCGACGTCACCTCGACCAAGCCGAAGTCGTGACCAGGAAACGACGACTTGGCGACCGGGCCGATGGCATTGCCGTCGGGCCCCGACCACGTGCCACCCAGCTTGGTGCAGTGTCCGGCGGTGATGACGTAGCGGATGCGGCCCGAGATGGCATTGAAACCCACCGAGCAACGCACCCCCTCACTGGTGGTGATCGTGTCGCCACCGTGGAGGTCAGCCAGCGGTACCGGGCGCGCCGTGACGTGTTCGATGCGCACCTTGTCCTGACCTGCCACGAAGGCCTGAGCGGCTGCGTCGTCGGTGGCCGAGACCACGACGGAGTCACTGGCCGGATCGACGTGCCACCCGGTCACCGAGTTCGAGACGCGGTCCGACCGGGAGTTCAGCACCGCCATCACACCCTGCAACGTTGGCAGGTCCAGAGGGACCAACTGCGGTGCAGTGCTCAATGGCCCCGGGAAGGGCGCAGCGGATGCGGGGGCAACCGACGCAACAAGCGCGATGTTCACGCTGATCAGAAGACCCAGGGCCGCAGACAGCGTGCGAGCGTGGTTTCGGACGGGCACGGATCGGGTCCTCTCGTTCAGCATTGCGACCCCATATCGCTTCCCCCGACGGTCGCACCACGCTACGGACCGGTCACAGATCGATGAAGCGCCTGCCCGGTGGGATCACGTAGCTTATACGGTGAGTATCGTGCGCACTACTCATAGTGTTACTCGTGGGTTGGGATCAGGACCGGCGTACCGAACGCAGCCCTGGGTGATCGGCGGGCAGCACCCGGACCAGCACCGCCCCGCTCACCGCGAGGCAGGCCGCGACCAGCGGCCAGCTCAGCGCCACCCTGGCGACCCCGAGCCCGACCACGGCACCTGCCGCCCACAGCGGAGTGAACACCGCGATCCGAACCAGGTACTGGGCGACCCACACCCACGACGCCAGGGAGTACGCCCGAAGCAGAGCGGGGTCCTGACGCCAGGAGGTGCGCTGTCCCAGCACCCCGCCCACGATCACTCCGAGCAGCGGCCAGCGGACCACCACGCTGACCGTCCAGACCAGCGCGCTGGCGACGTTGGACAGCAGCTGGGCGAGAAAGAAGTCGGCAGCGCGACCGGTGTACAGGACGATCAGCGCCGCCACCGAGACGCCCAGCAGGCCGAGTAGGGCAGCGAGCGGACGGTGGCCACGGCGCCGGCGCACCGCGGCCACCGCAGCCCCGGTGACCAGGGCGGCACCCACACCCCAGCCCAACGAGCGACCCGAGACCAGCCAGGCCGCCACGAACGCGACGGCAGGCACGGTAGCGTCCAGCGCTGCTCGGCGGCCCCCGAGCAGCGTCGTCAACGACTCGGACGGGTCCGGGCGCGCCACGCCGTCCAGGGTGCCCCATCGTCGCGGGTGCCAGCGAGCGCAAGCGTGAAGGACTTGCCCGCCCATGCCATGCGAAAGCTGGTTGTCTCGGGATGTGTCAGACCGGACCGGTCCCGGTAGGCCAGCATGACGGGTTTGCACGCTGGACTGCAGTCGGGCTCGCGCTGCGGATCGCTGAGTCGTGTCGAACGTTGTCAGCCGGGAGGTACCGGGAGAACAAGCAAGACCACACGTCACCGCTGGTTGCTGATGTTCGTCAACGTGAACCGGATACCCCGGATCGCCGTGTTGTGCCATCGCCGTGTTGTGCCGCAGTGTTGGATGTGCGATGGCGTGGTTTGCGGTGAAGGACTTTTGAGCGCCTGACCAGTGCGGCGTCGTTCCGGCGAGGTGAAGGATACCTGAATGCAGTCGACAGTGTGGAAAGCGCGCCGGGCGGTGTTGTCGCCACCGTTCAGGGACTTATAGAAGGCCTTGCGCAGCCCGTGGGGCAAATGCCACCAGCAGCGCTGGATCGGGGTGGTCGGCCACAGCTGCTGAGTCAGGGTGGTCAGCTCGGTCTCGCCGTCGAGAACGGCCAGTGCTGGGGCGGGCAACGCGGCCAGTTGCGCGGCCATCGCGGGCCAGTCCTCGCCGACCGTGAGCCCAAGCAGGTGGGTGTGCGCGCGGCGTCGGCCCGCCGGCCCGGAGCGGCCGGTCAGCCCCAGCGCCAGGTGCACCCCCACCCCGTTTTTGTTCGCTCCGGCGCGGGCACCGGTGCCATCGAGCATCACCACGTCCGGGCTGGGGTGCCCGGGTCCCAGCGTGCCGTCGGTGCCCGACAGCAGCGCTGCGGTATCGGCCAGCGCGTTGTGCGCCTGCCCCGCTGTGGCGGTGGTCCCGGCCAGCTGTCGAGACAACCCCGCCGCCCGGGCGAAACTGACCTGGGTGCCCAGCTCCGCCAGGTCCACCGTCAGCCGATCGGTACGGATGGGTCCGTGAAGACGCC
The DNA here is from genome assembly GCA_963823755.1 of uncultured Actinomycetota bacterium. Classification (GTDB taxonomy): domain Bacteria; phylum Actinomycetota; class Actinomycetes; order Mycobacteriales; family Pseudonocardiaceae. Next base: position 646,140 of record CAWGMP010000017.1, read on the forward strand.
ATGCGTGCCTTCCACCAAGTGGCCACCGACACTCAGTGGGTCACCGACCAGTTGGCATACGCGCTGTTTGACGAGTCCGACGTCGAGGGTGCCTGGCAGACGGTACTGGACGACCAATGCTCGTCAAACGTCCGAATCTATGCTAAGTGACTACGTGGCAGCAATCCCAGGGTCGCCTCACCTATCTCGACAGGACGCATGCGAGCTAGTCAGTCGACTGCTGGCACCTGTGCCGTCCGTTCCGTCTCAACCGACGCGCTTGGTCGCGTAGCGTCTCGTCACCGTTACCAAGGCATGGATCCCTGCCCCGACCTGCTCCTACCGTGGCTGCTCCCCGAGGTGGACCGGCGGGGCGAGGGAAGTCCACGCTCGCCACCAGCTCGTCCGATCCGGCATCACGATCCACCGCCACCGCCGTATTCGATCACATTTTGTTGCCTCACCGCTGCGATTGAACTCGACCCCATTTTTGCCGCCCGACATGGGCCAATCATCAGTGCAGATCGGTGATCGAGGTAGCGACTCGACGTGGGCGTGGGCGTGGTTAATTTTCGCGAGTGGGTTCGTTCTGGTTGGTGTGTGTTGTTAGTGGTTCAGGATGGGGGCTACGTTTGATCGGGCTGCGCCTTGGGTGAGGTAGAGTTGTGCCCATTTTTTGTCGATGTCTGTCGCCGGGTTTCTGTCGCAGTAGGGTTTGTTGCCGTTGGCTGTGTAGTAGCGCAGCACGGTGAATATTTCGAGGGTGTTTTTCAGGGCTGGGTCTGTGTATCGTGTTCCTGGTGAGGCTGGCTGGTGTTTCATGCAGGTGAGTGCCGCCCCGTTTTCGTTGTCGAACACGGGGCCGGGCTCAGGCGGAGAGGAACCGCATCCGGCCAGGATGAGCAGCAAACCGGTGGCGACTACGGCGTGGCGCATATCGACTCCTGTTATCCTGGTCCCAGTAAGCTCCGCAGGGCCAATCCCAGACCGACGACAAGTACCAGGACCGCGGTCATGGTAGGTAGCGTGGCGTTTATCCGCGTACTGTGGTCGCGCCATCGTTGGGATACGGTGGGGCGGGTCATCCGTTCTTGGAGGGTGACCAGGAGCAGGCCGGCGAGAGTGAGTGTGGCGGCCATGCCGAGGCCGTAGCAGAGCACCAGGGCTATCCCGAACCAGCTTCGTCCGAGCCCGATCGCGCCGAGCAGCACGAACAGTGCTGTCGGGCTGGGCACCAGGCCTCCTGCGATGCCCATGCCGACCAGCCCGATCCGCCCGAGTGGCCGCTCCTTGTCATCCCAGCCGTGCCCGTGCCTATGGCCGTGCCCGTGGGTGTGGCCGTGCCCGTGCGTGTGGGGGGTGCCGACCAGGGCAGGAATGGGGTCCACAGTGGCGGGTGTGGGTGTCGCCCACCGGTGGGCTAGTGCCGAGCGCAGCAGTCCGGCGCCGACCATCGCCACGAGCAGTCCGCTGAGGATGCCCAACCAGCGCAGCGCCGTTTCTGGGGCGAACGAGCTCAGCACCGCGACCAGCAGGCCGAGGATCAGCACGCCAGCGGTGTGGGTGAGTGTCACGGTGGCACCGACGAGTAAGGCGTCTCGTCGGGTTCCGTGTCGGCCGGCGAGGTAGGCCGCCATCACCGTCTTGCCGTGACCGGGCAGCGCGGCGTGAGAGGCGCCGAGCAGCAGTGCCAGCAGTGCTGCGGCGGTCCCGACGAAGGGAGTGAGTTGGGTGCCGCCGGCGAGCTCGTTGAACGTGCGGGTCGCCGAGGCCAGGGCGTGGTCTAGCCAGTTGAGCCTGGTGGTCAGCGGTGCGCTGGCAGCGGTGATCCCGCCGATGCCGGGAGTGACGTCGATGGTGGCTGATCGTTCGTCGCGGGGGTTGCTGAGTAGGTCGTCGGGGTAGCGGCGCAGCTCGTCGCTGATGCTCGCGCCAGTGACTGTCGAGGAGACCACCCGCAGGCCCTGGCCGCTGGCGGTGATCTCCCGCCAGCCGATTCGGTCGGCCCGGAAGCTGTCGGTGAACTCCACCAGTGCCCTGGTGTGCAGGTCGGCCGATGCGACCAGCGCGCAGGTCAGCCGGGTGGTGAGCAACGGCGGCTGCCCAGGTGGGTACGTCGCCGCGGACTGCGCCACCCGCCAACGCACGGGGTTGGCGTTCACCGTGGCCGTCACCGCTGCTGCCAGCGCGGCGCATTCGACCCGACCGTGCCGATCGGCTTCCTCCGGCGAGATCGTGCCGTCACCGTCGGTGTCGGTCGCCGCCTTGTCCTGCAAGGTCGGGATCTCGGCGGTGTCGACCACCGCGTGCAACTCGATACGGTCGACGAACAACCGCAGCCCGTCGTAGTGGTTGACAGTGAAGTTCCCCAAGGGATGCGCGTCGGCAACCGGCCCCACCGACAGCCCCACCGGCAGGATCAGCATCGCCGCGCAGCCAGCGAGTAGCACCACCAGCCCCCGCCAGGTAGGCAAGCCGTTCAGCGCGGCCCCCCGAGCTCGGCCAGTGTCTGGCGCGCTCGAGGCGCGGCCAGCGGGGAGAAGTGCGGGTTGAGCACCAGTGCCTGTGACAGCGCCGCGCGAGCCTCGATGGTCCGGCCCAGTGATGTCAGGATCATCCCCCGGTGATAGGCGAAGATGGCGTTGCGCCAGCCCAGCGCCGCGGCCTTGTCCGCGTAGGCCAGCGCGTCGCTATCTCGGCCGTTGACGTGCAGCGCCCAGGCCAACGCGTCGGCGCTGAACACACTGTGACGCCGAGTCCACTCCCGCTGCGCTGCGCGCAGTGCTTCGGCGGGGTTGCCGTGGTCGGCAGCCACCTGCGAGGCGACCAGGTCGTCCACCGAGCCCTGCGCGGCGTAGAGCTGCTGCTGGGCGGCGAGCACGTCGTATTGCCCGCGGGCCTGGGAGCCCTGTCCCACCGATTCCAGGAGCTCGCCGTATTCCAGCAGGTACTGCGGCAACGGCACCCGGGAGGTGATCTGCGCGTAACCGGCGAGCGCATCGATGATCTTGCCCGTGGCGGCGGCCACCTTCGCCGTGCCTTGCAGCAGAGCAACGTTGCCCGGTACCGCGAGCAGTCCCTGACGGTACTGGCTGGATGCCTCGTCGAGCGCACCGGCGTTGAACGCAAGCTCACCGAGGTAGTAGCGGCAGAACGCGACGTTGTCCGGGCTGGCCGCGGAACCCAGTGCCCGCTCCAGCGCCGAGCGAGCGTCCTCGAGTCGGCCGTGCAGCTCCAGGTCGTAAGAGGCGCGGGTGAACGAGGCGACCCCGGGGTGGATGTCGAGCATGGACTGCACCGCCGCGGTCGCACCGTCAGCGTCACCGAGCTGGGTGAGCGCATCAGCGAGGACCCCGTAGACCTCGGCGGTCCTCGGGCTGAACGCCTTGGCCTGCTCACCCCACCGCTGACCGGCCACGAAGTCGTGCCGGGCGTTGGCGAGCTGACCCATACCGATCATCGCAGGGACGTTATCGAGGGGCACCAGCTGCAGGGACTTCGCCAGCGCGCCCTGGGCTTTGGCGTAGAAGGAGGGGTCCGCGGTGATCCGGGCCTGCTCGACGTAAGCGGCCCCGAGTCGGGCCCAGGTCACCGCGTCGTCGGGCAGTCTGCGCAGCTTGTCCTGCGTGGCATAGATGACCGCGTTGAGATCCTGTCTGCCGACCTGCGGGACCGCCGATACGGCGGCAGGAGCGGTATCACCGCGACCCGACAGCACCCCGCTGAGGGTCACCACGGCCAGCACCGCCCCGGCCACCAGCACAGCGATCGGAACCAGACGAGGGAACCGACCGGAATGACCGGCCATCGACCACTCCTCACCATCACCAGCCAAGCCCTGGGACGCCGCCTCACACGGCGCCGTCCCAGGGCCCAACCAGGTGTCACCGGGACTGTCAGGCAGAGGCCGTCACCATCGTCGGGCGACGACGTGCGATCAACACGACGCCACAACCGAGCAACACCAGCGCGGGCAGGCCGGTCACCAGCGCCATGGGCAGCGAACCACTACCCCCACCCCAGCCCCCACCAGCTACCGGCGGAACCACACCACCGAGATTGGCCTGCTGCGGAATCGCACCACCGGGAACCGATAGTTTGGTGTTGACGCCCTGGTGGTGCGGCAACGCGACGTACGGGAACGTCGCACCGAAGGGCACATCGTTGAAAGGGACGGCGTCACCAGCGATAAGGGGATTGACCAGACCGGTCTTGGCGGCGCCCTCAAAATACAGAACCTCGATGTCGACGATATCGTCGGCCAGACGCCGACCGTTGGGGAAACCCTGCCGGTCACCAGCGAGCAGACCGAGACGGTTCGGCAAGGTGGCCGACGCAACCGTGGTGTTCAGCCGTAACTGGTCAGACGGCACGAACTTCGCGGGGTTGACGTCAGCGTTGAGGACCTGCGAGTTCAGGTCAGTCGCAATCGGCGCGGGGCTTCCATCCACCGTCGGCGCTTTCTTCGCGATCCCGGTGAGGAAAAGCTCCGCCAGATCGTGGCGCGGAGTAGCCGGAGCCGGAATGCCATAGATCTTTTGGACCAGACGCGGCACCTCAGGGTCAAGCACCCGGTCGACGAATCCGGGGATGGTGTGATCCGCGTCAGGGGGGATCGCGTTGAACGTGTCCTTGAGTTGCGCCGGGAGTATCACCTCGTTGGTCAGCGGCATGCCCAAGCGCGACACCTGAACATAATCACCAGTCGGCGTGGCCCTGCCCGGTGAGAGCTTCAGCGTCTTGCGTGAGGTGGCGCTCCACATCCCGATCACCGGGTTACGGGCGGAGTCGCCATGGAGTACCACGTCGGTCACGGGCACCTGGAAGGCGATCGTGTTCACGTTGTACCCAGCCAGGGTGTCCTGGCCGATCTCGGTCAGATTGCCGCCATAAAGCAGGTCGAAGACGCGCAGATCCAGGAAGAACGGGTCGTCGGCCTGGCCGACGAAACTTTTCCCGCCACCCCCGACCGGAATCACCGCCTCCCGTCGCAGCTTGCCGTAGTCCGGCATCGACCCCGGGCCCACATTCGACGGCGCCACCGGCGCATCCCGGACCAAGACCGTGCTCTTCCCGTCTTTGATCTCGGTCAGAGTGTAACTCTGCCGGAACAACAGATTATCATCATGCAGGCTTCTCACCGGCCCGATGTTGTACAGGAAAGTGTTGGCCTGGCCGCGGCGGTCATCGGTATGGAAATCCCACCGGTAGGTGATGTCGGGTTTGCCGTCGCCATCGTTGTCGATGTTGATGTCATGGTGGGTATCCGTGGCCCACGGGTAGAACGTCGGACCACCATTAGGCTCCTCCAAGGGAAACCAGTTCGCCACGAACGTCACCGTGTCCGCCTTGTCAGGACTCACGAAGGCGTACACGTCAGTGTTGTCCGCCTGCGGATCAGTCGCGATCAGCGGAGCTTCCCGGTGACTCGAAGCGCTGGCAGCACCAGGGACCATGGCCAACGTAACCGGCAACAACGCCGCCCCGGCGACGATCATCACCATCGGGACACGACGTCTTCTCCGAGATGATCTCGAAGACACGAGCGGGGACTGAGACATCTGCCATCCTTCCACCGGCACACAACCGGAAAGCCCTACCCGAGAGATGCGCACCCCTACGGCACACACTGACAACGGGAACCCTCATTGACGTAACGAGCCCCTCGACACCCGGGATACGAACCATTCCATCCCCTAAAAGGGGGAACCAGGTCGCCTCGCCCGCCCATCACAACAGCGGGAACCGGCCCACCGAAAAACCGGGGCGACCAATTCTGACGGGCTTAATTCACCACTTCCCCGATATTCGTCCCGACTGCGCTCTCCAGTTCGCCACCAGATCGGGTGAACCGCTCAGCATGAGCTGATGGGGCTACCGGTGTCAGCACCGACCAAGGGGGAGACTGACTCGCGGTGGAGGCGGTGGCAGCGCGGTGACGGTGGCCAGTCGCGACCGGCCCGGTGGGCTTGTGCTTCCGGTCGCGGTGCTCAGGAACCGGGTGTCGGCGACGCTCAACGCTCACTACGGCTGTCACCCGGGAAACAAGACTCGGTGTCACCTTGCCGGTGCTGATTCGTGACCTGCATGCTGGACCTGCCCCGGAACTCGTGTGTGATGGCGTGTTCGCTGTGGTGAGCGAGGACAGGAGTCGGCGTATTTCGGCGAGTTAACGGGCTGTGCACAACGCTCGCCCGCTGTCGCTGCCTGCCAGACGGGTTAGAAGCGTGCTGTGTCGGTGAGGAGGGGCCGGTCAGGTTGGTCGAGCCAGTAGTGATGGGTGCCGTCAGCTCTGGCAGTGAGGCCGTAGCGCCCGCGCCCCGGGCGGCCGATACGCTGCCATTCGGCTGCGACGTGTTCGATGGTTGTGCAGATATTGCGGGGTCCGCCGTAGATGACGGTGGTGTTGGCGCCGGTGGTGATCTCGGCCCAGGAGTCATCAGCGCGCAGCCACCAGGTGTCGTGGGCCTCGCGCTGGGTATGTGTGATGGGCCCCAGGGTGGGTTCGGCGATGCTGAGCAGGACGCGTAAGCCAGGCTCGTCGAGCAGGCGAGGGTCCAGATCGGTGCCAATGGTCTGGTCGTCATCATGGTTGATCACGAGGTTGAAGTGGCCGGGCAGGTCGAGCAGTCGGCCTTGCACGGTGTCGGATGCGATCTTGTCGAGTACAGCAAGACTGCTGGCCAGCTCTCCCCGTAGGTCGGTGACGATCCGCCCGCCGGGCGCGAGTTGATCGATCCAGGCCGGAGGGATGGCCGGCACCGCACAGGTGGCGATGATCTTGTCGTACGGCGCGCGGTCGGGGATGCCGCTAGCGCCGTTGCCACGATGGGGTCGCAGTCAGCTCGCCGACGGGTATGCCCGACCTGTCGGGTCGGCAGGCAGTGGTTTCCGCCTGCGACCTGCGAAAAACTCGTCATAGTCGTCCAGCACCACCGGATGCGGGTCCGGTGAACCGTGGCTGCCCTTATAGAGCTTTCACCACCCGATACCAAGCCTTGGCGTCATCGATCAGGGCGTAGAAGACCGTGTAGAGGTCATCATCGACCGGCGCCGCGCCGGTGCCTGCCTCCGTCCCGGTGACGGCACACGGACCAGCTCACCGGGCCCGCGCCAGGATTTTTTCGGCCAGGGCGATCATCTCGGCTTTGGGCAGTCGCACTCCGGGTGCGCCCAGGCCGTGGATCGCCCACGAACCGTCCGCCTCGTGGATCACCAGCAGCGTGCAATCACTGCGGTCATCGGTACGGCGGCCCGGGGCCTGAATCCGGCCACGCTCGCGCTGCGAGTGCAGCGTCTCGGGTACGTCGATCACGATGACGACCGTGAACGATCACCAGCAGCGAATGTCCAGCACACGGGACGTTCCCCCAACTCCCCTCGATGGGCTATACGGGCAGGCCCGCCCGGTAGGCCATCCTCCGAAGCTGCTGCCCGGCCGGGGAGTCCCGGCGCGACCGTGCGAGCAATACGGCGAGCGCCTCGCGGACGAAGGGGTCCCGGTGGACGTGGTGCGGCGAGATCACCTCGGCACGGCGAAACGCCAGCACCGCGTCATCGCTACGCCCCCGCAACTTCGCCAGCGCACCGCCGTAGTTGACCCAGTAGTCGGCCTGACGCGACCGGTCGGCATGCACGTCTGGTCGCAGGGCCTCAGCGGTGCGCACGACCCGTTCGTGATCCTTAGCCTCCCTCGCCGCGGCCATCCGCCAGATGCCGACGTTGGTGGGACCAAACCCCAACGAATAGGCGTTGCCCCCCTCCCCGATGCGTTGAGCCAACTCTGCGGCCAGCTCCAACGGTGCGTCCATGTCACCGGGCCGGGAGTCCGCCGAGGCCACCACTGACCGACACAACGCCAACGTCCCGGCAAGCTGCAACGACTCCGGAGTGTTCGTCGGCACGGTCACCGCATCCAGCTCGGCCTGCGCTAAGCCGAACTCACCCCCGCAGACCATCACGTACACGCCACCCCACGTGGCCAGACCCAGCGCGGTCGGGGTGTCACGATGCTGCGCTGCTCGCAAGGCCAGCAGGGATGCCTCCGAACGCAAGTCCAGCCCAGCACCCGCGACCCGCAACCACCCGACGGTAACCCCCGCGTGCAGCAACACCGCCAAATCAAGCAACGCAGCGACATCCCGACCAGCCGCGATGCTGGCGTGCAGGTCACGAATCAGCACCGACAAGGTGGCACCGACCTGGCCTCCCGGCTGACAGCCATAATGCGCGTTCAACATCGCCGACACCCGGTCCCGCAGCACCGCGACCGGAAGCACAATCCCACTGGGCCGGTCACGACAGGCCGCCGTCACCGCACTGCGCACCGCCTCCACCGCAGAGTCAGTCTCCCCATTAGCCGGTGCGGGCACCGGCAACCTCAACAGCTCACTCGGCGCGATGCCCAGCGCATTGGCCAGGGCCACGATCTCCGAGATGCTGTCGAGCGCGATCTCTCCGCGCTCGATGAGAGACAACTCGACTTGCTCATCCCGGCCAGGCCGGCGATCACCCGCAATCCCTTCTTCCGGGAATTGCGGATCAGCCGCAGCCGCCAGCCGATCGTCCGCGCGTCCTCAACGTCCACGAAACCCCCTTGCCGAAACTCCCCGCCGGTGCCCCAGGGAGCTATCCGGGGGGCGGGAATCCCGGCAAGGAGGTAGCGACAGGCTACGCGGCGTCTGGCGGTGAACACTGCGCACCGGGGATCCCGACGGCACCGTGCGGCTGATCGGCGCGATCCTCGCCGGTGTCACCGTCGGCGCCGCTGGCCGCGTGCCGATACCACGATCCGCGGCTGTTCGACGACCGGATCGACGGTGAGACCCGCGAGCACCACCACCAGCGGCACGCCGCCGCCGATCTCTGCTCACGGTGCCCGGTACGGGCACGGTGTCCGAGTCGCTGGTCTGATCGTCCTTTTTCGCGAACTGGGAAACGAAGATCCCAATTTCAGGATCGACGCAGGTCATGGACCACTTTCGACAAGATCAACAATAGTGGGCAAGACGGACACCTCGATGGGTGCCATGGACAAGCTGGCCTGCATCATCAGGGGTAGGGACCCGTTCGCTTCCGCTGCATTGGGTGCGGGCATTTCGACTCCGACATCTCATATCTCATATCTGCCCCGACCTGGGGCGCAGAGGGTTTTGGACCGGGATCCGGCGGTAGTGAGTGTTACCGCTGGTCAGAGACGCATTGTCTTTTGAGGCTGACGATCGGGTGCTCGCGCTGAGGCCCGGGCGCGGCTATGTAGCGCTGCCGCGATTGCGGCCGGATCCGCTTGGGGCGGCGCCTGGGGGCTCCGGCTGCTCTGCGCCGATTCTGTGACGGGCGGCGATGAGGGCGGCGAGCCCGTCGAGGAGGCGTTGCAGACCGAAGTGGTAGGCGTGGTCGGGGTCGTGGGCGCTGCCGCGCGCGTTTCCGGCTGCGGTGCCGACGCGGGTAGCCAGGGGGTAGGCGCGCTCGTCAAGGACGCGGGCGAGCAAAGCCGCGTTGGAGGCCCACCACTGCTCGTCGTTCCTTGCGCTGTCGCGTCGCGCGGCGCGGGCATCGACGACGTCGCGCGCGTTCGCCTGCACGAAGCTCAGCAGGTGGGTGAGGGCGTCGTCCATCTCCAGATCAGTGAGGCCGAGCCCGTCAAGCGCGGCGAGCTCGTGCTCGTACTTGCCCATCAGCCCCGGACCCAACGGTGGGCGCAAGGTGGAGACTTCAGCCGCCCACGGGTGAGCGGCATAGAGCGCCTGATTCTCCTCGGCAACCGTGGTCAGCCGCTCTCGCCACGGCTGATCAACGGTGTCCCGCCGGGGCATCTTCAGGTACGCGGCGTCGAGCAGTAGGTCGATCAGCTCCGCCTTGCCGGGCACGTAGGTGTAGAGCGTCATCGGGGCTACGCCCAGCACCTGGGCAATCCGGCGCATCGTCACCGACTCCAACCCGTCGCGGTCGGCGAGGTCCATCGCGGCCGCGACCACCGCGTCGATGCTCAGCCCACGCTCGGGCCCCCGACGAGGTACGACCGCGGTGTCCCGCCACAGCAGGGCCAACGTGCGGGTCGGGTCCCCAGCGCTACTGCGTTCAGTCACCACCGGGACATCCTCGCACCACCGACATCGTACTATTTACATAGTACGATGTAACCGTTTCCGCCACACACTCGAAGGAGTTCCGTGAAGATCACCACGTCTGCCGTGTCACTGAACGTCGACGATGCCCCCGCCTCGAGCGCTTTCCTTACCGAACATTTCGGGTTCAGCGAGAACATGGCGGCCGACGGCTTCGCCTCCCTTTCGCGCGACGACTGCGGCATGAATGTGATCTTTCTGCGTCGCTGCTGGCGCTCAAGCTTGCGGACGGTCTCCTCTAGGGTGCCTACCCGGTAATCGCTGATCTCGTACTCCATGCTCGCCCCGTCAGCTTTCGGTCTCGCTCGGCTCGCCGGGATTGCCGCCGAAGGCAAGGTCGAATGCGGCGCCCAGGCCGCCGATGGTTGCCATGGACATCAGCACAGCAGTGAGCCAGTACGGCAGCCGGTGGGAGAAGGCGATCAGCGCGAGATCGATCCCAACCGTCACCGTCCAGATGGCTGCTGATGTCCGACGGGTTGAGCGATTCGAGGGGGCTGCGGCGCTGGCCCTCACCGCGATGAGGACGGCGATAGCCAGCAACGGCACGAGCAACAGCAGCCACCACATCGACAGCCATGGGGTGAGGGTCAGCACCGTGGCGGCTGCGACGATCGGCGCGATGACCAGTCCGATTCGCCTTACGATCACTGCTGTGCGGGCCGAGTAGATCTCCCTGCACCGCGCGGGAATCCCGGCCTCGTGGGTTGACCAGCTGCACCGTAGCTTTTAGTACGGCCGCCAGCGCCGACTGGTAAGCTGCCGTGCCCGCCTTGGCCACGTCGAGCACGGCACGCCGGTCCCGGATGATTTGCTGCAGTCGCTGTACTTCCTGCTCGTCCGTGTCTTGTTCAGCCGGTGCAGACACTGGTCACCTCAGGTCAGGGTGGTGATTAACCACCCGGCGATGCCGGACGGCAGTACTGGTTCCTCGCGAAGACACGCCAAGGAACACCCGTTCGGCTCAATTTGACCTATCGCAGGTGTGGCGCCGCGTCCAGCGCCAGCAGCTCGGCGCGCGTCGCTGTCAGCAGCTCGCCGGCGGCCGCGGCCGCCGCAGCATCGGACCGGGCGCGAGGCAGGAGGACCATCGTGGTCATGGTCGAGGACGGTAGCGGGGCGGGCTGACAACAGCATGACAAGCGGAGCGGGGTTGTCGGAAACCAGGGGGCGTGGACGTGTGTTCGCTGGCAAACTCTCTCAGACATGAAGGCGCACCCCGTCGAAGCCGAGACGATCCTTCGGTACTGGCTCAGCCAGTCGCCCGAGGATGACCAGCTCATCCATATGGAGAAGGCCGCCTCCGAGCGGGTCGGCTCGGTTCCGCATGAGATCTGGGACGTGCATGCCACCTCGGGGCGCTGGTGGGTGATCACCAACCCCACCAACCTGTACTCCCAAGATGACTTCCGCAGTCGGGGCGAGGCCCTGACAGTCCACGTGGGCCTTGCAGTTCGGATGATCACCTACAACGACCCATCGGTTGTCCCCCCAGTCTGCGCGCTTCTTCCTGCCGCGCGGCGGCGGTGGGATCAAGTGAGCGAGGCGCTCGGAGCAGCACGAGAGGCCGAGGACTACCAAGCGATCGGCGTGCGGCTTCGGGAGTGTCTCGTCTCGCTGATCGATGAAATCACCACCACCGATGACCTCGTGCCCGACGACAACGACCGCCCAAAGAACGCTGACTTCAAGGCGTGGTTCGCTCTGTTCGCCGACTCTGTCGCCGCCGGGTCCAGCTCGGCGAAGCTCCGCTCCTACCTGAAGAACATCAGCTGAGAGGTCTGGGAGTACGTCAACTGGCTCACCCACGCCAAGAACGCCGTCTACTTCGATGCCGAGATCGGCGTAGCGATCACCAACGACCTCCTCAACGCAGTATCGAACTCGTGGCTTCGCCACTCTGCAGCCCAGCACCCGCGCTGCGGCGAGTGCGCTTCCTATTCCGTGATCGCCGGGCAATGTCACGCCTGCGGATGGTTCGACGAGTCGTATGTACCCCCCGAGCTACCCGCCCTCACTCGTGAGCAACTCGAAGCTCGTCTGGGGGAGCCTTGCACTCACGTCAGACCGACGGCGACCCACACCGATATGACTGACTGACTCACCAGACAAGCCAGGTAAAACTGCGGTCCAGATCATTGACTCTTCGTCCCCGCGCGGGGTGGACGCACCTCCGCGCTCCGCTAGCTCGTCGTCCTGAGCACCATCGGGGCAAACAGGCCGGTAACCAGTATTTCCCTATATCTGGGCTACGAGTGCTCGGGTGGATTGTCAATCTCATCAAGCTCACGATTGAGCCGGTCAGTGCTGTCCTGTGCGATGAAGGGGATAACGTTGCCCATTGCGCTCATCGCAAGGGTGTGCCGGCTCCCGGCGAGCAGCCGCCGGCGAGCTTTGTCGTCGGCCATAGCCCCAGCTTCGACAACAAGGCCGGAGGCAAGCTCACACAGGTCAATCGCCCGCCGCCACACTTGACGGAATTCCCCGGCCTATCCAGGGGAGAAGGCCCCGACCACATATTTCAGGCGTTCCAGCCGGCCTGGTTTTCCGACCCTGCGACGGAAACGGAATAAGAATGCGTTCCAGGCATCACGTGGACCGTTGACGTGGGCAAGCTCGGCCCGGCAGACGCCTGCAGCAGCAGTTAGCTGGCCGTGGTCGGCGCTGGTCGCCACGATCATGGCGTGAGCGTAGGCATCGCGCCACGCATCAGACCGGCTTACCCACGCTGGTTCCGTGACGCTGCCGATGTTCAGCTGCGCGGGTCCAGGATCGTTCTCATGAAGCAGACAGTTGCTAGCGTAAAGCCAGGCAGTCGCGGCATCTTTTTCAGCAGACGTTCGCTGATCGCTTTCCTTCTGAAACAGACCCATGACCCCAGCACGCTACCTTGGACGCCAGGTCGGAAGCCGCACCGCCTCCACAGCCCGCGCTCTCCACTAACCCAAGCCGCGGAACCGTGGCGCGGCGGTATGCACCAACCACACCGCCACCAACAGCTGCTCCCGCTCATCCAGCGTTAACAGCTCAGCACGCGTCGAGCAGCTCACCTGCGACCGCAGCCACGCTGACAACACCCAACCACGCTGATCGATAACCCACGCTCGCTGCGACATCTCAGCCACCCCCGCCAGCGGACCCCGCCCACCACGACGATAAGCAGACCAGTAAACTTGCCAGTATGCTTGGCGGTATGACGAGGATTACGGTCACGATGGATGATCGGCTCGCGGCGGCGGTTCGAGCCACCGCGGGCCATAACGTCTCGGGCTGGTTGGCTGACCTGGTTCGCCACAAGCTCCTTGAGCAAGCCGTCGCCGCAGAGATCGCCTGCGACCAGCAGCATCCCGACTACCGGGCCTGGCGCGACGAGCGGCTAGAGGAGATCGAGGAGGCACACGCTTGAGGCGCGGGCACGTCTGGCGCTACCAGGGAATCTCCCGGGCCCGACCAGTGCTGGTCGTCAGCTGCGATGAACTCAACGACGCCGAGCAGCCAATCATCGTGGACGTGACCTCGTTTAGCCCCCAGGGGGCAGCCTCCCTTCTCAGCGTGCACATCGGTGACGAACTCGGCGGCTACGCACGATGCCGCATGATCAGCTTCGCTGACTCCAAGCGCTTCGCCGAACTACTAGGCACCGTCCCGGAATCAACGATGGAACAGATCGACATGGCACTGCGCGCCACGCTCAACTTGTAAAGCCGAATCCATCGACCGCCCACCGCTGTGCCTCACGATTTTGATCATGGTTGTGCTAGGTCGTGTCTCAAAGTCAGCTTCCCTACTACATGGCCAACGGCCTTGCCCGGCTGCCCGGACAGGGTCGGCCCTGAAATCATTTCGCCCGTGCTCGCCTCGTCCGGTACAAATCGCGGGATTGTTTTCACTGCTGGGAGCCCATGAGGTTCGCGTGTGGTCTCCCGGCAGTTCCCAGGCTGAGAGCAGGTTTCGTTAATGGCATGTCGTATCAGTGAGCTCGTGCTCGGTTGCCGCGACCCTGAGGTTCTGGCGCGGTTCTGGTGCGAGGTCCTGGACTTCGTCGTGCTCGATCGCGAGGACGACGGCTCGGTGGAGATCGGGCCGCGCGAAGGGTTCGGCGGTCCGCAGCCGACGATCATCCTCAGTCGCAGGGATGAGCCGGAGCAGGGGAAATCCCGGCTGCACATCGACGTCAACGCCACCGACCGCGATCAGGACGCCGAGCTCGAACGCCTTCTGAAGCTCGGTGCGCGCCCGGCCGACATCGGCCAGACAGGGCAGGAGCAGTGGCATGTCCTGGTCGACCCCGAAGGTAATGAGTTCTGCCTGCTCAAGGCCCGCCTCAACCCACTCTGATGCTCATCGGTCACGCCTCGACACCAGGTACCTAGGGTCTGCCTCGAAGTCCGGTGTGACGGGCGTGTCGTGATCCACCTGTCTTGTGAACAGGGCCAAAAGGTGCTGTCCTTGGTCGTGACCGCCGGGCAGCGCGGCGACTCGCCCCGGTTCCAGACCGTCCTGGACGGCATCAACGTCCCGCGCATCGGCGCAGGCCGTCCCCGCACACGGCCCGACAAGGTCCGGGCAGACAAGGCCTACAGCTCCCGCGCCAACCGCGCCTACCTGCGCCGACGCGGCATCGCCTGCACCATTCCCGAACCAGCAGACCAACAACAACACCGCAAGAACCGCGGCCGCCGAGGCGGCCGCCCTCCCAGGTTCAGCCCGGACGACTACCGAGCCCGGCACGCCGTCGAATGCGGAATCAACCGACTCAAACGCCACCGCGCCGTCGCCACCAGATACGCCAAACTCGCCGTCCGATACGAAGCCATCCTCCACATCGCCGTCATCAACGACTGGCTCCTGACCTCACTTTGAGACAGGCCCTAGTCGTCATCGGCGTCGGAGTCCCGTAGAGGGCGGTGGGTGCCGCCGAGGTCGGGCAGGTGGAAACTGTAGTGCCCGTCGATGCCGATATGGCGACGCATGAACGCCGAGAGCCGGGCCACGTCCTCGTCGAGCACCGGGTAGCCCTGGCGGCGCAGCTCGCCCAGGGCACGGTCCAGATAGACGGTGTTCCAGCACCACACAGTTGAGCACCAAACCAGCGTGGAGAGCTGGTCCTCCATGCCCTCGTAGTAGGCCCAGTTCTCCTGAAGCTGCGACGAAGTGCAAGGTGTTGTGTTCGTGCTGGTCACGGCGTTGCTCCGCGGGTGCCAGGGATAGGCTTCACACTCTTGTGGGCCTGGGATTGCAAGCCTGTGGCCAGCGGTAATGGTCTACCTTGCACCTGAGCGGTGCTTCGGGAGTCTTGGGCCCAGCGGGGCCGGGTAGTGCCCCGGTGCCAGGAGCCCACCGACTGTTGCCAGCAAGCAAGCGCCGCGCTTCGAGTGCGGAGCGGAGCAAAACGCTTCAAGCGCGACCATGGTGTGCTGGCCGAGGGAATTGCCGTCTGAGTCGCGTCTTGCCAGGTCACCCTGCCAACGCTTCGCACAACGCAACGGTGCCAGCTGAGCTCGGGACGGTGGCGCGGACAGCTCCCCGACGATGCTCGCGTGATCGGTGGCTGAGCGCGCCTCGGTTTAGTCTGTAACGGTTGTCACAGAGAGCTTGGGAGGGGTGGATAGCGGTGGGCGGCGACGGGAAGCGGGGTCACCATGAGTGACCCCTGGTGGTTCAGGTGACGCTCGGCCGATGCCCGCAGGCGCGCCCTTTTCGGTGTGCGATTCGTTGGTGACTCTGGCGCTGTGAACGTGGGAGAAGAATGTTGCCCGGTGCTGCTTCGGCCCTCGAGGCCACGTGGGACAGCCCGTTGTCCTCGGCGAGCCTGCGTTACAGCTTGCGTCCAGCTGTCGCCGCTGACGGGCCGGGTCCGTGTGAGACGCGTCCGTTGGGTTTGCGGTTTGCCCGTTCGATTCCGCCGCGACCGGTCAATCCGCCACCGCCCACAGCCATTGGCTGGGAGCGGAACGTAATGGAAGTTGCGATGAGTTACCAGAGGTTTGTTTTCGCTAGAAGGAGCTGGCCGCCGCCTACAAGGATGGCGTTTCCGCTGTCAGACGAACCCGGCCAGCACGTCAGTCTCCAGCGCATCCAGATCATCCGGCGTCACCGGCGCACGCGCTAGCCGCAGGTCTCGGACAACAGCCAGACTCAACCCGACCCCTCGTCTTCACTAAAGCAGCAGGAAGAACCGGCCAAACGATAGACCTTCAGAAAAACCGAGATCACATCAGATGCCAGAACCAGCACAGATCGTCGGAGAACATCCAGGTCCTGGGGCTATGGAAACCAAGAGAACTCAGGGAGCTTTGGGCATATTTCTTACACCTCGAAGACCGCCCGGATGGCGTTGTCGACCTGCTCAAACTCCTCGGGAGTTGCGCGGCCCAGGTGCTCGATGAGGCGGTGACGGGGTGGACGATCGATCTCCATAGCGAACGCCCAGCCGAGCTCCCCGACCCTTACGGCCAGCAGCGAGCCGGGGTCGGAGTCCACGACGTGCATCGCATAGACCGTAGGCAGGGAGTCGTTCTCGTTCACCGCGTCGGCCGAGACGATGAGCCTGGTGGTTGATTGGCCGGCCCTGGCCATGACGGGTTCGTAGCGGTAGAGGTCCCCTCGCCTCACGCTATCTCGTCCAGCGCCGCCGAAGTCTCAACTTCGCTGTCAGCTGCGTAGGTCGGGTGGGCTGCGTACCAGCTGGCCGCTGATGTCGCTGCCTCCCGCAACGCGTCCTGACGCACCAGGTGCTCAAGGTACGCGGAGGCGCCACCTCTGGTTCGTGCCCCACACTGCCGCACCCGCGCCGCCGTCTGCGGTTGCATGCTCACCGTTAGTCGCTCTCGCTGCATACATGGCAGCGTACAGATGAGCACACACGACTGCGAGCCGCGTCTTTCCTTCCGCGGCTATGACGACGGGAGCTGTGCCGGCCCCGACTAAGAGACAACCCGTGAGTTCCGAGGGTCCTACAGTAGTCGGGAAGGGTTATCTCTTACCTTGCCGGTGCTGATTCGTGATCTGCATGCTGGACCTGCGTTCGCAGGCATCCCTGCCGGCCTTGCAAGCAGCACAAGACCGTGACACCCCAACCGCGCTGGGTCTGGCCACCGGGGGCGGGGTGTACATGATGATCTCC
This sequence comes from uncultured Actinomycetota bacterium, assembly GCA_963823755.1. Classification (GTDB taxonomy): domain Bacteria; phylum Actinomycetota; class Actinomycetes; order Mycobacteriales; family Pseudonocardiaceae. The sequence continues at coordinate 663,372 of CAWGMP010000017.1, forward strand.
GGGGAGAGTTCGACTCAGCGCAGGCCGAAGATCGATCGCCCTACGGCACCCATGGCCGGGCAAGGAGTTCACGGACCGCGGCGGCACTCTCGGAGTTGAGCGCCAGCATGCCGAGGTCGACGGCATCCCCACGGTTCAGGCCACGCACGGCCTGCTTGATCGTCGGGATCGCCGGCGGTGGAACGCTGAGTTCGCGCACACCCAGACCGACGAGCAACGCCGCAGCGCGCTCATCGGCGGCCAGGTCCCCACAGACCGCGACGAGCGCCTGCCCGGCGGCACTCTTGCAGACCGCGTCGATCAGGCGCAGCACGCCGGGATCGCAAGGATCCCCGAGCTCGGCCACGGCATCATTTCCCCGCTCGGCGGCAAGTGTGTACTGGGTGAGATCGTTCGTGCCGATACTGAAAAAATCCACCCACGGGACGAAGGTGGCTGAGGTCAGCGCGACCGCAGGCACTTCAACCATGATCCCGACCTGCAGACCCTTCGGCCGGCCGCGCCCGTCGTGCTCGATCGCCTCATCGAGGACGGCGCGGGCACGCCGGAGTTCCTCCAGAGTGCTGATCATGGGGAACATCACGCTCACCGGTGCGTCATGGGCGACCCGCACCATCGCGAGCAGTTGATCGGCGAGCAGGCACGGCAGACGAAGGGACAGCCTGATCCCGCGCAGACCGAGGAACGGGTTGGCCTCCGAGACCATCGGGAGGTAGCTCAGGGGCTTGTCCCCACCGGCGTCGAGCGTGCGCAAGGTGATCCGCCGCCCACCAAGGTGCTCTGCGATGGTGCGGTACACCGCTTCCTGCTCGTCGACGTCGGGCGCCTGCACGCGACCGAGGAACAGGAACTCCGTGCGGACCAGGCCGGCCAGGTCGGCACCGAGGGCCGCTGCGACTCGCGCCTCCTGGACGGCACCGATGTTGGCGCCGACGCGCACCGGGATGCCGTCGCTGGTAGCGGCAGGCGAGCCCGCATGCAGGTGCGCGCGGCGCGCTTGCCGGACCTGCTCAGCGGCCCGGGCGTGATAGGCCTGTAGGACATCGGCAGGCGGATCGACGATGAACTCCCCGCGGGACCCGTCGACCGCGACCGGGGTGCCGTCGACGATGTCGAGCACTGCCGGCCCCGCCGCCACGACCGCCGGAATACCTTTGGCTTTGAGCAGGATCGTGCTGTGGGCGGAAGGGCTGCCGAAGGCCAGCAGCACGGCGGTGACCCGGGCAGGATCGAGCCCAGCCACCTCGGCCGGAGTGAGGTCGGCGGTGACCAGTACGCCCGCCGGTGCCGCAGTGGTGCCGCCCGCCCCGAGCAACGCGTGCAGTACCTGGTCTCTGACCGTTTCCACATCGGCGGCGCGCCCGTGCAGGTAGGGGTCGGGGTTCGCGGCCAGTTCCTCGGCGATCAGGGTGACCGCACCCGACCAGGCGACGGCAGCGGCCTGCCCGCCGTCCACTCGGGAACGGACCTCACCGTGCAGGGCGGGGTCGTCGATCAGCAGGAGGTGGGCGTCGAAGATTTCGGCGTCGGATTCTCCCAGCTCGCAGGCCACCCGAGCGCGCACCCGTTGGAGGTGGTGCCCGACAGCGGCGATGGCTGCCTGGAAACGGCGCCACTCCGCTGCCGGGTCGTCGAGGCAGGCGTCGGGAATGTCGACCGGTGCGAATTCTTTCCGTCGCGCAGGGCCGACGCCGATTCCGGGAGATGCGGGCAGCGGTGATCGGCGGATGGATTCGCTCGTGCCGGGTTCACGCCGGGTTCGGCCAGCGACCGGATCGTCGCGATCGCGTACCGGTGTCTCGTCGAACCCCCGAGCGGCAAGGGTGAGCAGGTGGTCGAGGGCCTCCCGCGCCCCGATCCCGGAGACCCGGATGTCGATGTCATGCCCACACAGCGCACCGAGTGTGGCGATCTTCGACAGGCTCGACGCGGGCACCCATGCCGAGCCCGTGGTGCGGTTACGCAATTCGACCCGCGCGTCGCGGATCCGCACCTCACGGACCATCCGAGCGGCCGGACGCAGGTGCAGCCCGTGCGGATTCACCACGGTGAACACACCGGCGAGCCGGCCGACGGTCGGCGCCTGCCCATCCGACGGATGGTCGGCCATGGTGGCCGAGGCCAGCAGTTCGGTCTTGCCGGCCAGCGCTTGCACCGCTTCGGCGGCCACCCCCTCCCGGCTGGCGCCACCCGCCGCGGCGACTGCCGCGACGATGAGACCCTCGACAAGCGGCGCGGGGCACCGCACGACCCGGCCCCGGGCGTCGTCGTCGAGCAGGTCGAGCGCGAGCCCGGCGGAGAGCACGGCGCTGCCGAGATCCATCAGGACGACAACGCCCGCGCCGTTGTCGGCGGCGGTGATGGCGTCGGCTATCTGCCCGGCGTCGGTACCGAACGTGGTGTCGTCGAGGCCGGCGGCGATCATGATCTGCACCGGTTGTCCGTGCACCATCTCCCGGGCGAGAGCGACCGCGGCCCGGGCGAGAGCACGACTGTGGCTCACCACGACGATGCCGACCATCGCGCTCAGCACGGTAGGTCGGCGAATGCCGTCGCAGCTGCCGCGATGAGCAGCGCAGCCGACGTCGCGCCGGGATCCTGGTGACCGACACTGCGCTGGCCGAGATAGCTCGCGCGGCCCCGGCGGGCGAGCATCGGTGTGGTCACGTCGCGTCCGGCTTCGGCGGCGACGGTCGCACTGCGCATGGCCGCGCCGAGCCCGGCGCCGCCGGCCAGAGCCGTGTCCAGCGCATCGATGGCGGGGGCCAGCGCGTCGAGCATCGTCTTGTCGCCCGCTTTCGCATCGCCAAGCCGGACCACTCCATCCAGACCGGCTCGCAACGCACCGGCGATGGCTGGTCCGTTGAGAGATTCCGCCGCTCCGACCGCCTTGGCCATGCGCATGAAGAAGGTGCTGTACAAGGCGCCGCTGGCGCCACCGACCGCGCTCATGAGGGTCATCGCGACCACGTCCCTGAGCAGCGCCGCGATGTGCGAGGGTCGCTGCCTGTCGATCGCCGCGACGACCGCCGCGAGCCCGCGGTCCATGTTGATGCCGTGGTCAGCGTCGCCGATAGCCGAGTCGAGACGGGTAAGCAGGTCCCTGTTCGCCTCGATGGAACGGGCGAATTCGCGGATCCACCGCGTCAGCGACTCCACGTCCACCGCCTCGCGCACCGCTCAGCCTCCCCATCGCAATGCAGGAGTACGCACCGGCGCGTCCCACAATGTCAACAGATCATCGTCTGCCCGTAACAAAGTGACCGAACACCCGGCCATCTCCAAACTGGTGATATAGGACCCGACCAGCGAGCGCGCGATCTGCACTCCCACCTGGTCGAGAATGGTCGCCACCTCGTGGTACATCACGTAGAGCTCGATCAGTGGAGTACCGCCCATCCCGTTGACGAAGGCGATCACACCATCGCCACCGGTGAAGTCGAGGTCGGCGAAGATCGAGTCGAGCAGATACTCGGCCACCCGTTTGGCAGGTGCCAGCGGCAGCCGTTTGAGACCTGCCTCACCATGGATCCCGATACCGATTTCGATTTCGTCGTCCGGTAGTTCGAACGTCGGTTGCCCGACGGCCGGCACCGTGCACGACGTCAAGGCGACTCCCATGCTCCGACCGCCGGCCTTGACCTTCCTGGCGACGTCGACGACCTCAGCGAGGCTGCGGCCCTGCTCAGCCGCGGCGCCGGCGATCTTCTCCACGAGTACCGTGAGCCCGACCCCCCGCCGCCCAGCGGTATCGGGGCTGTTGCGCACCGCCACGTCATCATCGATGACGACTGATCTGACCTCGGCACCCGATTCAGCGGCGAACGCGGCCGCCATCTCGAAGTTCATGACATCGCCGGTGTAGTTCTTGACGATGTGCAGCACTCCGGCCCCGCCGTCGACATCCTTGGTGGCCCGGAGCATCTGATCGGGTACCGGTGACGTGAACACCTCGCCTATGCAGGCCGCATCCAGCATCCCAACGCCCACGAAGCCGCCGTGTAGTGGTTCGTGGCCGGAGCCGCCCCCTGAGACCAACCCGACCTTTCCCGATATCGGACCGCCAGCCCGATAAATGACCTTGCTCTGATGGTCGACCCGCAGCTCCGGATAGGCCGCGGCCATACCACGCAGCGCCTCGGAGACGAGATCGGCTGGATCATTGACGAACTTCTTCATGATGATCGTCACTCCGCCCGCTCATTTGCGACGATGTCGAACGCTACGCGGCTGTGTCGAATCATGCACGGAGAAGCGGTCGAGCGACCGCGCGTGTGGGGTCACGCGCGAGCTCGGCACCCCGGCTCGACCACCACTGGCGCGTTCTTCCTCCGCAACGCGGAGAGCTCGTGGTCGAGCGGCGCAGGATCCGGCTAGGCTTTTCACACGTTACGGCGCGTAGGTAGGCCCATCCCGACCACCAGCTGGGGACCTCGATGACGATGATCTCGGACACCGTCCGGCTACTGCACGACCTCGAGCCGGTGGTCACCGAGAACCTCGACCGGCACCTGGCCGCCGCCAAGGAGTGGATGCCACACGAGTACGTGCCGTGGAGCCTGGGCCGCGACTACGCCGACCTCGGCGGTCAGCCCTGGGACCCGGAGCAGTCGCGCCTGTCGCCGATCGCCCGAACCGCCCTTGAGGTCAACCTCCTCACCGAGGACAACCTGCCCAGCTACCACCGGGAGATCGAGCGCGCGTTCGGACGTGACGGCGCCTGGGGCACCTGGGTGCATCGGTGGACCGCCGAGGAGGGTCGGCACGCGTACTGCATCCGCGACTACCTCCTGGTGACCCGTGGGGTCGACCCGGTGGAACTGGAGCGGGCCCGGATGCAGGTCATGCAAACCGGCTACGACACCCAGGAGGCGCCGCTGCTGCGCGTCTTGGCCTACGTCGCCTTCCAGGAGCTCGCCACCCGGATCTCCCATCGCAACACCGGCCGCCACGCCGGAGACCCCATCGCCGAACGGCTCCTCACCCGAGTGTCCACCGACGAGAACCTGCACATGGTCTTCTACCGCAACCTCGTCAAAGCCGCCCTCCACCACTCCCCCGGCCCCACGCTGCGCGCGATCACCGACGAGGTCATCAGCTTCCAGATGCCGGGCATCGTCATCCCAGGCTTCGCCCGTAAAGCCGCGCGGATCGCGCGGGCCGGGATCTACGACTTGCGCATCCATCACGATGAAGTGATCTGGCCGTTGCTTCGCCAGTGGGGGGTGTTCGACTTGGGCAGCCTCGACGCGGAGGGAGAGAAGGCCCGCGTCGAATTGGCCGAGTTCCTCACCCAGCTCGATGGGCAGGCCAGCCGATTCGAGGAACGGCGCGCGGCGGCCCACGACCGCGCCTCAGCGCGGTCGTGAGTGCGTAACAGTGTTATAACACTGTTACGCACTCACGACGCATCAGCGCTGGCGCTGGGCACGGTCCAGCTGCTCCTGTGCGTCCAACTCGGCGGCCCGTTCCGGCGTGGGAGCGGTACCCCCCAGGTGCGCGGGCACCCACCAGGGGTCGTCGCCGGGCGTTTCCGGATAGCGCGTGCGGGTCACGTAGAGCAGCCCGTTCATCACCTCGAGCAGCGCGCTGTCAACGGCCGGACCGCGCCCGGGCTCCAGCGGTGCACCGATCGTGATGCTGATCGGGATATGCCGGGCGGCGCGGATGGTGGGCCTGCGGTCCTTGGTCCATACCCGCTGGCTGCCCCACAGCGCCATGGGGATCAGCGGGACCCCTGCAGAACGCGCCATCCGGGTAGCACCGGCCTTGAACTCCTTCAGGCAGAAGCTGCGACTGATCGTCGCCTCAGGGAAGATTCCCACCAGCTCACCGGCCCGCAGCGCCTCGACCGCGAGGCGGAAGGCCGCCGCCCCCGCCGAGCGATCAACCGGGATGTGGTGCATTGCGCGCATCAACGGCCCCATCACTCGGTGGGTGAACACCTCCTGCTTGGCCATGAAACGCACGAACCGGCCACGCTCCCGCCAGAACGGCAGACCAGCGAGTGCGAAATCGAGGAAACCGATGTGGTTCATCACCACCACACCACCACCGGTAGCCGGGACATGCTCCCCGCCTGCGATGTCGATCCGCAGATCCAGTGCCCGAAACAGGCCCGTTGCGGCACGGGCTACACAACGGTACGGTCCATCGGTCACCGGCTCACGCTACCGGGAGCAGGCCGGTCGCCGGCGTAGGGGACCGGATCAGGGCGTCGTGCACGGCGGGAGACCACCCATCGAGCACGGTGCTCCGGTTGCGGCGCCCAGGCGCAGGGATGATCTCCCATCACGGCAGGGTCTACTGAACTGTCAGCGACACCGGTGATGATGTGGACGGCCCGAAGGCCGCCGGGTCGGTGGGGGTGAACACCGCGGTCAGCGAGTGGCTCCCGGACGCCAGAACAGCAGGCATGGACGCTTTGCCGGCCGTGACGGTCACCGGCGCGGCAAGGGGGGTGGTGCCGTCGTCGAACCGCACGCTACCCGCCGCCGACGGCGTGACCGTCGCGGTCAACATCTCCACAGTGCCCACCGCGGCCGGTGACACCGGCGTCAGGTCCAGTGTGGTGGTGGTGACTGCGGGGTTGACCACGTAGGCCACTGAGGGTGAGAGGGAGGGGCTGAACGCGGTGGTATCGGTGGGAGTGAACACCGCGGTCAAGGAGTGGCTCCCGGGGCCCAGCGTGGTGGTCATCGACGCGGTGTTCCCGGTGACATCCACGGGGTCACCCAGGGTGGTGACGCCATCCTTGAATTGCACGCTACCCGCCACCGTTGGAGTGACCGTTGCGGTCAGCCTGTCCACGGTGCCCGGCGCGGCCGGCGACGCCGGGGTCATATCCAGCATGGTGCCGGTGGCCGCGGCATTGATCACGAAGGTCACCTCGAGTGACACCGAGGAGGTGAACGCCGTGGTATCGGTGGGGGTGAACACCGCGGTCAGCGAGTGGCTGCCGGGCACCAGCGTGACGGGCAACGACGCCTTGCCGCCCGCGGCGACGGGGACGGGGTCGCCCAGTGTGGCGGCGCCGTCCTTGAACTGCACGCTGCCCGCCGCCGCGGGGGTGACCGTCGCGGTCAGCGTCTCAGCGGTGCCTGCCGCAGCCGGCGACGCCGGTGTCACATCCAGGGTGGTGCTGGTAGCTGTCATGGGGGGGAGGCCCGCAGCATCGACCCAGGCGATCACCCGCGGTGTCGCCGGCGTGGCGATGGCCACTGTCGGTGCGGCGAGTGCGGCGACGAGCAGGCCGACAAGACACCTGAGGCTGCGGGACGAGTGAACGCGCATGGTGTTCTCCAGGGATGACAGATAACCTCAGCCAGCACGCTAGGTCAACGGTCCCCGCGATAAGTGTCCCGCAGAAGTGTTAATCCGCTCGCTGTCCCCCGCTCACTCGCTATCAGAGACATGGGCCGACCTCCGCGCTCCTCTGGGCCTACTTCGTGAAGCGATCCAGCCACGCCGCGTAAGACTCCATGAAGCCGCCGAGAAACGCACGCGTCGAATCTTTTCCTATGTGACCCGATTCATCGAACAGCGTGTCGATTCCGCTGATGTAGGCCTCGGGCTGCTGCATCGCGAGGATGTCGAGGAACACGAACGATTGGCGCAGATGATGGTTCGCGCCAAAACCGCCGATGCTTCCCGCTGAACCACTGACGATCGCGCCGGGCTTGGCCGTCCACACGCTTCTGCCGTACGGTCGTGAGCCGACGTCGATCGCGTTCTTGAGCGGCGCCGGGACCGAACGGTTGTATTCCGGTGTGACGAACAGCACCCCATCCGCGCGCCTCACCCGCTCACGGAACTTCATATAGGCCGCAGGCGGACCGGCCTTGTCGTCGTCCAGGTCCTGGTTGTACAGCGGCAGTGCGCCGATCTCGACGATCTCGAGCGTCAATGCGGGCGGCGCGAGGTCGATCAATGCCCTGGCGAGCTTGCGATTCAACGACTCTCTGCGCAGGCTGCCGACGATCACGGCGACATCACGGAGTGTGCCCATATGTGCCTCTCGTTCGCTGCAAGGATCCCTGCGCCGAGCATGCCACGGCGCAGGGGCTTGCGAGACTTGGCAGGTGCCCGATCACCAGAAACGTCTACACCCACGACCACCGCTGAGACGCCGGAGGTTCACCGGCTCAGTCGGGGTCGGCTGAGCTGGAGGCCAGCGGGAGCAGGATCTCGAAGCGGCAGCCCGGTCCGTGATTGCGGGCCTCGATCCGGCCACAATGGGCTTCGACGAGGCCCCGCGCGATGGCAAGGCCCAACCGGCGCCGGATTCGTCGACCGGCCCCGGGGTGCGGGCGGTATTGCCGCGGTAGGCGACATCGAAGACCCGGTCCAGGTCCTGCTCGGGGATGCCGCCGCAGGCGTCATCGACGCGCAACCAGGCCTGCCCGTCGCGGGCTCCCGCGGCGACCACCACGGTGCCGTCCGGCGGCGTGTGCCGGATCGCGTTGGACAGCAGGTTGCGCACCACTCGCGCCAGCTCCGGGTCGCTGCCCCGCACGACCGGCCAGTCGCTGCCGGCGTCGGCCTTCAACCGGACGCCCTTGCGGGTGGCGGTGACGGCTTCGGCGGCCAGTGCCTCGGAGACGACCTCACCCAGCGGGATCGCCGAGAGCGTCAACCGCAGTGCCCCGGAGCTGATCCGGGAAAGCTGGAACAGATCATCGACCATGCCGCTCAACCGCTGCGTCTGCTGCCCGATGCGCTGCGCGTACTGGGCCACCTCAACCGGATCGGCCACCACGCGGTCGGCCAGCGCCTCGGCCATCGCGCGGATCCCGGCCAGCGGGGTTCGCAGGTCGTGGCTGATCCAGGCGACCAGCTCACGTCGCGCCGACTCGGCCGCCCGATCCCGGTCGCGGGCCTCCCGCTGCCAGGTCAGCTCCTGCGCGATGCCCCGACCGAGCAGTAGCCCGGCCGGCACGCTCACCGCGGCGACCGCGGCGGCCACGGCGAGCTCGGCGCTCAGCACCGGCGTGAACATCCACCCATTGACACCGAGCACCCCGGACAGAGTCGCGGCCACCGGCACCAACACCAGCACGGTGACTGCGGCGGTGATCGAGTACCGGCGCATGCGGTGCAGCAGTAATGCGCCGAGTAGGGCCACCGGCAGGGTGCACAACAACGCGATCGGGCCGACGTGGCGCAGCTCGTCGAGCACCGCGGTCACTCCTTGAGGTCGTAGCGGTAACCGACTCCCCATACCGTCGCGATCCGGCTGGGCACGGTGGGGTCGGCTTCCACTTTCTCCCGTAACCGCCGCACGTGCACGGTCACCGTGGAATGATCACCGAACGTCCAGCCCCAGACCTGTTCGAGCAACTCGCTGCGGGTGAAGGCCCGACCCGGGTGCTGGACGAGGAAGGCCAGCAGGTCGAATTCGCGCACGGTGAGCGCCAACTCCTGCTCGCCCAGCACCGCCCGGCGAGCGGCGACGTCCACTGTCAGCCCGTCGTCGGTGATCGGCGGTAGCTGGGCCGCCGGCCGCGAGGATCGGGCCCGGCGCAGCACCGACCCGACCCGCAGCACAAGCTCTCGGGGGCTGAACGGCTTGGTGATGTAGTCGTCGGCGCCCATTTCCAGACCGACGATCCGGTCCTCCTCTTCGCCCAGGGCGGTGAGCATGACGACGGGCACCGCCATCGCGGCCCGCAACCTCCGGCACACCTCCAGGCCGGGCAGGCCCGGCAACATGAGATCGAGTACTACGAGGTCAGGAGGGGTTTCCTCAGCCGCGCGCAGGGCCTGTTCGCCGTCCCCGGCGACCGTCACGTGATAACCGGCCCGGCCGAGGTAACGGCCGACCACGTCCCGCACCATCACGTCGTCATCGACGACGAGAACAGCGCCGACTGCGCTCATGGTGCACCTCGCTGCGCCGCACTGCGGCGGACCACGGTGCTCCGGCGGACCGTGGCGGCGCGCGCCGCCAGAGTAACCGCGCGCGCCGCGAGGGTTGCCGCGGAGATCACGAAGAGCACCGCGGTCACCGCCAACCAGCGTGGCAGGAACGGCTGCGCCGACAAGCCGGACGCCTCGGAGTAGGCCGACGGCATCCGCAGGATCAACGGGGACCACACCAGCAGCAACAACCCAGAGATAACTGCGGGCACCCGCAGGTGGTTCAGCCAGGGCACGCCGGCAACGGTGGCCAACGTAGGGTGGCGGCGTAGCAGCGTGACCAGTGCGGCGTCCAGGCCGGCGTAGAGCGGGAAGAGCACTGCGTCGTGTGCGACGGCGCTGCCGACGAACCAGGTACCGACCCCGACCGGGTTGCCGGCCAGCAACCGGACGCCGGCATAGCCCGCGACGACGAAGCTGGCCAGCAACGCCAGGAGGTGGATCCCTTCGCGGCGGTTCACGGCATCGCCAGTCGGAACGTCATGCGGGTGACCCACTTGGTGTTGTGCACGCCGGGCAGGGCCGGGACGACCACCCGGGCTGGAAAACCATGGTCAGGAGACAGGTCTACGCCGTTGACTCGCAGCGCGAGCAGCGCATCGGGTGCTCTGACCTGCCCGGCGGACAGGGTGGCCGAGCCGAAACCACCACCGCGTTCCAGCGATTCGACGAACAACGCGGCGTCGGGTGGGGCGCCGACCAACTCGGCGAGATCAGCCAGCCGCACCCCGGTCCAGCTCTGCACCCCGGTGGACCAGCCCTCCACGCAGGCGATCGGCATCTCGGCGGTGTGCTGCGGCAGGGCGAGCAGCTGCGCACGAGACAGCGATCTCGACGCTGCGCCGATGAGCTCCAGCCGCCAGCTCTGATCGACCAGACCGATCCCCGCTGCGGCGGCAGTCTTGTTGACCTGGAAATCGACCGGACCCTTCCCCAGGTCCTGCCCGCGCGGGGACAGCAGCGCGGTTGACCGGGCCACACCACCGATGCTTTGGCCCACGCTGAGCCCCAGCAGCGCCAGCGAGCCGGCCGCGACCATGCCCAGCGCGCCCCGCCGCGAGATGGTCGGCGCGGCGGGATCGGGCGACACCAGGTGATCGGGGTCGGGGTGCTCGGCGGTCGTGGCCGACACCGGCGTGCGCAGCTCAGTGCGCAGGCTGCGAGACCGCAGCCCGGTGACCATCCGGGGCAGCCGAAACGCTACGTGCACGACGAACGCGGCGATGAACACCCACGCCCCGTAGTAGTGCGCCTGATAGAAACCAAACGGCCAGGCATAGAAGTACTGAATGTTCATCACGCCGGTGACCAGCTCGAACACCGCGCCACCGACGAGCAGTAGCAACGACGCACGCTCCACCAGATGCGTGATCGACCGGACCGGCGGCCACTCGAACAGCTTGGGCAACACCGACCACAACTTGGCCAACACGACCGGGATGAGCACCAGACCCAACGTCACGTGCACACCCTGATTCACCCAATACAGCCAAGACGGACCTGCCGGCCAACCGGGTAACCACGACCCCAACAACCCCTTGTCCGGCGTGGTGTCGTTACCAGCAGCCAGGTTGGGGTCATAGGCGGCGTAAGACGCCAAACCGGTGAGAAACATCACCGTGATACCGGGCAACAACACCACACTGAGCACCGCCGTGAACCACGGACCACGCAACGGACTACGCCAGAAACCAGCCCGAAACGGGCCCAGCGGGGAACGCTCAGCTGCCCTGCTCGCCCACCGGACCGGATTGGCCCACCGAGGCAGCACGGTCATATCCCCAACGTTAGCCGCCCACCAGGCAGAGAGGCATTACCGCTTGCTGACGTAGTGCAACTCGATGAAGCAGCGGCCGGCGCTGTACCTGTCCCCGGCCTGCAACCCGGCCAGCGCGGCGAGCGCGGCGAGCGCCGGCAGTTCGGCCACTGCCCACGGAAACCACGGCCCCGCAGTGCCGCCGGCGACCTGGAGCCGGGCTGTCCCCCGCCACAGCCCCGCTCCCGGATGTTCGGCCTCGACCAGCATGGTGCCGTCGGAACGGAGCAGTGCCGCGCACCGGCGCAGCAGCCGCACCGGGTCCCCACCGATGCCGATGTTGCCGTCGGCCAGCAGCACGTGGTGCCACCGTCCCTCGCCGGGCAACGTGGCGAACACGTCGCGGTGCAGCACCGCAGCGCCGCGGGAGTGACACTGCCGGACTGCCAGCGGCGAGCAGTCCACGCCCAGGGCCGGCACGCCGCGCCCGGCCAGCTCGGCTACCAGCCGACCTGGACCGCAGCCCAGGTCGACCGTCGGCCCGGTGCAGCGATCCAACAGCCAACCGTCCTCGCCGTCGGCGGGTGCCAGCCAGCGTTGCGGGACCACCGGAAGTACGCGTCCATCGTCGCCGACGAGCTGGCCGGGTCGGCCGGCCAGGGCAGGGTCGAAATCTGCGGTGTGTCCGGCGATCACCAGCGTCCGCCCAGTGCCGCAGAAGCGGCCGTCACTGTGGCGGCGAACCGGCTGCCGGGCACGTCGGCGGCTACCGAGGCGGCGTCCTCCCACGTGTCCACATCGGACAATTCGGGCAGTTCGACCACCCGGCAGCCGGAGGTCCGCAGTACGGCCATCGTCTGTGCCCCGGTGTCCGACCGGGACGTCGGAACATCAGCGATCAGACCGGCCAACCCCGGGCGCCGCACGCCCAGCACCCACCAGCCACCATCGGTGGCCGACCCGAGCGCTGCGTCCACGCCGTCTCCGTCGAGCAGGTCCAGGCAGTGGCCGAGCAGCTTGGCGTCGACCTGTGGGGTGTCCATCCCGATCTGCAACACCGGCCGGTGCCCGACCACCGCGGCGGTATCGGCGTACGCTGCGGCGATCCGTTGACCCAGCGTCGTTCCGCGCTGCGCCAGCACCGTGGTGGCGTGCAACCGCTCGGTGATCTCGCCGGCGTCGACCGCACCGGCGAGATCGCCGGTCAGCGCCACCACAGGTGTCACGCCAGGCACAGCCAGCACCGCATCGAGGGTGTCCAGAAAGGCCGCCGCGGCGATCCGGGCAGCCTGTTCGGGAGTGGCCGGCGGGCACAACCGAGTCTTCACTTCTCCCGGCACGGGGGCCTTGGCCAGCACCAGTAGCGCCGCGCGCGGGGCGCTCAGGGCAGCGCCCCGGTCTCGCCTGGCACACCCTCGGTTTCGTCCGGCAAGCGCAGCGTGACGTCGACAAGCTGCACGACGATGACCTCCCCAGCATCAGACGCTTCCGGACATCTTCCCCTTCACAGCGTGCTGTGACCATTACCTGTCAGTGACATTCGGCGAGCACGCGTCGGAAGTTCGCGGCGCGCGCCCGGCCGCTCACCCCTGGAATCCTCCCGCTGAGGGAGGTGAGCTCCAGCAGTCGACCCCTAGCGTGCTGGTATGGCTCAGGCAACGGCGACATCATCGGAGATAACCCCGGCCATCCGGCGCGAACCGGACCGCAACCTGGCACTGGATCTGCTTCGGGTCACCGAGGCTGCCGCGATGGCGGCGGGCCGGTGGGTCGGGCGCAGAGACAAAGACGGTGCCGACGCCGCCGCCGTGGCGGCGATGCGGGCGATGATGGTGACCGTCGCGATGGACGGCGTGGTCGTCATCGGTGAAGGCGAGAAGGACGACGCCCCGATGCTCTACAACGGCGAACGGGTCGGCTCCGGGACCGGGACACAGTGCGATGTCGCCGTCGACCCGGTCGATGGCACCACGCTGACGTCCAAGGGCATGGGCAACGCGGTGTCGGTACTCGCGGTCGCCCCCCGCGGGGCCATGTACGACCCGTCCGCGGTGTTCTACATGGACAAGCTCGTCGCCGGCACCGACGCCGTCGGGGTGGTCGACATCCGGCAGTCCCCAGAGGAGAACATCGCCGCCCTGGCTCGCGCCAAGGGGTGCACACCAGAGGACATCACCGTCTGCATGCTCGACCGGCCACGGCATGACGAGCTGGCTCACCGGGTGACCGGCACTGGCGCGCGGATCAAGTTCATCACCGACGGCGACGTCGCCGCGGCAGTGATGGCCGCGACCCCGGACTCCGGCGTCGACCTACTGCTCGGGATCGGCGGTACCCCGGAGGGGGTGATCACGGCCTGCGCGATCCAATGCCTCGGCGGCGTGCTGCAGGGCAGGCTGCATCCCCGCAGCGACGAGGAGAAACGGCGCGCCGACGAAGCCGGCCTGGACCTCAACGAGGTGCTCACCGTCGACGACCTGGTCAGCGGTGACGACGCGTTCTTCGTCATGACCGGGATCACCGACGGCGAGCTGCTGCACGGCGTTCGCTACGGGCGCGACCGGGCCATCACCGAGTCACTGGTGATGCGCTCACGTAGCGGCACCGTCCGGCAGGTCCGCAGCACCCACCACCTCGACCGCCTGGGGCGCTACAGCACGGTGGACTACCGCCACGCCACCGACAGTCACGCTGGGGCCAGCCACTCCGGGGGCAGCCACTCGGAGGCAAGCGACCCGACGCCGCCGGCCTAGCGCCATCCGCGCCGGTGTGTCTTGCCGCCGCCTTCGATACCCGGATACCGCACATGCCAGCCGCGTTCGTCCGGGCACCGGAAAGACGCCAACCGGCGCCCGGATGCGGAGACAAGAACATCGGCTGCGGCCGAACTCAGGATGGCCCGGTGATCGCAGCGGGAGCATCTGGCTGCCATGCTGTAAAGCTGATCGATCATGCTGTACCCACCGCAGCAGAGTAGCGCGATCGTCGGCCCGCGCGACGGGACGTCCAGCAGGAAGTCGACGGGTCGCCGGGCCTGGGCGGTCACAGCGGCTCGCCCGAGTCGGACCCGGCGATGGCGGCCTCGTAGCCGGCGACCAGGCGATCCAGCCCTGATGATGGCGTGAAGTCCTGCTCGTAGCGGTGCCTGGCGGCCTGACCCATCTTGCGGTTCGTATCAGTGGTGGCTACCACGCGACGCAGACACTCCGCGAGTGAGCCGGCATCGCCCGGCCGGTGTAGCAGCCCCGTCACGCCGTCCTGGATGAGCTCGACGAATGCGCCGTGGGCGGCGGCGACGGCGGGTACGCCCGCCGCCATCGCCTCCACGACCACGAGGCCGAACGCCTCCAGCCAGGCCGACGGCGCCACCACGGCCGCTGCGCGCGCCACGAGCTCGGCACACTGCGCCCTGGTCTGCAGGCCGAGGTACCGGACGTCCTGCCGGTCCTGCGCCCACTGCGCTAGCTCGCCGTGCAGGGGTCCCGCACCAGCGAACACCAGCGGAAGTCCGAGACCGCCGCAGGCCCGGAGCTGATCCCACGCGGTAGTCAGTTGGCGCACGCCCTTCTCGTCTGTGAGCCGCCCGAGGTAGAGGAGGTACTCGCCGGGACCGCTGCGCCGGTTGCCCGGATCGACGACGAAGTTGTACTTGACGGCCAGCCGCCGCGCCGGCATCCCGGCCTGGACGAGGATGTGGCGCTGGGCGTTCGAGATGCAGAAGAACAGAGCCACCCCCGACCACCAGCGGCGGCGGTTGACTACCAGGTTCACCGCGAGCGGGACGGTAGCAGGGACCGAACCCCGGTAGCACCCGTGGCGGACCGCGGGAAATGGCGCCGACCCGACGCAGTCGGTGCACACGCGGCCATCGCGGTAGAGGGTGCCGGTGGGGCACACCATCGTGTAGTTGTGCAGTGTCGCCACTGCGGGCACGCCTGCATCGTTGCACGCGGCTACGACAGCCGGGCTCAGCAGCGGGAAGGTGTTGTGGATGTGCACGACGTCCGGCCGATCCACCCGTAGCCGGGTCGCGAGTTCGGAGCGCACCGCGGCGTTCCACGGGACGCGGAAGGGAACCGCCGCCTTCCCGAGCAGGGACATGCCGGCGATGTCGTCGCTGCGCCGCTCGAACGTGCTGATCCGGTGCCCGGCGTCGGCCAGGAGTGCCCTCTCCTGGTCGACCACGCGGTCCTCACCGCTCGGCTGGTCGGAACGGTACCTGTTGTGGATCACGAGCACCCGCAACTTCCGCGCCGCGCTCATGCCGGCACCCATCGGGGGTCGGGGGCGGCCGGGCTGGTCGCGGCGCGATCCAGCACCAGCAGCGAGGCAGCCACGGCCAGGTGCAGCACATACGGGGACGCGTCGCCGAGTCCGGCCTCCGTATACGAGGCGAAGATGCAGTAGAGGACGAGGAACACGGCGCACGCTCGCGCCGGCGACGGGGGTCGCAGCACCGCGGTGACGAGCAGGCCGCCGAGGATGGCGACCACGATCGTGAGGCCCGCCCAACCCTGGTCGTTGTAGATCGACAGCCAGCTGTTGTCGATCGGGAGGCCGGCGAAGGACTTGTCGGTCAGGCCGACTCCGAGGACCTTGTCGCCGAGGGTGCGCTCCTGCGCCAGGAGGAGGTCCCACACTTTCTGCCGGCCCGTGAGGTTGGAGAGCTCCTCGGCGTTCTGGCCGCGGGTTAGCCAGTTCTGGACAACCTGACCGAAGGTCACCGCGACGACGATGCCGAACCCGGCGGCCACAGTGAGAAAACGCCGGGCGCGCACCTCGGTGAACGCGAGGCTGAGGACGGCCAGCGCGAGCGCCGCGACGAGACCGATCAACGCGGTGCGGGTGTGGCTCAGCAGCAGGAGACCGACCGCAGGCACTGCGACGACAGCGGCACTGCGACCGTCGATGTTCCGCGTGAGCCAGAGCATGACAGCGAGCCCTGTCCCGATGGCGCAGTACTGGCCGACCTGCGGCGCTGGGATCGGCCAGATCGCCCCGACCAGTCGGCCGTCGGGTCCGGAGAACGCCGAGCCCGGCGAGATGACGAGGCCCGCCAGCACGGTGAGGAGCACCCCGCCCAGGACGCGCACGTGATAGCGGGCGAAGCGAAGGTCGCCGCGCCACCACGACGAGATCAACCATAGCGTCACCACGAACAGGGTCAGCCGGAAACAGCGGAAGAGTGACCCGAGCCCTGACTCCAGTCGCATGCTCGACGCGATGCTGACGACCGCCAGCAGGCTCAGCAGGAGTAAGTACGCGCTCGGTCGCACCCGCACGCGCCGGTTGTTGACGAGCAGAGCCAATCCGAACGCGGTCGCCAGCGCACCCATCGTGGCCATCTGGGCGACAGAGCGCGGAAACGGGATGATCTGGGCGACCGTGGTGTAGCTCAGTGTGTTGAAGAGCAGCAGAGCCCATATCACGCCGACCACGCGCGGGGTGTGGGTGTGGCCGTCGAGTGCGCCGCCCAGCGGGTCCGTGGGCGGCAGGGCGGTAGGGGTGGTGTCACCACACCCCCGCCTCACCTCACTCACGGCTGCCCGCCTCGCCAACGAGGGAGGGCGTCCGGTTGTCCCGGCGCGGGTCGCGCCCGCAGGTGCACCCACAGATGCCAGCCGAGCCAACGCTCCGCCGGGAGCCTGCGCACGGGTAACGGGGGGGCGTGCAGGTAGCGTGTATACGAGTCGACCAAGTCGAAGTCGGGGAACGCCTCGGCGACCTCCCGCACTGAGTAGACCCGCGCGTAGGGATTCAGCGGGCCGTCGGTGTTCCGGTGCGTGAAGTTGTCCAGGGCGAGGTAGCGGCGCAGACCCTCGCGTTCCGCGTTGTCCAGATGCTGGCGCAGTACCGGCGAGGCCCTGCGGAGGAACCGTGAGTGCCGCAGCGGGTAGGCCGCGGCGAGAGCGGCCCGGCGAACGACCCTGATACTGAGCTGGTAGTTCAGCGATGCCCGCGAGTAGAGCATCGCGACGAGGGTCCCGCCGGGCTTCAGGACCCGGTGGATCTCCGCCTGGGCCGACCGGATGTCTGGGATGTGGTGCAGGACGCCGTGGCTGAAGACGATGTCGAACGTCGCGTCCGGCCATGGGATGTCCAGGGCGCTGCCCCGCAGCAGATCGTCACACGGCAACGACCGGATCGCCAGTCGCGCGCGCACCCGGTCGACCGACTCCTGGGTGAGGTCGAGGCCGGACCAGCGACCGCCCCGCCGGATGATCTGTTCCGACTCCGTACCCTGCCCGAGCCCGATCTCCAGCACCTTCCGGTCGCGCCAGTCGACCCGGTCCAGGCAGGACGGGATGTGGGCCTCTTGGCGGTACCGCCAGGCGTCGTAGGCGGTGAAGAAACGTTCGAAGTCGTCGGCGAACGCATCGTGCAGGCCGCCCACGATGTGGTCGCCGCACGGATGCGACCTCCAGAACTCCTGGACGTCGCTCTCATTCATCTCGCACGCTCGATTCTCGGCTCCCCGGTATCCTCATCGACACGCCGGGTCGGACTCGTTGGTCGCGAAGGTGCTGCCCGCGTCCTGCCGCGCTGAGTCGCCCTGCCAGTCAGCGACGCTGAACGAGCGGCCGTCGCTGGCCCACACGAACGTCCACGGCCCCGTGTAGCGGTTGTCCCGCCACTGAACGTGCTGATCACGGGTTATCGCCTGCCGGATGACCTCCCCCTGATAGGGCGACCAGTCCGGGAAGGTGCCGTAGTTGGAGAAGACCGCCATCCTGCCGGCGAATCCTGGATAGCACCCGACGACCGCGCGAGTGAAGGTGAACGTGTTGTCGTGGATGTCCACCCGCTGCGTCTTCCACCGGCAGTCGCTGTAGAGCGGCTCGGCGGCGATGGCGGGCTGCGAGCACATCGCCACCGTCGCCACCAGTCGCGTGCAGTCACCGGCCGAGGTGTTGGCCGCGCTGTTGCAGAAGCGGTCGGCGTTCTCCCATGCCGTGATCCCCGACCAGTTGTCCTCGAAGTCGTTGTCGTAGACGTCGATCTTGTCCGTGCGGGCCGGCACCCGCGGCTCGCCCCCGGATTCGCTCAGGTAGACGGTCCCGACCGGGAAGTCGTCGTGCCGGTCGGCGAACTCCTTGCCCTCTCCCAGCGTGTTGTGCCGCAGCACGTTGTTACGCAGGACGAGGTTGTAGCTCGTCTCGTAGAAGACGGCCTCGCCATCGTTGTTCTCGATGAGATTGCTCTCGATAAGGAAATCGTTGTTGTTCGTGTCCGCCCACAGGCCCGGGCCGCGGTTGTCGTGGATCCAGTTCGATCGCACGTCCGCGCCGTTGACGGCCCAGAATTTGATGCCTCCGATGCAACCGCACCCCGGGGCCTTCGCCTCCCAGTCCTCGGTGTTGTTGCCGACGATCTCGTTGCGCTCGACGACGAGGCCGACGATCGCGTTGCCCCGCTGGTAGGCGTTCATCCCGTACTGGCCGTTGTTCCGCAGGCAATTCTGCCGGACCTGCTGATGGGCGCCGGCCATGAGCGCCGCGCCCTTGTTGCCCTCGATCGTGTTGTGCTCGATGACCCAGCCGTCACCGGAGTCGTGGTTGACGACGCCCTGGTCCTGAGGTGGGATGAAGCCACGGATCGTCAGGTATCGGATGGTCACGTCCTTGGCCCGGGTCGTGAAGGCGTAACGGTTCAGCCCGCGGCCGTCGATGATCGCACCCGGGGCTCCCAGATACGTGTCGCCGTCCTTCGGCGCGACCTGATCGAACTCGTCCGTGCCCAGCATGTGCGTACCCGGACGCAGCCAGAACGTCGTTCCCGGCCGGTTGGCCCTGGTCTTGGCAGCCAGATCGCCTTCGACCGCGGGGTCGATGACGACCGCGCCTGGTGGCGGGGATGACGGACCGCCATCCTGGTGGTCACAGATCGCCGCGACCTGCTCGGTCAGCCGCGCCGGCGCCGCGGGCGCCGGCGGTGGTGACACGTTGTGGCCGGCGTTGTACCCGGCACTGCATGCGGCGACGACCGAGGACAGGACAAGCAGCGCGACGAGCTGTGTCCGACGCAGCGAGCCGTGCCCAGCACGGTGGGTGACGGTAGCGGAGCCTCGTGGTCGGCTTCCGAGTCGAAGCCCCACCGCGTGTCTCGACCCCACCGACATGAGCCGGCCTCCTCTTTCGCATTGGCAGCAGATCTGTCAGCTCTGGTCATGGGATCAGGATGCCGTTTCCGGCCGACTCGAACGCCAGCACACCACTATGCGTTCTCACCATTAGTGAAATCGGCCAGGCGGGGCTAGTCGTTACGTCGCGTCCGGGTGGCTGCAGCCGACGGCACTGGGTGCCGCGATTGTCGCGCTGGGTGACAAGTCGGACGCGGCCCTCCGCAGCAGGGTGCTGACCCGATGATTCCTTCCGCGTCGAACTTTTCTTAAATTAATCCGGTAGACCGCCGGCGCAGACGGTCGCACAGGCGCTCGTTGTCCATCGGATTTCGTACAGCGAGACGCCAGTAGACGCGTCCATCGTCGAACTTCGACGACACGTTCTTCACATAGATGTTGTCACGCTCGAGCAGTTCGTCGGCAAGTCGTTCAGCTATTTCTGTCTTCATCAAGAGATTCACGAGAACAAAGTTGGCGCCACTCAGAAAAATTTCACCGATAATATCGAGTTCACGCAGGGCCGCCACGAACACCTCCCGGTCGATTATCGTCGCGGCCACGGAGGAGTCCAGCTCGTTACGATACTTCAGGATAATTTCGAGAAAATGCTCGGCGACAGAGTTCACATTCCACAAGGGTATTTCGTCCAGAATACGTGCCGAAAAATCCGCGTTTACCGTGAAAACGTACCCGAGGCGCAGCCCAGGTACACCCAGACTCTTGCTCAGACTCTTCAGCACCACGATATTCGCCGCATCCGTCGCTTCCGCCCACGGCAGTAGCGACGGCTGTCCGGAAAACTCGATGAAGGACTCGTCAACAAGCAGCATCTTGTCCGGGAGGAGGGTAGCCAGGTTCTGGATCTCCTCGGTGCGAACAGTCGTGCCGGTCGGGTTGTTGGGGTTCACGATAACGACAAGATCGGCGCCGGCAGCCTTGCGTTCGACTTCGTCGAGATCGACGATACCCCGATCCCCGTAGGTCAACGCTCCGGGGAAGAGCCGGCCGTACTCGCCGAAAGTGGGCTTCGGCAGGAGCACCCGATCGGAACGGAACCACCGCCGCAGCATGGGCGACAAGAACTGCGACGCACCGTTCAATAAGTGTACGTGATCGGATCCGCACCGGAGGAAGTAAGCGAGTTTCTCATCGAGGAAAGGCTGGGCCGAACCGTAGTTCACGACCAACTCCGGCAAGGAGGCCCGCAACTGCGATATCATGGACGAACTGGGAAAGTACATGTTTCGGATAAACGCGAAGTCCGTGACGGGCGTCATCCAATAGCCCCCCCAGGACGACTCGAGATGCTGTCGTCGGCTGGACGGTACGAACGCGAAGCTTGCCGCGCGGAGATCGTTGGGGTCGTCAACCTCCGCCCACAGCTCACCCTCGAGTATCTCGGCATGGATCCGGACCTGCTGCATATAGATGAGAATTCCGAGGATTAGTTCGTAGTAGCAGTTCTCGTCGATGATCCGAGCATAGTAGCTGAGCAATTTTCGAAAGGTGGTACGGCAGAAATCGGCGGAGAATTTGTAGATGTTCAGTGTCTTGAACTTGTCGGAGAAGTCGAAGCTTGCGGCTTGCAACGACGATGGGATCACCTGCGTGATGACCTTGTCCGCAGAGACCGACACGACCGTTCCGTCCAGGCCAGTGCGGTACTTGTCGACGAGGGCGACGTTGGGGTGCTCGGACTTCAGCAGCCTGGTGATAACGGAGGGCTCGTAGAGCAGATCCGACTCGATAAGGACCACGTCGGCATCCAGCTCTATCGCCTCCATGGCCAATGCCATCGAGTAGATATTGTTGGTCGTGGCGAATCTCTCATTACGGATGAACGTACACTGGAGGCCTCCGAACTCACGGTTCACGTAGCTCTCGACGTCATCCGCCCGGTAGCCGGTGACGACGTAGACCTCTATGATGCCGTTCGCCTCCAACCCCTCGAGGATACGCCCCATGATGGTCTGGCCGCCCA
This sequence comes from uncultured Actinomycetota bacterium, assembly GCA_963823755.1. Taxonomy (GTDB): domain Bacteria; phylum Actinomycetota; class Actinomycetes; order Mycobacteriales; family Pseudonocardiaceae. The sequence continues at coordinate 685,149 of CAWGMP010000017.1, forward strand.
CCTCCAGCAGCGCCTTGTGGCAGTTGTCTGTGAGCGGACGCATGCGCCTGCCGATCCCGGCGGCGAGGATGATTGCCTTCACGATTCACACCTCTTCTTCGAAACAATCATGGTCTTACGTCCGGTGCATACTCAGATACGCTTCCCGGCCGATACTGACCAGCAGGAAGAGGGCATTGACCGCACTGACGGCGATGACCGGGATTACAATGCTTTGAGGGTTGATTGATAGCCACGTCCCCACGACGAACAGAATGAATCCGGTATCCCGGACCAGCTTGATAACCGCGACGATGCCCCCTCGCCGGCTGAACGAATGCCCAGTGTTCCCGTCGGATCGAGCAAGTGCACCGATGAACAGATTCAATGGCCAAAGAATGGCGCAGCCGACGAGGAGGGCGACAGGCAAGTGTGCCCGCTGAGTGAGGACGGTGGCAAGGGCGCAAATGACTGCCACGTGGACGAAGAAATCCACCAGAACGTCGACCCTCGCGCCGAAGGAGCTCGCTTTACCGGTTGCCCGAGCGACCTGACCATCCGCACAATCCAAGACGTAGGAAAGCTGCCAGAGCACCAGCGCGAGCAACCCCGGTAACCATCCAGCATGAAGATGATCTGCTTGGGTGATGACGACCGCACTTGCGCTCAGGGCCAGCACGAGGTCCGTGAGGGTGACAACAGTGGGATGGACATCGAAGCGGATAGCAACGGCCGCGACCCAGGACCCGAGGGGATCGTTCACGCGCACGGTGAAGAGTCCACCGCCTCCCCTGTGGTCCCGGGCTCGACAGTAGGACTCCGTGAGAGATGCGGGGCGGTGCTCGATCGGTGGTGAGCTGTCGACCGCCGGGGACGGGCCGGTCTTAGGTACTTGCGGTGCCGAGGCCATGGCGCGGCTCCCTTTCTCCACGATCCGTGCTCTTCATCCGTAGCGGTGGTTCAATCCACGCGAGCGGTAGGTTGACGAGTTCGCTGGTCGCCGATGATTCCGCGAGGCTGCGTCGACTGGTGGGCTCCTGCGACATCCGTCAGTCGATGAAACACGCGAGATCACGCCGCTCAGTCCAACGCACGTAACCGATCGCAGCAGGATGCGCTGCCGAGTCCCCTGCGGTGGAGCACGAAACCATGCTTCCTCCAAGGTCCTTCGAAAGTGGAAACAGAGACCCACACGATTGTCACTTTCCGTATGGGTGCAATCCCTTAAGAGTTCGAAATCAGTCCTCTCAAGGTGAATATCTGCGACGTCAGGCCGTCCGTTACAACCTCACGGATCTGCGTATTACCAGGGGACCGCTCCGACGCCGGTCGGCGTTGAATTCTCACGGTCCGCATCTGCATGGATGCAAGGCGGGTCGCTGTCCAAACGAGCACGGTCCAGTGTTGCCGCTGAAGTCCACTAGCGGCGAGGAGGCCTGCACCGTCGAACTGACCGATGACGGACCCGACCAGCAGGCCGAGAGGGGCAAGATCAGACGATCAGCCTGCGCTCGTGACTGTGTGTAGTCCCGGCTGATGCGAGCGTGCACCAGGAACCATGGGGTCGGCGGTTTCTGACCGGAGGTGCCTGAGCTGCTCATCCCGAGCAGGACGAAGTGGGTGTCCAGCGTTTCCCGCAGCAGCGAACGGAGCGTACCCTGGCCGCCATCGCTGGAACGGTGACACTCACCACCAGACACGACTATATCGGGCCGATTGCGGCGAACTCTGCGGTGGTGTAGGGAGGCCGCCGCGCTCACCCTAGGGGAAGTCTTGAGAGCTCAACCAGATCGCGACCTGTCCCTTCGACCTAATCCGGCCCTGTGGCAGGGGAAGCCAACCGCACTGCGCATCGCTCTGGGCAGCCACCTACGTCGGCTGCGCGAGGCCAGCGGAATCACCCGTGAAGCCGCCGGTTACACCATCCGCGCATCCGGTAGCAAGATCAGCCGTCTCGAACTCGGCAGGGTCGCATCCAAGGAACGCGATGTGGCCGACCTGCTCACCCTCTACGGCGTCACCGACGCCGAGGAACGCGAGACGCTTCTCACCCTCGCCCGCCAAGCCAACGCACCCGGTTGGTGGCGCGAATACGGCGACGTGCTGCCGAACTGGTTTGAGACCTACCTCGGCCTGGAACAGTCCGCGTCGGTCATCCGCGTCTACGAGGCCCAGCTCGTGCCCGCGTTGTTGCAGACCGAGGACTATGCCCGCGCCGTCATGCTGCTGCGCCACCTGCACGTGTCTTACGGTGAGATCGAGCGTCGCGTCGCGTTGCGGATGGCCCGTCAAGCGTTCTTGAGCCGACCTGGGGCACCCGACCTGTGGGTGGCGCTGGATGAGGCCGCACTCCGGCGACCGCTGGGTGATCAGAAGATCCAGCGAGCACAGCTGCTGCATCTGATCGAGGTCGCCCAGCGACCCAACGTCATACTGCAGATCGTGCCGTTCGGCGCCGGTGGCCACGCCGCGGCAGGTGGCCCGTTCACCATTCTACGGTTCTCCCAGCCCGACCTGCCCGACGTCGTCTATCTCGAACACCTCACCAATGCCGTCTACCTGGACAGGAGTCGCGACACCGTCGAATACCTGGAGATCATGGACAATCTGTGCATCCAGGCGGAGTCACCCACCGACACCATCAGCTTCCTACACAGAATCATCGATGAGAGCTATCCCAAACCGACTGACCAAACGACTGCAGTCGTCGCTGCGCTGGCCGAACTCGACGCGCGTCCTGGCGATCGAGTACTGATCATGCTGTCCGAAGGTCCCGGCTTCGCCGAGGCCTTCGCCGGCGTGATCCAGCAAGGTGCAGTGCCGCTGCCGGTGGATCCGCTGTTGCCGGCACACGACATCGTGGCAGTGGCCGCCGAGGCAGGTACCCGGCTGGTGCTGGTTTCGGCGGATCGGATTCCTGCGCTGACCGGCCTGGAGGCCAAGCCACCGGTACTCATCAACGGGCCACACGGAGGCTGGGCAGTCGCGCTGCGACTGCGCCAAGCAGGGAATTCGCAGGCCGCCAATTGAAAGGTTGAGCGAACGGCATCTCGCCACCTCCACAAACGCCATGCCCCCGGCAGGCCTCAGCTCGCTCGTCGCGGCGACTATCCACGATCTCGACCCAGACCCCCGACGCGCTGAAGCCCCCATAACAGTCCGGGCCATAGCCGGGCTCTTGTACCGTCACAGCGCGTCCCGGTTACGCACATCGACTGCAGCACCCGCCATGCACCGAAATCGTTCACCTAGGAGACTGACATATGGCCGACGAGCAGCCCGACCACCCGCGCGACGAGCTGGCCGCCAAGATCAGTAGGGGTGTGCCGCATTCGGCGCGAATCTGGAACTACTGGATGGGCGGCAAGGACAACTACGAGGTGGACCGTGCCGCCGGTGACGCCGGCGTCATGGTGTACCCGGACATCATCACCATGGCTGTTCAATCCCGGCAGTTCCTCATCCGCGCCGTGCGCTACCTGGCCAGTGAGGCCGGCATCCGGCAGTTCCTCGACATCGGCACCGGTCTGCCCACGATGCAGAACACCCACGAGGTCGCCCAGCAAGTCGCACCCGAATCCAAGATCGTCTACGTCGACAACGACCCGCTGGTCCTGGTCCATGCCCGCGCCCTGCTGCGCAACACCACCCCGGAGGGGGTCACCGCCTACCTCGACGCCGACTTCAACGATCCGGACATGATCATCGCCGATGCCCGCAACGTGCTGAACTTCAACCAGCCGATCGGGGTCATGTTCATGGGCGTGCTAGGCCACGTTGCCACATTCGACGACGCGCACTCGATCGTCGGCCGGGTGATGGGCGCCGTCCCGTCTGGCAGCTACCTCGTGTTGTGGGACGGCAACGACACAAACCAGGCTTACGTCGACCTCTGCGAGGCCTACACGAAGACCGGAGGGGTGCCCTACATCCCCCGCAGCAACGAGCAGATCGGCCAGTGCTTCGAAGGTCTGGAGATGGTGGACCCGGGACTGGTGTCGATTAGCCAGTGGCGGCCGGCCACTACCGAGATCGGCACGGACAAGCCCCTTGACTCCGCCTACGGCGCCGTGGCACGCAAGCCGTAAGGCCGCCGAGCCAGCGAGCAGGCCAAAGCGCTCAAGCCGCTTTCCAACGACAAGCTCGGCGCCAGCGGCGCTGGGAAGGCGCCCTGCGTCAGCTGATGCGCACGGCCGAGAAAGGCGGCTGGATCGGTCCGGTGAGCCCCAGCTTGTTCAGCAGCGCAATGATGATCTTCCCCGCGTTGTCGATGAATAAGCCGGCAAAGAAAAACGTTCGCGGTGCCGGCCTCCCTGCGGTGTCAGGGTGAGAGAGGCAAAACCGATCGCCGGGTTGTTGGGTATAGAGAAAAAGACACCTTCCTCCACCGCGGACACGCCGCCGACGATCTTTTATTTGCCTTGAAAACCCTTCTGTTCGGCAACGCCCGCGCCGCGGTCCATGATGCGCATGCCCAACGATGTCATATCCCTGTCGAGTCGGCCAACTCAGTCAGCAGCTTTCGGCCTTCCTGTATCACGTCTGAACTTTTTAGCGTCTTTGGTCTTATTTACTGCTACTACAGTCCCACCTCTGATCTCCTGGACTCCTGCGTCTCCGTGAGATGCCGGTCTGCCGTGCGCCGCTGCAATCTTCACCGCATCCTCGCGAGCCAACTTCAGCGCATGAATCAACTCATCAACCTTTCCTGGATTCATGATCGCCTCCCAAGTAAATGGTGGCATGATGGATACCCATACATACCCCTGTTGCACTATCACAATCACCGTTGCATCTACCCCACCGTTGCCTTTCACAAAGACCCTGCGGTGTATCGAATCGGAGTACGTGGCCTGCTTACCAGCCGTGTCTCGCAGTTGAGGCTGCGCCGGAAAGGGCTTAGTCACATGACACTCCTGACCCCGGAGTCGGTGAGCAGGCAGAAGACAGTGACATGTACCTGGTGAGGCTTTCGCGCGGTGAGTCGCTGCGTCTGCCGGTGACAGCGCCCCCGGCGTAACCGGGCGTGGACAAGGCAGACCTGAAGACCGACGACTGCCCGGGCCAGCACCGCGTCGACCACCTCTGATCCCTCCTCCCGAGCAAGCAACCACGCCAGACACCAGAGCGACCCGGACACCACCCCACACCTCAGAAACTACACCAGGAATCCTAGTAGAGATACTTGAACCTACCGATCGGTCCCTGGGAGGTATGGCGTGTCAAGGAAACAACGGTGGGGGCAAACTGTGCACGTGACCGAGCAAGATCCCGGACCACTCGTCCAACGCATCATGCTCGGCGGCGAGCTACGAACCCTCCGCGAAGCAGCCACCATCACCACCGACGACGCCGCCACCGCACTGGGCTGGTACCGCGCCAAGGTCAGCAAAGTCGAGACCGGAACAGTCAGACTGACCGCCGCCGAACTCTCTGACCTGCTCACCCTCTACCACGCAGACAACGCCACCACCGAACGAGTACAACGACTCGGCGAGGAAGCCCGACGCAAAACCACACCAGCCCGCGTGCCGGACTGGGCCAGCAAGTACGTCAGCCTCGAAGCCACCGCAACCGAAATCAAACTATTCTTCGGCGACTTCATCCCCGGCATGCTCCAAACCCGCGACTACGCCCGAGCGCTCCTGTCCACCTCCATCACCGTGCCGCCAGCCGACATCGAACAGATGGCCACCAACCGGGAACACCGGGCGGAACGCCTGCACAGCGGCACACCACTGCTCTGGGTCGTCCTCGGCGAAGAAGCCCTACGACGCACCGTCGGCGGCCACCAAGTCCACCACGACCAACTCCTTCGACTACGAGAACTAGCCCAACTACCCAACGTCACCATCCAAATCATGCCCCTCACCAGCGGCGCACACGCCGCACTCGGCATGTCATTCCACCTCCTCGACCTAGGCCAATCCCGAACCGTCGTCTACATCGAAGGACTCACCAGCGCCGACTACCTCATGCGCCCACAACACACCCAGGCCTACACCCTCGCCTTCGACCGACTACGCGTCGCCTCCCTAGGAGACCGAGAATCACTAACAATCATCAACACACTCATCAACGAGTGAGAGGAGTGAGGCACATGCCCGCCATCCCTGACAGCACCTGGTACAAGTCACGTCGCAGCAGCGGGGCCAGCAACTGTGTTGAGGTAGCCCACGGGCACGGATGGACAGCCGTACACGACAGCAAGAACAAAACCGGTCCCATCATTACCGTCACCAACAGCGAGTGGAACACGTTCATCACAGCGGTTCGCGCCGTCGAGTTCGACCACTATCAATGAACGGCCTTACCCGGCGCGAAGGTGGCGGATGAGACTGCGTGCGTAACGATACGGCGACGTCGATGTGCGGATAGGTACGGTGGCCACCAGATTAGTGGGGATTCAGCCACCCGTAGGTGAAACGTTGCGGATCAATTTCGGCGCCTCGCACGTTGCGGTGCATGTAGCCGCGACGGCACGGATGGTGCGGCGAGGTGCGCTTGATGAGAATGAGAGCTTGCCGTCGTCCCAACGGGCCGCGCCCTAACGATCCGGTGCCGGTACCGCGGATGGCCTCCGGTGACTGGCACCGTGGCGCGCAGTTCTGGGGTCGAAGACCAAGGACGCCACGAAGGTGATCTCGACAATCCGGCGATGACCGTTCAGATTCCTCCGGATCAGGTTCGCGATTCAGGACGCCGAGTGCCTGCATAGGACCGGCTGTCGGCCGGAAACCGAAGCGGGGAGGAGCGCCCAAAGCCAGCGGCCGGCTGGGGATCTAGCGGGAGGGAGAGGCTGTGCTGTGACCGGCCACGATGGCCGACTGGCGGCGGCGATCGGCGCTGGCGAACACGCCGAGCAGTTCGCCGCGGATCTGGTGCCACACCAGGCAGGGAAAGACTCGGCGGCGCCACAGGTGGCGCCAGTTGAGGCGGCGGCAGGCACGGCAGCGACCCGCTGAGGTGGGCTGATGGTGGGTGAGGACGTTTCGTAGTGCTGCGATGGTGTCAGGGTGGTGACCGGCTTGCTCCAGTTCGGTGAGCTTGTCCCACAGCGAAGCGACCACTCTACGAGCGTGGGGGTGTTCGGCTAGCCAGGCCACAGTCTGGTCCGGTAGCCGCAGCCTCGTGTCCGCTCTGGGGATCGGCGTGGTTGCTGTCGTTGGGTTGTTCCCGCGCTGCGGGGGCGGTGTCGTGGGCATTAGCAACCGCCCGCTATCGTGAGTGCGCACACCAGGTGGGGTCGAATGCAGATCACATTGTTCTCATCGCCAAACCGTATAATCAGACGGGTCATGCCACGGCCGATTACCTGCCCTTCCTTAGGCAACCGGGACGATAATTCCCCGTGGTTTTTATCGACTCCGACTTCATCAACCCGACATTGCCGGGCGATCGGGGTGCCGTCGGCGTCGCGCCACGGGCCGTGAAATCGAGCTGGCAGGGTGTGTGCCACCTCGGAGTGGGAATCCGGCCAGCCGCCAGGAGCCGGAAGCCGGGAGGGACTGCTCGACCGGCTGCCAGCCGAGGTCTTGGTGGTGCGGAACTGGAAATCGGGCACCCGTAGGGCCGCCCATCCGGCGCGCTGCGTCTGCCGGTGACAGCGCCCCCGGCGTAACCGGGCGTGGACAAGGCAGACCTGAAGACCGACGACTGCCCGGGCCAGCACCGCGTCGACCACCTCTGATCCCTCCTCCCGAGCAAGCAACCACGCCAGACACCAGAGCGACCCGGACACCACCCCACACCTCAGAAACTACACCAGGAATCCTAGTAGAGATACTTGAACCTACCGATCGGTCCCTGGGAGGTATGGCGTGTCAAGGAAACAACGGTGGGGGCAAACTGTGCACGTGACCGAGCAAGATCCCGGACCACTCGTCCAACGCATCATGCTCGGCGGCGAGCTACGAACCCTCCGCGAAGCAGCCACCATCACCACCGACGACGCCGCCACCGCACTGGGCTGGTACCGCGCCAAGGTCAGCAAAGTCGAGACCGGAACAGTCAGACTGACCGCCGCCGAACTCTCTGACCTGCTCACCCTCTACCACGCAGACAACGCCACCACCGAACGAGTACAACGACTCGGCGAGGAAGCCCGACGCAAAACCACACCAGCCCGCGTGCCGGACTGGGCCAGCAAGTACGTCAGCCTCGAAGCCACCGCAACCGAAATCAAACTATTCTTCGGCGACTTCATCCCCGGCATGCTCCAAACCCGCGACTACGCCCGAGCGCTCCTGTCCACCTCCATCACCGTGCCGCCAGCCGACATCGAACAGATGGCCACCAACCGGGAACACCGGGCGGAACGCCTGCACAGCGGCACACCACTGCTCTGGGTCGTCCTCGGCGAAGAAGCCCTACGACGCACCGTCGGCGGCCACCAAGTCCACCACGACCAACTCCTTCGACTACGAGAACTAGCCCAACTACCCAACGTCACCATCCAAATCATGCCCCTCACCAGCGGCGCACACGCCGCACTCGGCATGTCATTCCACCTCCTCGACCTAGGCCAATCCCGAACCGTCGTCTACATCGAAGGACTCACCAGCGCCGACTACCTCATGCGCCCACAACACACCCAGGCCTACACCCTCGCCTTCGACCGACTACGCGTCGCCTCCCTAGGAGACCGAGAATCACTAACAATCATCAACACACTCATCAACGAGTGAGCCTCATGCTCGGCTGGGCATGGGTCGCTTGGGTGACCTGTCGCTCCTACCAGATGAGCTAGTCTGCCGTTGCGTCGCCTGATCAGTGCGGCAGGCTCCGAGTCATATTGATCATTGTTATCCTGGCGATCAGCAGACACGCAGACAGACGAGATTGACATACGAACTCCCGGTAGGTGGCTGGCGTCGACAACCACCCAGCTACCGGAAGTTCCTCATCTCAAGATCACGACACGCCGACGCGAGCCTAACCGAGTTTCAAAACGCTCTCTGAATCAGATGTAGCGGCAGACATGCGCTTGCGTAGTCGTCGGTAGGCCACGGTCACGCCCCCGGTGTACGCGGCGCCGGCCGCGACGGCCGCGAATCCGGCACCAGTGAGGCCGAAAGAGTTGGCGAGTACGATTACACCCGTAATCGCCACAGCCGCACTGACTGCCCTCGTCACCCATAGCTTCCCCATCTGGCCTGCCGCTTTCATAGCCACGCCGAACCCGAAGCCGAACGCCGTGATGACGTAGTCGGCCCCGGTCAGCTGGGTGATCACGGCTCCGCCGGTGAACTTCTCCCCGTAGGTCAGCCGCAGTATCGGTACGGCGAAAATCGCCATGATGCCACAGTACAAGACGGTCAGGGCGACCACTGCGGAGGTCAGCCGCGTTGTATAGGCGGCGAAGCCCGGTATGCCGCCCTGTCGTAGCTGACGCACGGACTGGGGCAGTCCGACGTTGCCGCCGGCGATGAAGATCACTACCACTGGTCCGATGAGGCTGGCGCCTGCACGGTACACACCGAACCCCGCCGTTCCGAGCAGCACCGGCAAGAGGAGCAAGTACCCGTGGTTGGCCGCGAAGGCGGTACCGAACTCCGCAAGGAACCAGCGGCTGCGAGGCCACAGCGCACGCAGGTGCGCTGTTCCGCCGCAACCGGTTACCCGGATATGGGCCTGGCGCAGCCCGACGAGTGCCCCGCCAGTGGCCCCGATGCCCCACGAGGCGATGAATGCCGAAACGCTTCCAACATGGAATAGGAAGAGCCCTAGGGTGGCGGTTCCTTGTACCACAGCGAACACGACGTCGTTGATGAGCGCGCGATCTGGGCGTTGCAGCCGGAAGGCCATCGAACGGCAGTAGTCCTGAACGAGCAGGCTCGGTATCCACGGCGCCAGAGCGAACGCCGCTCCCGGGTTGAGACCGGCCACCCCCATGACGCTGCCTGCCACGACGAGGAGACCGGCCCCACCCACTGCCAGCAGGAGGGAGGCCAGGAGGCCCTCTTGCAGCTCGGCGTTGCCGCTGTCCATGGAACCACCGACGATCATTGGCTCGGTGACGAGGGCGCGGTTGGCACCGAGGACGATTAGCCAGACGAGAAACGCGATACCGAAGGCTCCTAGGGCATCGGCACCACCCGCGCGGGCGATCAGTATCCCGACGATGAAATTGGACGCCGAGGAGACGATCTGGTCCGCCAGTGTCAACACGGCCCCCCGGCCGCCACCACCGATGCGCCGCTCCTGGGCGGGGAAGACCTGCCCGGTCACCACGGCTCCCGGAAACCGGAACTGACGATCTCAGCCTTATAGCCAGCGACCACCGCGGCAAGGCCCACGGCCAGGGTGAAACCTGCTTCATCGCAGCGGCGGGCGGCATCGCCGAACTCCAGGTTGCGATCGACGGCGGTCAGGACGCGATGCAGGGGTCCCGTCCCGGCGAGCACCAGCGGCATCCCTGACCCGCAGTCGAGTATGTAAACCAGCTGCCAGACGACGAGCGCAACGAAGGTGGCGTCCGGCCACGGTATGGCCAGGGCGCTCCCCTGTCGAAGTCCGTCATACGGCAGCGCCCGGATCGCTAGTCCGACAATATGGTCGCCGCACGGGTGCGAATTCCAGAAGGATTGGATGTCGCTCTCATCCATCCCGCACCACCATTTCTTCGCCACGCCCAAGACCGCTTCTCAAGCCCTCCATCCGCGCCAATTTAATTCGGTCGAAAATATACACGGAAAATTGTCTCGAGAGAGCCCCGAAGCTGCGTTTAAACCCCGCGAGGGAAGCCGTGCCCGACCATCCCATGTTGTAGCACAGGAATCCCGAATTACACGCGTACTCGATCGCGATCCGGTGGAGCAGATGGTTCGCAGATACTCGTCCAGACAAGTCTTTATTGCTGTATCCACGCCAGTAGCTGACGTAACCGCCAGGAATTAGCGTGATGATAGCAGCGATAGTTTTGTCATCCAGTCGGGCGATCCAGATTCGACAGGCAGTGCCGAGCTCCTCTGCGACCTCCTGATATTTCCTGAGCGACTCTGCTCTATGCGATATTAATGGTTTAGGCAGGCCGCGTTCGGTGGCACGACGGCCGATCCAACCAAGGTAAAGATCATAAAAATCGCGAACGAATCGGCCGGAAGAACCCGATTCAACAATGAGGCCAGCGCGTTCCGTTTCGCGCACATCGGTCCGAACCTTACCCTTGAGACGCTCTACCCAGACACGTGCGGAGGTAGGGCCGCCAAGCAAGAGAAGGAGGGCCGGTACGGCCGCCCGGCGATGGGGTCTACCAGAGCGAGCGTCCACGACAGCAAATACCTCCAGGCAGTTCACTGGCCAAAACAGACTCGGGTGGTCAGCGAAGCGGTCTGGTAGCCGGCGAGGCCGCTCCCGAGCAGGGTGTAGGCGGGTTCCCGGCGTCCGAAGCCGGCGGAGTACCAGCCCAGTGGCGGGTTGATCTCGCCGCGGTGTGCCGTCCAGGTCAACTCAGCGGGAAGCTCGAGCACGGCAGTGTGCTCTAGGCTCCTACCGGTCCAGCTCAGCCGCGCCTCGTTTCCTGCCACCTCGGCACGGATGCGGGGGCCGAGGTGGAAGGTGAGCCGGCACCGGTGGCGTCGGGGGCTGACCACCTCGTCGACGATCCGCAACTCACGATCGGTGCTGTCCAGCTCGACTGATCGCCGGTGCACGCTGTGACAACCGCGTCGAGAATAGCCGTCGTGCTCGCCACGCCACCGGTGGATGCCAGCTTCATCGGCGTGCGCGACGAGGACCCGGCTGCGGGCGTGTCGGGTCCACATGAAAGGACCGCCAGACCCGGATTGGTTTGCGCTGTCCAGTTCCAGCGTGTTGTGACCGAGCGTGGAACGGAAGTAAGAACGCCACTCCGGCTGACCGTGGTAGCAGTAGGTGCCCGGATCGGCGAGCACATCGACACCGTCGTGGCGGACTTCCAGGGAGAGAGCGTCGGCATGCGCGTGCGCCGCGATGGACAGGAAGCCATGTGGGCCGGCGTCGCAGCGGCACCACAGCTCGCCGTCGCCGTCGCGTCGTGGCACTCGCAGGATCGTGAGGCCGGCGTCGGCGAAGTGGACCGGCCGGTGTTGGGGGCGAGTCACGGCAGCTGGTCGTGGCCGGGCGAGTGCGGTCAGTAACACCGTACGGGCGTCAACCCGGCCCGTGTGCGGCCACCAGGGCAGTCGCCCGAACAGGATCTCGCCGGTCGCCAGTAACGAGGCCCACCGGTCGGTGCCGTCGCCATCGACGACGAGCCCATGTCCGTCGTCGGCATCACCCTGCCGGGGGGGTCGCAGCTCTGCGTCGACCACGGCCGCTAGCCCGTCACACATCCGTAGTAGGACCAGCCACGTCGAGTCGGGCACCGGATGCCCTGCGGCGTCGGCCTCGACCGCCGCGGCCAGGCCCAGCTCCAGCACCAGACCGTGGTACTCGGTCGCGAGCTCGCGGTTGAGACCAGAGGGGAACGTGTTGCGCTGGAGCTGCTCGTCGAGCAGGCACTTCGCGTCCGCACGCCAGCGGTCCGACTCGAAGAACCAGGGGAAGGCACACGCCGCTGCGAGTTGCCCGGCGGCCTCGGCCACCGCGTGGTTGTTGGCTGACGAGCCGAGGCTCGGAAACGCGCTTAGCCAACGTTGGTGGTGCCTGATCTGGTGCAGGGCCTCCGGGTTGTATTCGAACAACCCGGGTGCGCCTGGCCAGGAATCGAGCAGCCGGCGCACCCACACCCACGACAGCAGCCGGATGCCGAGCTCGATCCCGCTGACCCAGTGAACTCCGCGCAACGGCGGGTTCGCTGCCCACCACGACTTCAGGTGATCGGCCACCCGGCAGGCGTACCGGTCGTCTCCAGTGACGGCGAAGGCCGTCGCCAGCACGGTGAGGTGGTGGTGGCGGGACAGCTCCCATAATTGCTTGATGTCCCCGACGGCCTGTTCGTTGCGGTAGTCGATATCGAACGTGTACTCGTCGGTGGGAGCATGCCGCCCGGTCTTCGGGTCGAACGACCAGTCAGGGGCGACCAGGTCATCGCGAGCGACACCGAAGAACTCCGCGCGCCCCTCCAGGAACCGATCGGCGGTTATCAGCAGGCGCGCCTTCGTGGCCTGGGGGATCGTTGCCGCGACGCCGTCTGGCAGCACCGCCGAGAACTGCCGCACGGGCAGGCACATCCGGTCGACCGCCGCCGGTTCGTCGAGAAACCGGCGCCAGCGGCGGATCCGCGCTACCGCTTTGGCCCGTCCCACTACCTCCTCCGGGGTCATCCTGGACAGGCGCCGCAGGTACCAGCCGAGGCCCATCATCGTCGGTCGCCATGGGTGAGTGCCCTGGCGACCAGCTCGACCGGGGCGCCGGTGGCGAGACTGCGGGTCACCGCCAGGGTGGCCCGGGTGGTCGCGGCGAGCGTGCCGACCGAGACCGGCATGGGCCCACCTGAGCGCACCGAGCTGATGAAGGCATCCAGCTGAGCCCGCTGCCCCTTGTCCTGGCCCAGCGCTGGGAAGCGGTGGCGCAGTCGGGGAGCCGTCCACCGCTGCGCGCTGTGCAGCGAAGCCCGCCGGAAGTCGTCGAAGCGCAACGCCTTGCCATCGGCGAGGACCTCGAAGGTCTCCTTGGGGAAGCGGGGGCTGCCGGTCGTCGCGTAGGTGATAGCGGCGGCGGAATCCGTCGCTGTAACGCAGGACGACCTGAAGGTCGGCCTGCCCCGGTGTCGCAGCGGCGAACACGGTCAAGGGAGCGGCGTCAAGCCACCAGCTCACCGTGTCGACGAAATGTCCGCCCTCCCCGTCGAAGCGCGAGCCCTCGGTGTCACGCCGGCGATACCAGCTACCCGCCTCGAGTCGCCCGGCGTTAATCAGGTAACGCACCGACGCCGGTCCCACTCGCCTCCCGAAGCGCTCCCTCGCCTCGACCAGCAACGGTGCGAACCGGCGGTTGAAGCCGACGTGTAGCCGGTCGTTCCCCGACTTCTCCACCGTCTGGAGCACGTCGCTCAACTCCGCCTCGGTGAGCGCGAGCGGCTTTTCCACGAAGACCGCCTTGCCTGCCTCAAGCGCCCGGCAGACCAGCTCGGCATGTGAGCTGTGCCTGGTCACCACGAAAACAGCGTCGATGTGCGGGTCCCCGAGGATGGCCATGACATCGGTGGACGCCGAGGCGAACCCGAACTTGCGCTGGGCATTGGAAGCCGACAGCGCCGAGGTCGTGATGACCTGCCCGAGCTCGACGTCCAGACGCCCAACCAGGTGAGGCAACAACATGGACGAGGCGTAGTTCCCCGCCCCGATGAAGCCGACACGCAGCGCCCCGCCGCTCAGCCGCGGCGGGTTCCCGGAGATCAGCGGGGCCACGAGTTCGGGGGTAGCGCGTTCAGGGACCGTGGGGCTCTGCGGCACTGTGGTCACAGGGAGCACCGGCTGCTCGGCGCCGGTGCGAGCGGGGCTCGGGTAGCGGAACAGGACCGCGACTGCTTTCAGCTCGCCCGTCCTCAGCTGTTCGTAGGTCTGCGTTGCCGCGGAGAAATCAGCGACATGGGAGATCAGCGGCTCGACGTTGACCCGTTTTCTGGCAACGAGGTCGATGAAACACGCGAGATTGCGCCGCTCAGTCCAACGCACGTAGCCGATCGGGTAGTCGCGGCCTTCGAGCTCGTAGCCCGGATCGTAGCGGCCGGGGCCGTAGGAGCGGGAGAAGCGGACATTCAGCTCCTTTTCGTAATAGGCGTTCCATGGCAGGTCCAGGCTGCATTTGCCGATGTCCACGACCGTGCCGCGGTCCCGGCTCAGCCGCGCGGCGAGCTCGACGGGATCGTTGCTGTCGCCGCCGGCCGCTAGGTACACCTGGTCGACGCCGCGACCATCGGTCAGTTCGTCGACGGCATTGTTGACCAGCTCCGAGCCAGGGCTGCCGCAGATCTCGGCCCCGAGCTGCTCGGAGAGCCGGCAGCGCTGCGCCACTGGATCGACCCCGATGACCCGCGCGCCCGATGCGTTCAACAGCTGCGCGACGAGCTGGCCGACGAGCCCGAGCCCGATGACGAGCGCGACCTCACCCACCTGAGGCTCCCCGCGCCGCACGCCCTGCAGGGCGATCGCGCCGACCGTGCCGAAGGCTGCATGCCGGCCGGCGACGCCGTCGGGCACCCGGGTGTAGAGGTTCGTGGGAACCCAGTTGATCTCACTATGCAGCGCGTGCTCGTTGCCGGCGCATGCGATGACGTCTCCGACGGTGACGTCGTGCACCCCGGCGCCGACCTGCTCGACCACCCCGCACGATGAGTAGCCCAGCGGAGTGTAGGAGTCGAGCCGGTTCATCACCTTGTGATAGGTGGCGACAGGACCGGCGCCGGCGGCACTCTGCAGGACCTTCGCGACCTGGTCCGGCCGGGCGCGCGCCTTACCCAGCAGCGACAGGTTCGCCTCGCCCACCTTCATCATCTCGGTGCCGGTGGAAATCAACGAGTAGCAGGTCCGGACGAGCACTCCGCCTGGTCGACATAGTGGTGCCGGCACGTCCAGCAACGCCAGCTCGCCCGTTTTGTAATTCTGCACAATCTGCTTCACGTCCGTGCCTCCATCGGTACCGGTGCATAGACACGGTCCATGCCATCACCATCGCTAGGTTTACCGATGGTGTTATCGACCATTTTCCGGCACTGGTTATCGAAGATCATGCGACACCGGCCGCCTTCGCTTGCCGGTACCAGTGCTCCAAGGTCAGCACATGCCACAGGTGCTTGGACCGGTCCTCGTGGCCGGAGGAGTCCTCCGCGACGAGGCGCCGCAGCGCATCTCGCCGCAGGAACCCGGATGAGACGAGCATCCCGTCGTTGACGACCTCCGCCACCATCGGCGCCAGGTCGCGGCTCATCCACGCCCGCAGTGGCGCGCTGAACAGGCCCTTCGGTCGGTGGACGACCTCCTTGGGGAGGATGGACAGCGCCGCCTCCTTGAGTGCGACCTTGCCCTTGCGGCCCACGACCTTGCGCTGACCCGGAATGCTGAAAGCGGCCTTGACGACCTCCACGTCGACGAACGGCACACGCACCTCGGTGGACGCGGCCATGCTCGCCCGGTCGGTGTAGGCGAGGTTCAGACCCGGCAGGAACATCCGCGCATCGGCCAGGCACATCCGGTTGACGAAGTCACCGAGCGCTTGGTCCGAATACACCTCCGCGTGTTCGGTGAGCACGTCGTCGACGACCTCGGAGAGGTCCGGGTTCACGAGGTCCAACAGCTCGAGCCGGTCGTACATCGTGTAACTGCGGCGGAAAGCTGTTTCTTCGGGCAGCTCGGCGAAAGAAAGGAAACGCTTGGCGAAACGCACCGAACGATACCCGCGCCGAGAGGTCGCTACCGGCAGCCTTGAGACCGCCGAGAGTACCGGCTTCCTGAGCAACGCCGGCACCATTCGGTAACGCACGGCGAGAACGTTCGCCAGGTGCTTACGGTAACCACCAAACAGCTCGTCGGCCCCCATCCCGGACAGCAACACCTTTACGCCGGCCTCCCGAGCCGCCGAACAGATAAGAAACGTATTGATCGCCGCTGGGTCGCCGATCGGCTCGTCGAGGTGGTAGGTGATGCGGGGGAGTAGGTCAAGGATGTGGGGGGCGATCTCGATTTCCTCCAGTTTGACGCCGAAGCGCCCGGCGACCTGGCGCGCATACCTCAGGTCATCCGGCATGGCTTCCCACCGCGTGTCCGCGGGCCGGAAGCCGATGGTGTAGCTCGATATCTCCTGGTGGCGTGCGGCCAGAGCGGTGAGGTAGCTCGAGTCCAGCCCGCCGGAGAGGAAGGTCGCGACGGGGACGTCCGCGAGCAGGTGTCGACGTGTCGAGTCTGCGATGACGGCGTCGAGGTCTGGCGCCGGCTCCCCTGCGGCCTCTTCGGCGACCTCCCGAATCGACCAGAAACG
Organism: uncultured Actinomycetota bacterium; assembly: GCA_963823755.1. Taxonomy (GTDB): domain Bacteria; phylum Actinomycetota; class Actinomycetes; order Mycobacteriales; family Pseudonocardiaceae. The sequence continues at coordinate 702,027 of CAWGMP010000017.1, forward strand.
GCCCTGTTCGACGCGCCCGTCGGGTCGGTAACGCCGCCAGGTGCCAGGCGGGAGCTTCGCCACGTCGCGGAAGGCGCAACGACTATCCGGAACCCAGTAGTAGAGCAGCGAGGCCACCAGCGCCGAGTCGTCGATTCGCAGGGACGGACCAAGGGTCGTGGTGATAGCCTTGAGCTCGGATGAGAACACGACGGCGTCGCCGCGGCGCAAGAAGAACAACGGCTTGATACCGAGCTGGTCACGCACGAGAAACAGCTCACCGGTCCGTTCGTCGAAAAGGGCGAAAGCGAACATGCCGCGCAGCCGCGGCAGGCACTGCAGCCCCCAGCGGCGCCACGCCTCGAGCAGGACTTCAGTATCGGAGGACCCACGAAAGCGGACACCGGCGGATTCTAATTCGCGCCGCAGCTCCAGATAGTTGTAGAGCTCGCCGTTGTAGACCAACGCAAGACCGTCATGGACCATCGGCTGCGCCCCGGTCGATGACAGGTCGATGATCGATAATCGGCGATGCCCGAGATGCACCTCACCATTGCCCGCAGCATGCGAATAGCGGCCCATGCCGTCCGGCCCGCGGTGGGCGATCGCCGCGGTGAGACGGTCGGTCAGCGGGCCGCCATCAGGCCAGAGAAAGGTACCAGCGATACCGCACATAATGTGTTCCAATACCCTTTCAGCGGCTGGAGAGACGGTCGTAGACTCCGACGTACTTGGGTAGCTGATGCCGCCATGCCAGGAGATCCTCGATACGGCGACGACCCACTGCGCCCAGATTCTTCCGCCGGGTCTCGTTCTCCAGGAGTTCGAGGATCAGGTCGGCATAGTGCTCGACCAGATTCGGCTCGGCGTATACAGCCGCTTCCCCGGCCGAGACCCGTGTCTCGATGAGGTCGAAGGCCACGACCGGGAGCTCGAAGGACATGTACTCCATGGTCTTGTTCATCGTGGAGACGTCGTTGAGTGGATTCTTCGGGTCTGGTGACAGGCCGAGGTCCGCGGTAGAGAGGATTCGCGCGACCAATGCATCGGGTGCCCGACCGGTGAACTCCACGTGGTCGTCCAGTCGGAGCTCGGCGGCGAGCCGGCGCAACTCCTTGGCGGCGTCACCGTCACCGATCAGAGTCAGGGCCACGTCGGACCGGCCTCGGTCGTGGACGATGTGGTGCATCGCACGCAGAGCCAGGTCGACGCCGTCCTGCGGTCCCATCACGCCGAGATAGGCCAGCAGGTATCGGTGTCCCCGGCGCAGGCTCGGATCGGGCTCCCCGCGGGACATCCTGTCGGCGTCCGGACCAGTACGAACAACCGTGACGTCGGTCTCGCATTTCCGCCCCCGCCGCAGTGCGAGCCGGCGGTACGAGCCGTTGGTGGCGATGACGTGCTCGGAAAGTGCGTACGTGATCCGCTCGGTCAGCAGCAGCGCACGGTGGATAGCGGAGGACTGCTGGGAGAAGCGGGACTGGTAGAGCTCAGGGCACAGGTCATGCTGGTCGAACACCATCTTCACGCGGAAGAGCAGCTTGAAAGGTGCAACGGCGGCCCACAGCACGTCCGGTGGGTTGCACACCTGCGCAATGCCGAATGGCCGACGCTTCCACGCCCTGGCCAGGTTCAGCAGGGTGGCCAGAACCGAGTAGGCGTACTCCGCGACGAACATCGCCTGCCGAGTGATCGGTGGGAACGCGCGGTACTTGAAGAGGTGGATACCGTCCAGCACGTGGTAACTCGGGTCTCCGTTGCCTTTCGGGCAGACCACCGACACCTCGTACCCATGATCGCGCAGCGCCTGGCATTCAAGCCAGACTCGCCGATCGAACGGCACTGAGAGATTCTGGACGACGATGCAGACGTGCCGCCTGCGTCGACCTGAGGTGAATTTCACCAGCCCACTCCCTCGTAGCCGTCGAGTGCCTCGAAGTCAGCGCCGAGCCTGCCGTGCAGGTCGTACACGACACGCGGTCTCGCCTGGATCACTGCACTCACCACGTGCGGGTCAGCCGTCGAGACCACCGCGACCCGCGCACCGTCCAGGGCGCTCGGGGCCGTGTCGTGCAACAACTTCTGCAGGTGGGGCAGGCGAGACTGGATGTAACGGAGGTTCGCCCCGGTCAATTGGGCCGGATTGACCACGGGGTCGTGGATCCGCACATCGATGCCCTTTCCGATCAGGATCTCAGCGAGGGCGACATTAGGGCTCTCCCGCAGGTCGTCGGTCTGATGCTTGAACGACAAGCCGAGCAGAGCCACCCGCCGGTTCGTGATGCAGTTCTCCTCCACGGTGTGCAGAATCCGGTCGACGAGGTCGCGGATGAGCATCTCGTTGGAGACAAGCGCCCCTTGTAGCACCGGGAGGTCCACGGAGTTCATCCGGGCGAGATGCAGCAGGCTGCGGAGGTCCTTGGGCAGGCAAGAGCCGCCGAAGGCGAAGCCGGGACGCAGGTAGGCCGAGGAGATGTTCAACTCGTGGTCGGCGACGAAAACGTCCATGACTTCCCGGGCGTCGACCCCCAGCAATCGGTACAGGCGGGACAACTCGTTAGTGAAGGACACCTTGAGCGCGTGGAAGGCGTTGCATGCGTACTTGATGCTCTCGGCCGCACGGATCGGGACGACGTGCACGGAGCAATCCAGGAACCCGAAGAGCTCGCGCACTGCGGCCGTCGACCGAGGTGTGCCACCGATCACGAGAAAGGGCGGAGTGAAGAAATCCGACACGCTTGAGCCCTCCCTGAGAAACTCAGGGCACATCGACACCTGGAGGTCGGGGCCGACCTTGCGCCCGGAGGACGACTCGAGCAGTGGTGCCACGACCCCCTCGACGGTTCCCGGCGGTACAGTCGAACGGATGACCACGGTGTGCGGACGGTCCGAGTCCGCCAGCGCCGCCCCGATCTGCTCGATGACGCGGCGGATCTGGACCAGGTCCGTGCTGCCGTTACCGGCCGACGGGGTGCCGACGCACACCAAGGAGAGGTCGGCGGACCGCAGGCCATCCCGCGCCGACTCGGTTGCCCGCAGGGCACCCGAGGCCACCGCCGAGGCCACCAACGAGTCCAGGCCGGGTTCGACGACTGGAGACCGGCTCTCGTTCAGCGCCAGCACTTTGCCCGCGTCGGTGTCGACGCCGACGACGTGATGGCCGCATTCGGCCAGGCAGGCAGCGGTCACGGAACCGACGTAGCCGAGTCCGAACAGGGTGATGTTCACGGGATCCCTACTTCTCATCAGGGGCGGCGGACGGTTCCAGAACAAGTTGGCCATTGCTGGACGGCACAGGTCGCCCGCCGCGGGTTGGAGGGCTGTCAGCTGTTGCGTGCCGTCCCCGCAGCACCGCGTGCAGCCCGTCCCACAACGTGCCGTCGGAGCGGTCCTTCGGATCGGGCGCGACAAGCACCACCCCGATCGCGGAGATCTCCGAATGGGCAAGTTGGCGCGCGATGGTGTGCAGCCCCAGCGTGGTCGCGTAGCCGGCCCGGACGACCAGCAGAGTCTCGGTGCCGAGACGGCCGAGGTCGGCCCACGACGTCCCGGGGCCGACCGATCCGACCCCGAGGTAGAGTTCCGGCCCCAGGACCGGGAGAGGCTGATCGAGGGGTAGATCGGCGAGGTCCACGATCCGTGCCTGGCCGCCTGACCTCCCGCCGGCCGCACTCAGGTGATCACGGCTAAGGTCGGCGACGACCACTACCGGGCGCTCGGGAGCGACCCGTTCGGCGATGTCGAGTGCGAGCGGCGCTGCGGTGCCCGGGCACCCGATCTCAAGCAACGATATCGACGTGTGAGCGCCGCGGACGACGTGGGCCAGCGTCGCGGCCACCCGCTGCCTCTCGCGGACATGGCGTGAGCGGTGCCGCAGCCTGCGGGGACCGCGAGGCGGACCAGGGAGCTGGGCGATGATCGACACGCCCAGCTCGGCGGCGATGTCGCGTCGCCGGATGGGACGTTCCTGGGTGACGCCGAGGACCGCGGCCACCGCGAGCCCAACACCCAGACCCAGCACGAGACCCACCGCGGCGTTGGTGATGCCGCCCCGCATCAGCCGGATCGGGAGCGCGCGGGGCGGGTCCACGATTCGGGTTCCGGTGGCGACGGTGGGGGCTCCGATGCGGGCGTCCTCAGACCTTTTTTCCAAGTCCTGAATCTGCGACGCGATGCCTGCCCGGGCGGTGTACAGCGCATCGATCTCGGCAGGGATGGTTGTCGAGGAGATCGTGTTGTTGACCATCGCGAGGGTACGTTCCAGCCGTGCTCGTCGGTCGAGCAAGGGCTTTACCTGCGCGTCCACCGCATCCTGGGTTCGCTTGACGTGGTTGGCGATGAAGACGTCGGCGAGAGCCTGCGCTCGGTTGACCGCGTCGCCGTCACTTCGTCCCGGTACGGTGATCTCCAGGACGTTCGGAGTCACGCCCGCACAACGGTAGGTGGCGAGGAAGTCTGCGGGAGGCTCGTTGACGTTGATCCGTTTCAGCGCAGCTCCGGCGACCTCGCTGGTCTGGCAGAGGGCTACGTCGGTCTCCATCAGGGTGCTCCGCTGCGCCTGCTGGTCGTCCGCGTGCACTACCAGCACGCGGGTGACCGCTGTCGGAGAGGGTGGATGAAGGACGGTCAACAGCACGCCGGCAATCAGGCCCAGCAGCGTGAAGGACACCCACAGACGCCGTCGCCAACGAATTCCCGCAATAAGGCGCTCAAGGTCCAGCAACGGCTGAACCGTCAACGTGGTGGTCTGCTCCGTCACGCCGGGCCCCTGCCCGCGCGGCTGCGCGGCGGGCCGACCGCTGCGCTCGACCGCAACTGTTCGGGGTCGGCATCCTCGGCGTCGTCCTCATCGGCCCTCGGAAGGACCATGAGCACCCCCGCGACCGGATGGCCCGCATCGTGACATGCCTCCGCGACGGTGAGCAGCTCCCATGCGGTTCTCGTCCCGGATGTCACCACCGCCAGAATTCCCGACACGTCGAGGGAGTCCGGCACGGTCGGCCTGGCGGCGGAGACTGTCACGACATTGAGCACCGCTGCGTATGCCGAGCGGACGTGACCCACGCTCGTGCTGACGTCCACGTTGATCGGGGCTGGGCCCCTGGGATGGGCGGCCAGGAAGGCTTCGATCGTCCCGGCAAGCCGGGGACTGCTTGTCACGACGGATACAGGCTGGCCGTCGACGGCGGCCGCGATCGCGAGCTGACCCACTGCTCGAGAAGCAAGCACGTCATCATCGACGACGATGACGAGTAGCCTGATCGACTCCTCCGGCGCTCCGCGCAGCCGGGCCAGCACCCGTCGGTAGCGCAGGTGTTCCAGCGATTGATCGTGGCTCGTCGTGATCCGCGGGCCGTCCCAAGGATCGCCGTTGCGCAGCAGCCGCTGGAGCAAAGACCGCCGGCCGTCGGCGTCATGCCCGTGAGACGAGCCGTTCACAGCCGACGCGACCATCGCCTCGGCGGGAGCCTCAACGGTGCCTAGGACAGGCGCGCCCAGGGCGGCGGCGATGTCCGCGCCGCGCCGCAGCCGGCGGTCGGCCTGCCGAACCGCAAGCAGGACCAAGGTGCCGAGCGCGACGGCGAGCGCCGCCCCCTCGCCCACCAGCTGGAGGCGGATCGGCGTCACGGAAGCCGGCGGCGCCACCGGCGGCTCGATGACGCTGAAGTTCTCCCGGCTGGCTGCTGCCTGCGCCTGAGCCTGAGCGATACGTCCATCGAGGTCGGTCAGCTCCTTCACGGCGTCTGTTCGGTTGTTGCTCAGTTGTTGCAGCTCGGCGCGCGCGGTGGCGCCTTGCGCGGTGGCCGCGGTCAGCAGCCCGATCGACCCCTGCAGCACACTGATGCGCCGGTTCATGTCCGCGACCTGCTTGAGCAGGCTGTCCTTACGCGGTGCCAGCACCTCGCCGGGGGCGCTGGCGGATTTCGTCAACAGCTCGGTCGAGAATGCGACGTATTGCTGGGTCACCCGTTCCGCGAGCTGACGCGCCCTGTCTGGGCTGTCCGCCGTGGTCTTGATCTCGATGACGTTCCCACCGGCGACCGCCGCCGTCACCGAGTCGCGCAGGCCACGCCCGTCGACACCCCAGTTCAGCCCAGCGGCCGCGCGGTCGAGGACCACCAGACTCATCGCTATCTGGGCCTCGCTGAGCACTCGGTCCTTGTCGGGATCGCCCTGCACGAGCACCCGGCTGCTGGACTCGTAGGTAGCCGGCCACAGCAGCGAGGCGCAGGCACCGACGACGGCACCCAATACTGCGAGGGCGAGCAGCAATCGCCACCGTCTGCGCAGTATCTGCCCGATCACGGACAGACGAATCACGTCGTCACTCACCGTCGGGTATCTCCCCCAGTGCGCGAGCGTGGGTGCCACGTACCGTTGCAGCTACGGTTTTCCACTGGATCAGCTTGTCCGCTGATCGCCGGTGATCGGTCGATACAGGCTGATGGGCGACGTGCGTGGCGCATCGCTGGCGTAGGTGGCAATCTGCGCACCTAGTTGCTGGCGACGGTTCGTCGGCAACATGGTCCCGCTCAGTGCATCGAAGAACCGTGCGACCTCGTCGACAAGCCCGCACACTTGCGGCGGTCTCAGAAGGAAGCGCTGCAGAGTCCCCTGCGGTGGAACACGAAGTCACGCTTCCTCCCAAGCTGCCTCGAAAGTAAAAAACGGAGGCCCCCATGAACTGTCACTTTCCGTATGAGTGCCGTCTGCTAAAGTCCAGATATCAGTCCTCTGAAGGTGAATATCTGCGAGTTCAGGTCATCCGTTACAGCCTCGCGGATCTGCGCGGTACCAGGGCCGACCGGTCCGATTCCGGGCGCCGTTGAGCCTGCAACGCTCCGTATCTGAATGGCTGCCGGCTGGGGTTGTGCACAATCGAGCACACGGATCGCCCAGTGTTGCCGCTGAAGTCCACCGGCAGCGAGAAGGCACTCAGCTCAGCGGAAGTGTCTCCGGCGCCATGTTCTGTCACAGCCCTGCAGACATCCGTCGCCTTTCTCAACACGCGCGGTCACTGATCGTTCTCCGCCTGCTATCGATTCACCCATAGTGATAGGAGCGTCACGCTGTCTCGACAATCCCGAAACGGCCGATACTGCTCCGTTCGGACTAGTTACATAAGCCGTCGTCTAGCGCCTGTAACACGGAGCACAGCTGCACGATAGGTCGTACAGCTAGCCACTGCCGATGGTCGCTCGGGTAGACGCTACAGACTGTCCGTGGCCGTGCGCTTAAGGAATTATCGAAATGAAATGGAGCGTCCATGTGCCGCACAACGTTGGTCAAACGTCTCGCCGCTGCGGCGCTGCCGAGCCATCAGTCTCCGTGGGGCACCGTATCAGTGATCGGTTGCACACGGTGAGCAGACGTGACAGCGTGGGTCGGCGAACGCACCTCACCGACAGAGGTCTCCCCCGGCGCCACATAGTATCTGCTGGCGCATTCTCGTTTTTAGTATGCATGGTTGCGTCCAGTTGCGGGGGTACAAGTGCTGACACGGCTTCCGACAAGGCGAATGTGGTCCAGCAGGCATCTAGCACGAGGTCCATCGTGGAGTGTGGCCTGAACGCGGTTAATGAACCGCTCGCACGTACACCTGATGCCCTCAAGAGGGCAGCCCAAGTATATCATTTAGTCGACTCGACCGGGAATGCTCTCGGGGCTTTTGAATCCGTATATGGAAAAACTCTGCCCACTTTCACGTATGAAGAGCAGGCCGAAGCACTGCTTATCCTCTCCGGTCTAGATTCTTGCGGAAATGCTAGCGCAACGGCACCAGGAGATATCGCCCTATTGCTATCGGGGCAACCAGGCAGCGGTACGGATACAGGAAACACCCCCGCCAAGCCGACAAGCGACCCCGCCAACACCAAACAAACAACCACCTCCACCAGCGGGACCGGCACCTCCACCAGCGGGACCGGCACCTCCACCAGCGGGACCGGCACCCCCACCACCCAAACCAGCACCCCCACCACCCAAACCAGCACCCCCACCACCCAAACCAGCACCCCCACCACCCAAACCAGCACCCCCACCACCCAAACCAGCACCCCCACCACCCAAACCAGCACCCCCATCACACCGACCATGACCCCGGACCCGCCGCCGGCAAGCCCGCCGCCATTCAGAAACTGCGCGCAAGCTTTCGCCGCCGGTGTCCACGACATCCCTGTCACCGACCGCCGCTACCGCCGCGCCCTCGACCGCGACGGTGACGGCACGGCCTGCGAACTCAACGGCGACGACATGGCGGGCCGGGACAAACCCGGAAACTCCACTAACGAAGAAGCCCAGAAACACCAGATGGAAGTAACACCACAAGCAAGAACCTCACCGACCCCGACCCCGACCCCGACCCCGACCCCGACCCCGACCCCGACCCCGACCCCGACCCCGACCCCGACCCCGACCCCGACCCCGACCAGCAATAACCACACCACAAACGCCGGCAACCACCAGCAGTAATCCCACCGGTTGGCGACTAAACCGCCGCTAACCGGTGGGGCGTCTCGTGAGTCGCACGCTATATCACCCTTCCGATCCGCACCAACATTTTCGGCCGTACCCCGAGATACTGCGTTTCTCAGAACGGCGCAAGAAGCGGGTCTGCTTGATGGAGGCCGAATAGTGGCGATAAGCCATCTGCCGGAAGACCCCACCCAGGACGGATACCACTGCCAGCGCCTTGTCAGCTCCTGGGTCGTGATTAGCCGGCAGCGGTCCGCCGGACCACGGCTGGGCCGACGTACACGGTGCAGGCCGCTACCCAAAGCTCGCCAGCTGGCGACAATCGGTGTTGTCGACGGCCAGCTGCGTGTCGCGCTCACGCAGGATCGACCCAAGGATCAGCCCAACCAAGATGTTCAGCGCGACCCAGGCCAATGCGATGCCGAGCGTGATCATCGTGGAATACCTCGATTCCGATCGGTCTGCCGCCAGGCGCCAGCCCAGCCGTCCGCGTCGCGCTTGCCACCCAACTCGGCCTGACACCCACGCTGTGCTCCGCCCAGACCTAAAACTATCCGTCACGGCGCCGGTGGCCCTCCCGAAACAGAGTCAGGAAGCGGTGTGCGGAGACCGCGGATGATCACATCGGCCCCGCTGGTATGGCCACCTGCTGCCGGCCCGCATGGACTCCATCACAAGATCAAACTGCCCACTGCAGACTTCTGCATAAGGTTCCAGGTCTGATGATCGCATTCAGAAAACGGACGGCAACGGCATCCCGCCCGTTCAGTCGCGCTGTTGATCACATTTTGTCACGACCTGACATGGTTTCGCTTCATATCGTAATAATCACATAGTCCGTAACATTTCCGGTGCCGAGCCGATTTCTTCAGTAGAGCCTCGAGGACGGTTGACTGTCGAAGTGGGGCGATGGCGTCACTCGCGGTCGCCCCCTTCAGGCTGAGCGAATGTAGGCGATGATTCATGATCTCTGGGCCTATCGACAAAAGCACGAACGTCGGCCTCAACGAATCGACCCGAAATCGGAACGCGCGTTCGTTTGCGGAGGAACGACTGGGGCGCACATCTCAGCTCGACGGTTCAAACATCAGTGCCACCCACTTATCACAAAGGGTGGTCGCACGACCACGATGGGAGATCTGGTACGCCCAAGCAGTCGCCGTCGCGGATCTCATGGCGATGGCTGCGTCACTCGGGATGCACAAATGGTGGGGCGATACGCCTGGGTATGACCATCTACGAGTGGCGTTCGGCCTGGCCGTGATGGCGCTGATGGTCACCGCCCTCATTCTCGGGCGCGCCTGGGATCCGTCAGTGCTGGGTCAAGGCTCCGAGGAGTTGAGCCGGCTGCTGCGGGCCGTCGCTACGCTCGCGGTGGTGGTCGGGCTGGCTGGCCTGGCGCTCAAGCTTCCCCAGGTTCGACCATATGTATTCGGCGTCGTCCCGGTGGCCTTAATCCTGGCCGTGGTCGGTCGCCTAGTTCTACGCAAGGTGTTGCACCGACGTCGCCACAACGGTGCATGTATGCACGAGGTCCTCGCGGTGGGCACCGAAGAGGCGGTTGCCGAGCTCATCGCGCGGACCCGACGAGCCACCCAGAACGGATGGATGGTGACGGGTGTTTGCACACCTTCCGGTGCCGGTATCGACAGTCGCCCCAGCATCCTGGACGTGCCCGTCGTTGGTGACCTGGACTCGGTGGCAAGCGTCGCGGGGCAAGGCCGGTACCGAGTCGTCTTGGTCGCTATCGCACCGGGCTGGGGCTCGCGGCGGTTGCACCATCTGGCGTGGGACCTCGAAGGCACGGGCGTCGCGCTGGTGGTTGATCCCGGCCTCATGGAGGTCACCGGCCCCCGATTGCACGTCTCCGCGGTGGACGGCCTACCTCTACTACGACTTACCGAACCTGCGTTCACCGGGGTGGCACGCGTGGTCAAGGCGTTGAGTGATCGGCTCGGAGCGAGCCTGTTACTGCTGCTGCTGGCGCCGGTGATGATCGCGCTAGCGATTGCGGTCAGAAGTGACGGCGGACCGGTGTTCTACCGCCAGCGCCGAGTGGGCAAGGCCAGCAAGGAGTTCGCGATGGTCAAGTTCCGGTCGATGGTGGTGAACGCCGATCAGCTTCAGTCCGAACTTGCGGAAAGCAACCAAGGCTCCGGTCCGCTGTTCAAGCTGCGCCAGGATCCAAGGGTGACCCGCTGGGGTGCATTCCTACGCAAGTACTCGCTCGACGAGTTACCCCAGCTCTTCAATGTCCTTTCCGGGTCGATGTCGCTGGTGGGCCCGCGGCCGCCGCTGCCAGAAGAAGTTGCCAGATACTCCCGCGATGCACAGCGCAGATTGCTCGTCAAGCCGGGGCTGACGGGGCTGTGGCAGATCAGCGGCCGCAGCGACCTATCCTGGGAGGAATCGATCCGGCTGGACCTTCGCTATGTCGAGAACTGGTCTCTTGCGCTGGACATCTTCATCATCTGGAAGACGGTCGGCGCGGTCGTGCGAGGCACCGGTGCCTACTGAAACGAATGGAGGCGATGCCGGCGACTGGACATCCCCTTAATTGCTTCCCACATGGCCGACACGATACCGCAACAACCGGGGTGTCGAGCATACCCGCAGGGGACGGAGCGAACGTGACCACTCAAACTACTAGGGAGCCGAGGAGCAGACGTATGGCCAGGATCGACTGGGTGACGCCGGCACGACACGTACCCAAACCATGGGGATACGAAGAGTACTTCGCCCTCGTCCCCGATCGCTACTGCGGCAAGATACTTCATATCAGGGCCGGCCACGCTTTATCCCTGCAGTTACACGAATACAAGGACGAAACGATCGCGGTACATACTGGGAGCCTCGAGCTTGAAATCGGACCTACCCCAACTGACCTCGACCATATCGAGCTACATCCCGGCGATACAGTCCATATCCCACCGGGCACAGTCCACCGCATGACCGCCCTCGAAGACACCATCGTGATGGAAGCGTCCACTACCGAACTTGACGACGTCATCCGACTCGAGGACAGATACGGCCGAGGAACTGCCCAGATGTTTCCTTCCAGCTAGGCCGGTGACGTCGCCTCAAGGGAAGCAGACGAACAAGCACGGTGTCGGCATCGGTCCAAGACCAGAAGCCCTTGCAGTGGCACACGGGTCTCGCGTAGCCGGCTGCGGTGCAGGATCAGCTCCGAGCGCATGTGTTCGCCGAACCGGGCGACCTTCATCTGTCGCCCGGTCCAGGGCACCCAGGTGTCCGACTCGTCGAGACCTCCGAGCGGGCGCCGATGCGGTGCGCTGCTCGGTCCAGTCGATACAGCAGCGCACCGCGCTCAGCCGGGGTGGCAGCACGGCGCCCAACGTCGCACGGTCCCGGCGGCCCCCTCACGGTAAGGCGCCTAGCGCGAGCGCCGGTGCAGGGCGGCCAGCATCCGGTTGTAGGCCTCCCGGGCTGATTCGTCGTCGTCCACGTCACGACTGGCCCCGACGGTGGTGACGTCGTCACCGCGGGACGCTGACCCGATCCCGGCCAGCGACTGGCGACGGGCCGATTCCAGCCAGTCGCCGAGCCTGGCACTGGAGCCGCTAGCGCTCCACTGGGCGACGACGGCGAGCATCAGCAGCATCATCATCACGTCACCAACGACCCACATGATCGCTCCGGACCAGTTCTGATCCTCGAGCAGGGTGGGTCCCCAGTCCGGTCGCATCAGCAGCGTGCTGGGGGCCAGCGGGTGCGCGGTGAGCATCAGCGCCACACCCACCAGCGTGTCTGCCCCCATCGCCAGTCCCAGCAGGGCGAACCGGACAAGATGCGGGATGGGCCACGGGCTGGCCTCCGAACCGACCAATGGCAGGAACAGCAGGTAACCACTGGCCAGGTACAGGACCTGTTCGACATCGTGCGCCCATGGTCGGGTCGCCATCAGCTCCGGGAAGCCGGTGAGATGCGTGATCACCAGCACGCCGGTGTAAAGGCCCAGCGCCAGCAGGGGAAAGGTCAGCCACCGCACCAGACGGCTGTTCGGGGCCCGACTGCGCACCAGGCGGATCGGTTGACCCCAGATCAACAGCACCGGGACAACCATGATCAGCAACAGGTGCTGGATCATGTGCACCCACAGCAGTGCGTGCCCGTACCCCGCGATGCTGCTGTGCACCGAGACCAGCAGCACCACCACACCCGCCAGCCAGCACGCCGTCGCGCGCAGCGACCAGCCGGGCTCGGTGGTCTGTGCACGCCGCAGCACGGCGATCAGGTATCCGGCCACGGCGAGCGCAGCCAGGACGTCGACGACCGGAGCCGACGTCCAGGTCGTCACTGCGGTGTGCCAGGTCAGCGGTGGGATGTCTAGGGCTCCTCTGGTGACGATTGCCAGCCAAGCGAGCGTAACGCGCGCAAGTCACAACGGTGGACCTGCCACCGATCACCGCCAAGCAACAACAGCGCCGCACCCTGCCTTAGCATCGCAGTTGCAATAGACAGGCAGCTACTGCTGGGGGTCACGTGCACGAGGTCCAGATCGAAGTGATGCTGCTGTCGATCTCGGAAAACGACCAGCTGAGATGGCGGGTGGCGCGCGGCGAGCTACCGGCGGGATGCCGGCCCGATACCCGGGCGCGCGAACTCGCGAACCTGAGCGCCGACGCGCACATCGGAACAGTCGTGCACTCGACCTCATGGCGACCTACCCCAGACGGGCTGATCCTCACCTACGCGGTCCTCCCCGACCCGGACCCTGCCAAGGGCACCGTGCATGCCGTCCCGACTGGTGCCCACATCGTCTGCTCCGCTGACGCCGCAGCCCCGACCCCTGCGGTCGTGACGACCGAGCATGTCCTGGCCCACGCGCTGCGGCACCTGTCACTGGTGGCGCGCACCAGCCCGGCCGTGATGGCAGCGACCGATGCGCACCCGCGGCTGTGGCACGCTGTGGTGGTCCACACCCCCGATGTGGCAGGTCAGCTCGTCAGCTCCTGAACCTGGAACGTGAGCAAAGGGGTGATCTTCTCGTGACCTCCTGCCCACGGCTGCTTGCCATCATGGGATCTGGCGAGACTGCCCCGACGATGGGGAAGGTGCATCGGCTTCTCATCGAGCGTCTGCTCGTGGCGCGCCGGGGCGCGCCACCCGTCGAGGCGGTACTCCTCGACAGTCCGTACGGCTTCCAGGAGAACGCCGACGAGATCTCCCTGCGCACGGTCAACTACTTCCGGAACCTCCAGATCCCGCTCGAGGTCGCATCGTGGCGTACCGCCGGCGACGTCCTGCCCCGCGAGCGGGCCTTGGCGCGCATCGACAACGCCGACTATGTCTTCGCCGGCCCGGGGAGCCCGACGTACGCACTCAGGGTCTGGGATCGCAGCCGGCTGCGCAACGTCCTGGTCGACAAGCTCACCAGCGGCGGCTGCGTGGCCTTCGCCAGCGCGGCGGCGGCGACGTTGGGAGTCGCGACCGTACCGGTGTACGAGATCTACAAGGTGGGCGCCGCCCCGTCATGGGCCGACGGCATGGACCTGCTCACGCAGATCGGCCTGCATGCGGCGGTGATCCCGCACTATGACAACGCCGAGGGCGGCACCCACGACACCCGGTTCTGCTACCTGGGCGAGCGGCGGCTGCGAATGCTGGAGTCGATGTTGGCGGCCGAGACGATCGTTCTCGGTGTGGACGAACACACCGCAGCTGTGTTCGACCTCGATGCGGACACGGTGACGGTGCTGGGTCGGTCCACGCTCACGATCCGCAGGCAGGCAGTGAGCACGGTGTTCGCCTCGGGCTCCACCGTCGCGATCGATGAGCTTCGGATGATCGCCGCAGGTGGCGCGCCGGCACATGATCCACTGAGCGGGCAACCGCCGGCCGCCGCGACCACGTGCCCGACACCATCGCTGCGCGCGGAAGCCGACCGGCTGGAGCACGTCTTCGACACCGGGCTACGCGTCCGCGACGTGAGCGCGGCAGTCACGGCCGTCCTCGAACTGGAGCAGGCGATCGTCGACTGGTCGGCCGACACCGAGGAGATGGACGGCACCGAGGGGCCCCGGGCCTTGCTGCGCCGGATGGTGACGAGATTGGCCGAGCTCGCCGTGCTGGGTGCGCGGGATCCCCGGCAGATCGTCGCACCTTTCGTCGACGCACTGCTCGAGCTGCGGGAGCAGGCTCGCGAACAGGGTTCATGGACGCTGGCCGACACCCTGCGCGATCGGCTCACCGCAGCCGGGATCGAGGTGCGCGACACGCCGCAGGGTGCTGTCTGGCTGCTCGCAGACCGCCCCGCAAGGCAGAGTGAGTAGGCAGGCCAGGTGATTGCAGACCACCACTGTCCGCGGCTCGTCGCTACCGTTCTGACCATCGGACGGCGATAGAAAAAGCATCTGCGAAATCCGGCTAACTGCAATACAGGTGCGTTAATTTGAGGTAAAGCACATCTCACCATAACCATCACCCAACGTGTAGCATCGGTCAACAGAGAGGCCCGATCCATTCGCATATGACCACGGGGGTCTCGATGGATACGATCGAGAACGGAGAATAAATGACCGCTGCACAGCACACCCATGAACACACGCACGGGGACGTGACCCATACGCACGCGCATGTCCTGCACGATCATGACCATGTGGAGCACGAACACGAACACGGTCACGACGGACAGACCCACGCACACCGGCATGTCCACGACAAGGACATCGAGGACGCGCACGACCACGCGCACTGAATAGCCGCTCAATACCCCAAACGCGGCTAAACGGTCGCACGAGGCACCCTTTTCGGGTGCGCGGCAAGACCTGACTCGGGGTCATTTCGGGGGCAGGGGCCGTCCGGCACCGATTCCGGTGCCGGACGGCCCTTTTGGCTGAGGTAGCCCGCCCGGCTCGGGCAACAACGAGGCATGCCTGCCGCGACCAGCCGCTGCCGACGGGGCGCGCGTGCGCCGCCTCCCCATCGTGATTACGCAGACCCGTGGTCCTCCATACACCCGATCTACGTAACCCGACACCTCTTGACGACAGAGTGCGCACCCAATGACTACTCTATGAATTTCCATTAGGCTATTCAGGGGTAATCACATCGTGACGCAACCCTCCAGGCACTGCTGCGGGTAAATTGCCGTAGCAGCAGAGCGGCATCTGTAACGACAACCGGAGGCGGGTGGTGGCCATGCACATACCCGATGGTTACTTGAGTCCCCAAACCTGCGTGGTGGGCTTCGTGGTGGCCCTCCCGGTGATGGCGGCGGCAGCCACCAAGGTCCACCAGCGGGTCAAGACCCGCAACGTGCCGACGCTGGCGGTGCTGGCCGCGGTCTGCTTCCTGGTCATGATGTTCAACGTGCCGATTCCGGACGGCACCACGGCCCACGCGGTGGGTGGAGCCTTGGTCGCCATCCTGCTGGGGCCGTGGGCTGCGGTGATCGCGGTCAGCGTGGCTCTGGCGTTCCAAGCGCTGCTCTTCGGTGACGGCGGGGTGCTCGCCTACGGCGTCAATGTGGTCAACATGGCCATCGTGTTGCCGTTCGTCTCGTACGGGTTGTATCGATTGATCTCCGGTAACGCGAACCTGACCAGCAGGCGCCGGGTGGTCGCCGGGTTCATCGGCGGGTATGCCGGGCTCAACGCCGCCGCGCTGGGCGCGGGGATCGAGCTGGGTATCCAGCCGACCCTGTTCCACGACACCAGCGGTGCCCCGCTGTACTCGCCGTATCACCTGTCGCAGGCGGTGCCGGCAATGCTGCTCGCCCACCTCCTCGTCGCCGGGATCGCCGAGGGCATCATCACCGCCGCGGTGGTGACCTACCTGCAGCGGGCGAACCTGCCCTTGCTGCAGGTCAACCATCCCGGCGTGTCGGTCGACGCCGAGGTGGCCGCGGTGGAGGGACCTCGCCGCCGGCGGCTACGCCCCACCGTGGTCGCCTGCGCGGTGATGGCCCTGCTGGTGGTGCTCACCCCGCTGGGCCTGCTGGCCCCGGGCGGCGCCTTCGGCGAGGACGCCCCGCAGGACTTGGACCTGCAGAAACTGGGTCTTTCCTCGGTCCCGGAGGGGATGAACAGGTACACCGGGCTCTGGCACAACGCGCTCTTCGATGGCTACGACTTCGCCGGCGACTCCCACCCCACCCTGGGCTACCTCATCTCCGCCGTCGTCGGGATCCTGGTGGTCGGGTTGGTGGTGTTCGCCACCGCCAAGCTCGTCGTGGTGCTCGCCGACCGCGGTGACTCCACCGCTGAGGCCACCACGCCCGACAAGGTGCGATCATGACCAGCTCGCCGGTCAGCGCGGCATCCCCCGGGCAGGATCGTCCCGCGGTGCCGGAGTGGTTGTTACGGCAGGACATGGCCATGTGCCCCTGCGGATGCATCGGCAAGCGCAAGAAGGGCAGCTACCTGACCAAGACCATCCAGGGTGGCTCCAAGCTGCTGTACCAGGTGATGTTCGGCGAGGACGTTGCTGCAGCAGGCGGCCTGCTGCAGCGGATCGATCCCCGGGTCAAGCTGCTCAGCCTGATGGGTTTGCTCGTCGTTGCCGGTCTGGCCCGCTCGATGACCACTCTCGGGGTGATGTATGCGGCCACGCTCGTACTCGCGTCCGCCTCCACGCTGCCGGTCGGGTTCTTCATCAAGCGGGTGTGGCTGTTCGTGCCGATCTTCACCGGCATCGTGGTGCTGCCCGCGACGCTGTCAATCGTGACTCACGGGGACATCGTGCTGACCCTGTGGCACTGGAACGGGCACCCGCAGGGGATCACCGAGCAGGGCCTCGTCGCGGCTGGACGCGTGGTGGCCCGGGTTGCGGTGTCGATCTCGCTGGTCGTGCTGCTGACCTTGACGACACCGTGGATCCGGTTGCTCGCGGCACTGCGCAGTCTCGGCGTACCGCGGATCTTCATCCTGATCATCGGCATGGCCTACCGCTACATCTTCCTGTTGCTGGCGTCGGTGACCGACATGTACCAAGCTCGTCAGGCCCGCACCCCCGGCACTCCGACACACGACAGCAGCGCCCGGGCCTTCCTCGGGGCCAGCGTCGGGGCGTTGCTGGGCAAGGCGAGCCAGCTGTCCGAGGAGGTGTACCAGGCCATGACCGCCCGCGGTTTCCGCGGTGACGCCAAGACCCTGGAGTACCGCCGACCGAAGGCTATCGATGCCTACTACGTAGTGGCGGTGATCGTCTTCGCCGCGGCGATGCTGATCGGAGACCATTTCCTTGGGCGTTGACACCCCTTCCGACACGGCCCCCTCGGACTACGCCGCTGCGTCCGGAGAAGCCCAGGTCGGCGGTGCGCCGATCCTCGTCGCGACCGGGCTGAGCTACTCCTACCTGGACCGTTATCCAGCCCTCACCGACGTGTCGGTCACGATCCAGCGTGGTGAGCGGGTCGCGCTGCTCGGCGCCAATGGCTGCGGCAAGTCGACCCTGCTCAAAGTCCTGGACGGCCTCATCTTCCCGTCCGCAGGCTCCTACACGGCCTTCGGTGAGAAGGTCACCGAGGACACCCTGGAAGACGAGCAGATGTCGGAAGGCTTCCGGTCCCGCGTCGGCTTCGTGTTCCAGAACTCCGATGCGCAGGTCTTCTCCCCCACGGTACGTGAGGAGATCGCATTCGGTCCTCTCCAGCTCGGCCTGTCCCGCGACGACACCACGGGCCGCACCGAGGACGTCGCGACCATGCTCGGCATCACCGATCTGCTCGACCGCGCCCCCTACCAGCTTTCCGGCGGCCAGAAAAAGAAGGTCGCCATCGCCACCGTCCTGGTCATGGGGCCAGAGGTGCTGCTGTTCGACGAGCCCACCGCCGCACTGGACCCCCGCACCCAGTACTGGCTGATGGACCTGATCGAACAACTCGGTGCAGCCGGCAAGACCATCGTGCATGCCACCCACGACCTCGGCACCCTGTACCGCATCGCGGACCGCTGCGTGGTCTTCAGCGAGGACCACCGCATCGTCACTGAGGGAACTCCTGAGGAGACCTTGGCCAACCGGGATCTCTTGCTCCAGGTCAACCTCATCCACGAGCACAGCACCCTGCCCAGCCCACCACGATGACATCGAAGACGGGGGACGACCTGGCGGATCGGGATCGGTTCAGGCGAGCTTGCCGATGAAATCCGCCGACGTCGTCGGCTTCGAGAACATCGGAAAGTCGTAGGCGATGGCGTTGTCGTGTTGTTCAGGCGACGTCGCCGCCATGCAGTCGGTGAGTGTCAGGACCTGATAACCGTGCTCGTAGCCCGTCCGCATCGTCGATTCGACACAGCAGTTGGTGAGGAACCCGCCGAGGGCGATCGTCGTAATTCCCTTGCTGCGGAGGATGAAATCGAGATTGGTGCTGGCGAAGGTGTCGAGGCCGCGCTTGCCTTCGATCAGGATGTCGCCCGCCTGCGGCGCCAGCTCGTCGACGATGGCCGCCCCCCAGCTGCCCTTCACGAAGCACTGGCCGTCGACGACGCCCTTCAGGATCCCGTAGGGGTGGGCGTTCAGCTCGCCGTACCCCTTCGCGAAGGTGATGGGGACGTGCATGACCGTCACGCCGGCGGCCCGGGCGGCGTCGAGCACCCGCTTGGTGTTGGCCAGCATGCCGGTCTTGTCCATGACCTCTTCGACCGCGCCGTGCAGGACGCCACCCTCGGAGGTGAAGTCGTTCTGGTACTCGATCAGCACGACGGCGGTGGTCTTGGGATCGATCGCCATGCGGCCTCCTCTTCCCGGTGCGGGGCCAAGACCCGCATTCCCCATCGGCCGAGCCTAGCCACTGATCAGGCTGTCCATGAAGGGTCGCGACCGGCCAAAGCGAGGAGGCGGTCCATCGTCGGTGCAGGTTCTCACAACAGGGCAGCCTCGCGGCGATCGCCCGACACCCCCGCAACGACATCACCACCGGTACTGGATGGTAAGATCACACGTCGTGCCTGTCGAGTTGCTCTACGCGGCTCACCGATCTGTCGCTGCCCCACCACACCCCAAAGCCAAGCACTCGCACACGTCGCACCGCCGAGCATCTCCAGATTCTCGATGCTCCCTACGAGCTATATTTGGACTCTCGTCCAGAGAAGATGTGAGGTAGATGTCAACGCCCCCCGCTAAGGTCTCGCTGACCGGAATCAAGCCGACCGGCGAACCGCACCTAGGAAATTACATCGGCGCTATCAAGCCGGCGCTGACACTCGCCCAGGAATACGAGGCGCTGTATTTCATTGCAGACTACCACGCATTGACCACCGTACGAGATCCGCAGTTGCTGCGCCACTACACCAGGTCGGTGGCCGCGACGTGGATCGCCGCGGGCCTCGACCCAGACCGCGTTGTCTTCTACCGCCAGTCGGACATCCCCGAGATCTTCGACTTGATGTGGATCATGTCGTGCATGACCAGTAAGGGCCTGATGAACCGGGCGCATGCCTACAAGGCGGCGCGGGACCGCAACGAGGAGTCAGGAAAGACCGATCTGGACGTGGGGATCAACATGGGATTGTACAACTACCCGGTGTTGATGGCCGTCGATATCCTGGTCATGGAAGCTGACGTGGTGCCGGTCGGGCGCGACCAGATGCAACACGTTGAGATTGCCGCCGACATCGCCGGGGCGTTCAACCACGTGTACGGAAACAGCTTCAAATTCAAGATTCCCCAGGCTGTCGTTCCCGACACCGAAACCGGGCACACTCTACCGGGCGTGGACGGCCGAAAAATGAGCAAGTCCTACGATAACACTATACCTTTGTTCTGCAGCGAGGCGCAACTCAAGAAATTGACACGCCGCATCCCGACAGATTCCACGCCGGTGGAGGATCCTAAAGACCCGGACAGCTCCAGTGTCTTTCAGATCTTGGATCAGTTCGCCACACCGGAGATCGCAACCGAAACGAGGCGGCGGCTTCGTGAGGGTGGCATGGGCTGGGGAGAGCTGAAGAATCAGTTATTCGAAGTGCTCAACACCCAGTTGAGCCCGATGCGCGAACGGTACAACTCCTTGATCGACCCTGAAAGCGAGCTGGATGCGCTACTGGCGGCAGGAGCTGAGAAAGCCCGTAAAAAGGCCGTACCGGTGTTGGCGCAGGTGCGCAACGCGATCGGCATCGGCTGACCCCGAGGAGTTGTGACCGGCGTGGAGGAGTCTCGTGCCTGCTCAATCCCCCTACCCCCCGCTACCTCCAAAGGTAGACCTGCCTGCCCTCGACCATGAGATCTTGACGTTCTGGCGGGACCAGGACATTTTTGCCAGGAGCGTGGACCAGACAGCCGGCGGCCCGGAGTGGGTGTTCTTCGAAGGCCCACCCACCGCCAACGGCAAGCCCGGCACGCACCACGTGGAGGCCCGCGTCTTCAAGGACGTCTTCCCGCGGTTCAAGACGATGAAAGGCTTTCACGTACCGCGTCGAGCGGGTTGGGACTGCCACGGGCTGCCAGTCGAGATCGCCGTGGAGAAGGAACTGGGCCTGTCCGGCAAACAGGATATCGAGAAGATCGGCATCGAGGAGTTCAATGCCCGCTGCCGGGCGTCTGTCAAGCGCTACGTGGGCGACTTCGAAGCGATGACGAAGCGCGTCGGCTATTGGGTCGACATGTCCAACCCGTACTGGACCATGTCACCCGAGTACGTGGACAGTGTCTGGTGGGCACTGAAGGAGATCAACGGCAAAGGCCTTCTCATCCAGGACCATCGCGTCGCGCCGTACTGCCCGCGCTGCGGCACCGGATTGTCCGATCATGAGGTCGCTCAAGGCTACGAGTCGATCGTTGACCCCTCCGTGTACGTGCGGTTACCGATCGTCGGGCAGTTGCACGGGCTGACCGGAGTCGACCTGCTGGTGTGGACAACCACACCGTGGACGTTGGTGTCCAACACCGCCGTCGCTGTGCATCCTGATGTGACCTATGTGATAGCGCGCACGCGGCAGGGCACGTTCGTGGTCGCCGAGCCACTCCTGGTCACAGTTCTCGGAGAAGAGGCGGAAGTTCTGGTGTCCCTGCCAGGGAGCAGCCTGGCAGGGACGCGCTACCGGCGTCCCTTCGAATTGGTCGATATTCCTGACGCGCATTTCGTGCTCACCGCTGACTACGTGACAACCGAAGATGGTACCGGTCTCGTGCACCAAGCGCCCGCATTCGGTGCCGACGACCTCGCCGCGTGCCGACGCCACAACCTTCCCGTCGTTAATCCGATCGGGCCGGACGGACACTTCCGCGCCGACGTGGACCTGGTGGGCGGCACGTTCTTCAAGGACGCCGATCCGATACTCATCGCCGATCTCGAACAGCGTGGCCTACTGTTCAAGTCCCTGAATTACGAGCACCAGTACCCGCACTGCTGGCGCTGCCACACCCCGTTGATGTATTACGCTCAGTTATCGTGGTATATCCGCACCACTGCCCGGCGCGCGGAGTTGCAGCGCGAGAACGAACGCACCAACTGGTATCCCGGGCACATCAAGCACGGGCGGTTCGGTGACTGGTTGGCCAACAACGTCGACTGGGCACTGTCACGGAACCGCTACTGGGGCACCCCGCTCCCAATATGGCGCTGCCAGGACGGGCACCTCACCTGCGTGGGTTCCCGCGCCGAACTCGGGAAACTGGCCGGTCAAGACCTGTCCAGCCTCGACCCGCACCGCCCCTACATCGACGATGTCACTTTCGCCTGCCCTACGTGTGGCGGGCAATCCAGCAGGGTCAACGAAGTGATCGACGCATGGTTCGACTCCGGCTCCATGCCGTTCGCCGGTATCGGCTATCCCCACCTGGACGGCAGCGTCGAACTGTTCGAGAAAAGCTACCCTGCCCAGTTCATCTGCGAAGCGATCGATCAAACCCGGGGCTGGTTCTACACCCTGATGGCCATCGGCACGTTGGTGTTCGACCGCTCATCGTATGAAAACGTGGTCTGCCTCGGGCACATCGTCGCCGAAGACGGCCGCAAGATGAGCAAGCACCTGGGCAATGTCATCGAGCCCATTCCTTTCATGGAGAAACACGGTGCTGACGCTCTGCGTTGGTTCATGCTGTGCTCGGGCTCCCCGTGGTCAGCGCGACGTATCGGTGACGCTCCGTTGGAAGAGATCGTCCGCAAGGTCCTGTTGACTTACTGGAACACGGCGTCGTTTTTCACCCTCTACGCCGACACAAGTTCGTGGGTGCCCGGAACCGCCGCACCCGTCGCTGACCGACCGGTGATCGACAGGTGGGTGCTCGCCGAGCTCGACCACGTCGTGACCAGTATCGACAACGCGCTGGAGAACTTCGACACGGCCGGATCAGGCCGAATGCTCACCCAGTTCATCGATGACCTGTCGAATTGGTACGTGCGGCGCTGCCGCGCCCGCTTCTGGAACGGTGACCGCCACGCACTGGCTACCCTGCACGAGTGTCTCGACGTCCTGACCAGGCTGTTGGCGCCATTCGTACCTTTCATCACCGAGCAGGTCTGGCAGCACGCGATCAAACCCGGTGACGCCTTTGCCGCGGACTCCGTACACCTCGCCGGCTGGCCAACTCCGGACAACGCTCGCTCGAATGATGAATTGCGCGCCGACATGGCCATCACGCGCCGACTCGTCGAGGTCGGGCGCACGGTACGCAAGACCGCCAATATCCGTAACCGCCAACCCCTGCAACGCGCGCTCGTCGGCATCGCCGGTGGCCACCGACTGCCTGCCGAGCTTATCGAGGAAATCGCCGACGAACTCAACGTCGGCGACGTCACACCACTCGCGCAGGCCGGCGAAGTAGTGGACATCAGCGTGAAACCCAACTTCCGTACGCTTGGCAAACGATTCGGCTCACGGACTCAACAAGCCGCCAAGGCCATCACCACCACTGATCAGAGCTGGCTCGTCCGCAATGTGAAGACTGACGGTCAAGCAACGATCAGCCTGGACGGGGAAGACATCATCGTAACCTCGAACGACCTCATTTTGACCGAAATTCCTCATAGCGGATGGGCGGTCAGCAGCCAACAAGACATGACCGTAGCGCTGGACACCACCATCACACCGAAGCTACGCAAGGCCGGTCTAGCACGAGAGGTCATCAGATTGGTGCAGATCGCCCGGAAGGAAGCCGGCCTCGACGTCACAGACCGAATCCTGTTGTCCTGGGCCGCAGACGGTGATACGGCCGACGCACTCCACGAGCACGAACGCGAACTGGCCGACGCCGTTCTCGCCATCAAGATCACCGAGCACCCGCTCTCCAACGTACCTGCAGGCGACACTTCTTCCGGTACCTGGCTGTTCGGAGACGACGAACTCGGAGTACAATTCAGTCTGGCTAAAGCAGCCCATGCAATTGACCCATGACCGATGATCCGGTCAACCCAGTGATGGGATACGCGCCTACGCCAGCGATGAAAGAAAGATCGCGATGATGAGAACACGACGCCTCGCATCGTTGGTGGTGTGGCCTTGACTGCTGCCCTCGCATGTGACGCGACGTCGGCCGCCGGGTCCGGTGGTAATCAGATCCCGATGGTCCACTGTGGAGGCTGTGATGAATCCTTCGAGCGACTCGATACTCGTGGTCACTACCAATGACCTGCCTGGTTATCGGATCGATGAGGTATTCGGGGAGGTCTTCGGGCTGACAGTTCGGTCCCGGAATGCATTCAGCCAGGTGGGCGCCGGGCTGAAGTCGATGTTCGGCGGGGAGCTGAAAGGCATGACCAAGGCGCTGGTCGACAGCCGCAACGAGGTGATGGAACGGATGATCGGTGAGGCGCAGGCGCGCGGCGCGAACGCGATCGTCGCCATGCGGTTCGACACCTCCGAGATGGGCGAGATGTGGACGGAGATCTGCGCGTACGGCACCGCCGTACGCGTCACCAGGCTCTGACACGACCCGAGCGGGCCGACGGGCGCGCCTGAGCACTTTCTCGTCAGCCTGGTCAGGTGATGAGTTGCTCGAAGTAGCGGTTGATCGACGATGCCCGGTCACCGAAGACGTTGTTGATCGTCTGGGTGGTCTTGTCGGGTCCTCGGGCCGCGAGCTGGGCGGCAGCCTCAGCGGCGAAGGCAGATGCACGGCTCTCCGACTTGGCCCAGAACTCCGAGACGTTCTTGGCGGTGGCTTCAAGGATTGCTGCCTCAGCCAAGGAGTTGGCTTGGGCGCCGATTTCGGAACACTCGTGGAGGAAGGCGTCGATCGCTGTTGCGGCGGCGGCAGCTGAAGCCTGCCGACACTTGACCATGATCGACTGGACTACCGGGAGGCGCTTGCCTTGCGATGCGCTGGCCGCAACGCTGGTCATGCAGGCCTGCTCGGAGCTGTTGATCTCCACGAGTTTCGCTCGGAGTTGCTCGACGGGATCAGCCAACCCAGGTGGGAGGGGCGACATCGAAGGCTCCTTCCGTCATGGCATCACAGGACCGATGGCGTAACGGAGCGACCGCGGGCCCCAGGTCCAGATGAACTGGGCACTCCAGAATCAGGTCGTGGATCCGGGAAGTTGAGTCCCGATGTGGGCAACGGCATTGACCCACCCTCCTCGCAACGCACTCGTCAGACGGCCGTCGGATGCGGGAATGAGCTACGAAGGAGGTACCAACCAGCAGCTACCGTAAATCTCCGCCGTTCGGGTGAGGCCAGCGTAGCGCGGTATGCGACATGTCGCCCCCGGCCACACCAGGCATGAGATGCGGGTCGCGGCGGATCTCGGCCACCGCGGCGTCGAGCACATGGTCATTCTCGATGTCGAGGTTGGACAACGCCTCGACTTCGCACCGCGAAGGAGATCGCCGTCAACGGGCTCAGCGGGCCGGGTGACCACCCTCGCCGCCGGAACCGCGACCGCGAGCCGCGCGATGTCGTCCGGATCCGAGGTGATCACCAGACCGCCCCCCGGCGAGCGCAGATGGCAACGACGTGCGCGTCCGCGAGATCGGCCGACCCGGCCCCGTACAGCAACGCGCCAACCTGGCGGGCAAGCCCGAAGTCGGTGTCGACAACCGCGACAGGCGGACGCTGACCCCGAGTCGGGCGGTGGCACGCGAGGGCCGTCTCGACCCGGCGGGTCCGAGCCGGTCCACGGCACGCCTCGGCACACACGACCGCGGGTACCAGCACGTCCCGACCGCGGTCGAGTGCCTCGCGCAGGAGCGCACGGAACGCGCTGGGGGGCGACGGATCCGCGAATGCGTCAAGCCCGTCAGCGTCCAGCACGACGGGGAGCGTCATGCGGTCCGGCGGCCGTCCGTGAGGCCGTCCAGCTCGTCGAAGGCAGCCCGCGCGGCGGCCTGCTCAGACTCGGGAACGGGGCCGCCCTCGCGGTCCCAGATATCCAGCAGCTCGCGCAACGCAGCCTGCCGGGCGAGGCGCTCGATATGAATCTCCAGCGCCTCGTCGACCACGGCCGACAGGTTCTGCACACCGAGGGACTGTGCCTGCTCCAGGATCGCGGCGTCAACTGTCACTGTGATCTTACGTTTAACCATACATTAATAAACGGTAGGACGTCGTAGGTGTCGAGCAGCACCCTGCGCTCGAGAGGCTCGGTCACTTCGTGCGGCCCTGATCCCAGGGATCCGTCGGCAGGTCGTCGCCGAACACGTCGTCTGCCTCTCGAATGTCCGCTTCCACTGCTCCATATCGAGCGGGGTCAGCGCTGCGAGCGCCGCGTCGAACTCGGCCGCGGGAACCAGGCGTCTCCGCTGGCCTGGCCGCTGGTGCGATACCTTACTAAAATACCCATTGGCGAGAGGCGGATGATCGTTGTGGCATTCGAGCCTGGACCACTCTCGAACAGGCCTGCAGGTCGAACGCAACCGTAACGACTACCCTGCGACCGATCAACGCGTTCGACACTATCCATGTCGGCGCTGCGCAGCAACTGTACACGGACTGACACTACCCTGCCCTCAAACCGACATAGTTTTTACCGAACCAGCTGGAAGGAGTGGTAATAACGCGTCACGGAGCTCTGCCGTAGTTCTGCTGATCTGATCGTGGACAGCGATCTTCTCCTCTAGTGCACCGAGCATTTCGGCGGCGTCTGACTGAACAGCTACTGGCTGGATCACCACCGGCATGGAGCCGAGCGTCTTCGTGTTCAAGCTGGGGATAGCGGATCCCATGGCGTTGCAGGCGATCCAGTCTCGCACAGCCGGGTGGCCAAGGCAGTCAGTAAGGTAGGAGCGCTGATGGGGCGACGCACCCGTAACCGCGGGCAGCCGGAGCCGACGAGCCAACCCCCTGTCTCTTGCTTGCCAACGCTTGGCGTCAGAGATCGCCAGTTCGCGAGCATACGACGTCGCCAGACGACAGCCGGTAGCGCGAGAGTTCGTCGGCAAGTCCAGGTGTGACCGTAGCCGTCTCTTCTTGGTGCTCCGGTCACAGTGACGACTCCTGCCCTTCTCAGTACGTCGTCCTCCGTATCTTTTGGACAAAACTGTGAACTAGTGGCGGTATTTTCTTGGTCTGGTGGACTTGGTGGGGATACCCTGAGTGCGAGGAGTAACGTGGGGGTGAGCCTGCGGTTGTGGCGACGATTGTGGTGGTGATGGGTGTGACTGGCTGCGGGAAGACCACGATCAGTCGGCTTCTTGCAGAGCGGCTCGGTGTCACCTACGCGGAGGCCGACTCGTTTCATCCGCCCGCCAATGTCGTCAAGATGGCCACCGGGCAGGCGCTCGACGATGACGATCGGTATCCGTGGCTGGTCACGATCGCGGACTGGATCCGGGCTCGCGGCCGGGTTGGAGAGGGTGGTGTGGTGTCCTGCTCGGCGCTCAAGGTCTACTATCGAGATATATTGCGTGAAGCGGACCCTGGGGTATGGTTTTTGCACCTTGAGGTCGATCCGGACGTCATTACCCGTCGGGTCGCTGGTCGCAGTAATCATTTCATGCCGGCGTCTCTGATTGCCTCACAATTCCAGACGTTGGAGCAGTTGCAGGCGAATGAGGCGGGAGTGGTTATCGACGCGTCCGGCCCACCTGAGGACATTGTGCGGATCGCTCTAGCGCATCTCGATGCTGATCGTTCGCCTACCTGACACGAAGTTCGTTCAGTTTTTTCTTGACATTGGCGAGGCCTTTTACGCGCCAATACTGGAATAGATTCCCTCGGCTTCCTCGCATTCGCCGGTCAGTCGAAGCATGACGCCCTGGTCGTTGAGAGCCACAGCACGGGCGAGCTGGGCGTCCGGTAGCTCGGTGGCGGCCTTGGCAGCCTGGGCATGCAGCGTGATCGCCTGATCCCAGGGTCGTGATTACGCAGGAAACCGGCCATCGTGCTGGTAAGACTGACAACCCAGCCGTGCAAGTTATGCTCGGCAGCGTGGTCGAGGCAAGTGCTCGGTCAGGAGGCATCCGCCACGGGGAACCGGCGACGGATCTCCTCCTCACCCGGCCATGGGTGACCGCAGGACTCATACACCCGCCGGTAGTGCGCCAGGGTGGGTGCCCCGAACCGGTCGGCCATCCGCTGCGTGATAGCCCGCGCGGCGTGCTGAGCCTGCGCCGTGCCCGTGTCCGCGCCGGCAGGCACCAGATCAGCAACCGGTCGGCCGTCCCGCACCAGGTGCACGACCTCACCGCGAGCCACCCGGTCAATCGCCCGCGCCAGGGCAGCCGGATCTTCCACCGGCAATTCCTCGGTATCCACGCCAGCAGCGTAGCGAACAGATCCCGCTCAGCGGCCCTACGCCGCCCGCAACCGTCAGGGCCAGGGCTGGGTCTGGAGAACCCCAGGCTGGAGTACTGGATCGTGTATGCCAGCGAGTCGGTGCTCGTGTCATCTGCAGCATGGTGCTGATGCCGCGCACCGGTCCGTGGTGACCAGGGCCGCGAGGACACGCAGCGGCGGCCGACGCAGTCAGTGCGTCGCCGAGCCCGGTCTGGGCGGCAGTGATCGTGGCGAACACCTCGCGGTCGGTGCGGTGGATCCAGCTCACGCCCTGGGCGTGCAGCCATTCGGGGTGGGCGCCTCGAACCGAGCGCCACCACCGTCAGACCGTGGACAGCGAGCGCCCGATGTCCACGGCGATCCCCCGGTACCCCACACCACCAGTGCTGGCCAGTAGTGCCATGCCGATCACCGCGGTGGTGTCGACGCGGCGGGGGAGCACCGATCCCAGCCCCAACACCTGGGTGACCCCGCACGTCACACACCGGGCCCGACGGGGTCGCAGGATCAGCGTCGTCGACCCGTGGTCACAGACCCGGCGGGTCCGTCCCTACCCCCAGGACCGCAGCATCCCACCACATCCCGGCCACGTCAGCTCGCCCGCCACCAAGTCCGCCTCGGCCCGCGCCAGATCCACTATCCCGATCATCGGTTCGTCGTCTCAACCACAACGCACGAGCGTGGCCTCTCACGAGCAGGGGTGGCAGGGGCCAAACGCAAACCCTCCACTATCAACGCCCACCTGACGGCCGTCGATGACTTCTACGGAGTGCGGCGCCAACACGAGGATCCGACGGGCTGATCAAGGCAAGCCGCAAGTCCCAGTCCGAGACGGCCAGCCTCTCATACACGGGTTCACCCGGCCCGGATCCTCTACGGCGCGCAGTGCGGTGCGCACGTGTTCGACCGAGGTCACGATCCCGTGAATCCGTTTCGGTGGAGGGAGTTCGAGCACCGGCGCGAGTGCTTCTGCAGCGCCGTCGATCCGGCGCAGGAAGACGCGGGCGACGGCAAGTGCGCTGCGCGTACCGGATTCGTCACCGAAGGCCCGTGTCCTCGTCAGCTGCGCCTGCATAGGCGTCCAGTGCTTCCAAGGTAAGCGACTCGGAGCGCCGAGGCTGCGACGCAGAACGGAAGAAGTTGACACCGCAGGTCCTAATACATGTTGAAACAACCGCTCACCATATGGTACGGTGAGCCTACCACCTGCGGTTTCGTGGTCTCCACCGTGGAGTGCTGTCTGTCGTACTCGCGCCATTACTACCGTCCATTACGAAGATGACGGTCTCATCGCCCTACGTTAGCGAACAATTTGTGACGTTCGTTCTTGGACAGACCATGTCCTGGGATTCCCGATCCCAGTCTCTTGCGCGGACGATATTGACACGCAAACGGAGTGGCTTGACGGTAGCCAGGTTCATTAATTCCGAGCCTTGGTCGCCAATTATTCCCCCTTTTTGGCGACCCCCGCGACCGTTTCCAGCTTCAGGGATTCACTCATCGTCAGGCGTTTCTTGCGAGGGCTGGATGTTCCCATATCAATCCGCTATCAACCCGTGAATGCAACCAACCGCTATACACTTATTCCTGCTACTCCCCTAGCGCGATGAGCCAAATCCTTACAGGTTGAATCAGGGAAACCACCGGACAGGAGTGGGTAGTGACGCAACTGCCAGAAGTGAACAGGCCGCGAGCAGATGTTCCCGGCGGCCGGCCGGTTCCCAAGAAGATCCGCGATGGGATGAGCCACACCCGGCTCACGTCGGCGTCGATCGATCGCGATCTCGATGCCTCGGTGCGGGCGATACGCGTCCGCTCATCGCCGGTGCAGGGGTGTGCGCCAGCGCCGCGGGGTCGGCGGTGCTGATGGCGACATTCTGTCGTCGCTGCGCCAAGCGGTCCAGGCCACCCACTGATCACCCGATCCGCGGCGACCATGGCCAGCGCGGCGAAACCGTGACAGCTATTCGGACCGGGGTTATTCGGTACCGGCTGGCGTACTGCTGACGTCGGCCAGCTCGACCAGGGGCGTGCCGCAGGCGCAGGTGTAAGTCTGGTCGCCGGACGGGCAGTGGCATTCCTCGACGATGCGAACTTGACAGCCACATCCCTCATGCGTGCAGGTGAGCACGGCTCCTTTGCTGTATTGCGTCATCCCGACCTCCCACCAAGACAAACCTCATATGCGCCAGATCGCATCATACTCTTGTCGACGTCACCAGGGCGCAGGTTGTGATGTCGAGCCGAGGACGCCATCGCGACGGTTGACCGACCGACGACAGCCAGCTACCCAGGGGCCACCCCCACGTGCACGAGGTCGGCGCGCAGCGCCAGCAGGGTCCGCACCACCAACCCGGTGACCAGCCCTTCCAAGACCGCTACCAGCGCGTAAACCCCGAGGGTCGAGACCGCGATGGTGCGCAGCGGCACCCCAGCAGCACCGCCTAGCGCGTACTCCGCGGTGAACAGCCCCGCCGCGGCCAGCACCGACACCCCGGCAGCGACTCCGGCGGCTGCCGCGGTGCCGGTAGGCCGCCGGGGCAACACTCGTTGCAGCCCGAGTAGCACCGGGTAGCCGACCGCGGCCGGCACCAGGGCCAGGTTCACCACGTTGACCCCGAGCGTGGACAACCCACCATCACCCAGGAACAAGGCCTGCACCACGGTGACCACGGTGATCACCACCGGTCCCAGCCACGGTCCGAGCAGCGCGACCGCCAGAGTGCCACCCAGCAGGTGCCCCTCGGTGCCCACCGCGACAGGGATGATTGGGGCCCCCAGGACCAGGAAGAACGCGGCGGCGAGGCCGGCCAGCGGCAGCTGCCGCTCGGTGCCTTCTCGCCCCGCACGGCGCACGCACAGCCCAAGCCCGGCGACGGCGACGGCGGCGCCGGCGACCGCGACCGTAGGGGAGACGAAACCGTCAGGGACGTGCACGGCTCACCTCACCCGCCGTGACATCGAAAACGGTGAACGGAGGAAAGGACGGCGGTAAGGCGGATCTGCTCACAAGAGCGACTCCTTCGGGATGACGCGTCCCTGACAGTGCTGAGCTGGGCAACGGCCGAAGGTCTGACTCCCGGGCAGTACCGCCCGATCACAGTGGCGCGACCGTGCCGGATTCTCACCGGCTTCCTCGCACCGTTGCTCGCCACAGAATAGGCGGTCCGGCGTTCATCTGGTTGCAGCGACCCCTTGGCCTGGCCGTGTTCCCCGGCTACCGGGGAACACGGCTCAAGAATCTCGCCCTGCTACGGCTACGCAGCAGCGGATCGACGGCCACCGAGCAGGCCACTACCAATTATCAGGGTTGCCAGAGCGACCACCAAGTGCAGAATATTGTCCGGGTTGACCCCGGGGGGGATGGACAGCAAAGACCAGTAGCCCAGGTAGCCCAGCACGGCGACCAGCAGCAGGGCGCCACCGGCTGCGATGTTCACCCCCTCATTGCCGGCAGGGGTCAGCGCGAACGCCCCCAACAGCCAGAACAGCCCAAAGATGATGTACACGATGTTGCGGAAAGGGTTCATCAGGAAGAGCCCGAAAAGCGCGTGGTTCGTCATCTCGGTGAAGTTGCTGAAGCCTGTCACAAAGAATCCGAGAATCCCCAGGAGCAGCACGACGATACCGATGATCACGGAATACTTCTGCGCGAGTGTGCGGGGCCCCGGCTTGCTGTGAAGCTTGATCCCAAATTTGTCTTCTGTACTAGCAAAAGCCATGTCTCTCCCCTTCCAAGGTCGCCAGGCGCGCGCCGATCGCGCCCCGTTCCGCCGCGCTCTCCTCGCCATCCAGCCGGGCCTGAAGGAATCCGCGACAGCATGTACAGTTCACGTAACAGTGATCGTTTACCAGATCCCTGGGGTCCCCGGAGATTTTTAGCCATAATTACCCATTATGAGTGACACCCGATCTGATGAGGCGCAGGCTGCTGAACTCGTGCTCGCAGCTGTCACCGGGACCGCGCCGCCCGGGCAAGTCGACACCGCTGCAGGTCGCACTGCTGGTGGATTGACGCAGCGGGGTCTGCCCGTAGTGTTCGTGCTGCGTGACGGCGTGAGGAAGCTGGTGTGAGTCCAGCACGGTCGCGCCACTGTGAGCCGGCCATCGAGGTGGTCGGTGAGTCAGATTACTTCGCCGTCACGACGCCCCACTAACGCAAAGGGACGCAGGATCCCTGGAGGAGGCTCGTCGTGACCAGTATCCCCGCACCCGCTGCGAGGCACACCCCGGTTGTGCTGCCGGTGTCCCAGGCGGTGCTGTGGTTGATGGGCACCGCGATCATCGCGTTGGCACTGTACTACTTCATCGGCGTCGACCAGGGCGCGATCTCGGTGTTCGGCAACGACATGCACATCCACGAGTTCGTACACGACGCCCGCCATTTCCTCGGCTTCCCCTGCCACTGACACGGCCTAGGTGACCACCGAGAATGGAGAAGAAACTCATCCTGCGGGGCGTGCTCGTCGGCGCGCTGGCGGGCCTGCTGGCTTTCGTCTTCGCGCGGGTCTTCGCCGAGCCTCAGATCCAAGCCGCCATCGACTACGAGACCGGCCGAGACACGGCCCAGGCAGCGCTGGACAAGGCCGCCGGCCTGCCTGCTGAACCGGCAGGGCCGGACATCGTCAGCCGCACCGTCCAGGCAAACCTCGGCAACGGCGTTGGGATGATCTTCTTCGGCATCGCGATGGGCGCGTTGTTCGCCATCGCCTACACCCTCTGCCTGGGCCGAGTCGGCTACCTCCGTCCACGCATGCTGGCGCCGCTGGTGGCCGCGGGCGGGTTTCTCGGTGTGTACCTGGTGCCGTTTGTGAAGTATCCGGCCAACCCGCCCTCGATCGGCCACCCCGACACCATCACCGACCGCGGCGGGCTGTACCTGCTGGTGGTGGGGTGTTCGGTGGTGTTCCTCGTCGCGGCGGTATGGCTGGGTCAGCGGTTGGCGACGCGGCTCGGGAACTGGAACGCCAGCGTGTTCGCGAGTGCGGCGTTCGTGGTCGCGATCGGCATCGTGATGGCGATCTCACCCTCACCGGGACACCTGACTGCCAACGTGCGGCGATTCGGTAATCAAGCCACCGAAACGCCGCTACCGCTGACCGATACCAGTGGCACGATCGTCTACCCGGGCTTTCCCGCCGATGTGCTGTTCGACTTCCGGCTGTACTCGGTGACTGCGCAACTGATCCTGTGGACGACGATCGGGCTGGTCTTCGCTCCGCTGGCCGAACGGCTGGTCACTCAACACCGGCAAACCGGTACCAGTGCGGCGCCACGAGCACCCATCGGCGGGTGAGCACTGCCCTTCGAGGTGTGCTGGACGGCGGTTGCTGTGCTGACTGATGCTGTGGTGGACGATCTCGCCGGGCTGGGGCCGTTTTTCGCGATCGAGACGCATGTCCCTGATTCCGTCCCCCACGAGCCGTGGCACGAGATGAGCGAACTGGTCGAGGATCCCGACGTGCTGAGGGACCGGGTAACCGCGGTCCGTGCTCGGCTGGCCGCGGCCGGCGGGCAGCCACCCGATGCCGTCGAGTTACGAGTGGCCGCTTCGGTGACGCACCTGGGTCTGGTCGCCCGGCTGGTCTCGCCGGCGCTGGCCGTCGCAGTGACTGCCCACACCGTGCTCGAACTCGGTCTGGGACAGATCCGATGGCAGCGCATGCTGGGTGGCGCGTTCCCCCTGTCAGTGCCAGGGGACGCGGGAAACCGGGGCACGAACCCCGAACCCGAGCGGCTCGCCGCCCTGCTGGCGAGCCGCGTTCTGGATGGCCCGGTTCAGGATCTCGTCGAGGCCACCAGGCCATTGTCAGTGTCCCCCCACATCCTGTGGGGCAATGTCGCCTCAGCCACGCACGGCGCGGCATCGATGATCGCGACCTGCCGACCGGCCTGGGCAGACCGGTCACGCCTGATCGCGTCGCTGCTGCTCGACCAGTCTCCGCTACGCGGTACGAGCAGCACGCCGGCCGGTGGACGCTTCCGACGCCGGAGTTGCTGCCTGATCTACCGGGCCGCGCCGGGCCGCGCCGGCGCGTTATGCGGTGACTGCGTCCTCGCGTGACCAACGGCCACCAGCCGCATGCGTGACCTCCATCAGTGGCCATGATTTGCTGTAGCCATTATCTTGCGATTGCCTCCTCAGTGCAACCGGTCCGGTCGTTGCCGGAGCGGTCACTGGTGCAGCCTGCCTGCCGTGGCGCAATACCCGTCGCATCGAGCTCCCGACGCAGCCTGGTCCAGCCCACTCCGGTCGCCTTGGCGATGGTGCGCAGGCTCGCGCCGGTCGAGCGGGCGTGGCGCAGGTAGCCGGCCAGGTCATCGAAGCCGAGCTCACGCAGGCGTCGGGACAGCGCCCGACCGCGCCGGGCCGCCCTGGTGACCCGGCCGGCGTCGAGCGCCGCGCGGCGCAGTCGCACCAGCTCCGGGGATGAGCCGACGGCGTGCGCGGTGGCAGCCAACGTGGCCAGCTCACCGGTCCTGGAAAGCTCCTGACCGACCGCGAGCCGGGCCCGGAGTTCAGACGAGCGCCGGTAAGCCTCGCGCTGGCGGGTGGCAATCGACCGAGAGAGCGCCTCGGCGACCAGCGGCCGGTTCCGGCACAGCCCCATCGTTTCCCGGTAGGACTCAGCGGTGTGTCCATGCCTGCGGAGGTGGCCGCCCAGCGAGACGAACCACCGACCACACAGATGGCAGCAAACCCGACCGGTGCCGGATTCGGTCACCAACTCCCCATAGGGGGCGTGCAGGCCGGTACCGTCGGGCAGCGACCACAGGTGGGCATGGAGGCGCGCTCGCCGGGAGCCGACCACCGGCGCCACTGCGGTGCTCGTCATGATCATGCATCCTTATTGCCTGAGATTTGCAATTGATGCATCTTGGCGCGACACCGCCCCGGATTGCAACAGCCGATCCGCCCTCACGCCCGTACCGCGTGATCCTGCTGCGGTGCCGGTGCACCGCAGCAGGATCACGCGGTACGGCGCTGCGCAGCGGCGGTATGATCGTGCCTGGCAGTCGGCCGCAAGTCCGATGACAGGCCGTCGGCACCGGTATCGATCGCCGGATCGAGCTGTCTCGTCAGGCCCAGCCGACGCTGCCGTACGGCGGGGACGCCGGGCAGGGTTCCCCCAGCGGGCCTCGGCAGCCGGTCGAGCATGATCACCAGAATGAGACCGAGCAGGACCAGTCCGTGCGCGAGCAACCTGGCGGCATCGACTCCGCCGGCCATCGCATCCATGACCACCAGCACGGTGAGCACGGCCACGAACGTCACCAGCGTCGGCACCATCCCCGAGGTTCGCGATGACCGCTTGGCGACCCAGAGAAAGCCGACTCCCAGGGCCAGGTTCCAGGCGGCGCTCTCGTGCGCGAAATGCGCGACCGACGCACCTTGCAGCACGACCCCTTCAGAGCCGCGGCCAGTGCCATGAGCTGTGAGCATCCCGACGATGGCCACCTCAGCCTGAGCGAGGCCCACCAGGCCGAGCAGCACCCTCAGTGCGGTGACCAGCTGGGGGCGTCGAGAGCGGGGAGCGACCGCGAGAACCGCTTCGACGACGTCGGGCGCAGGAGTGGCCACGGTGGTGCGAGCAAGCCTGGTGACCCGCGCCGCCTCGTCGGCGAACCGGCGGCACGCAGGGCACGTCGCCAGATGCGCGTCAATCCCGCCCCGTTCCGCCGCGCTCCCCTCCCCGTCCAGCCGGGCCGAGAGAGCTTCCTTACACTGTGTGCAGTCCACGTGACAATGGTCGTGCGCGAGACCTCTAGGGTTCCCGGCGACTTTTAGTTACCCTTCCCGCATGGGTGACCCCCGATCTGATGATGCGCGGATCACTGACCTCGCACTTGCGGCTGGCACCGGGGATCGCACTGCCCTTGCTGCTTTTGTCCGCGCCACTCAGCGTGACGTATACCGCTTCCTCAGCCACCTCTGCGCGCGCGACGAAGCCGAGGACCTCACCCAGGAGACCTACCTGCGGGCGCTACCGGCCCTGCCGAGCTTCGCCGGTCGCTCCTCGGCCCGCACCTGGCTGCTGGCCATCGCTCGGCGGGTCGCCGCCGACCAGATCCGGCGGACCATGACGCGGCCGCGCACCACCGCGGTCGAGGACTGGGACACCGTCGTAGCAACGAGCCCAGCACAACGGCGATCCGGGTTCGACGAGGGCGTCTTGCTCCGGGAGCTGGTGGCCGGGCTGGAACCCGACCGCCGGGACGCCTTCGTCCTCACCCAGGTGCTGGGTCTGGACTACGCGGCCACCGCCGACGTGTGCGGCTGCCCGGTGGGCACCATCCGGTCCCGGGTGGCCCGGGCGCGGGAAGACCTGGTCCGCGCGATGAACGCCCCCGGACTGCCCGGTCGAAGCGCGGCCGGTCCTTAAGGCGTACCCAGGTAGGTTCTTCCCAGGTGCGCCGGGAAGTCTGGTCGGCAGTGCCTGCCGGCCGAGGGAGGCAGATCAGACATGGTGGGATCCGATGCGCTGAAGGTGACGAGCCTGGACTGGGTCATGATCGGCGCGGGCTTGCTTGCGTACATCTCAAGTTTCCTTCCCTGGTACCGAACCAGCGTCTCGGTCTTGGGTATCAACCGATCCGCCGACGTGAACGCCTGGCACGCCGGCTTCGGAGCCTGGTTCTCCGTACTGCTGCTCGTGGCGGTCGGCGGCTTGGCACTGGTCAGCGCTGGGGGCGGTCGGCTGCGGCTGCCCACCTCGAGGCCGTTGATCGCGCTGGCCGTGTCCACGCTGGCGTTCGTCACGATCGTGCTGCGCTGGGTGACGTTCCCGGACGCCAGTGGCGGGCTCGGTGGCCGGCTGGGCGAGCTGGGTGACTTCGATCTGGATAGCGCCTTCGCGGTGTCCAGCGGTGCCGGTTTCGGCCTCTACCTGGGGCTGATCGCGGCGATCGTTGCTGTGGTGGCGTCGTTGCTCGCATTGCGCAGGCGGTCCTAGCCGACGCCGCTACCGACTGCCAACCGGGTGCGCGCGTCGATCGCTGCGAGAAGATCCACGCGACGCACCGCCGGCGGCGGCGGGTGGGGGGATCCAGCTCGGCGATCCGGGCGGCGAGTGCCGGGTCGTCGAACACGGCCTGCGGGGGATCGAGCAGCGAGATCGCACGAGCCAGCCGCACCCAGACTTCGGCGTCCACCGCTGCCGCCGCGACCAATCTGGGCAGCGGGACGGTGGTGGGCGCCGGTGGGGTCGAGGGTCGCAGTCCGAGGGCGGCTCGCCACTGGTTGATGCGAGCCCGGTCCTGGCGCACCGATTCCTGCCAGTACGGCAGGGTCAGCTCGGTGAGGCGGTGCCCGATGAGTTCGGCTTGGCGCAGCGGCGAGTCCGGTTCGGCGGCCAGACCGTCGACCACGATCTCGGCATGGGCCATGGCCAGCGGCGCACCGCGACCGTAGGACGGGTTGGTGGTGGCCAGAGCGTCCCCCACGGCGTGCAGGCCGAGTAGGCGTGGCCGGCCGTGAGACAGCGGGAGCCGGATGGTGTTGCGCAACCCGCCCATCGCGGTGACCGGGGAGATCGGCACCGTTAACTCGGGGTCCACCCAGGGGGTCAGCGAGGGCACCGCGGCCACGGCCGCCTCGAAGACATCGGGGAACCGCAACGCCTGCAGGGCGGTATCCTGCGGCAACCGGGCCATCACCATGGCGACGGTGTCGTTGTCGGCGAGGAAACTGTAGCCGCCGCACCCATCCAGGACCAGCAGGTTGGCACTGCCGCGCGTCATCCTGGGCATCACGGTGGGATCGATGATGCGGTAGAAGCGGGTGTACGCGGTGGCTTCGCAGTCCTCGTCTCGCTCCTCCAGAGCGACCCCGGCCTCGCGGACCCAACGCAGCAGCTCGGTGCGCCGACCGCTGGCGTCGAGTACCACGTCAGCCCGGATCGTCCGGTGCTCCCGAGTGGTCACCCCGATCACCTGCGGGAGCGGCCCCGGCCGCCACGCCAGGCCGGTCACCAGGACGCCACGGTGGAATGTCAGGCCGGATTGGGCGAGCGCACGCCGGCGCAGTATCCACTCCAGGGTGGTGCGCCGGCAGCCGAGCGAGATCAGATCGTCGGTGCGATCGGCACTGATTGTCTCAGCGCCCGCAGCGGTCGGCGGCATCCATTGCCGCAGGTGGTACTCGCCGGCACCGTGGGCCAGCATGTCGTCGAGCACATCGGGCAGCCGGCGCGCGAGGACCGAGTGGGCCAGCGCCAGGAAGCCATGCGCGTGTTGGACCTGCGGCACGGTGGGTCGCACCCACCTGGCCGCCTGCTCGACACTGCAGGGTGTGGAAGCGGCATCCCGCTCCAGAACGGTCACCTGATGGCCGGCGCGGGCAAGCATCAAGCCGCTGACCAGGCCAGCGAGGCTGCCGCCCACGATGACGACGGAAGGCATATCCGCGCTCCCTTCTCGCCGTGCTACCCCGCTACCGCAACATTGCTTTCCCGGGTTTGGAATCGGGTTGGAGCCGGTTTGGGGGACGGCGGGGGAAGGGAGGGAATGTGCTGTGCAGCCAGGACGTTGCGGGGTAGTAGTTGAAAAATCAACAAGGAGGCGGCGGTGCCTGCTATCACCATTGAGGACATCACCACGCTGGCGCGCATCCCGGAGCTGGATCCGCAGGCGGTGCAACGCCCGGTCCGGTCGGTGACGACCGCGCCGTCAGGGCATGAGGGCGAGGGATTTCCGGTGCGCCGGGCCTTCGCCGGGGTAGACCTGCGCGAACTGGACCCGTTCGTCCACCTGGACCAGATGGGTGCGGTCGAGTATGCCCCAGGTGAACCCAAGGGCACCGCTTGGCATCCGCACCGCGGCTTCGAGACCGTCACCTACATCATCGACGGCATCTTCGAGCACGCCGATTCGCACGGTGGCGGCGGCGAGATCACCAACGGTGATACCCAGTGGATGACCGCAGGCGGTGGCGTACTGCACATCGAGCGGCCACCGGAGCATCTGGTGGTCAGCGGTGGGCTGTTCCACGGCCTGCAGCTGTGGGTCAACCTGCCGGCGAAGCTCAAGTGGGTCGAGCCACGTTACCAGGACCTGCGGGCCGCCGAGTCCACGCTGCTCACCACCCAAGACGGTGGCGCGCTGGTCCGGGTGATCGCCGGCGATGTCGCCGGGCAGCGCGGCCCGGGTTCCACCTACAGCCCGATGGCGATGCTGCACGCCACCATCAGTCCGGGCGCGACGCTGCGATTGCCCTGGCGGGCCGATTTCAACGCGCTGGTGTACGTACTGTCCGGTGCCGGGTCCGTCGGCGCCGAGCACCGGCCGGTGCACACCGGTCAGCTCGCGGTGTTCGGACCCGGTGACGCCATCACCATTGCCGGCGCGGTTCACCAGGAGTCGCGATACCCCGGGCTGGACATCGTCGTCCTGGGCGGCGCTCCGATCCGGGAACCCATCGCCTGGAGCGGCCCGTTCGTGATGAACACCCGGGCGGAAGTCATGGCGGCCTTCGAGGACTACCAGGCCGGACGGCTGGGCACCATTCCCGCCCAGCATCTGCCACCTGCTGAATCGCAGTGACACTGGTCTTCGCCGCCGCCGTGCCGCGCCAGGTGGTCATCGTGGGCTGACACACCCCACCTAATGTTGCCTTCATGCCACGACTGCCCAGTGTCGCCGGCAGCATCCCGGTAGTGGCCATCCTGTTCGTGACCACCGTCGTCGCGTGCGCTCCGGCGGTGACCGATGGCGATCCGTTGCGCAAGATCGACCACATTGTGGTCATCTACCAGGAG
This sequence comes from uncultured Actinomycetota bacterium, assembly GCA_963823755.1. Lineage (GTDB taxonomy): Bacteria > Actinomycetota > Actinomycetes > Mycobacteriales > Pseudonocardiaceae. The sequence continues at coordinate 741,854 of CAWGMP010000017.1, forward strand.
AATCACAGCTTCGACAACCTCTACGGCGGGTGGGGCGAAGTCGGCGGCCAGCACGTCAACGGGCTCCCGGACACGTCGCCGACCAGGACCACCCAAGTCGCCCAGGACGGCAGTCCGCTGACTTGCCTCTACCAGACTGACGTGAACCTCGGCTCGCTCTCCCCGCTGCCCACCACGTGCACCGACATCACGCACCCGGCGCGACAAGGCACCCCACCCGAGCCGCAACCGGTGAACAGCGCCTTCACCAACCGACCGTGGCGGATCGACGACGACATCCCCGCCACCGCCACCACGTGCTCCACTGCCGGCGAGCCCGACGATGTTCGCCACGGCACCGGAGCGCCCGGGGGTTGCACGCATGACCTGGTGCACCGTTTCTACCAGGAGCAATACCAGATCGACGGCGGCAGGCAGGACCGTTACGTCACCGGCAGTGACGCCGCCGGCCTGACCATGGGCCACTACGACACCACGATGCTGCCGGTTTATGCGTACCTGCACGGTGCGGGCGCACCGCCCTACGTGATCGCGGACAACTTCTTCCAGGGCGCCTTCGGGGGCTCGTTTCTCAACCACCAGGTGCTTGTCGCCGCGCAGGCACCGATCTTCGCGGCTGCCGACCACAGTGGACAGACCACGGGTTGTGCCGGCGGCACAACCGACTGCGACCTGCACTCCGTAGTGGACCCGAACGGTATGCCGATCAGCTACCCCTACTACACCCCCGCGGCGAGCACCGTGGAGGATCAACAGCTCACCGAAGCAGCCGACGCGTCGGGCACCTGCGCCCCGAGCTTCGCCGGTACAGTACCGGCCCCAGTCGGCACGCTGTGCGGCGACTACGCGGTCAACACCATCCAGCCGTTCACCCAACCCTTCGCCCCCGGTACCGCCACCGGCAAGCGGTTACCGCTGCTGCACGGCGTTACCATCGGGGACGCGCTGTCGGCGCACGGGGTGTCCTGGACGTGGTATTCCGGGGGCTGGGACAACGCCGCGGGCAACAACGGGCGCGACCCCACTCACCCGCTCGGCCCAGGCTGGACCGCCGGTCCGACGGGCACCACCACCGGCACCTGCGCCGGGCCGGTAGCCAAGAACGCGGAGTTCCCGAACTGCCCGGCCCCGCTGTTCCAGTTCCACCACCAGCCGCTGGGGTACTTCGCCGACTACGCCGACGGCACCCCAGGGCGAGCCCAGCACCTCGCCGACGAACAGCGGTTCCTCCGCGACGCAGCGCGCCCCGACGGCCTTCCCTCGGTCAGCTTCGTCAAACCCATCGGCGCCGAGAACGAGCACCCCGGCTACGCCAGCGAGCCAGCCGGCAACTCCCACCTCGTCGACCTCCTCAAGGTCCTCGAGAACGGGCCGAACACCAAGAACACGATGATCATCGTGACCTACGACGAGTTCGGCGGCCAATGGGACCACGTCAGCCCGCCCGGCACGCCGACCAACCCCGGACCGCACGACGCCTTCGGCCCCGGAACCCGGATCCCGACGCTGGTTCTCGCGCCAGGTCTCAGAGCGGGAGTGGACCACACCCAATACGACACGACCTCTATCCTGGCCACCATCGAGCACCGGTTCGGGCTGTCACCGTTGACCCTCCCGAACGGCCGACCCACCCGAGACTCCCAGGTCGCCGACCTGTCCACCGCACTGCGCCGGTAGCACACGGAGGCGAATCCGCGGGCAGTCAGGTGTTCACGCAGCTGCAGGCACCCGGTGCCGCGTGCGTCGGCACAGCACATCCCCGGGCGCAGCCAGGCGAGCAGGCCGGATCACTCGCCGCCCCGCTTGGTTCGCATCCACTGGACGGTCTGTGCCAGCCCGACTGGAAGCGGGGTCGGCGTAGAGAGACCGAACTCACCCAGGGCCCTTCCGACATCGAGGCAACTGCGCAGCACTTCGCCCCGTCGGGCCGGGGCGAAACCATGCCGGCATTCAGACGGATCCCGACCGACGGCCACCGCGACCCAGTCCGCCAGCTCCAACACGCTGATCTCCGTCCCGGTGCCGATGTTGTACTCCCCGTACCGGAGATCGACGCACCGAGCAGCGGCCAGATTCGCAGCGGCGATGTCGGACACGAAGACGTAATCGCGGGTCTGCCGACCGTCACCGTAGATGGTGAGCCGCTCGTTTCCGAGGAGCCGGTCACAGAAGATCGCGATGACACCGGCGTCGCCGCGCAAATCTTGCCGAGGTCCGTACACATTGCCATAGCGAAGGGTGACGACATCGAGCCGGCGTGTGTTGCGGAACCACGCGGCGTAACGCTCGACGGTGTGCTTGCTCAGGCCGTACGCGGAGACGGGGCCCACCGGGGCGTTCTCCGGCGTGGGCACCGGTGCTCCGTCGCCGTGGATTGCTCCGCCCGTCGACGTGTTGACGACCCGGCGGGCGCCCACCGAACACGCGGCGGCGAAGACGTTGATCGACCCAAGGACGTTGACCGACGCGTCGGTCGCTGGATCATCCATCGAAGTGCGGACGTCGATCTGAGCCGCGAGATGGAACACCACCTGTGGGCGAAAGCTGCGCATCGTCCGCTCGATACCCGCGCCGTCCCGAATATCCAGCTCGACGAGTTCAGCGCCCTCGGAGATCGCGCTCTTCAGATTTTTCACATTTCCCCGGCTGAGGTTGTCGATGACGAGAACCTCGTCCTCGTTCGCGATCAGTCCATCGACGACATGTGACCCGATGAATCCGGCGCCGCCGGTCACGATTGCTCGCATACCGAAGCAAGCTATACCATCCTCGAACGGGAACGGTCAGACGGTCAGTTGCGATTACTCTAGAACTTATACGACACCACCACGACCGCAGCGGCGGAAGCAGCCGGCTACTCCCCCGCGGTCACGGCGTGGGGCCTGGTCGACCACCGGACGACGTACCTTTCACGATCAGGCACCAGGCGGTCGTCACGCAACGCCACCACACGGAACACTTGCATCGTCCAGATGAATGCCGACTTGCCCGTAACACAACACACCGGTCCACAGATAACATCTCACGACGATCCCGACAGTTGGAACACACGAAATTCAGGCGTTCTCGAAGGAAATCATAAGTGATCACACCGGTTGCAGGTATTCAGCATCTCGTTTCCCTGGTGGACGGCATCGCCGGGATCCGGTCACAGCTGCCGCCGCTCGTGGTGGCGTGACCTCGGCTGACGAATGCGAAACCGCACGGAGATTCCTCGATGGGTACCACCAGAGACTCTCCGTCGATAACAGGTACTCGCTGGTCCCGCACGCATTGCCCACTGCGCACCGCTGCGGCCACAACCCGAACGCCCAAGGTGTGCTCAACCAGCTCAGCCAGGGTTTCACTGTAAACGGCAAGACCGGCAGGTTCACTGTAACCGAGAAGGACCACAAGGATCCGACGTCCGACAAGATCCGGATCCTGGAGGCCAAACCGAACATCTTGAGCCGCCGGGTAGCGCCGCTGAATCCTCCGAACACGTTGATGTGAATGCCGCGCTGCAGCAGCGTGGCGGCACACGGCGTAACGCCGGATGTCCAGGGCACCGTGTCACGGCATTGCCTGATCGGCGCACCGGGAGAAAAGTGTACCACCTGGAACATCGCTCCGACGCTCTGCACCCCGCACGGCACGCCGTGGTCGCGCGACGCCTTGCGGATCGCGTCCATTGAGAGGCAACCGGCGTCGTCGATCTTCTGCGGAACCGCCGAGGCGGTCCGACGGATGCCTCAAGAACCACTCGTCGATTTTTCCTACCGCTTGACGAAGGGTGCCGCGGAGGTGGCAGCGGTGGCGAGTTAATGATGGTACAATTCGCCGTCACGCAGCCGCTCTGTCAGTGCTTTACCGCTCCGAAAGGTGCCCGGTGGTCAGACTCCCCCGAAGGCGATGTCTGCGTGTTCGGCGCCTCGCCGCTCGACCGACGAGACATACACATCGTCACGCTGGTGAATAACGGGTGAATAAAGACCCCTCGTCAGAAACTCTGACGCAGAAGTTCAGGCTGCAGTCGGGTGCTACGACCTCCTCCAAGAAGGGCCTCGCCTGCGTGTATGCTCATACGCCGCACTGGTAGCGTCGACAGAGTCATGCAGGCATGACAGCCTGATGCCTTGATGGCGATTTTCTGCTTCAAGAACCCCGTTAGAACGGGGCTGTATTTTTCGATCAACAAAAGAAAAGATTTAAGGGTGGTGGTTGCAACTATTATCGAGAATTTCGATCAGCGGCCGGACCAAAGGAGGGGAAGCTGGCGGTGGCATGGCCGAATGGGGCTTCAGATGTGGGTGGTCCACCTCAGTGGACCACCGCAGGAATTCGTGACTACTGGCTGGGTGGATCATACTATACGGCGGCCGATCGCGAGGTCGCGGACCATATCTTGGTGGGGGCGCCATACTTGCCGTACTTGGTACGCGTGTATCGGGCATTGTTGGGTCGGATGGTGCGCTACCTGGTCGGCGTGGGAGTGGGGCAGTTCCTCGACCTCGGCTCAGGTCTTCCTTCGGCGGGCAATGTGCACAACGTGGCGCACGCTATCGACCCGGGATGTCATGTAGTTTATGTGGACATCGCTCCGAATATCGTGGTGGAGGGCCGTGCCATGCTGGCGGACAACGCCAGCGCTGTCATGGTGTGCGCCGACCTGCGCCAGCCTGAGCAGGTGCTTGATGCCGCCCAGCAAACCGGGCTACTCGACCTGGATGTGCCGGTCGCTGTACTCCTGACTGATGTACTACATCACATTCCTGACGCCGACGATCCCGCCCAGTTCATCCAGACCTATGTGGATGCGGTGGGACCTGGCAGTCATGTGGCTGTCGCACACAACAGCGATGGTGAGTCTGTTGCCAGCGGCCTGGCGATGTTTCATCGCTTCTACCAGATACCGGTCCCGTCGCTGACCTTCCGCAACCTGACGCAGATCGAGAATTTCTTCAACGGACTTGATCTCGTCGAACCCGGTATTGTCCCTGTGCCGCTGTGGCACCCGGAAAAAGACGAGGATGTGGGCCGAGATCCGGAACATTTCCCGGCGTGGTGTGGACTTGGCTGGAAACCACGACAGTCATGACACGCAAGTCGTCACACTCTCTACGCCAGGACTGGGTTCTTCGATGACCGCCGTCAGCGCCGGCTCGTCGCAAACAACTGAAGTTCTCCGTTGCCGAGCTCCCACCGACGCCACGGACCAGAACTTCGGCGTCTACCCGCGGTGGGCTGTTCACCGGCGGCGACTGCGGCCTGGTTGTGGGATCGTGGTGGCTGCCGTGCGGCGGTGGGTTATCTGGAGGCGGTGCAGAGCCGTGGTGGGGGTCCGGTGCCGGGGGTGACGCCTATCACTGTTTTTGAGCGGACCTGGGTGTTGGCTGCGCTTACTGCGGCGGGCATCGATGTGACGGTGCCTCATGGATTGGTGGGCAGCGTGCACGCTGAGTTTGGTGAGTGTGGTGTCGGTGCCGGTCCCGGTCTTCCGCCGGATTCTGACGACACGGCTGTTGCCTTGTACGCGTTGGCGCAGGTGGGTAGTCCCCGTTCGCTGGATTGTCTGTTGGCTTATCAGGTGGACGCACATTTCAGTTGTTTCCCCGACGAACGGACACCGTCGGTCAGCACCAACGCCCATGTTCTTCAGACGTTTGGTAGGTATCTGGAGTACGATTTATCTGGACGTTTTCGCTGCCAAGCTGCGATGGGTAGGCTTTCGGGGTGGTTGCGCGACCGTCAGGAGGCTGACGGGAGTTGGTGGGACATACCCGCGTGAGCAAATGGCGAGACGTCGTCCGAATCCATCGCCTTGAGCACTCGTTCCCGATCCACTATCTATGCCACGCGGTGTTGGGTGCCTGTTACGCAGCGAGCAACATTCACGAGCTGTTCGCCGCGCCGGTCTTGATCTCGATCATCGCGAACCTTCTTTCTCTCGTGGGAGGAAATCCGCTCAACGCCGCCGTCGACATATCAACCAACGGATACAGCCAAGATAAACGTGACGTCTCCTGTGCGGTACTCCGACTCGGTCGTAACCAAGCTATGAGCTGGGCCGCCGCAGAAATGACATTCGCACTGGCACTGGCTATCGCGACCTCACTCTGGCTGGACCGCGCGCTCATCGTGGTCGGCGTAGCACTGGCTATCACACTCTGCCTGCTTTATAATTTCGAACCAGTCCGGCTCAAGCGTCGAGGGCTCGCTAATCCAATCACAATTGGATTGACCACGGGATTGCTGCCAAGTCTCGTTTCCTACGGTGCTGTGCGGTCCGACCTCACCATATCAGTTTGGTTGATCTTCATCGGACTTGGGACTCTGATCACAGGACGCGCCCTATGGTGGACAGTACCGGATCAGACTGGCGATGAGGCAACAGGAATGACGACACCGACCGTACGATATGGCGCATTCCAGGCGATCGTCATCGCCTGCGTCATGGCCATAACCGGTCTTGGCTTGCTCGGCTGGGGTCTGTGGTGGCGCTACGGGCCGTTGTGGGCATTGCTTGGAGTAGCCGCGAGCGGCCCTTTCCTCCTCAGCAAGATCGCACTATTGCGCCGTTTATCCGACTACATCTTACTGAATCCTACACAAATACGTCGATACCTCTTTTCGGTCATGATTTCCGACGTAATTCTGGTGTTACTCCCTCTGGTCGCCCAAAGAAGATAAAGATTCACGGTTTTCGACCAGGTCCGCAATACGCCGGGTTTGTGCTCACCGGCAGCCGGTTGGTCATCTTCGCGAGCCCAGCGCAGGAATTGTCGCCCACTTTCAAGGCCATCTTCTCGATCCTGACCCACCGACTACTGCGCCACGGCGGGTGCACTCCTGCCAGAACCTCGTCGAAAAAATCGTCAACGTCATCGACGCCCTCGTCATCGGTTCCACCCCAGACCCCCCGAGATTTCCTCGACTGGACGCCTTGATTCCAATTGTCTCGAACGTCACCGGATTGCCTTCGGTAACATCGATTACCTGAGGTATCAGTACTGTTATCGTGAGCCCTCCGGTATCGCCCCTTAATTTGAGCGTGACGGTGAGTAGGATTCCGAGGGGACTTTCTTGTAGTTGAATTCCCTTCCCGGAAAATGTACGATCTCCCTCGATTCCTTGATATTCTAGACTTCCATTGTCTTCTTCTCCGGGTCGTATCGACCCGGGTGATCGTGTAAGATATTTTATTTGAGTTCTATTCCCGGTGAATATGAACTCATTTGCTCCGAGATCCAGATTACTCCTGACATGATCTCCCTTTCAGGACGATATACTCCACTCAAGATCAAAATTTAGCGAGATTCCGTCTTCCGTGTGGAGGAGCACGCCAGGGCCACCGCTGATACTTACCGCAGCCACCTCATCGACTATCTGGGACAGCTCGTCGGCCCCGGACCCCGCAGCCGGGGAACCACTATCTTCATGATCTTCCGAGCAGTGATCCTCACGAACTCAGCGGGCGAGGAGAAGATCGACACCAGGCCCGCAGGGTCAGCTCGGGGCCTCGCTGCCGTAGGGACGAGTGAGGAGTTCCAGGACGTGGCCGTTGGGGTCGTCGAAGTACACGCCGCGACCACCGTCGCGTGTGTTGATCTCACCTGCCTGCTGGTGGAAGGGGTCGGCCCAATACTTGAGGCCAGCCGCCCGGATCCGGTTGAAGATCACGTCGAAGTCTGGTTCACCGACCAGGAACGCGTAGTGCTGCGGGTGGATGTCGTCCGAGGTCTCCATGAAATCCAGGCTCACCCCGTTAGCCAGAGCCACCACCTGGAACGGCCCGAACGAAGTCGGTGCGGGCAGGCCCAACAGATCTGCCAGGAAGGTCGCGGCGGCCACCTTGTCGTGGGCAGCAACGATAGTGTGGTTGAGCTCAATAGTCATGACGATGTCTTTCTCGCCGTTTCTGTCGACGTACGTCCCATACTGCCTGTCTAGCACCGCAGCGGCACATCGGCCAGTTTGCCCACGATGACCACACGCCCAGGAACCGCGGACCGACCTCACCGACGACGTACTCGACGCCCTCCGCCGGCAGTTGCGGGGGCGGGTGGTCGTCTTGCCCAGCCCTTCGGGTCCCGGACACCTGCGACGTGTTCATCGCCGTGCACACCGGCCCGCCCGCCGTCATCGCCCAGTGCTCAAGCGCCGTCGACGCGGCGGCCGATGGTGGTAGCGCTCACTTTCCGGCGCCCCGAAGGCGGCCTTCGAATGCCCGAGTTCATGCACGATCACACTTGCGTCGTCATCGGAGACATCTACGCTGGCGACTCGGATGGAGGCGTGAAAATCATGCAACCACTGCCCGATGTTCGGCACCGTTCACGGTCTCCACCGACGGTATGTGGGCGCGTGTCTGAAAGGGGTTCTCGGCGACATCCAAATCGAGATATCTTGAACGGTTTCATGGTCACGACCCGCGACTGAGGCCTTTTGAAGACCCACCGGACCCTGATGATAGCATCCGGCACCAGTACGTTCCCGAAGAGGAAGGCGTGATGCAACATGGCGCAACGCATGGTTCGCTTCTCGGATTTGACCAATAACATCATCGAAGACGACGCCGTGGTACGCGTCGTCGTCGAGCAGCACCCGGCCCTGGTGAGCGGTCCCGTGGAAATCGAGGCCGCTGCGCACGAGGCCGAACTCATCCGGAAGGGGGCGTTGAGCGTCGTCAGTCTCAAACTCTATCAAGGCGATGGGTCAGAACCTGAAGCCGTCACGATGGAGATCGAAGAATTCAACAACCTCGCCGTCGGCATGGATATGGCAGACATCATCCGGCAAGCAGAGCCTGCGTACCCACCGCGCAAGCAAGCCAGGCAAGCACCGGCATCGGCTGTCGACAAGCTGGACTACTCGATTCTTGAGCATGCCGGCAAGCCGCACCGGGGCAAGACGACGGAGGCCGAGAAGGAGACCGTGCGCAATAATCTAGCTGTTATCAACGACCGACTGAAGCGCGACGGTATCCGTACCATCGAACTGGACAACACGGAGCACGTGATGCGGTACGGGCTCGAAGAGCTGGCGAAAGAGGCCGGGAAACTTCCGCAGTAGGGATGCGACGTGCGCTCTCGCTGGATCACCGTGTCCGTCCTCACTGCCGCCGTGATCACGGGGTGCGGCTCGGCACCCCCGGCTGCGTCGCCCCCGGCACCGCAGCTGCCACCTGCCGCCGAGCCGGCCCCCGCTCCCGTACCAGCCGCGCCACCGGCCGGGCGGACGGTGCCGGTGGGCGCCGCCCCGGAGGGTGTGGTGGCCGACCCGCAGACCCATATCGTGGCCGTCGGAGTGCGCGACCCGTTCGCGCTGGCCCTGCTGGATGCCACCACCGGCACGGTGCTGCGCAAGGTCCCGTTGCCCGGCGGTCTGCGGCATCTGCAACTGGCCGCCCCCGGCGGCCCGGTGCTGGTTCCCGACGAAGGTTCTCACCAGCTATTGCGGGTAGCGCTACCCGGTGGCGAGGTCACCTCGCAGGTGGCCACCGGTGTAGTCCCGCACGATGCCACGCAGGCCGCCAACGGCACCGTGTTCGTGGCCAACGAACTCGGACCCAGCGTGGTCGCGGTGCGCGGCAACCAGGTTGTGCACACCTTCACCGACGTCACCCAGCCAGCCGGGCTGGCGGCCGTCGGTAACCTCGTCGGCCTGCTCGACGTCCGCAAGAACACCCTCACGGTGTACGACGCCCAACGGCTACAGCGGGTCGCTGAGCTGCCCGCAGGCGCCGGACCCACCCACATCGTCGCCGACCGGCGCGGCCACCTCGCGGTCATCGACACCCGCGGCGGGGCCGTGCTGCTCTACCAGCTGCAGCCGACAGTCCAGCAGATCGGGAAGGTGGAGCTCCCCGGTACGCCCTACGGGGTCGCCTACGATTCCGTCCGGGACCGGCTGTGGGTGACCCTGACCGCGCTCAACGAGGTGATCGGACTCAACCTCAGCGCCGACAGGCCAGTGCTCGCTACCCCGCTGCCCACGGTTCGCCAACCGAACACGGTCGCGGTGGACAGCAGCACCGGCCGGCTGTTCGTGACCGGCACCGCCGAGGGGCTGCTGGAGATCATCGACGGAGTGACGTAGCGTGCGCGGTGTGCGAATCCTGATCACCGGCGGTGCGGGTTTCATCGGCTCGCACGTCGCTGACCTGCTCACCACCGAGGAACACTCGGTGCTGCTGCTGGATGCATTCCTGCCCCAGGCACACAACTGTGGTTCGCCGCCCCAGTGGGTGGCTGGGCACGAGCTGGTCCGCGGTGACGTCCGGGACGCCGAGTTGCTGGGCCGCCTGCTGACCGGTGTGGATGCGGTGTGCCACCAGGCAGCGATGGTCGGGCACGGGCTGGATCCCTCCGATGCCCCGCACTACACCGCCAACAACGACCTCGGGACCGCGGTGCTGCTGGCGGCGATGCACAAAGCGGGGGTGCGCCGGCTGGTGCTGGCCAGCTCAATGGTGGTCTACGGCGAGGGCCGCTACGCCTGCCCCTCGCACGGCATCGTCCCAGCTCCACCGCGGCGGGCGCAGGACATCGCCGCCGGGCGCTACGAGGTGACCTGCCCGCGTTGCGGCGTCGATCTGGAGCCACTGCTGGTGGGCGAGGACGCCCCGCTGGACCCGCGCAGCACCTATGCCGCCACCAAGCTGTCCCAGGAGCATCTCGCCGCGGCGTGGGCCCGGCAGACCGGTGGGGGGGTGTGGGCGCTGCGGTACCACAACGTCTACGGCTCCCGGATGCCCCGGGACACCCCCTACGCCGGGGTGGCGTCGATCTTCCGGTCGGCGCTGGCGGGTGGCACGGCACCGCGGGTGATGGAGGACGGGCGGCAGCGCCGGGATTTCGTGCATGTGTCCGACGTCGCCCGGGCCAACGCGCTCGCCCTGACCGCGCAACCGCCCTTCGGGCGGTGCGAGCCGGTCAACATCTGCTCCGGGCAGCCACACACGGTCGGCGAGCTGGCCACCGAGCTGGCCCGCGCGATGGGCGGGCCGGCTCCGCAGATCGTCGGTGGCGCACGACCGGGCGACGTGCGGCACGTGACGGCCGACCCTGCCCTGGCCGCCGAGCTGCTCGGTTACCAGGCGCGGGTGCCCTTCGCCGAGGGCATCACCCGGTTCGCCACCGACCCACTGCGCGAGCCGGTCACCACGTCGTGAGCAACAGGTGGTTGACGACCACCGCGACCATCCCCTGGGCAGCCAGCCACCACCGAACCTGCCGCGCCGGAAGCAGCCCCGCCGCTGCGACCAGCCACACCGCGAACGGCAACCAGATCCGCTCCACCTCGGCCTTGCTCAGTCCGGAGAGATCGGCGATCAGCACCGCCAGCACCGCCGCCGCACACAGCAGCATCAGCGCGCGTGACCGACCCTGCCTACACGTGAACACCCGCCGCAGCCCGGCCACCCCGGCCGGCCCGAGTACCACCGCCAGGCACGCCAGGTCGGCCCACACCCAATAGCTGTACGGGCGCTCCAGGCCGTACTCACCCGGCTGGTAATACCGGATCTTGACCTGCTGGTATCCGTCGAGCCACCAGAAGCCCGCGGCGGCGAAGGCAGTTACGACTGCCGCGACGCCGGTACCGGCCACCAGCAGCGGCGCCACCCGGCGGGCGGCGACCGCGACGGCGACCGGGAGCAGCCCGGCCAGCACCAGGCCATAGGACAGGAACAGGGTCGCGCCGAGCAGCAACCCACCGGTCATGGACGCGACCGCGGCCGATGCGTCAAGCCGGGGGCGGGCGGCACCCAGCGCGAGCAGCGCCACACCCCAGGCCAGCACTCCGGTGAACAGGCCGTCCGCGGACACCCCGATCCAGATCGCGCCGGGCAGCAGCACCCCGAACGGCAGCGCGGCCCGGGCGGTGGCCTCGGCGCCCAGAGCCCGCAACGCGACCGCCACCGCGACACCGGCCGACGACCCGACCACCACACACAGCAGCGCCGCCGGTATCCCGCCGGGCAACCCGATCCGATCCAGGCCGACGAAGACCAGCAGCGCCCCGGGCGGATGCCCGGCGACGTGCGTGGTCCAGGACTCGGGCCGCAGGCCAGGGATCCGCTCGGCGAAGGTCCGTAGCATCGCACCGACGTCGCTGACCCGCGGGACGTCGTGCAGGTACTCGGTGTCGGTGGTCAACCGATCAGCCACCCCGCGCTGCCAGCCGTCGATCAGGGCCAGGGCGATCGTCCAGGCCACAGCGGTGATCGCGGAGCCGACGAGTAAGGACCGCCAGGGCAACCAGGTGGCCAGCTCGGGTCCTCGCAGCACGACGAGCGCCGCGACCAGGATCGCGGGTACCGTTCCCGGACCGGTGTGCGGCAACCACTGCGCACCGAGCGGCGGGGCATCGACGTGCAGCGGCACCCCTTGGTGAAGGGACCAGGCGCCGACCACCGCCGCCACCGCAACGAGCAGCGCGGCACTGCCCACGGCCACCAGGTCCGCGCGCAGACCGCGGTCCACACCTGTCCCCGGATCGCGCGGCACGGTCCTCGTCACAGCGCTGAGTTTCATCCCCCTGGCACGCCCGGTGCTCATCAGCCCCGGATCGCGACCTCGAGCGCCTCGGCGACGGTGGTGGTCGGGCGACCGATCAGCTCGTGGAGGTCGCCTGAGTCGGTGCAGACCTCGCCGCCGGCGATCCCGAGGTCGACATCGGCGATCAGAACAGTTGCGAGTCCGAGCAGGCTACCGCATCCGGTCCGCGAGGCTAGGCGCCGCCGGCGGTCACCACCATGTCCGTGGCGAACCCGGCAACCAACCCCGCCCAGACACCCCAATACAGCAGCGACCGGTGCGCACCCTTGAGAGCGACGGCGACGAGTTGGATGGTCACGTAGAGAACGGAACCGGCGGCCAGGGTCAGGAAAACCAGGCTTACCGCGTCGCTGCTGAACTGGTGGCCGACCACGGTTCCCAGCACGGTGGGCCCCCCACCGATAACGCCGAGAAGGAGGAGGAACCCCCAGCCAGGTTGCTCGCTGCCGGTGGCCAGTGGAGCGACGATGCCGACTCCTTCGGTCGCGTTGTGCAGGGCGAAGCCGGTCACCAGCAGGACGGCCAGCGCGATCTTGCCCTGGGCCGCGCTGCCACCGATGGCCAGCCCCTCGCCGAAGTTGTGTAGGCCGATCCCGACCGCGATGAGTAGCGCGAGCCGGCTGGCGGCTGTCAAGGGTTCGGCCTCACGAATGGTCAGCTCGTCGGCAGCCATCGTGCCAGGGCCCATCAGCGGGACGGTGCCCTCGCCGGCGAGCCACCGCTCGTAACCGGCCAGGCTCAACAGACCGACGCCCAGGCCGGCGAAGAGCAGAACGCCAAGCCCGATCACGGTCGACACGCTACCGTCACCGTCGTGCATCTTGCCCAGCGTGGTGTCGATCGTCTCCCAAGCATGGGTCAGCAGGTCCCATATGATGAAGATCAAAACGCCGATCGCGAAGGCGTTGAGAAACACTCGTATGCCAGGCGTGGCCCGGCTGTGGCGTGGGCTACGCAACCGGCCCAACGGTAACCCGAGGAGGATCGTACCCCCGGCGATGAAGCCGAGGACCAGCGTCTGGACTGCGTCCACCGGTGATCAGCCCGCAACGCTATCAAGCATTGTTCACCCCTCGGTCGCTGGCCGTAAGCTTTGCGTTAACAGATGACGTCTGTCAAGGACACTCATCGCAGATTGACAGAAAGCAATAAACCTGTGACCTGCCCGAATGCATCGGACGGTGATTGTGCGCATACCTACTGTGACGGATCAGAGGTCACCACGCAGAGGTACAGATGCACGGGCGGAGTTTCCCCCAACTCCTATCAAGGAGACTTCTCGCGCGCTTGGCACCCGGCAGACACCCGAAGCCGAAGGAACGCATCCATGATCTTCACCGTCGTCAAGTTCACAATCCGTAGTGACCGGAGCGACGAGTGGCTCGCACTGGTCGATGACTTCACCCAGGCCACCCGGGGAGAGCCGGGCAACATCATCTTCGAGTGGTCCCGCAGCGTCGACAACCCTCACCAGTTCGTCCTCGTCGAGGCATTCGAGTCCAGCCAGGCGGGCCAGGCGCACACCAACTCCGACCACTTCAGGACCGCGATGGCGTGGATGCCCGACGTGATCGCGGAGACTCCGGAGATCGTCCACATCGAGGTGCCACAGGATGGATGGGGTCGGATGAGCGAGCTGTCGCCGCGCCGGCACGGGTGACCAGCATTGTCCGCGGTCCGGCGACGATTGGTCCCACCAAGACCGTAGTCAAGGCAACCACAGGCAGGAGACGGTCTCCGGCATCGGCCGTCCGCTCCCACCCGGGGCGTTCCAGTTATAAAGGCATGACCGTGCTCGTGCGCGGGAACCGGTGCCTTTCACACCGGTTCCCGCGCACGGGTTCCGCGCACGGACGTGATGTGCTCGGTCAAGAAGTGTCGGCATAACTGACGCCCTTGCCACCCAACTCGGTTACCCCACTGTCGCCGTCGCCGGGACCCGGTTCTCGAACGCAGCCAGCACCTCGGCGCTGACGCGACCGCGGTCCGACACGCTGTACCCGTTCTTCCTGGCCCACTCGCGGACCTCGTTCAGACGCTCGCGTCGCTCCCGCAGATCAGTGGTCGACGCGCCACGTTGCCGCTGGCCGCTGCTCGGGGTCTTCACCTTGCGTGCGCTCTCGATGAATCCGCCGATGGCCGACTTGAACTCGGCGATGTTCTCTCTCGACAGATCGATCTCGTAGGCGGTTCCATCAACTGCGAACGTGAACGTGCGCTCCGCCGGGGAGCCGTCGATGTCATCGATGAACTCGCGCACTACCTTCTGCGCCACAGCACAGTCTCCTTACGTCGAAGGGGGAAATGTTGGCAACGATGATAGGTGACGTGTCAAGTCGGCATACTGCGTCACCCTTGACGTCCGATGGTCTGCCGGAGCGTGGGCAGAATTCCACTGGGCAGGCGGCATCACGCATGACTACCTCGATGTCCTTGTGCGCCATCGGGATCTCATCGATGAGCGCGTTGGGATCACGGTACTCGCTGCCCTTCACGCCAGTCGGAGATACTACGGTATGATCGCGCGTCTTCTGCGGTGGCATACGTAGCAGGCGTCGACACGCCGGTGGCCACGTCCAGGGCGGCGAACACAGCGATGATGCCCCGCAGAGATAGTACGTCTATCATCAGCGCCCTAAGGACTCCTGAAATTCACCCGCCCTTCGGCAGACGAGTATGTCCGGAAGTTATCGTTGGCGCGCGGACGAGGCTGAACGAACGCCGGTAAGGGATGGCGGATCGTTTGCCACCACGGGCGACGCCACGCTGGTCAGCTCCGGCCCGGAGAATCTGATGCAGCCGAGCGGCTGCCCCGCTCCACACTCCGACCAGGTGCTCAACCCGCTGATACCATTACGGGTACCGTGCGGTGATGAGCATCGAGATCACGCTACCGCAGCTGACGGAGACCCTGACGCGGTACCGATTCGCGTACCTCTTGACCGTCGGAGACGATACGCGGGCGCACGTTGTGGCCGTGTCCGCCACGCTGACGGACGACGTATTCCTCGTGACCGACCTGGGTCGAAAGACGCGAGCCAACCTCGCAGCTCGCTCGTCGGTCACATTGGTGTGGCCACCGGCGGATCCGAGCGACTACTCATTGATCGTGGACGGCGTTGGGTCGACGCGTGACGACGAGCTCGCTATCACGCCCACCCGGGCGGTGCTACACCGGCCTGCACGATCCCAGATCACCACGACCGGTGGTGGCTGCGAGTCGGACTGCATCGAAGTGCCCGTCGCCGCGGAGGCCGCGAGCAGCACATCGACGTCGACCGGATGTTCACGTTCCCTATGACACCCGACAGCCCTGAGCTGACGGTGTTCGCGGTCAGCATAGGCTGCCGGCGTGGCCACCCAGACCGTCCACCCAACGACCATAACGCTCGCCGCTGGAGCTGATGTGCTCGCGGTGTTGGTGTTCGCCGCAGTGGGGCGTAGCTCGCATGCCGAGGTGGGGGATGCGTTCGGGGTGCTGACTACTGCGGCACCGTTCCTCCTCGGGCTTTTACTCGGGTGGCTGGTTGCCCGGGTGTGGCGCGCGCCGTTACGGCTGCCGGTCGGGATGGCGGTGTGGGCTGGCGTCGTGATCGTCGGTCTCGGCGTACGCGCGGCGTTCACCCACCGATTGCCGCTGACGTTCGTGCTGATCGCCGCCGCGAGCCTGGCGCTGTTCCTCCTCGGCTGGCGGGCCGTGGCACACCTCATCACACGCGCGCGAAGCCAGCGCGCATGACCGCGGCATGCGTGCGCGACCTCGATCCGCAGAAAACCGGTCATCGGCATTGGAGAGATCCCGGCGATCCGCCTGCCCACGCAGCGTGATGTCGTGCTCCTCCGACAGAGTGAGGAGTTCCTTCCGGACCTGACTGACCGGGCCCAACGGCGATCTACGAGCGCAGCCGCAAGTGATTCACCCACCCTGGCTGACCGGGCAAACTAACTGCTGCAAGCATACAAGCTGTCCTCATAGGGGTGCTCGCGGAAGGACTGTGATGAGGGGACTTAGCGCTGACCTACGCGCCGCCGCGGAGGAGATCTGGGACGCCCAGCACCGCCACCCGTTCGTGCGCGGGATCGGGAATGGCACGTTGGATCTGGAGCGGTTCCGCTTCTGGATTCGACAGGACTACCTGTTTTTGATCGAGTACTCCCGCCTGCTGGCATTGGCCACCGCGCGCGCTCCCGATCTGGACACCATGAGGCGGTTCGCGGATCTCGTGCACGACACGCTGCACCAGGAGATGAAACTACACAGTTCTTACTCCGCTGATCTCGGCATTCCCGCAGCAGCTCTTGAGCAGGAAAAGATGGCGCCGACCACCCGCGGTTACACCAATTACCTGCTGCGCACCGCGACAGTAGGCGATTTCGCCGAGCTCGTCGCGGCGCTGTTGCCCTGCATGTGGGGCTTCAACGAGATCGGGCGCCACCTTGCCGAGCACGGGATACCCGACGACGAACATTACGCACGCTGGATCAAGATGTACGCCTCGGGCGAGTTCACTGCGGTAGTCGACTGGCTCCGCGAGCTGACCGACCGGATCAGCATGAACCTATCCGGTGCGTCTTGGGACAGGATGCGCGACGTTTTCCTCACCAGCAGCCGCTACGAGCTGTCCTTCTGGGAGATGGCTTGGAAGATGGAGACCTGGCCACAGCTCAGTCGGTGACAACACCCGAGCAAGCACCTGTCACCTGTCATCTCGCAGTTTGGCACCATTCTGACGGAGCCCAAGAGGCCTCGGAACTCAATGCAACAATGAGTTATAGGAGGATGTGGGCGACGCCGCCAGCCGGGCTGAAGATTGGACAATTTCTGCTTCGGTGACTATCTTAAAGAAGAAGCGATCCGATGGCCTGGTCACTCGTGACAGCTAAACGGCCATCTGCCGATGCCGACCCGTGAACGCACCTTTGCTCGGACGCGACGCTGCCGGCAGCCTGAGTCGACGTGGTTTTCTTCGGGCGACTTGAGATCGTTCGCAAAGAAATGCAATTTCTTGATCTTGGATCTGCGGCGACGACCGTTGAATTGAACCGGAAGCTGCACCGTGTTCAGGACCACTTCGCGACTACGCATAAACGGAGAGACGAATACTACATTTATCGCGACTATCAGCGTGCTATCGGCGAGCTAATGATCACACAGATTGATCCTTCTGCGCGTCCCGCTCCGCGCTGTGAGTGTATTGGATACGCAGAATTTGCGGCTCGTCAATCTGATCCACAGTTTGCGCGTTGGTTCGACCGTCTCGGGCTGGCGATCAAGGAGTTGCCAGGGCAGGTTCCCGAGCGGCTGATTTGCGTGCAGCATGCACTTGTGGACCTTCTGGATTTCCTCGATCCCGATCGTGAGCGCTTTGTCGATTTCCGGGATCGAATCGGTACGCGGACCAATTAGATTCCTGCCTACATTCTACGGCCACCCGGCGTTTCTGCACCGTTCGTGGCACTGATTCCCAGATGCTGAGCAACGAGAGACAAGGATCACGATTATCTCACATTTCGGATGGGGGACAGTACCGTAGGTCAGGACTTGGCGCCCCGGCAGGGTTCGAGCTGCGGCGGCGACGGCTGGTCGCCTGACGGCGCAGCACTGCGCTCTCGTGGCGCAGGATGTAGATCTTGACTTTCTTGAGCCGTGGTACTGCTCGCGAGCAGCCTGATCGTGATCGGATACAGCAGTCGAACAGCACAGCCCGCGATCACGACATGATCACGTGTTGTCACCGAAACACCAGGTCACCAGAGGTGTAATGAGTTTTGGCACGGCACACGTGGATGACGCCGCCGAGTAGGTCACGTCTGATCGGCATCCGGCCGACGTTTTCTCCAGGCGACTGTGTGCCGCACTCAGCGATGCCTTACCGAGTCATCTGCTCCAAACGGCGTAACAGACCCGCCTTGCGTAGCGATGAATCACACGACGACGTGATCGGGTGCCGTTTGAGTGGTGTCGTGCGGGGATGAGCGTTCTCCAGCGACTGATTCCGGCCGTCGCATCGGCGGACCCAGTCTTCCTGCTGGGTTTCGGACAAACCGACCTTCGGGTCTGGAGGCAATCATGGATGCTCGCGGATCGGACCATGCAGACTGCACGGTGCGAGTGGTCAACATTTATGCGACGCCATGGCGTTTTACTGGCAAGCTGCGCGACGATGAAGGCACGCCGACCGATCTCAGCGGCCTCGAAAAACATTACACGTTGTACAAAGAACAGCTACCGCGGTTGCTACCGGGCCGAGTGCTCGGCGATCGCCTGCGATCCGGCGATGTGACATTGACTGAGGGCGTCGACGGCGTTACCGTCGAATCCCCCAAAGCTGAGTTGTTCATGCTCCCGTCCAAGCAGGTCGTTCTCGCGGTCACCATGTGCCTCACCGACGGGGTGCTGGACGACGAGGAAGCAGCAAAGCCCATCGTGGAGGTGCTCGAGCGGTGCATCGTCGAGGACATCAAGGACATCAAGATTGGCGGATACCTGGCGGCAGAGGCGTTGAGAGCGGACTTCACCGAGTCGCCCGCACAGGACTTCTTCAGCAAGGACGCCCACGGTGCATCGTTGCTACCTGAGCGCCACCAACTGGTCTTCGTCGCCCGGGCACAGTCGGCGCCGAACCAGCAGGTCATTGACAACATCCTCTACCGTAGCGTGCCGCCGTACCGACCGGAATTCATCCACCCGCGGCGACCCCAGCAGCTCAACAGTAACGCCGGCGCTGGCCAGAACGGGTCGGCCTCGCCACCTACCCTCGGGGTGGTCACTCCTTACGTCAGCTTGCTGTACGGCCACGAGAAGTACGTCGAGGCGAGCATTTTCCTGTCCACGGTGCACGCGGTCGGAACGGCGGCCCAGTTCCGCCATATCTGGCGCGAGGCATACCACCAGGTGCTACAGTTCCGTGAGCAGAAGCAGAAGCCGGGCGCCGGTGAGCAGACCCGCGACGACCTGGAGGACCTCGCCGACAACCTGGGCAACCTGGAGTTCGACCTGACTTTCAGCGTGGAGTTTCCGCTGATGCGCATCGAGACGTTCCAGTCGGACCTCTACGGCGCGATGGACCTAGACAGTCAGGCCAACACATTGAGCCGGATGTTCGACCAACTCGGCGGCAGCCTCAAGTCGGAGATCACCGCCATCGAGGTACGGGAACAGCGACGCACCAATCTGCGCAAGGCGTGGAATTCGGTCGCGGCCGGCCTGTTGAGCCTCATCGGTGTCCCGGTCGGCTTTATTCTCGCATTTCTCGGCATCAACACCACCGAGGTGCCGGAGGCGCCGAATAGGACCTCGATGTGGGATCCACACTACGCGACAGTGTACCTGATCGCCAGCATCTTTGCGTTGACGCCCGTCTTCCTCATTGCCGTGCCGTATCTGTGGGAGTTCCCCCTGCGCTTCGGGAATCGCAGGGCAGGGCGGTGGAGTACGATTATCACAGTCGTCGGCGTCGTGATATTCGTCGTGGCACTGATCCTAGATCTGCACCAGAATGATTTTGTCAGGATCCTCGACGCCATCGCCACCGCCTTGGGCGCCTTCCTTATTTTGGTCGGGCTGACCACCTTTGGCCCGCGGGTGTGGCGGCGGGTCCGGAAGGTACTCGATCGTCAACCGCATCAGGAGGACGACCGGCCGCCACCCGCCGGCTCCGGACCGGTCGTTGACCGCCGAACTGTCACCCCTGCGGTGCGTTGAGGCTTAGTCGCGACGCATGGCGCGCCGCGCCGTCCTCTCCCCGGTCCGATGGCGGCTAACCACCGACGTTGTGACCTGTACCCCTCCGGGTTTCGGCCGTGCTGACGCAACCTTGGGAGTCTGGGAGAGTCCCCTCCCGTACGCGGTGGTTGTGCCGCAGTTCGTCACGCAGATTCCACAAACCTGCCCCGGATCCTGGCGGCGCTGACATGGCTGAGTCCGTTGTTGTCAGCGTGCTGGCGGTTCGGACGAGGTGGTCCTGGAACTCGGCGTGTCGGAACTGGTAGGCGGGGCCGACGGTGCGCAGTAGGCCCAGCCGGTAGGCGTCGTCGAGGAAGTCCATGAGCCGCAACGGCAGCTTTCCGGAGGCCGTAAGCCAGTAGGTGGCCAGTACATAGCTCAGCCAGGCGCCGCTTCTGATGATCAGCCCGCCCGCCCGCCTGGCCGCCAGCCCGGCTGCCAGCCCGCCAACCAGTCCGACCGCCAGTCCAACCGTCAGCCCGGCTGCCAGACTGACTGTCAGACCGACTGTCAGCCAGCCCGCCAGCCCGAATGCCAGCACGATCGCCAGCAGGGCCAGACAGAGCTGCAGGGCTGTTAGCGTGCAAGTCGCTTTGTAAGTTGATTGTGGCCTGCTCGCCCAGTCAGTCCTGTTCGGTATCCCCACCCACTCGGTCAGCCCGAGCGCCAGTCCGCTCACCAGTCCGATCACCAGTCCGGCCGTCAGCCCGACCGTCAGCCCGACCACCAGCCCGGCCGTCAGCCCGCCTATCAGCCCGACTACCAGCCCGACAGTCAGCCCGACCACCAGCCTGCAGGTCAGCAGCTTGACCCGTTGTTTCAACTGCAGGTTGGCGTATGCAGGTTCGTCAGCCAGCCAGCGTCGGGCCGTCGGACCGAACATCAGCCCGAACGTCAGCCCGCCCGTCAACCCGCCTGCCAACCCGCCCGTCAACCCGCCCGTCAGCCCGACCGCCAGCCCGAACGTCAGTCCGGCCGTCAGCCCGAACGTCAGCCCGACCACCAGCCCGACCGCCAGCTTGACCGCGCGGGGGGTGATGGTGTGTCGGGCGAGATGCCACCAGTACAGGTTCCTGGTGTCGGTGTGGTGGAGTTGGTGGGCGAGGTAGGTAAGCCAGTGCCGTACGTCGTGGGGGTTCCAGGTGTGGCGGGGCAGGAAGGCGTCGCCGTGGTGGCGGGATGCGGGACGGGTGGTCAGTACCGCGGGGATGAGCTGGTCGAACAGGTCGGCTTGCGCGGGGGTGGTGTCGGGGGTGAGCAGGGGGGTGGGATCGACCTGGGGGGTGATGTAGATGGTGCGCAGCAGCCACAGTCCCAGGGGGGTGGCCAGCATGGTCGCGAGGTGTTCGGCCGTTCCGGCGCGCAGCCGATGAAGGAGGCTCACCCCAGGAGGGGTCGGGGTCCGGTGGTAGGCAGTGCGTGAGGTAGTCCGCTGCTTGGGTTGTGGTGAGTGGCTCGGGTGCGATGACTGCGGCTGAGGTGAGTACGTCGCGTGCTTCGGTGATGGCGGTGGTGTATTCGGGGGTACGGCTGGTCAGCACCAGTTGGTCGGTGTCGGTCAGGGACTTGTTGAGCGCGGCGATGACCTCGGGTTGACGCGATTCGGGGAGTTCGTCGAGGCCGTCGAGGATGGGTAAGAGGTGTCCTTGGGCGGCCAGCGCCTGGGCCGTGGTGGGGCCGAAGGCGCGCAGTGACGGGTAATCCTCAGCTAGCCTGCTGGCCAGCCAGGTGTGTAGCTGGGGCTCATCGGTGGGATCCCACCCGGCCAAGGTCACCAGCACTGGGATCGGCTCACCAGGTTGACGGGTCGCCAGCAGTTCGAGTAGCAGTTGCACTGCGAGGGTGGTTTTTCCTGATCCGGGGCCGCCCAGGATCACCAGGCGACGACGCCTCAATCGTCGGAACTCCGCTGCGAGGGAACCGATCTTGTCACTGCAGCCGGTGAAGGACAACTCCCCGACGGCGATGAGTCGGGGATGGTCCATCACGGTGGGCTTGGTGAGTCCCCAGCACACCGGCATCGGCTCCGGATCCCACAGCGAACGCGCCCGGGCCTCCTGACGCCACTGCTGCGCGACGACACCCGCCAACGTCTCCCGTGCTTCATCGAGCTGACCCGCCGTCGGCGTCGTCACCACCGTTCCCCGGCGACACCACACCACGAGCGGGATCGCCAGCGCTGGGACCGCGGACACGATGCTCAGGAACTGAGCGACGCGCCCGGCGTCCTGGGAGCCCGCCACTGTGAGGACCCCCACCAGCATCACACAGCCTGCCAGGACGAGCAGGCCCACGACCGTCGCCGCCGTTCTCCACCCTCGCGTCACCACAGTGCGCATTATCACTGAGCGTGACGACAGCCGGAATTCGGGTCAGCTTGAGGTAAGACCACCGGCGAGTCGCCACGGATCCTGTCAGCCTCGGAGCCCGGCGAAGCGATCGGCGAACGATTTACGAGGCTGTCTAGCCTCGGTCGTTCACCGTGGCTAGAAGGCTCAGTTGCTCAGCCGGACAGGAACCGGTGGGCGGCAGTTCTGCTTCGGCAACGGCTGTGAGGCGTTGGTGTACACGCCGTCGGCGATGGTGTCTCCCATTATGGACCGTCCATCGTTACGAGCCCACTGGTAGCACAGGTGCTGCGCGTAGTAGCCGCCTGGCGCTTCCGGGGTGTCGAAATGGCAGACACCGTCCGTCTCGATACAGTAGCGGATGAACGGGATGCGGCCGAAATCCAAGCGTCCTGGCCCGAACGAAACGTATCCACCGAATGGCGGCGGCACAGCCGCGCCAGCCGGTGTCACCGCGCTGATCCCTCGTCCCGGCGGTCCAACCGGCTGCATCGGGTCCGCAAAGATCTTCGCGCTGAACCGGGACTTGTTCACCCCGAGGTTTCCGTCGGCAATGTCGTTGAGCACCTGGTTCGCGACGATCGCGCCTTGCGAGTACCCGACGACGGTGAACTCGGCACCCGGGTCCTCGAAGAAGGCATCCCGGACCACCCGTCTGGCCTCTTCATGGCCCCGCGCCACGCTTTGGTCCATGGGCGTCTGGTCACAGTTGGGCAATCCCGCAGCGCCGGCCGGATAATGCACGACCCGTTTGATGCCGCCCCGCAGCCAGCCATCGTTGTACACGGTCGCGGCTCCGTCGCAGGTGCCGCCGATGAGAATATAGTAGTGGGCCGGCGCGGCGGACGCCATTGACACCGTCGCACCGAGCAATCCGGCGACAAGCGCCACGACAGCCGCGCCGATCGTCGCGGCGCGGCTGAGCTTCTTCACGTTGTCCCCCGTCGTACTGTGAGCACCGGCTACATTGTGATGCGCATCGACCGGCAGCCTAGCGCAGGCATTGTCAAGTTGTTGGCTGATGAGGGTGTTCAGGGCAGCTTCGAGTTGAGATGGGTGCTGTCCCAACGCAGCAAGGAGGTGTTGTCGAACGCAGCGGCGACGACGATCCAGCGTTCAACCGGCGCGAGAAGCTGGTCCTTGTGGTCCGGGAAGTCCCCAAGCGGACCCAGTCGCTTACCATTACCGTTCACGACTTCTACTGGCTTGCTGAGCGCAATCTCACTCTGAGCGTGCACGTTCAGCGCCCGGCTATGTGCCATCATATGTCGGTATTGATAAGTAGATCGTTACCGTTTGACGCTCATGGCGACGCAGGTTGGCTCCAGAACAGCTCGGTGATCCGGCCAGCTTCCCGCTGCCGACCATCACGGAACGGTTGGTCAGTGTGATCGACCTGTACCGCTCCAGAACCTCGCGAACGCTGGTTGACCTGCGGGTTGGGGAGGGTGAGGCTCAGGATGCTCGTCACTCGTGTCCCTTCGACTCCTCTATCTGATCATGGTGTGCCTGTTCCGATGGTTGATTATCCTTGCTCGGAGCGAGTCGGCAATGGCTACCGAAGTGCTGACATTGCAGCACGAGGTTGCGGTATTGCGTCGCCAGGTGGGCCGGCCACGACCCCTCGTGGCCGGATCGAGCGGTTCTCTCCGCGTTGACCCGGCTGCTGCCGTGCCAGCTGCGGATGCACCGGCTGGTCACACCGGCGACGCTACTGGCCTGGCACCGTCGCCTCGTTACCCGCAGATGACGGTACCCGAACCGACCAGGTCGCCCGTCGCCGAACAAGCAGACCCGCGAATTGATCTACCGGCTCGCGCGAGAGAACCCACGGTGGGGGGTATCGCCGGGTACACGGCGAACTCATCCGCCTGGGATACCGGCTCAGCGGACCGACCGTCCGGCGAATCCTGCGCGCCCACGGGCTTGGCCCGGCACCACGAGATGCGGACACCGGAGGCGGTGGCCAAGAACGCGGAGAGGATCGCGCGCACCACAGAAGGCGTCACCGCGGTGATGCCGGCGATGGTCGGGGTGGTGGTCGATGGCGTAGAGCAGTCCGGCGGGGCTGGCGCCAGCGTCCCACCAAGGTCGCAGCAGCGCCCGGGCGCGCCACAGCGGGACTCGGCATACCCCCCGCAGTCTAGCCAGGTTGCGTTCAGCAGCGGACTTAGGGATGCGAAAAACCAGCCATGAGGCTGTTGTGTGATGCGGGGGGAGCCGTCTGCCGTTCAAGGGCTTGGGACTGTCGTCAAGGAAGCTGTTACCAGCTGCCAATTGGGCCATTTCTGCTGTTCAGTGCCGCGGCAGTTGATCATGACTAGGTGGGATCGTCCGTAGACTCGCTTGCTTGGCTCCACTGACCAGCGGAAACAGCGTCCGTGGCGGCTCATGGTAGCTTCCTGAACGACACCCCGCGTGGTGCGGATCGCACCACCGATCATCCCGGGTGAGCGCCTTCGCGTTCACTACGACGGCGGATCGGGTACGTACCGTAACCGATCCGCACGAGAGAAGGTGAGCGTTGCGTTCGTGCTGAGATACCTCCTCAGAAAGTCTCTCGGCTGGCTGCTCATGATCGTTGCGGCCACCAACCTGACGTACTTCCTGGCGAGCTTCTTCCTGGACCCGCGGGCCAACTACCTCCAGCTGCGGCCACCTCGCACGCCCGAGCAGATCAGCCTCTCGCTGGCCCAGTACAACCTCAGCCGGGACACCCCGTTGCTGGACCGCTGGTGGCACTGGATCAGCGATATCGTCGTGCACTGGAACTGGGGGTACTCGCCGGTCGGGGAGAGCGTGAACTCCCAGATCAGCTTCCGGATCGGGGTGAGCGCCCAGCTCGTGCTGGGATCGCTGATCCTCTCCACGCTCATCGGTATCAGCCTGGCCGTGTACACCGCCGCTCGCCAGTATCGGTTCGCCGACCGTTTCTTTCAGGGCGTGTCGATCATTGCGCTCAACATTCCGGTGGTCGTCGCCTCGCTGGGTGTGGTCCTGCTGGCGATCGCGTTCAACCAGTCAGTGGGTAGCACGTTGCTGTTCGTCGCGGGCGCCCAGTCCCCCACGGTGAACGGATTCTGGCCGCTGCTGCTGGACCGGGTGCGGCACCTGATCCTGCCGACCGTCTCGCTCACCGTGATCAGCTACGCCGGCTACCACCTGCTACAACGCTCGCTACTGCTTGACAACATCAACTCCGACTACGTGCGGCTGGCCAGAGCCAAGGGGCTGACCCGGCAGAGCGCCATTCGCCGCCACGGGCTGCGCACGTCGCTGATCCCGGTCGCCACCTCGGTAGCGTTCGCGATCCCGGCGTTGTTCACCGGTGCGGTGATCACCGAGACGATCTTCGCGTGGCAGGGCATGGGCCAGTACTTCACCCAGACGATCAGTAAGAACGACATTCACGGTGCGGTCGCCGTCGCCGCGTTCGGCGCGCTGATGACCGCGATCGGCGCGATCGGCGCCGATATCGCCGTCGTGGCACTGGATCCGAGAGTGCGAGTGAGCTGATGACCACCAACGTTCCCCCGCTGCAGCCCACGATCGACGACGTCGACACTATGCTGTTCCCCACTGAGGAGCGGGTGGCCCGCCGCGGCCGGCGCCTGTCCCGCCGCCGCCTTTACACACGCCGATTCCTGCGCAACCGGGGCGCGGTGGCCGGATTGGTGATCCTGGCCCTGCTGGTTGTGTTCGCCATTGCCGGCCCGATGCTAGCCCCTTACACCTACACCGACGTCGATTTCACCAACCTGACTTCGGCGCCCTCGTCAACGCACTGGTTCGGCACCAACGGCACCGGCAACGACACCTTCACCCAGACTGCACACGGTCTGCAGCGCTCGCTGATCATCGGCGTGGTGGTGTCCCTGCTCACCACCCTCATCTCGGCGTTCGTCGGGGCGGCGGCGGCCTACCTGGGCGGCACCGCGGAGAAGGCCATCCTCGGGATCGTGCACTTCCTGCTGGTGGTGCCCTCCTTCCTTATCCTGGCACTGATCTCGCAGAAGGCCGGCGGCGACTGGAAGGTGCTGATCCTGGTGCTGACTGCGGTCGGCTGGATGTACGGCGCGCGGGTGGTGTGGTCGCTGTCCACCTCACTGCGCGAGCGGGAGTACGTCCAGGCGGCGCGGTTCATGGGCGTCAGCTCGCTGCGGATCGTACTGCGTCACCTGATCCCGAACATCGGTTCACTGCTGATCGTCTCGTTCACCCTCGGCGTGGTCGCCACGGTGCAGAGCGAGACTGGGCTGTCGTTCATCGGGTTCGGCGTGAAGCAGCCTGACGTGTCGCTGGGCTCCCTGCTCGGCGACGGAGCCAACACGATCACCAGCGCACCCTGGTTGTTCTACTTTCCGGCCGCCATGCTCACCCTGCTCACCGTCTCGATGGCACTGATCGGGGACGGCCTGCGCGACGCTCTCGACCCCACCTCGCACTCCACAGGCCGAGCATGACGGCGTTCCCGCGGACCGCGCCGCTGCTGTCGGTCCGCAACCTGGCGGTCTCCTTCCCCTCGGAGGCCGGCCGGGTAGACGCGGTGCGCGGCATCGACTTCGACCTGTGCCCCGGCCGGACGCTCGCCATCGTCGGCGAATCCGGCTCGGGCAAGTCGGTCACCTCGATGGCGGTCATGGGGCTGCTCCCGGAGTACGCCTCGGTGACCGGCTCGATCGCGCTCAACGGCCGCCAGTTACTCGAGCTGGACGACCGGCAGATGTCCAAGATCCGTGGCCGGCATCTGGGCATGATCTTCCAAGATCCGCTGTCCTCCTTGACGCCGATCTTCAGTGTGGGTCGGCAGATCGTCGAGGCGCTGGAGATCCACCAGAACCTGGACCGCGACGTCGCCTGGAAACGAGCGGTGGAACTGCTCGACCTGGTCGGAATCCCCGACGCGGCCGAGCGGGCCCGTTCGTTTCCGCATGAGTTCTCCGGCGGGATGCGGCAGCGGGTGGTGATCGCCATGGCGATGGCGAACGATCCGCAGATCATCATCGCCGACGAGCCGACCACGGCGCTGGACGTAACGGTGCAGGCACAGATCCTCGACGTGCTGCGCTTGTCCCAGGCCGAGACCGGCGCGGCGCTGATCATGATCACCCATGACCTCGGCGTGGTGGCCGGGATCGCCGACGAGGTGCTGGTGATGTACGCGGGACGGCTGGTCGAGCAGGCGCCGGTGGATGAGCTGTTCGCCCGGCCCCGGATGCCGTACACGATCGGACTGCTCGGCGCCATCCCTCGGGTTGACATTGCCGAACGCCGGCCGCTGGTGCCCATTGAGGGCAACCCCCCGTTGCTGGTGGACCTGCCCCCGGGCTGCCCGTTCCAGCCGCGCTGCCCCATCTCGGTACCCGGGTGCGGCGACCGGGAGCCGGACCTGGCGGTGGTTGCCGGTGGGCCGGTGGACGGGCACAGCGCCGCGTGCATCCGTGCCCACAAGATCCGCTACGACGGCCGAGCCGTCAAAGGTGACGGCCGCATCGACGGTCACCCGGTCTACCCGGTTCCGCCGGCGCCGGACGCACCGGCGGCGCACGTTCCCCGCGAGCAGCGTCCCGCCCTGCTCGAGCTCAACGGTCTCAGCAAGACGTTCCCACTGCTCAAGGGCGCCCTGTTGAAGCGGCGGGTGGGCTGGGTGTACGCGGTGTCCCGGGTCGACCTGGACATCCGGGAGGGCGAGACGCTCGGGCTGGTCGGCGAGTCGGGTTGCGGGAAGACCAGCACCCTGCTCGAGATCATGAACCTGCGCCCGCCGCAGAGCGGCAGCATCCGGGTCGGCGGGGTCGACGTCGCCGAGTTACGCGGACGGGACGCGCAACGCCCGCTGCGGCGCAAGCTGCACATGGTGTTCCAGGACCCGATCGGGGCGCTGGACCCGCGGATGACCGCGTTCGACATCCTGGCTGAACCGTTGCAGGCGGTCGGTGAGGCGGACCGGACGGCGATCGGCGCCCGGGTCGACGAGCTGATGGACCTGGTCGGGCTCAATCCCGAGCACAGCGACCGGTTCCCGACCGCGTTCTCCGGCGGGCAGCGCCAGCGCATCGCGATCGCTCGAGCGCTGGCCACCAACCCGTCGCTGCTGGTGCTAGACGAGCCTGTCTCCGCGCTGGACGTCTCGATCCAAGCCGGCGTGATCAACCTGCTGAACGAGCTCAAGGCCAAACTCGGCCTGTCCTACCTGTTCGTCGCGCACGACCTGTCGGTGGTGCGGCAAGTTTCCGATCGAGTGGCCGTGATGTACCTTGGCCGGATCGTGGAGATCGGCGCGGTAGACGAGGTATTCGACAACCCGCAGCACCCGTACACCCAGGCGTTGCTCTCCGCGATCCCGGTACCCGACCCCGTAGTGGAACGGACCCGGGAGCGGATCGTTCTGCGCGGCGACCTGCCCAGCCCCATCGACTCCACCACCGGCTGTCGCTTCGTCAGCCGGTGCCCCCTGCACGTGACTCTGGACGTGTCCCAGCAGGCCCGCTGCACCGGCGAGACGCCGGAGCTGACCGGAACG
This sequence comes from uncultured Actinomycetota bacterium, assembly GCA_963823755.1. Lineage (GTDB taxonomy): Bacteria > Actinomycetota > Actinomycetes > Mycobacteriales > Pseudonocardiaceae. The sequence continues at coordinate 770,990 of CAWGMP010000017.1, forward strand.
GGGGGCACCGATCAGCGGAACGCCTGTCACTTCCGCTGAACCCCAGCGGGTTGGGTCATCGATGATCCAGCGCCATGCCTGACCCTGAAGAGAAAGAACACGTAATGTCTGTGGTGAAAAATCTCGCCGCCCTGGTGGCCACCGCCGCGCTGTCGGTGACGTTGGTTGCCTGCGGCGGCAGGCCGGGGTCGGGCGGAACCGTGAACGGCGGTGGCGACACCGCGAAGTCCCTCGCCGAGCAGGCCCAGTACAACCCCCAGCCCTATGACAACCTCAGGAACGGCGGCACCCTCACCACCGCTCTCCCTGAGATCTCCACGCAGTGGAACCCCCTTCAGGGCGACATGACCTCCTATTCCCTGACTCTGTGGGACTGGTACAACCCCGTTCTGACCACCTTCTCGGCAGACGGCAAGCCGGCGTTCAACCCGGACTACCTGACCGACGTCAAGGCCGACACGGTCAACGGCAACACACGGATCACCTACACGATCAATCCCAAGGCCACTTACAACGACGGCTCGCCGATCGACTGGACCGCGTTCGAAGCCACCTGGAAGGCCGACAACGGGCAGAACAAGGCCTACATCGTCAACTCCAGCGATGGCTACGACCGCATCACCTCGGTGACCAAGGGTGTTGACGACCGGCAGGCAATCGTTTCCTTCAACGGGGTCAACGTGTGGTGGCAGGCACTCTTCGGCATCCTGCTCAACCCCAAAGCCCTTGACCCCCAGGTGTTCAACAAGAGCTACATCGACAGTCCGCATCCGGAGTGGGGCGCCGGACCCTACACGGTGGAGAAGCTCGACAAGCAAAACGGCACCGTCGTCTTCACCCGCAACCCGAAGTGGTGGGGGAAGAAAGGCAAGCTAGACACCCGCATCTTCCTGGCCATGGAGGACACGGCCAGCATCAACGCCTTCAAGAACGGCCAGACCGACGCCACCGGCGTTGGTACCAAGGACCGGCTGGCCCAGGTCCAGGGTATGAGCGGGATTGACATCCGCAAGGGCATCTCCCTGCACACCGACCTGTTCACCCTCAACAGTAAGTCGCCCATCCTGGCTGACCCGCAGGTCCGTAAGGCGGTCTTCGAGGGGATCGACCGCAAGCAGATCGCCGACATCACCTTCCAGGGCCTGAATTTCACCGAGACCCTGCCCGGGTCGTTGACCCTGCTCTCCTTCCAGGACGGCTACCAGGACAACTTCTCCAAGGCAGTCACTTTCGATGCGGAAAAAGCGAAGCAGGATCTGGAGGCCGCCGGCTGGACGGCCGGGCCGGGCGGGATGCGGAGCAAGGGCGACCAGCCGCTGGAGTTCAGCTACGTCAACACCGGTGACGACCCGGTCGGCAAGGCGATCGCCGGCGCCGTGGTCGCGATGCTGAAGAACATCGGGGTCAAACTGGACATCCGACAGGTGGCGAGCAGCGACTTCTCCAGCATCATCAGCGGGCGGAAGTTCGACATGTTCTACTCGGGCTTCTACCAGACCGACCCGTTCGGCATGACCTACATCTGCCAGGTTTACTGCTCGGACAGCCAGCTCAACCTGTCCGGGACCAACGACCCGGCGTTCGACTCGCAGGTCAAGTCAGTGAACACGTTACCCACAGCCCAGGAACAGTTCGCCAAGGGTGCCGACGTCGAGACCCAAGCCCTCAAGACGTACGGCATCATGCCGACGCTGACCCTACCAGCGATCACCGCGGTGAAACACGGCCTAGCCAACTACGGCAACACGCGCTTCTTCACCACCACCCCCGAGAACATCGGCTGGCAAAAATAATCGCGGAATCCCGGCATGGCGGCTTTTCAAGGCCGATCGGCTGGCGTGACGTGTTGATCTCAAGCCACCATCCTGCGTAAACGTCGCCGAGTGCGTTCATCACCGTTCCTGTACATCTCGCGGAATATCCAACGCTTTAGTTCCTGACCTGCACTGATGGGATGGTTCCAACCGGTTCTGGTACTGGGGCGGGTGACGCCGAACTCGGTGGCAATCTGGGCGACGGTGCACTTGCGTTTCCCGTCCTCGCCGAGTTCATCACCAGCCACCGGAACACCTGTACCTGACGACCAACCTCCCGTTCGACCTCCCCGGAAGACTTCCTGTCAAGTCACATGGCCACCCCAAGGCAGCAGTGCCTCATCGTGGCCGGTAGGCGTCGCGGCGGTGGGCAACGGCGATCATGGTGATTGTGCGGGCATGGTCGTTGATCACGTACAGGGCGCGATAGTCGCCTCGCCGGGTCGTCCACACCCCATCGTAGGGTTGTTCCAACGGCTTGCCCAGCCGGCGCGGGGCGTCAGCGACGGGGCCCGTGATGTGCTCGAACAACGCGACCGCAGCGTCCAGCGGGAGTTTGTCCATGCGCCGACGCGCGGCCGGGGTGAAGGTGACCGTGTACGGGGTGGGGCTGATCATTCGCCAGCGGCACGGCGGGCGGCCAGGTCGGCGGCGATGTCGTCGGCGGAGAACACCCGGCCGGCGCGGGCGTCGGCTAGGCCTTCGATCAGGTCGCGCACGAGCTCGGTGTCGGAGAGCACCTCGACCGTGTCGCGGAGTCGGTCCAACTCACCGGAGGGCACCACGTCGGCCACATGCTCGCCATGGGCGATCACGGCCACGGTGTCGCCGTGTTCGGCGCGGCGCACCACCTCGGCCCAGGACGGGGATTCCTCGGCGTGGACGCTGGTCCCTGGCTCGCTCACGTGTCCCAGGATACGGCGTCACAGCTGCTGAGCGAACGCGAACTCTCATGCTGCCATGCCACCCGACGACGGGTAGCTGTAACGCAAACATCCCCCGGCGCAGTCGACATCAGTTTTTCAGCCAGCGTAGCGGCTTCGCTCTGGAAGACATCGAGCTGCTTTTCGGTCAGCGCGAAATCACCGTCAGTGAGGTCCCCGGAGAGAATCCTGCAACGGAGTTAAGCGGCGATTTTCTCGTACGGCCTCTGCGGATCGTGTCGGGCACGTTCGATGGATGGCAGGGGGTCCGCATGTCTACACCCGCCGAACTCCGCCACCGAGTAGTGCCGGAGTTTGTGCAGGTTAGTGTCGATCGCGAGGCGCTCGGCCAGGCGGTCGTAACGCTGCGTAAGCTCCCGGTGTCAAGTAGGTGCTGCCATCCGGCGTGCCCACGAACACGAAGGCGTCTGCGGCAAGTTGAATCACAAGTGATGTCACGCGGACCGTTCACATTCACTCCAGGGATTTATCTTCCCTGGTAGAAACAGAGCCGACGCGGGGACTCGAACCCCGAACCTACCGCTTACAAGGCGGTTGCTCTGCCAGTTGAGCTACGCCGGCGGGCGCGACAAACATGGTAAGGGCACCGGGTCGCGCTGCGTCGGGGTACCAGGGCAGCCGTCGCAGTGACGGTCAGCAGGTGGCCCGCCGCACCGCTAACCTCGGTGGTCAACGGTGCGGACGAGGAGGACAACCCGTGACCGACACCACGAACACCCCGACCGAGGCGAATTTCGTAGTGGTCGCCAACCGGCTGCCGGTCGATCTCGAGCGCCTACCCGATGGTACACAACGGTGGAAGTCCAGCCCGGGGGGGCTGGTCACCGCGCTGGAGCCGTTCCTGCGCTTGCACCGCGGCGCGTGGGTCGGGTGGCCGGGCGTGCCAGACGCCGAGGTGGAGCCGATCACCGATGGTGACATCACCCTGCATCCGGTGACCCTGTCCAGAGCGGAGGTCACCGACTACTACGAGGGCTTCTCCAACGCGACCCTGTGGCCCCTCTACCACGATGCGGTGGCTACCCCGGCGTTTCACCGACACTGGTGGAACGCCTACGCGGAGGTCAACGAGAGATTCGCCGCGGCCACCGCCAAAGTCGCAGGTGACGGAGCCACGGTCTGGGTACAGGATTACCAGCTCCAGCTGGTGCCCCAGCTGCTCCGGGGTCTGCGGCCCGACCTACGGATCGGGTTCTTCCTGCACATCCCGTTCCCGCCGGTGGAGCTGTTCATGCAACTGCCCTGGCGCACCGAGCTGGTCAGCGGCCTGCTCGGCGCCGACCTGGTCGGGTTCCAGTTGCCCGGTGGCGCGCAGAACTTCCTGTTCCTGGCGCGCCGGCTGGCCGGGATGTCCGCGACGAAAGGCGCGGTGGGGATGGGCACCAGGCCCGGCCAGGTCAACGTCGGCGACCGGACCGTCCGGGTCGGCGCCTTCCCGATCTCGATCGACTCCACCGCGCTGGACAAGCTGGCCCGCAGCCGGTCGGTGCGCCGGCGCGCCGCAGAGATCCGCAAGGAGCTGGGCAACCCGGCGTCCATCGTGCTCGGGGTGGACCGGATGGACTACACCAAGGGCATCGACGTGCGGCTGCGCGCTCTCGGGGAACTGTATGCCGAAGGCCGGATCTCAGCCGACGATGTCGTCATGGTGCAGTTGGCCACCCCGTCGCGCGAGCGGGTGGAGCACTACCAGCGCATGCGCAGCGATATCGAGCAAGCCGTCAGCCGGGTCAACGGCGAATTCGGCCGGGTGGGCCACCCTGCGGTGCACTACCTGCATCAGTCGATCCCACACGACGAGCTGGTCGCATTCTTCGTCGTTGCCAACGTCATGTTGGTCACCCCGCTGCGGGACGGCATGAATCTGGTGGCTAAAGAGTACGTGGCCTGCCGGCACGATCTCAGCGGCACACTGGTGCTGTCCGAGTTCGCTGGCGCGGCGGCCGAGTTGACCAGCGCGTTCCTGGTCAATCCGCATGATCTCGAGGGCATCAAGAATGCCCTCGAGCGGGCCATCACCGTCGAGCCCGACGAGGGGCGCAGGCGGATGCGGTCACTGCGCCGGCAGGTGATGACCCACGACGTGCAGCGCTGGGCACGTTCCTACTTGACCGCCCTCGACTGAAATCACGAGGCCGCGCGCCCGCTGGTATTACGGACCACCAGCTTGGTAGGCAGCATGACGGTGCGGCTGATGGGCTGGGGGTGACCCAGCCCGATGGGGTGGGCGCCAAGGCTCCGTATCGCCGCATGATCGTCGATCCCGACATCGGCGGCCCCGTCGAGCTGGGGCTGGTCGCAGACCACGACCGGCAGTGAGCGTTGCAGCACCGCGACCAAGCTGGGGCCGTCGTCGGGCACTGAGCTGCGCTACCGCTGGTCACGCTGAGGGCCACCTCGGAAGTCATCGGAGTGGTCGATCGCCCACTCACTGAACGTTCGCGCCGGCCTTCCGGTGATCGCTTCCACCGTAGCCGTGACCGGCGCCGGGTCCGTCACCATCGCGGCGTAGGCGTTGAGCAGACCGTCCGCCACTGAAGCAGGCCAGCCCGCGACGATCATCTTCTGCCGGCCGGCCTCGGGTGAGATCTCCTCGAAGCGGAGCGCGCGGCCGATCGCCTCCCCGATGGCGTGGACCTGCTCGACCTGGGTCAGCACCTGAGGTCCGGACAGGAGGTAAGTCGACCCACCGTGCCCGTCGCTGGTCAGCACCCGCACCGCGACGGCCGCGATGTCCCGCTCGTGAATCACCGGCCTGGCCGCCGCACCGTAGGGTTCCCGCACCACACCATCGGCGCGGATCTGCGGCGCCCACCACAACGCGTTGGTTGCGAACGAGTGGGATCGGAGGAAGGTCCACTCGAGCCCGGACTTCTCGATCAGCCGCTCGAGGTCGGCGTGGAACTGGTTGATCGGATCAACTTGCTCGTCGACGTCATCGCGCACACCCATCGACGAGAGCAGCACAATGCGGCCTGCGTGCTTGGCGACCACGTCCAAGACCGCGGGTGCCGCCTCGGAGGTGAGGAAGGGCCAAACCAGAAACACGGTATCGACCCCGTCCAGGCACGCGTCCAATGGTGGTGGGGTCGGACAAATCACCGCGGGCGACATCGACGCCGCGCGGCAGGCCGGCGGAGTCGGGATCGCGGGTCACTGCACGAACAGTCGCGCCGGTGCCCACTAGCTGGGACACGACCTGTCGACCGACGTTCCCGGTCGCCCCGGTTACCGGGATCACATTCTGATCTGTCATGAGAGAGTTCCTCGCAGCTCGCAGAAAGATCGCCGCCCTTGGCGACGGCGACATTCACTCGAGGCTAGGAACTCAACTGAAGTTGAGGTCAAGTAGAGCGTTCAAGCAGTCGCCGGGGACCCGCGCCGTGCGCACCGAGCTGATCGTTGGGGTTGGCCAACCGGCAGCGGTCGATCGACAGGCAGCCACATCCCACGCAGTCGGTGAAGTCGTCACGGAGCTGCTGGAGATGGCGTATCCGCGTCTCTAGCTCGGCCCGCCAGTTCTGGGATATGCGTTGCCAGTCGCGCTGGGTAGGAGTGCGGCCATCCGGTAACAGCGCGAGCACGGCGGCGACGTCGGCCAGCGGGATCCCGACCCGCTGGGCGATGCGGATCAGCGCCACCCGCCGAAGTACGTCCCGTTTGTAGCGGCGTTGGTTGCCCGAGGTGCGCCGGCTGCTGATCAGACCTTGGCGCTCGTAGAAATGCAACGCCGACACTGCCACCCCGCTGCGCGCAGCAAGCTGCCCGACGGTGAGCTCGGCCTGACACCGCGTCGGTTCGACCATGACACTCCCATCGTATCCGGCTTGACCTCGATGGAAGTTGAGGTCAAGGCATCTCAACCATGAGCACCACCACACCCGACAAGATCGCGTGTCGTGTTCGCCGACCTCCACACGCTCACCATCCGGGAGACGGTGAGCTTTCACGGAGCGCACGGACGGTCCGACGAGCATGGCGCACCCCACGAGTCCGATGCGGTCAACACCGCAGCTGGCGCTCCCCTGAACCAGCTGGCCTGGTGGGCGCGCACCCTCCGGCAGGCCAGAGCCGCTCATCCCTACAGCGGCTGACCATGCATCGACGAGGCCAGTGTGATATATCGCCAGTTCCGCCCATGATCGCTATCTCGGAAGAAACAGCCGCGGTGAACACGGTTTTCTCTTCCGAGATAGCGATCATGGGAGCGCGGTGTTCCGACCGTCCCGCCGTTCGCAGGGCATCACCGGCACGTCGACCACGGCCCGTTTGTTCACCGGCTTGCAGACGCTGTCTCTGGTCGCAACACACTCCGGTGGGTGCTTGTTTCCGATGTAGGCATCGTCGACCTCGACCTCCGGGGCGGTAGCTGCGCGAACCCCGCTGGTGCCACGGTCGAGAGTGGAGATAGTCGATGGTGCGACGGGCGACGTTTGCGCACCCGGACTGGACGTCGCACCGATCATGTCCGATGCTCTGCGGGTGACCTCATCGCAGGACCATCCAGCCACCCGGGTCGGCGTCCCCCGAGAATCGCGAGACGGTGAGCGCCGGGTCGCTCTGGTACCCAAGATGGTCGAGAAGCTGACCGGTCGTGGAATGCAGGTCGTCGTCGAGTCCGGCGCCGGGGTGGGCGCACTGATGCCCGATGAGATGTTCATCGAGGCCGGCGCGACCATCGGCGATCCGTGGGGCGCCGACGTGGTGGTCAAGGTGGCACCGCCGACCGACGAGGAGATCGGGCGGCTGCGTCGCGGGTCGGTACTGATCGGGTTCCTGGCTCCTCGATCCGATCCGGAGATCGCCGGCAAGCTCCGCGACGCGGGGGTGACCGGCTTCGCCATGGAATCGATTCCCCGAATCTCCCGCGCGCAGTCGATGGACGCGCTGTCCTCGCAGGCCAATGTGGCCGGATACAAAGCGGTGCTGTTGGCGGCGGACCTGTCCACCCGGTTCTTCCCGATGCTCACCACGGCCGCCGGCACGGTCAAACCGGCGACCGCGCTGATTCTCGGCGTGGGGGTAGCCGGGCTACAGGCGCTGGCGACAGCCAAACGTCTAGGTGCCCGGACCACCGGCTACGACGTCCGGCCCGAAGTCGCCGACCAGGTGCGCTCGCTGGGCGCGAAATGGCTCGACCTGGGCATCGAGGCAGCCGGTGAGGGTGGCTACGCCCGCGAGCTGACCGAGGACGAGCGCGCCGAGCAGAAGCAGCGACTGACCGAGGCGACCAGCGGTTTCGACGTCGTGATCACCACCGCGCTGGTACCCGGACGCAAGGCCCCCATCCTGGTCACCGCCGAGGCGGTGAAGGGAATGCGACCGGGCAGTGTGATCGTCGACCTGGCCGGGGAGACCGGGGGCAACTGCGAGCTGACCGAGCCGGGCGAGGTCGTGGTCCGCCACGATGTGACGATCGCCTCGCCGCTGAACCTACCGGCGACGATGCCCGAGCACGCCAGCGAGTTGTACGCCCGCAACGTGCAGTCACTGCTAGAGCTGATGGTGGATGATCAGGGCCGGCTGACACCGGATTCGGAGGACGAGGTGCTCGTGCGCTCCTGCATCACCCACAGCCCGACCGCCGGCACCGCCGGCCACAGCCCGACCGCCGGCACCGCCGGCCACAGCCCGACCGCCGGCACCGCTGGCCACAGCCCGACCGCCGGCACCGCTGGCCACAGCCCGACCGCCGGCACCGCCGGCAGCGAGCCTGAAGGGGACAACCACTGATGCTGCTCGCCAACCTGGCGATCCTCGTGCTGGCCGGTTTCGTCGGCTTCGCAGTGATCTCCAAGGTGCCCAACACCCTGCACACACCACTGATGTCGGGCACGAACGCCATCCACGGCATCGTGCTGCTCGGCGGGATCGTGGTGCTCGGCCTGGGCCAGGACCTCTCGGTGTTCGACAAGCTGCTACTGGTGGTGGCGATTGCGTTCGGCACCATCAACGTGGTCGGCGGTTTCCTGGTCACCGACCGGATGTTGGGCATGTTCAAGGGCAAGCAACCTACCCGGTCTGCGGCCCAGGAGAAGGTACAGAAAGGCGCCGAGCAGCGATGACGACCCTGGTCTCGGTCCTCTACATCGTTGCCTTCGCGCTGTTCATCTACGGCTTGATGGGGCTGACCGGACCGCGCACCGCGGTGCGCGGCAACCTCATCGCGGCGACCGGGATGGCCATCGCGGTGGTGGCGACCCTGCTCACCCCGGGCATGAGTAACTGGGTGCTCATCGTGCTGGGCGTGGTGCTCGGCACCGCGCTCGGAGTGCCAGCGGCCAAGCAGGTGAAGATGACCGCGATGCCGCAGATGGTGGCGCTGTTCAACGGCGTCGGCGGCGGCGCGGTCGCGCTGATCGCCTGGGTGGAGTTCAACAGCACCACGGGGTTCACCGGCGAGCCCGAGTACGTGATGGTCGCCTCGCTGTTCGGCGCGATCGTGGGCTCGGTGTCGTTCTGGGGTTCCCTGGTGGCTTTCGGCAAGCTGCAGGAACTCATTCCTGGCAGGCCGATCAGCCTGGGTACACCACAACAGCTGGTCAACGCCTTGATGTTCCTGGCGGCAGTGGCCTGCGCAGTCGCGATCGGGTCCGGCAGCGACGCCCAGTTTTTGATCATCGGGACGCTGGTGTTCGCCGCAGCGTTGGGACTGCTGGTCGTGCTGCCGATCGGCGGCGCCGACATGCCGGTGGTGATCTCGCTGCTCAATGCACTGACCGGTCTGTCGGCCGCGGCGGCCGGACTGGCGCTCAACAACACCGCGATGATCGTGGCCGGCATGATCGTCGGCGCTTCGGGTTCGATCCTCACCAACCTGATGGCCAAGGCGATGAACCGGTCCATCCCGGCGATCGTCGCAGGCGGGTTCGGCGGGGGTGGCGCCGCACCCGGTCGTGAACTCGGCGACAAGACCCACCGGGAGACCAGCGCGGCCGACGCGGCGGTCCAGATGGCCTATGCCAACCAGGTCATCGTGGTACCCGGGTACGGGATGGCGGTGGCGCAGGCCCAGCACGCCGTGAAGGACATGGCCAGGCTGCTGGAGAACAAGGGTGTCGAGGTCAAGTACGCCATTCACCCGGTGGCCGGGCGGATGCCCGGCCATATGAACGTGCTGCTCGCCGAGGCCGACGTGCCCTACGAGCAGCTCAAGGAGATGGATGAGATCAACGGCGAGTTCAACCGCACCGACGTCGCCCTGGTGATCGGCGCCAACGACGTCACCAACCCGGCCGCTCGCAACGACCCGCACTCCCCCATCCACGGCATGCCGATCCTCAACGTCGACGAGAGCAAATCGGTCATCGTGCTCAAGCGCTCGATGAGCCCTGGCTTCGCCGGTATCGACAATGAGCTGTACTACTCCCCCGGCACCGCGATGCTCTTCGGCGACGCCAAAACCTCCGTGGAATCAGTGATCGAAGAACTCAAAGCGCTCTGACCGCGCACCAACGTCCCCGGTCCGGAGCCATACCCGGCGCTGCGTTACGCCTCCAGGTGGGTCAGCCGGCACGTCGGCGGACGCGGTCGCCTCACCCGCATGGGTACCCAGGACGTACCGGCCTCAGCGGCACCGCATAACCTGTCTCCGGATGCAACGCAGCGCAACGTTTCGGGCACGGATTGTCGACAGCACAGGCGCAAGTCCGGTAGAACAGCGGTCGTGGTGCGGCGATTGTGCCCTGGAGGGAGTCTGCAATGGAGAACAGCTTGGGTGCCACCGTGCGCAACCTGAACGTCTTCGACGGTCTCGCACTGCTCGTCGCGCTCGGCCTGACCGGCGTGGGATTCCTCATCGGCACGCTGGGCGGTGGTGGGTCTGGCGCGACCACCTCGGTTGAGCTCACCGTCACTCCGGACAATGGCACGCGCAGTCTGGCCCCGGGGGTGACGAAGACCTTCCCTCTCTACATCAACAACCCGAGTGACCAGGGTGTTCGGGTCGCCTCGATCAGCGCGGGCACCTCGAATGCAACCCCCGCCGGCTGCCCGGCCGGCACCGTGACCACCGTGCCGATCGACGGCCCAGCGGGTTTCATCAAGCCACAGGGCGTTCACGCGTACGACGTCTCCGTGACGATGGCGGCCAACGCCGACAACAAGTGCAAAAACCAGGCATTCACGGTGCCGCTGACCGCCACGCTCGTCTCGGCCGCTGGTGACCGGCACTTCTCCTTGGGGAGTTCGTGAGTCACTCCGCGGTCATGAGGGGCACGACGTCAAGGTCTCGATCCTCGTGGCCATGGTGGGCGCCAACGTCACGCGAGGCGATGTGAAGTTGGTGTGACCTCTGCGCAGGCAGTAGAGGATAGGCCAGTACCAGACGAGTTCGATCAGCTGTGATCTTACGCGGGATCAAGTGTGGTTCGGGTGACATGCTCCCAGGGAGAGCGACCACAACACTGCCCGCGATGAAGGACGGAGATGTAAGCTCTCCGGTGATCTCAACCGGAGGATAGCCTGGCGAGAAACTTCCTGACAGTCGGGCGACTACTCCGCCTCCGGAGCATCGAGAGGGCGAGCTCACTCTTCACGTACTTTTCAGCCTCCAGCTCGCACCACATTCGCTGTCGCTCGAAGTACGCGTCAGGATCGCTGACGATGTCGGTGGCGGCCCGCTCGATCGCGGGGTCCACACTCGGGAGCATGTGACCGGAGAACATACCTGTTGCCACCAGCGGCCTCCGTCCGACCCCTACCGTAACGATACGTGCCGTCATGCTACATGGCCAAAGGCCAGCTAGCCAACGGAAGCAACACGACCTGCCAGCCAGCAAGCCCTTGTGTGGCACCTCGTACCCGACTGCCGTAAACAGATCGTCACGCATTGTGACACCCGAGGGGGTACTGCTCACATAGCGCTACCATTACCACTCGATCGGTAGCATGTACCACATGAGAAAGGGCGACTGGTCGCGCTGGTTTCGGTGGTGGGGTGGCACCGTGTTCGCCGCGATATGCGCTGGCGCGGCGTTCATCGCCCAGGTTCAGGCCAGCGAGCAGCTCCCGGCGTGGGCCAGCTGGGCAATCAAGCTCGGTGGCGCCGGTGCAACCGTGGTGGCACTTCTCCTGCCAGCTCGTCAAACGTGGGCCGAAGTACGAGCGAAGGAGGACGCCGAACAGCTGGCCAAAGCAGCGGTTACTAACTATCGATTAGCTCTCGAATCAATTTTGCTGCCACTTACTGATATATTTGACCGCATTGTCACCGCGCCCGACCGGTCTGGCCGAATGGAAGCGAAGGGGGCGATAAAACATGCAGTGGTGAATTCCGCTGTTCAGTTTGCGGATGTACCGCGAGTACGTTCATGTTACTTTGACTATGAACGGAGAAACAGGCAGGCAAGATTGGTCTGTAGGACATTTGCCGGCCGAGGCGCAAGACCGCGAACGGAGTTTTCCAACACCGAACCCAACCACGCGGAAATCTTCCAACTACTGGAAAGTCGCCAGTCGAAATTAATAGAAAATGTCGACATGGAGAGCCATCCGAAATTCCCATTGGATGAAAATTGTAAGACCTATATATCCGTTCCCGTCGCTACTAGAGCGGAGATTTTCGGCCTCCTGACCCTGGACGCCCTTCATCCAGGCGAGCTGAACCCACAAGATGAAAAAGAGATGCTTTTGCTCGCACAACTCCTGGGGATAGCCCTAGCCAGCGACGGCGGCAGCCGCGGCAGCACAAACAACATAATACTGAGCGGAGGGCAGGGCTTCGCCAGACTGGTTCACTCAGTAATAAGACGCGGTAACGGTACCACGTAACCGTGAACGATTTCCCCCGCTTTATTGTGCGGTCAGAGCGCGGCGGGTGCCCAGTTGCCGCCCTTCTCGGCCAGCGAGAAGTCACGCATCATCGGGCTGCCGGTGACCTCGATGGCCACAGCATGGCGGACTCCTGCACCCTGCCGTCCCGCAGGCACCCGTGGATCATGCCATCGCCAGTGAACCAGTGATGAGGTCTCCGGGTGTCGACCTCGGCGATCGTGTGTTTTCCGACAGATTGTCCGTTAAGTTCATTTTTGTTTGAGGATCGGCAGGCATCAAACCCTTGACCCCCCGCGGAAAGCCAACCTATCCTGACAGGTGGTCGGGCTGGTACTGCCGAGGGGATTGAGGTACGCGGCACACTGTGTGCAACTCTCCGCGTAGACATGCAATGCGAGTTTCCGATTTCCCTATGCTTATAAGTCGAGCCGTCGGTGCGGACTCTCGCTCATGTACATCTGGTTGATTCCTGGCGGGTCAGACCGGAGGGGGCTGTAGATGAACATCCGATGGGCACGTTCGAATGAAATCCTGCTTGTCATTCTGGTGGTCGTCATGCTGGTTGTCGGCGGACTGACCGCTCTGGTGGTAAACCAGCATCAGCACCAGCTCGCCGACAATGCACAGTTCTCCCCCGAGACCGCTCCCGGGGCACTTACCCCGCTGAAGGTGAGCACACCTGATCCCGCCAACCCAGTAACAAACCCCAGCGTAGTGACCAACCCCAGCGTGGTGACCGACCCCGCGGCAAGCCCTGGCAACGAAGAAGCCGCTCCCGCCGCTGTCGCCCCGCCGCAGGTGAGCACACCCGGTCCCGCCAACGCTTCCGCCAACCCAGCACACGAAGTAGTCCAAGCACCTCGAGCGGTTGCGGCGCCAAAGGTAGTTCCGGCGCCAAAGGTGGCTCCGACACCTCGAATTGTCCCACCCCAGCCGATTTCGGCACCACGAATAATCCCGGCACCGCAGAAGCCGGTGCGGCCGCAGACCCATCCTCACAGGCAAGCACAACCGGTCACGCGACCATATCGACCAGCCCAGACGCACGCCGTAACCCCAGCACCCGAGACTGCTCCGTCAGCTCACATACCTGCAGAAGCAAGCACCCCGGATCCGGACCACAACTCAGCCACTCCTGACACCTCAGCTGAAGCCAACACCCCAGCCACTCCCGACACGCACACCAACCCCGGCACAACCGGTAACCCCGACACAACCGGTAACCCCGACACAACCGGTAACCCCGACACAACCGGTAACCCCGACACAACCGGTAACCCCGACACAACCGGTAATCCCGATACGTCCGGTAATCCCGATACGTCACAAACTGCTCCCGACGCAGGCTCACCGTCAAAGCCAGACGCGCCGGATCCTGCCGCCAGCACATCGAGTAGTTCTGACACACCCAGCAAGCAGCCGAACGTCTCAGGATCTGAGCCCGCGACTCATACACCCAGAGAAGTGACGACATCACCTCCTGCCTGGACACCGACCAAACCCAACACAGTGGAATCCGACGCATCGATCAAACCGAACACCCCAGCCAACCTTGACAGCCCGGCCCAATCCGACACACCGGCCAAGCCCCAAACAACCGTGAAGCCTGACCCGAGCGAAACGACCCCGACCCACGCGGATCATGATCACCCCGGTGTGGGGGACGAGCCGTCGGACGATCGGGCCACCCATGGGTCATGAGATGACGACCCGCGCGAGCCGGGCCGTGACCGGCGATCGACCGGCGATCCTCGTGATCACCTGAACTCCTCCATGCCGCATCGGAGTCTCGGTGACCAGCCGGCATGGCTGCCCCAGGATGGGATTAACTGTCTGCCTCTTGGATGTAGGCGGCGTACTCGGCTGGAGTGAGCAGCCCCGTTGCTCGGGTGGCGTTCGCCATCCGGATCTCAATCAACCAGCCGCCTCCGTACGGTTCATCGTTGATGTTCTCCGGCGACTCGGAGAGTCCTTCGTTGACCTTGGTGACCTGACCGGTGACCGGGGCGAATACCTCGCTCACCGCCTTGACCGACTCGATCGACCCGAACGCCTCGCCTGCCTCGAAGCGGTCACCGACGCTCGGCAACTCGACGAAGACGACGTCCCCGAGCTGCCTTTGGGCGTGGTCGGTGAGGCCGACCACGACGACGGCCTCGCTCTGGCGCGCCCATTCGTGGTCCTTGGTGTACTGGAGATCCTCAGGAACTAAGGCCATGAGTGCACACCTTATCTGCCCGCGCCTGCCACGCCACGTGACCGTGCACTGCGTTTCTATCGCCGTGACCCGGTGTCCACGCACCGAGCACGACCGGAACCCGGGCGTCCCGGCCAAGAGCCACGCAGGCCCGCCCCGACGTCGCTGACTTGGCACGTCATCGTGTGTGACCGTCCAGACCACCGGCGAGGTAGTTGCGTTGACCGACAAGCGGGAGCTCTAACCACGGAGCGACCAATCGGGTGCTACGCACGACATTTGCGCCTCTCCGTTACTTTGCGAACCCATGCGCGTACGCTGTGGTCCGGATGTGCACACATCCTGGACAGGTTCGATTACTATCTGTCACACTGGAGGATGTCTAGGTCTGAGAGGTGGCTGGTGATGAGCAAGAAGATCGATAGGGCTACCGTTCTGAAAAACTTGCAGACGATCGAGGAGGACGATTACGATGGATTTGTGCTCTTAGTAAAAGCAGCCCGTAATAGAAATGTCGTATTCGATCCAGACTTGCCGGTCTGGCGTGTAGCCCAGAGTATGGGAATAATCGTGGACTGTAACCGCGGCGGCGTTCCGGATTTCGATGAAGAAATGCGGGATTTCGTGAGGGACGAGAACAACGTGGACGGCTCGGATAAGTTTCCCTTCGTGAAAGGCAGACACTAAGCAGCGTTTTTGACCTCCGGCTCGACGGAATGAAAATCCCCGGCGCACCGGAGCATCTCACCGCCTTGAGCGGGCCTGAAACGGCTGCGGCATCATCAGTACCGGGTGCCCACCAGAATGCTCCGGCCCCACCAGGTTCGGGCCGGGGCATTCGTCCGAGTTCGGCAGGCTGGTTACAGTGCTTGCCCGTCCTTGACCGCTGTGACGAACGCGGCGAACTGCCACGTGGGTACGGCGAGAGTCCTCCGCTGCCCGCTGTCTGCGTGCTCCTTGGTGTCCTGCACGCCGGTCCATCCCACGGCGTGGCCGATAGCGACGCGCTCCTGTGCTCTGCTGGATCGGCTGGACTTGCGGTAGTGCGCGGTCCGCAATACCTCGAAGCGTCGTTGATCTGTCATGTGTCTCCTGTTCGGCCGTGACCGAGGAATTTTTCGTCTGGCTTGTGCCGTCCTGGTCACTGACCATGATCGTCCTGTCCGCCGCCCACGAGAGCGGGAGCGCAGTCCTAGCAACCTAGGACACCTGCACTCCGGTGGCGTGCGCCGGATCATGGTCACCGACACCGGATCGGTGCACCACGTCAGTCTCACCACCGCCACGCAGCACGCGCAGGTGGTGGCCAGGCCCCGGCGAGTATCTGATCCTCAGTTCCCCATCAAGTTCCCGGCTGGCCGCCGGTCGAGCACCTCGCGCCTCCGTCCGCTCCTGCCAAGCCCACAACGTCAGCGACGACAGCATGGCCACTGGCCAGCACAGCTCGCCGCTCCCGGCATCGCCGACTCGGGTGGCCGTGGCAGATCCTGCACGATGGAATTTGTGGCGAGTGAACCTTTGTGCGGCCAGCGCTGAGACGGCCACGCCCATTGATCCGGTGACGTTCTTGCCGACGCAGGTTGAGCGATCAGCGCGGAGAACTCCACCGTGCCCTCCTGCTGCGAACCGGTTAGTCTGCTCGGCAACGCCCAACGTTGAGGTGGAACGGATTCGGTGGTCCGGGCCGGAGCAGAATGGAAGGATCAGCGATGGCTGAAAAGGGGACAACGAACGCCGGCACATCTGGACGACCCCCGCGACTCACGCACGACGAGCTGCGGCGGGCCCAGGCCGAAACCCTGGAGGCACCTCGGCGCCGGTACGGACTTGCCGCCCGGATCCTGTTCAGGTTGCTCGACGTGGTGTACGGCAAGTCTCTCACGTTGAGCAAGTTCAAGGTCCTCGAACTGATCGCCCGCGTTCCTTACATGGCTTGGGAGCATGTCGCTTTCATCGCCATCACACACGTGCATGCGGACACCGGCATGGCCCGGCGGATACACGAGCGTGTTGCTACGTCCCGCGCGGAGCAAGACAACGAGATGTTTCACCTGCTCATCATCGAAGAGTTGATCGCCAAGTCCGGTCAGCGACAGCCGCAAATCAAATTTTTCTGGTTACCGCAGGCGATCGCATTCGTCTATTATCATTTGTCATGGTTGCTCTTCGTGGTGAACCCGAGCTGGTCATATCGTCTCAACGCGGATTTCGAAGACCACGCGGAACACGAATACATGACTATGGTCGCCGAACATCCCGACTGGGACAGCGCACCATTCGAATCCTCGTTTGCTGACGACTTCGGCCACTTCAGCTCACTCGCGGACGTGTTTCGGCAAATCGGTCACGACGAGCGAGTACACAAGCTTGCAAGTGAAGCGCTGATGAAAAACCCCCGGTTCCGCTGAACAGGGCGAGGCCGCATTCCGGAGATCGAGAAGCCTGCCGGGACCCCCTACCGATGCCCCGGGGAGCGACCCCGGGGCGGAACCTCGGCAAGGAGGTAGCGACAGGGGACGCGGCGCTCTGGTGATGAACGGTGCCTGGTGGTCGCGCGCGTCGGTGTCGCCGTCTCCTCGCGACCCTGAGAAGGGACACGCACTCGGCCGGGCGTCGCGGCAAGGGCGGCCCCCGCTGGCGGTGGACAGGAACCGCGCCCGGGGCCCTTCCGGGTTCTCAGCGCCCTCACCCTATAATCACCGCCCTGACTGACGTTGTCACCGCAGGTAGTATTTCGCCAACCGGTGAAATCGACATACCCGAGAGGAACCCATGAGTGGAGGACCCGGCAGGAACTGGTACCAGGTGTATTTGCTCGTGCTGACCATGGTGTTCGTTGGTGGCAGCTGGGCCACCGGTA
The DNA here is from genome assembly GCA_963823755.1 of uncultured Actinomycetota bacterium. Taxonomy (GTDB): domain Bacteria; phylum Actinomycetota; class Actinomycetes; order Mycobacteriales; family Pseudonocardiaceae. The sequence continues at coordinate 788,579 of CAWGMP010000017.1, forward strand.
GCGAGGGCCAGGTCATCGCCGCGACCTTCCCGAGTTGGTCTCGGTATCTCTGGTACGGCGGGCTGTTGATCGGCGCTGTGGTCGCCCTCGTCGGTATCGCGCAGCACACGGTCGTCGGCCTGCTGATCGAGCGCGGTGCGCTGTTCTGGTTGTCCGGATTGTGCGCCGCCTACGGTTGCGCGTTCCTCGCGTTCGCTGGGCGCGCTGACGCCTTTCACGCGGTCTTCGTCGTGACGTTCGTGCTGGCCTTCGCGTTGGTGAACCTGGTCCGGGCTCGGCAGGTCCGCCGCGACGTGGACGCCATGCGAACGCAACTGCGGCGCCTAGCAACCTTGGAGACACCGGCATGATTTCCCAGATAGGGCAGATGGGTGCGCTCCTCCTCGCCGCCGTGGGTGGCGTAGCGGGGATCAGCAACTGGATAAAGATCGGACCGGAACGCAAGAAGATCCTGGCTGAGTCGACCCGCGCCGGTGTCGATAGCACCGAAGTGCTCAGTCGCGCGGCCATCGCGCTGCTGGACCCCTACCGTCAACAGATCGAGTTCCTGCGCGCGGAGAATGGTGACCTCCGGTCTGAGATAACCGGCGCCCGGTCAGAGATCACTTCACTGCGAGAGCAGATCGACGGTCTCCGCACGGGGATAGCCACTTAGGGAGACCACGCTCGACCCGGTACAGGGCCTCGTGGTGGTGTCTTCGGTCGATGTCCGCGTCTCGGCATACCACGCAGGGCACCGTCGGCGCTGGACAGCAGCACGCGGGAGGGGCTGGCGGATCGGTGTGCGGCGCGCTTGACGGGACAGCCGCGATCTTTGATCATTGTCTGTGACGGGGCAGGAGTGATCATTGGTTGGGCGCCCGGCTGTGGACGACCGGAAAGGACATGATGGACGAGTTCATTTCACACACTTCCTGGATGCGCTATATTCCCGATGACGCCTCGGTGATGACTCTGAGCATTCCCGGAACGCATAATTCCTGCTGCGTTCACGGATTGCTCGGGCTTGGAAAGACTCAGGAACTGGATCTGCCCGACCAGTTGAATGCGGGAATACGCTTTCTCGACATCAGGTTTACGCATTACCAGGACAATCTTTGCGTCCATCACGATGTTGTATGCACGGAGAGGAGCTACGTGGATATTCTGACCACTTGCTTCGACTTCCTCAAACGATACCCTACTGAAACTATTTTGATGTCAGTGGACGACGAGAGTCGCTTCGATGATGCGCTCGGCAAGTTCGCCCCTTCTCAATTTTTTTGCAAGTTGCCCGTAGCGGACATGGCAAGCTGCGGCAAGAACACCCGCTCGTTTGAAGATACATTCAATGCGAAGACATGGGAGTGCATCGAGGATATCCCACTGTTCTACAATTTCACCGCTGTTCCTCCTGGCAGCAATCCTGTGGTCATCAATCCTGCATTCAAATCCGAAACGAAATTAGGAGAAGTTCGCGGTAGGATCGTTTTGTTACGCAGATTCGAAGGTAGCCGAGGTGTAGGATTTGACCTTTCCTACTGGCCGGAAGACCAGTGCTTCAGAAGCGCAGCACCTCCATTTTACGATATTGAAGATCGATATCAAAACCCTGGAGATGATAACAAGTTCAACTTCATCGTTGATCACATAGAAAAAGCCAAGAACGGCGGCTCTGACGAATTGTACATCACGTTTTCCAGCGCTGTCGGACTGACGGCACGCGGTTACTCGAAGAAAATAAATCCACGCCTCAACGACTACCTTGCCGAATCCCCACCGGGGCGAATTGGAATTATCGCGATGGACTACTTCGAGGAGCCTCGAGAATTGGTTACCAACGTGATTAAAGCGAACGTCACGACGTGAGTGACCGGTGATTTCCACGGATGATCATCGAGCGGGCCAGGGGTGCCCGCTCACCGAGGGTATGAGCATGGCCGCGGCCTGTAACGAGCTGCATCGTGACGCCCGCACCCGCAACGCACGGCTGTCCGACGACGCAGGGCTGTCCGAGGTAACCCGGACCCCGGTGTGGTGTTGAGGTAGGGTGTGTGCCACCATCACGCAGGCGTGCCTCCGTATCGATATCTTTCTGATCAACGGTCTCGTCCAACGATGGAGGCGCAGAACGTGGCAACTCATCTCACCTGGCTTGCCCGTGCTGCCCGTATCGTTGAGCAGCCGCCGTTTTGGGGTGCTGTTGCCACTGTGCTCGCCGTTAAGGGTGGGCGAGGGGATCGGCAAGCGGCCTTGCGAGGCAGTGTGTGTTACCTCGTCGCTGCGTTCATCGCCAACATCGTTATCAAGCCCCTTGTCCGTCGGCGCCGGCCTCAAGGCGCCGGTGAGGGTCGAATCGGTCCGTACACCTCGTCGTTCCCCTCGGGCCACACCGCGTCGGACAGTGCCTTTGTCTTCGGTGCGGCTCAGGAGTCGCCCCTATTGCTGATTCCACTCGCAGGCGCCGCGACCGCAGCCCACTGGTCCCTGATCCGGAGCGAGAAACATCACGTGAGCGACGTCTTGGGCGGTGGTGTGATCGGACTGGGCGTGGCATACATCATGGGGAGGTTGTGGCCGGCAAAAGCGTCCCCCGTGTGCGGTGGCCACAGGCGACGGCCGGTTGAACCTTGCGCCGTGCCGGGCGCCTGCTGACGCGCCGATGTGAGCCCGTCTCAGAGCGTATCTTCAGCGTCTGTGGAACCCGAGCCGGCGCCTCGCTCACTGCTGGAGTGCCCCTTGCCGGCAGTGGTGGTCAACCCGATCCACGTCGAGGACCTGGCGCAGTTGCGCACCCAGATCACACAGGTGTGCGCGGAGCTGGGGTGGGCATCACCGTTGTGGCTTGAGACCACCGTCGAGGACCCGGGTGGCGGTCAGGCCAGAATCGCACTAGCCGCTGGCGCCGATGTGGTGCTCGCCTGCGGCGGAGACGGCACCGTGCGCCACGTGGCGCACGTCCTCGCCGGATCGGGCACCCCGCTGGGCCTGTTGCCCACGGGCACGGCCAACCTGCTGGCCCGCAACCTCGCCGTTGTGCTGAATGACCCGGTCAAGGCCACCCGAATTGCGTTGTCCGGGAAAAACCGTGCGGTTGACGTCGGTCGAGTGTTCATTGACGACCGCGCCGAAGAGCAGGTGTTCATGGTGATGGCCGGGGTGGGCTTCGATGCGGCAATCATGGCCGGCGCGCCCCACGAGTTGAAGACCCGACTGGGCTCGCTGGCGTATTTCGTCTCCGGAATGCGCGCGCTGAGGGCGCCAAGAGCCTCGATCACCCTCGCCGTGGACGGCCGGATTGGCCCGCCCCGTCGAGTCCGCACGGTGGTGATCGGCAACTGCGGCAAGCTTCTCGCCGGGCTGGTGTTGATGCCCACGGCCAAAATGGACGACGGGCTGCTGGATGTCGTGTCCATCGGACCGAAGGGCATCCTCGGATGGCTGGCGGTGACCGCACGCGTGCTGGCCCGCCGCCGCCGTGGTCACCGGATCGTGCAGCACTGGCAAGGCCGCACCATCATCCTCAGCACGGACACTCCACAGCAGGCTCAACTCGACGGTGACCTGATGGGGGAAGTGCGGGGGCTGCGGTTGCGCGTCGACCCGGGCGCCTTGCTAGTACGCGTCTAGCCCCGCCTATGACTACCAACGGTCACACCGGCGGTCTGTCGGTCGCCGCCCAGCTCACACGACCGGAGTAGGGCATGACGTATCTCCCGGCGATGCTGCCCTCTCCTGTGTGGTGACATCTGGCGCTACAACCACACCAACGCCTAGCCGAAATCCCCTGGAGACAAAACCATGAAAGCAAACGACTCCAGCGTGCTGAACATGATGGAAAAACGCACAGCCAACGAGTACATCCTTGGGGCCGACGACAGCGAATATACGCGTCTGCTGGCTCAGTGCGAGATATGGCGCCCCCAAGCCGAGCGTCTGTTCGAACGCCTCGGAATCAGCTCAGGACAGCGCGTCCTTGACCTGGGCTGCGGTCCGCTAGGCGTGCTCGACCTGCTCAGCGCGCGCGTGGGACCCACCGGCGAGGTCGTGGGGTTTGACAACGAGCCTCGCATGATCGAGTTCGCCGAGCGCAGCATCGCCGAACGCGGCCTGAGCAACGTCGAACTGGTCCAGGGCGACGCCATGTCTACAGGACTGCCCGCAGACTCCTTCGACCTCGCCCACGAGCGTCTGGTGCTCATCCACGTTCCGGCGCCGCAAGAGGTGGTAGCCGAGATGATCCGCGTGGTGCGCCCCGGAGGATGGATCGTCGTCGAAAACGTCGATAAGACTGCGTGGAGCTGCGAACCAGCCCACCCAGCGTGGACGGCGCTGTTCGACGCTCTCATCGCTGCATGGAAGGCCGCCGGGCCGGACCCGTTCATCGGTCGCCGCATGCCCCGGCTGCTCGGTGACGCGGGCCTGATCGACATCTCCTTCGACGCGCATGCCCGCATCTGGCGCTCCCATGACCCCTACCAAAGGCTGCTACTGACGTTCATCGGCATCTTCCGCAACCGGATCATCAGCGGTGGGTTTCTCACCGCGGACCAGCTAGACCGCCTAACCGTCGAACTGCACGAACACCTCGCACAGCCCGACACCTTCGTCATCGACAGCCTGTTCTTCCATGCATGGGGCCGCAAACCTACCTAACCGAGGTGTCTTCAAGCACAGCTGTCATCTGTCTGTCTTCTTATGGCTGCTCACTGAGTTTCCTGGCTGACAACGCCCGCTATGGCTGGGCGTTGTCAGCCTGCGCCCGGGAATCCAGACCGAGAATACACCGGTGAGAGCGAAGCGGAAGGCACCGCTGACCGCTTACAGGGACGCGACACCGTTCAAGGTGATCTACGGAACCAGACCACCCCCACGAACGGCTCGACGGGCTAACAGTATGACAGGGTAGCTCGACCGGATACTTCGCTCATCGCTGCGAAAACCCTTATTATCAGGGACACCCTGACGACCGCTCACGCCACCATCTCTTCAACGGTCGCCAACTTAGGGATTGCCCCGATGACGCCGACCGAACGTGGCCTGCACACTGACACTCGATGGGTCATCAATACCGAGCTTCGTGGCATTTACACCTTGGGCCATCAAGGAACCGCGTCCGGCAAGGAAATTGAGCACGCCAACCAAAGCTTATCCCGACGAAACCGGGTCACTGGGGTGGGTGCACGCCAAAAACGACTGCAGAGAGAGGCTTCCACACCATGACTGATTTCCGTGGCACCACAAAAATCCTCGCGCTCGGCTCGGACACGTTGCGCCCTCGCGACGTCGCCGACTGCGCCAGGCTCGCCGGCAAGTCCGAACTTGTCCTCGACGCGGTCGCCGCGAACCGGATGGCCGATTCGGTCACATTACGCGATGAGCTGATCGTATCCGGGATGCCGATCTACGGGGTGACCACCGGCTTCGGCGACAGCAACACCGGGCATATCTCGGCGGCGAAGGCGACCGCTCTGCAGCAGAATCTGATCCAGTACCACCTCGTCGGCAGCGGTGCCGAGGCCTCGGCCGACACGGTGCGGGCGACCATGCTGATCCGGGCGAACTGTCTCTCCCGCGGCTACTCCGGGGTCCGCCGCGAGGTCGTCGACCTCATCCTGGCCTGCCTGGCCCACGACATACTGCCGCTGATACCCGAACGTGGCTCGGTCGGCGCGAGCGGCGACCTGGTCCCGCTGTGCTATCTCGCCGACATGCTCACCGGGCGCGGCCCGGTGCACTACGCCGGGCGGACCCTGCCCGCAGCCGAGGCGTTGCGCGAATGCAGGCTGGAGCCGGTGACGCTGGGCCCGAAGGAGGCCCTCGCGCTCATCAACGGGACCTCGTTCATGTCGGCGTTCGCGGCACTCGCACTGACCGACGCCGAAGAGATCGCCTACGCCGCCGACGTCTGCACGGCGCTGTCCTCGGAGGTTCTACTCGGCAACCGGGGGCATTTCTCGCCGTTCATCCACCTGCAGAAGCCCCATCCCGGCCAGGTACGCAGCGCCGGGCGGGTGCTCGCGATGCTCACCGGGTCCACCCTGTCGCGCGACCACCCTCAGGTACTCGAGGCGAACCCGGACCTCGGCGATGCCGGGTACCAGCGGCTGGTGCAGCCGATCCAGGACCGGTATTCGGTCCGGTGCGCCCCGCACGTCGTCGGCGTGCTGCACGACACTCTCGACTGGACGGAGCGCTGGGTCGATGTCGAGATCAACTCGACCAACGACAACCCGCTGTTCGACCCGGCGAGCCAGACCGTGTTCAACGGCGGTAACTTCTACGGCGGCCACATCGGGCAGGCCATGGACTCACTCAAGGTCGCGGTGGCGAACACCGGCGATCTGCTCGACCGGCAGCTGGCCCTGGTGGTCGACGAGAAGTTCAACCACGGCCTGACCCCCAACCTGATCCCGAGGGTCAGCGACGACAGCGACCGGGCCGGGCTGCACCATGGATTCAAGGGCGTGCAGATCGCCTGCTCGGCACTGGCCGCGGAAGCGCTGAAACAGAGCGCACCCGCTTCGGTGTTCTCCCGCTCGACCGAGGCGCACAACCAGGACAAGGTCAGCATGGGCACGATCGCCGCCCGCGACGCCCGCACGGTGGTCGAGCTGGTGGAGAATATCGTCTCGCTGCACCTGGCTGCGCTGTGCCAGGCCGCCGACCTGCGCGGCGCCGAGGGACTGGGCCACGGCACCCGCGCGGCCTACGAACTCGTCCGCGCGCACGTCCCATTCCTCGAGAACGACCGCCGTCTGGACCACGAAATCTCCTCACTCACCGAAGCCGTACGCGGCGGTGCTCTGCGCGAGGCTGTCGGTGGCCGCGGCGAGCTCGACTGAGCAGAACCGGGAGTTAGCACCATGCTTTCCGCTGAACTTAACGAAACCCTGACCAGGGTCGGTCCGGGCACCCCGATGGGTGAGCTGCTGCGCCGCTACTGGTGGCCGGTCGCGTTCACCGCCGACCTGCCACGCCGTGACATCCGCAAGGTGCGTCTGCTGGGCGAGGATCTCGCGCTCTACCGGGTGCACGACGGCTCGATCCACCTGCTGGAGGACCGCTGCCCGCACCGGGGTGCCGCGCTGTCGTACGGGATCGTCGAGTCCCAGGGCCTCCGCTGCCCGTACCACGGCTGGCTCTTCGACGGTACCGGCGCGTGCCTGGAGCAGCCGGGCGAGCCCGCCGATTCGACGTTCCATAATCGGGTCCGGGCGAAGTCCTACAAAGCACAGGAACTCGGCGGGCTGGTGTGGGCATACCTCGGCCCGGACCCGGCGCCACTGCTGCCGCGATACGACCTGTTCTGCTGGGACGACGCCATCCGCGACGTCGGGCACGCCACAATCCCGTGCAACTTCGTGCAGATCCAGGAGAACGCGGTCGATCTCGACCACGTCGCCTGGCTGCATGGACGGTACAGCCAGTGGCTGGCCAGCCGCGGAGTGGCCGACGAGATCCCGGCGATGTTCACCGGGCAGAACGAGGTCACCGCGTTCGAGCGGACTCCCTACGGCATTCTCATGCGCCGCCGCCTGCGCGGCCAGGACGAGACCGCCGACGACTGGTCGATCGGCCATCCGCTGGTGTTCCCCAACCTGCTCCGGCTCGGCGGGGGCGGCAGCTACGGGTTCCACATCCGCGTCCCGATCGACGACGAGACCACCTGGGCGCTCTGGTACATCGCTTACAAGCCTGGCGACCGGCCGGTGGCCGACCCCGGCCCGGTGACCTCGTTCGAGATCCAGTGGCGGACCGCCGACGGCGGCTTCCTGCTCAACAACGTCGAGGGCCAGGACATCATGGCCTGGGTCACCCAGGGCCGGATCGCCGACCGCACGCGGGAGCACCTCGGCACTGTCGACAAGGGCGTGATCCTGCTGCGCCGGCTGTTCTTCGAGCAGATGGACCTGGTAGCCCAGGGAAAGGACCCGATCAACGTCTTCCGCGAGGGCGGAGAAGTGATCGATCTGCCCCAGGAACGGGAGAAGTTCGGCAAGGGCTCCGCCTTCCTCGCGGACCTGCTGTCGGCGACCCAGGCCCGGTTCAGCCCGCGCCGCGACGAGATCGTCCGCCGCTTCGCCGAAGCGAGCGACGAGCTGACCGCAGGAAGGCGGTAGGGCATGTGCGGTGGGATGGGCTGGGTGGACTTCGACCGTGACAGATCTACGCCACGTGCTGGATCGCCGAGGATGCCGAGTGGCTTGGGGTGGTCTGCCCAGCCAGGTGGTCTTGCAGAGTTGCGTGTCGAAACTGGTACACAGCTCCGACGGTGCGTAGGACACCCCGGTCCAGGGCATCTTCGAGGAAGGGCATGAGATCAACGGTGGGAACATGGCGGGAACGCTGTAGTTGGAGCCGCCAGGCCAGGGTGGTTGGCCACGTCACGGAGGACGTGATCCCATACAGGAGTCCCACAGCGAGCCCTAGCATGGGTCCGAACGCGAACAAGAGCACGAGTACGAGCACGTCACCACCGCCCACGAGCAGGGCCGCGAAAACCAACACGAGTCCGGTCACGAGCCCAAAGACGAGTCCGAACGCGACCCCGGTCACGAGCCCGAATACTCGATCATTACGCCAGCTCTCAAGCGGTTCTTGGGGAGTGCTCTCGCCTTCGGTAGCCCCGACTGCGAGGCCGGCAAAAAATCCGCCCGCGAGTCGGGGCACGAGCCATCCTACGAGCCAGACCACGATCGCGACCACGATCCCGACCGCGATCCCCACCCCGACACCACCCCTGATTCTGTCTTCGCTCCAGTCGCCGTAGAGCGCGGCCGCGAGCCCGGCAACAAGCCCGAACCCGAGCCCGATTACGCCCGCGAGCCGGGGCGCGAGCCAGCCTATGAGCCCGGCCACGAGCCCGAGCCCGAGTCCAATCCCGAGCCCGAGCCCGAGCCTTTCCCCACCCGTTAAGCTGACCGCGGCCGCAATCCCGGTCGCAATCCCGGCCCCGAGCCCGATCACTCTGTCCTTATGCCGGCTCTTGACCGGTCGTGGGGGGCTACTCTCGCCTGCGTTGAGGCTGCCCAACAGGTTGCGCTTGAGTCCGAGCGGTAGCCCGACCGTGAGCCCGACCGTGAGCGCGAACAAGAGACCACCGCCCAGGGTCCCGGAGAGCCAGTCCGTGTTCCCTTTGTGGCCCCCGCCCACGACCACGGTGACAACCACGACCACAAGCCCGACCGTGAGTATGAGCGCCAGTCCGTATGCGAGCCCGGCGGTGAGGACTGACCGCAAGCTGATAGCACGCCAGGTCCTAACCCGGTTGGGCTCACGACCGCTGCGCCCGAAGCCGAGCCCGAGCGGGAGACCGACTCCAAACCCGAACATCATCCCCAAAAGAGCATTGTTGCCGAGCCACCTCCACAGGACATGGCCGCCGTTGAGCGGGACGACCAGCATGGCCCAGAGCACGAACATCAGCCCGCTCAGGAATCCGCCCACGAGCATGCCGGCCAGCATGCTGATCAATATGCTGCGCCTGATGGGGGTCCATCGGTGGATCTGCCACCAGCCTAAATCCCGGGTGTGGTCCTGGTTCATCCGTCGGGCGAGAAAGGTCAGCATCTGCTTGGCCTGAGTCTCGCTGTAGGGGAGTTTTGGCCGGCCCGGTCGGGGGGTGTAGGCATCGGGTATCACGCGGGCGATGAGATACTGCTCGATGTCGTCAGCAGTGCTGGCGTCGACCAGGTCACGGACATCGTCACCGGGGTGGTAAGTGTCGCGGATGAGGGTCAACGCCAGGGGGGTGGACAGCCCGCGGGAAACGACGCTGTCGGGGTTGTCCCGAAGGTGAGTGAGTAGCTGGTTCCAGTTGGCCGGCGCTGGACCGGTGCGGGCCCGTTGCAGGTAGTCGGCGCCCTGGGGTCCGGTGATGTCACACAAGTGGATCGCGACGGCCCCGACCAGCCACGCGACGCCAGTGGCTTGGACCATCTCCTGACTGCGGGTGAGCACCACTACTCGAAGGGGGGCGTCACTGAGGGCCTGCAACGCGGCCGTACGCCGTGCTACCTCCATCTCGTCGAGCCCGTCGAGGACGAGCGCGACGGCCCCAGCGGCGACCAACTCAGCGGCTTCGGTCTGGCCGCCACTGTGTCGGAACAGGGGGTAGGTCGTGGCCAGCCGGGTGGCCAGCCAATCCTGCACTGGGCAGATGGCCGGGTCCCAACCCTGCGCGGTCAACAGCACCGGCACCGGCACCCGGGCTCGGTTCTTGTCATCGACATGGTCGCGGTGTTCGAGAGCGTCGAGCACCAGCAGCACCGCAGATCCAGTCTTGCCTGCCCCAGGCGCACCGACTACGACAACCCGACCGGAAGCGAGCCCAGCGTACACCGCGAACAGCTCGTCGCGACCCCCACCCGACCGCAGGTCTTCCTCAGTAATCGGGGGCTGGCCTGGCAGCGGCGGGAAAGCCGGTGCCACGTCCGGGTCGCCGACAGCCGCATCCACCGGGCCCCCCACCTGTAGGTCGCTTAGCGACCAGCCGACCGGGATCGGCGCAGGTATCAACAATCGCCGCTCGGCAGCCGCCTTACGCCACTGCGCACGCACCGCGTGGGCCAACAGGTCCGCCGACGCATCGACAGGCCGAGAATCGGCCAGGCGACGCGCGCGCCATATCTCTCCCACGATGGGGGCCAGCACACCGACCACGGGCCCGGCGACTTCCCCGAATACCTTCGGTACACCTTCGAGGAAAAGAAGCGCCACCAACCACACCCCAGCGCCCAGTCCCATGCCGACGAGCAATCGACTACGCCACCTGCCCATAACCGACAATCATGACAGCCCGACGAGCCTTGCGACAGGCGCTCCCAGGCAAGCCGACGCGCGGCCCCATCGGCATATCACACCGAAGAGCACAACCGCTCTAAGATCAACAATCCGTGCCTCCGGCGGACCTCCGCTCAGGATGGCCCCAGAGTCGGCCGTGAAAGTGGTGGGTTACAAGGGCGCGGGTATCCCGTCGCGTCGACACCGAAGATGTAGCAGGCAGGCGCAGGGTCGAGATCGCTCAGCCGTCTGTCGGGTGCTCCACCCCGACCCCGGCAACCTGGCCTGCTTCACAGGACGAACCCGTCGACGCGACGGGATACCCGCTTCTCTCGCCCCGTCTTGGGGCAAACCAACACCCCCGTGCTACTGAACACCGGCGCATCGGACGCGGCCTTCCAAAGTGGACACGTGCCTCTCCCCACCTTCAAGATCATTCCGTCTCCATGCCGTGAGACGTCGACGGGGCGTGACGAACATCGACAACTATCGAACACTATCCGTGCAGGTCAGCGGCGGTACTCCTGGTTCACGCCGAGGTCAGGCACGGCTATCCATTAAAAGCGGTAGTAAAGAAAGCGACCCGGGCTGACCTGGACGAAGTTGCCGTGAAAGGTTCTAAGCTGCGGAACTACATCTCAGTAGTTCTCGCGGGTTCTCATCGGTGCCCAACCTCTGACGGCCTGGATACGACCTGATCTTGGTCGTCCCCAGTCATGACCCACCTCCCTCGCGCCCAGTCCTAAGGCGAGTCAGGAACAGGGAACTTGTTGACCAGCCATGTGATCCGTCGTCGGAGCCGCTACCTGCCGGTCGTCCAGGATCTGGCCGCATCCTCTGAGTTGGGTCCGAGGGCGTTCCCGACCATCCGTGGCCGTTGATGCAGAGATGGATGTAGCGGGGGGACTCTGCATCCCGAACGCTGGCCGTGCCCTGAGTTGTCCGCAAGTACTGCTGAACTCGGAGCCTACACACCCGCGAAGAAAGGTCCGTACGATCTATCATGCCATTCCACTGACGGGTCACTACTGTACGTGATTCCTACATCCAGTCTCGGGGGGTTCGTGCTATCACTGCGCCGGACCAGACAGGCCTAGAAAGAAACATTATAAAGACGATTAATACGGTGACGAAGCCAGAGGTAGCCGCCCAAGAGATGTTGGATTCCTTGGCGTCAATTAGATTGACAACAACCCCGACTGCAACGAATCCGAACATGGCCACCGATGTTCCTATGGGGAAAATCCCGCTTACCGACCGCATGCGAAAAGCTATGTCACGAACGACGTCCCAGTCAGGCGGAGAAACTTCGATTGAAACGGATGGTAGATCGTCGTCTAGTACTACAGCGCTAGATCTTCTTTTGGCGTGTCATCGGTGCAGGTGAGCGCGTTCTTGGCGAGTTCGGCCGGCCGGACGCTGTTGACGGGTGCGCGGTGTGCGCCGGTCGGCGAGCCCGGTCCCACCCCGCTGCCGTGGGCGAGATTGTGCCTTGTCGGCCGCGACCACTTTTGAATGAGGAGAGATAGCGTCGGAGCGCATGTCGTGTGTCGATAGAAATAGTGATCTGCCGTGCCGGTCTGCGCGCCTCCACTGAATCGAGGCCGGGGCGTGGAACGATATTTCTGTGCCTCTGACGTCGACGAGTCAACCAGTTGTGTACGATGATGCGGTGTCCCGGGAAGATGTGGGTCGGTGGGAATCCGAGCTGGCGAGTTTGCTCGCGCGGGTTCGGCCGTTTTTCTACCGGGCGGAGTCGAAGAAGCACGCCGAACAGTATGTGCGGGGGTTGTTGTCACCACTAGAACGGAAGAATGGCTGGACGATCGCCGAGCATGGTGGCGAGCTGGACCCGACAGCGTTGCAGCGCTTTCTGAACCTGTCGCCGTGGGATGCGGATGCGTTGCTGGAATGCAACCGTGAGTATGCGATGGAACATCTGGCCGACCCGGCGGGGATCCTCGTGGCGGATCCGACGGGATTTGCTAAGAAGGGCACCAAGTCGGTCGGCGTGCAACGGCAGTATTCCGGAACGTTAGGGCGGATCGATAACTGTCAGATCGCCACGTTCCTGTGCTACGTGACACCCACACGGGATCGCGTCTTGGTTGACCGGCGACTGTACATGCCGGACAAGTCGTGGATGGCTGACCCGGCTCGCTGCGCTGGGGCCGGTGTCCCGGCGGAGCTGGCGTTCGCGACCAGGCCGGAGCAGGTCATCGAGATGATCTGCGCGGCTCGCGCAGCCGGGATGCCGTTCGCCTGGTTCACCGCGGACGAGGAGCTCGCCCCAGAACCCCGGCCTGTGCGACTATCTTGAGAGCAGTCGGATCCCGTATGTGATGGCCGTCCCGAAGAACACCCGATTCGCCGACACCGCGGGACAGGTGACCCAGGTCGATGAGCTCGCGCGAGGGTTACCCAGGAACACCTGGCAACGCCGCGCCTGCGGCATCGGATCGAAAGGACACCGCGTCTACGACTGGGCACTCATCGACTCCGATGATCCCGACCACCAGTATCTGATCCGCCGATCCATCGACGACGGTGAACTCGCTTTCTACCACTGCTACAACCCACACCACGCACGCTTCGGAGAACTCGTCGGCGTGGCCGGGGCGCGCTGGCCCATCGAAGAATGTTTCGGATCCAGCAAAAACGAAGTCGGACTCGACAACTACCAAGTCCGCACCTGGAACGCCTGGCATCGACATATCACCCTCGCCATGCTCACCCACACCTTCCTCGCCGTCACCGCACACCACGCCAAAAAAAGGGGGCCCAACACGCCACACAACCAGACCAGCAGGAAAATCCATCCACCCCCTCGACCGAACCGGAAACCACTCCACCCATCCACCGACGCCTGATCGCGCTCACCCTCGCCGAAATCCGTCGACTACTCAACCTCGCGCACAGCAGCGAACCAAAAATCCACCACGGCCTGCACTGGTCGATCTTTCGGCGCTGGCACCAAGCCCAAGCCCGCCGAGCGCACGTCCGGCGCCACCTCCACCTCCAGACCCTAATGATCTAGCGCTGTAGTACTAGCAGACTCCGTAGCTGCATTCCGATTGATGAGCTTAACCTTTCAGCTTCGGCGTACCGCAAAGCAAGGGATGCGGCTAGTGGTGGCAATGAGAATTGCACTATTTGAAGATTTGTAATCTGCAAACCGATTATCGACAAGGACGATGCGTTTGAACTTCTCACGATGAGAAATCCGACGGTAATTGCTACAAAAAGTAGACTGTCAGTCTCGGCGCGACGGGTGGCGTCGCGAATGTTTGAGATGAGGGCTTCGGCCACCTGCCATGAACTCGGCTCGCCGCTGCGATTTTTTTGATCATCCATTAGTATTCCACCTCTGCTGACGAAATGTCGCGTCGACCCTGTGGGGTCGGCTTCACAGTACTGTATGCGCCATCTTAAGTCGGCACGGTAACCATTTTATCGATGTAAGATTTCCCCATTTGACGTAAAGCATGATCATGAGACGTTTAGGGGGTTGGCTTGTCGGACTGCCGGTATCGCGTGCAGATTGACCCGTACCAACTCTTCGTGCTGTTTTTGCTGACGACATCGTTGATGATGATCAAACGTGAGCCCAGTTTGGAAGGCTGCGCTCACTGCGCCATCAGAGGCCTCGATCAGTGGTTAGGCCGGGTCACAGGGCGCCGCTGTTGACCGTGATTGACCGGTGTTAATGGCACGCTAATGGCACATGCGAGGTGTTAGCGTGCCGCAGGACGGGTGGGGCGGGGACCCACCACTATCCGGGCCGGCCCTGGGGCCATCCTGGAGCGAGGTCCGCCGGAGGCGCTTGTGTTTGGTTGTGAGCTTGGGAACCCTATTGTGCTGCCTGGTTTAGGCCTTGACCTGCGGTCGGCCGTGGTCAGGAGTGACCCCAGATGACCGCCACTGACCCCCTCTTGCGGCACGCGAGTGGCACGCCAACCCTGGTCTTGTGGAGGCGACGTGAGGGCGGAGGCGATTACCAGGTGGGGGCGGTGCCCTCGGCGGAGGCCGCGACGTGGCAACGGGAATGCGCTGGGTGTGGTCCAGGGATGACGTGGTGCTGCTCGTCGCGGTCAGAACTGTGGTCAGTGAGCCAGCCGAAACGGAGGTCTTTGTCCGAACCCAGATCTACGTCGGTCCGTGCGTTGCGGTGGACTGGTGTGCGTTGGTCACAGTGCCGTCCCGTGCGTCGAGGCAGCGGCATGCCGGAGGTCGTGATGCCTTTCACTGCCTGATGACCACTGATGATCTTGCACGCTGGGAGTCGTGTGGTAGCCCTCGGGGGAGATCGGCGGGATGCCACACCCTATCCACACCTCCAGTCCCGCCCGCGTTGGTGGCCAGTCATCCCGGAGATCTGCCTGCCCGGCGAGGGCAGGTTTTGGTTGGGGACACACCACTTGCTGATGTAGCGCTGCTGGGAGAACGCCGCTCAGGGCCTTAATGGTCGAGACAGCCAGTGGCCTGCGGGAACGTCGGGTGACGTTGGGTGGTGTCGGATGCTGTGGCTTGTACCCGATTTGTCCGGGGTTCGCCTCTGGCTCGTGGATCACCCGGGGTGGTTGATCCGTGTATCACGTTGCTCCCTGGATGTCTTGTTCTTGGTGGACGGTGGGTCCACGCCGCCCACTGCGACGTCACCAACAGTACCTGCGCGGATTGCGGCACCGACTACGACGCCGAGCTGTTGTGCTGCTCAGCGTGCCGCTCACACCGCTCGGTGCTGACCGACCGCTCCCAACGGCTCCCAGCCATGATCACACTGATGACCTGCGCTGAGTCGTGAGTCGCGATTACAATACGCCTGCGGCGCCGAAGCGCACAATCAGCCGCGAGCACGGATGGCCAGGAGGTCGCGGCTGGCGTCGCCATCACTGGTGTCTGCACCGCGAGCTTCACGCCCGGTTGCGGAATTGGATCTCAACCCTGCAAGCGGGTGACGCGGCCACGCATGGCGTACCGCACAACGTGGCACTCTGGCTTGTGCTCGGAACAGGTCCGGCCATGATGCCATCAATCAGCAACTCGTACTGAGCTGGCTCCGGAATGTCAACACGGAAGACCCGCAGCACACGGAGTAAGGCTCTGTCGCAGTCCGCTGGGCTCGATGAACGCTCGGTTCCACCTAGGCGATTGCCCTGGGATGCTCTGCTTCATGGACCATCGTCCCCAGCCACGGCGGATCTTCGTGAGCCACACCGCCGACCTGCGACGAGTGCCGCAGGGGCGGTCGTTCCTGGCCGCGGCCGAGTCCGCCATAGCCCGATCAGGCGATGCGGTAACAGATCTTAGTTACTTCACAAGCCGGGACGAGGCTCCTGCTCAGGTCTGCCGGGCGGCAGTTCAAGAAGCCGATGTATATGTACTGATTGCGGGCTTCCGGTACGGATCACCAGTCCGCGACAGGCCTGAGATCTCATACACCGAGTTGGAGTTTGAGGCTGCAACTGAAATAGGCTTGCCTCGACTTGTTTTCCTCCTCGACGAGAGAACCGAAGGGTCCGCGGCGCTATTCGTTGATTCCCAGTACGGCGCTCGACAGCTGACGTTTCGCGCCCGCCTAACCGATAGCAGATTGACCACCGCCACGGTTTTCTCACCCGAGCAGCTCGAGATATCATTGCTGCATGCTTTGACACAATTGCCGCGAGCAATCGCCGCCGACACCCAATTGCGTCGAGTCTGGAACGTTCCCGCTAGAACATTGGACTTTGTCGGACGCGATGAATTACTGCATTCACTACGAGCGGGACTATCTTCTGACGAAGAGCCGACAGTTCTAGCGATTAATGGACTGGGGGGTATCGGAAAGTCCAAGCACCCCTACGCTCGAACGCATATGTGCAGAAATTGATGCAAACTGTCAGGATAACTTCTTTTTCTGGCTCATTTGGCCGTGAGTTCCCAGCGTCACCCCCTTAATGAGGATTCTTAGGAAGGTTGCCTGGCGCACGAACGCCTCCTCAAAGTCACGAGTGACCAGCGGAGCCCGTAGCAACTGTTTTTCATAAATCTCAGCTTTGAATCCAAATTGATTGATGCGAATCTTCCGGGAAAGCCTCTTGTGGAGAATACGAGTCCACTCTGCTTCCATGCGCGTCCCAAATAGCGATACACCGAACGAAAGTAGGACCGCGACCTGCGTCTCAGTCGCGTCACGAGACTCTCGGAGGAATTCGTTAAACGATCCCAAGTGCTCTTCGAGTGCTGTAGTTAAAAACGCGGCAGCACCGCGATCAAGAAGCTCGCGAACCGTGTCGTCATACGCTGCTGCGGCTGCCCGAAAATCGTCTATTTGCTCGCGGGGCGCCTCTTGCGCATCAAAATTGATATGACTACGGAACGTTCGGTAAGATGCAGTGAGGTGCGCGAGGGCAAGGTGAAGAGGGACGTAAATTGATTCCAGATAAGCACGAGCATTGTCAAGATACCTATCTCGGAGTCGTTGCACGTAGACCAGCTCAATTTCCTCTGTCTTCTTCTTGGCTGCGTAGATTGTCCCTGAGACGGTGATAACAACGCCTACAACTGCACCCAATGCCGCAATCAGCGCAACTGTCCATGCCGAAGAGAATGGGGATGATTCAGCCGCTCTAAAGAACACGTTTATGCTCACCTCGGCTCCTCTGAACAGCGGCTGATTTCAACTGGGCATTGCGCCACCCTGTGCCATCACGATCCGCATGCGTCAACGCGACACTGCCCGAGCGTCACTGTCGCGACCTGGGTCCATTCGTATAGCCCACGATCACGGTTCAGGTCAATTAGAGACACCGCAGATATCAGTACATCAGCCACGGGGAGGGAACATTCTTTTATCGCTGTATCAATGCGCTCGATAGGTGCAATTCCATTAGAGTAGGCGAGCGTGATATGCGGCCGGAAATCGTCCATTGTTTCAGGAATGTTTTCGTGGCCCCACACGTCCCCGATTCCATTCCGAAGCGCTAGTTTCAAGTGCGCTATCTGTTCGACCGGGTGAACATTCATATGAACAGCTTCTTCATCGATACGTGGCTCATCTATTCTCGCTTTTATCGGCTCCAGTTGGGCACAACGGGACAGGGTCGAAGCTACAATTCTCTTGATATCGGCGTTACTTACTTCATCGGTAAATCCGATACCTTGGAGGGTTAAATGGATTCCGTCGACTCCCACTGGGTCGAGAGTGCTGATCCGACTGATTACCGGCGCGTACAAGGAAACAATTTGACGAATAGGTTCGCTTGACGAGAAAGTGATGTGCCACGTATAGAAGGACCGACCTTTGCGCCAGCCAGGGCGCCACCACCAGTGATCGCGGGTCATGCGACACGGAGTGTTCAACCTGCACACCTTTCCTAGCTAAGTTAGCAGTCGGAATGAATAAGTTATCCATAATGAATAAGTTATCCATTTGAAAGCATTGTTAGGCCCGCGACCTGCGACGATGCAAATTTTTTGGTGAATATGTTACTTTTTTTCCAGTCTCATGGCAAAGACTTGCATGTTCTAAAAGTCCGAAATTCGTCGATAGCATCTTGCATTTTCATCGTCGCCAATGAGTTGCCTTCCCCATAGCGTGTAATCATCTGAGAGATTTCCTCCACTCGTTGCAGCAGTGGACGCACTCTGTGTTCTGGCATAGTGTCAAGTACCGGCATCAGAGATTCGCAGGCGCCGTCGAATTCACCCGCCAATAAATATGCTTTCACCTGTTGACATCGCACCATTCGTTCCGAGCCGAAATTTCGGCGGTCGTTTGGGGTCGACTCAAAATCCCTGACCGCCGAATCCGCATACAAGAGTGCTTCTTTCGCGTTGCCGAGCGCAAGGTGTGTGTCTGACCAGAACCCGCCCGCGCGAGCTATTGAGCAGATAAATGGTCCAGACAGCGCGTCCTCGCCGATACCCGGGTTCTCTGCCGAATTCCGGGCACTATACAGAACGGCTAGCGCGCGCTCACTGTCGCCGCATCGTGCCAGGTCGAGCGCCCAGGCACTCGAAAGATACAACTCTGTGCTGCCGCTACCCGCATACCGAAGTCCATCCTCGGCATACTGTGCAGCCCTTGCAAAGTCTTGTTGCCAGAAAGCGGCTGTGTGCTGAGCCGCGCGAATCCAAGACCTCAAGTTATTCTGATCTGCGTTCTCAGCAAAAACCCAAGCTGCGCGAAGGTGTTCTTCTGACGCATCCGGGACATTCAAGTCCGTTGACATCCACGCCAACATGGTTAACGCCCAACCTGCTGCACTGTAAAGTTCTCGACTATGAGATGGCTTTTGTCGACCGTTAAGCAGCCCGACGATGCGGTCACGCAATTCACGTGTCCGATCAAATAGTGGCACCGTCGGAACCTTCAAATAACTGTGTGCAACCCGGTGTATCTCAGCGTGGATTTGTTCAATGGTGAGATCACCGACATTGGCTGCCTCGGCCCATGCCAGAATCTTGGCAGATTCATCGGCAGCGTCCATTAGGAGCTCCTCCATGCTGCGTGGGCGTCGGGCCGGCATCGGTTCCACCGAAATTACATCTTCTTCCGGGGAAAGAAAAAGTGCTGACTCATCGAGATGACCCATGTCATCTCCATGCAACGCCTCAACAGTGGGATCGGTCGCGGGCCTTGCCGCAACAGTCGCGGGATGACGGGCTAATCCCGTGGGTAAGGAGTCGACGCCATCGTTTCCTGACAACGGAGTACGGGAGTCTGTGCCCAGGGCTGGTTCGGTAGTGGGATCATGGGCGGGAACGGCGGGCTTCGCAGCGTTTTCGTGTTGCCCCTGGTGGGTGCTGCCCACCATTTGGGTGAAGCGGGTTTGCACGTCCTCGAGTGCCTGTTGCAGGGCGGTGTCCATGATGGCTTGGGTATCGGGACGCAAGACGATGGTGGTATGCCGGGCTTCCCACTTGTTCACAGTCCGGGCGCCGATACCGAGGTGTGCGGCGAAGGCGCGGACGCTCAGGCGCATGGCCTGGCGCAGTGCCTTGGTCTCGGCTCCGGTCCAGCACTCAACAGTGATCATCCCCGGTGCACCCGCGATCTACTCGACAGACATTGGGACTGGCGGGCTGAGCGTAGTACCTCACTGGTGCGCCCCGGGGGCGGCCGTGGTGCGTCATTAGCACATCTCGCCAGAACGGCGCTTGCCGGACACTGTGAGCAGCCATTCATCACGTGGATTCGGTGGGAGCGTACCCCTAATGCAGTGCCTGTGTCAGCGATCCTTGGAGATGATCACACTGCGATCATAGAGGTTGGTCTGAGTGAGGTCTGTGCAGGTCATGACGTGAGGTATGGACCTGGCGTGACTCAGCATCGGGGAGGGGGTGAGCTGGTGAGCGGTGAGGTGAGCCGGGAGCACTGGATCGTGCCGGTGCACGGCTGTTAGCCGCCACTGACGGTGCCGACGTCGGCGTCATTGGCCGTGCGGGACGGGAATCGGGCATCTCGGGCGAAGCTGATCAGATTGCCGATCCTCGCACCCATCTGACTTCCCGGTCATCCCTGACCGGTCTCAGTCCACATCCTGCAGAGAAATTGTAGACGCGACCGAAGGAGAAAATGTTAAGACGATTGGAGGTGGGATCGGTGCCCCATGAACAGGCTGCATGGCCCGTGATGGGAATGCCCCGAAGGGTTCGCGTGAAGAGCATGCAAGGAGTGGATGCGATTGTGGTCGTGACAGTGGTGCGAGACAGGGTGTGGCTGTCGATCTCACCACCGTTCACCTGGGAAGCGATCATGACGCCGGGAAAGGTCGACGAGGTCATATCGATGCTGACGCTGGCACGAGACGAGGCCAGCAAGGTGGCGACTACACGCAAGGGGAATTCATTCCGTGGCGACACGGCGGTTATTCAGGCGAACACGCATCCTTGACCGACCCCCCAGCCATCCGGCAGAGAAATTGTAGACGACCAAGCAAGGGAGAAATCTTAAACAAACGATTGGAGGCGAACAAACCGGACCGCCCCTGTCCCGTGCGAGGAGTTCGGGGCAGTCCGGTAGTGAACACGCGGTTCCCCGGTGCCACATGGTACCCGGGGGCCGTTGTTGCTCCAGGATGATCGCAAAGGACAAGGCACAAGGGTAGTGGGGTCACCATGTGGCGCGGGTATCCCGTCACGTCGGCGCCGGAGGCGTAGCCGAGCCGACGTGACGGGATACCCGCTTCTGCCCCTCGCCTGTCGTGCGTAACGACGACGCGCAGCGTGCTGTTAGCCACGGTCACCAGCGCGTCCCGTGACCCCAGTCGGCCGCAGGTCGAGGCACCTGATCGCCCAGCTGCCGCAGCCTTCCAAACTGGAACTCGCGCTTGCATCCTTCACCAAGATCATGCCATCTCCATGCCGTGAGACGGCGACGAGGCGTGACGAACAACGACAACTATCGAACACTATCCGTGCAAGTCAGCGGCGGTACGCCTGGTTCACGCCGAGGTCAGGCGCAGCTATCCGTTAGAAGCGGTAGTAATGATCCTGGCTCGGAGTGACCTGCTCGGATAACTTGGTACAGGTTCCTGAGCTGCAAAAATAAATCTCAGTGGTTCTCAAGACTTCTCACGTCTACCCAACGCTTGACGGCCTGCAGGCGGCCTGATCTTGGTCGGTTGCCGGTACCGTTCACGCCTGCCAGCTGGATCGGAGTACCGCCGTGCAAAGGTGTGGACCGTAACGCACCGTGAGCTGGGAAACGTTCTGATGCACGGTCAGTGAGGTTCTGCCCGTCATCGCCAGTGGTTCCCCGTGAGTCCCCGTGTGTACGGGCGCGCGAGGGGCACGAGCCAAGATCGCTCTTGCTCGTTGTTGTCAGGGTGTTGGCCCGCCACAGGACGAGAGGGGCGGCGAGCGGGTATCCCGTCGCGTCGGCGAGCTTGCCTTGGAGCAGGTCAGGGTGGGGCGTCCAGGTGGAGCACCGCATGCGATGAACGACCTGGACGCCCCACCCTGACCTGCTACACCTCTGGCGCCGACGTGACGGGATACCCGCTCCCCTGGTGACCCCCCGCTACCCGGGCCTGGTCCTGGAGCTATCCCGGAGCGAGGCCCGCCGGAGGCACGTGTGTTTGATCTAGAGCTTGGGAATTACATGACTCGGCCAGAACACAGCTGTTGAGCAGCGGTTCGACTGACCGTGATTGGCCGTGAAAGACTGTAGGTGTCCTTCACGTAGGGCACGCAGAGGACACGGACGGCTTCACCCGCTCGAACCTGCTCCTGCCCCATTCCTCGTCCTGGCCGCCTTTCTCGTCGTGGTGACGGGGGCAAGGGCGGGGCAAGGGTGGCGCTCGCGCCATCGCATCGCGACGCCGATTAGGCGCCCTTGCGGCTGTCACCACGACGTGGATACTGATCGGCCGAGGGAATGCGCGGCTGACCATTTGATTCGTAGTCACAGGCAACACCCGGCAACTACCTGCAGTTTGTCCATGGCCGATCCTTATCCTCGAGTGCAGGTCCGAAGACGTTCATGGTCGTCCGTAGCCGTTGATGTAGCAACTGACGTAGGCCAGAGGATCTTCGCCAGGGGCTCCAATTGACTATATATGTGGTCGCCGAGCACCTAATTTCCGGTCAGGTGCTCTCTACCACCCCTCTACGGCGCTCTCAGGCAAGCAATGAGGCTCCGTCAAACGATGAGGCAACCAGGTCCAGCGCCTGGTAGGTGCGCGCCGCGAGGACCACTCCGACTAGCTCGCCGTTACAGAAGCCACAGGAGATCCGGGCAGGGAGGCAAGCGGGCAGGCAGGGACTTCTCCCTATCCGCCTCCCCGCATTGAACTGCGCAGACACCGTCCAGAGAGGCAGCATCTGCTTCTGTAAGTCCCGGAGGACCCCAATTTCAGGAGAGTCTGCGCTGACACCGGAAGTCGATTATGAGGTGCCTCGTCGGGATGGGGCGAAGCCCGGCTAGTACCATACGATGACAAAAGTTACTATGCGCAGCGTGTGACAACTTCGGCCTCGTGTCCCGTATTGGGATTAAGTAACCGCCGCTCTAGGAATTAGACACGGGATGACCATAACCACCTCAAGTTGAGGAATTATATGATTTTCAGCTCGGCAATGAAGGTCAAGTATGTCCAGTGGCAGAGTTTCGCGCGAAAAAATTTTCGCCCCACGCCCGCGACAGGCCATATTAGTGATACACGTCATATTTCTTTCACTAAGCGAATGCGAATCCGGGAAGTAAATCCACCTTTCGGGTGACTGTACAGACTGTGTGACACGCTGCTAATATCAGCAAGTATCAAGGATGGTGACGAGGGACAACAACCCTGTCGCATTGCGAGAAGTAGTTTTCATGGCAATCGCATTGATGCGTGACAAACTTACTTGACTGTCCTCGGCCCCTAACGCAAGGGAAGGCGCCATGTCCGATAATCCTACGAACCCTGTCGTTCGCTCTGCTGCGCCAATTCAGACTTCCACCATTTGGGGGTCGGATCGCTTTCTAGTCACAACTCCGGATACTTGGGTGGATCTTCCCGGCGCCACTATTCCCCAGCAGGTAGGACAGGGCACTCCGAGCTTCAGTGCGCTGTTCGTCGCGGTCTTCTCGGCTGAGTCCTTGGTGAAAATCCACGGCGACAACGGAATCTGCTTTCTGGACATCACCTTCGGCGGTGACAAGCCCCATCCAGTGAGCGACAACCACCGCTTTGACTCCTCCATCGACCTAGGAACCGAGTGGAGGAGCCTCACGGCGACACGGATTATGGAAATCCCGGTGACAATGACCAAGAAGAACGTGGACGCTCAAGTCCGGATAATGTATAAGGGCGGCACAATCGTTGAGTGCGGGTTGCAGAACTGGGTACTCACAATCTTCCGGTATAACTAGCGATCACGCTCGGCGGTGTCAATCGGTCATGGCGACACAGTGCTTCGTGATCAGCTGTTCAAAACCTTCTCGAGCGGTCTGACGGGTGTTGCCTTGCGCTGCTTCGAATTTCACCAGAAAATGCCCGGTCAGAGGTCTGGATTGAACTGGTGTATTTCTTTGTGGTCACCGCTGCGGACTGATTAATCTCCAGCCTGTGAAGATTCCGATCTTGGGTTGCTGGTAATCCAGCTAGGGTACTGCATATGTGAATATGTGGTCCGGTCAATAATGACATCACCACTGGCTAGACCTCACAGGATAAAGGTGGCCTTCGCTCAGTATCACCGGATGGCAACCCCTGTGAACAATGGGAAGGAACATCGATGACGACCCCTCCGGCAGCAGCCACCACTTCCCCGAGTACGTCCATCCCGACGATCACCACGATAGCCGGCATCGGCACCGCCGGGGACAGCGGGGATAATGACCTGGCCACCTCCGCCCAACTGAACTACCCGATAGGGGTGGCGGTGGATAGCGTCGGGTCTCTGTACATCGCCGACTCGAGTAATCATCGGGTTCGGAAGGTCACTGCGGGGGGGATCACCACGGTGGCGGGCACCGGCGCCGCCGGGGACAGCGGGGATAATGACCTGGCCACCTCCGCCCAACTGAACAACCCGCAGGGGGTGGCGGTGGATAGCGTCGGGTCTCTGTACATCGCCGACTCGAGTAATCATCGGGTTCGGAAGGTCACCGGGGGGGGGATCACCACGGTGGCGGGCACCGGCGCCGCCGGGGACAGCGGGGATAATGGCCTGGCCACCTCCGCCCAACTGAACTACCCGATAGGGGTGGCGGTGGATAGTGCCGGGTCTCTGTACATCGCCGAATGGAGTAATCATCGGGTTCGGAAGGTCACTGCGGGGAGGATCACCACGGTGGCGGGCACCGGCGCCGCCGGGGACAGCGGGGATAATGGCCCGGCCACCTCCGCCCAACTGAACAACCCGCAGGGGCTGGCGGTGGATAGCGCCGGGTCTCTGTACATCACCGACTCGAGTAATCATCGGGTTCGGAAGGTCACTGCGGGGAGGATCACCACGGTGGCGGGCACCGGCGCCGCCGGGGACAGCGGGGATAAGGGCCCGGCCACCTCCGCCCAACTGGACAACCCGACAGGGGTGGTGGTAGATAGCGCCGGGTCCCTGTACATCGCCGACTGCAATAATCATCGGGTTCGGAAGGTCACGGGGGATGGGGTGATCACCACGGTGGCGGGCACCGGCACCGCCGAGGACAGCGGGGATAAGGGCCCGGCCACCTCCGCCCAACTGAACTACCCGATAGGGGTGGCGGTGGATAGCGCCGGGTCCCTGTACATCTCCGAATGGAGTAATCATCGGGTTCGGAAGGTTGTGGGGGTGGTCGCCAAGAACCCAACGGCTGCCTCCTTGAGGGGAGGGGCAACCGTGTTTGTGCCCGCACAGGAAACCAAAATCATGAGCGTCTTCAGTAAAAAACCGCTCAGTGCGCAGGGGCAGTCACATGATGACGGGGCTCTCATCATCCAAGATTCATCCGATAGTGGCATGAGTCATCAGGGATGGCGACTTGTTCTTGTGAAGGGCGAGAATGATCAGGCGGGAAAGAAGATCGACGAGGATGAATACCGAATCGAGAACGTCAGCAGCGGAAAAGTGCTTGACGCCAAGGATGGCGCGAAGGGGACACCGATTGTTCAAAATAGTGACAGTGGTGGAGCGAATCAGCGTTGGCGTATCATTCCCATAGAGGGAGAGACGAATCAACATATAATCGAGAGTGTCAGCAGCGGCAGCGTTCTCGGTCTCGCCAATTTTTCGAAAGACGATGGTACCCAGATCATCCTGCACAAGTATCACGGTGGAACAAGCCAGCGATGGCAGTTCATGCCCCCGCGCCGAGCTGACCGGAAACTGCAGTGGACACCCTGGAGCCACTGGGACGGTCGTCAGCGTTGGCAGCTGGTTTCCTCGTCAACGCTACAACCGAAACCCGACGCGAAACCCACTTTCAGCGACATGAAGCTGGTCCTCACCGAATTCGGGTACAACAAAGAGGCCGGGGAATGGCTAGTTGACACGGTTCTTAAGGACTTCACGTACAACCAGGGCTGGACAGGTGAGGACCGTCCTCGGTTTTTTGTCGACACCACCGATGAGGGGCGCGTGGACATTGTGGCGTTCGATCACGGTGGCGTGACTGTGGCACGCGGGAGAGGCGACGGTACATTTGAGGAAGCCAAACTGGTCATCCCAGACTTCGGGACGCAACAGGGTTGGACATCTGAAATGCCTCGGTTTTTGGTCGACATCACCGGTGATGGGCGCGTGGACATCGTCGGGTGCTTTGACGATGGGGTCTGGGTGTCCCGACAAGACGACACAAATAAATTTGCGCGGCGGGGGAACGAGCCGGTTGTTAAGGCCTTCGGGTACAACGACGGTTGGAGAGTTGAGAAGCATCCTCGGTTTTTTGTCGACACCACCGGTGAGGGGCGCGTGGACATCGTCGGGTGTTTTGACGATGGGGTCTGGGTGTCCCGACAAGACGACACAAATAAATTTGCGCGGCGGGGGAACGAGCCGGTTGTTAAGGCCTTCGGGTACAACGACGGTTGGAGAGTTGAGAAGCATCCTCGGTTTTTTGTCGACACCACCGGTGAGGGGCGCGTGGACATCGTCGGGTGCTTTGACGATGGGGTCTGGGTGTCCCGACAAGACGACACAAATAAATTTGCGCCAGCTCGTCTGGTCCACAAAAACTTCGGGTCCAAGCAGGGCTGGACATCAGTGAAGGAGCATCCTCGGTTCCTTGTCAAGACCACCGGTGATGGGCAGGGGGCAGACATCATTGGATTCGGCCCTGACGCAGTCGTGGTGACACGCCGAGCCACGACCACCGGTGATGGGCAGGGGGACACCACCGGTGAGGGGCGCGTGGATATTGTCGGGTTCGGCCCCGAGGGGGTCTGGGTGGCACGCGGAGACGGCGACGGTGGATTCGCCGACTCCACGTGCGTCCTCGAAGATTTCGGGTCCAACCAGGGTTGGACAGGTGAGACGCATCTTCGGTTCTTGGCCGACACCACCGGTGATGGGCAGGTCGACATCGTCGGGTTCGGTGACGAGGGGGTCTGGGTGTCACGCGGACAGGGCAGTGGTGAATTCGCGCAAGCCGAGCTGGTCTGCAGGGGATTCGGGTACAACAAAGAGGCCGGGGGGTGGAGAGTCGACAGGCATCCTCGGTTTCTGGTCGACACCACCGGTGATGGGCGCATGGATATCGTCGGGTTTGGTGGCCCCGGGGTCTATGTGGCACGTAACCTGGCCCGCCAGTTCGTGACCTGTTAACCCCTTTGAAAGACGTGCCGCGGCGGTTGAGCACCAGGGTATATGCCGTAGCCACAGGGGTTGACCGTCTTCATGATTGATTGACCATCCGCAACAGGTTGTGAATCCTCATACAGAAAGGGAGCCAGCGATGTTCACCCAGGAACGCACTCCGATGGCGGAATTGATAGTAGGTGGCCCGATTCCGGCAAACAGTTACGACAACAGCATCGTGGCAGCATTGATCGATAATCGGCCGGTCATGCTTATCAATGCCCTCAATGGCGGGTATCTCAAACCGGATAATCTTACTTCGGATGATCATGAGGGAGGAGCTAAGACAGGAATAACTCTCGACGATGCCACAAAAGGTGCACGTGGTCATCTTTGGTATATCACACCGGGTGGCTATTTCGGGCAAAGGCCGCTGTATTTCATTGAAAGCGCCGCCGGTGAGGCGCAAGACGATGCGGACGCCGAGGAGCCCCGTGGGGATGATGGCAAGCCGAAACCCAAACGTAAGCGCATTACCATTCACAGGGAAACGCCAACAGAGAGGGATGTACGCGTCGGGCTGGCCGATAAGATGGATACGGATTGGCGAGGGAGAAACGGCGTACCCGAGGACGCTCAGCTTTGGATTGTCACGGTAACGCCATGGGGGGGTATAACTTTCGTGCCGGTAACTCATCCAGACACTATTCTTGGGTTCGAAGATCATAAATTCGAGGTTGGTCAACCCATCCGTCCCACCCCCAACTGGGGCGGCGATTTCACCGGATCTGTCATTAACACGTACTATCCGAGACTGCCGAATGAATGGGGAGTCCCCTATCATCATGTATTCACGTAACCACGTTGGATCACTACCTGAACTACGAGTGAGTCCGTCGCGATCGGATAAGTCTGAAGATGATAGGTCTACAATCTCGGTAGTTTTTACCTATTTTATCATGATGGGAGCTCAAGGACGATGCCTGCAAGTGCATATACTCTGGGACGAACTAAACGTCACCCGTTAACGAAGCGGAATCTAAAGGAACTCGGCATCGCTCAGTCTCTTCAGTCCATTCTGGGCCATCCAAAACTGGTTTACAAAGACAAGAACGGTAAGGTACATAAGCCCATCGGGTTTTCGATAAATAAGTCTAGCTTTGGCGACTTTAGTGGGACGGCCTTCGATTTAGGGTGGATCACCTATATGCATCTCGGGGAACCGCTGATCGAGGAACGGAGCAACAACATCGCGCAGCCACCTCCCGACACATTTTCTTCCCGCGTTTACGTAAATCGGGATTCAAAGTCTAAGAGATCATTTCAGGATAGTGTCAATTTCACCATTTCGAACACAGTTAACTGGACGCTTCTAGGGCAATCACAACTCACCTTCGGTGCAAGAACTAGCGTGGCTTTGCAGCTGCAGCTGCAGAGCCAGCTGCAGCTGCAGCTGCAGAACAGCATGCAGAGCAGGAATTCGAACAGCATGCAGAACAAGAATTCGAATACTAACACTTCAAAAAATAGTAAGGACTCGGTAGGGGCAGATGTAGCTATTACTAATGAGACGGGAGGAGCAAACACTAATGAGATGGGCGCAACAACCGCAATGACAAACACGGCAGGGTTCACAACTCAGGGAAGTGCTACTGGTACGGCGGACTTGACTGCTCAGTTGATGCTCGGAATTACCGCTTCCGTTGGCGGATCTCTGACTACTACCTGGGTCTCCACATCACAAGTTTCTGGCGAAATTGAACCGAATTCTCGGGTGGAGACCATTGCCACACAGCGACGAACTCGAAAGCAATACTATTACGAAATTCCTGTCACGTTTTCTGGGTTTTTCGCGGTTAGCTACGCTGAACCAGTAGACATTCTGTCACCCCCTCAGCCCGTTAACCCTAAATCGGCAAATGTTGTCGCCCGCGATATCGACGATATCCAGCTAGCCGGTGGTGGCAACTTCCGACTACAGGGATGGGCGGAAGTTGTTTCTGCCCTCGATGTGCACCATACAGTCTTTGGAAGCGAGAGCCTCCCTTACAGCGACCCAACCCTCTACAAAGGCCCGTAGCTCCCTCTACAAGGCCCGTAGCTGCTTCCACAGGAAAACAACGATCTGCTACAAGAGGTAAGCTAAGCAGTCAGAGATCACGGCCAGCGCAATGATGAGGGATGAAAACCATGGTATTTGACAACATTTTCAACTTCGCCAACCAAGGAGCAAAGATTTTCTCGGTGGCACCCCCGGAGGAAACAGAGCCACAACCTCCTAACCTCGACTTCGAAGACACCGACGAAAACACCTACTACGATGACACCAGCAAAAGCCTTTTCAGTAGCGGCATCCACGGTGCTTCCTCAAGGGCGAAGGTTGTGCAAGAGCAGTCACCTGAAGCACGCAACATCCTCAATTTCATCGGCGCCTTCATCGGAACCACCCAAGGAGCAGCCAGCGAGCAGCGCAAGTACGCTAACAAGCCAGAATCGACATCTACGATGGCATCTGCGAACATGGCGAAATCGAGCGAAACCGTGAAGAACGATAGTGATCTACAAAAAGATGCCGATTTGAAGGCTCCCAAAAAGAATGATTTCACCGAACCCGCCGCCCCCAAAGCAGCCGAGGCACCCCAAGCAAAAACCGGTGACCTCAAAGCAAAAACCGACTAAACCTCGACCCACCGCGTAAAAGGGTCAGCCCGGACGCAGCCTGACCGCGTCCACTGCCGCCTAGACACTCGGGGTGATGGCTTGGTGGACCCACCAGGTTGCGTAGGTGGAGAACTTGTACCCCTTGGTGTAGTCAATTTCTTCACCGCGCGGATCAGGCCCGGGTCAGGCGAGCTTGTGTGTCCTCGCCACCGATGTAGGCATCGAGCAGCGCCGAACGGTTGCTACAAGATCATCCGCAGTCACGCTGGCCACATTGTCCGAGCGAGAACCCGATGTGCCGCTGCACTTCGGACTCACCAGACGACCAACCACGCACACTCGATGAAATCGACCAAGTCTATGGAGTCACCCGCGAGCGCATCCCGCAGATCAAGTCCAAGACGAGGGCCAAGCTACGCCACCCCTCCCCCTCCCAAGCCCTGCGCGACGAACTCGACTAACAAGGGACACCGGCCGAGAAATAGCTGGCGATTGGCCAGACATGGCGCGTCGCTCGCAACCGATATAAAGGACCCACTGCCCACCGGCCGAAACCAGATACGAGACCATGCAGCCAACGCAGTAGCTGCCGTTGCCCACAGCGACCACCGCCGCCCGCCGGTCCGGTCCGCGCGAGCACGGCCGGCAGGCCGCGCGCAGCAAGCGGAGCCGGACCGGTGGGCAGGCGAGGAAACAACGCAAACCAGCCACGCCAGCGCCGGCGCGACCGGCGCCTTGATCTCATAGAGCCAAATTCGGCAGCAACGCAGACCAGACGTGACCAGCCGACTGGACGCCACGTGACAAGCGGTCTGGACCTCCTCGGCTGCATACTGATGACCAGCGGTGAGTGTGAACGATCGCGTAATTCCCCTAGCCGATCACCCGATTCCCCTTGGGGTCGACGTCCGTCGCGACTGCGGGTAACCGAGGGACGATGGCCGGACTCCGCATCGTCTGCGCGATCAACATTGACGGTCGCGGTGAGTCCGGCTGCCCGGCTTCTGCCGTGAGCGACCGTGTCGACACGGGATCGCAGCGAACGTCAGGGAGATGAGCGTCGTGTCCTGGTAGAACGGGTGCTAGCCACATGAGTCGAGGGCAAGGTGGCCGGAGGCCGCTGCGGCAGCACCTCTGTGTCCCGGTTTCTCGCAGCGCAGGCGCGCGAAGCGAGCCCTACCGACGTTGGTGAGCCGTGACCGTCGCCCCGTCGACGTTTCGTACCTCATCGCTCGGGGGACGCTCTTGAGCGGCAGGCGGGGGAATGTGCTGATCGCTGACAGCGGTGAGGTTGCGCTTGAAAATGACGTACAGAAAGTTCTCACGGAGTGCAACGGCCGGGGTGTGATGTCGCTACCGATGGACCCGGGTCGCCTCGTCAACCCTGTGTGCCAGGCTCGTTCATGACGTGAAGGTTCGATGTGGTCCCCGACTTCAACCGTCGAGCATCGCGGTGATCAGGGTGTTCATGTCCCGCGGCGCGTCACCGGCCTGGGTGGTCCAGCACCACCGTTGATCAGCCGTTGTTCTCCACTCTCTGGGCGGGCCCCCACCAGTCGGCCTGTGACCGCGGGTGACGTGACGGGATCTTGGGCTTTCGCACATGAGGTGCGGCGTAGTACTATTAGTGCGGGTATCACAACGTCATGTGGAGGTGACATGTTTGCACTGGTCGTGCGGTTCTATATCCGGGACGTCGAAGCCGTAAAGGGGTTCGACAATCTCGTAGAGGTGACCGCCGCGAAGATCCGGGAAAGTGAACCGGGTACGCTTATTTATGCGGTACATAAGGTGAAAGACGCTCCACTGTCCCGGATTTTCTATGAGCTCTATGAGAGCCGTGAGGCGTTCGATGTGCATGAGCGCCAGGAGCATACGAAGCGTTTTCTTGATGAACGTGATCGGTACCTCACGGGTGCGCGTGTTGAGTTTTTGGATCCCCCGACCGGTAAGGGTGTGTGACAGATGCTGCCTCACGATGCGAAGGCTCTGGGGCGACGGGTTGCTTTCCATCGGGGCAAGCGGGGGCTCTCACAGAAAGAACTCGGCGCGCAGATCAATCGATCTGAGAGCTGGGTCAGTCAGGTTGAGCGCGGCGCTCGGCACATCGATCGCATGTCGGTGCTGGAGACCCTGGCCGAGGCGCTAGGAGTGCCTGTCGCCGATCTGGCAGCAGAGTCGAACGTGGTCGCTGCGGCGACCGAGCGGCCACGCGCGGCCACGTCGTTGAGCCTGGCCTTGTCGTCGAGTGATGCGTTGCAGGCGGTGTTGTCCGACGTCGCGCCGGTTGATGTTGATCGGCTCGGTAGTCAGGCGGCGCAAGCTTGGGAGTTCGCTCATGGTTCGCGTTACGAGGACTTGAGCCACCTGCTCGGTACCCTGATCCCTGAGTTGGAGTACGCGGTACGTAAGACGACGGGGGTTGACCGGCAGCGGGTGTGCGTGGCCAAAGCCAAGGCCTACCATGCTGCGGCTGGTGTGTTGTCGAAGATGGGCGAGACGCCAGCGGCATGGGTGGCTGTTGATCGCGCCATCACCGCGGCCGAAGACGCAGACGATCCGCTGCTCATGGCTGAGGGTGCGTTCCGTCTGGCGATCGTGTTCCACAGCGCGCGACGTTTCGACTTGGCCCAGCGCACGGCTGAGTCCGCCGCGAACGCGCTGGGCAGGCTCATCGATGCCGGCGAACCGGAGGCGGTCGCGCTACGCGGAGCGCTGTATCTCCAACTGGCCGTTGCTTTAGCTCGCACCAACGACGGGGAACAGGCGTATGCCTACCTTGGTCGGGCCCGGCAGGCAGCGGCTCAACTCGGAGCTGATCGAAACGATTACAACACCGAGTTCGGTCCGACCAACGTGATGCTTTATGAGGTCAACATCGCGGTTGAACTCGGCGACGCTGGGCACGCCCTTCGGGTCGCAGCCAAGGCTGACACGGCTCGGCTGTCTCCCGAGCGCCAGGCACGGTTGTTGATCGACGTGGCTCGGGCACACGCCCAGCGACGCCAACCGCATCTGATGGTGTCCACCCTGCGCCAAGCCGAGCAGATCGCTCCAGAGCAGATCCACACCCACCCCGTCGTCCGCGAACTGGTCGAAGACGCCCTCCGGTCCGACCATGGTGACGCCCCTGACCTGCAAGAGTTCGCCAAGGATCTCGCGCTGATCAACTAACCAAGGCACGGAAACGTCCAGTCCGGCCTCGGGTAGACAAGGCCACAAGGCGTCCACTGTTCGGCCTGGAGACGGCCTATGAACCTGTTGATCAGGAAACCGCAGTTCAGAGGGGGCACTGGTTAGAAGCGGTAGTAGAGGAACGGGCTGAAGGTGCCGGTGGCGACCAGGAGCGCGGAGTAGGCCAGGCCAGCGGTCATCACACCGAGCCGTAGCACATTGGCAGGCCGGGTCCGCACCGATTCGAGATAGCGACCGCTGACCGGCTGGGCCGGTAGCAGGAATACCGCGGCCGCCAGCAACAGGATCGCCAGTCGTTGGTGGGTCAGCGAGGCGTCCACCACATCGGTGAGCCCATCGAGATCGGGCATCACCATGTGCCGCAGGAAGACCAGCGCGGTGCCCGGATCCGGTGATCGGAACAGCACCCAGCCGACCGTCACGATGAGCAGGGTCAGCGCCCGGCGCACCACCCGGCGCCCCGGTTCGGTTGCCGCGACCGCCCACCCGCGACGACGCTCGATCACCAGCACCGTACCGTGGTAAAGCCCCCAGAACAGGAAGGTCCAGTTCGCGCCGTGCCACAGCCCCACCAGCGCGAACACGATCCACAGGTTGCGATATGTGGTCCGGGCGCCGTTCCGGTTGCCCCCGAGCGGGATATACACATAGTCGCGGAACCAGCGCGACAGCGACATGTGCCATCGGCGCCAGAATTCGGTGATGCTCGCCGACGAGTACGGGCGCGCGAAGTTCTCCGGCAACGTGAACCCGAGCATTCGCCCGAGACCGATGGCCATGTCTGAGTATCCGGAGAAGTCGAAGTACAGCTGCAAGGTATAGGCGAGCGCCCCGAGCCAGGCGTTCGCGGTGGTCATCTGGTCAGCCGGGGTGGCGAAGCAGGCGTCCACCAGGGGTGCCAGGGAGTCCGCGATCACCACCTTCTTGGTCAACCCGAGGGCAAACCGTGGGAACCCCGCAGCGATGTCGTCCAACCGGTGGTGGCGGTGTTGCGCGAGCTGATCTGCGATCTCCCGGTAACGCACGATCGGTCCCGCGACCAGCTGAGGGAACATCGCGATATACGCCACGAACGAGACCGTGTTTCGCAGCGCTCGACGTTCACCGCGGTAGACGTCCACCGCATAGGAGATGTGGTGGAACGTGTAGAAGGAGATCCCGATCGGCAGGGTGAGCGAGACGGTCGGCAGATCGAGCCCCGTGAACGAGGCCAACGCGGCGGCCTGCGAGCTGGCGAAACCGGCGTACTTCCAGACGAGCAGCACCGCGATGTCGAAGGAGACGACGCCGATCAGCATCCGGCGCCGCCGCCTCGGTTCGAGGTCCCAGTCGTCGGGCTCCAACACCGGACCCATCACGTAGTTGACGACCATGCAGGCCAGCAGCAACAACGTCGCCGGACCCGCGCCCACCGCGTAGAAGGCCAGGCTGGCGGCCGCCACGATGCCGTTGCGCCAGCTCCGGGGCGCGATCAGCACGGCCCCGAGCACGGCTGGCATGAAGTACCACAAGAACATCGGGCTGGCGAAGGACATGGCGGGCGCGCAGCCTAGCGAAGCCAGACCGGGCCCACTCCAGGTGGAGGGGCTCGATCAGGAGCATCCTGGGAAACGGCTGACGTCAGGTCAACAGCTCACGCAGCAGCGCAAGCCCCTCGTGAATCGTGCGGCGTTGCTCGCTGGTGGCATTGCCCAACGCGGTGGCCAGCCGGCCGAAGGGCCCGGCATCCATATCCTGAACGTACCGGTCCACTTTCTCCGTCACACGGATACGCGTGTACCGCCGGTCGGCCTCGTCCTGGACCCGCTGGACGAGCCCGCGTGCCTGCAGCCGGTCGACGATCCCCGAGACCGTGCTGTGGCCCGTATCCAGCTCGCGGGCGAGCTCGGTCACCGTGGCCGGACCGTTCATCACCAGGTGGGCCATGACGCTGACCTGCGGTCCGGTCAGCCCGCTGCGCGCGATGTCCGCTGCACTGGCGCAGAGCAGATCACGGCGCAGCGCTCGGATGTGCGCCACGATCTCCTGCGCCTGGGTGCGGAGGTCGCGCTCGGTGACAGTCATCAGGGCGTGAGTGTATTGCCCCCGATGGTATGTTGCACAAGACGCGTCGCATACGACGGACTTTGGAGGCCAGGTGGCACGCACGGCGATCCAACGGGTGACCACCCCTGCCGGGGATCCAGCCTGGCTGGTCACGAACTACGACGACGTGAAGGCCCTGCTGTCCGACCCCCGCCTGGGCCGCTCGCACGCAGAGCCGGAGCAGGCGGCCCGCGTCTCCCATTCAGCGATCTTCGGCGGGCCGATGGGCCACCCCTCCACCGAGGCCGCCGACCGCACCCGGGCCCGCCGCTTGCTGGCGCCGGCGTTCTCCGCGCGGCGGATGGCGAACCTGCGGCCACGGGTGGTAGCGATCATCACGGACCTGCTCGACGCTGTGGCGGGCCAGACGCGGCCCGTCGACCTCCATGAGGCGGTGTCCTTCCCGCTCCCGGCGCTGGTCATCTGCGAGCTCCTCGGGGTGCCCTACGCAGACCGGGAGGACTTCCGCCGCTGGTCCGACGACGCCGCACACATGACCGACGCCGCGCGCTCACAGGCCGGGCTCCTGCAACTGTGGCAGTACATGCGTGGGCTGGTGGCTCGTAAGCAGGCCGAGCCCGGCGACGACGTGATCTCCGATCTGGTCGCCGCCACCGCCACCGACCCCGAGCTGACCGTCGACGGTATCGCGATGCTCAGCGCTGGACTGCTGTTCGCCGGTCACGAGACCACCGTGGCCGCGATCGACCGCGGAGTGACCCTGTTGCTCACCCACCCCGCGCAGGCCGAAGCACTGCGCCACGATCCGGCGCTCATCGAGCCGGCAGTCGAGGAGATCCTCCGCTCATGGCTGCCCATGCGCACCTCAGGTGCCGAGCAGACCGTGGGGCTGCCCCGCTATGCCAACACCGATTTCGCCTTCGACGGCGTCGCCATCCGGACCGGTGAACTGGTCATGCTCGGGTTACGCGGGGCTAATCTCGATGAACGGCTGTTCCCTCAACCAGACCGGTTCGACGTCCACCGAGACCGCAACCCGCATCTGACCTTCGGCCACGGCCCGCGCTTCTGCGTCGGCGCCCCACTGGCGCGGATCGAGCTGCAATCGCTGTTCCCCGCCCTGTTGAACCGGTTCCCGACGCTGCGTCTGGCGGTTCCGGTCGAGTCACTGCGAGGACGCGACGAACTGCTCACCGGAGGCCTGGTGGAACTTCCCGTGACGTGGTGAGCGTGGCGTGAACAGCGTGGCGGCGTGCGAGGCCCTACCATCAGGGCCATGTCCCTCACTGTGACCCAAGCCGGCCTCCTCGCCGCCGAGCTGGAGGCCCGAGGTTTCCTGGCGGGTGTCGGGAAGTTCGTCCTGTTCGTGATCATTATCTTGGTCGTCATCGGGGGGCTGATCGGATTCACGGTGGCCCGCCGGTTCGGCGGTCGCAAGTAGTCAGGATCGGCTGGCGCGGCACTGCGGGCCGTGGAAACCCGGTGAGCACGGAGAGGTCAGGTCCTCAGCCTTGCCCACCGGGTCGCTCGCGAGTCGCCGACGAGCACCTGACCGTTCGTCGGCCACGGTCGATCGGTTCGGCAGGAGTCAGGACTCCGCCGCCCAAAACCTGACCGTCACAGCATCAGACCGTCACCAAGTCCGGGCGGGGAGAACACCACAATCCGACGTACAGAATGGGCCAGATACCGCAGGCCCCTATCCCGAGAACGAGGGGATCTTGCCGTTCTTCACCGCCTGGTGATCGGCTTCCCAGGCGTTCAGCACATTGAGCGGCAACCGCCCACGGTCACTGACATCATGGCCGTTCTGTTTGGCCCACTCGCGGATCGCCCGGAGCGTATCACGGTTGTAGCCACTGCGCGCGACACCACCGTTACCAGCTCCGCGACCCGTCACACGGTCGGCGCCACGAACGCCAGGGCGCTTCGCGCTGGTCTTGCGAGCCGCCGCGACGTAACGGGCCAAGTTGTCACGAAGCTTGACGGCGTTGTCGTTCGCCAGGTCGATCTCGTAGGTGACGCCTTCGAGCGCGAACTCAACTGTTGAAATGTCTTCGGCTTCTTCGCCGGTGAGGTCGTCGATGAGAGTGACGATGGTCTTCTGAGCCACGGGTAGAGATTCTCCTTGTCGAGAAGAACGGCGTAGCACAACTGCCGTGTCGTGAACGCTGACCGCGATAAGATACACACTGCTCGGTGATGCCACTGGCGCGGCATGCCGAAAGCATCCGTTTCACACGCTGCGCCGCCCGGAACTCAGCAGTCGCAGGGCGCAGATCAGCTCAACCGGCGCGGCGTAAGCGCGCCACCTCAGCGAGCACGACACCGGCGGCAACCGACGCGTTGAGCGACTCGACCGGCCCTGCCATGGGTATCGACACCGCGGCGTCGCAGGTTTCCCGGACCAGCCGGGACAGCCCCCGCCCCTCCGAACCGAGAACGAGCACCAGTGGTTCGGTGGCCGAGAGAAAAGCGTCCAATGGCATTGAACCGCCGGCATCCAACCCGACAACCATCAAACCGGAGGCGGCGAAGTCTTTGAGCGTGCGCACCAGATTGGTGGCCCGGGCCACCGGCAGATGCGCGGCCGCACCCGCCGAAGTCCGCCAGGCCACTGCGGTCATCCCCGCGGAGCGTCGCTGCGGCACCACCAGCCCATGCGCACCGAACGCGGCGGCGCTGCGGACCACGGCACCCAGGTTGCGGGGGTCGGTCACCCCGTCCAGCGCCACCAGCAGCGGTGGCGCCTGGGATTCGCGCGCCGTGGCGAGCACGTCCTCGGGAAACGCGTACGCATACGGCGGCACCTGCAGCGCCACCCCTTGGTGCAACGCACCCGCGGCCAGCCGATCGAGATCAGCCCTGGGCACCTCGAGAATGGACAGACCGACGTCGGCGGCCAGCCGTACGGACTCGCTGACCCGGTCGTCAAGATCCACCCCGATAGCGACGTACAGTGCGGTAGCCGGCACACCAGCGCGCAGGCACTCCAACACCGGGTTGCGACCGAGCACGGTCTCCCCCGGCTCGCTACCACTGCGGCGGCGAGCCGCAGCGGCCGGGCGGCGCCGGGCAGGTTGGTTCTGGGCGGGTTGGTTCTGGGCGGGTTGGTTCTGGGCAGGGTGGTTCTGGGCACCGTGGCGATGGGCTGGATGGCCCGACCGCAGTTCGGCGGGCGGCGTGGCGCCGCGACCGCGCAGTCCCTTCCGCTTCTGCCCGCCGGAACCGACGACAGCACCTTTCTTTGTACCCGGCTTGCGCATCGCGCCCCGGCGCTGGGAATTACCGGCCATGAACCTCAGCTCCTCTCGACCGTCCACACCGGACCGTCGGGGGTGTCCTCGACGGCGATCCCGGCCGCCAGCAGCTGATCACGCACCGCGTCAGCGGTCGCGTAGTCACGGCGGTTGCGAGCCTCGGCACGCTCGCTGAGCAGCCGGTCCACCAAGGCGGCCAGGGCTGCCGAGGTGGCATCTGACCCCGACGCCGACCGCCATTGGTCGGCCAGCGGGTCCAGACCCAGCACGCCGGTCATCGCGCGCACCGAACCGGCCGCCGCCAACGCCGCCGTGTGGTCGCCGGCGTCCAGCGCCGCGTTACCCTCGCGCACGGTCGTGTGGATGGCGGCCAGCGCGGCCGGCGTGCCGAGGTCGTCGTCCATTCCCTTGACGAAGTCGGCGCACCATAGGCCCGGCTCCGGTACCCCACAACGTTCCCGGACCCGATGCACGAACGACTCGATACGCTGGTAGGCGGCCACCGCCTCGTTCAGCGCACCATCCGAGTACTCGACGGCGGACCGGTAGTGCGCGGCGATCAGGTAATAGCGCAGCTCCACTGCTCGTACCCGGCGCAGGGTGGCCGGGATGGACAGCGTGTTGCCCAGCGATTTGGACATCTTCTCCCCGGACAGCGTCACCCAGCCGTTGTGCAACCAATACCGGGCGAACCCGTCACCCGCGGCGCGGGACTGGGCCCATTCGTTCTCGTGGTGCGGAAAGACCAGGTCCAGCCCGCCGCCGTGGATGTCGAACTCCGGGCCGAGGTAGGTGGTAGCCATCGCCGAGCACTCCAGGTGCCATCCGGGGCGTCCCGGCCCCCACGGTGTGAGCCAGGACGGCTCGCCGGGTTTGGCGCCCTTCCACAGCGTGAAATCCCGGACGTCGCGCTTGCCCGGTGCGGCGGATTCACCCTGGCAGACCTCGTCGAGACGCTGCCCCGACAGTGATCCGTAACCGTCGATGGTGGCCACGGCGAAATAGACATCGCCCCCGGCGGCGTAGGCGTGCCCCCGTTCGATCAACCGCGCCATCAGCTCCACCATCTGCGGAACATGGCCGGTGGCGCGGGGCAACACCGACGGCGGCAGGCAGCCCAGCGCCGTATAGGCGTCCTCGAACGCTCGTTCGTGGGTGTAGGCCCACTCCCACCACGGCCGCCCCGCCTCGGCCGCCTTGGCGAGAATCTTGTCGTCGATGTCGGTGACATTGCGCACCAGCAGTACGTCGTGACCGCCAGCCATCAGCCAACGGCGCAGCACGTCGTAGTTCAACGCCGACCGCACGTGCCCGATATGCGGGACGCCCTGCACGGTGGCACCACAGACATAGATCGACGCCGTGCGAGGTCGCAGCGGGACGAACTCACGCAGACTGCGCGTCGCGGTGTCATACAGATGCAGGCTCACGGGGTGATGGTACGGGGCTGTAGCCCCGCATCGATTACCCCTGCGGACGGGTGGCGAGTTACCCACCCACGAGCAGCACCGTCGCCACCGCGGCGACGCCCTCGCCGCGGCCGGTCAGCCCCAGACCGTCGGTGGTGGTGCCGGACACCGAGATCAGGCCGCCTAAAGCGTGGGACAGCACCCGCTGCGCCTCGTCCCGGCGGGTGCCCACTCGCGGCGCATTGCCGATCACCTGCACCACGCCGTTGCCCACCGTCCAGCCCTGGATGGCCAGCCTGCGGCGCACCTCGGAGAGCAGCTCGGCGCCATGCGCCCCGGCCCACCGCTGATCGTCGGTGCCGAACACCGCGCCCAGGTCACCCAGGCCGGCAGCGGACAGCGCAGCGTCGCACAATGCGTGCGCGGCGACGTCACCGTCGGAGTGCCCAGCGCAACCCGGCAGCCCGGGCCAGTGCAGCCCGGCGATCCAGCAGTCCCGGCCAGGCTGCACCGGGTGCACGTCAGTGCCGATGCCGACCCTCATGACCGACCGGCGCCTTTCGCGGCCACCACCTCAGCGACGACGAGATCGAACGGACTGGTGATCTTGAAGGCATGCGGGTGCCCCGGCACCGTGGTCACGGTCACCCCGAGCGCCTCGACGAGCCCGGCGTCGTCGGTCACCGGCCCGGATGGCGCCTGGTGGGCCTGCCTCAGCAGGTGCCCGGCGAAGCCTTGCGGAGTTTGCACCACCCGTAAGTCCGCCCTGTCCACGGTGCCCACGACGCAGCCCTCCGGGTCGACCTGCTTGATCGTGTCGATCATCGGCAGGACCGGAACCACCGCCTGTTGCCCGTCCTGCACCGCGCGGACCACGGCCTGGATCACGCTGACCGGGGTGAGGCAGCGGGCGGCATCGTGCACCAACACCACCTCGGAGTCGGGGACGCTGTTCAGGGCTGCCCGGACCGAGTCGCAGCGGTGCGCTCCGCCGGTGACGATCCGCACCCGGTTCCCGGCCTCGGCCACGGCGGCTTGCGCCTGATCGTGATACTGCGCACCGACCGCAACCACCACAGTGTCGACGCAGTCCGATGCGAGCAACCCCTGCACGCAGTGCCAGAGCAACGGGCGGCCGAGCAACGGAACAAAAGCCTTGGGCATCCCGGCTGCCAGCCGAAGGCCCTGCCCCGCAGCTGGCACCAGTGCCACAACCCGGCGAGCCGGGGCGCTGATGCGCGACGTCATCAGGTGACCGGGACTCGGAAAGCCCCGGCTCGGGAAACCCTGGTGGCTCGGCGAACTCTGGTTCAGGAGATTGCTTGGTTTATAGCGGGTTGTCGACCGTTATGACGCTGCGGCGAGGACTTCGTCGAGCAAGACCTCGGCGTTGTCCTCGTTGGTGCCTTCGGCGAGCGCGAGCTCACTCACCAGGATCTGCCGGGCTTTCGCAAGCATGCGCTTCTCCCCAGCCGACAGACCGCGATCGCGCTCGCGACGCCAGAGATCCCGGACCACTTCCGCCACCTTGTTGACGTCGCCAGAGGCGAGCTTCTCCAAGTTGGCCTTGTAACGTCTCGACCAGTTCGTCGGCTCCTCGGTATGCGGAGCACGCAGCACCTCGAAAACCCGATCGAGACCTTCTTGACCGACCACGTCCCGGACACCGACGAATTCGGCGTTGGCAGCGGGAACGCGGACCGTAAGATCACCTTGAGCAACCTTGAGGACGAGGTATTTCTTCTCCTCACCCTTGATCACTCGAGTTTCGATGGCCTCGATGAGAGCGGCACCGTGATGCGGGTAGACGACGGTCTCTCCGACCTTGAAAACCATGTGTCCTCTGCCCCTTTCGCTGTATCCAGGTTACCACGCCCAGGAATCGTGGTGCGCGGGGCATCTACAGCGTCATCGCAGGTCAGGGGTCCGGCAACGGACCAACGTCGCGCAACGTGGTGCTCCCGCAGCTCAAGCTCACTCCACTATGGACCTGCATTGGCAGGCCGGGTGCGCCGAGGCGCTGGGCCAGTCGGATACGCTTGGATCATGCGGGCCTCTCTCTCTATCGCAGCTCGCATCGTGGCCTGCTGCGCCGTCGCGCTGGCGCTGGTCGGCTGCGGTGCGGGCCAGATCACCCAGACCGATCACCAGGTGGCCGCCGTCGATGGAGCGTTCGGCAACGTCGGAGTCGGAAATGCCATCGCACTGCGCAACGTGTTCATCCCCTACCCGCAGGATCACCATGGCACCTACCCCGCCGGGTCGACCGTGCCGGTGATGCTCACGATCATCAACCAGGGCAACAGCAGCGACGAGCTACTCACCGTGACCAGCCCGGTGGCCAGCCAGGTACAGGTGTCGGGCACTACGCAGATCCCGCCCGGGATGACGATCACCAGCACGGCCGGTTCAGCCACGCCCACCAGCCCGTTGGTCGTCGGGGAACTGCGCATCGCGCTCACCACCGACCGGCTGCTGCGCGCCGGGCTGGACACCCCGTTGACATTCCAGTTCCGCAACGCCGGCAAGCGGACCCTCCCCGTCCCCATGGCACCCCCCCCGACCTAGTCACGCACCCCGTCGTTGTCGGTGGGTTTCCCGATATGTCTCCATGTCGGGGTCAGTGTCGGCGTTTTCACCCCGATATCTCTCCATGTCGGGCCCGGTTAGGGGCATGGTGTCGGGGTGGAGGGATAGCGTTCGCGGGCATGGTGAGATCTCCAGCGAACGTGCGGGGCACGCATCGCTGCGCCGACTGCGGCCATGCGGTCGCCAAGTGGGTGGGCCGCTGCCCGGAGTGCCAGACCTGGGGCAGCGTGGTCGCGACCGATCCGCGACCGGTGACGGCGGTCGCGGCCGGCGCGCCCGCGGCCCCCGCACGACCGATCTCCCAGATCGACCTGCACTCCGCACAGGCCACCGCCACTGGCGTGGCCGAACTGGATCGAGTACTCGGGGGCGGTCTGGTACCCGGCGCGGTGGTGCTGCTGGCCGGCGAACCCGGGGTAGGCAAGTCCACCCTGCTGCTGGAGGTCGCGCGCTGCTGCGCGATGGCCGGTCGGCGCGCACTCTACGTGACCGGCGAGGAGTCCGCAGGCCAGGTCCGGTTGCGGGCACAGCGCACCGGCGCACTGCACGATGAGCTGTTCCTCGCCGCCGAGTCCGACCTCGCCGCCGTGCTCGGGCACCTCGACGTCGTCGACCCAGAGCTGCTGATCGTCGACTCGGTACAGACCATGTCCTACGCCGGCGTCGAGGGCAGCCCAGGCGGGGTGTCCCAGGTCCGCGCCGTGGCCAGCGCGTTGATCAGCACCGCCAAGCAGCGTGGACTACCGGTGGTGCTGGTCGGGCACGTCACCAAGGACGGGACGGTGGCCGGACCCCGGGTGCTGGAGCACCTGGTCGACGTGGTGCTGCAGTTCGACGGCGACCGGCACTCCACGCTGCGGATGGTTCGCGGGATCAAGAACAGGTTCGGCGCCGCCGACGAGGTCGGTTGCTTCGAGCTCACCGACGACGGCATCGTCGGCTTGCCCGACCCGTCGGGGCTGTTTCTCAGCCACCGCGACGGTGCGGTGCCCGGGACTGCGGTGACGGTCGTGGTGGAGGGCAAACGGCCGCTACTGGGCGAGGTCCAGGCACTGGTCGCGGAGTCGGCACTGGCCAACCCACGCCGCGCGGTGAGCGGCTTGGACTCATCTCGGGTGGCGATGATCCTGGCGGTCATCGAGCGCCGCGGGGGCGTGCGGTTGGCGGGGTCGGATGTGTACACCGCGACGGTGGGCGGGATGCGGGTGGTGGAACCGGCGGCCGATCTCGCCGTCGCCCTCGCGGTCGCATCGGCGGTCGGTGACCTGTTGCTGCCCCCGCACACGGTGGCGATCGGGGAAGTCGGGCTGGCCGGCGAGGTCCGGCAGGTGACCGGGCTGCGCCGGCGCCTGGCCGAAGCCGCCCGACTCGGCTTCCGTCACGCACTCGTGCCTGCGGACGGCGATGGTGCGCCGCCGCCCGGGATGCGCCTGCACGAGGTGGCCGACTTGGGCGCGGCGCTCCGCTGGCTGAATCCATGATGGTGGTCGGTGAGGGTTGGCGGCAGCAGCTGTACCGCGAGCTACCTGAGGTCGACAAAGCAACGTGGGACGTGCTCACCGGTTCGAGCTGAGGGGCCACCTGGGAGGCGGGGTGGTCTGCCCGGTATCGGGGTTCAGGCCATCCTGCCGGTGGGGGACCAGGTCAGGGGCAGCGATGTCAGGCTGCGGATGGTATGACTGGCCGACCAGGCCAGTTGCTGGTCGGCCGCGGCGAACTCGAGGTGGGGCAGGTGGCGCAGCAGCACCTCCAGCACAATGCGTAGTTGCACGCGCATGATCGAGGCGCCCAGGCAGTGATGAATACCGTAGCCGAAGGACAGGTGTTGATTCGGCCCTCGGGTGAGGTCGAGTCGGTCTGGGGTGCCGAATGCTGCCCGGTCTCGGCCGGTGAGACCGAAGCAGACGGTTGCCGTTTGGCCGGCGCGCACCGCAAGCCCGGCGAGATCGACGTCAGAGCGGGCCTTGCGTGGCATGCCCAACGTGATCGACGGGCTGAACCGCAGCAGCTCCTCGACAGCACGCGGCAGCTCACAGGGGGAAGTTGCCAGCGCGAGCGCCTGGTCGGGGTAGTGAACCAGCCAGAGCGTGGCCAGAGCGATCTGGGCAGCGGCCAGGATGTGCCCGTCGAACAGGAGAGCGGAAGCCAGGCCGGTCAACTCCGTCTCGGTGAGCTGGTCTTGCTCGCGGGCGATCAGCAGCTCGCCCCACAGCCCGACGCCACTGTTGTGCCGCATGTGCATCAAGGCGTCGGTGACCACCTGGTGCAAGCCGATCTCGGCGTCGTAGACTTGCTGCGCCGTGCTGCCGGGACGCCCGGAACGGCGCAGCGACCAGCATCGAATGGGACCGCGGAACCCTTCAGGCACGCCCAGCAGGTCGCAGTGCACCGCGAAAGCGAACGGTGCGCAGAACGCCGACACCAGATCGACCGGCGGGCCGGCTTGCCGTATGTCGGCCACGAGGCCGAGCGCGCGGCGGCGAATGGTGGGCACCAACCGCCGGACCGACGACGGGGAGAAGGCCCGGCCGACCAGACCACGAACCCAGGAATGCCGGGGCGGGTCCATCTCGGTGACCGACATCGCCGACGCTGGACCCACCGGAGGGTGTCCAGTGGCAGCTGCCCGGCTGAAACGCGGATGGATCAGGAGCCGGCGGGCCTGCTCGTAGCCCGTCACCACCAGCACCGGCTCACCATGCGACGACGCCAGCACGGTCGGCCCAGCGGCCAGCGGGCCGGTGAGCATCTCCGGGCGCCGCG
Source organism: uncultured Actinomycetota bacterium (assembly GCA_963823755.1). Taxonomy (GTDB): domain Bacteria; phylum Actinomycetota; class Actinomycetes; order Mycobacteriales; family Pseudonocardiaceae. The sequence goes on from CAWGMP010000017.1 coordinate 833,460, forward strand.
CCTGGAAGAAGGGGAGCCCACCGGCGCCCTCCACTACCCATGCCACGTCCTGAGCACTCACCACCGCAGGCCGTATCCCACCGCTGTCCCCGTGGAGCCTGTCACCGTGTGATCTCCCGAGAGTACTCAGCGTAGTTGAACGTATACCTACTGCCACCGGCCGGTTCGTCTTCGACGTTATCGGTCCGGCAGTCAGCCTGACCAGCCCCAGTCGCTGATCAAGTTGTCGGGTGTCGAGCGTGACGAAGGTGTCACGCACTGTCTGGACTGCCCGCCGATATGCTGCCCGGATAGGGGGTTCAGGGTTCACGAGCCTTGACAGCGGTAGGTTTTGCATCGACACGGTTCTGATCGACACAGTGGATGCGACGCGCCGAGCCACCTCCACGTCCGCCTCCCTACGAGCCGAGGATTCGCCGATGAGTGCTCTGCCCGCTGACTTGCCCGCCGATTTCTTCACCAAGCCGGTCTCCGAGGTCGACCCTGAGATCGCCGAAGTGCTCGCCAACGAGCTCGCCCGCCAGCAGCACACCCTGGAGATGATCGCCTCGGAGAACTTCGTTCCGCAGGCCGTCCTGGACTGCCAGGGCTCGGTGCTCACCAACAAGTACGCCGAGGGCTACCCGGGCCGGCGGTACTACGGCGGTTGCGAGTACGTCGACGTCGCCGAGCAACTGGCCATCGACCGGGCCAAGGAGCTGTTCGGAGCCGAGCACGCCAACGTGCAGCCGCACAGTGGCGCCTCAGCCAACGCCATCGTCTTCAGCGCCCTGATGGAACACGGCGACACGTTCCTGGGGATGAAGCTCGACCACGGCGGGCACCTCACGCACGGCATGAAGATCAATTTCTCCGGGTTGAACTACACCGTAGTGCCCTACGGGGTGAACCGGGAGACCTCGTGGGTGGACATGGACGAGGTCGCTGCACTGGCCAAGGAGCATCGGCCGAAGATGATCCTCGCCGGCTGGTCGGCCTACCCTCGCCAGCTCGACTTCGCCCGCTTCCGCGAGATCGCCGACGAGGTGGGCGCCTACCTGTTCGTCGACATGGCGCACTTCGCCGGCCTGGTCGCCGCCGGTGAGCATCCCAGCCCGATCCCCTATGCCGACGTCGTCAGCACGACGATCCACAAGACGCTGGGCGGCCCGCGCAGCGGCATGATCCTCTGCAAGGAGGAGTTCAAGAAGAAAATCAACTCGCGGACGTTCCCCGGTTGGCAGGGCGGCCCCCTGATGCACGTGATCGCCGCCAAGGCGGTGGCGCTGAAGATCGCCGCTTCGGAGGAGTTCCGGGAGCGCCAGCGGCGTACCCGCGCCGGGGCCCGCGCACTCGCCGAGGAGATGCTCGGCGGCGGGCTCAACGTGCTCACCGGTGGCACCGACACCCACCTGGTGCTCGCCGACCTGCGGGAATCCCCGCTCAACGGCCGGCAGGCCGAGGACCGGCTCGCCGAGATCGGGGTCACCGTCAACCGCAACGCGGTCCCCTTCGACCCCCGCCCCCCCTCCGTCGCGTCCGGTCTGCGGATCGGGACCGCCCCGCTGGCCACCCGGGGCCTGCAAGAAGGCGACTTCCGAGAGCTCGGCGAGATCATCACCGAGGCCCTCACCGGCGACTGGGACGACGCCAAACGGGCCTCGCTCAGTGAGCGCGCCCGGGTGCTCGCCAAGCGCTACCCGTTGTACCCCCAGCTCGCGCCCCACTCCGAAGCACCTCACTCCGAAGCGCACAGCTCGGCGGCGTCGACTGTCGAAGGGCGGTGACCGGCATGCCCAACGGACCCATGCACCTGTTCATCCCCGGTCCGACCAACGTCCCCGACGCGGTGCGCCGCGCGATGAACGTCCCGATGCAGGACCACCGGGCTCCAGACTTCCCCGAGCTGACCCTGCCGCTGTTCGCCGGGCTGAAGAAGGTCTTCGCCAACGAGACCGGTCGGGTGTTCATGTATCCGTCCTCGGGTACCGGGGCGTGGGAAGCGGCGATCAGCAACACCCTCAACCGGGGCGACCGGGTGCTGATGTCGCGCTTCGGTCAGTTCTCCCACCTGTGGGCCGACATGGCCCGGCGGCTGGGCCTGGATGTGATCTGCGTCGACCGGGAGTGGGGTGAAGGCGTCCCGCTGGACGCCTACGCGCACCACCTCAGCGAGGACAAGACCATCAAGGGCGTCTTCGCCTGCCACAACGAGACCGCCACCGGGGTCACCTCCAGCATCGCCGGTGTCCGCAGGGTGATGAACGCGGCCGGCTCGGATGCACTGCTGTTCGTCGACGCGGTGTCCTCGTTGGGGTCGATCCCGTTCGAGCAGGAGGCGTGGGGCGTCGACTTGACGGTGACCGGCTCGCAGAAGGGCCTGATGATGCCCGCCGGGATGTCGATGCTCGGGGTCAGCGCCAAGGCACTGGAAGCACACAAGTCCTCGACGATGCAGCGTTGCTACTTCAGCTTCGACGACATGCTCGCGAACAATGACCGCGGCTATTTCCCCTACACCCCGTCCATCCCGATGCTGTACGGCTTGCGGTGCTCGCTGGATCTGCTGTTCGACGAAGGCCTGCCGCAGGTGTTCCAGCGTCACCACCGGCTCGCGGAGGGGGTCCGTCGCGGGGTGGAGGCGTTGGGCCTGTCACTGTGCGCGCTGGACCCGCAGTGGTACTCCGACACCGTCACGGCGATTCGTACCCCGGAGGGCGTGGACGCTAAGGAGGTCTGCCGGATCGGCTACCAGCGCTACCGCACGTCGTTCGGGGGCGGCCTGTCCAAGGTAGCGGGCAAGGTGTTCCGGATCGGCCACCTCGGAGATCTCAACGAGGTGATGTGCCTCGCCGCGCTGGCCAGCGCCGAGATGTCGCTGGCCGACGCCGGAGCCAAAGTCGAGCTGGGAGCCGGCGTCGCGGCGGCCCAGGACTACTACCGCAGTGCGACCGCCGCGCTGGAGGCCGAGCCGGGCCCCCGAGGAGGAGCCAGTTGAGCCACACTCTCCACCCGATACGTCAGCCGCGGTTGCAGCGCAGTGAGCTCGCGGTGCCGGGATCGAACACCAGCTTCATCGACAAGGCAGCCGACAGCGCGGCCGATTTCGTTTTCATCGACTTAGAGGATGCGGTGGCCCCTGCCGACAAGGAGCAGGCCCGTCGTCATGCGATCGAGGCGTTGCGGGACATCGATTGGGCGGGCAAGGGCAAGACGGTGTCGGTGCGGATCAATGGGCTGGATACGCACTACATGTATCGCGACGTCATCGACGTGATGGAGCAGGCGGGTGACCGGCTGCACACCATCCTGGTACCCAAGGTCGGGGTACCCGCAGACCTGTACTGCGTGGAAACGCTGATCCATCAGGTGGAGCAGGCCAAGGGGTATGAGAACAAGGTCGGGATCGAGGCGTTGATCGAGACGGCGCTGGGGATGGCGAATGTCGAGGCCATCGCGAGTAGTCCCGGCCGGTTGGAGGCGCTGCATTTCGGGGTAGCCGACTACGCTGCGAGCAACCGGGCCCGCACGGTGAGCATCGGTGGTCTGAACCCGGACTACCCGGGGGATCAGTGGCATTTCGCCTTGTCCCGGATGATCGTGGCCTGCCGGGCCTATGGGCTACGCCCGATCGACGGCCCGTTCGGCGACTTCTCCGATCCCGATGGTTACCGCGCCGGGGCCCGGCGGGCCGCGGCGCTGGGCGCCGAGGGCAAGTGGGCGATACATCCCAGCCAGATTGCGCTGGCCAATGAGGTGTTCAGCCCACCAGAGGCGGAAGTCAAGCGAGCGCAGCGCATCGTCGAGGCACTGGCCGAGGCCGCGGCACAAGGTAAGGGCGCCGCAGCGGTGGATGGCAAGATGATCGACGCCGCGTCGGAGCGGATGGCCCAGAACCTGCTCTCGTTGGACCAGGCGATCCGGGCCGCAGCCACCAGCCGGGCCTAGAAGGGCGGTCATGGACATCCACGAGTATCAGGCCAAGGAGATCCTGGCCCGCTTCGGGGTACCCGTTCCGTGTGGCGGGTTGGCCTACAGCCCCGAGCAGGCGTCCTACCGGTGCACCGAGATCGGCGGGTCGGCGTGGGTGGTCAAAGCCCAGGTACACGCCGGCGGCCGGGGTGCCGCAGGCGGGGTGAAGGTGTGCCACTCCGACCGCGACGTCCTAGACGTCGCGAACAGCATGTTCGGCCGGCGGTTGGTCACCAGACAGTCCGGGCCGCGCGGCAAGCTGATCTACCGGGTGTACGTCGAGGAGGCCACCGACATCGCCCGCGAGTTGTATTTCTGCATCGTGTTGGATCGCCGCATCGAGCGGGTATGCATCATCACCTCAGCCGAGGGCGGCGTGGAGATCGAGGAGTTGGCGGCCACCAAGCCCGAAGCGCTGGTGCGCACGACGATCGACCCCGCGGCGGGTTTCCTGGAGTTTCAAGCCCGAGAGATCGCCTTCGCGCTGGGCCTGCAACCGGCGCAGCTCGCCGAGGCCAGCCGGATTTTCCGGCGCGCCTACCGGGCTTTCCGGGACCTGGACGCCACCATGTTGGAGATCAACCCACTGGCGGTCACCGACAAGGGCAGCATCGTCGCGCTGGACGCCAAGATGTCCTTCGATGACAACGCGCTGTTTCGCCACCTCGACATCTCCGAGTTGCGCGACCGCAGCCAGGAAGACGCCAGGGAGAGCCACGCGGCTGACCGTGGGCTGGCCTACGTCGGCCTCGACGGCGACATCGGCTGCATGATCAACGGTGCCGGCCTGGCGATGGCGACCATGGATATGATCAAAATCGCGGGTGGGGAACCGGCGAACTTCCTCGACATCGGTGGCGGTGCCTCGCCAGAGCGGGTCCTCAAGGCCTTCCGCGCCGTGCTCCAGGACGCCAACGTCAAGGCGATGTTGATCAATATCTTTGCTGGGATCAACCGTTGCGACTGGGTCGCCGAGGGCATCGTGGCAGCGTTCACGCAGCTCGACGTCAAGATCCCGGTGGTGGTACGGCTGGCCGGCACGCACGTCGACCTAGGGCAGCAGATATTCGGGACTCCGGATTGCCCATCATCACCGCGGACACCCTGGCCGAGGCGGCCCACAAGGCCGTCGCCGTCGTGGGCACCGTCGGTGCCAGCACCTGAAGGCCGGAGGGTCGAGCACAAGACATGGCCATCCTGATCGATGAGCACACCCGCGTGGTGGTGCAGGGCATCACCGGTCGTATCGGACGTTTCCACACCGAGGAGATGATCGACTACGGCACCAACGTGGTCGCCGGCGTCACCCCGGGCAAGGGCGGCGAGCGGGTGCTGGACCGTCCGGTGTTCAACACCATGAAGGCAGCCGTGGCCGAGACCGGGGCGACCGCCTCGATCGTGTTCGTGCCGCCCCCGTTCGCCGCCGACTCCATCATGGAGGCCGCCGACGCCGGGATCCGGTTCTGTGCCTGCATCACCGACGGCATCCCGATGCAGGACATGATGCGGGTCAAGCGCTATATGCGGCGCTACAAGGCCCAGGCGCGGATGACGCTGACCGGGCCTAACTGCGCGGGGACCATCTCCCCCGGGCGGGCCCTGCTGGGCATCATGCCCGGCCACATCTACCTGCCCGGACGGATCGGCGTGATCGGGCGCTCGGGCACCCTGGGTTATGAAGCCGCGTCCCAGATGAAGGCACTGGGCATCGGCGTGTCCACGTCGGTGGGTATCGGCGGCGACCCGGTGAACGGGTCCTCCTTCCGCGACCACCTGGAACTGTTCGAAGCCGACCCGGACACCGACGCGGTGGTCATGGTCGGCGAGATCGGTGGGCCGCAGGAAGCCGAGGGCGCCGACTACGTACGCGATCACATGACCAAACCGGTGATCGCCTACATCGCCGGGCTGTCCGCTCCCAAGGGCCGCAAGATGGGCCACGCCGGGGCGATCGTGTCCTCAGCGGGGGAATCCGCTCAGGAGAAAACCGAGATCCTGGCCGCCGCCGGCATCACCGTGGCACCCAACCCGTCGTGCATCGGCGAGACCGTCGCCCGAGTGCTCGTGAACGCGTGACAGTGTTCCAACGGCGTCATGGTGGGGGGCGTGCGGGCCGGTCTGCGCAGCCTCGATCTTCGGGAACTCGTCGGTGTCGTCCCGCTCGGAGCGGCCCGTGATGGTCAGTCCGGTCCGGTCCGGCCTCGGTTTCGTGATCGGCAACGGTGGGACGGTCAGTCCCAGCTCACTGGTCAAGCTGGAGACCAGCGACGCCGTGGACTGATGCAACCAGTACTGCGACACGCGGTAAATCCGGCACTGGCGGCGCCCGAACACCGTCCTTGTCCATCCACACGACAAACAGCGACCACGACGATCAATCGGATGCTCCAGCAGCAATGTGTACAACGCCGCGACGGCCCGGTACTCCTGCGAATCGACCTCACCGAGTTCCGCGTGGTCGCGCAGGACACCGCGCAGTGTTCGGCAGATCAGCCGGTAGCTCGTCTGATCGGCGGTGCGCCTTGTACTGATCATGAGGCCATCTGGCTGTGTTCCACGGTGTAGGACGTGGATCTACGTCCAGTCTCGTGAGCGGGTCGTACCAGCGGTCTCGGTGCTGGTGCCCACCGAGCCATCTCCCTTGACCTCCTGTCCTGCGGGACGGCATGGAAGGTACGTAGCGGTCGTTGCGGGTAGTTCCCATCCTTGAGCTTCATGGTCTGTTCGCTCCCTCGGGAGACGCAGTAACGGCGACGGGTGCGCATCGCAAGGAGACCAAAGAACCGAGGTGGCTACCAGATCGCGAAACCCCCCACGTTTCCCCTCGTGAAACCTCTCGGGTAACCAAGCTTACCCAGTCACCGACCAGGTAGACTGCGCGGACGTCGAGAGCCTGACGGGCTCGATGAGTGAAGCTGAAAATTATTGCAATAATACGGGGAGGAGGAAGGGATGGCGCGCCCTCGGCGTCCCGAGTTCCATCCCCGCCTAGCTGATTTCCGGCGCCGTCTCGGGTTCACTCAGGAGCAAGTGGCCGATCGAGTGGGCATCACCGTGGAAATGGCACGAAGGCACGAACGTGGCATTTCAATGCCAAGCGAAAAGTACCGGCAGCGATATTGCCTGCTCTATGGCGCCACGGAAGCCGAGCTCGGACTTATTGCCAGCCCGGCTCTAACAGAGGATCCCGCCACGCCTCATGCTGTGAAATTATCACCTGTATCCTGCGCTCCATTTGTTCCACCGTTGATCGTCCCGGCGTGGCTTCCTGAGTACGCTGACACGGATTATCTCGCCACGGTCCGAGGCTGTATCGAGCAGATTATCGCGCTCGATGGTCGATTCGGTGGTGCTGACCTCGTCAAACTGGCGGAGCGGTTCTTTCGAAGAATATGCAACCAATTAGGGACAGGCGCCTACGATCTCAATGTAAAAAGGGACCTCCTGGCCACCGCGGGTGAACTGGCCGAAGTGGTCGGATGGCTTGCTTACGATGCCGATCGGCAAGAACTCGTGCGGCGGATGAACCAGGAGTCTCTCTATTTCACTCGGCTTGCGGGCGACAAGCGGATGGAGTTGCTTACGTTGCAGAACGCAAGTATGCATGCCGGCTTCCTCAACCGTCCCTATGAGGCACTGCACATTGCCGACTCGGTGCTCAACGGCGACTACCAGTTGTCCCCACGACTCCGTACGTTGTTCCTCACCCGGAAAGCGCGCGCACTGGCCCAGGGTGGGGATGACGGCTCTCTGCGGATCTTCAAAGAGATCAGATCGCTGTACCTTGAGGGAGTGCAGGAGAACGATCCCGCCTGGACCTGGTGGATCGATGAACGTGAATTGGCATGGCATGAAGCGATGTCCCACCAGGACCTCGGCGACAGCAAATCGGCGATTGCTCAATTTGAGCGGTCGGTAGAGGCCATGCCCTCGACCGCAACTCGGGGTCAATTCGTGCACCGAGCCTATCTATTCGGGGCACAAGTAAACCTGAACTCTTGGAGTGCGGCCGAAAATACGATGCGGCAGCTCCAGCCGCTAGCTGTCGAAGTCGCTTCCACGCGAACCGCGGTTCTCCTTCGAAAGATTATTCGAGAAATTCACGCCATCGGGAAGAAGGTCCCGCCAGGAGTGCTCGACGAGGGAGAGAAACTCAACCTCGTTTTAAATACAGTTCCGGCATGAAACCGACATGACCGACGAGGAGATCTTTGCGATCGCCGATACGGCGAAGGGGCAGTATTTCCTCACCGCGCCCGACAAACTGGCGATTCTCGTCCGAGCCGCCGAAATCCGCCTGACTGATCATGTTGTCGAGATTGGTGCAGGAATAGGTACGGTGGCACGGACACTGCCACCCTGCGCCAGTTTGACACTCATCGAACTCGACAGTCGATTCACCGATATTCTCCGGGTCAACGTACCGAATGCGCAGGTGATCCAAGGCGACGGCTTGACCATGCTCCGACATATCCATTGCGACATGCTCCTCAGCAACCTCCCGGCACCCACCACCGAGTCCCTCATCGACCTACTTCCGGACCTGCAATTCAGAACAGCCGTGATAGCCATGAGCACGGACACCCCTCTCGGCCGGTTGAAACCCCACTTCACCTCCGAGACAGTCGCCATCATCGGCGGCGGCGACTTTCAACCTCCCCAACCCGTCCAATCAATGCTCGTGAAAGCCACCAGAATTATGTGAACGAGGCCACCCTCCCTTTCGCCCAGCAGACGGCGCTGCTGGCGACGATCCCGGGAATCGGTGAGCGCGCCGCCCAGGTCATCATCTCCGAGATCGATGGGAGATGTCCCGGTTTCCCACCGCGGCGCACCTGGCGTCATGGGCCGGTTTGTGCCCGGGCGACAACGAACCCGCCGGTCGGCACCGGTCGGGCAGGCGAACCTCGCACAATACTGTTCCAAAGTCCAGAAACCTACGATCTCATTAGTATCACGGTGAGGGTCTTCCAGCGCTTGTGTATGGGTGTCCGGCCACATCGCCCCAGTCTATGGCGTGGCGTTCAGTCCCGATGACAAGCTGCTGGCCACTGGCAGCAGTGATCGCACCGTCCGGCTGTGGGCAACACCCGCGACGTGGGTGCACCACTCGTGCGAGCTCAGCCTCCCACCACAGACAGCCCGATCATCGTCAGCGGCCGTCGGTGAAACCAACATAGTTCAGGTACTTCGAGCGGCGATCCTCCACACCGGGCATCAGCCGGCGACGAGGTGCCACTTGTCCCCGGGGCGTGTCCGGCGCCGACGCAGCCGTTGGCGTAGGTGTGGCCGAATTTCTGGCACCACTGGCACGATGGTCTCGTGGGAGACCGTGACGGGCGCGCGAGCGTCATCTCCTAGACCTCTCGGAAACTGAGCGGGAAGCCGTAATACAGCCACACACAGTGGCTGATGATCTCCGCCGAATACCGGAACCTCCTGTACGACAGCGCACCGGTGCCCACCAGCCCCGCCCCCTCAACAGATAACCACTATCCCTTATAGTCAGAGAAAATACTTGATCTTCGTCGGCGCTAACTTCACAGTGCCCTTGGCGCGGTGATCGACGATCTTGTGTTCGCCGCCCACCGGACGTGTGCTGATATGATTTCGGCGAGGGCAGCTGTGAGTCGGGTGGTTCGGATCGAGGTCAGTGGTAAGTTCGTACCGCGCGTGGACCGTGGCCGAGATTTCCGGCGCTCGGCCGGTGAACATTCCGAGGCGATATTCCGTGAACGGGGGAAATCATGGTTGAGATTGAGGTGAGCGTCCAGGCTCAGAACAACTCGGGGATGGAGGCGGATGCGATCTATTGTGGTGGCGACATCGTGACGGTCAACGACGCCCAGCCGACCGCCGAGGCGGTCGCGATCAAGGGCGGCAAGATCGTCGGTGTGGGTGACCGCATTGAGGTAGAACAACGGTGGCAGGGTAAGAGCACGAAGGTGGTGGACTTGGAGGACCGAGCGCTGCTACCGGGGTTCATCGACGCGCATAGTCATCTGTGGTTGACCGGCTTCCAGAGCAAGGCGGCTAATCTGTTGCCGGAGCCCGATGGTACGGTACAGAACATTCCGATGCTCCAAACTAAGTTGCGCGAGTTCTCCGTCGACCCGAGCGCAAAAAAATGGAATTGGATCGTCGGTTTCGGCTATGACGACTCCATGTTGGAGCCGAATCGGATACATCCCACCCACCGGGATCTGGACGAGGTCTCCACCGAGATTCCTGTGTTCGCCATCCATCAATCCAACCATTTCGGGTCGCTCAACAGCAAGGGCCTGCAACTGATGGGAATCGATGAGAACACACCGGACCCGGGGGGCGGTAAGATTCGTCGCTGGGAGGACGGCACCCCAAACGGGGTCCTAGAAGAGGCAGCCTTCTTTATGGTCTTGGACCGAGTGCTGGGGAGTCCCGAATTCATTGATGACTCGGTAGAGATCGCCCTAGCCGGCGTGAACTCGTTGGCGAAATTCGGGTTCACCACCGCACAGGAAGGCGGCGCCAATCCTGCCCTGATCTCGTTGCTCCGCGACCTGGCGAAGAGCGTACCGCTCAAGATCGACGTAGTGGCCTATCCCATCCTCACGGATACGAGGGAGGACGCTTCAGCCCCACCGGTTTCGGCGTGGCCGAGCTACCTGAACGGGTTCCGGGTCGGTGGGGTGAAGTTCCTGCTCGACGGCTCACCGCAGGGCAGGACCGCCTGGCTGACCAAGCCCTACCTCACCCCACCCGACGGTCAGGATGAGAACTACCGCGGTTACCCCTCGATGCCAGACGTCATGGCGTATGCACTCGTCGACAAGGCATATGAGAGGGGCTGGCAAGTCCTGGCGCACACCAATGGTGACGCTGCTGCCGACCAGTACCTTGAGGCTATCCGCCGGGCCACCGAAAAGCACGGTGATCACCACAACACGGTCGAGCGGCGGTCGGTGGCGATTCACGCGCAAACCGTCAGGGATGATCAACTCGACGACATGAAAGAACTCGGCGTCATCCCGTCTTTCTTCTCCATGCACACCTTCTACTGGGGCGACTGGTATCGCAAGACCGTCCTGGGTGAGAAACGCGCGGCCCGGATCTCCCCGGCGAAATCCGCACTCAATCGAGGGATGATCTACACATCGCACCACGACGCCCCAGTGGCTCTGCCGAGCTCGATCTCAATCCTAGCCAGCCAGGTAACCCGACTGACCCGCAGCAATCACGTCCTCGGCCCAGCACAACGCGTCACCGCGCTGGATGCGATTAAAGCCACCACGATCAACGCGGCCTACCAGTACCACGAGGAGGGCACTAAGGGCTCTATTGAGGTCGGTAAGCTTGCCGATTTCGTGATCCTCTCTGCCAACCCACTCGACGTCCCCCCGGACCAGATCAAAAAAATCACCATCGTGGAAACCATCAAGGAGGGAACTACGGTCTATCCCCAAGACGCCTACACCACTCACGCTGAAGCCCCGCGGACGGCACGCCCACACCGATGCTGATAGCCAAGTCCACGCACACCAGCATGCGCACCCTACCCGCTACGGCACTAATGGGGGTGTCGTGAAGGTAGCTGCCACCAAGAGTGCCATTGACAGCATCTGCGCGCTCAGCGCACCTCCCCTTCGTTCGGAGACCCTTATCAAGTTGCAGCGGGATTTCCTTGAACACGGCGACGAGTCTATTCGCGAGCAACTCTTGACATTGAACGTACGACACAGCTTGTCAACCGCTCTTGTGGCCTGTCTTGGGATGGGCCTAGTCAGTGCTGGTACACGGAACGTAAATCAGCTCGTGCATCAGGAGATGTGAGACATGGTGGAGTACGTCAGAGGCGAGCACTTCGAGAGGCTGCTGCGCTAGGCGTTGCCCTTGTGACGTGCGTCTATCGTTTCAATCTTTGACGCAACGGCCTTACCGAGATCGATATCGTGCGAGCTCGCCAGGATAGCGACGCAAATCATCACGTCGGCAAGTTCGCGGGACATTGACTCAGCGGTGAAGCGCTGATCCTTACTTGCTCGCTGGTAGCCAGCCTGACCAAGAATTTCGGCTTGCAGCTCACCGACTTCCTCAGCGAGCTTCACTGCCTGTGCAAGCACAAAGGCAGGCTGGCTACTCGTATCGTTTCCAAGCGCGAGACGTAAGCGCTCCGACTGCATCTTGGCCCAGTCGTTCAGGTCGCGTACAGTCAAATCAGACGGTAGGGCGTTTCGAGTCATGGCTTCATCGACGGCCTTCTACTCAGATGTCGGACTCTGGATTACGGCAGTAAGAGAAACTGCTGCACAACATCACAGCGGCTGAAACCAGGCTCCCCGGCCGTCCTCATCCCTGCCACCTAGCGATGAAGGCCCGTAGCGTGTTACAGGGAGCACGTAACCCTCACAAGGTATGAAGCGTCGTTACGCTGAGCCGTGGATGAGCGCATGCATGCACAAGGGTGCACCCTAGTCGGGCTTGCGTGTGGAGCGCTATGTGCATAACAAGTCGCTGGATGGGGATAAACCTGGAAATTTGTGGCACAGGCTGTGGACTGTTCTCGCTCGCGGCAACGTATGCCCCAGTGGAGGATGTGGATAGTCACGGTAAGCCTGTGGAGCACGCAAAGCGCAGAGATACCCACGATGTGGTGAACTGGCAGCGACCTGGCAAGGCAAATTCGACCGCTGACCGCTGACGGTTCACGGTACCCCGCAACGGCAGCGAACGAGCTAGTCAGCGCGCGTAACGCTCGGTCTCCCTGGACACGTCTGGGCTGGGTGAGCAGTGCCTGTGCGAAGGGGTGAGGCACGTGCCTCAGCAGGGTCATGATGCCTCGCCGTCTGCCGCACCCCGGATCGGCCGGATTCCGGGGGGCGCGTCGAGTGCGGCGATGCCGTCGGCGGCTAGCACAACGCGCTGCCCGTACGTGGGCACCGTCTCGTGACCTCAACCCCGCGCTCGAAACTGCGGGAGCAGGTCGAACGCAGCTTGTCGCGGCCGTTCATCACAGACCGGTTACTCTATGTGGTTGGGGGCAGAACAGTGAGGGAGGACGCCGCTCCGGCATCACTTGCGGCACCGCTCAGCTCTCCCTGAGAGCGCCGTTGAGCGGTGGGGAGAAGAAGCTCCGACAAGGAACCTTTACCCCCGCTACCACGCATCAACCCAGCCCCGTGACCCGCCAACGCAACTGTGCCCCCGCAGGTGACAGATGGGTAACAGAATGAGGCATCGCTCCAACACTGTTACGCACTCACGACCAACCCCGATGGAGGAACGCCGTGGATGAACCCGTCATCGTCGTCACCCGGCGCTGGCCGGCACCGGTCGAGCAGGAGCTGGTGCGGCGATTCCCCCACGCTCAGCTCAATACCGACGACACTGCGCTCGGGCCCGACGGGCTGCGCGCAGCGCTCGAGCAAGCCGACGTGGTGCTGCCCACGGTCTCCGACCGGCTACCTGCCGAGCTGTTCGAGGGCAAGCTGCGGGCCAGGTTCCTGGGTAACTTCGGTGTCGGCTACAACCACATCGATACCGAGGCCGCGGCCAAGGCCGGGATCGTCGTCACCAACACCCCGCGGGTGCTGACCGACACCACCGCGGACACCACGATGACCCTGTTGCTGATGGTCGCCCGCCGGGCAGGCGAGGGAGAACGCGAGGTCCGAGCAGGACACTGGACCGGCTGGCGACCCACCCACATGATGGGCGCCGACGTGACCGGCAAGACACTGGGCATCCTGGGTATGGGCCGGATCGGGGTGGCGGTGGCCCGCCGCGGGCACTTCGGCTTCGGCATGCCGGTGATCTTCTACGACCCGGCGGATTTCGAACCCGAGCACGGGATCCCCGGCGCCCGCCGGGTCGACACCCTGGAGGAGGTGCTGGCCGTCGCCGACTTCGTGTCCCTGCATATGCCCGGCGGCGCCGAGAACACCCACCTCATCGACGCCGCGGCGCTGTCCCGGATGAAACCCACCGCGTTCCTGGTCAACAGCGCCCGCGGCGACGTCATCGACTCCCACGCGCTGATCGCCGCGCTGCGATCCGGGACGATCGCAGGCGCCGGGCTCGACGTCTACGAAGGCGAACCCGAGATCCCGCAGGAACTGCTCGAGCTGGACAACGCCGTGCTGCTGCCGCACCTGGGCAGCGCAACCCTGGAGACCCGCACCGCGATGGGCATGCTCGTACTGGACAACCTGCAGGACTTCCTCGAAGGCCGCGAACCATCCTGCCGGGTGGCATGAGCTCGCTGGATCCGCCCGTACTGCTGCGCGCACTGTTCGACGCGGCGGTGGCCGCCGCCGACCCGTTGCGGCGAGTTGCGGCCTTCCTGCCGGCGCGGCCACCCGGACGTGTCGTCGTGGTCGGCGCCGGCAAGGCATCCGCACGGATGGCGCAGGCAGTCGAGCAGTCCTGGGACGGCTCGCTGAGCGGGCTCGTGGTGACCCGCTACGGGCACGCGGTGCCGTGCACGCACATCGAGATCGTGCAGGCGGCGCACCCGGTGCCCGACGCCGCGGGCCAGCGCGCCGCCCGCCGGATCCTGGACCTGGTATCCGGACTGAGCGCTGACGACCTGGTGCTGGCGCTGATCTCCGGTGGTGGCTCAGCCCTGCTGGCGCTCCCCGCGCCGGGGATCACGTTGGCCGACAAGCAGGCGATCAACACCGCGTTGCTGCGGTCCGGGGCGTCGATCGCGACGATGAACCTGGTACGCAAACATCTCTCGGCGATCAAAGGCGGGCGACTCGCGGCGGCGGCGTTCCCGGCCGCCACGGTGGGTCTGCTGATCTCCGACGTGCCCGGTGACGATCCTGCCGTCATCGCCTCAGGCCCCACCGTGCCCGAGGCGTCCACCCCGGCACAAGCGCTGGCGGTGCTGGCGGCTCGCGAGGTGCCGGTGGCACCGGCGGTGCGGGCGCACCTGGAGACCACCCCGGGCTGCCCGGGCCCCGACGACCCGCGGATGGCCCGCGTCACCAACCACGTCATCGCCGCTCCGCAGCAGTCCCTGCAGGCCGCCGCAGCGGTGGCCCGGCAGGCAGGGGTGACCCCGATGATCCTGAGCGACTCGCTGGAGGGGGAATCCCGGGAGGTCGGGATCGTGCTGGCCGGGATCGCCCGCCAGGTGCGCCGCCACGGCCAGCCCGCGCCTGCGCCCTGCGTACTGCTCTCCGGCGGCGAGACCACCGTGACCGTGCGCGGCACCGGCCGCGGCGGCCGCAATGTCGAGCTGCTGTTATCGCTGGCCCTGGCCCTGCGCGGGGCTGAGCACGTGCACGCCATCGCCTGCGACACCGACGGCGTCGACGGCGTCGACGAGGTGGCCGGTGCACTGATCGGGCCCGACACCCTCCGCCGAGCCGGGCACCTCGGCGTGGATCCCGCGGCTGCGCTGGCCGACAACGACGGGCACGGTTTCTTCGCCGCCCTGGGCGATCAGGTCGTGACCGGCCCTACCTTGACCAACGTCAACGACTTCCGCGCCGTCCTGATCACCTGAGAGCCATTCACGGTACTACCTGGCGATCTCCCGGTAGCGGGCCAGGTCAGCGGCGCCGACAAGGCCGGCATTGGGGCCCAGTTCGGCGATCCGCAGCTCGGCCACCGGCCGGTGCCCCCCGCCGGTCAAGTACTGGCGGAAGGCGGCCAACGCAGGAACGCGCAACACCTCACCGGCCGCGGACACGCCACCGCCGATGACGAACAGGCCGGGATCCAGGACCGCGGCCAAACCGGCCAACCCCCGACCCAACCATGTCCCGATCACCTCGAAGCACTGCAGCGCCACAACATCGCCGGCCACAGCGGCCTGCGTGATCATCTCGCCAGTGATGCCCTCAGGCCGGCCGCCGGCCAACCGCAGCAGCTCCCCTGCCTGCTGAGCTGAGCCACGGGCCAGTTCCTGGGCCTCCCGCTCGAGAGCCCGACCGCTGGCGTACTGCTCCCAGCACCCCTGCAAGCCGCATCCACAGCGCCGCCCGCCCGGGACGACGGTGACATGTCCGATCTCCGCAGCCGCGCCGAACTGGCCCCGCAGCAGCCGTCCGTTCGCCACGATGCCGCCCCCGATGCCGGTACCCACGGTGAGGGTCACCACATGCTCCACACCACGGCCCGCTCCGAACCGGACCTCCGCCCAGGCAGCGGCGTTGGCGTCGTTCTCCACCACTACGGGCAGTCCGAGCCGGCACTGGAGCGACGCCTGGAGCGGCTCGTCGCGCCAGGCAAGGTTCGGAGCGAACATCACCGTCGAACGCTGCGCGTCGATGAAGCCGGCCGCCCCGATACCGACCGCCTCGACGTCGTATTTGCTGGTGAGCTCCCCCACCACAGCGACTATCGCGGCTTCGATCCCTGATACGTCCTCGGCGGGCGTGTCCCGGTGCGTTGTGGCGACGATCGTCCCGCCCTCGTCGACGACGCCCCCCGCGACCTTCGTACCACCGATGTCCACCCCGATGGTCAAGGTTCCGATCGTCACGCTTCACATAGTCACGGTTCCTCTGGCCGCAGTCGAGGGCTCTTCGCTCAGCGGGGCTGCGATCAGAGCGCGAGTGTGTTCAGGAACCGCTGTACCTCCCCGACCGACTCCAGCACGAAATCCGCGGCGGTGGTCCGACCGGCCTGCTCCGGATCGCCGAGGTCCGCGACGACCACACCGATTCCCGGTCTGTTGGGCAGCCGTCGAGAAGGCTGCTTGAGAGCGGTGAAGGCATCTTCGTCGGTGATGTCGTCGCCGAGATACAGCGGCACGAACTCGTCGCTGTCGACATGCAGGGCCTGGCACAGGTACAGGACGGCCCTGCCCTTGTCCCACTCCACATTCGGCTGGATCTCGTAGACCATCTTGCCTGGGGTGACCTTCAGCCGGTGGGGGTAATCGGCCAGCAGGGTGTCCACAGCCGCTGCGACGGCAGG
Source organism: uncultured Actinomycetota bacterium (assembly GCA_963823755.1). Lineage (GTDB taxonomy): Bacteria > Actinomycetota > Actinomycetes > Mycobacteriales > Pseudonocardiaceae. The sequence goes on from CAWGMP010000017.1 coordinate 850,320, forward strand.
GTGCTGGCGGGCCGCGACGAGCCGGTAGTGCACCGCCACCGAGAACCGCTTGGGCTCCACCACCGCACCCGGCAGTGGTTCCACTTCGGCGCGCAGCCGGTCGGTGATCGTGGACAGCAGATCCTCGAAGCCGATCGCAGCGTCAAGCCCGACCTCGCCGGATCGGTGACTCCCGATGTCAAAGCCATGGCTACCCGCCACCACCAGGCCGTCGATACCCATCCACTGCGCGACGAGGGGCCGATCTCGACCGCTGATCACGCAGACCGTGCAGCGCCCGGAGAGCCTGCGCACCGCGTCACGCATGCTCTCCGAGATCACGGCGTCCTCGGGTCGATCCACGATCGGCGTCAGCGTTCCGTCGTAGTCGAGGAACACCGCCGGCTGGCGACGATCCACGCGGTGCGCGAACCGCCGGCCATCGCGTAGCGCATGTGGGAGATCGGAAATGCGCGACAAGGTCACCTCCACGAGTCAGGCTCGTGAGTGCGTAACAGTGTTCCAGCACCCAATGCCACTCACGGGTAGAACGGATTGCACGACGAGAGGTCCTCGAGGTGCACGAGCGTCCATAGTGGCGGGGAGCGGTGGGGAGTTGGCGATCGGCATGCTGGTGATGCTCGTGTTGGCGACGCTGGCCGTGACCGGCCTGGCCGCGCGGTGGGTGGTGGGGCATCCGGAGCGGATCCGGGCCGGACTCAGCTGGGTCGCCGACCGGCCCGCGGTGGCCCGGGTGCGGTCACGCTACCCCAGACAGTGGCAGTTCCTGGGTCGCCGGTTGGCACCGGGTGAGGCCGTCGGTTTGACGTTGACGCTCGGCGTCGTCGTGGTACTCGCCCTGGGTGTGAGCTTCGGGCAGCTATTGGACAACGTGCGCGACAGTGACGGTGTCGCGATGGCCGACCGCCCGGTAGTGCGGTTTCTCGCCGCCCACCGCCAACCCTGGTCGATCACCGCAGGCTGGGTGATCAGCGATGCGGGCAGCCCGGTGGGAGTGGCGGTGACGGCCGTCGTGATAGGCCTGGCATTGGCGTGGGTCCGGCGATCCTGGCTGCCGCCGCTCGTCCTCGTCCTCGGCGCCGGCGGCATCGGAGTGATCAACACGGCGGTGAAGCACCTGGTGAGCCGGAGCCGTCCACCGCTGGCTACCGCAGTGATCGACGAATCGGGCTTCTCCTTTCCCTCCGGGCACACCACCGGCACCACAGTGGTGTGGCTGCTCTCGGCGTGGATGGTCGGGCACTGGGTGGTCGCCCGGCGGCCCGGTCGGATCGCAGTGTGGACCGGAGCGCTGCTGATGATCAGCGCGGTCGGAGCCTCGCGGGTCTACCTGGGGGTGCATTTCCCCAGTGACGTGCTGGCGGGTTGGGCGTTGGGCGCCGCGTGGACCGTCACCATCGCGCTGGTGGTCCACGTCTGGGAGCAGTCCCCCCGCACCCCGAGCGTCCCGATCAACCCGACAACGGTCGACACCCGACCATGAGCGAGATCCGCTCGGCCCGCGCGCCGGAAAAGCCCAGTTGGACTCCGCCTTCTGCGACGGTCACCGCAGCCGTCCGGCTGATGATCACCGGGTTGGTGGTCGCCGGGCTGGTGGTCGCCGCCAACCTGGTCTCCCGGCGGATGCGGGCCAACCCGTCACCGGCGCAACGACCGCTGTTCCCCCGTGCGGTGCTGCTGTGCAGCAGGCACGCCGGCTCCTCGCATGGGCTGGACCGCGCACGGGCGGCCCTGCGGACGACCGGGCTTGAGATCCTCGATGAGATCCCTGTCGAGCACCACGAGCGGCTCGGCCAGTGGCTGTCGCACCCGACCCAGCCGCTCATCGTCGCCGCCGGGGGTGACGGCACGGTGGGTACTGCCGTCGACTACGTCGCCGGCACTCCAGCCGTGCTGGCCGTGCTCCCCCTGGGCACATCCAACGACTTCGCCCGCTCGCTCGGCCTGCCCACCGACCCTGCGCGAGCCGCCCAACTGCTGCTGACAGGCAAGGTATCCAAGGTCGACGCTGGGCGAATGGTGGCCACGGGACACCCGGTACGGCATTTCGCCCACGCCGCGAGCATGGGGCTGAACGTCACGTTCGCCAGGCTGGCCACCCAGGCCTCGACGCGCCGGCGCTTCGGGCGATTGACCTACCTCGTCGCCGCCACCAAGGCGTTGCGCGACCATCCGTGCTTCGACTGTGAGCTGTGCTACGACGGGCACCGGCAACGGCTGCGCCTCATGCACCTGTCGGTGATCAACGCTCCGGCGTTCGGCGGTGCCCTGCGGATGCGCGTGCCCGGGTCCAACGTCGATGACCGCAAGCTGGAGGTGATCGCCGTGGAACAGCTGCCACGACGTCGCCTGGTGCTCGCCGCCCTGCGCGCCGTGCTGGCCGTGCACCGCCCGGTCCGGGGAGTACACCTCTGGCAGCTGCGCCGACTTCGGGTACACACCGATCGCCCGATCGAGATAGCACTGGACGGTGAGATCTGCGGCACGCTTCCCGCCGAGTTCGAGGTGGCCGGCAATGCGTTACGGGTACTCACCCCGCTGGACTTCGAGGATCTGGACGACTGACACCACTCCGACCGTTGCCCAAGCCATGACTCGGACGGGTGAGGTCGGCAAGATCAGCGCTTGTGGATGTACACGGTGACGTTCATACCAGGAACGAGATCAAGGTTCCGGCCGTTCTCAATCCCGATCTTGACCGGGATGACCTGGGTGACTTTCTGGAAGTTGCCACCGCTGTTGCTCTGCGGGAACAGCGAGAACACCGCGGCGGCCCCACCTTGGATCTCCTGGACATGACCGGTGAGCCCGGCATTGGGAAAGGCGTCGACGGCTATGTCGACCACCTGACCGGGGTGGACCGCCTTGACGTCGGTTTCGTCGACCCGGGCGGTGACATAGATCTTGTCCAGGTTGTAGGCGACGGCAAGTGGGGTGCCCGTGGTGACGAATGTGCCCGGCACCCCGTTGTCCACCGCCACGGTGCCATCGCCGGGGGCCTTGATGCTCATGAGAGGTTGAACGAACCCACCTGGGATCTTGACGCGGCCCACGACCTGGTCTTTGTGCAGCGCGGCGCCCTGAGTGGCGCTCCAGTCGACGAGGGTGCCGCTGGCGGGAGCGTTGACCGAGATCTTGTCGCCGTCGATCTGGGCATTGTCGGTGCTGACGTAGTTGCGGGTGTTGAGGATATAACTCGTGGCGAAGCCGCCCGCGGCGATCAACGCCAAGATCAGGATCACGATCAGTGCGATGCGTGTGGAACGCTTGAGCTTGCGCCGTCCGGGTGTCGTGGTCGAGGTACCGTCGGTATCGGCTAGCGTGGGCGGCGCCGCCACTGGGCCTTCCATGCTCACACCTCCCCATCGATGTGGTGGAGCTTCAACCCGTAGGCTACGCGCCGTACCTTAACTTGGGGAGTCTGCCGAGTGAGAGAGTCCGTCGGCTTGGGGAGTCCGCCGACGCGACGGGGGTAAAGAGGAGGTTGAACAACCGAGTTACGCACGAACCAGCGGCAGGACCACCTCGTCGACGATCTCGGTCAGCACCTGGTCAGGAACCGGCGAGCGGTGCACCAGAAAATACTGACGTAGTAGTTCAGGGCCCACGCTCGCGATGCGGGTCGTCAGCGCGGTGGCGCGGACTTCACCACGACCAGCGCCTCGTCGGAGCACGTCGAGAAAGACCTCGACGCCGGGATCGATGAAGCGGATCCGGATGACCTCCATGAGGTCGGGATTTCGGATGATCTCGGCCAGCAGGCCGCGGAGCGCCTCGCCCGAGGGGCCGTTGAGCAGGTTGGCGAATCCTCGCAGGCAGCTGAGGATGTCCTCGCGCACACACCCGGTGTCCGGCGACTCACTGCAGCTGGGAAGGGTGTGATGCACCGCATCGGCGACCAGCTCGGCGCGGCTGGACCAGCGCCGGTACAAAGATCCCTTGCTCGCCCGGGCTCGATTGGCCACGTGTTCCATCTTCAGCTCCGCATAGCCGACCGCGGTCAGTTCCTCGAGGGTGGCTTCGAAGATTGCCGCGTAGAGAGCGTCGCCGCGGCGGCGAGGTCCCTTGCGGTGATCGACTGCGGCGCTCGAAGGCTGACAAACATCACCGGCGCTGCTCAACGTCCACACCTCTCGTGACCTGGATAACACCCGATGCTGCGGGTCGAAGCGGGGAACAGACTAGAGCACGCGGCGTTCCGATGGCACAGTGGTGTCATGACTCACCCTGGAATGACCCCAGCGGTGACAGAGCCGGGCGCAAGCCCCAACGGAGCCGCCGCTCGACCGGTCGGCGCTGGACATGATTCCGCCGGAGATACGGTCCCCAGGGGAGGCTGGGGTTTGCCGCTGGCGGTGCTGATCGCCGGGATGTTCATGTCGGTCCTGGACATCAGCATCGTCAACGTGGCAATCCCCACCATTCAGAACGAGTTCGGCGCGACCACCGACGACGTGCAGTGGGTGGTCACGGGCTACACGCTGGCGCTGGGTGTCGTGGTGCCGGCCACCGCGTGGCTCGGGGACCGCTTCGGGCTGAGCCGGGTATACAACCTGGCACTGCTGGCGTTCGCCGCCGGGTCAGCACTGTGCGGACTGGCCTGGGACCTCAACAGCCTGGTGATCTTCCGGATCGTGCAGGCGATCCCAGGCGGCATTCTTCCGGTGATCACGATGTCGATCTTGTTCCGGATCGTGCCGCGGGCGAGACTCGGCGCCGCGATGGGCCTGTACGGCCTGGGCGTCGTGTTCGCCCCAGCAATCGGCCCGACGTTGGGCGGATACCTGGTCGAGTACGTGGACTGGCGGCTGATCTTCTTCATCAACGTACCCATCGGAATCCTGGGTGCGGTGGCCGCGGCGCTGGTGTTACCACGATTCCCTCGGCTCGCCGGGCGACAGTTCGACGTACTGGGTTTCGTCACCATCGCCGGTGGGTTGTTCGCAGTGCTGCTGGCTCTGTCGAAGGGTGAGTCTTGGGGGTGGTACTCCTACCGGGTGCTGGGCCTGATCACCTTCAGCGTGCTGAGCCTGGCGTTGTTCGTGGTGATCGAGCTCGAGGTCGTCGACCCGTTACTGGATATCCGCATATTCCGGTACTGGGCCTACACCCACTCACTGTTGCTGATCGCCGTGCTGATGGTCGTCATGTTCGGGGTGCTGTTCTACATCCCTTTGTTCCTGCAGCAGGCCCAAGGACTGGGGGCATTCGACGCCGGGGTCACCATGCTGCCCCAGGCACTGGTGATGGGGTTCTTGATGCCGATTACCGGGCGGGTCTATGACCGCATAGGGCCCCGCTGGCTGGCGGCCATCGGCTTGACGATCGTCGCCTGTAGCACTTATCTGCTGCGCACACTGGCCCTCGACACGTCCCGCGAACACATCATATGGATACTGATGTTACAAGGCGCCGGCCTGGGGATGGCCATGATGCCGATCTTCACCGGAGGTATCTCAGTCATCCCGATGGTCCAGGTCAACGCCGCCAGCGCGTTCAACAATGTCGCGCAACGGGTCTCCGGTGCGCTGGGGTTGGCTGTGCTCACCGCGATTCTGACCACGCAACAGGCCCAGCAGATGGCCGGACGCTCAACGCTGGTGCCCGCGGGCACCGCCGCCCCGCGTCTCGGCGGCTCAGGAGTCCCGGACTGGGTGGGCGTGTACGCCACTTACCGGATGACCCAGCTACAGGTGTTCGTCGGAGCGATCGACAACCTTTTCCTGATCGCCTCCGGGCTCAGCGCCCTAGGCGCGCTGGCGGCGCTGCTCATGCGGTCAGGACCCGCTCCCGCGGCCCCCGCCGGCTTCGCCCCGCCGCCGCGGGCAGCCCCACCCCCGGCATCCACCGACACCAAGGTCCCCACCGGACATCATTTCATGCCGCCGGCCCCCATCAACATCAACGGCGCGGATAATGGCAGCGTAGCCCGACCCGAGATAGCCCGGCCCGCGGCCGGTGAACATCACCACCGCCCTCCCGACGGCCACTAGAGGTGATCGGCGAGCAGCAGCGTGCGGGAAGCATCGTCCACCATGGCGTACGAGTCGATCAGGAGGAACCGAGCATGCCGGCGCAGACTGCAAAGACATGGGCAACCGTGTTCGGAGTGTTCTGCCCACCGGCTTGCACGATTCCGGTCCAGGTGGTGGGGTTGACAGCCCCGTTACTCACTGGATTTCCCGCGGCGTCGCTGGGATAACTACCCCGCAGGTGCACGCCCTCCGGGAGCGGGCCGCTCGAGCTATCGACGTTCACGCCGCCGCTGAGCACTTTTGATCCCGAGTTGCAGGCCGTCGGCACGGTGCGGAATGTGTTGGCTAACTGGGGACCTGGGGCATCCATGCGGACAACCGCGGTCGGCAGGAGCGCGGGAGCGGAGCAGAGGGCGAACGCGGTAGTGACATTCGCGGGATTGGCCATCCCGCCTGCTGATCCGACGGCCGTCCACGACTGCGGGTTGTGCGTTCCGTTGGGGACCATGGTGCCGCTGGCATCACTGGGGAAGCTGCCCACCGGTTTGAAACTCGTCGAACTCGCCGGGGTCCCCAACGCCCCCCCGCCGACCACTTCGGTGCCCGCCGGGCATGTCGCGGTGACTGACGCCGTCGTCGCCGGCGCCACGGGACCGTTGACAGCGGCGACCACCACCAATCGGACCGCGCTGCCAATGGGGCCGACGGTGGCGCAGACGGCGAAGCTAGTCACCTGATCACCAGTTTCGGATTGGCCACCGAATCCGCCGGCCGCGGTCCAGAACCTCGGATTGACCGCGGAGTCGGTGACCGGGATTGCACCGGCGCCGCTGGGGTAGGTCCCATTGACCTTCAGCCCGTTCGTCGGGGTGGTCGTGGCTGGCGGGGTCTTGCCCACCTGGATGCCGCCTCCGACGAGCTTGGTGCCCGTCGGGCACCCGGCCACGGCGGTCGTGGCCGTCCCTGACGTGTTCGTCATGGGTGCGCTGACCGCGGCCACCTGAGTCACCAGCGGCGTGAGCAGCGGCGGTGGCGGTACTGCAGGAAGGGCCATGGCCGAGCCGACCGGGAGGGTGAAGGTCGCCAAGCAAGCGCCGGCGGCCAGCAGGAAAATTCCGTCCAACACCCCCGCGGATGAGGGTTGAGCCCGGGATGACTCTCGCATACGCGGATTTCATGGGGAGACCCTGCGTCCCACACGTGAACGGCAGAAGACCAGCAGTCGAAGAAGGGATTGCAGTAAACCCCACAAGGGATAGCTAAGTGACCCCGCGCGGGAGTACGAGTTCAGGATCTTCGAGTTCGAGAGGTAACTCTGGTGGACGTGAAGAAGAACACCACGGCAACCGTAGCCGTCCCTTGTGGTTTTTTTCGCAGTCCCTTCTTCGACTTGTGGACTTTTCCTGTTCACCTTCGAGGCGCAGCGTCGCTCCACTGTGATCGGTGTCTGCGGAAGGTTTGCCTGTGCCTGTCCTCATCTGCGGTTTGCTGGCGATGTCCTCGGTAGCCATGCACCTGTTGCGCGTCACGGCCGGAACGCGTCCGTGCCCGTCGCTCTCTCGATGGAGCTTCCGGACGACCGGATTCGCCTGGCGGTTCGCGGCCGCCGACAACCGCAGCCTGGTGATCTATCGATGACCTCAGCCACCACGCCGATGTCGGGGCCGGCGGCCCAGCCAGAGTCGGCGCGGCGGGTGAACTCCGCTTCCATGGGGGCGGACCGGATCTTCGGACTTTCGCTGCTCGGCGCCGGCCTGGCGGTGCTCGTCATCATGGGCACGATCGGGCTGTTTCTCTTCTACCGGGGTTCGCTAGCACTCGACGATGCCGGCCTGTCGTTCCTGTTCACCGAGGCGTGGGAACCCGACTCGCACAACTTCGGCATCGGGACGGTGATCCCACTCACGATCCTGATCGCCGCGGTAGCGGTCACCTTCGCGGTGCCGCTGGCCACCGGGATGGCACTCTACATCGCTGAGTACGCGCAATGGCGAGTGCGCCGCGCCTTGATCAACATCATCGACCTGATGGCTGCGGTGCCGGGCGTGGTGTACGGGCTGTGGGGCTTTTATTTTCTCAACCCGCACGTCATCCCGCTGGCCAGGTGGATCTCGTCCACCCTCGGTTGGCTCCCGTTGCTCGGCATCCACGACGCGAACCCCGACGACCCGTTGCAGACCGAGACCGTGTACGAGTCCTCGACGTTCGTCGCGGGGATCGTGGTGGCGCTGGTGATCACGCCGACGATCTGCTCGGTGATGCGGGAATCCTTCTCGCAGGCCCCGATCGGTGAGCGCGAGGGTGCCTACGCACTGGGTGCCACCCGGTGGGGCGTGATCCGCAGCGTCGTGCTGCCGTTCGGCCGGGGCGGGGTGATCGGCGGCACGATGCTCGGGCTTGGCCGGGCGCTGGGCGAGACGATCGCCGTGTACTCGGTGATGACTCCGGTCTTCCACATCCAGACGGAGATCCTGCGCAGCGGCACGAACGCGGTGGCCCCGCTGATCGCACTCAAGTTCGAAGCGGCCAGCCCCTTTGGACTGTCGGCCTTGTTCGCTGCCGGGTTGGCGCTGTTCGCCCTGACGCTCGTGATCAATTTCGGCGCGTCGGTGGTCATTGCCCGCAGCCGCTCCGGACAGCTGAGCGAGGCCTGAGTGACGACCACGATTCCCCCTCACGCCGCCGGTCGCGCAGTGCTCGACGAGGCAGCGGCCCGGGAGGCCCCGGAGGTTCGCCGCTCGACGTCGGGCCGCGGCCTCGTCGATGCCGCCGCGCTCATCGGAGCGGTCGGAGCTGCGCTCAGCCTGGCAGCTTTGCTGACCACCCGGGTAATCCCCTCGGACAACGTGGGCGGCTTCGTGGTGATCGCCTACCTGCTGTTCCTGGCGTTCTACGGGGTGGTGGTGTTGTTACTGGAGCAGGACAGCCGCACAGTCCAGGACCGGCTCGCCTCCGTCGCCATGCACAGCATGGCCGCCCTCACCCTGATCGCGCTGTCGTTCGTGGTCGCCTTCACGTTCTGGCGGGGCCGCGAAGCGTTGTCGCACCTGAACTTCTTCACCCAGGACCTGCAACTGGCCGGTCCACTGGACCCGCTCGGTGTCGGCGGCATCCTGCACGCCGTAGTGGGAACCCTTATCGAGATCACAATCGCGCTATTGATCGTTGTGCCCCTAGGGCTGGCCGGCGCGGTGTACCTCAACGAGACCAGCGGGCCGTTGGCCCGGTTCGTGCGCACGGTGGTCGAGGCGATGACCGCGCTACCGGCCATCCTGGCCGGGCTGTTCATCCTCGCGTCGGTGATCCTCACCTTCGGGCTGGACAAGTGCGGCCTGGCCGCTGGACTGGCGATCAGCGTGATGATGCTGCCGGTCATCATCCGGGCCGCCGACGTGGTGATCCGGTTGGTGCCCGGCTCGTTACGGGAGGCCTCGTTCGCGCTGGGTGCACCACGGTGGCGCACCGCGTGGCACGTCGTGCTACCGACCGGACGCTCCGGCCTGACCACCGCGGTGCTGCTCGGCACCGCGCGAGGTCTCGGCGAGACCTCGCCGGTGCTGATCACCGCCGGGTTCGGCTCCAGCCTCAGCACCGACCCCACGTCGGGCCCGATGGTGTCGTTGCCGCTGCTCACCTTCGTCCTCTCACACTCCCCGGAGCACACGATGGTCGCCAGGGCTTTCGGTGCCGGCGCTGTACTGCTGGTGCTGGTTCTGGTGCTGTTCGGGCTGGCCAGGACGCTCGGGGGCCGCGCGCCCGGCGAGCTGTCCCCCCGGGCGCGGCGCCACCGCGCGCGAGCGTCCGAACGGGATCTCGCCCGGTTCGACTCCCGGCACCGCGCCGCAGCGCAGATGAGTGAAAGGTGATGGCAGCCAACGGTGGTCCCGCGCATGGCCCCTGGGGCTCAGGGGGGTGGCGCAGCACGGTGTTACTGGCGGCGGTGGTCGTCGCTGGAGGGATGCTGGCCGTGCTTGCGCCGGGTGCCGGCGCCGAAGCTGACTTCGTCCCGATCAGCGGTTCCGGCTCGACCTGGAGCTCGAACGCGCTCGACCAGTGGCGGAGTAACGTCGCCGGCCTCTACGGCATCACGGTCAACTTCTCGCCGAACGGTTCGACCAACGGCCGCAACGACTTCCGGGCCGGCCTGGTCGACTACGCCGTCTCGGAGATCCCGTACGGCCTGCGCGACGCCGGGGTGCTCGACCCGCCGCCGGGGCGGGCGTTCGGGTACATGCCGATCGTCGCCGGCGGCACCTCGTTCATGTATAACCTCAAGATCGGGACCAAGCGGGTGACGAACCTGCGGCTGTCCGGCGAGACCATAACCAAGATCTTCACCCAGAAGATCACCAACTGGTCCGACCCGGCGATCCAGGCCGACAACCCGGGGCTGACCTTGCCGGCCCGCACGATCGTGCCGGTGGTCTACTCCAACGGCTCGGGCACCAGCGCTCAGTTCACCGCCTGGATGGCCAGCCAGTACCCGGCCCTGTGGGACGACTACTGCCACCGCAACGGCCGAGATCTCACGCCCTGCGGGTTCACCTCCTTCTACCCGGTGGCCCGCGGCATGGAGGCCAAGGCGCAGTCCCAGGGCGTGTCCGGGTTTGTCGCCCAGGACCAGAGCGAAGGCGCGATCACCTTTGTGGAGTACTCCTACGCGCGAAACGCAGGCTTCCCAGTGGCCAAGGTGCTCAACAAGGCGAATTACTACGTCGAGCCCAAGGCGGGCGGCGTCGCCGTCGCGCTGCTCAACGCAAAAATCGCGCCGGACCTGACCCAGGACCTGAGCCAGGTCTACACCAACGGTGACCCCCGGACCTACCCGCTGTCCAGCTACAGTTACATGATCATCCCGAAGGACACCACCATGAACTTCACCAACGAGAAGGGTGCCACGCTCTCCGAGTTCGCCGCCTACTTCCTGTGCGAGGGGCAGCAGCAGGCCGATACTCTCGGCTACTCACCGCTGCCGATCAACCTGGTGCAGGCCGGGGTCGATCAGATCAACCAGATTCCTCACTCCACCAAGAAACTCAACCGCAACGACCTGAGGAGGTGCAACAACCCGACGGTCTCCCCGGACGGGGGGAACCTGGTAGCCAAGAACGCGCCGCAGCCCAGCCCGTGCGACCTCAAGGGAGCGGCGACGCAATGCGCTACCGGCACTGGCGGGGCTCAGGCCCCGACGCCAACCAGCGGCGGCGCAGGCGGCACCGGCAGTTCCGGTGGTGGCGGTGCAGGCGGCGGGGGACCAGGTGGCAACGATGCAACGGGCTCCGCCGCCGGCGGTGATGCCGGCGGGCAGCTCGCGGACGGAACCGGTCCGGCCGGCGGACCGGCGGCGGGTGTCGACCCGGACACCGGGCAGGTGATCGGTGGCACGCCGCTGGCGGGTGGTTCTGGCTCCGCCGGCGTCTCCGCCGTGCCGGTGTCGGTGGATGCCTTCGACAACCGGCGCCAGATGCTGCTCGTGGTCCTTACCCTCGTCGTGCTGCTCGGGCTGGCGCTCGGGCCACCACTGTTGGTGTACCGGATGCACAGCCGGAAAGGACGCGGTGACCCCACCGTCAACACGCCGTAGTCAATGGTCACACCGCCAGGACGCGGCTCCCGTAGCAGAGGGAAGCTACCGGGAGGGCCAGCGGCCGGTCCGCCGCGTCGGGGGACCTCGGTGGCCGCTGGCCGACACGGCGCCCCGCAACTCCCTCCGATACCGGCTGGCTGCCCAGGCGCTGGCGATTGTCGCGATGCTGGGCGTGTGTTTCCTGATCGAGCTGACCTTGCTGGGCAACCTGCGTCACGACCGGGATCAGGCCCAGCTCGCCGCGCAGTTCCGCACCGAGCTGGCCAGAGGGATCGCGCCGGTGGGTCCCTACGACGAGGCGAACACCCCGTTGGCTGTGGGATCGCCGGTGGCCCTGCTGGAGATCCCGAGGTTGCAGCTGCGGGAGATCGTCGTGGAGGGCACCTCATCAGCTCCGCTGATGTCGGGGCCGGGTCACCGGCGCGACACCCCGCTGCCGGGCCAGGTCGGTACCAGCGTGGTCACCGGGCGGCGGGCGACCTATGGCGGACCGTTCCGGTCGATCGACCAGCTGCGCGCTGGAGATACGATCACAGTGATCACCGGACAGGGCAGGAACTCGTTTGCGGTGCTGGGGGTGCGGCACGCCGGTGACCCGGTGCCACCGACATTGGCCCCCAACCGCGGCCGGCTCACCCTGGTGACCACCGATGGGCCGGCGTTGCAGCCCACCGACGTGCTCCGCGTCGACGCGGACCTGACCAGCGCCGTCCGACCCAGACCCGCGCAGCTGCCGGCACAGGCTCTGCGTCCCGCCGAAGCGGCGCTGGCCGGTGACAGATCGGCACTGCTGGGCGTGTTCGAGTGGTCGGTGTTGTTGGTCGGGGCGGCTATCGCCACGGTGTGGTTCCGCTTCCTCGCCGGACCGTGGCCGGCCTGGGCGCTGGGCGTGCCGGTGCTGGTCACGCTCGGCCTGCTCGTGGTCGACGAGATGGCCGCCATGCTGCCGAATCTGTTGTGACACCCAGGACGCGGCCGACTCGGGCACGGAAGCAAACCGTCGACACAAGGGAGAAATTCACTCTTATGAGTGATGACAAGCTTAATCTGTAACGATACGTGGCCGTCCCCCGTGGGGCTGGCAGCAATCCTCTGTTCGATTGTCGGACCTCTCTCATTCACCTTCAAGGCGCAGCGTCACCACCTCGTACTCGTATTTGCGTGGAGGTGACCCCGTGACGATCCTCATCTGCGCCGCGTCGGCGGCCCCCTCGCCGGTCATGCATCTGCCCTGGGCGTTCGGGGGCGCTGGCGTTACGCGCTGCTACTCGTGCTGGTGCTGGGGCTGGGGCGACCGGCTGATCGCGCGCACCATGCGCAGCCCGGGGGGATCGCAAGCATGAACGGGCACCGGATTGGGGGACTGCTGCTGGCGATGATGTCGGCGGCGGCGCTGGTGGGCGGCCTGCTCAGCTCCCCACCGGTCTCCGCCGCTACGGCGGATCCAGCGCCGCCTGGGTCGGCGGTCACGGTGTCGGGAACTGGGGATTTCGCGAACCTGAACGTGACCGTTAGCCAGACCACGAACCTGATCAACCAGACCGTCAAGGTCTCCTGGACAGGCGGCGCACCGACTGTGGACCAAACTAGTTTCGCACTCAACTACCTGCAGATCATGCAGTGCTGGGGTGACGACCCGGCAGGCCCGGACCGCACCCAGTGCCAGTTCGGCGCGTCGAACGCCGTAGTCGATGGCCGGGAGACGCGCCGGCAGCTCAGTGGCAACCCGGCCGACCCGAAGGAGACGCTGACGCTACCGCCGGGCAGCTTCGGCGCGGTCTACCTGCCGTTCTGGGCAGTGGGAAGACCCCAGCCGACCGGTCCTGCCGCGGACGAACGCAACGATTTCTTCGATTCCCAGGTCACCAATGAGATTCCGTTTGCTCGTACTCATGGTGATGGTAAGGGTGAGGAGTTCTTCGAGGTCGAGACATCGCGCCAGGCCGCGGGTCTCGGCTGTGGTGAGCCGGTGATCACCGGCGGCTCCACCACCGGGCGCAGCTGCTGGCTGGTGATCGTGCCGCGCGGGAATAAGGAAGTGGACGGTTCGACCCGCACCGGCAAGTCCGGCACAGACTCCTACCTGCAGTCCTCGCCACTGAGTCAGTCCAATTGGGATAACCGGATCGTCGTCAAGCTGGAGTTCCAGCCGGTGGGTCAGGCCTGCCCGATCGGGGCGCCGGAGCGTCCCGTGATCGGTCACGAGCTCGCGGTCGATGCGGTCAGGTCGTGGCAGCCCGCGCTGTGCGCGGACGGCGGCACTCTGTTCAGCTACACCCAGCTGCCCGACGACGTGGCTCGCAGCCAGGGGCAGGACGGCCGGTTGGCGCTGGTGACCAATCCGATCCCCGCTGACCAGGTGCCGGCGGATCATCCACTGGTCTACGCACCGGTGGGGCTGTCCGGACTGACTTTCGCCTTCAACATCGACAACCAGCCCGACTACCAGCACACCGCCCCCGCGGACCTGGCGCGCAACGGCCAGCGGTTCACATCCATGAAGCTCACACCGCGGCTGGTCGCCAAACTGCTCACCCAGTCCTACCTGGGATCGTTGGTGGCCCCGCCGGATGAGATGAAGAACAACCCCATCGGCCTGCTGTTCGATCCTGAATTCCTCGACCTCAATCACGACTACCAGGGGTTCGTTGACCGGAACGAACCGGTGCCGGACGCGCTGGTGCAGCTCAACGGTGCAGACGTCACCTCGCTGCTGTGGAGCTGGGTCAAGGCCGACCACGACGCCAGCGCGTTCCTCGCCGGCGCGGCCGACCCGTGGGGAATGGTGGTCAACCTCCACAACAAGGATCTCGCCCTGCCGACGTCCACCTTCCCCCGCAACGACCAAAGCTGTAGCGACCAATTCGACAGCGCCAACAACGTCACACTGAAGACCTGCAATTTGGATCTCCACCCGTTCACCAAGGACATGCACGACGCCGGCCGCTCTACCAGCCGCGGTGACACCCAGGGGAAGGCTCCGCTTTTCTCGGGCGGCATGGTCGTTCCGACGAGTGTCGCGCGGCAGGGCGCTGGTCGTCAGGGGCTGGTCGCGGTGGTGGACGCGGCGACGGCCATCCGGTACGGCCTGCCGACCGCGCAGTTGGTCAACGCCGCGGGAACGTTCGTCGCCCCCACTACCGCGAACCTGCTGGCCGGTGAGGCGGCGATGACACCCAGCGCGGTCCCGGGGGTGCTGGCATCCGATCCCGGTGCCCGCGACCCGGCGGCCTACCCGTTGACCGCGTTGAGCTACGCGGTGACCTCACCCTCCATGCTGGACACGGCGGCCGGTAAGGACTACGCCGCGTTCCTGCGTTACGCGGGTGGCCCGGGTCAGCAGCAGGGTTTGGCGCCCGGCCAGCTCCCGTTGGGCATGGTGGCCCTGCCCGACCCGCTCAAGGCGCAGACCATCGCCGCCGCCGCTGCCCTCGAGGCGCAGACCAGCCAGACAGTCCCCGGCCCACCGGCGCCGGCACCGACCACGACCGTGCCCACCCAGAACCCCACCGGTGGCACCACGCCGGTAGCAACCAGCACCACCACGACGAGCCCGGTGGGCGGCCTGCCTGCCGCGACGCTCCCGGGCGTCACCGCCCCGGGCGGTGGCCCGCCGGTCAAGGTGCCCAGCGTGGCTCAGCAGCCAGCCGCGCGGGTGCGGCAGACACCGTCACTGCCCGCCCCCGCGGTGGGCGCGCTGCTCCTGGTGATCCTCATTGCCAGCGCGCTGGCTGCCGCGTCCTCCCCGGTCATGCAGCTGCTCAGCGGTGGGCTACGACGCCGCCTGCGAAAGGAGGTGACGCCAGCCGAGCGGTGACCAGGAGTCTCCAGCTCCCGGCCACCGCCCGACCGACTTTCTGCATGCAAGACAGCTAGTGACGGCGTGGTTGGCATGCCACTGGTTCGCCCGTCACCGGCGCGTGCCCGGACAGCAGTCCGTGCATCCCTGCGCTCCAAAGGATAGCTGAAATGCGAAAGAGAAGACTGCTCCTGGCTGCCGGCGCCAGTCTGGCGACCCTGGCCCTGACTGTGGGCACGGCGCTGGCCGACCCCCCCGTCTCGCCTCCCCCTGCCGGAACGGTGACCGGTTCCGGCGCGCAAACGACCCAGGGCGTTTTGAACGACCTGTGCAACAACAACAAGGTATCACCGGTCAATTGCGCGTCCTACGACATCGATCCGCAGCCGAGCAACATCACCCCTAAAGCCGGATGCACCTTCCCCCGGCCCAACTCAGGCGGCCCCGGCCTCCAAGCGTTGGTCGACCATCCTACCTGTCTGGATTTCGCCCGGGTGGTGACCGCTTCCGATGCGGGCACTCACACTGGCTTTACCTACATCCCGTTCGCCACCGACGCTCTCACCTACGCGTTCCGCGGCGATGGCACTGTTCCCCCGGACCTGAGCGTCAGCGATCTGCACGAAATCTATTCCTGCAATCCCGCGTTCACTTCCGGACCGAATGCCTTCAAGCCGTTGATCGGGACACCCGGTGCCGGAAACCGGACATTGTTCCTCCAGAAGATCGGTGTCGCTGATCCTCCACCCCCCTGCGTCCAGCAGGGATTCCTGGCCAACGACGGTCGTGTGCTCACCGACCCGCGACAGCTGATCACGTACTCATCCGCGCCGTACTTCGCCCAGCTCAACCAGGTGGAACCCGATATCCACGGAGCAGCTGCTCTCGGCGGGATCAACGGTGTCCCTCCGGAGGTTCTGAACGACCAATCGTTCATTTCGCGGCCCGTCTACAACGTCGTGAGAAACACCGACGTCCCCGGATCGGGGTCTGTCCACAACTTGTTCGTTGGACCGACGTCCAAGGTCTGTTCTAATCCCACGACGATTCAGCAGCATGGTTTCAACCTGCGCACGGATTGCGGTAACACCGGCACCGTTAATTAGTTCCCCATCTCTTTATGAAAGTGAGTCACATCGTGCGTAAGAAGAGACTATCGACGCGGCTGGTGTCGGGGGCGGTGGTGGCCGCGGTCACGGCCGGCTCGGCGCTGTTGGTGAGTGGGGTGGCCAGCGCCACCGTACCGGCGGGATCGCTGGGTTCTCTCACCACCCAACCGGCGTCCGGCACCGACCTCGAACTCATGAGCTCGACCACCTCGGGTCCATGCCCGGACGACCCGAACGACACCAGGGCCGACCAGTTACTCGTCGGGCCGGTCCAGCCAGACGGGGGGGCTCCGGACACCGCGGTCTTCCCAGACTCCAACCCGTTCCCGGTTACCTCCATCGGTGGGGCCCAGTTCTCCAAGACCGGCCCGTTTGTTCAGCAGTTCAAGGTGACCTTGCGTGACGCTGCTACCCAACGTGGCAAGACGCTCCAAGTCGGTGAGTACCACCTGACCACGCATTGCCTCAATAGCAGCGGGATAACGGTGTTCGGCACCTTCACCGGGGGTCTCATCTTCGACACCCCGACGCACTACACCGTCATCCCTCCGTCGACGCCAACGCCCACACCGAGCCCGACACCAACACCAACGCCGACCCCCACTCCAACGCCGACACCGACACCAACACCAACACCAACCCCGACGCCAACACCGACACCGACACCGACACCAACTCCGACGCCGACTCCAACGCCGACGCCGACGCCAACGCCGACTCCAACGCCGACCCCGACACCAACCCCGACACCGACTCCAACCCCGACACCGACTCCAACCCCGACTCCAACGCCGACCCCGACACCAACGCCCGACACCAACCCCGACACCGACTCCAACCCCGAGCCCGACTCCAAGCCCGACTCCAACGCCGACCCCGACACCGACACCCACACCCGCGCCGAAGGCAACGATGACCACGCTGTCGGTGCCGGTCCAAATCAAGATTGACGGCCTAGGGGTCTTGGTGATCGGCGACGCGCGGGTGACAACCGTAGGCAACCAAGGCAATCCGATCGGAACCGTCCAGTTCAAGGACGGGAACATCAACATCGGCAACCCGGTTCCGGTAACCGACGGCCATGCCTTGCTCATCGCGTTCCGGCCTGCAGGCTCGCACGTGACCGCGGTGTTCATTCCGACTAAACCGGCGGCCTTCCAGCCATCCACGTCGAACACGGTGACGATCAGGTCATAGGGGTTCTTGTTGCACCTGGGTGATCCTCACCCAGGTGCAACAACTCAGTCAATCCATCCTCGGCGGACGGCACGTCTGACCGCCATCTGAGAACCCCGTGAGCGGGAACCGGTGCCCTTCTCACCGGTTCCCGCTCACGACTGGCGAGGAATTCCATGAACCGACTGTTCCGCGTCGCCGTCATGGTCACGGTCGCGCTGGGGGTGCTGGTGCCGGTGGCCCCGGCGGCCGCACTAGCCGACCAGATCGGCGGGGTGATCGTCATCCCGGGTACCGGTACTGACCTGGACCCGATCCGACTACGCACGTCAGCTGGGTGCCCGGTGCAGGCCAACGCCTACTACGCCAAGATGCGCGGCCACGATTTCCCGCCCGACGGTCAGATCATCACTGCCATCACCAAAGCTGGCCTATCCCACACCATCGGGTTTGATGTTTATGTCGCGCTGATCATGCGGGACTACGCGAACAAAATCCGCACCACGTTGACAGGTCGCTACGACATCACGGTTTACTGCATCAACCGTCTCACCCTGGAAAGCTACGGGGAATTCACCGGATCGCTGGAATTCACCAGCCCTACGACCTACGAGGCGATCGGGTCGGCGAAGCCGGTCGGGCCGCCGCCCCCGCCGCGCGAGAGGGCTGCTGACGGGTCCGCGGTGGACCCGGACGCGACGTCATCCCCACCGGCGTCCGGGACGCCTGGAGGGAAGGCAACGGACCGGCTGGCACCCTCACCTGCTGCCCAGGCGCCGAGGGCCGATGCGCCCCAGGACCAGTCACCGGTCGGACAGCTTGCCTCCCAGCGCAACGACGGGACCGTCCGGGGCGTTCCGTGGCTGATCCTGATCGGCGCGGTGCTCGGCACAGTGTCAGTCGTCGGGGTGACGGCGAGGCAGATCCGGAAGCGTCGCTCATCGTGATCACCCGAAAACGGCCAGCAGATTCTGAGGCGAACCCGGGGGGAGCCCCCTTCCGCGGGGACTTGTCCCAATTCCGCGACGATCGCACGCTTCGGCTTTCCAACAACCCGCACCGCGGTTCTACCACCATCTATACCACCTAACGGGGCCTCCTTCCTCTGAGAAAGCGAGTCACATCGTGCATAAGAAGAGACTATTGACGCGGCTGGTATCAGGGGCGGCGGTGGCCACGGTCACGGCCGGGTCGACAGTGCTGGTGAGTGGAGTAGCCGGCGCCACCGTACCGGCGGGATCGCTGGGTTCCCTCACCGCACAACCGGCAGAGGGCGACGACGCCGCACTCATGAGCTCTACCACGTCGGGTCCCTGCCCGAACGACCCGAACGACACCAGAGCCGACCAGTTACTCGTCGGGCCGGTCCAGCCAGACGGGACGGCTCCAGACCCCACCGCGGTCTTCCCAGACTCCAACCCGTTCCCGGTCACCCGGATTAACGCCCCTCAGTTCTCCAAGACCCAACCGTTTGTTCAGCAGTTCAACACCACTCTCCGGGACGCCGCTACCCAACGTGGCAAGACGCTTCAAGTCGGTGAGTACCACCTGATCACGCATTGCCTCAATAGCACCGGACTGACGGTGTTCGGCACCTTTACCGGAGGCCTCACCTTCGATACCCCGACGCACTACACCGCCATCAATACCGCGACTCCAACGCCGACTCCGATAGTGACGCCAACTCCGACGCCGATAGTGACACCGACGCCGACGCCGACGCCGGTGGTGACGCCGACTCCGACTCCGACTCCGATAGTGACGCCAACTCCGACTCCGGTGGTGACGCCAACTCCGATAGTGACACCGACACCCGGACCCGGGGTGAAGGCCACGAGGACCAAGCTCCACGTGATCCACATTTCCCTTCCCTTTGGACTGGGAGTCTTCGTGATTCCCATTGCGAATGTGGCGCCCTTCAACGCCTCCGGAACCGTGCAGTTGAAGGATGGGACCACCAGCCTCAGCGTCCCGGTGCCGGTCGCTGGCGGCTTTGCTTTCGGCGGCTTCTTTGTGTTGCCTGCGGGCTCTCACTCGCTGACCGCGGTGTTCACCCCGGCCGACCCGGGGGCGTTTCAGCCATCAACATCGAACCCCGTGACGTTCAGGTTTAGGCGAGTTGAGTGAGGGAGAATCGGTGTCCTTTGCACCGGTTCCCGCTCACGACTGGCGAGCGCGCACCATCGGCGCCACCGATTCTTCGCCCGGTCCAGCGCGGCGAGGATGAACACCATCGCAGCGATACTGACGCTAGTGGGTCTGCGACGGGAAGGCCGGATCAGCAACGCCGATGGGTCCAGTCAGTCACTATCGGCGGGATCCCTTCTGCGGTGGTAACGGGACCCGGTAAGCGATGAGTACGATGTCACCGTGCGCGCGACGCGCATCTGCACTGTTGATAAATGTCCAGGCGAACGATTATTCATTGTAGGTTATTTGATAACCTCTTAGTCGGCCGCGGGACTTCTCCAATTCATTGTCCGGACACAAGGGCCAACCTTGTATCGGTGTTTGTGAGAGGTGCAGTCGTGGCCGAGACGCGGCGACTTCGATTGGCCGATGAGGTTTTCTCCACTGCGACTCGCCGCCACTTTCGACGGGTCCACACCCGGCCCACCCGGCAGATCAATTACCTGCAGTTCGTACAGAGTCAAAGAGCCGGCCGGAACAACGGCCCCGACCACACGCTGTGCCAGTTCTGCGGCTTGAGCCTCAACGGTGCGGACACGGCGGCCTTCCAATGATGAACAGAAGTTCTCACGATAAGCCAGACACACCCGTATCGAGGGCAAGTGCCGGGGATACGCTTACCTTATTTTCATCCTTATGGGCGGTTGTCGCTCTTTTCCATGTCCTAGGGCCAAGCGGTGCCGCGGTGGGGATTTTCGGTAACCCCACAGCGCTCGGGCTCACCCACGCACTCCTGGCGATGTTCGCGATCTGGCTGCTGGCCAGGCCGGCGCGTAACCTCCCGCTCATGCTAGTGGCGATTATCGGACTGATCGTCGCCTGGCAGGAGGCGCCCACACTGGGCAACCACTGGCTCGTGGTGGCCTTTGTGGACCTTGCCTTGCTCTCGTCTGCGCTAGGTACATTGCAGGAGGGGAGCATCGATAGGAACATGCTCGCGGAGGCGTTTCAGCCACTCGCGCGATGGTGTCTTGTCCTGTTCTACTCGTTTGCCGCTTTTTCGAAACTGAACTCCGCGTTCTTTGACACCGCGGCTAGTTGCAGCACCTATTACTTTGATGAGACTGTCAGATCGTTGGGCTTCAACACTCCGTTGACGGTAGGCGCGGGGGGCCTGGCCCGCCTTCTACCGTTCGCAACAGTCGGCACCGAGCTGTCAATTCCAATCCTACTTCTCAACAAGCGCACGCGAGTCATCGGGAGTGTTCTCGGCTTGGTTTTTCATAGTCTGATCGCGCTCGACCGTCTGCATCTGTTCGTTGATTTCTCGTCCGTATTGACTGCTCTGTTCGTTCTTTTTTTTCCTACGCAGTTCACGATGAGCGCCCTCGGTTTCCTTAAGGGAAAAGGTGGTCAGCTTCTGATTCTTTGGACGACGCTCGCAGGATTGATCCTGACGGCCCAATGGATTGGAAGGGGTGACTTCGCCTATTTTGTGTTCAGCGAAGGCCGCTTGTTCATCTGGTATTTCTTTGACGCTACCGTATTGCTGGGAGTAATCGGTTGGCTGGTCCGATACCGTGCGCAAACCCTCGAGCGGCCTTTCACCCTTCGGAACAGAGGACCAATTTGGCTAGCGACAGTGCCCGCACTCTTGGTATTGACTGGCCTGTTGCCTTACTTCGAGTTGCGAACCGCTTACGTCTACACCATGTACTCGAATCTGAGGATGGTGGGGGGCATGAGCAATCACTTCATTGTCAGATCTTCGTTCCCACTCTCGGGTCGCCAGGCCGATCTGGTCAAGATCGTGGCTTCCAGCGATCCGGGCTTACGCTCGTACGCAACCTACAACTATCTGCTGCCGTGGGACTCATTGAGGGCATACCTGGCGAAACACCCTGAAGAAGCGATCATCTATGAGCGCGGAGGGAAACGCTACCTGGTTGATCGGGCTTCTGATTACCCCGCGCTCGTCACTTCACCGCCCCTGCTTGCGCGAAAGCTCCTAGCGTTGAGGGCCGTCGATGGCAGCGACGAAGCCAGGTGTCAGGACGTTTTCTTGCCTGCTCTGTAACTATCCGGTCGGCTGGGTCGCTGCTGGCGGGCTCGTCGATGGCGTTACAGTCGCGGTCGCGCTGTTGTGATCAGATGGCGAGGGCGAGTTCAGCGAAGGCCACCGGAAGCTGGCGCTCCGGCTTCACCCACACTCCAGCAGACACGACACCCGATGATCACAGGTGGCCGCGCAACTCCCACGGTTTGTTCCGCTCTCCGTTGTGCGTCGCGGAGTTCGGTTTCGATCCCACTGGTACCCCTGCGGTGATCACACCCAGGCAGGCCGCGCCACCGCGGTGACTGCTCGTGAGCGACTCGGTGGGGCTGTCGAGGTGTGATCAGGTTAGGTCAGTCAGGTCCGAGAGGCCGAGCTGACAGAGGTGGGCGACGAATATACCCGCTGATGCGGAATATTAATACGGAAAATCACGAATTATCTGGTAAAATACGGATAAATCTCCGCGGATGCGGAGTCAGGTATTGACTGAGCATGTGATGCAGTGCAAGAGTCGGTTCGTGCCTGCGTTCGACTGCCTCGGCGACCCGGTTCGTCGTCGAATCCTGGGGCCGCGCATCGACGGCGAACGGGCCGCCAGCGAGGTCGGCGCCGTCGCGCAGGAAGAGCTCGGGCTCTCTCAGTCGCGGGGGTCGCGCAGCACCGCCGGGGGCTGCGCGACCACGGGCTCGCGACCGTCCGGACCCTCAGCGCCCGACGCGTGAACGCGGTGACCCCAAGATCGGGGACGGTCCACGGTGGCGGTCAGCAGGCGGCTGGCGGAGGGTTTCGTGGAGATCATCGTCACCGACCGCAGCCTGAGCATCGCCCCGAAAACCAGGAGCGGGTGTTGGAGCGGTTCTTCAGTGTCGATCAGACGCGTAGTCTGTCTACCGGTGGCACCCGGGTTGCCAGCGATCGGCAAGCATCTCGTCGCCAACCTTGGCGGTAAGGTCCAGCTCTGGAGCGGGCCCGGCACCGGCGCTACCTTCGTCCTGCGGCTGCCGCGCATCCGGACAGCCCACAACACCCGTCACGTGTCCCATCGACGCCTGAGCGTGGGAGCGTCGCTGGGGTCGAGGGCTGATCGTCGAGGACGGGATCCTCGCTGATCTGCGGGCCTCCCTGCTGCACAAGGAAGGACGACCGGCCAACCCGAGCAACAGCTCGGCCGTGCATCTTTCCGCCGTTGCGGGACTCTTTAGATCATAGATCCTCATCTACGGATCTATGACGCTTGACTAACCGATTCTGCTGCCAGCACTATAAAGCCTCAATGTCACCGTCGCCGGAAGGTGGCTGCAGATGCGGTTCGGTACGCGAGTCCTGCCCATGGTCGACCTGCGCGCCACCCTGGGCCGGTTGGCCGCTACCACCCCTACCACGGCAGCCCCGACCGCCGCACCCGACGGTGGGCCTACCGCGGGGCCGACGGCGGGTGTCGTGGTGATCGATGGCCGGATGGCCCACCGGGTCGCGCTGACCATGACCAAGCTCCCGGGACCCGATGGAAAGGATGAGAGATGACTCTTATCGTTTTAACGGTCGTCGTCATCGCGTTGCTGATCGCTGCTCTGGCGATCTTCCTCTTGAGGATCGGCATGCTACTTAACCGCACTGCCGACGACCTCGATGACTGCGCGCAGAACGTGAAGAATATTTCCTACCAGGCCGGGGCGATCGGACCCGGTGTCGTGCGCATCAACGAAACCGCTACAACAGTGATAGGTGCGCTGCCGCTGCTGTGTGATGGCGCTGAAAGTGTCGCCGTCGCTAAGGGGGCTCCCTATGCGGATTCTTCTGTAGCTGCTCCTGCTGCGGTTCGTCCTGTAGCTGCTCCTGCTGCGGTTCGTCCTGCAGCTGCTCCCGCTACGGTTCCTTCGCGGGGTGTGGGTTACCAGGATGAAGAAAGAGGGGGTTTGGGTTACCTGGATGCCTGACAATAATACCGGCCGTGAATACCGAAACGGCGTTGATGGGGATTGGTGGCGGTAGTGGCAGATGCCGGCTTGGCGTTGGCGTCCTCATCAGTGCAATCAACTGACGAGGCGGGTGAGACGATGTGGGGGGTGTCTCCGGACAAGCGTTCGGTTTCATCGGTGGCGTCCGCGCCGAACGGGTGGTCGTTCGCGAAGCGTGGCATATCCTCGCTAAGGGTGAACAATTCACGAGAGAAAGAGAGGAATTAGATATGATTTTATGGTGGATTGGCGACCTTATTCTGCTTTTCGTGGTGCTGCCCATCGTCGTAGTGTTGATGAACCGCATCGTCGCGCCGGTGAATCGAATCCGGGCGACGGTGGATGACATTCTGCATAACGGCGTCATCCTGACTGGGAAACTCGACAACGTTCCAGAGCTACTGGCTGTGACAGACGGTGCGGTCAAGGAGATCGCCATCGGTGCGACCCGCTACGTGAAACGTGTTGGTCATCTACTGGGCGCACTGGGCGTCTAGCGAGCCGATGACCTGGGAAACACGATCCAGAAATAAGAGGAAGTCATGCCATTAGTCGCGTGGGTCACGTTGCTCGCCGTCGCGTTGATCGTGGCCGTTGTCGGCATCTCGCTACTGAAGGTGATTTATCAGTTGAAGCACGTTGCTTGGACGCTTGGTGCGGTCATCGTGGGGGTCAATGCGATCGCCTATCAGACGAGGACGGTTCCCGAGGTCTTGCCTTCGGTCAACGCCAACCTCGCACCGGTACGATCGATGGCAGAACAGGTGTAAAGGACCCAGCGCCGTCCAGTCGCCGACGATATAGGAGGGCTCAAGGAAGTCCATGATGTCCAGACAGCAATCCAGACCCCTGGTAGCCCCGATCCTGGTGCTCGCCGCGCGGATCGCCCGTCAGGCTCCACAGATCAACCATGCCCTGCAGCAGTCATATCGGAACACGCTCCCGTTGGCGGACCTACGACAGACGATCGACCACGCTGAGGTCATCTTCGGAGGTCTGGAACGCGGACGCGCTAGGCTTGGAGGTTAGCGATGCCATTTATGTTTGGGTACGCCGGCGGGCCGGACGGCTATGCGCCTGAAGAGATCACCTTTTGGTGGGTCGCGATAGCCATGGGCGTCGGCGTCTTGATCGTAGTGATCCTATTGCTGAGTTCCCTTGTGTCGATGGTGAAGTCCATCAACCGAGGTGTGGCGGGGGTGCGGGACACCCTACGGACTATCCCGAAGAATACCGCAAATGCCGCGCTTATCCCCATCACCGCCGACAGGGTCGACTCGGTCCTGGCAGAAGGCCTGGAGCATCACGCGTTCCTCACCAGGGTTCTGGCCGGTTAAGGACCGCCGATTAAAAAGGGCCAGACAGGACTCTTACCCTCCCGACGGTTGCCTGCACCGCGTCGTTACAGCAATCGCCTTCCGTAATCTTTCTCTTCGTCATCGACGTGTTGCTCGATCGGGTCGCGGAAAATCTCGATGACTACCCAGGGAGCGCAAAGACGATTGCCTAACAGGCCGAGGACACTATTCCTGGGAGTCGAGCACATCACCCGAACCGGTGGAGCAGCAGGCGCGTTACCAGCGGAAGGTGCCGAAGGCAAGCTGAACGGGGAGCTGCGTCTTGACTTGACCCTGTCCGCAGAACCGCTGCGATGACACCTAGATCCACCTTGCCCTTACCCGCGTCAGACACAGGTAGGCCGCTATGGATGACTCAGAGCCCTCCCTGCGAGGTGCCACCCTTCCTCGTGATCCGCTCCGGCGGCCAGAGCTTGCACAACCGTCAGTCGATACAGAGAACTTCGCCGACTTCAACGAGTTTTATCACAGGTTCTTGTCGATCTTGGTCGTTTTCCTCATGTGGCAAGGTGTGCGTCTCGCCGACGCCGTCGATATTGCCCAGGAAACAATGATCAGAGTATACCAGTGGTGGCTAGAGATTGACCACTCGAAGGTATGGACCCGGACGGCCACGTCTCGAAAGTTGGCGCGCTGTATCGCTAGCATCGAGGAAGACCTCCTCGGGCAGCTACCTGAGCGCAACTCGCTGGTGCCAGTGTCGATCGACGTGGAAACCTGGGAAGCGCGACATGAGATCCTGGCTGTACTCAATCGTCTGTCACCGCGGCAGCGGCAGGTGATGGCCTGGACTCTTGACGGCTACGCCCCCGCCGAGATTGCCAGCGAGCTGCAAATCAGCTTTCAAACGGTCCAGGCCAACCTGATACAAGCCCGTCGCACGCTCACAGCATACCTCGGCACTACGGGAGATGGACGATGAGCGACGTCGGCGTCAAGCGGGAACAGGGACTGGATTTCTGGCTTGCCTACCAGCATCACAAGGACCGCGGAGTCGGTGTGATCCGGTCAAGCGTGGTGTCATGCGGCGAATCCGGATTCCTGGGCGAGTCGGTCGAGTGCGCCGGTTCCCTGCGTAGGCGGGCGCGCAGCCATCGAGTGCAGGGAAATCTCTTGCTCATCGAGAATATTGATGACTTGACCGGGGAAGATGAAATCGAAATCCGAAGTCTGCAGCAGCCAGCTTGATCTTGGGGCGGAGCCCATACAGCCCTGGTGTCGCCGAGTTCGACACCAGGGCTGTCTCCGGCAGTCGTGTCGATCCCCACACCGGGCTGCGAACCTGCCCCGGCACTGCGGCGGGCACCGGCCATACGGCACCACGCCCCGTCACCGTGATTCCGATCTTGTACGGGGAGTGACGTAGGAGACCTCATGTTTGCAGACGGTCATGGGGTGTTCTAGTGGGTGATGTTGTGGAACCGGCCAGCCGCCGGGAGCCCGGGAGTGCTCTGGGGCGCACTCTGCTCAAACCAACGGCCAGCCGGGGTCTTAACGGGGCACCGTGACGCCTCCGGGGTCCTCAACGATGGGGCGCTGGGCCAGCTTGGCCCGGTCGGCCAGCGCCAGCAGCCGGTCCCGCAGCTCCTGCTCCGACAGCGTGGCCGCGTCGTCGGCCAGCGTGATAATCGCCCGCAGGACCGACCGTGTCGCGTCGAGCTGCTGAGGTGCGGCGAGTGGTCGAAGTAGGCGGGACGCTGCCCGTGGTTGACCAGCGAGATCGCCCAGGCCATTCCGCACCGGTGTGCACTTCCACGCGGCCACACGGGGTGTGCGGCTAGTCTGCTCGACGCCGTCGATCTGGCCGCACCCTGGGCAGCTCGTCAGCCGCGCGCTCGCTGTGGGGGCGCTCACCGGGCGTCCCTCGATCGTGGACGGGGGATGGTCGCTCACCGGGCCGGACCCCTGGCGGTGCGGCACTGCGGGCAGACCTGCTCGGGGTCCAGGGGGCTACCGGGTAACGCCGGGCCACCCAGCGGTAGCTGTCGGGGGACGAACTCGATACCGCACAGGGCGTGCACGCTGCGGGTGACGATCGAGTAGTGCCCTCGGTGGGTGTCGGCATCGGCCATCGACCGTAGGTACCAGCTCATCGGGCAGCGTCCAGGATCGCCTGCCCCACCTCAGCGGCCTGGGCACAGGGTGAGCACGGTCGCGGTGGTCATCGTGGCGTCCAGCGTGACCACCACCCGGCGCACCACGTGGCCGTCGATCAGGTCCACCTCGCGCCACAAGATGATCGTGCGATTGCGGCCCTCGGGGTCTTGCCCGGTGAGGGCGAAGCGGTGGGATTTGTCGGCGTCGTCGGTCACCGGGCACCCCGCGTGCACGCCGGGCAGCGTGAGCGTTGCGGCGCGGTCAGGCTCGCCGCCAGCACCTGGGCACCGCATACCGCGAGGTAGCGGCCCGCGTGGCGATGCGCTGCCACGGACTCGTCGGTGATCAGGTGTTCCATGCTGGTCCGGGCGTTCACGATCCGGATCTGCCGGTGCTGGTGCGCGCTGGGCATCGGTGGATGCGTGGCGCCGCGCCGGTGCCTGCCTGCTGCCCGGTGACGGGGCACGGACCAGCTCACCGGGTACGCCCCAGGATCGCCTCGGCCAGGGTGACCATCACGTCGCTTGGGTCAGCCGCACGCCGGGTGCGCCCAGGCCGTGGATCACCCACGAACCGTCCGTCTCGTTGATGATCAGGAGCGTGTGGTGGGTGTTGTCGTCGGTGCGGCGGCCTTGCGCGTGCAGCCGGCCACGCTCGCGCTGCGAGTGCAGCGTCTCGGGTACGTCGATCACGATTGACGACGATGAAGGCGATCACGCCCGTGGTGTTCCTGAGCAGGAATAGGCCACCGAGCAGGAATAGGCCACCGAATGTGGCTACATCGGCAGGCCAGCGCGGGCGGCCATCCTCCTCAACTCTCGCCCGATCGGCGCGTCACGGTGCGTGCGGGCGAGCAGTTCACCGAGGATGTCCCGCGCGAGCGGATCACGCTGCACCTGATGCGGCGAGATCAGTTCGGCTTGCCGCAACGCCATCACCGCATCATCGCGGCGACCCCGCAATCTGGATAGCGCCCGCCCGTAATGCACCCAGTACAGGGCCTGGCTTCCCGGCTGCGGGTGCAGCTCCGGGTGCAGTCCTTCCGCGATAGCCGCAGCATGCTCGTGATCTCCGAGTTGCACCGCTGCGGCCAGGCGCCAGCAACCCACGTTCGTGGGACCAAACCCCATCTCGTAGGCATTGCTTTCCCCGGTGCGCTCCGCAAGCTCGCTGGCTAGTTCCAACGGCGCCTCCACGTCGGCGGCCCGCTTGTCCGCGGCTGCTACTAGCGACCGCGACAGCGCCAGCATGCCTGCCAGCTGCATCGACTCCGGGCTGTTCGTCGGCACGGCTATGGCGTCCAGCTCCGCCAGGGCGAGGCAGTTGCGCCATCGATGAGCATCACGTGCAGGCCGCCCCAGGTGGCCAGACCCAGCGCGGTCGGTGTATCGCGCTCCTGTGCTGCCTGCCTGCCCAACAGCACGGCTTGCTCCCGCAGGTCGAGCTCGGCCCCCGCAACCCGTAGCCACCCGGTGGTGGCTCCCGAATGCAACAGCACTGCCAAGTCAAGCAGCTCGGCGAGTCCCGACAGGCACGATGCTGGTATCAGATCGGCGATGAGGGCCGGGAGCGCGGCACCGACCTGGTGTTCCCGATCGCAGCGGCTGTGAGCGGTCAACACCGCCATGACCCGCGCCCGCAGCGTGTCCACCGACACGACGTGGCCGCCGGGTCGGCCGTGGTTGACATCCCTCAGCGCGCGCCGCACCACCTTGATCGCAGAGTCGGTGTCCCCGTTGGCGGGTGCGGGGATCGGCAGCTTGATCAGTTCTGAGGGGGCGATCTGGAGCGCATCGGCCAGGGTCGCGATCTCCGAGAGGTCTAGTGCCCGCTCGCCATGCTCAATTCTCCACAGGTGCGTGGTACTCATTCCGGCGAGCCCGGCGATCACTCGCAGCGACTTGCCCCGAGCATGGCGGATCTGCCGTAGCCGCCGACCGATCGTCCGCGCGTCCTCAATGTCCACCGAGAGCACCACTCCATCGCCGAGGTGATCTCCCCGCCGATGCCCCGGGACCGTCGCCCCGGGGCGTGTACCTCGGCGAAGAGGTGAAGAGAGGCTAGCGCGCGGCCGACGGTGGACACTGGGCAGTCCGACCTAGCAGGTTGTGGCCCGTCTCGATTCGCCGGGAGCTATTGCGGACGATCCCGTGGCCAATCTGCGATCGCTGCGAGACGCTGACCGGTATGGGCGAGGGCGGCAGCGTGAACGACCATACGGTGGCCGAGGTAGCAGCATCGATGCGGCGACTGCTGGCCGCGATCGACGCGGGGGAGATCACGGCTGACCTGGATCATGTGGCGTATCTGCGAGGCGCAACGGACACGCTGGCGATGCTCGCCGACTTCGGGGAGAGTGTCCCGAAACCAAGATCAGCGGTACCCGGGATGATCGGCCCGGCCTGGCTGCGCTCCTGGACTACGCCCGTGATGGGTGACACCCGTGGTCGTGGTCGCCCTCGACCGGCTTGGCCGGTCTCTGGCGAAGATTGTGCGTACCGTCGAGACCCTGCGGGAACGCGGGGTGATGTTGCGGTCGCTGCGGGAGGGGATCGACTACTCGACCCCGGTGGGGCGGATAGTGGCCGGGATCTTCGCCTCGCTGGCTGAGTACGAGCGCGAACTGATCCGCGAACGGGCCACCGTCGCTCGGCAGCCCGTGTCCGGGGCAAGCAAACCGGCCGTCCCCGCGCGCTGAACGCGGATCAGATTCGTCTAGCCCATCGGATGCGAGAGGCTGGAGAGTCTGTGTCCACCATCTGCGCCACGTTGCGGGTGGCTCGATCCACTCTCTACCGTGTATTCAATGACGCCGAGCTCGCTGTGGCCGGATGAGAGTTATCTACCGTACCCCGTGACCAGGTACGCCGTTGCAGAACCAGCCACAGACAGCCGGGCACGTCCCGCCGCCACCACTGGTCACACCGCCACGGATGCACAAACAACCATGCCACCGGCACCGCTGCCCGGCCACCCGAACCAGCGCGGTGCCGGTCAGCGTGCGTCGACTCCTCGATTCGGTGTGAGGCCTGGTGTGCTCATCTGCCCGCTGGGTGATCCGAGCTGGTTCATCGCCGTGAGGAAGGCCTACGTGCGCTCCCGCCGGATTTGGATGCACCAGAACACAGCCCAGAGCTCACCTACCAGCCCAAACCAGAGCCCAACCACCAGCCCAGCCCCGAACCCAAACCAGAGTGCAACCCCGAGCCCAAACCAGAGCCCAGCCCTGGGCCTGGGCCCCAGCACAGCGCCAAGCCCGACCACCAGCCCTGCGCCGAGCCCGACCACCAGCCCAGTTCCGAGGCCCACCACCAGCCCAGTTCCGAGGCCCACCACCAGCCCCACTCCCAGTCCCCACGCGAGCCCAGCCATGTACTCGGCTTTTGGTCGTGCTCGGTGCGGGCGGCTGGCCCACCGCAGAACCGCCGCTAAGCGGTGCGGCACTCCCTCGAACAGGGCGGTCTCTAATTGTTCTGCCACCCACAAGGGTCGCTGAATGCGGGGCACGGTGTACAGCTCCGCGATCAGCTCGGTGCGCCGAGGGTCGCTGCGGGGGTAGGCGAGGACGAGCAGACGCAGGCAGAATCCCGGGGCGAACCCGAACACGAGGACGACCAGGAGCAGACTCGGCCAGGACGCGACGGTGTGCAGCAGCTCGGTCATCACGCCAACCGCCAGCGCAGGTCGGCAAACCGGGCATCGTGCCGGGCCTGCTGCAGGACTGCCCCGAGTTCCTGCCGACCTTTACTGGTCAGCTCGTAGTATCTGCGGGGTGGGCGCTTGTCCCGGATCGTGGTGGGATCTTCCCAGCCATCAGTGAGCCAGCCCTCGTTGAGCATCCGGGTCAGCATCGGGTAGAGCACACCGGAGCGGACACCGGGGCGCTTGGACAGCTTGTAACCCCAGTGTCGGCTAGTCGGATCCTCCAGGAGGGCCATCGCCACCTGCACCAGAGCATGCGTCTTCCGCATAACCGTATCATACATAGGTATTTAAAGAGTGTCCAGCGGTGTGGCTAGCACACTCCGAGTTTCGGTGGATCGATAGGGCCACCACTCCACCTCAACTGACCGTCTCTTTCGATCGCGCGAAAGTCACCGGCGGTGAGGTCTCTTTCCACGATACGAAATTCACCGGGAGCAAGATCACATGGGGTCCATTTGAACCCCCAGCGGCCAGCCGGGGATCCGCGGCGATCGACCCCTTAACTAGCTGCGATCTGATGGGCAGCAGACCGATAATTGGCAGCCTGCTGCGGAGTGAGCAACCGCGACACCCGAATGAGAGCCGGACCAGCGGTATAATCGTACTCCCCGAACATGGGATTGCTCTGAGCGATACCCTGAATGTAATTCATACGGTTCTGGACACCAGTGGCATCCGCGTAGGTCTCCACGGATCCGCCGAGTTCCACAGCGCCAGCTGGGCAGCCGGCCAGGCCGGGACTACTGATGCGGGTGTCCGTGAAGGACGCCTTGGAGAGGTACCCGCCGGGACGCCCCAGAAGATGGTTGGGGTCGGTGTCGGCGGTATAGACCACGCTCGGGGTAGCCGGGGCCTCGGAGGCGAAACAGGGGTTCATCAGCCACGACGGCACCCCGGTCGCCTCGATCACCTGCCGAACCGCGTCGTTGACCCGATGCGGCCGATCCGAGCGCGCGATCCGCCGCTGCCAATACACCAGCGACGACGGATCGAACCCCTCATCCAACAGCGACAACCCGCACGCCACCTTCCACCGCAGATCACAGCGGACCGCCTCGGCGCACTCCCGGTCCGAAGATCGTGCAGGCCCAGGTCCACACCACAGCCATCCGAGTGGCCGGGATCGATGGGCGACCGATCGCGGAGAACAAGTCCGCGTACGCCTCCTCCGGGAACACCTCGGCGCGGTGCCCGGCCAGGAACGCGAACATGCTGCCAGCCGGGACCAGATGCCCCACCACCTGCGCAGCGTCCCACAACTCCCGATCCGGACCCTCCACACCCTGCACCCGAAGATCGTCCCAAGCTGACCCGGAACGAGCTCAGCGACACACCACCCGCCCCACCGTTTTCAGCGCCCTCCTAGGAGTCACACAAGTCACCGCCATCGCGCGGTCCTGTCAAGCAGTCACTGAGCGGGGTCTCCACGCGGATGTCCGGATCCTGGTACCGATGGTCGGCTTCAGCGAAGAGTTCCGCCGAGCACGACAGATCATCGAGTCCGTCCTCGAGCAAGAGGCGCCCGGTGGCCGCACCTCCTCACCTGCCATCGGTTGCATGATCGAAATACCCCGTATCGCCCTCAACGCAGCCGAACTAGCAACACACGCCAACTTCCTCTCGATCGGCAGTAACGACCTCACACAGTTCATGCTGGCGGCATCCCGCGACGACGCCGAAGTCGGCTTTTTCCGCGCCTACCTCCGCGACCAGGTGATCGACACAGATCCCTTCGAGCACCTCGATCGGGAGGGCGTCGGGCGCATCCTGCGCATCTGCATCGACGAGGCCCGGGGCAGGAGCCCAGACCTCCCGATCAGCCTGTACGGGGAGCACGCCAGCGACCCAGCGTCCGTGGACTACCTCGTGTCCCTGGGACTGGACCACCTCTCATGCTCGCCGCGACACGTACCACTGGCCCGATTCAGCGTCGGTCGCGCCACGCTCATGCGATCGACGAACCCACCAGGCTGAGCTGCGGTGCAGTCGACTACATCTCGCTGTCATCCTGCTACTCTCCGCCGCCATGACAACTGGCACGAGCATGCGGGGCAAGCTGGTCCGGGACCGGATTCCGGAGATCATCCAACAGGCGGGACTCATCCCAGTCATCGAGACCGCGTCACTGGAGGACTATGGCCAATACGTACACGCGAAACTGGAGGAAGAGCTGGAGGAGTATCTGAACTCCGGGGATGTGGCCGAGGTGGCGGACCTCGTCGAGGTCTGCTTCGCCGCTGCGGCTCTGCACGGTGTCGGCCAGGATGAGTTGCTGACAATAGCCCGGAACAAACGACAGCAGCGCGGCGGCTTCGATAATCGCCTTGTGTGGATGGGAAACCTGCCAGGCGGTCATGAACAGTCTGCGTCGTAAGGAACCTGCGGCGACGCTGCTTGGCAGGCCAGCTGACTTCAGACTCCGCGGCTCGGTCAGCTGCTTCGTAAGCTGCGCTGCTGGCGTCAGCTGACCCTACAGGAGACCCACTGGCCTGGCCGGATTGTCCTTCCCGCCACCGGCGGAACGAAGCCGTCACCAGAGGGTCCCGTCAGTGGCGTTTACACTGGTATGGGGTAGGTGGTGGCCAGGGTATTTGTCAGCCATGCCGGTGCGGACCGTGAGTATGCCAGTCAGCTGCACCAGTGGCTGGTTGCTGAGGGTCATGAGGTCTTTCTCAATAGGAATCTGCGCGATGGTATCGCGGTTGGCGATGAGTGGAGCCGGCGGCTGCATGAGTGGCTGTGTTGGGCCGACGCGGTGGTCTGCGTGATCACTGCGGCCTCGGTGGCCTCGACATGGTGCGCGGCCGAGGTCGCCATTGCTCTGTCGCAGGGTAGACGGGTGTTGCCGGTGCGGGCCGAGCCGGGAGTGGATCACCCGCTTCTGACGTCCACGCAGTACGCCGACCTCGTTGTCGATCCCGACACGGCTCGCGCGGCGTTGGTGGAGGAGCTGCGCAGGGGTTGATGCCACAGGCGGATCGGGCTGGCCAGGTGATCGGTCGCCGTTTCCAGGTTTGCGGCCGTTCGATGTCGAGGACCACGGCGGGTTCTTCGGCCGTAGCCACGACGTGGACCAGTTGACCGGGCTGCTGCGGGCTCCTGCTGGGTATTCCGAGGCGGCGGTGCTGTTAGTGGTGGGCCCATCGGGATGTGGCAAGTCGTCGCTGGTGCGGGCCGGGCTGCTTCACGTTATGTCCGAGGAGGCCGGTTGGTGGAAGCTGGATCCGCTGGTTCCTGGAATCGATCCGGAAGCGACCCTGGTTCGGGAACGGGCGGGCTCACGGCGCCGTGCGGGCTATCCCGACTCGCCTGTCGCGACACTCCCAGCGCAACGGTAACCGATCTCGCACCACGAGTGATTCCACGAGAGGCAACAAGAGAGGACTCAAAAGTACGCGATCGGGTCCATAATGGACCTGACCCAGGTCATTTCCATGGACGGAACCCATGGAGCCACCTCGGGGAATCGAACTCCGGACCTGCTCATTACGAGCGTAAATCGTCACTACCGCCATCTGGGCGAACTCGCTGGTAGCAGCACCTCTACTGTCCCTGCACGTCCAGGAACGTCCGCTCGGGCACTGCCCCGATTGTCACTCAGTTTGTCACTCGCTCCGCTGTCGAGGCACAGAGGTCCCGCGCTCTGACCGACCTCTACGGGATAGTTGGTCCCCCACGGGCCCATCCCTCCCCCAGGGCGCGCTCCTACGCTTGTCCTGCTGCGAGCTGCGCACAGGGGTGAACGCTCGTCAATCCCCCGGTCCCACATGAGGCAGGCAGGTGCACGCCCTATCCGGGCCGTTGAAACGGCTGTTCTTGGGTGGTGAGTGGGGTCTGCCTCGCCGGGATTGTGTGCCTTCCCGCAGGCCAGGGGTAGGACAGTGGCACGATACGGCGGGAAGGCAGGTGCCCTGGGGGAGGGTGGGTGCCTCACCGTCTGCCTAATGCGGATCGGTCGGGGAACGGGTGGGATTTCGGGTGCCTGGGGCGTGGGTGCGACGGTGAGCACGTCATCCGTCAACGTAAGAGCCTCTCGGTGAGTGCACTGCGGCCTCGGTGATGGTCCCGCTGTTGGGCGGGAATCGTCACCTTGCACACCGGGATAACCTCTGCCAGGAAGGAGGGTTCGATGGCTGCGGTGGTCAGTTATGCGCTCGATGATGGGACGGTCGTGCGTTTCGAGATCGAGCCGAGCGTGGGTTTCCGGCCTGCGGGTCCGGATGAGATCGCGGGTCGGATCCGAGAGGCGGTGGCTCCGGCGGTGGAGGGCGCGCGGGCTGTGCTGGCGAGGGTGAGAGAGGCCGCGCCGGATAAGATCGAGGTCAAGTTCGGGATCAAGGTGAGTGGTACCGCGAACTGGCTGATCGCCAAGGCCGCCACTGAAGGCAACTTCGACATCACGTTGACCTGGACGCCGAAATCTACCGCCACCTGAGCTGAGACTGTTCATGCCCGATGCCGTGCCGCGGGACGCGAGTTGGATCGCGGCGATCCACGCCTCCGCGACGGACTTCACTCCCTTGGGGACTGCGGTGGTGATCGACGACCGGCGGGTGTTGACCTCAGCTCACGTGGTCAAGGTCGGTGGCGAGGTGCGGTCAGAGTTGTGGGTTGCCTTTCCGATGTCGGAGGATCTCCTTTTCGCTCGTCGTCGCGTGATGGACGTCAGGCTGGCTGAGCATCAGATGGCGGATCTTGCGGTGGTGGAACTCGGGGAACCGGTTCCCTCTGGAGTGGTGGCGGCGCGCCTACGGTGTCCGAGACCAGCCGATCTGGTTGACCGGTCCTGGTGGGCCTTCGGGTTCACCCTCAATGACCCTCAGGGCAACGCGACTGAGGGAACGGTGGGTGCGTCGCTGGGGTATGGCTGGGTCCGGCTGGACGCGAACTCGCGTTACCACGTCGAACCCGGTTTCAGCGGTGGCGGATTGTGGTGTTCGGACTACGGCGCCGTCGTCGGTATCGTGGGGCAGGCCAACGACCGTGGGGACGGTCGAGCGATCACTTTGCATCTCGCGGACGGATATCTGCCTGCGGAGAAGATCCGCCTGCTCACGCCGTGGACTGTGGCGGCCGCTGATGAGGTCGCCCAGGCCGCCTGGGGCTGGATTCTGGCAGCGGACAAGGAAGCGGATCGGCATTGGCGACCGCGAGCCCGCGGGGTGTCGGTGGTCTCCGAACGGGGTCACCGCTTCCGGGGACGGCGTAGCGCCTTGATCGAGATCGTGGCCTGGCTGGACCGGCCGACACCGGATCGCAAGGTATTGGTGGTGACTGGCTCACCCGGAGTGGGCAAATCCGCGGTTCTCGGGCGAATTGTCACGACAGCGGATGCTGACATGCGGGCGGTGTTGCCGCGCGATGACGACGTTCCCCGGGCCAGCGCCGGATCGGTTGCCTGTGCGGTCCATGCTAAGGGCAAGACCGCCTTGGACGTGGCGAGGGAGATCGCCCGTGCGGTGTCGGCGCCGCTGCCCGAACGCCTCGACGACCTCCCGGCCGGTCTCCACGAGGTGTTAGCCGTCGCGGGGCGGCGGTTCAATCTCGTCATCGATGCGCTGGATGAGGCCAGTGATCCCACGCAGGTCCGGTTGATCATCTCCGGGATCGTGCTGCCGATCGCGGAGACCTGCGCCGATGTCGGCGTGCAAGTGGTGGTGGGAACCAGACGCGGTGACGACGCCGGGGACCTGCTGCGGATCTTCGGACCGGCCCGCACCACCATCGACCTTGATGACACCCAGTATTTCGCCGTGGAGGACCTCGCCGCCTACGCGCAGGCCACCCTGCAACTGTGCGGGGACGAACGCCCTGGCAACCCCTACCAGCCTGACGACGTCGCGGCGCCGGTCGCTGCTCGGATCGCGGAACTGGCCGGGCGGAACTTCCTGATTGCGGGGCTGGTCGCGCGGACTCACGGTCTCTACGACGACGCTGCGATCAGTCCGGCGGCGATCTCGTTCACGCCCAGCGTCGAGTCGACGCTGGGTACCTTCCTGGATCGGCTTGCTCCGGTCGGGCAGGTGTCGGCTCGGGAGGTGTTGACCGCGTTGGCCTTCGCCGAGGCGCCTGGCCTGCCCGCCGAGCTCTGGCAGCTCGCGCTGCGAGCATTGACCGGCGCTCAGATCAGCATCGAGCAGCTCACCAGGTTCGCTCGGGGCTCCGCGGCGAATTTCCTCATCGAGTCCACCGAGGGGTCAGCCACTGGAGCGTTTCGCCTCTTCCACCAGGCGCTCAGCGACGCTTTGTCTGCGGAGCGGGGGAGATCGGTACCACCAGCGCATGACGAAAAGACTCTCAGCAGCGCGTTCACCGGTTACGGCGTCCGGATCGGGTGGGACCACGTGCCCCCCTACCTGTTCCGGTCTCTGCCGGGGCACGCGGTGCGCGCCGGGATGATCGATGAGCTGCTCGCCGACACCGACTATGTGCTGCGCGCCGACCTCCGTCGGCTGATCCCCGCCACCGATCACGCCGACACGCCCGCCGGAATGCAGCGTGCTCGGGTGCTGCGGCTGACCCCGCGGGCCCTGCCGGCCCCACCACCACAACGGCTGGCGCTGCTGAGCGTGACAGAGGCACTCGACGACCTGGGCACAACGTTTCGCCACCACCGCGACGACGCTCCCTACCGGGGTCGGTGGGCGAACACACCACGCCGAGTCGAGCGAGCAATCCTGGAGGGGCACACCGGCAGGGTGACCGGGGTGTGTGCGGTGCGGGTGGCGGGCCGGGAGCTACTCGCCTCCGCCAGCGACGATCGCAGCGTGCGGATCTGGGACCCGGCCACCGGGGCCGTCGAGCAGACCCTGCAAGGGCACACCGACTGGGTGACCGGGGTGTGTGCGGTGCAGGTGGCGGGCCGGGAGCTGCTCGCCTCCGCCAGCGACGATCGCAGCGTGCGGATCTGGGACCCGGCCACCGGGGCCGCCGAGCAGACCCTGCAGGGCCACACCGGCGGGGTGACCGGGGTGTGCGCGGTGCAGGTGGCGGGCCGGGAGCTACTCGCCTCCGCCAGCGACGATCGCAGCGTGCGGATCTGGGACCCGGCCACCGGGGCCGCCGAGCAGATCCTGCAGGGCCACACCGGCTGGGTGTGGGGGGTGTGTGCGGTTCGGGTGGCGGGCCGGGAGCTGCTCGCCTCGGCCAGCGCCGATGAGACCGTGCGGATCTGGAATCCGGCCACCGGGGCCGTCGAGCAGATCCTGGAGGGGCACACCGACGGGGTGACCGGGGTGTGTGCGGTGCAGGTGGCGGGCCGGGAGCTGCTCGCCTCCGCCGGCGACGATCGCAGCGTGCGGATCTGGGACCCGGCCACCGGGGCCGTCGAGCAGACCCTGCAGGGCCACACCGGCGGGGTGACCGGGGTGTGCGCGGTGCAGGTGGCGGGCCGCGAGCTGCTCGCCTCGGCCAGCACCGATGGCAGCGTGCGGATCTGGGACCCGGCCACCGGGGCCGCCGAGCAGATCCTGCAGGGGCACACCGGCTGGGTGTGGGGGGTGTGCGCGGTGCGGGTGGCGGGCCGGGAGCTACTCGCCTCCACGGGCGCCGATCGCAGCGTGCGGATCTGGGACCCGGCCACCGGGGCCGCCGAGCAGACCCTGCAGGGGCACACCGACAGGGTGTGGGGGGTGTGCGCGGTGCGGGTGGCGGGCCGGGAGCTGCTCGCCTCGGCCAGCGCCGATGGCAGCGTGCGGATCTGGAATCCGGCCACCGGGGCCGCCGAGCAGATCCTGCAGGGGCACACCGGCTGGGTGTGGGGGGTGTGCGCGGTGCGGGTGGCGGGCCGGGAGCTGCTCGCCTCCACGGGCGCCGATGGCAGCGTGCGGATCTGGGATCCGGCCACCGGGGCCGCCGAGCAGATCCTGCAGGGGCACACCGGCTGGGTGTGGGGGGTGTGCGCGGTGCGGGTGGCGGGCCGGGAGCTGCTCGCCTCGGCCAGCGCCGATGGCAGCGTGCGGATCTGGGATCCGGCCACCGGGGCCGTCGAGCAGATCCTGCAGGGGCACACCGGCGGGGTGACCGGGGTGTGCGCGGTGCGGGTGGCGGGCCGGGAGCTACTCGCCTCCACGGGCGCCGATCGCAGCGTGCGGATCTGGGACCCGGCCACCGGGGCCGTCGAGCAGATCCTGCAGGGGCACACCGACTGGGTGCGAGGGGTGTGCGCGGTGCAGGTAGCGGGCCGGGAGCTGCTCACCTCAGCCAGCGACGATGGCACCGTGCGGATCTGGGACCCGGCCACCGGGGCCGCCGAGCAGATCCTGCTGGGGCACACCGACTGGGTGCGAGGGGTGTGCGCGGTGCAGGTAGCGGGCCGGGAGCTGCTCACCTCAGCCAGCGACGATGGCACCGTGCGGATCTGGGACCCGGCCACCGGCCAAGCACTCCACGTGATCCCCGTCCACTATGCCGCATACGGACTCGCGTGGTTCCACGACGGCTCCCTCGTCATCGGGCTCTCCGCAGGAGTCCTAGCTATGAACCTCACCACAGGTGAACGACGGTAAGTGCAACTGAGCGGCCTAGTCGCGGGTCTTCTGGCCGCGCCATCAGCCACCATGAACCACCCCGGGTCTGATGGAGGCTCTGTCCTCAGTGGAGGATGGAGAGATGGCCCGGTCTTCGAGGCACCCTCGTGAGGTGCGTGAGCGTGCGGTGGCGCTGGTGGGGGGAAACCCAGTCGGATTATGGCTGGTAGTGGGAGGCGATCGTGTCGATCGCGGGGAAGGTCGGGGTGTCGGCTGAGTCGTTACGTCGGTGGGTTCGTCAAGCCGAGGTTGATGCGGGTCAGCGGGCGGGGACGTCGTCTGGTGATGCTGAGGTGCTGCGTGAGTTGCGGCGGGAGAATCGTGAGTTGCGGCGGGCGAATGAGATTCTGCGGTGAAGATCGAGCTAGCTCTTCACACTCCGTTAAACCCGCTTGCCGATACCGACGCGGTTACGCACGCTGTCCAGCTCCCATACCTGGCGCGGGGCCCGCCGGTCCAGGGTGACCACCAGGTCCCGGGCGATCGGGTCGTTACGGAGGCGAACCGGTGCCAGGCGGTCGGCGGTATCCAGCGCGCGCACAGCCTCGCCATCATGTGCGCCATCGGCCTGCGCCCAGGCTCGGGCCGGGTCAACGTGCACATAGGCCGCTCGTCCCTTGCTGGCGAACACCGACAGGTCGATCGGCGCTGTGGCCAGGCGTTCGGCCACCACCGGTCCGGTACCGGCCTCCACCGCCAGGCCCAGCTCCCAGGCGGCCACAGTGGTCGGACCGAAGTGGTAACGCATGTGAGTGCGCTCCCCGGTGTGCGCGGCCAGCGAACGGGCCTGGGCAAGGTGGGTGGCGACATCCCCGATGCGGCCATCGCGAGCGGCGATCAGTGCCGTGGTCAGGTGGAGCATTCCACAGGCTTCGGCGGTGGTGGTGTCGTCTTTCGTCGGACCTGGCAACGCCGATATCTCGCGGAGAGCTTCGGCACACACAAGCCGGTCCCGCCGGTGGGCACCGACACCGATCAGCGTGCTGATCCGGTTCATCTCCATCAGCGCGACCAGATCCGGACGCTCGACAAGCCCAGCGACGTCCAGACCACGCTGAGCGGCGATTCCCGCCAACTCGATGCGCCCGGTCCTCTTGGCCAGGATGTAGGCCACCTTGCACGCCTCCACCAGGGCGTCCGGCACGTCGTCCAGCGTGACGTCATGCAGCGCCGTACTGATCTCCGCCACAGCAGCGGTCACCACCACGCTCTGCCGATCCACCGCCAGATACGGCTGGCCGGTCAGATCGGCCACCGAGCACCCCAGCGCGTCAGGTCGACCCGGAACGCCGGTGAGCTCCGCCACAGGTTTCAGCGTCGCGCTGAGGGGGGTGGCACGACAGGACCGCAATCGCCGTCCGGGGCCTCGTCGAAGTCCACGATCACTGGCGCGTGGTCGCTGGGGGCGCTGCCCTTACGGGCCTGGCGGTCCACCCACGCAGCGCAGGTCCGCGGCGCGACGTCGGTACCGGCGAGCACCAGGTCGATCCGCATCCCCCGGTCCTGGTGGAACATGCCGGCTCGGTAGTCCCAGTACGTGAAGATCCGCGCACCGGGCCAGCGTTCCCGAACCACGTCGTGTAGCCCCAGGGCGCGCAACGCGTCGCGTTCCGGGGGTGTGACGTGGGTGGAGGTGGCATACGCCGCCGGGTCGTACACGTCGTCGTCGGCGGGCGCGACGTTCATGTCCCCACAGATCACCGTCACCGCGGGATCCCCGGCGGCCACGGTGGTGCGCAGCGCGGCCAGCCAGTCCAGCTTGTAGCGGTAGTGCGGGTCGTCGGGAGCACGGCCGTTGGGCACATAGACCGAGCTGATCCGCAGC
Organism: uncultured Actinomycetota bacterium; assembly: GCA_963823755.1. Lineage (GTDB taxonomy): Bacteria > Actinomycetota > Actinomycetes > Mycobacteriales > Pseudonocardiaceae. Next base: position 891,623 of record CAWGMP010000017.1, read on the forward strand.
CCCGCGCAGGTCGCGGACACCGCGCGGGCTTCGGGTTCCAGACCCTGCCCCACCGGATTGGCCGGCTCGTCGACCAACCCGGCGACCACGTCGTCCAAGCCGACCCGGGAGGCGATCGCCACCCCGTTCCACCGACCGTCCCCGTGGTGTGCGATGGCGTACCCACGCTCGGTCAACGCGGGGCGCACCAGCGCATCGAAGGCATCCGCGGGCAGCTTGGTCTCCTGCAGGCACACCACGTCCGGAGCTCGCGCGTCCAGCCAGGGCAGCAGCCGCGGCAGCCGGGACCGTACCGAGTTCACATTCCACGTCGCCACCCGCACGCCGTGCACGCTAGTCCCCCATGAGTACCACTGCGGCATGCCCGAACAGGGCCTCAGTGCCCGACGAAGACGGGCTCTTCGAGGTGGGCGACTCGGGTGGGACGGCGGTGCAGGACAACCTCACGGAACTGATGCAGCACGGCAGCCGTCGGGGCGTGCAACCACTTTCCGTCCAGCGGCAGGCGGATCACCGGGTGATCGGCCTTGGAACTCGCCACGAACACCGGCTCGACGTCGAGGTCGGTGAACGGGACAGCGAGGACTTGGCCAACCGGGGCCTGCCCGGGCACCGGCTGAAGTCGACCGGGTTCGGCACGCTGGGCGGCCCAGAGCACTACCGGTGTGATCACGAGTCCGGCGTGGGTCGGGTAGTCGTCGAGCCGCCCGAGCACAGCCTCCGGTGGCAGGCACAGTCCGAACTCCTCGACAAGCTGACGGCGGGCCGCGCCGGATGCGGACTCCCAGCGATCGGTTCGCCCACCCGGGAGCACGAATCGCCCCCCGTGCGGGTGCCACGAGTCGGCTCGCCGAATGAGCAGCACCGCAGGGCCGCCGGCGCCGGTGACGATGGTGACGGCAACCGTGGCCCGCTGAAACCCCCATCGCCTGATGCCACGGCGGCGCAAGCGCCTCAGCGCATCCCGGATCTCCTCAGGAGGGCTCATCCGGGTCCTGCCACGGCGATGATCTTTTCGTCGGGCAGCGAATCGGGCACCATTCCGTGACGACAGCACCCCAGCGCCCGCCGCCATCTGGACCATTCTGCGAGACAAGGTCATCCATTCGACCACCCAGCCTTTCCCGGTAGTTCCGCTGCCCCAGCGGAAGGCCCCGGTCGAAATGATTATGCACCGGGACGGGCGATGCGCCGTGAACCCACCCACCTCAGCGCGGCAGGCTGTGCCAGAAGAGCAGCTCATAGGCCTGCAGCAGCCTGGCAGCCCGAGCGATGCCAGCCGGGTCGACACCCAGGGCAAGCCCGGCGTCGATCACCTCCAGGCTGATTCGCTTCAGCTCGGTTGTCGGGCCGGCGAAATGCGCGAAAAATGCACAATCTTCCGGGCTGAGCTGGTAAACACTGGGCAGCACATCAACCATCCGTGCACAACAACTGCCCCAGGCGTCCAGGTTCACCACAAACGCACCAGCAACCTCGGCCGGCGTGGCGTCTCGGCCCAGCCGAGCCACGTACGACGGGTACACCTGGCAGCCTGGAACCGGTTCGTAACCCTGGCGGGCCGGGCCATCGAGCCCGACCGCGGTCGCGAAGACCTCCAGCGCCGGCAGGGCGACTCGCTCCGAGGCGGCCATGCCCGTCAGATAGCCGTGGGCTGGGTCGGCGGCGAACCGTTCGCTGAGCATCTCGAAGCTGCGAAGATCGCTGGGGATGACCTGGAGTTGCTCGCCCGCGAAGGCCCGCAGCGCCGCCGTGGACAGTCGCCCGGCCTCCAACTCTGCCAGCCACGGGTTGGCCTTGATGCGGTCCTCGACCTCAGCCAGGTCGTGCTGGAGTGCCGCGCACAGCGCCTGCGCGTCCATCATGACGTCCCCTCCCGGCCACCGGTGCGGCCAGCATCTCGATCATCAGCTTCTGCTACGTTCCCGGCCGCATTCTTCATCTCATTCTTTTTCGTGAATGTCCGAATTTCCGAGGGTATCCGCGGCACCGTGGATTTCCCAAGAGGGCGGTGACCGGACCGGTGCGACGAACGCCGCCCGGCAAACCTCACTCTCGTGGCTCACAGGTGGTAGCCCCAGGGGGTACCCCTGTAAGCTTCCAGCTCAGGGCACCAGCGCCGGCGTTCTTGGGTGTCCGGCGCGGCTCGCGCCCGCCGGACAGGACTGTTGATGAGAAACGATAACGACTTGGTAACCCGCTGAGGTAACCTGCGGGTAACCGCAGATGGGTGCACGTCGTCCCGATGCGTGTATCAAGCTGCAATCGAGACGACGGGAGGTGCTCGTGAGCGCTCATCACCTACCTGCAGGGTCGAACCTTACACAAAAGGGACATCCGGCAGCGGGTCTGTACGACCCCGCCTATGAACACGACGCTTGCGGCGTGGCCTTTGTGGCCGACCTCGCCGGCCGCCGCGATCACAGCATCGTGAAGAAAGCTCTCACCGCGCTGCTCAACCTCGAACACCGGGGTGCCCGCGGCGGGGAACCCGACACCGGTGACGGCGCCGGCATCCTGCTCCAGGTGCCGGACGCCTTGTTCCGGCAGGTCGTCGACTTCGAGCTTCCGGAGCCTGGTCGGTACGCGGTCGGCACCGCTTTCCTCCCCAGCGACGACACCACCGAAGCCGCCGTCATGGCGGCCATCGAGGACATCGCGGTGCAGGAGGGCATGCGAGTGCTGGGCTGGCGGGGGCTGCCGGTCAACCCCGAGGGGGTCGGCCCGACCGCCCGCTCGGTGATGCCCCGTTTCCGTCAGCTGTTCCTCGAGCCGGCAGCGGCAGGCAGCCTCGAATCAACGGGACCGGCAGAGACCGGGCTGGACCTGGAGCGGCGGGTGTACTGCGTGCGCAAGCGCGCTGAACGCGACCTCGACGTCTACTTCCCGAGCCTGTCCGGGCGCACGATCGTCTACAAGGGAATGCTCACCGAAGAGCAGTTGGTGAGTTTCTACCCCGACCTGTCCGACGAGCGGGTCACCAGCTCATTGGGGCTGGTGCACTCCCGGTTCTCCACCAACACCTTCCCGTCCTGGCCGCTGGCGCACCCCTACCGCATGGTGGCGCACAACGGCGAGATCAACACGCTGCGCGGCAACCGGAACTGGATGCACGCCAGGGAGAGCCGGCTCGCCACCGACCTCATTCCCGGTGACCTGGATCGCATCTACCCGATCGTCACCCCGGGGAACAGCGACTCCGCGTCCTTCGACGAGGTCCTCGAGCTGCTGCACCTGGGCGGCCGCTCGATGCCGCATGCGGTGCTGATGATGATCCCGGAGGCCTGGGAGAACCACACCGAGATGGACCCCGCTCGCCGGGCGTTCTATGAGTTCCACTCCACGCTGATGGAACCGTGGGACGGCCCCGCGCTCGTCGCGTTCACCGACGGCACCGTGATCGGTGCCGTGCTGGACCGCAACGGCCTGCGCCCGGCCCGGTACTGGGTCACCGAGGACGGCCTGGTGGTGCTCGCCAGTGAGGTCGGAGTGCTCGACATCGACCCCGCCACGGTGGTGCGCAAGGGACGGCTGGAGCCGGGCCGGATGTTCCTCGCCGACACTGCGGCCGGTCGGATCGTGGCTGACGACGAGATCAAGGGCCAGCTCGCGGCCGAGCACCCCTACATCGACTGGGTGACCCAGGGGCTGACCCGGTTGGAGGACCTTCCCGAACGCGAGCGCGAGGTGCTCAGCCACGCCTCGCTGGTACGGCGCCAGCAGGCACTGGGCTACACCCAGGAAGAGATGGACGTGCTGCTGGCACCGATGGCGATCACCGGCGCGGAGCCGATCGGGTCGATGGGCAATGACGCCCCGCCGGCTGCGTTCTCGAGGCATTCCCGGTCGCTGTTCGACTACTTCACCCAGTTGTTCGCCCAGGTCACCAACCCGCCGCTGGATGCGATCCGGGAGGAGCTGGTGACCTCGCTGCAGGTGCAGCTCGGTGCTGAACCCAACCTGCTGGCCACTGGCGCCGACTCCTGCCGCCGGATGGTGCTGCCGTTCCCCGTGCTGGACAACGACGAGCTGGCCAAGATCGTGCACGTCAACGACGACGGTGACCAGCCGGAATACCAGGCCGTCACGGTCCGGGGCGTCTACAAGGTGCACGGCGGTGGGGAGGCGTTGGTACTCCGGCTCAACGAGATCTGTGTCGAGGTCGCCGAAGCCGTCGAGGACGGGGCCCGGCTGATCGTGCTGTCGAATCGGGGAGTGGACGCCGACCACGCCCCGATCCCGTCCCTGCTGCTCACCGGCGCGGTGCATCACCACCTGGTCCGGGAGAAGACCCGCACCCAGGTAGGTCTGATCACCGAGGCCGCCGACGCCCGCGAGGTGCACCACGTCGCGCTGCTGATCGGCTACGGCGCGGCGGCGGTCAATCCCTACCTGGCGATGGCCACCGTGGAAGGCCTGGCTGAACGGGGCCTGCTCAACGGTGTCGACGCCAAGACCGCCACCGGTAACCTGATCAAGGCGCTGGGCAAGGGTGTCCGCAAGACGATGTCCAAGATGGGCGTGTCCACCGTGGCCTCCTATACCGGCGCGCAGATCTTCGAGGCGATCGGGCTGGGATCCGAGGTCATCGACTCCTGCTTCACCGGTACCACCTCCCGGCTCGGCGGCGTCGGATTCGACACGCTGGCCGACGAGGTCGCGAAGTGGCACCACCGTGCCTTCCCGGCCGACGGGGTGCACGCCCCGCACCGGGAACTCGCGATCGGCGGGGACTACCAGTGGCGCCGCGAGGGTGAGCCGCACGTCTTCAGCCCCCAGACGGTGTTCAAGCTGCAGCACTCCACCAGGGCGGGCCGCTACGAGGTGTTCAAGGAGTACACCAAGCTCGTCGACGACCAGTCACAGCGGCTGATGACCCTGCGCGGGCTGTTCACCTTCCGCCAAGGCGTCCGCAAGCCCGTCCCCCTTGCGGAGGTCGAGCCGGTGGAATCGATCGTCAAGCGGTTCGCCACCGGCGCCATCTCCTACGGATCGATCTCCAAGGAGATGCACGAGACGCTGGCCATCGCGATGAACCGGTTGGGCGGCAAGTCCAACACCGGTGAGGGCGGCGAGGACGCCGACCGCTACACCCGGGATCCCAACGGGGACCTGCGCCGCTCGGCGATCAAGCAGGTGGCGTCCGGGCGGTTCGGGGTGACCAGTGAGTACCTGGTCAACGCCGACGACTTGCAGATCAAGATCTCGCAGGGCGCCAAGCCCGGCGAGGGTGGGCAGCTTCCTGGCACCAAGGTCTACCCGTGGATCGCCAAGACCCGGTACTCCACTCCGGGGGTGGGGCTGATCTCACCACCGCCGCATCACGATATCTATTCCATAGAGGACATCAAGCAGCTGATCCACGACCTGAAGAACGCCAACCCGCGGGCCCGCGTGCACGTCAAGCTGGTGTCCGAGGTCGGGGTCGGCACGGTGGCCGCCGGGGTGGCCAAGGCGTACTCCGACGTGGTGTTGATCTCTGGTCACGACGGCGGTACCGGCGCGTCGCCGCTGTCGTCGATCAAGCATGCCGGCACGCCCTGGGAGCTGGGCCTGGCCGAGACCCAGCAGACGCTGATCGCCAACAAGCTGCGGGACCGGATCGTCGTGCAGACCGACGGCCAGCTCAAGACCGGTCGCGATGTCGTGATCGCGGCACTGCTGGGTGCCGAGGAGTACGGCTTCGCCACCGCCCCGCTGGTGGTCTCGGGTTGCATCATGATGCGCGTCTGCCATCTGGACACCTGCCCGGTGGGTGTGGCCACCCAGAACCCGGTGCTGCGCGCGAAGTTCACCGGCAAGGCCGAGTACGTGGTGAACTTCTTCGAGTTCGTCGCTCAGGAGGTGCGCGAGTACCTGGCTACGCTCGGGTTCCGCACCCTGGAAGAGGCCATCGGGCACACTGAGATGCTCGACACCCGCTCGGCGATCGACCACTGGAAGGCAGCCGGGCTGGACCTGTCACCGATTCTGCACGTGCAGGCCGGTACGGATCCGGACGCTGTCCGGCACCAGACCAGGGAGCAGGACCACGGGCTGGACAAAGCGCTGGACAACACCCTCATCCAGCTCGCCGAGGGTGCGTTGGACGGTGGTGAACCGGTGCGGTTGGACCTGCCGGTGCGCAACGTCAACCGCACAGTGGGCACCATGCTGGGCTACCAGCTGACCCGCCGCTGGGGTGGTGATGGGCTGCCCGACAACACCATCGACATCACGCTGACCGGCTCGGCTGGGCAGTCCTTCGGGGCGTTCCTGCCGCGCGGGATCACCCTGCGGCTGATCGGCGACGCCAACGACTACGTCGGCAAGGGGCTGTCCGGCGGGCGGATCACGGTCCGCCCGCACCCCGACGCACAGTTCATCGCGGAGAACAACATCATCGCCGGCAACGTGATCCTCTACGGCGCGACGTCCGGGGAGCTGTTCCTGCGCGGGATCGTCGGCGAGCGCTTCTGCGTGCGCAACTCCGGCGCGCTGGCCGTCGTCGAGGGCGTCGGTGATCACGGCTGCGAGTACATGACCGGCGGTCAGGTGGTGGTGCTGGGCTCGATCGGGCGCAACTTCGCAGCCGGGATGTCCGGCGGGGTCGCCTACCTGCTCGACCTGGCCGGGGTAGCCGGTCGGATCAATCCGGAGATGGTCGATCTGGACCCGCTGGACGACCAGGACCGGGCGTTGCTGGCCGACGCGGTGGGGCGGCATCACGCCGAGACCGGGTCTGCGGTGGCGCATGCGCTGTTGGCCGACTGGGACACCGCGGTGGACCGGTTCGGCAAGGTCATGCCCAAGGACTTCAAGCGGGTACTGGCCGCCCAAGCGGCAGCGCAGCGCGACGGCCGGAACGTCGACGAGGCGATCATGGAGGCCGCTCATGGCTGATCCGAAGGGCTTCCTCATCACCGGGCGACGCAACCCACCCCGGCGCCCCGTCGAGTTGCGATTGCGTGACTGGCGCGAGGTCTATGAGGACTTCGGTCGCGGCGCGCTGGAGGCACAGGCCGGCCGGTGCATGAACTGCGGGATCCCGTTCTGCCATCTGGGTTGCCCGCTGGGCAACTTGATCCCGGAATGGAACGACCTGGTCTGGCGCCAAGACTGGGCCGACGCCGCCGAGCGGCTGCACGCCACCAACAATTTCCCCGAGTTCACCGGGACGCTGTGCCCGGCGCCCTGCGAGACGGCCTGCGTGCTGGCCATCAACGACGACGCGGTCACCATCAAGCAGGTCGAGATCGAGATCATCGACCGGGCGTGGGAAGAGGGCTGGGTCGTCCCGCAGCCGCCCGCCGCGCGCACCGGCAAGAAGGTCGCCGTGGTCGGGTCCGGCCCGGCCGGGTTGGCCACGGCTCAGCAGCTGACCCGGGTCGGTCACGACGTGGTGGTCTTCGAGCGCGAAGACCGCATCGGGGGGCTGCTGCGCTACGGCATCCCCGAGTTCAAGATGGCCAAACACCGGTTGGACCGGCGGCTTGAGCAGATGCGCGCCGAGGGCACCGAGTTCCGGGCCGGCGTCGACGTCGGTGCGGATCTCAACGTCGACGAACTGCGGGCCGGGTTCGACGCGGTGGTCCTCGCCGGGGGTGCTACCGCGTGGCGGGACCTACCGGTGCCCGGGCGCGAGCTGGCCGGCATTCACCAGGCGATGGAGTACCTGCCGCCGTCCAACCGAGTGCAGGAGGGCGACCTTGCGCGGTCGCCGATCGACGCCGCGGGCAAGCATGTGGTGATCATCGGTGGCGGCGACACCGGAGCCGACTGCCTGGGCACCGCGCACCGCCAGGGCGCAGCCTCGGTAACCCAGCTGGAGATCCTGCCGACCCCGCCGAAACACCGGCCGCAGACCCAACCCTGGCCCACCTACCCGATGATCTACCGGGTGTCGTCAGCCCACGAAGAGGGCGGTGAGCGGCTGTTCGCGGTGAGCACCCAGCAGTTCCTCGGCGACGCCGACGGTCGAGTGCGGGGGCTACGGCTGGCCCAGGTCGTCTCCGAGGACGGCACATTCGTGCCGGTGCCCGACAGCGAGCAGGACCTGCCCTGCGATCTGGTGCTGCTGGCGATGGGCTTCGTCGGGCCGGAGAAGGGCACGCTGCTCGATCGGCTGGGCGTCGAGTACGACCCGCGCGGCAACGTCGCCCGCGACGCGTCGTTCATGACCAGTGTGCCGGGTGTGTTCGTCGCTGGAGACATGGGCCGTGGACAGTCGCTGATCGTCTGGGCCATCGCCGAAGGCCGCTCCGCCGCTGCCGGCGTGGATTGCTACCTCACCGGTCGCGACGTCCTCCCCGCCCCCATCACCCCCACCGACCGGCCCGTGGCCTAACGGTCCCCGTGAGTGGTGATGCGAGCTGTAGCGCACATCGCCACTCACGGGTTATCCACAGGTGGGGTGGGATCCACAGGATGATCATGACGAGGTGTCGCTCGGTGGGCTGGGCAGGGGACCGTCAGGCCCATGATCGAGGATCACCGTCCGCGCTTGCCCTGCGCGCTGGAACCAGCTCGGGCAGCCGTCTGGCAACAGCTGATCCGCGACCAGCACGGGTTACTCGACACCGATCAGTTGCGGCTGCTTGATATCGGGCCCGGTGTGGTCGCCGCCAACCTCGAAGCCGAGCGCTGGCGACGGGTACTGCCGCGGGTCTATGCAACCTTCACCGGCCCGCTGATCAGGGAGGCGAGGATCATCGGGGCGCTGCTCTACGGCGGCCCTGCGGCGGTACTCAGTCACACCACCGCCGCAGAGGAATGGCGGATGCTCGCGCGCGATCCGCTCGCACCGGTGCACGTCACGGTGCCCTACGGCTGCTCTGCGGTGTCGCAGCCCCCGCACGTCGTGGTGCACCGCTCACGTGCCTTCCCCTACCTCATGGTGGCTACGGATCCGCCACGGACCAGCAGAGCGGATACTGTGCTGGACCTCGCGACGAGCGAACCCGATGCGCGATCGGGGATGCGGCGGTTCGTCGCGCTCGCCACGAGAGGCCGGGTGCCGGTACAGGAGCTGCGGTGGCGGCTCGAGGAACGGCGACCACGCCGGTACGGCTCAGCTCTCGCCGACGCACTGCGCTTGCTGGCCGACGGGGTGCAGTCGGCCTTGGAGCAGCGGTACGCCTGCGACGTCGAGTCGGCGCACTCCCTCCCGACTGCGCATCGTCAGCAGCCCTTCGTCGTCGACGGCCGGACGCTGTGGGAGGACATCAGCTACGACTCGATCGGCATCCCGCTCACTGTCCGGCTCGACGGTCGGGCTTTCCACGACGCGCCCGAGGTCGCCTTCCGGGATCGCCGGCGGGACAACGCGGCCGAGCTCGCCGCTCGCCATCGCCTGGTCTACGGCTGGGACGAGGTCACCGGTGACCCCTGCGGAGTGGCAACAGAGGTCGCCATGGTGCTGCACCGCGCAGGCTGGTACGGACCGCTCCGACAGTGCGGGGGTGGCTGCGCCCTGTGAGAGGTGGCTGCGCCCTGTGAGAGGTGGCTGCGCCCTGTGAGTGACGATGCGAGCTATAGCCTGGATCGCCACTCACGGGTTATACACAGGCCGCGCCGGAGTGTCGCTTGTCGATCACCACCTCACCGGTCGCAACGTCCTTGCAGCGGCCGTCGAGCTGAATGTCTCGCACACCGTCTCGGAGCGGACCCGACGGCACCCCGCGGATCGGTTGGCTGAGCTGGTTAGGCTCAAGGACAGGTGGAGGCCGGTGGGAGGCTTCAGTGGGAGGCAGAGTGGCTGGTCGAGGTGCCCGGTCGAGTCGGACGCCAGCGCGGCGGGCGCCCGGCGAGCTCGAGGCCGAGGTGCTGGCGGCCTTGTGGGCCGCTGACGGGCCACTCACCGCTGCCCACGTACGGCAGGCGGTCGGTGACGGGTTGGCCTACAACACGGTGCAGACCATCTTGGTCCGGCTGTATGAGAAAGGGCTGATCGGCCGGGTGGCCGACGGTCGACGGCACGAGTACTTCCCGGTCAAGGGCGCCGAGGAGCTCGCTGCCGAGCAGATGCAGGCGCTGCTGAGCCGGGGCCGAGACCGTCAGGCCGTACTGCAGAGATTCGCCACCTCGCTGTCAGTGGAGGATGCGCGGGTGCTTCGGGCGATGCTGCGGCGCCGCCCATGACGATCAGCGTGTATCTCCCGGCGGCGCTGTCGCTGCTGCTGGCGGCGATCAGCCGCATCGTCGTCGCCTGGACCGCACCGACGCGGGCCGCCGCGTTCGTGATTGCCGCAATGCTGTGCGCAGCGGCGGCGACCTGGGGCCTGGTCCTGCTAGCGGCCACCCTGCTGGGCTACACCTCACTGGTCGCCGATGAAGCCCTGGAGCGCGGGGTGCAGCTGCAGGATCCGGTGCCCAAGATGATCGGTGTCACCGCCTCGATCCTGCTGGTCTTCGGTGCTGTGCGGGTGGTGCGGGTACTGCGGGTCCGCCGGGCCACGACCCGGGAACTGCGGGCGGTCTGCAGCTCGTGCGGAACCGGTGAGCTGGCTGTGGTGGCTTTGGGCGCCCCGCACGCCTTCGCCGTGCCGGGCCGTCCAGGCCGGATCCTGGTCACCCGCGGCCTGTTGTCGGTGCTGGATGGTGATGAGCGACGGGTGGTGCTGGCTCATGAGCGGGCGCACCTGCAGGGCAGGCATCATCGGTTGCGCGCAGCAACCGAAGTCTGCGCCGCCGTCAACCCGCTGCTGATCCCGGTGCGCGAAGCGGTGGCGTTCCTGGTCGAGCGCAGCGCCGATGAGCACGCCGCGACGGTGACCGGAAGCCGTGAGCTGGTCGCGCGGGCGTTGACCAAGGCGGCGTTGGCCGGTGGGGCCGCCGCCCGGGCGCCTGGCTGGGCCACAGCGCTGGCCTTCGCTGGATGCGGGGTATCGGCCCGGGTCGCTGCGTTGCACTCAGACCCGCCCCGGCCCGAGCCGCTGGTGCCCAGCGGCGTGCTCGCGCTGGGCGTGGCCACCACCATCGCCGCGGTGCAGGCCACTATCGCGTTCTACCAGCTCATCTACTGGTTGTGGCCGAACTGACGGATAGACCCGTGGCGCGCCCTCGCAAGAACGTCCCCTGAGTTCCCTATGACTCTCAGTGTGATTTCAGGGGGGATCGTCACGCCGCGCAACGTCCGCTAGTCTCTTACACGCTGTAGGAGATAGTCCTGACACGGCCGGGCGACGCCTGGGATAGGTAGGGACCACATGGGTGGACAGGCAGCGGGCAGCACAGCACGGGTGCTGGTCATCTCGGGCAGTGTCGGCGCAGGCCACGACGGCGCCGCCGACGAACTGATCAGCCGGCTGGCCAAGTTGGGCATCGCAGCAGACCGCCGGGACTATCTGGACGCGCTTCCGCAGGTATTCCGGTACATGCTGCGAGACGGCTACCGGTTGAGCGTCGGCTATGCGCCGGCGTTCTTCGACTGGATGTTCGCTCACCTGGAGCACGCCGGGTGGGTGCAGCAGGTCGCCCTGAGGCTGTGCCGGATGGCGCAGCGTCACGTCCTGCGCTGGGTTGGTGACCATGACGTCGTGGTGTCCACCTACATGCTGGCCAGCCAGACCTTGGGCCAGCTCAAAGAGGCCGGTTCGGTGAACGCGACCCTGGTGACGTTTCTCACCGACCCCGCAGTGCACCGGCTGTGGGTGCATCCCGCCGTCGACCACCATGTGACGGTGACCGAGGCTACCGCTCGGATGGGACACCTGGTCTACCGCACGCCCATGCAGGCCGTCGGTGGGCTGGTCTCACCGCGGTTCGCCCATCAGCCCGACCCCGCCCATCGTCGTCGCCTACGAACCGAGCTGGGGCTGTCCCCAGACGGCCTGGTGGTGCTGCTGGCGACCGGGTCGCTCGGGATGGGTGACGTGCCTCGTGTGGTCCGGACGATCAGCTCGTCCGGGGTCGCGGAGATGGTGGTGCTCTGCGGGCGCAACGAGCGGCTGCGCAAGCAGTTGTCGATCGAGCCCGGAGTGGTCGCCCTGGGCTGGCGCGACGACGTCCCGGAACTGATGGCCGCCGCCGACGTGCTGGTGCACAACGCGGGCGGTCTGTCGCTCACCGAAGCGTTGACCGCCGGGCTACCCGCGGTGACCTACCGCCCGATTCCGGGGCACGGGATAGCCAACTCCGAGGTCCTCGCCGAAGCCGGGCTGGCGCCCTGGCCGCAGGACGAGGCCGGGTTGATCGATGCGATCCGCCAGCAGGCGACCCGCCGGGGAGACCCCCGCCACGTGGTGCGCAATCCGGATACCGCGTCGGTCGTGTCGGCCTTGCTGTCCGAACGCCAGCACGCTTTTCCCCGCCAGGATTCACGACCGGCCTGAGCCGGCCTGCCGGCGGGTGAGGTGATCTCGCAACGGTCCCACGGTGCAGCCGAGCTGATCGATCAGCTCGGCCAGCCGGGGTAGCGCCTGCACAGTGCAGCGCCAGCTCCCGGCTACCCGGGCGGCGCAGTCCGAGTCGTGCAGCAACACCGTGCCGCCCGGCCGGAGCTGCCGTGCGACGGCGCCGGCGACCTGGGCCGGGCTGCGGGCTTCCCAGTCCCGGCCCCACGCCGTCCACAGCACCGGCCGCAGCCCCGCGCGCCGGGCCGCGATCAGCGATCCCCCGGTGAGCACACCGTAGGGCGGCCGAAACCAGGTCGGGCGCGCTCCGGTTGCCGCCATGACCACTGCTGCTGCGCGCGCCACGTCCCGGCACACGTCACCTGGCCCGCGGGCCAGGTGGTTGCGGTGGCTGAAGCCGTGCACCGCAGCCTCGTGGCCGGCGGCCACCACTGTCGCCGCCACCTCCGGATACCGGGCGACCTGCTCACCGAGCATGAAGAACGTCGCGGCCCAGCCGAGCCGGTCCAGCGCGTCAAGCACCGCCGGGGTGGCCTCGGGGTCAGGTCCGTCATCGAACGTCAACGCCACGTGGCCCGGTCGGCCGATACCGGCCAGGTCAGGGCGGACCGCCGCGCGCAGCACCCGGGACCGGAACAGCGCCGGACCTGCCCAGCCGGCGAACGCGGCCGCAGCCGCCACGCTGAACACCGTCCCTGACCTGATCATCACGCGGAGGCTACCGATCCGCATCCAGTGGCCGCCGACCAGCGCCCGCCATCGGCGGGTGTTCACCTACAACCAGTAGGCTCAGCTGGGTTGTGGCACTTTCCATCGTGTTGGCGCTCCTGGCCGCGGTGTGCTTCGGGACCGCCTCGGTGTTGCAGCATCATGGGGCGAATCAGGTACGCCGACGGTTCCCGCTGAACCCTAAGCTGCTGGTGGACGTCGCGCGCCAACGGCTGTGGCTGCTGGGGGTCATAGTCGAAGTGACCGGGGTGACGCTGCACATGGTGGCGGTCAACCTCGGGGCGCTCTCCATCGTGCAGCCCCTGCTGACGGTGGGCTTGGTGGTCGCCCTACCGCTGCAAGCCATGCTCGGGCACCGGGTGAGCCGCCGGGCGTTGCTGGCCGCAACCCTGACCGTCGCAGGCTTGAGCGTCTTCCTGGCGATCCAACCTACCGTGGAGTCCCGCGACCCGCAGAGCATCACCGAGTGGCTCCCGGGGCTCGTCCTCGTCGCGGTCGCGGCCGGTGCCGCGCTCAGCGTCGCGCTGACCCGGCGGGATCGAGCCCGGTCGCTGGGTCTGGGCGTCGCCGCCGGGACGGTGTTCGCGCTGTCTGCCGCACTGGTCAAGACCTGGGGCGAGATCCTGGGCGACGGTGGCATCCCGGCGCTGGCCACCAGCTGGGAACTGTGGACGGCGCTGGGCTGTGGCCTGATGGGTGCGCTGCTGAGCCAGGCCGCCTTCCAGTCCGGTCCGCTCGGTGGCCCGCTGGCGGCGATGATGGTGATCGATCCCATGATCGGCGTCAGCCTTGGCGCCATCGTCTTCGGTGAATCGTTCGCCACCGGGCCGCTGGCCGCAGTCCAAGCCGGTGGGCTGGCCCTGACTCTGTCCGGGGTATGGCTGCTGGCCACTGGCAAGCAACGCTTAGCCGCCCCCCCGAAGCCGGTCGCACAACGGTCGAAAGATCGCCGGTGCGACGGGACCTCGAACCTGGGCTACCCGGATAGGGAATAATACCGCCAGCCCCTGCTGACGGGGGCCATCAGGCCACCGGCGCGCCGTGTGTACGGGCACGATCGCTGGCAGGGATTGGTGGTTAGGCTGGGGGCGATGGCAGTGCGGACATCCGGGATGAGCCCGGCTGCGACGTCACCCCCCGGGCGATACCGGTTGGGGTGGTGGACGCGCACCGCCGTGCAAGCCGGGCTGGCGACGGCGAGGCTGTCGCGGCGGTTGGGTTTGGGCGCCGGGTCGATCATCGGTGGTCGGGTGACGCTGGTCCTGGATCGGCAGGCGCTGCGGCGGCTGGCGGCGGGACGGCACGTGGTGCTGGTGTCCGGGACCAACGGGAAGACCACGACCAGCCATCTGGTGGCGGCAGCGATGCGCACCGCCGGGCGGGTGGCGCACAACGCCGGCGGTTCGAACATGGCTGACGGGGCGGTAGCGGCGCTGGCCGAGGCTCGGGACACCGAGTATGCGGTGATCGAGGTCGATGAGCTGCACCTGGCCGCGGTAGCGAGGGCCGTCGACCCGGCAGTGGTCATCCTGCTCAACCTGACCCGCGACCAGCTGGACCGGGCGACTGAGGTGGGAGCGATCGCGTCTGCTGTCGGGCAGGCGTTGGCGCAGCACCCCGATACGGTGGTGGTGGCCAATGCGGATGATCCGATGGTGGTGTCGGCGGCGAAACTGGCCACCCGTAGCGTCTGGGTGGCCGCGGGAGCCAGCTGGCTGGGTGATGCGACCACGTGCCCCCGCTGCGGCCAAACCCTCGCCTTCACCGAATCCGGATGGACGTGTGAATGCGGGCTGGCCCGCCCCACCCCGGACTGGTGGATCGACGACGGCAAGGCGTGCACCGCTGACACGGTGCTACCACTCGACATCCGCCTGCCCGGCCAGGTGAACCTGAGCAACGCCACCATGGCGCTGGCCGCGGCCCACGCTGTCGGTGTCCCGGCCGATCAGGCTGCATCGGCGCTGCGCGAGGTCGACGTCGTGGCCGGCCGGTACGCCGTGGTGCACCGCGGATCACAGCAGCTGCGGATGTTGCTGGCCAAGAACCCGGCAGGCTGGGCCGGGATGGCCTCCATGTTGAGCGAACCGCGGCCGCTGTTGGTCGTCATCAACGCCCGGGAGGCCGACGGTCGGGACACCTCGTGGTTGTGGGATGTCCCCTTCGAGCAGTTCACCTCTCGTCAGGTGGTGGCCAGCGGGGAGCGTGCCGCTGACCTTGGCGTGCGGCTCAGCTATGCCGGGCTGGAGCACCAGACCATGCCCGATCCGCTGGCCGCCCTCGCGGTGCTGCCGGCGGGGGAGGTCGACGTGGTGGCCAACTACACCGCCTTCCATCACTTCCGCCGCCAGCTGAGCCGGGAACAGGAAGTAGCCGGGTGAGCGCAGAATCGACGGTCACGATCGGCCTGTTACTGCCCGACGTGCTGGGCACCTACTCCGATGCCGGCAACGCCACGATACTGGCCCAACGGCTGCGCTGGCGCGGCATTCCCGCCGAGGTTCGCACGATCACCGCCCGCGACGTCCCCGCGACCAGTTGCGCGGTGTACCTGCTGGGCGGCGGGGAGGACACCGCGCAGCTGTTCGCCGCAGACTGGCTGCGTCGCCATGACAAGCTCCGGCGCGTGCTGGACACCAGTGCCGTGACCCTGGCCGTGTGCGCGGGGCTGCAGATTCTGGGTCGGTCGATGACGGACATCCGCGGCCAGCACTACCCGGGGCTGGACTTGCTGGACATCACCACCGCGCCCGGTCGCAGGCGCGCCGTCGGCGAAGTCGTCACCACGTGTGCGGTGCCGGGCGTCGGATTGTTGACCGGCTTCGAGAACCACCGCGGTGTCACCACACTGGGCCCCGGGCTAGCCCCGCTGGGACGGGTGGTCACCGGCGTCGGCAATGGCACCAGCGACGTCACGTCGCGGTACCGCACCGAAGGTGTCCTCACCGACCGCATCATCGGCACTTACCTGCATGGCCCCGTACTGGCCCGCAACCCGGCCCTGGCTGACCACATCCTGCACAGGATCACGGGCCGCCCCCTACCCCCGCTGGACCTCCCCGACCAAGCCGCCCTCCGTCACACCTACCTGCAGGGCCGCCTCTCGCGTCAACGGACCAGCAGCCAGAGCAGGCTGGCGGTGCCGAACAGGAGGCAGTACACGGCGAACGGGGTCAGCGTGCGGGTCTCGAAGTAGCGGGTCAGGAAGCGGACCGCCAGGTATGCGCTGACGAACGAGGCGATGCTGCCGGCGATGATCGGGCCATGGATACCGGTGCCGAGCGGGCCGGTCAGGTCCGGGATCTTCAAGGCGCCGGCGGCCAGAATGACCGGAGTGGCCAGCAGGAAGGAAAAGCGCGCGGCGTCCTCGTGGGACAGTCCCCGCAACAGCCCGGCGACCATCGTCACGCCGGACCGGCTGATCCCTGGTAGCAGCGCGAGAACCTGGGCGGAACCGATGAGCGTGGCACGCCCGACTGACATCCGGGCCAGCCGGGCGTCGGCGGCGGCCCCGGCGTCGCGAGCTGAACCCGGTCCATCCATCCCAGCCGCCGCCGGCACCCCTGGGGGGACTGCGGCGCCGACCCGCCTGCGGAGCTGCTCACCGAGGTAGAGCAGCACTCCGTTGGCGATCAGGAACGCCGCAGCAGGGATCGGCCTGCCCAGCGTGGTGCGGAACAGATGTTCCAGCAGCACACCACTGATACCGACCGGGATGGTCCCCACGATGAGCAGCCAGGCGAGTCGCTCGCCGGGAGTGCGGACTCGCCGGTATCGCAACGAGCTGACGAAGCCGGCGATGATCCGTAGCCAGTCACGCCAGAAGAAGATCAGCAGTGCCGCGGCGGTGGCGACGTGCAGGCCGACGATGAACGCCAGGTAAGGCGACTCCCGCGTCGACACGTCCAGGTCGTGCGCCCAACGACCACCCAGCAGCGCCGGGATCAGGATCGAGTGTCCCAGGCTGGACACCGGGAACAGCTCGGTGACGCCCTGAAAGGCGCCCACCACGATCGCCTCGAGGTAGGTCAGGTCACTCACGGGTGTCCCTTCTCACAAGCGGTGCTCGCGCCGGCGTCGATCGCGAGCGGATGCGCTGGGAGAGAATCCCACTAGGAGGTGGTCGCCATGGATTCGGGGATGTCGGGCGGGCCCAGTGGCGAGTCCTCACCGCTCAAGGGTAATGGCAGCTGCGCCAACATGATCTTTCCGACGTGGCGTCCCAGCGAGTGGTAGGCGTCGAACTGGGATGCATCGAACCACTGGTCGGATGTCTTGTCGTCGGGGAACGAGGGGTGATCGCTGCCGTAGGCCAGCAGTGCGAAGGGTGTCACCGCCGTGAGCACGGCCTTTCCGACAACGATCTTCGCGGTCGCTGAGCAGTACGGGTGGTCGAGATCCGGATAGGTGATCGTGCCGGTGATCACCGAAGTCGGTGCGAGCCGGTCCATCATCTGGGCCGTCAGCTGATCCGCGGGCGCCACCGGTGGCGGCTGGTCGGGTCCGGCGCCAAGGTCGGCCGCGGTGTCGAACGTGATGTCGACCCCGAGTTCCTCGCGGGCGAGCTCGATCGCCGCGGCAAGGGTCTGCGGCACACCTCCGTGATCACAGCTGGCGTCCACGCAGTACACGACTGCCGGGCGGCGCCGGAGCAACTCGACCAGACCGAGGTTCTCGTAATGACCGCCGTCGGTGACGTAGACCAACGGACCGTCGAGGGAGAACACGCCGGCCAGCTCCCGCGCCAGTGTCGTGAGACCCCGCTTGCGGGGCAGCCGAGGACGCGCCCAGGAAGTCTCCGACCGCAGGTGAGCGGGGTTGGGCAGCCAGGAGCCCAACCGGATATTGGTCAAGGTCAGGAACTTGGTGTACGCCCGTTGCTGCACACCCATCTGGGAGGCGACGGCGGCGCCTGAGATGGCCTGCGCGGCCTGCACCGTCAGGTCGGCGTGCAGTGTCGGAGACACCCCGGCACAGCTTCGGAGCGCGTCCGTCGACACCCATCCGTGGCGCTGGCCGCCCACATACCGAGCCGACATCGTCCACGGCACCACCCGTCGACCCGGCGGCGCATCCTTCCCGGAGACGTGGGCGGCGCAGCAGAAGATCACCTCCGGAAACCCCTCCGGCCGCGCACCGTAGGTGGCCAGATCGGTGGTTTCGGCGTCGAAGTCGTAGGGCTTCGCCTGGACATGACCGCCCTCCCGCACCCGCCGGACGGCAAAGGCACTCGCCAGGCGCCGCCGGTAGAACGGATGCAGGCTCCAGCGAACCTGGTCCATCCGCGACAGGAGCCCCAGCACACCGACGAGGACCACTGTCCATACCCATTCCGGCAGGTGTCCGGGCCAGTCGGAGCGCGTGAGAGCTCCGCCGGTGTGCGCGAGTGCTACTCCGAACAACATCACGAATCCGCCCAGGAGGGCGAGCAGGCCCAGATACACTCCGACAGTAGCCATGAGATTGCGGCCACCAGCACCTACGGTGCGGAACCAGGCACGCCCTCTGCCGATCTTCCTGCCCATCACGGCCCGCATCGACGGTTGCTTGAACAGCGCGATCAACGCGGCGAGGTAGCCGGCGACCAGCGACACGCTCGGGTCACGGAGCGAGGGCGGTGGCATGCGGAGGACCGCCCACGCCAGTGCCGGCAGCCCCGCACCAGCCAATGCCACGACGCCGGCGACGCCGAGTGCCCAGTCACCGATCCTGCGCAGCCCTGTGGTGCGCCACCGATGACCCGGCTCCGCGAAGACCGCTACGGTCGACAGCAGCAGCCACCCACCGGCGAGGACACCGACCGCCCACAGCACACCCGGTTGCGGTCCCCACGAGGTCGCCTTCAGCATCCGCGGGTCGAAGGGCATCCAGGCGTACCCGTGGGCGAGCAGCCGGCCGAATGTGACCACTATCAGCCCGAGAGTCAGCATGTTGACCAGGAAGCCCCGCAACACCGTCACCGCGGCTACGATCCACTCGCGGGTCCCGTCTGCGAGGTAGCGCCCGTGCAGCCGGGTGTAATCGAGCTCCGAGGAACCGGGCCGGTAGACGTCGGCCGGTCGTGCCACCGATATGCCCTCGCTGTGGTCGTGAAGTCGCTGCAGCGTGAGCTGCATCGCCCCAGCCGCGTAGCCCCCGCCACTGACTGCCACCAGCCACCGCGCCCGCGTCAGAACCGTCCGCATGGCGTCCAGTGCTCCGAAGGCGAAGGTCGCAGAACGGATCCCTCCTCCCGATACGCAGATACCGATCTCGGTGGCACGGTCCGGCGCCGGATCATGATCGGGGACTTTCGAGTGAGCTCGCCATGCGGCGCAGGACACCGCGAGGTCGTCGGCCTCTCCGCGGGCCAGTGGGGCATCCTCATCGATGGACGGGGATATCACGGAGAGTCGAGGCGGGGTATCCCGCCGGGTGGCGCGCCACAGCGTTGTGCAGATACCGACGATCGCCACGACTGCGGCCGGCGGAACCAGCGACCATCGGGTGAACGCGAATGCCTGCACGGCGACTGCATAACCGGCCCCGTCCGCCCCACCGCTCAGCCGCAACAACACGTTCTCGAAGACGTCTGACACCACCGCGACCAGGGTCGCGACCAGCGCAGCTCGCGCAAGCCGGCGGGTCGTCGAGGTGAAGGACAATCGAAGCGCCAACCAAGCACCTGATGCGAGCGCGACGCCGTATCCCACGATGAATACGAAGTCCGCCCACAGCGCCCGCAGGTAGGCGCCCTGGTTCCCACCGATCACGCGGCGGATGCCGGTCGCCGACCCGGCGAGCTCCGCCTCCACGATTCTCGACGCTCCCGGAACGAGCCATTGATAGCCGGCTGCCGCAACAACGAACGCCGCCACCGCGGCGAAGGCAACCACAACAGCCAGCCATCGCTTCGGCGGTCGGCATGACTCAGGCTTCGACACGTGATCCCCCTCCACAGTGTCCGTACTCGGGTCCGGCCAGCGCCTTGCCCAACTTAGGGAGTAAGGGCCATCAGTCACATACGTCCTGCCCGAGTGGTCACCCGTTCGACGTACTTCGGGTGGCACCATGCGCGGCGTGACGGCAGGCGGCCTTCTAGCCTGCCGGTATGACACGTACCCGGCTGTACCGCAACGGTGTTCTCGAGGCCGAGGGCTTTCCGGTGCAGGACATCTCCGACTACATCACGCAGCCGGGCGTCACCGTATGGCTGGACCTATGCGCGCCGGATGCGGATGACCTCGCCATGATCAGCGAGGAACTCCAGCTGCACCACCTCGCTGTCGAGGACGCCGTCCAGCAACGTCAACGCCCCAAACTCGATCGGTACGACAGCCACCTGTTCGTCACCGCCTACGACGTTGCGCTGCACACGATGACCGGAGAGCTGGAGAGCTTCGAGGTGGCGATATTCGTCACCCACAATGCATTGGTCACCGTGCGCAAGTCGGAACAGTTCGACATCGACGGCGTGGTCGCCCGGTGGGACGCCTCACCAGACCTGGCCAAACACGGGGTCTCGTTCCTGCTGCACGGTCTGCTCGACTACGTGGTCGACGGGCACTTCACTGCTGTGCAGACTCTCGACGACGAGATCGAGGCACTGGAGGACCTGCTGTTCGACGACAAGCGCCCCGATGTCTCCGTGCAGCGACGATCGTTCGAACTTCGCAAAAGCCTGGTGCGGCTGCGGCGGGTCGTGCTGCCGATGCGCGAGGTCGTGAACTCCCTGATGCGTCGTGACCTGCACACGTTCGATGAAGCGATGATGCCTTATTACCAGGACGTGTACGACCACGTACTCCGGGCAACCGAATGGACCGACAGCCTGCGCGATCTGGTGACCACCATCTTGGAGACCAACCTGACCATCCAGGGCAATCGGCTCAACGTGATCACCAAGCAGGTCACGAGCTGGGCCGCCATCATCGCGGTACCGACGGCGATCACCGGCTTCTACGGGCAGAACGTGCCCTATCCCGGGTATAACCAGGAGTCCGGTTTCTACGTCTCCACCATCGCCATCGTCGTGCTCTCCGTCGGGCTGTATGTACTGTTCCGCCGCCGCGACTGGATCTAGCCGGTGGCGACCAACGCCGTGCCTTTGGGCATCTGCCCGGTGGCCAGGTAGCAGACCTGCTGTGCGATGCCCACCGCGTGATCGGCGAAGCGCTCGTAATAGTGGCCGATCAGCGCGGTGTCCACGGCCTGTTCTACGCCGTGTGACCAACCCTCGGTGAACAGGAGACCGAACAGGTGGCGGCGCAGCGCGTCCACCTCGCCGCCTGCTGCGGCCAGCTGGTCGCCGGACAGCGGATCCTGGTGCTCGACCGCGGTCGCGACGTCGGCGGCGAGCTGGCTGGCGAGCAGGCTCATCCGAGCAAGCACCGGACGGACCTCGCTCGCGATCATCGGGTTCGGGTGCTTGAGCCGGGCGATGATGGCGATGTGCCGGGCGAGGTTGCCCATTCGCGTCAAGTGACCCACCGCGCGCAAGGCCGCGACCACCACTCGCAGGTCCCCGGCAACCGGGGCCTGCAGCGCGAGCAGGGTGATACAGCGCCGCTCGGTATGAGCGAGCATCGCAGTTGTCCGGTCACGATCAGTGATAACCCGTTCAGCGAGCGGGAGATCATTCTGGTGCAACGCGATCGACGCATTGGTCATCATCTGGCCGGCCAGCCGAGCCATCCGCGCAAGGTCGGCAATCAGCTCGTCCAGCTCAGCATGGAATGGGGCTCGCATGACCTGCTCCTCCTGTTCTACACACGCGGATAACCAGCGCGGTGCGCGCGCAGGATCCGCTCCAGCGTGTGATCCAGCGCTGCGGCGTTCCAGCACCGAACAGAAGTTAGTATACCCTTACTTAACTTAGTCACACTTACTTTCTTGGCGAGTAGTCGGACCGCCGGAGCTCATGGCACCACCTGGCCTATGGCATGGCATCAGGAAGGGCGGATCACCGTGACGGTACCGTCGCCTCTGGCGGTGATGTAGGCCGTGCTGTCGGGGGCGATCGCCACCTCGTCAGGGGAGTAACCGACGAAGGATGTACTGATCACCGTCGCGGTGGCGGTGTCGATCACGCTCATGGTGTCCTCGCCGACGTTGACCACGAGGGCGTGGTGACTGTCGGGGGCAACCGCCAACCCGCGCGGGTTGATGCCCACGGGAATGGTGTTATTGACCTTCAGGATGGCGTTGTAGATATCGACGCCGAGCTGAGTCGGCAGGTCGATCACGCTCACGGTGTTGTCACCGTAGTTGGTCACGTAAGCATGCCGACCGTCGGGATCGATCGCCACCTTCTGCGGGGCGCGACCGACGAGCACGGTGCGGGCCACCTTCTGGGTATGGACGTCGATCACGGTGACGGTGTTGCTACCACTATTGGCCACATAGGCGAACTCGCCTCTGGGGTCGATCGCAATCCCATCCGGGTTGGCCCCGACCGGTACAGCACCGACCACCTTGAGGTCTCTGCTATTGATCACACTGACGGTATTGCCGTAGTAATTGGTCACGAAGGCGAAGTGGTCGCGGGGAAAGACCGTCACACTGCCCGGATTCCGACCGACGGGCACATTTTTGATCAATTTTCCGGTGGCGGTGTCGAGCACGCTCACCGAGTTCTCGGAGAAGTTGGTCACGAAGGCATGCCGGCTGTCGGGGTCGACTGCCACGCCACGGGGGTTGGCGCCGACGCGAATACTCCCGACCACCTTCCGACTGGCGGTGTCGATCACCCGGACGGCGTTGTCGGCGTAGCTGGCCACGTAGGTGTGCTTACCGTCCGGGTCGACCGCCACTCCCTGTGGGTCACCGCCGACGATCACGGTCGGATTCGGGTTGTCGGCCGCCACGGCAGGGCTGACACCACCGGCCACGGTGGTCGCGGTGATGACCGCCAACGCAGGCACCAACATCCCCACCCACCGCCGGGACTCGACCCGAACCCGACTGGCTGGTCTGATCTTCCGATGCTTCGCTGCCGATCGGATCGCCATACCGCTCTCCCCTTGATCGCCGATGTGCGGCCACGCCACAGGGTGTAACGAGTGTGTCGCTCTGGCGTTCCGCGCCGATCAAGGCAAGACATCCGGCCGGCTGAGCCGGCGGCTAGGCCAGCGGCAGCAGGACGCGGAAGGTGGTGCCGTATCGGGGAGTGGTGCGCAACTCGATGCTGCCGTTGTGGGCCTCCAGGATGGCCGCCGTGATCGCCAGACCAAGACCCGATCCACCGCGGTGACGGGTACGGCGCCGATCGACCCCGTCCGAACCGGCCCCGCTCGAACTGACCTCGCCTGAACTGGCCCCCCCTGAACTGGCACTGAAGAACCGGTCGAAGACATGCGAAGCCTGGTCGGCGGGGATGCCGGGCCCCTCGTCGTGAACCTCCAGCACGCCGAGTGCCGTGTGCTGCTGAGAGATCCCGGCCTGTGCCACCGGAGGTTCCTCCTCCCCCGCCGGCACGTCGCGGCGGACCGCCACCCGCACCGGGGTGCCCGCCGGGGTATGCGTGAGTGCGTTGGTGACCAGATTGGTCACCACCTGGCGGAGTTTGTGCTCGTCGCCCAGGACGTGGACCGCACCGCTGCTCGCGACCAGTCGCAGCGGACGGTCCGGCTCGCGGGCCTTCGCATCGTGCACCGCGTCGGCGGCCAACACGAGCAGGTCGACGTCGGTGATGTCCAGCGCCCGTTCCTGGTCCAGCCGGGCCAGCAGCAGCAGATCCTCCACGAGCACGCCCATCCGGGTCGCCTCGGCCTCGATCCGGCCGGTGAGCAACTCGACCTCGGCCGGCGTGCGGGCACCACCGCGGCGGTAGAGCTCAGCGAACCCGCGGATCGAGGTCAGCGGGGTGCGCAGCTCGTGAGAGGCGTCCGCGACGAACTGGCGTAGCCGGTCTTCGGAGCGTTCCCGCTCGTGGAGTGCGGCAGCCAACCGACCCAACATGACGTTGAGCGCAGCGCCCAGCCGGCCGGTCTCGGTGCGCGGATCGCTGTCGGGCACCCGACGACCCAGCTCCCCACCGGCGATCGCCTCGGCGGTGCTCTCGATTCTGGTCAGCGGGCGCAGCCCGAGCCGGACCACGACCGTCGCGACCATCCCGATCAGGGCCAAGACGATGCCACCCACGATGCCCTCGATGATCAGGAGCTGCCGCACGATCGCGTCCACCGGCAACGCGAGCGACAGCGCCACGGCGCCGACTCGCTGGTCTGGGAGTTCTACCGCGCGGACCCGCCAGGCGCTGCCACCGGCCTGGTCCGGCACGGTGAACGGGCGATCCGGATGCCGCTGCACGACGGCCAGGTCCAGCGATGGGCCACCGGACTGACCCGGTTGCTGCCCGACCTGCACGGTGCCATCAGGCCCGAAGATGGTGATCAGGTACTCGCTGACCAGCCGTTGCGGATCATCGAAGCTCCGGTGCGCGGGGAAGTGCCGCAGCAGCAGGTCCACCTGATGCTGCAGCCGGCCATCCACCTGGTCCTGCAGTTTCTGCCGCAGCAGCGCCACGCTCGCCCCGGCGAACACGACAAGGCCGACCGCGGAGAACACCAGCAGCGTGGCGATCAACCGGCCGCGCAGGGTGAGCGGCCGGCGGGGGACCCTCACGGCGCACCGGCGTTGAACACGTCGCGGGGTAGCCGCAGCGTGTATCCGACGCCGCGGATCGTGTGGATCAGCGGTAGGTTATTTCGGTCGATCTTGCGGCGCAGGTAGCTGATGTAGGACTCCACGATCCGGCTGTCGCCGCCGAAGTCGTAGTTCCACACCCGATCAAGGATCTGCGTCTTGCTGACGACCTTGCCCGCATTGACCATCAGGTAACGCAACAAGTTGAACTCGGTCGGGGAAAGCTGCACCACCTGGCCGGCGCGACGCACCTCGTGCGCCTCCTCGTCCAACTCCAGGTCGGCGTAGGTCATCGTCGCGCCGCCAGCCTCGCCGTTGAGGTTCGGGTGGGTACGCCGCAGGATCGCGCGCAGCCGCAGCACCAACTCCTCCAGACTGAACGGCTTGGTCACGTAATCGTCACCCCCCGCGGTGAGTCCGGCGATCCGGTCCTCGATGCCGTCGCGGGCGGTCAGGAACAGCACCGGTAACTGGTCGTGGGCGGCCCGCAACTGGCGGGCGAGAGTGAAACCGTCGCAGTCCGGCAGCATCACGTCCAACACCACGATGTCCGGCACGGCGTGCGCGACGGTGGTCAGGGCCTGGGCTCCGCTGTCCGCCGCGTGCACCTCGAAGCCGGACAGGCGCAGCGAAGCGCACAGCAACGCCAGGATGTTCGGTTCATCATCGACTACGAGCACACTGGCGCAAGGCTGGTCGTCCACACTCGCCAGCATTGCGCAATGGCCTGAGAGCAATCTATGCCGGGGCTGAGACTTCAGTGGCGCGCTGACTTCAGTGGCGCGCTACGCCGAACGCGTCACGACCGGACTCATGACAACCGCGCGGGTCCGCCGGGCGCCCAGTGGCAACCCGGCGGACCCTTACCGCGGAGAGAACGTCGGTGGGCTTCAGCCAGCCTGACAGTAGTAGAGGACCCCGGTGCGATCGAGAGGCTCGGTCGCGTCGCGTCGGGCCGGCACGGAACCACCGTAGGAGGCGGGGTCGACGACCGCACAGTGCTGCTGCACCCACTGGGTGCGTTGAGTGGACAATCCACCCCGGCCCGCTCTGCCGGCGAGGCCATCCCGGCCCTCGCCACCCGGGCCCCCGCCACCCGGGCCTTCGCCACCCCGGCCATCGCGGCCGGTCAGGACGAACCGCAACCGACCTTGCTGGACCCACCCGGCGAGCGTCGCCACGGTCGGCGCCGGGTCTTGGCCGCTGAACCCACCCATCCCGACGACCGTCGCGTCACTGTGGATGAGGTAGGCCTCAGCGGCCATCGCCCCGCCCTCCACCGCCAGGGTGATCGGCGTGCCGCCCGAGTTGGCCTGGGCATAGGCCAGGATCTTGCGCTGGTCGGCGGTCAGATCACCCGCCATGGCGCTCCCCAACCGGGCAGGCAGCTCACGCCGGGCCGGATCGAGCCTGCCGCGCCCGAACGGGGAGCGGGACGGGCCGGCCTGGGCCATCGCACCACCGCTGGACCCGAACGCGGTCGCCGCCGACCACACACCGGGAGCAAGCAGCAACGCGACCACACCCAACACCCCGGCGACCCGGGACCCCCTCGCGGTGAACAGCCGGCCCGCTACCAGTGCCACCACGGCAACGCCGGCGACTGTGACGACGGCATAGCGCAGCCAACCGTTCCACGAGGTGTCCCGGGACACCAGCACCCAGGCCCAGCCGGCTGTGAGCGTCACCGCTGCCGGAAGCAACAACCAGTGGTATCCACCCGGCTGGCGGTAGTGGCGCCACATCGCGGCCACGCCGGCGGCGGTCACCGCGGCGACGGCTGGGGCCATCTCCGTGGTGTAGTAGGAGTGGAAGCCCCCTTGAGCGAAGCTCAGCACCAGCCCTACCAGCAGCAGCCATCCCCCCCAGAGGAACCACCCGGCGCGGCGCGGCAGGTCCACCGGGGCCCCGGACCGCATCCGGCGGATCCCCGAGATGATCACTGCGGCCAGCACTGCCAGGCACAACGGCAGCAACCAGCTGATCTGGCCACCGATCTGCTCGCCGAACAAGCGGGTGATACCGGAGGCACCGCCGAACCCGCCCCCGCCACCCCGGCCACCATCCACCGGGCCACCGCCGGGGCCGCTTCCGAAACCACCAGCGCCGCCACCGAAACCACCGAAACCACCAGGGCCGCCGCTGAAACCACCGGGGCCGCCGACCAGTTCGCGGCCGGCCTCACGGCCGAGGATGCGGCCCAGGCCGTTGTAGCCGATCACCAGGTTGAGCACGGACCCATCGGTGCTACCGCCGATGTAGGGCTTGGGTGCCGGCCAGGCGCCGACCAACGCGACCCACCACAGCGAACTGGCCGCCAGCACCGCACCAGCGCCGACCAGGTCAAGGACCCGGCGGCGCACCGACGCCGGCGAACCGACCAGGTAGGCCAGGGCGAATACCGGAACCACGATCCAGGCCTGCAACATCTTCGTGACGAAACCCAGGCCCAGAAACACCGCCGCCAGCATCAACCAGCGAGTCGAACGGCCCGGCTCGACCCGCTGACACACCGAACGGGTGAACGCGTAGGCAGCGGCCACCAGCAGCAGCACCATCAGGGTGTCGGGGTTGGTGTCCCGGTTGATCGCCACGGTCACCGGGGTGAGCGCGAACACCAGCGCGGCCAGTAGCCCGACACGCTCACCCGCCCAGGCCCGCACCGTGCGATGCAGCAGCAACACCGCAGCCACCCCCTCGAGGACCTGGGGCAACAGCAGCGACCAACCGTGATAACCGAAGACCGCGACAGCGGCCACCATCGGCCACAACGCCATCGGTGGCTTGTCCACGGTCACGACACCCAGCGGATCGAAAGAACCGAACACGAAATCGGTCAGACTCGCCGACATGGACTTCACCGCAGCGGAGTAATACGGGTTGCCCCACCCTTCGGCGTCGATCCGCCACGCGTACAGCACCGCCGCCAGCACGCAGATCGCCGCGAGGGCCAGCGAGCGCCACCTGCCGGGCGCTGCTGCTGCGGGCGGGGCGACGACCTGGTCGGGAGCCGTGAGCGTCGCGGTCACAACGTGCCTTTCGCGTCGGTGAACTGCCGGGTTTCGCTGGTGGACTGCCGGGTTTCGTCGGTGAACACCCAGCTCCGGAGCAGCAGGAACCGCCCGGCGGTGCCCAGGACCGACGCCGCCAGCAACACGGCGACCTCCAGCCACCGCGATGGTCGGGCGACCAAGGCCTGCAACGCCAGCAGCGCTCCCGACGTCAGCGCGTAGTACAACGCGAACACCACCAAGCCCTGCAGGTGCACCCGCCGTCTCGACACCTCGGCGCCGGCGAAGGTCAGCCGCCGGTTGGCCTCGGTGTTCAGCAAGTTCACCAGCACCAACGCAACCAGGTTCGCCACCAGCGGCGGTGACCACGACCGCAACAGTGCATACAGCACGGCGGTAGCCGCCGTGGACACCAGGCCGATCAGCCCGAAGGCCACCAGTTGCCACCGCAGCCCGCCCTCGCGCGCAGCGAGTACCGCATCCGGATGCGCGCAGCGAGGCGCCGGCCGCCGGGGCAAGTCCGCCACCCGCGCCGCACCGGTGACCTTGGCCCGGGCCACCCGCACCAGCCCCCGGACGTCGGCCACGGCAGTGGACACTATCCGGACCCGGCTGTCAGCGTCCTCGACCCAGTCGACGGGCACCTCCTGCACCCGCAACCCGTTGTGTTCGGCGAGCAACAGCAGCTCGGTGTCGAAAAACCACCCGTCGTCCTGCACGTGTGCCAGCAACGGACGGACCACGTCGACGCGAGCAGCCTTGAACCCACACTGCGCGTCGGAGAACCGGGCACCGTGACTGAGCCGGATCATCGCGTTGTAACACCTGGAGATCACCTCCCGGCGGGGACTGCGCACGGTACGCGCGCCGGGCGCCAACCGGGAACCGATCGCGATGTCGGAGTGACCATTCACCAGCGGAACGACCAACGGCAACAACGCGTCCAAACTCGTCGACAGATCGACATCCATGTAGACGACGACGTCGGCATCACTGTATGCCCAGGCGGTGCGCAGCGCGTGACCGCGCCCTTTGCGGTCCAGGTGCAGCACCCGTATCCGGTCGTCGGACTCGGCGAGCTCAGTCGCCACCCGCAGCACCCCGTCGGTGCTGGCATTGTCCACCACAGTGATCGTCCACTCGAACGGGAACTGATCGTGGAGGTAGGAACGCAGCACCTGCAGACAGCCCGGCAACGCGCGTTCCTCGTTGTACACCGGCACCACCACATCGACAGTGGCGGTCCGCCCCACCGACCACCGCTTCGGTTCTGGGTCGGGGGGACCCTCGCGTTCCCCTGCCACCGCAGCACCGCTGATCTCCGCCACCGTCACCAACCTCACCCCACCCGTAGAGAGCCGTTTGCGAACCTGCGCCTTCCAGGTATGGCCGGGTGACGTGCGAGCAGCCTGGACGCAACCTCAAAGTTCACTGGGAGCGCAGCGCGACCGTTCGCCAACCTGAACGGGACGCCCGCCGGGGTCGATGTTCTGGTCGATATGGGAACGGTCCACATGAAGATTTGCGATCTTGAGGCTAGGGCACTGGGGTAGATCGACGACTGTCACATTATGGAATGGCCCATCCGCAAACGATCACGCCGACGTACCGGCCAACATCAGGTGTGGATCTGGGTTTACCGGCTCCCGGGCGAGTAGCGTGGATTCGGGTGCTGCCTCGGCGTGGCGCGTGGGGGGACTGGGTGGTACTCGACGAGGGCAGTGGGTGATGAACCGCGCCAAGCGTGGCGTTCTCTCGACGATTGCCTGTGCGGCCGCGCTGATCATCGCGGCCTGCGGCGGCGGAGACAGCGGAGGTGGGAACTCAGGGTTCGCGCCGCGCGACAAGGTGTCGATCAAGGGTCAAGAGATCGACGTCGTGCTGCCGTACAAGGTCCCGGAGCGGCTGCTGGCCGAGTTCACCCGCGAGACCGGTGTGACCGTGAGCGTCAACGTCGCCAGTTGGGACGCGGTGCGCTCCAAGCTGGTCGTGGCCAACACGGCGAAGGCCTACGTCGCCGACGTGACGGAGTTCGACTGGTCCTACACGGGTCATTTCGCCGCCGCGGGGTGGTACGAGCCGGTCGAGAAGGTGCTCGATCCGGCGCTGGTGGCCGATCTTTCCCAGGCTGATGCGGCTTTCACCGTGGGCGGCCACACCTACGCGGTCTGCTACCTGAACGATTATCGTCTGTCGCTGTACAACACCACGATGTTCACGGCGGCCGGCTTGAGCGGGTTCCCGACGACGTTCGCCGAACTCGGCCCGGCGATAACCAAGCTGCAGGCCTCGGGTGTGCGCTATCCGCTCGGCATACCGATGGCCGCCACGGAAGGCGGAGTCACGCCGTGGTACCTGCTCACCCTGGCGATGGGCGGCCAGCTCTTCGACAAGGACTTCAAGCCCCTGTTCGCTGACCCTGGCTCGGCCGGCTACCAGGCCTTGCAGTTCGAGGTCGACGCGCTCAAGAACGGCTGGGTCTCCCCGGGCAGCGTCACGCTCGACAACGGACCTGCCTTCGACCGGTTCGCCGCCGGCTCAAGCGCGATCCTCCTCGCCGCAAGCCCCGGCAACCTGCCGACCGCCAACGACCCCGAGAAGTCGAGCATCGCCCCCCACGCCAAGCCCGCGCTCGTCCCCGGCGTCCACGGTCCGGGCACGACGTTCGGCCTGCCCGAGGGCCTGGCGATCCCGGTGACGGCCCGGCATAAGGACGCGGCCCGCGCCTTCATCGAGTGGTGGATGCAGCCGGCCAACCTGCGCGTGCTCTACCAGGAAGCGGGCATGCTGCCCTGCCGCAGCTCGGTGATCACTTCAATGGCCCACAGCGGCGAGCTCGAGGGCGGAACCGTCCTGAGCGACGAGTTCGCCCATGTCGAGCCGCTGTTCGGCCAAGGCGCGCCGAAGTGGTACGGCCAGTTCAGCTCCACCGCGCAGGGCTTGCTCAACGCCGCGGTGAAAGGCGATATGAGCGTCGAGGCGGCGCTCAAGCAGCTCGCCGCGGAGGCGACCGAGCTGGCCGCCTCCGGTTCGTAGCCGGCGATGGGCTCGGACATCGGCGAGGGGGATGTGGACAGCGGCGGCTCGTTGTCGGGGCGCTGCCGGCCGGTCGATCTCGCCGCGCGGGAGGCGGCTCGGGCCGGCATGCTGATGGTGGCACCCGCGGTGATCATCACCGCGACGCTTGTCATCTACCCGCTGGCCAAGGGCTTCCAGGCAAGCCTGGAGTCCGGGAACGCGGCGATCGGCGGGCAACCGCACTTCGTCGGGCTAGGCAACTACAGCGACGTCCTGAGTTCCACGACCGCGCGCGACGCGATCGTGCACACGCTCATCTACGTGGCGCTGGCGGTGACACTCGAGCTCGCGCTCGGGCTGATCGTCGCCGTGGCGCTGCACCGGGTCTTTCGTGGACGCGGCATCGTGCTGGCGATCCTCATCCTGCCGTGGGCACTTCCCTCCGTGGTCAGCGGCGTGCTGTGGCGGCGTGTCTTCGACCCCGACAGCGGGCTGCTCAACAGCGCGCTTGCGCAGCTGCACATCGCCAGCCACCCGCACGTGTGGCTGGCCAGTCGCGGCTGGGCACTGGCGTTCATCACGATCGTGCATGTCTGGGGCGTCCTGCCGCTGGTCAGTCTCATCCTCATCGCGGGGCTCCAGAGCATCCCCGAGGAGGTCTACAGCGCCGCAGCGGTCGATGGCGCGACGCCGCTGCGCCAGTTCCGCCACCTCACGCTGCCGCTGCTTCGGCCCTCGATCGCAGTCGCGTTGACCGTCGGCACGGTCTGGGCGACCAAGATCTTCGACGAGATCTACGTGCTCAACGGCACGGCGCTGAACACGCGCTCGATCCTCATGGAGGTCTACAACACCACGTTCGTCAACGCCGACTTCGCCCACGGCAGTGCGCTCGCGTTCCTGCTCACCGCCCTCACCGCGCTGTTCGCGGCCTGCTACGCAGTCACCTTCAGGAGGTCGACGACGTGACACGCTCCCCCGCCGCACAGCTCTTGCGGACCGTGGCGATCGCCGCGATCGTCTTGTGGTCGCTGGCGCCGATCGGGCTCGGCGTGGCCACGAGCCTGTCGACGCAGGCCGACGTGCAGGCGGTACCGGCCCGCTGGCTGCCTCGTCACGCGACGCTCGATCCCTACCGTTGGCTGCTCGGCGGCACCGGCGACGCACGCGCTGGCGACACCGTCTCGGAAAGCGGAGCGTTCGCCCACGCCCTGTGGAACAGCGCATCCATCACACTGATGTCGACGCTGGCGATCCTGTGCGTCGCGATCAGCGCGGGCTATGCGTTCGCCCGCCTGCGCTTTCACGGTCGCAGTGCACTGTTCTGGGCGATCGTCGCGACGACTGTCATCCCGGTGTTCACCATCGTCATCGCGTTGTTCGGGCTCATGGCTGACGCCGGCCTCATCGACCGCAAGCTTGGACTGGTGCTGGTGTTCCTCGCCACGACCACGCCGCTGGCGATGTGGCTGGTGCACAACCACGTCACAGAGCTGCCGACCGAGCCCGAAGAGGCCGCCCTCATCGATGGCTGCACGCGCTGGCATGCGTTCTGGCACGTGGTCCTGCCACAGATGCGCTCTGGCGTCGCCGCGCTCAGCGCGATCGTCGTGCTGTTGGTCTGGGGCGAGTTCCTGATCCCGCTGCTGTTGACCTCGACCAGCGCCAGCAAGCCCGTGACGGTGCTCATCCCGGAGTACATCGGCAAGTACACGACGAACTACCCACTGCTGGCGGCGGCGGGCGGGCTCGCGCTGCTACCGCCCGCGGTCGTCGCCCTCGTCCTGAACCGCCACATCCAGGGGATGCTGAGTGGATCGTCCTGACGCCGCCTCGACGAGCGGGATCGTCCTCGAACGCGTCCGCAAGGAGTTCCCGAGCGGCGTTGTCGCGGTGCGCGACATCAGCCTCGAGGTCGAGCCAGGCGAGTTCGTCGTGCTCGTCGGCCCCTCAGGCTGCGGGAAGACCACCACGCTGCGCATGGTCGCCGGACTCGAGACGGTGACCGCCGGCGAGGTGCGCATCGCGGGCCGCGTGGTGACAGCTCTGCCCCCGCGGCGTCGCAACGTCGCGATGGTCTTCCAGAACTACGCGCTCTACGCGCACATGACTGTGCGGGCGAACATCGGCTTCGGACTGAAGATGGCCGGCACGCCCAAGCGCGAGATCCGCGCGCGGGTGGACCAGGCAGCGGACATCCTCGGCATCACCGACCTGCTCGACCGCAAGCCGCGCCAACTCTCGGGCGGCCAGCGTCAGCGCGTGGCCATGGGACGGGCCATCGTCCGCGAACCGGCGGCATTCCTGATGGACGAGCCGCTGTCGAACCTCGACGCGAAACTGCGCGTCGAGATGCGCGCGGAGATCACCCACGTCCACCGGCGCATCGGTGCGCCGACACTCTATGTCACCCATGACCAGACCGAGGCCATGACGATGGGGGACCGCATCGCGATCCTCCGCGACGGAGCGCTCGAGCAGATCGGCACCCCGCTGGAGCTCTACGAGCGTCCCGTCAACGTGTTCGTGGCTGGATTCCTCGGCTCACCGGCGATGAACCTCTTACCAGCGAAACTCGACAGCTCCGGCGACGCGTGGTATGCGTCGGTCGGTGGCTCCCGCCTGCTGATCCCCCCGAAGGCCCGCGCAGCACTGCGGCCATTCGCCGGCCGCGAGGTTCTGCTGGGGCTGCGCCCGGAGGACTTCGTGTCCACCGAAGACGTGCGCGAGGGCACACACGGAACCATCCAGGCGACGGTGACGCGAACCGAGTCACTGGGCTCCGAGCTGCTGGTGTACTTCGCCATCAACGGCGCCGCCGCCTCCCTGCCGCTGACGGTGCGCCTGGATCGGCGCACCGTGGTGCAGGAGGGCACACCCACCCAGATCGGCGTGGATCTAGAACGGCTGTACTTCTTCGACCCCACGAGCGGTACCGCTGTCATCCACCAACGCAACAAGCCTCGTCCTGGGTGAACTTGGCCACCTGTTGCATGCCTAGCGCGTTGGGGTGGAATGGGGAGGCCGGGCTGGTTGGGGCGGTGCCTTCCACCCACTTGGCTGCGGATTGTTGGCATGCGTCGTGGCCCTGTGAACGGGTGTAGGTGTCGACAAAGACCGCGCCATGAGCGTGGGCCTGGTAAGCCAGCATGGCGTTAAGCCGCTGCTCCACCCCGTCCACATACGGCACATCACCGCGGGCGATCGGGACGAGCGGGTAGCAGCCCAACGCCGAGGGCAGGACCCGCAGATACCCCACCAGCAGCACTGTGGCCCACGGTGAGCGTTGTCGGATGCCCTCCAGTACTTGGGCAATCTTCGGTGCAGCGGTGGCGATGCGCTGTCCATAGAGGTCTGTCCCCTTGGCGGTAACCTGCCGTTGACAGACATCCCAGGAGCTTGAATGTCAAGCGTTGACCGCCACTCACGGTGCAGAAGACGGCACCATCGACGGTGCCCGCGTCGCGGTTGCCTCCGTCGGCATTGTGGCCGCGCGGTCGTTAGCGTGCCGCTAACCCGCCGAGCACCCGTGCGGTCCGCAGACGGCCGGCAGGGCAGTGCTGCCGCGCCGCTTCCGTTCCTCGACGCTGCGCGCCTGCGGTGCGGGTCGGCTTGCCATCGGATACCTGGGGAGTCCGTGCAGCACGCGGCCCACAACGTCGTCACGGTGACGGCGCCGATCGAAAGCTCGGCGCCGGGAGTTATCCACAGCTCGTCGCCATGGTCAGCGACGCGAGAGCTGCAGAGATAGTGGCGCCAGACAGTCACGCTGCAGCGTTTTCGATGCGGTGTGGCCATGCGGTCGCTTCGTCGTAGCAGGTGCGGGTTTTGAGGCAGCCGTGCAGGATGCCGACGAGCCGGTTGGCGAGTTGGCGCAGGGCGGCGTTGTGTTCGCTGCCGTTGGCTTTGTGCTGGTCGTAGTAGGCGCGGGCGCCGGGGGAGGCGGTGGGTGCGCTGAAGGCCTGGGTCATGAGGGTGTCGATGAGCCGGTCATTGTGCACAAATCGGGCGAGCACGACTTTCTTCTTGCCCGAGGCGCGGGTGATGGGGCTGGTGCCGGCGTAGTTTCTCCGGGATTTCGCATCGGTGTAGCGGTCGGGGTCATCCCCGAACTCGGCGAGCACCCGGGCACCGAGGACCGGTCCCAGGCCGGGCTGGGACACGATGATCTTAGCGTCCGGGTGCTGACCAAAATACGCATCGACCTGCCCTTGCAGGACCTTGACCTGCTCATCAAGGGTCCGCAACACCGCCACCGCGGCGCGGGTCGTGGCCGCGTAGGCCTGGGTGACCACCTCGGGCTGGCCCAGGTGCTCGGCGCGCAGCACGGCCTGGATCCGCGCGGCCTTCTCCGCGACGTTGCGGCGGCGAGCTCGGGTGAGTGCGGCACTGATCTGGGCGATCGTCAACCTCGACGCCGAGGCCGGGTCCGGTGCCCTGGCCAGCAGTTCCAAGGTGTCGGCAGCATCGAGATCCTCGAACGCCTCCACCGCGGCCGGGAAGTAGTCCCGTAGCGCGTGGCGCAGTCGCTGGGTGTGGCGGGTACGTTCCCAGATCAACGTCTTGTGCGCCCGCGTCACCACCTTGACCGCCTCGGCCTGCGGTGTGTCCGCGGCCACCGGGCGCAGCTGGTGGGAATCGGTGCGCACCATGTCAGCCAGGGTGTGGCCATCGGCGGCGTCGCTCTTGGCCCCGGACACACTGTGCCGTTCCCGGTAACGGGCCACCTGCAACGGGTTGATCCCCTACACCGTGTACCCGGCAGCGACCAACGCGACCACCCACGGACCGCGGTCGGTCTCGATCCCGATCACCACCTCGGCCGCCTCAGCGTCCTCGCCGAGCTGCTCACCGATCATCGCATGCAGCCGCGCCATCCCCACCACCCCCTCGGGCAGCCGGGCCTTGGCCAACCGCTGCCCCGTGGCGTCCATCAACTCCACATCGTGGTGCGCCTCGGACCAGTCATCCCCCACGAACAACAACCTGTTCCCTCCTCATCATCGATCATCCAGAGCAGCCCGCGGGAGAACCATCAGCGACCTAATGAACCAGTGCTCACACCACACCACAGCGGGCACGACATCCCATCAGCGATCAACTCTCCCGACCCACCAGCAGGGGCACGATCTGTCATCAGGACTCCAGGCCCGGGGATACACAGTGCTCACCTGCCAGCGGCTTGGCGCGAGCCTGCCGGATGGCCGACCCGCTAGCTCTCATTAGGGATTGTCCAGCGGATCGATGGGGCCCAGCTGGGCGCAGCTCGCCCAGAGATCCCCGAGGTTGATATCGTTGCCGCCGAGGGTGACCGTGACCAGGTCAGTGTCCAGCGTCAAGGCGTCAAACTGCGGAGGATTAGGTCCCTGCGGCACCGGTTGGCCAGCGGTCATGTTCTCGGTCCGCGCGCCGCCGCAGCTCACATCGATGTAATCGCTGATGCCTAATGCTGCTGCCAAGCGCGCCGGATAATTCTGGGTGGAGCGTTGGCAGCCCACCGGATCGACCCGCTGCACCGGTATCCCCGGACCCGACACGTAGGAGTCCCCCAGCGCCACGTAACGTTTCCAGGCACTTACCGGCGCGGCCGATGCGGTGTGGACAACCCCAGCAGCACCAGCAAGACAGCCGCGACAACACAACCAGCACGACAAGACACAGTCCCCCCGCAGCGATCCCACAACCCAACCGTGTCGATCACACGCCTAGTACCCTACAGACCTCACAAAGCCCCCGAGTGCTACCGCAGCAAACTAAGATGATCACCATGTCGCACCGCGGCTAAACTCCAGCTACCCCAGCCTGCGGCGGCCAGTTCGAATTGTTAACTAAGGTTCTTTTCGAGCAGTGCTAAATATTTATCCATGGAATGGTCTCTGATACCGTCGGTACCTGGAGCAAATGGATCGCTGGTGAAACCACTGAAGCTGTCTGTCAGCTTGCTTACCATGGACGTTTTTTCGTGAAGCTTCCCATTTGCATCGAAGTACATCATGGCATTGACGTGGCGGAAAACGGGTTCAGGTGGCACCTGTGCGACTACGTCATTATTATTGACGAAGCGGAAGTGTCGAGATTCGAATACTGCATTGTGGGCTTTCGCTAGGAGGTGATCGCACGTCCGCGGCTGACCGAAAGTGTATACACCGTCGGCGCGTAGCTTGGGGTCTTCAAAATACATAGTAGCGGCTGCCAGCATGGCGAGTGCACCGCCAAGGCTGTGACCAGTGAACCAGAGCGTCTGGTCGTTTGTCCGGGTTTTTTCAATCTTGTCACGAATCTGTGGGTAAACGGACGCCAGCGCTCGACTAAAACCCAGATGAACCAGGCCTTTTTGCGCGGGTCCGGGCAGGACAGGAGTATTCGCATCTGATAGCCAGTCGCGGATCTGCGCCGGTTCGGTACCGCGAAATGCGACGAGAATCATGTGGTCGCTGGCGGCTAGATACGCTTGAGTGTCTTCCAAGGGAAACGGCATTTGATGGGTCCCGCAAAAATATGCAAACTGATCGAGGCTCCACCCTTTAGTCTCGGTTTGGATCTCAGCCTTATCTTCGTAGGCCAGCCTCGCAGCCTTACCGAGCCAATAAGCATGCTCTAAGGAGTACTCAGTAGCATGCTGATTGAGGTTAGAAGCAGTCATCGGTCCATCCTTTCATGCTGAAGTTATTGCCGATTCGGCCTAGTTTAAGATGTATTCCAACCGCACGAAACCCTCTTACTTGCAGTTTCCCTCCCCTCCCTCGATGCCAGTTAAGTCACGCGAACACTCCTGCAGGCGTTACAGCTGGCCCCAGTATAGATGCTGGACTTCCAGCACTGCTTATAACTCTATTGAGTTCACTCGTATCGGTTACGCCTGTAGCCACAAAGCCGTGGGCGAGTGAACACAAAGTCACTGTTGATGTCCACACAGTAGGCACCACGATAAGCACAAGAAGAACAACACTTGTCAACGCGAGCGGTTCCGCGTCAATAGTTCACATCTGGCAAACAACGCATGAGTACACTAAATTCATAGACGCGGCCTGCGTATCCGCTCTCCCAGACGACACTCCACCGACTCGATCGACGAGCTGCTCAACCGTCAGTCTGATAGTAATGTAGCCCGGCCTGACAACGGTCCCGCCGGGGTGCGAAGACTATCGACGTAACCTTCTCATTCTCCATGAGGTACTGTGCCCTATCGGTAGCGATACCGTACGCCCGGAAGTTGACTTATTCAAAACGTTTGCATTAACCTCTAGTAAAGTTGCACAGATGTCGACCAAGGAGGCGGTCCCCTAATTCCGTAGACGCCGCAGAATTCACTGTTCGCGAGGGAGATGACAGCACAACGTCTCCTTCCCTCTCATAGTGTTGACTGCCTTACCGGATCATTGCCCCGTTTCATCAGTTCGTAGGTCTCCCGCAGGTCCACCGCTTCGGGCAGGCCTTGGGACTCGATAGCGTGGACCACTTCAAGTGCCCGCCAGTGGTTCGAGGCCACTAAACGTCCGGAGAGCATGGATTCCTGGGCTACAGCACAGGCTTCATCGAGACGATCAGTCAGGAGCAGGGCAAGGGCGAGGTCGATGTTGGCCGAGGCGAG
Organism: uncultured Actinomycetota bacterium; assembly: GCA_963823755.1. Taxonomy (GTDB): domain Bacteria; phylum Actinomycetota; class Actinomycetes; order Mycobacteriales; family Pseudonocardiaceae. The sequence continues at coordinate 929,929 of CAWGMP010000017.1, forward strand.
TCTGCGCGGCCAGCGGCCGGCTTCGGCTTCCTGGGTCAGCGTGGCGACAACGTGGCGGGCATGATGCTCAGAGGCCACGTCACCAAGCCACGCGAGAGTGGTCGCGACATAGGCTTGCGCCTTGTCTGGGTCGTAGCGGTAGTGGTGCTCGGGGGTCTGCGGTCTGGCCATGCGGGAGACGTATCCCTCGACCCGCTTGAGTGCGTCGTAGGTCTGCGTGGCTTTGCCGAGCCGTGCCCACGCGCGACCTTCCTGCGCGGTGGCCTGGATGGCTGCCGAACTGCCACGTGGAGCGAGCCGCTGCGCGGCTTGGGATAGCTTCACCGCTTGGTGGTAGTCGCCGTCGTTGAGCACTTGCCATGCTTGGGTCTCGAAGCGCCAGGCATGAATCTCGGGCTGGCCCGTCTGCTTGGCCAAGCTCGCGGCGGTCGCGAGCCAACTGTTGGCCGCTGCGCGCCGCTCAAGATCAATGTAGAGCGTGGCCGCGATCAGGGAGAGCCAACCGCCGACGATAAGCAACCGGCGGTGTTCATCGAGGGTTTTGCGCGCATCGAGTAAGTGCATGACGTAGGCAATATGTCGACGGACTGAACCAAGTAATTCCCGCGGCGGGGTTTTCGGGTACTTGATCGCCAGTTCGTCAACGATGCCTTCGAGTCGGCTCACTGTTTCGGTGCTCACATCTGAGGCAGCGACCCGGCGGGCGAGTTCCAGGGCTTCGTGCTCATCTCCGCCGAGCAATGAGGCGCCCTGCCACGGAGACAGTTGTAAACCATGTGACGTTGCTGAGGAAGTGGTGTATTCATTGCTTGAAGCCAGCTTCGCTAGCTCGGTGTTCGCCCGGGCGCGACGGGCTGCGCGTTGGTCGGCTTTGTGAGTCTCGCGGACCTGGATGAGTGCATCATATCGAGCGATGAGTGCTCCATGGGCACCAACGACCCGATCTGCGGTCTCCCAGAAGTCGGCATCCGGTAGTTGTGAGCCTGCTTCGGCATGAGTGACCGTCGTGCGGTGGCACGGCACGGCACGGGCGAGGTCTGTTTGGTAGAGACCGGCTGCCTCTCGGAGCGTTGCCAAGTGTCGGCCCAGCGCCCGCTGCTGCGGGGTGAGCTCCGGTGGCTGGCGAGCCATGGGGATCAGTGCACCTCCTTGCCTGGCCGGGTGGAGCTTTGGTCAAGTTCTCAGCTTAACGCTGAATCATGTGCGAGCTGGCCCACCGGCTACCCCACGGGGCAGCTCACACCCTCTACTTCACACGGCCCCAGGGCCGGCCGAACGCTGAGCTGGTGCGCCGTCTCCTCAGCTGGACGCCTCCCCCGTTTCACCAGCCCGGCGCTGCCCGATCCCGGGTGCCCCTTCATCGATGACGAGAAACGAGCAGGACTGAGACCGTGGCATACGAGGGCAATCGAGCAGGCCCAAACACCGACGGTCGGGTGCACCGTGGCAGCGTGGATAAGCCGCAGTGCCGCGCCGTCCCCGGTATGGCACTGCCACCCACCGTGCTGGTGACCGAGCTGGACACCGGGGCGCTGGTCATCCTCAACCGGGATATGGCATCGCTGTGTATGTGCATGATGAACCGGCACGCCAGTGTTACCCAACAGCGGGCATGCGCCGAGCGTTTAATCGCTGCTGGGAAACGGTTACAGTGGCGAACCGTCGCCAAAACGGCTGGTGTTGTCATTGATGGCGAGGCGTTTACGAATAGTGCCCTCCCTGAGCATGCTCTTGAGTTGCATTGGGCTGGTATCTACGATTGGACTCTTTCCGATGCAGCATCAGCCTGAAGGTACGTCGAATGACCGGTCGACGTACGCAACGGGTGTGAGCATGCCTCGCAGGGTCTCGGTCAACGCCTGCCAGGGGGAAGTCGCGACCGTTGTCGTGACGGTGGTACATGGCACCGTGTGGATGTCTATTATGCCGCCGTTTACCTGGGAAGCGATCATGAAGCCGGAGATGGTTGATGAAGTGATACGGGTGCTTGAACTCGCCCGAGACGAAGCGAAGAGGATGACAGAGGCGGCACGGGGGAGACGTCCGGGGCATACGGGTAAAACGGTGGTTCCAGAGACGAGGGGACTACGGGGCCCGCAGGAAAGACCGGAAATGCACAGCAGGACCAGTCGTGATGACAAAAACCGTGAGCGCTGCGCCAGCCTGACCCTGTCAGTCAGAGCCAGCAGCCGGTCCCGCAGCTCCTGACCCGAAAATCACAGTCGGGGACGGGCAGGGGTGAGACCCGGCGCAGCGCAGCGGAGCCGGGTGGGGGTGAAGCTGTCACGCTGGAGTCAGACGGTGGGTTGGATGGGGGCGCGGCGAGTGGGGTGGTGCTGGTTAGGCGGCGGGGATGGGGTCGAAGCGGACGGTGAATCCCAGGGCGTTGGCTTGGCGGGTGATGCGTTGCAGGGCGCGTTGGGGGTCGCGGCGGGTGAAGTAGTCTGCGCCGAGGTCGTGGTAGTCGGTGTCGTGGGTGAGCATGTGCCACACCGCGGTCAGGATCGAGTGTTCCACCGCAACAATCGCTTTCTTCTTCCCTAACCGTGGCACGAGCCGGTGGTAGCGGGCACCGAGGTAGGTGGTGTTCTTGGTCCGGGACGCGGCCATCGCCGCGGTTCCCAACGCGGCCCCGAGCCATCGGTTACCGTGGCGGGTCTTCCCGGACTTGCGTTTCCCGGCGGACTCGTGGTGGCCGGGGCAGACCCCGGCCCAGGAGGCCAGATGCCCCGCGGTGCGAAACCGGCTCATGTCACCACCGGTCTCAGCGATGATGACCTCCGCGGTAGCCTGACCCACCCCGGGGATAGTCCGCAACTGCTCAAGCTGGCGGGCGAAAGGGCGCATCGCCTCCTCGACCCGGATCGAGAGTTCCAGGATCGCCGCCGACAGCTGGTCGATCCGCTCCAGGTGCAGCCGACACAGAAAGGCGTGGTGGTCACCGAAGTTCCCGGTCAACGCCTCGACCAGCGCAGGGATCTTGGACCGCATCCTGGCCTTGGCCATCTCGGCCAGCACATGCACATCGCGTTCACCCTCGATCAGCGCGGTGAGCATGACCCGCCCGGAGACACCCAGGATGTCAGTGGCCACCGACGAGAGCTTGATCCCGGCGTCCTCCAGCTCCTTCTCCAACCTTTGGGCCTCCCGGGTCCGCTCGGTGGCCAGCGTGGAGCGATACCGGGTCAGATCCCGCAGCTGCCGGATCGGTTCCGGCGGCACGAACGACGCTTTGAGCAGGCCACACTCACCCATCTGACACAACCACGCCGCATCCGACACATCCGTCTTCCGCCCGGGGAGACCCTTGACGTGCGCGGCGTTGACCAGGATCACATTCAGGCCCTCCTCCAGCAGGTAGAACGCACCCCGCCAGTAGTCCCCCGTCGCCTCCATCACCACCAGGGTGACCTTCTCCGCAACCAGCCAGTCCCGCAACTCCAACAACGAGTTGGTGGTCGTAGCGAACGTGCGGATCTCCTGGCGACGAGACCGCTTCCCACTCGGGTTCGGGGTCCGCACACACGCCTTGAGATCCTTCTTCCCGATATCCAACCCAGCACACCGCTCATGCAGCAGTTCCACACAACCCTCCCCAGACGACACACGACAGCAGGTCACGCCCGTCCGGAGGGACCACAGGGCCAAAGAGTCTGACCCGCGTGCTCACGGCAACAATCGACAGTTCCTGTCGGTGGCCCCCACACCATCCTGACTCCACGAGCTCAAGAGCATCACAGTACGATCGGCGTACCGGACGAACGCGGCCCCATTTTCCCGCCACCACGGCGGCCCAGCGCAACGGGCCCAGGTTCCTGATCCGACAACGTGACCGCCTCGACGGCCAGCGTGATCACCGCCTGCAGGGCCGACCGTGTCGCGCCGAGTTGCTCAACGGTCGGGGCGAGGCGGGCAGCTCGTCAGCCGCGCACGCACCATGGACAGGCCGCTCTACTCGGTCATCGGGGCGCTCACCGGGCAGCTGCCAGGATCGCCTGCCCCACCTCGACGGCCTGGGCGCAGGTGAGCACGGTCACGGTGGTCATCGTGGCGTCCAGCGTGACCACCACCCGGCGCACCACGTGGCCGCCGATTAGGGTTGGGTCGGACACGGGCGCGGTGCCCGGGTTGCCCCGGGTCCGTTTCCCGTGTCCTCCCGCCGAACCCGGCGTGCCAATTTCTCGGCACCGGGCTCTCCACGTGTCTTTCCCGCTGGTGGCGGTGGTCGGTGTCGGGGTCCAGGGGGTCGGGATTTTGCTGCCGCGGTAGCGGTAGCGGGTCACCGAGACGCTGGCTGCGCCGGTGAAGACGACTCCGTGGTGGGCGAATCTCCACCCTGTGTCGCAGAAGCGGCGGCGGAGTTGTGTCATTCCGAGCCGGTGTCTGCCCTTGTATTTGGCGCGTATCCAGCGCATCAACCGCCGCCAGGCGTGGCTGTCGATCGCCCTGAACACGTTTTTAGACACCCCATGTCGGAAGTAGTTCGCCCATCCGCGCAGGGACCGGTTTACGCTGAGGATCAGCTTGTCGAGGTCCTGGTGGCGGGTTGACCTGTACGTCTTGGCCGTGATTTTGTCCTTGACCTTGTGGACGGCCTTTGTGGACGGTGTGGTGTAGACGTAATGCTTCTGGGTTCCTCGTTTCCGCAGTCGACGGATGGTGAAGCCGAGGAAGTCGAAGCCCTCATCAATCTTGACCGTGCGGGTTTTCTCCGGTGCCAACCGCAGCCCCAGGGGGGCGAGCGGTTGGCACGTCCTCACGCAGGGCATCGGCATGGTGCTGGTGACCAGATACCATCACGGCGAAATCGTCCGCGTAGCGGACGAGTTTCCAGTTGCCGTGGCCGTGTCGTCTGCGCTTGGCCCGTTGCACGGTGGTGCCCATCTGTTGGTGCCATTGCTGGTCGAAGTGGTCGTCCAGCGCCGACAGGGCTATATTGGCGAGCAACGGGGAAAGAAGTCGGGTAGCTGGGGCGCATTGCTGCGTCCCAGCCCCCTCAGAACCGGACTTGAACGTTTTCCATTCATCCGGCTCAAGCAGATCCCAAGAACGTTGCGGTTAGCTGTGTTGATGTGCCGTGCCGTCTATTCGGCGTCGGCAGCTGGCGTGGATGAGGCGTTGATTGTCCTGTCCACCGATCCCGGTGGCGATATGCTGTTTGCGGATCGCCATCCGGGTGGTGCGCAGCCATTGTTCCCATTCGTGGGGAGACTGAGGCTGTTCGTCGGCGTGAAGCAGCATATCTCCACAAAGCACGCAGCGACATTTCTGGGTTTTGAGTAACCCAAGGACGAGCGCACCCAGCGGAGGGGGCGGCTGCTTGCGGCGACGGTTGGTCCAGTATTGGACGAGGTTCGGGTCATCGGGTGATGCCGTCCCCAGGACCATCGCGTGACGGACAATCTTTGTCCAGGCGAACTTGGGCAGGTAGGCGCCTGTGGAGAGGTCGCCGAACACCCACCGGTTGTTCCGTGACTTGTTGAGTCTGCCGAAGTAGTGGTTGATGATCCACCATCTCGACTTCTTCGGATGTGAACGCTTCGCCCACTTGTAGAGAAGCTTCCACATGTAGTCGTCCAGATCGGAGAAGATCTCGCTGGACACCTGGGTCCGGTAGAAGGCAGACCACCCACGAATGACCGGGGTGAGCTTTTTCAGCACCGAAGCTGCGTTACCCCCTCGCAGGGCCAACATCTCGGTGCGCAGCCGTTTCCGGATACGCTTCACGGCCCCTGGGCTAGGCTTGATGAGCGGCAACTTGTTATGATAGCGGCGAATGTTGAACCCAAGAAAATCGCACCCGTCCTGGTTGACATGGACGATGCGGGTCTTGTCCTCATTGAAGGAAAGCCCTCTGGGCTCCAGCCACTCCGCAAGCCGCTGTTTCACCTGCTCCGCCTGCTGGCGACTATGACAGAACACTGTCAGGAGAGTAGGCTGGGGGAATCGCACCCCCAGCCCCTCGCAGAACCGGACTTGAGCCTCTCGACTCATCCGGCTCCCATTGCCCAGCCATCAGGACGCAATCCGAACCGCCAGTGAGCGAATAGGCGGGGTGCCCTTTTGGCGACCTCGGCTAGCCAGTGCATGGCTTTTCGCTCTCGACGTTTCAACCGTTTGTATTTCCGGCAGGCCCAGCGCACCAGGTGCTGGTTGAGTCGCCGAAGGAGGGGATACAACATGGACTTGTAGAAGCGCCCAAAGTAGTTGATCCACCCTTGCACGATGCTGTTGAACATCCGCGCAAGGTCGTTCAGAGACTTGTCACTACGCTTCGCGATACGCCACGAGCGAACCTCGCGACCCATCGCGACGACCGCGTCGCGGCTGACCGCCGGCAGGAAGCTCACAAAATGCTTCCCGTACTTGTTCTTAGCCAGTCGCGGACGAAACGTATACCCCAGGAACGTGAACGACGTGACCTCATGATCGCCACACCGGTCAGCATCCCGACAGTACACCACGCGGGTTTTCTCTGGATGCAACTCCAGACCGACCTGCGCCAGTCGCGCCGCGATAGCACCTTGCACCCCACGGGCCTGTTGCTCGCTAGCGCAGTGCACCACCACGTCATCACAATACCGCTCGAACGTCAGGCCCGGGTACTCACGAACCATCCACGAATCGAACGCATAATGCATGAACAAGTTAGCCAACAACGGTGACATCGCCGACCCCTGCGGGGTCCCACGATCCCGAGCGACCAGCGTGCCATCCCGCTGCTGCATCGGCGCTTGAAGCCACCGGGTCACATACAGCAGGATCCACCTCTGATCGGTGTGATGCGCCACCGCCTTGAGAACAAGATCATGCGGCACCGTGTCGAAGAACTTCTTAATATCCAGGTCAACAACCCAGTCCGTTCTCCAACACCGCCGTCGACATGCCCCTACCGCGTCCAACGCCGAGCGACCAGGACGATAACCATAAGAGTCGAAGGTGACACACCGGTTCCACCTTCGGCTCCAGATACATCCTGGCTACCGTCTGGGCGACCCGATCCGCGATGGTGGGCACCCCGAGCACTCTCACTCCCTTACCACCAGGCTTGGGAACCTCGACGGCCTTGACCGGTGGCGGAAAATAGCTCCCCGACGACATGCGATTCCACACACGATAAAGATGCTTATCGCGGTCCCGTTCGAACTCGGCGATCGCCACGTCATCCACCCCGGCCGCACCCTTGTTGGCCTTGACCCTCTGATACGCCTCCCACACCACCCACTTGGAAATATCACACGGCTTGTCCACAGACTTCGGTCCACTCACCCGACTCCTCCTGGGAACTCCAGTTGATCATCGAACGAACCAGGGCAACCCGATCGCGGTAGGGACCGCCCTCGCGGGCGGCCCCCCGCACAGATCCCAGCGTGCGCTGCTAGCGCACTGGGCTCCTGCCTTGGGTACGAACGTCGAAGCGTTCATCTGGGTAGGGGTGCAGGACGCGGGCGGATGGTAGCCATCGTGTCACTAGACGGTTCATCCGGTCCCAGTTCAGGCGGTGACGCTGGCTGCGACTACGTAACGCCGCTAACCAGTGCCTGGTCACCTGTTTCCGGAAGGATCGAACCGCCCGGACGTTGCCGGGTACCGCGTAGTAGGCCAGGTGGCCCCGTATCACGCTGCCCAGCCACCGTCCTTGCTCCGGGACTGGCTCGTGCCGGCGTCGCTTGAGCTGGTCTTTGACCTGTTTGAGCTTCGCCCGCATCCGCTTGGCGACCGTGATGCGCCGCAGCCAGAACCGCCCCTCTCGGGTCTTCCCGCAGATGTGCGTAAAGCCCAAGAAGTCGAACGTCTCCGGCTTGCCCAGACCCCGCGCCGCCCGCCGGTCGGCCGCAAAGCGACCGAACTCGATCAGGCGCGTTTTGTCCGGGTGTAGTTGCAGCGAGAACTTCGCGAGCCGCTCGCGCAGATCCCGCATGAACTGCTTCGCGTCACCTAGGTGCTCGAACCCGGCGGTGAAATCGTCAGCGAACCGCACGATGATCATATCACCGCGCGCATGCCTCCGTCTCCACCACTGAACCCACTGGTCGAACACATAGTGGAGGTAGATATTCGCCAGCAGCGGGGACACCGATGCCCCCTGTGGCGAACCCTCCACGGTCTGCGACCAAGTCCCGTTCTCGATGACTCCTGCGCTCAACCACTTGCCGATCAGGCGCAGGACCCGCTTGTCCGCTATCCGGTGCCCGAGAAACTTCGCCAGCCAGCTCTGATCCAAGCTGGTGAAAAAGTCGCGGATGTCCGCGTCGAGCACCCAGTTCACCCGCTTCTTGTAGGTCCCGGCCGACAGCGCATCCAACGCGTCATGCGGACCGCGCCCCGGCCGAAAACCATACGAGAAGCCCAGGAAGTCCGCCTCGTAGACCGCATTGAGCACCTCGACGACGGCCCGCTGGAGGATCTTGTCCTCCAACGCGGCGATGCCCAGCGGCCGCAGCCGCCCATCCGCCTTCGGGATATACGCTCTGCGCGACGGTCTCGCCCGATAGCGCCCACTGTGAACCCGCACGTGCAGGTCCTGAAGGTTGGCCTCCAGGTCCTGTCCATACGACTCCCACGTCACCCCGTCCACACCCGCGACGGCCTTCGGACTGATCGCCCAGTAAGCCGCGCGTAGCCGGTCCAGGTCAACGTGATGCAGCAGCGCCGTGAACCGCGCTTCCTTGTCCCTTCGTGCCACTTCACGCACACGGTCCAACCCCTGTGACACGCCTGACCCGGCCCTGTGTCCGGGACGTGGTAAGCAGCCCGTGTTCCCCTTGGCCGTGCCCCTTCCCTCCCCCGCCTCCGCCGCCGCCTTCGCAGCCTTGTTCGACGGGTTCGCTGGTACTACGGGCACGTCTGACTTCCCGTGATCGTTCATCTCAGTCGTACGACCTTGGCCTTCCCTGAGCGACCCGTCCGGTGATCAACCAGACGGGTAACCACGGGATCTCCCGGTTCTCGCGCTTGGAGGCTCCACACATGCACAGGTTCTCCGACCACGCGGGGTCCGATGACAACTCGCGATCCCGCTGTCACCGATATTGCCTTCCGCTCAGGGGAACGACGTCGGCACCCCGGACTAGAGACATTTCGCGGCTCAATAGCCCAGCCTGTGTGTACCCTAATGAGAGCTAGCGGGTCGGCCATCCGGCAGGCTCGCGCCAAGCCGCTGGCAGGTGAGCACTGTGTATCCCCGGGCCTGGAGTCCTGATGACAGATCGTGCCCCTGCTGGTGGGTCGGGAGAGTTGATCGCTGATGGGATGTCGTGCCCGCTGTGGTGTGGTGTGAGCACTGGTTCATTAGGTCGCTGATGGTTCTCCCGCGGGCTGCTCTGGATGATCGATGATGAGGAGGGAACAGGTTGTTGTTCGTGGGGGATGACTGGTCCGAGGCGCACCACGATGTGGAGTTGATGGACGCCACGGGGCAGCGGTTGGCCAAGGCCCGGCTGCCCGAGGGGGGGTGGGGATGGCGCGGCTGCATGCGATGATCGGTGAGCAGCTCGGCGAGGACGCTGAGGCGGCCGAGGTGGTGATCGGGATCGAGACCGACCGCGGTCCGTGGGTGGTCGCGTTGGTCGCTGCCGGGTACACGGTGTATGGGATCAACCCGTTGCAGGTGGCCCGTTACCGGGAACGGCACAGTGTGTCCGGGGCCAAGAGCGACGCCGCCGATGGCCACACCCTGGCTGACATGGTGCGCACCGATTCCCACCAGCTGCGTCCGGTGGCCGCGGACACACCGCAGGCCGAGGCGGTCAAGGTGGTGACGCGGGCGCACAAGACGTTGATCTGGGAACGTACCCGCCACACCCAGCGACTGCGCCACGCGCTACGGGACTACTTCCCGGCCGCGGTGGAGGCGTTCGAGGATCTCGATGCTGCCGACACCTTGGAACTGCTGGCCAGGGCACCGGACCCGGCCTCGGCGTCGAGGTTGACGATCGCCCAGATCAGTGCCGCACTCACCCGAGCTCGCCGCCGCAACGTCGCGGAGAAGGCCGCGCGGATCCAGGCCGTGCTGCGCGCCGAGCACCTGGGCCAGCCCGAGGTGGTCACCCAGGCCTACGCGGCCACGACCCGCGCCGCGGTGGCGGTGTTGCGGACCCTTGATGAGCAGGTCAAGGTCCTGCAAGGGCAGGTCGATGCGTATTTTGGTCAGCACCCGGACGCTAAGATCATCGTGTCCCAGCCCGGCCTGGGACCGGTCCTCGGTGCCCGGGTGCTCGCCGAGTTCGGGGATGACCCCGACCGCTACACCGATGCGAAATCCCGGAGAAACTACGCCGGCACCAGCCCCATCACCCGCGCCTCGGGCAAGAAGAAAGTCGTGCTCGCCCGATTTGTGCACAATGACCGGCTCATCGACACCCTCATGACCCAGGCCTTCAGCGCACCCACCGCCTCCCCCGGCGCCCGCGCCTACTACGACCAGCACAAAGCCAACGGCAGCGAACACAACGCCGCCCTGCGCCAACTCGCCAACCGGCTCGTCGGCATCCTGCACGGCTGCCTCAAAACCCGCACCTGCTACGACGAAGCGACCGCATGGCCACACCGCATCGAAAACGCTGCAGCGTGACTGTCTGGCGCCACTATCTCTGCAGCTCTCGCGTCGCTGACCATGGCGACGAGCTGTGGATAACTCCCGGCGCCGAGCTTTCGATCGGCGCCGTCACCGTGACGACGTTGTGGGCCGCGTGCTGCACGGACTCCCCAGGTATCCGATGGCAAGCCGACCCGCACCGCAGGCGCGCAGCGTCGAGGAACGGAAGCGGCGCGGCAGCACTGCCCTGCCGGCCGTCTGCGGACCGCACGGGTGCTCGGCGGGTTAGCGGCACGCTAACGACCGCGCGGCCACAATGCCGACGGAGGCAACCGCGACGCGGGCACCGTCGATGGTGCCGTCTTCTGCACCGTGAGTGGCGGTCAACGCTTGACATTCAAGCTCCTGGGATGTCTGTCAACGCTTCGCCGACGCCCTCACGAACGTCAACGCATGACTCGGGGCCGCCGTGGTTCGCTAGACCTTCGACGTAGAGCTCTTCCATCTCCTCCTCCAAGCCGGTTTATCCCGGCGCACTCCCCTTCGCTCCACCCCCATTACAGGGGCTTCCTCACTACTACAAGACGGTCCGCCCGCCTGCCCGCATCGGTACTCTGCCCCTCACAGTCTCCGCTGCTTGGGGTCCTCCCTCTCGCCGATCCCTCCAACACGAGACCGACCGTATCGGGGCGAGGCGTTCCCACGTTTCACGCTGGCGCCTAAACCGAGCTCGCGCCACCTTCATGCCGGACACCACCAGGGCAGTAAACAGGTATCTCCCTGACTGATCCCGGGGCAACGACCGGACCCCGGTTCTGATGTCATCGCTACGCTTTCGACACTTCAGCAGTGGTTCACTCACGTTCGCCTGTCGGGTAGCGCGGGCGCATTGCTGCGCCCGCGCCCCCTCAGAACCGCCCAGGCGAGTTTCCCCGCAAGCGGCTCAAGCAGGCCCTCAGGTGGAGCGGGTTATGCAGTGCTGGCTGTCATACTCGCCGTGCGCGAGTTAGACATGATGCGTGGACGAGGCGACGACTGTCCGACGTATTACCTTCCCGATGCGTGGCGATCCATTGTTTACGGATCGCCATACGAATCGTTCTCACCCATTGCTCCCATGCCTCGGGAGACTGTGGCTGATGGTAGGCGTGGAGAAGGAAGTCCCCACATTCCGCGCAGCGGCCCTTCTGTATCTTCACCAGATACAGACCGACCCCGTTCAGAGGTGGGGGATTTCCCTTCCGGCGACGGTCTGCCCAGTACTGGGCGAGATCGGGGTCATCCGGAGATGCCCCTCCGTTCACCATGATGTGTCGGACAATCTTTGTCCAGGAGAACTTGGGGACATAGATCCCGGTTTCCCGGTCTCCGAATACCCAGTGGTCCTGCCTGGCCCTGTTGAACCTGCCGAAGTACCGGGCGGTCACCCAGTGTTTCGACTTGGTCGGATGGGTACGCTTCGCCCACTTGTAAAGCAGCTGCCACATGTAGTTATCCAGCGCGGAGAATACCTTGCTGGCTACGACGATCCGATGATAGGCGGCCCAACCCCTGATGATCGAGGGAAGGGTTTTCGTCACTGCGGCCACGTTCGCGCCATACAAGGCGCGGACCTCGGCGCGCAGCCGCCCACGGATCCGTTTCACGGCGTCGGCACTTGGCTTGATGAGGGTTCCTCGCTGTTTCAAGTGGGTTTGGTGATCAAGTGGGTGTGGTTGCGGCGTGGCGTGTTGACGAGGGGGTGATCATTTCGTTGGCTGCGTGACTGTCCGTGACGGTCTCGTAGCAGGGGGTTGTAGGAGTATGGATGAGCTGGGGTTGTTCACCGCGGCGTTGGGGCTGTGCGGGCCGTGGCGGGTGACGCGGACCGAGTTCGATCCCGAGGCGGCCCAGCTGGATCTGTATCTGGGTTTTGATCGTGGTGCCCGGTTCGGGTGTCCGGCCAAGGATTGCGCGCACGGTGACTGTCCGGTGCATGACACCGTGGACAAGACGTGGCGGCATAGCATCGGGCGTTGTTGCATGCCCGACTGCCGCGGGTGCGCTGCCCGGAGCATGGAGTGCGGCAGGTCAGTGTGCCCTGGGCGCGCCCGGGGTCGGGATTCACGCTGCTGTTCGAGGCCCTGGTGCTCAGCTTCGCGACGGCGATGCCGATGGCGAAGGTTGCTGCGATGACCCGCGAGCACGACACCCGGATCTGGCGGATCGTGGAACACCACGTGACCGCCGCCCGCGACCGGCTGGACTGCACCGGGGTGCGCCGGGTCGGAATGGATGAGACCGCCGCACGCAAGGGCCAAGACTACGTGAGCATCTTCGCAGACCTTGATGCCCGGCGGGTGCTCTTCGCCACCGAGGGACGCTCGGCGGACACCGTCGGGCGCTTCGCTGCTGATTTGGCCGAGCACGGGGGTGACCCGGACAAGGTCACCGACACCAGCTCCGACATGAGCACGGCGTTCATCAGCGGAATCAGCCAGTACCTGCCGAACGCGACATGACCTTCGACCGTTACCACCTGGCGGCCAAGCTCAGCGATGCCGTCGATGCCGTGCGCCGCGCCGAGGTCGCCACCCGCCCGGAGCACAAGCACACCCGCTGGCTATGGCTAAAGAACTGGGCGAACCTCTCGGCGACGCAACGCCGCGACCTGCACCGGCTGATGCGCCCCTCCGCTCAGTTGGCCACCGCTCGGGCGCTGCGCTGGCGGGAGGACTTCCAGGCCTTTTACGACCAGCACCCCAGCTACGCACCCGAGTACCTCCGGCGCTGGGGCTACGGCGCGAAACGTTCCCGCCTGCAACCGATCAAGGACTTCGTCACCCTGGTCGAGAAACACTGGGATGGCGTCATCGCCTGGCACACCGAGCACCTGAGCAACGGCCTACTCGAAGGGATCAACTCCCTAGTCCAGGCCGCCAAGGCCCGCGCCCGGGGCTACCGCAGCAAAACCAAGATGATCACCATCGTCTACCTCACCGCAGCCAGACTCCAACTACCCACCCTCACCAACCCCACACCCACCTACATGACTTCACGCTGAGTAACCCACTGAAAACAGCGAAGACTTGATGAGCAGCTTGCCCCGGTAACGGCGAATGTTGAAGCTGAGGAAGTCACAGCCCTGATCGAGGTGCACGACTTGCGTCTTTTCCTCGTTCAGGGCCAGACCCCGCGGCTTCAGCCACGCCATAAGCCGTTGTCTCACTTGCTCTGCCTGTTCCTTGCTGGCGCAGAACACCAACTGGTCGTCGGCATACCTCACCAGTGCCGGGGAGCCCGGTCGCACCCAGCCAGCACGCCCACCGGTCGTGTGATACCGAACGCCCACTGCTTTTTCCATCCCCTGAAGAGCGATATTGAGCAGTACGGGACTAATACCCCCACCTTGCGGAGTTCCCTCCTCCGTTGGGGAGTATCGTCCTTTCTCGACCACCCCAGACTTCAACCATCCTCGGATCATCTCCCGACCGGGAAACAAGCCAATTTCGGCAAGGATGAAGTCGTGGTCGATGTGATCGAATGCTGCTTTCAGGTCCGCGTCCAGGACCCACAGTCGCTTCGGGGTTTTCCCCTTGGCGATCTGATAGACGGCCCCGAGCGCGTCGTGGCATCCTCGCCCTGGCCGGAATCCATAGGATCGCGACTCAAAGCGCGCCTCCCACTGAGGCTCCAACGCATTACGCACCCGGTTCTGCTGGGCACGATCCGCGATCACTGGAATCCCCAGCGGCCTGCGTCTCCCATCACTCTTCGGAATGTATATTCGTTTCACGGGTCGGGCTTGCCACGGCGAAGTATGGCAGTGCAAACGCTCCGCTAACTCCGCCCTCTCCGGGGAGGTCAACGCGACCTTCCCGTCGATCCCGGCCGTGACCCGGCCAGCGTTGTGCTCCGTGACCCGCCGCACGCTCACCAACACGTTCGACCGGCTCCGCAGCATCAACTTCTGCAAACTGGCGACCCGTGCCGCATCACCAGCCCGTTCCGCCGCGAAGATCCGCCGCCGCAAACGCAGTACGTCCCGCTCGACCGAGCGCCAGTTGACCTGGTCCCAGTCCAGCGGTACGCCATCAGGTTCGTTCACCACAGCATCCGTGTCCACCAGCGGCACCCATCCGGTTCCGACTGCTTCGTCGCACGCCATCGTGCCCAACGTTCCTTTCTGTTCTCACGTCGTGACCCCGTGATACATCGCAGGCCCACCAAGTCCACGTCAGCGCCCTTGTCAGGCCGGGCCACCAGGCCCGTATCCGGCCAGTTGGCCGATACCACCACTGGAGGAAGCAGTCATCGCGCATCGGTTTCCTGTCGCCTTTCGACGAACCGGCTTTCGCTTCTTGGACTCTCCTGTTCCCGCCAAGGAATTCACCTTCCTCACGGTTGGACTACCCGACACACCCGTGCCGGGACCTGACGGGGTTCCCGTGTTCCGCGTGGTCGAGAAACGACCGGGGTGGGTACCTTCTATACGCCGGGGCAGGGGTGTCCACACGACCGGCCCAAGATCCCCGATCGTCCCTCGTCGCTTCCCAGCGACCAACCCTCTCCGCCGGAGCTGCAACCCATCACCGACGGTGTAGGTGACGACGCATACAAAGATTCACTTTCGTTTACCCGTCCGGTCTTTCCCAGCCCGTAACTCCCGGATGGATCAGGAGTCCTTAGGCATTTCCGTGGGCTTCACACCATCCAGTTACCCAGATCGCATGCCACGGCGAGAAGAGCGTCTGGACACCCGCCCGATTACAGCGTCAACACCTCCGATCCTCCACTCACTGCAACCACTCGCACCACGCGACATCACGTCGCACTCCAGGCTCTCACCTGACGTATCACGTACGCCTTTTCCGTCACGCTCACCACCACGGCTCATTCACCGCAGCAACTGACGGTGGTTTGCAATCACCTCCTGCAAGGCGACCGCGGAGGGCCCACCTCCATCACCAGCGCAACACCACAACCATCAGCACGATCTTCTACATCGCAACCTCCAGTCGCGTTCGTGGCACACAATCATCCGCATAACGGATGAGTCTCCAGTTTCCCTGGCCGATGCGTGTGCGCTTGCGCCGCTGCCCTTCTGTGCCCATCTGCTCGTGCCATTGCTGGGTAAAATGATCGTCCAGCGCCGACAGGGCAATATTGGCGAGCAACGGGGATAAGAGTCGGGTAGCTGGGGCGCATTGCTGCGTCCCAGCCCCCTCAGAACCGGACTTGAACGTTTTCCATTCATCCGGCTCAAGCAGATCCCAAGAACGTTGCGGTTAGCTGTGTTGATGTGCCGTGCCGTCTATTCGGCGTCGGCAGCTGGCGTGGATGAGGCGTTGATTGTCCTGTCCACCGATCCCGGTGGCGATATGCTGTTTGCGGATCGCCATCCGGGTGGTGCGCAGCCATTGTTCCCATTCGTGGGGAGACTGAGGCTGTTCGTCGGCGTGAAGCAGCATATCTCCACAAAGCACGCAGCGACATTTCTGGGTTTTGAGTAACCCAAGGACGAGCGCACCCAGCGGAGGGGGCGG
Source organism: uncultured Actinomycetota bacterium (assembly GCA_963823755.1). Classification (GTDB taxonomy): domain Bacteria; phylum Actinomycetota; class Actinomycetes; order Mycobacteriales; family Pseudonocardiaceae. The sequence goes on from CAWGMP010000017.1 coordinate 945,991, forward strand.
CTGCTTGCGGCGACGGTTGGTCCAGTATTGGACGAGGTTCGGGTCATCGGGTGATGCCGTCCCCAGGACCATCGCGTGACGGACAATCTTTGTCCAGGCGAACTTGGGCAGGTAGGCGCCTGTGGAGAGGTCGCCGAACACCCACCGGTTGTTCCGTGACTTGTTGAGTCTGCCGAAGTAGTGGTTGATGATCCACCATCTCGACTTCTTCGGATGTGAACGCTTCGCCCACTTGTAGAGAAGCTTCCACATGTAGTCGTCCAGATCGGAGAAGATCTCGCTGGACACCTGGGTCCGGTAGAAGGCAGACCACCCACGAATGACCGGGGTGAGCTTTTTCAGCACCGAAGCTGCGTTACCCCCTCGCAGGGCCAACATCTCGGTGCGCAGCCGTTTCCGGATACGCTTCACGGCCCCTGGGCTAGGCTTGATGAGCGGCAACTTGTTATGATAGCGGCGAATGTTGAACCCAAGAAAATCGCACCCGTCCTGGTTGACATGGACGATGCGGGTCTTGTCCTCATTGAAGGAAAGCCCTCTGGGCTCCAGCCACTCCGCAAGCCGCTGTTTCACCTGCTCCGCCTGCTGGCGACTATGACAGAACACTGTCAGATCGTCAGCATAACGAACGAGCACCGGACAGTCATAAGCGGTTTCAGTTCTCCCGCCCTGACGTTTCCGGTACCTCACCCCGGCAGCCGTTTCCATCCCGTGTAAGACGATGTTCAAGAGCAGCGGACTAATCACCCCGCCTTGTGGCGCACCTTCCTCCGTCGGGGCGAAGTGACCATCTTCGACCACGCCCGCTTTCAACCATCCCCGGACCATTCCCCGCGCGGGAAACGACCCGATCTGGTCGAGAACGAAGCGGTGGTCGATGTGGTCGAATGCCGCTTTCAGGTCCGCGTCGAGAATCCACTGCCGTTTCGGGTCTTTGCCCTTGACGACCTGGTAGATCGCCTCGATCGCATCGTGGCATCCGCGGCCCGGCCGGAAGCCATAGGACCTCGGCTCGAACCGCGCCTCCCACTCGGGTTCCAACGCGTTACGCACCCGAGCTTGCTGAGCGCGATCAGCGATCACAGGAATTCCGAGTGGCCTGAGTTTCCCATTCGCCTTCGGAATGAAAACCCGTTTCACCGGCCGGATACGGTCAGGTGAGTACTGGATGTGCTCCACCAACCGCTCCTTGCTACGGGAAGTCAACGCGACCTTCCCGTCGACACCGGCCGTGACACGACCAGCATTGCGCTCCGTCACCTGCCGCACACTCACCAACGTGTTCAACTGGCTGCGAAGCATCAACTTTTGCACACTGCGGACCCGTTTATAGTCCCCAGCCCGCGTCGCCGCGAAGATCCGTCGCCTAAGCCGCTGTACGTCCTTCTCGACCGAGCGCCACCTGATCGCATCCCAGTCAAGAAAGTCGTCCTCCGGTCCGTTCACGTCGAGGGCCGCCATCGCCATCGCGAACGCGTGTCCCGTCATCTGTGTCCAACTTTCCCGTCGGTTCCAACGTCTCGCATCCATACACTTCGCAGATCCACCCGGATCACGTCTGCCCCCTTTCGGGACCGAGCACCAGGCCCGGTATCCAGCCAGTTATCCGAGACGGCCAGCGGAGGAGCTTGCCATCTGTGTCCCGGTTTCCTGTCGCCTTTCGACGTACCGGCATTCGCTTGTTGAGCCGTCCTGTCCCGCTGCGGAATTCAGCGTCCCTCACGGTCGGCCTACCCACCGTCGCAACCGACGGCCAGACCTCAACGGGGTTTCCACGTTTCCCACGCGTGAGACCCGATCGGGGTGGATGCCTCCTTTACCCCGGGGCGGTGGTGTCCACCCGGTCGGAAAGGAATGTCCCGACCGGCACCCGCTGCTTCGCAGCAGCCAGCCCTACACCCCCACCACAACCTTTCATCCCTGGAGGCTCACAGTCACGAGGCATCAACGGAGGTTCACGCGATTCACCCGTCCGATCTTCCTTTCGCCCGTACCCCCCGGGATGAAGCGGAGGGCCTCCGGCTTTCCCCTGAGCTTCGCACCCCGCCGTTACCAGCGACGCACGTCAGGGCAAGGACAGGCCATTGGACACTAGCCTGAGATCACACCTTCGACACGTCGAACCTCCATAGTGTAATCCACTCACAACGTGCGACCTCGTGTCG
>CAWGMP010000018.1:0-88473 GCA_963823755.1 uncultured Actinomycetota bacterium
GGGGTCGGGAACCTGTACAAGACGGAGATGTGCTTCTTATTGGGGGTATCACCCTGGACCCCGGTCAGCGAAATCGATCCCGACACCGTGGTGTCCCTGGCGCGGAGGCTGCTCGTGACGAACGCCGACCGTCCCGAGCAGTCCACCACCGGGGAGCTAGCCCGCGGCAAGCAGCACTGGGTGTACGAGCGGGGCGGACAACCATGTCGTCGTTGCGGACAACGAGTGATCCGCGCTGTACAAGGAGAGACTGTCTACGCCAGAAACACCTATTACTGCCCGCGCTGCCAGCCGGGGCCACACCCGCAGCCTTAAGCTTGTCTGCCTGTACCGCCCTTGCTGTCCAGATCGCTCCGAGCTTGTCACTCGACTAACGGCACGCTCCTGCTTGGGTAGCCCTTAGTCACGCTCGGATTCAGTACTTGCGCAAACGGGTGACGATGCAGCAGCGTCGATTCAACACCGGTATCCAGGGTACTTCTGATGCACTATCAAGGCCCTCAACGTAACGAGGAGGCTCCATGCGCATCGACAGCATCCTTCCGAACCTGGCACCGCCCGGCCAGTCGGTGATCATCCAGGGTGACGACTTGGGGACGACCAAAAAGGTCCTGTTCGGCGACCAGGACGTCTCGTTCGACGTCGACGGCGAGGTTCTGGTGGTGGAGGTCCCTGAGGGCTCAGGCGAGGTTGAGGTGACTGTCGAGGGGGCGGACGGCGAAAGCGGGGGAACCAGCTTCACCATCACGTAGAACCTGAGACCCGGGCGCTTTCCTGTACCAGCTCCGGACACCGCCGGGCACCATCGCCCCACCACCACCATTTCGGCACCACCGATCAGCTTGTGCCGTTCACCCGTCCTAATACACCCGATCAGCGCAGCGCAGGCCCATGATGGGTTGGGTTGCCCCATTCTGTGGGTTTGAGGTCGCGTGATTCGGAGCGTATGTGACGGACATTCCCGATACACGGCGGGGACGGCGGGAAGGTGCGAGGTGGAGCGGGTTTTGGGCCAGATCCTCCGGCAGTCGGTGTCGGACCGGCTTGAAATGCTTGACGAGCTGGCGAGCAACGCCGACAACAGATCACTGCTGTCGGTGGCACGCAGTGAGCTGCCCCGTCTGACCTCCGGGTGGCGCGCTGTGCTCGCCGCCCACGCGCCGGATCCTCAGGGCCGCTGTCCGGAGTGCTCGAACCGCTGGCGCCCTCGTCTAGCGCCGTGCAGCGTATGGCTGGCCGCACACAAGTACCTCTTTTCCGCCGAGACCGTGCCCTAGCGCAGGCTGCAATGCACTGAACCATCCCAATCGGCTATCAACTGCCCGTACCTGCGCGGGCAGGACAGCGATGGTCGTGACAACGCCCGGAAACCCGATTTCGCAGCGATGGAACCACTCGACTCGCGCGCAGCTTACTTCTGGTCCTCGCTTGTCCACGCCCTCGGCATCCGCCTCGCGCTAGGCGCACCGCGTTGGGAGCGTCACCCCGCATCGAGACACGAGGTGGGCGCCGTCTGGCTCTACGCTGAGGAGCGCCTGGCGAACCGAGACGGGTGGGAGATCAACCTATGACGACCTGGCGTCTCCTGCGCGGCGGCCTGATCGCCGACGGCATCGGCAGGAAGACGCAGCCCGGCGACGTCCTCATCAGGGATGCCGAGATCATGGCAGTCGGACCCGGCGTCGGAGCCGGTGTGGACGCCGAGATCATCGACCTCGCGCCCGGCAGCGTGGTCTGCCCTGGGTTCATCGACGCGCACGTCCACGCCGAGCGCCAGCTAGCCCTTGACGGGCTGCTGCCCGGCGCGCTCGCCCAGGGCGTGACGACTCTGGTCGTCGGCCAGGATGGCTCGTCATGGATTGGCGGGTCGACCGACGCGGTCTCCTACCTCAACGACTACTTCGGGCCCGTCAACGGCCCCGCGCCCTCGGCGTGCGGATGCCGCCTCGACGACTATTCACGCCTGGTCACCGGGCGTCTCGGCCAGAATGTCGCGGTGCTCGCTTCGCAGGGCACCATCCGGCACGGACTAGCGGGGACGAGTGACCGCCCGCTGGACGACGCGGAGATCAAGGCAGCCCGGCTGGCGGTCGAGCGCGCTCTGGAAGCAGGCGCGGTCGGGCTGTCCAGCGGATTGGACTACATACCCAGCCGCTTCGGTGACGTCGAGGAGATCGCCGCCATGGCCGCGCCACTCACCGAAGCCGGTCGCCCGTACGTCTCACACTTGCGAGCGTATGGAGCAAGGGTCCAAGCCGGCCTCGCCGAACTCGGGGAGGTCGGCCGCATTGCCGGCGTCCCGGTGCATGCCAGCCACCTGTGGGGTCCCCCTGAGGCCATCGACACGGCCCTGTTCGACATCGCATCTGACAGTGCAGGCGTGTCGTTCGACATGTACCCCTACGTGCGCTCCAGCACCATCCTCGCCATGCTCGTGTTGCCTGCCGAGATCCAGAACGGCGGGATCCCGGCGACGCTTCGCCGACTGAATGACCCAGACACCCGGGCCGCGCTGTTGCGTACCGACCGGTTCAGCGCCGAATATCTCTCCAACGTCGTGCTCAGTTCACTACCGGAGCAACTTGCCGACCACGCCGGGAGGACAATCACCGAGGTCGCCGCGGACGCCGGAAAACCGCCTGGCGAGTGGACATTGGAACTACTCGCCGACGCCGCACTTCAGGTCGGCGGTCATCTCGACCGGCCAGAGCTGACCGAGGCCAGAATACGGGCGATCGTCACCCACCAACGACACTGCGCCGGCTCCGACGGAATCTATCTCGGGCAGCGTCCGCACCCGCGTGCGTACGGGACGTTCGCCCGGCTCACCGACTACTACGTCGACAGCAGCGGCGGTACCGACTATCAACTGCTGGTGCGCCACCTGTCCACGAACGCCGCAGATGCCTACCGGCTCGATCAGCGGGGCCGGCTCGCGCCAGGGAAAGCCGCGGACATCTGTGTGCTCGCCCCACCTGGACTTATCGAGCGCGCCAGCTTCGATGACCCGTGTCAGCTCGCCGGCGGCGCCGCGCTGGTGCTCGTGAACGGGGTGCCGGTGTGGGCCGACAGCGCGCCTGTGGACGGAGCTCGACCAGGGAATGTCATCACATCCTGACCTTTTGGACCAGGTGGAGGCGTCGCCCGTCGAATCCCAGGGCGAGAACAACCGATCTCGACAGAGATCCGGAGATGTATGCACCCTACCTATGCTGCGCCGTAACTGGACGACTACCGCCGTTGGGTCGAGCCGACACTACGGGGACCGGCCCTCGCGTTGTTGCTGCTCCCCGAGTTGGATTTGAACCGACAACCCTGCGATTAACAGATGCAGGCAGACGCCTGATCGGATCGCGCCACCTGGGTATCCGATGTTGGCTGGTTTGTGCCCGAGTGCGGCAGCGTGCTGCTCGTTGCGGTCACGCGATGGCAACCGACCCTCTGCGCAGCGGCGGGTTACCCGGTGCACTCACTGCTACACCCGATGACCTGATTTCACCTCCCAGCTCGCATCCTGACGGCGGACGAGGTGTGTCGTTCTGTCGCAGGACAGAAGGGGCGGAAGCGGGTTTTCCGTCGCGTCGGCGAGCGTGCCCCGGCTTGCTGCTCGCTGCGGCGACAATGGTGGTCACACGGCGGCAGCCGTCAGGCGCCGGTCGTCAGCACCATCCGGAAACGGGCGTTGCCGGAGAGCATCTTGTGGTATGCCTGTGCCGCCTGTTCCAGCGGCAACGTCTCGATCATCGGCCGCACGTTGCTCAGCACACTGAAGCGCAGCGTGTCCTCGGAGTCTCCGGAGGTGCCCGAGGCGTGTCCGGTGATCGTGTAGGAGCCACCGATCAGCATCGCCGCCGGGACCCCGATCGGATCCCTTGAGGCGCCGACCACCAGCAGCGTGCCCCGCGGGCGAAGGCCGCTGAACACTGCCGCCATCGCGTCTGCACTGGTCACGGTGGACAAGATCACGTCGGCGCCGCCGAGCTGCGACAGCGCGGCGCCCGGATCGCCGGCGGTGCTGTCGATGTAGTGGTGGGCGCCCAGCCGACGGGCGAACTCCTCCTTGTCACGACCGCGGGCGATGGCCACCGTCTCAAAGCCCAGCGTGACCGAGAACTGCACGCCGAGGTGGCCAAGGCCGCCGATGCCCAAAACCGCCACCCGATCGCCTCCCACAGCGCCGCTGCGGCGCAACGCGTTATACGTGGTGATCCCGGCGCACAGCAGCGGCGCGGCCTCCTCGACGGCCAGGGTGTCTGGGATCGAGGCCATCGCGTTGGCCTTGACGACCACGTAGTCGGCATAGCCGCCATCCATGGTGATTCCCGGGATCTGCATGTTCTGGCAGTTGATCGCATCCCCACGGCGACACCACTCGCAGTAACCACAGTTGCCGCCGAACCAGCCGACACCCACGCGCTGGCCGACCTGCCAGCCCTTGACCCCCTCGCCCAGAGCCTCGATCACGCCGGCTATCTCGTGCCCGGGAACCAGCGGGTACGACACCCCCGGATAGCCGCCCTCCTTGGCCAACACGTCGCTGTGACAAACACCGCACGCATGCACCCGCACCAGCACCTGATCGAACCCGGGCCGGGGAACCTCACGCTCCTCCAGCTCGAAATCCGCTCCCGCCTCCTTGACCACCACTGCTCTCATGCCCGCCATCAAAACCCCTGCCTTTACTGGATCAGATCAAAAAATCCCTTCCACCCACACCGGCCGACAGACCCACCGGATGAGCACGATGCCGCCCACCACAGCCGGCAACAGCACGAGCCCGCGCCTGCCATCCGGCCAGAACCAGCCCACCACAGATAGCGAGGTCTCCGAAAGCGCGGAACATCAAGCGTCCCGTATCCCACCACGCTGGTGCCCAGCCGCGGCCTGCCCGGAGTCGACCCACCGGAGGCATGAAGTTGTTGATCTAAATCGTGATGACCTCTTCTGCGTGAACGCTGATCTGCCGTGCCTCCGCGTGCCTGGAAGTATCGTTGCGTGCCGCTGAGCTGCGGCTACGCGCCCGTGGGCCTCGACCAGTGCGGTCTCGTCGTGCCGCTGCGCTGACGGTTCGCTGACAATGATCACCTATGAGCCCGGTTGGAGGATCTAGCGACGATCATGGCGAGAGCGTAATGCGGGGCGGTCGTGCAGGGTCTGGCGAGCTGATCGCGGTCGGCGTAGCGTCGCGCTGCAACGGGTTCGCGCGCAACATGGAGGGCGATCCGATGGCCCAGGTTCGAAGCAATCGCTCAGGCGGTGCCCGCACCCCAGTTTTCTGACTTCACCGTCAAGCATTGGGCTGCGCCGATGGGCTTAGCAGCCTAAGCACGGCTTCGTGGTAAATCGCTTGGGTTATCGGGATAGTGGCCAATTCGATTCGTTCGTTAGTGCCATGGAGGGCTTTATACCGTACCCCGAGGCCCGCAGTCGCGTCTATACCTAGCTTGGCGAGGTAGTTGCCGATATTGGATGGGCCAGCAACCTTGGCGGGCACACGCTTCTTGAGGTGGTATTCAGCTGCACACGTTAATGCAACACGAACGGATGATTTTTCACTGAGACGATAAGCGGGCCAACTTTCGCGAAATTCGATAGTCGTAGGCAAAGACGGTGAGAGTTGCTGTTCATCAACGTGCGCTACAGCTTCCTCAATTATCTTTTTTCCGGAGGCTTCGTCGAAGATGGTCGTGAGTCGCACGTCGATACCAATTATGGATTTATCTGGAACGATTGAGTAGCCCTCGCCGCCTGCGATTTTGGTTACAGTAATCTTTGGAGGAAGCGCCAGAACTGGATCGATTGGTCCAGGCGTGCGATGGTTGCTAATTAGCCGTACGAGTTCGGCGGCCTTCTCTACAGCATTGCTATGATCTGCTGTGCGCTGACTGCCCGTGTGACCTGCTTCACCTCGCGTTGTTAATTCTGCCCGCAAAAATCCTCGCCCACCAATGACGAGTTCATCCAGGCCGGGGTATCCGATCATAACGCCGAGGATGTCACGGGGCGCGTCCGGTCCTCCAAAATATCTCTTTGCGCCCCCGAAGTTTCCTGTATGCTCGTCAGCGTCGAACAAGAGCGTGAGACTTCCATAAATTTGCGATACAGCCTGATGAAGATGTGCCGCGATGTGCATGAATATCGCTATAGCCGCTTTGGAATCCGCGCTTCCCCGGCCATATAGCCAGCCGTTTTCCATCACCCCTGACGTGGGTGCATGTTGCCAGGACGTTGAATCTCCAAAAGGTGCCGTATCTAAACACGCATTAAGGACGTAATGGGGCCCTGAGTGGCAGCCGATTATATCACAGACAAGTGCCACAGCTCGACCGGTAGTCGTATCATGAAGTCGACGAGAAGGCAGGTCACGCTCTGCCAGCCACTGCGATATAAAGTCAACGATGGGCTCGCACGAGTCAAGGCCTCCTCGAGTTGGTATTCTTACCAGCTCCCGAATTAGAGAGATGACACTCGCTTGGTCCCCATCAGCGAGATTGCGAACTGTCCCACTACTAGAGGCGTACAAGCTGTTCGCCGACCGTGACTGTAGCGGTTCTGGCGTCATTCGATCACCTCTAGACGGTCCATGGCCTCAAACGATTCAAGGCGATGTTTGCCGTACAGCGCTTTGCCATGTTGAAGAAGCCTATGAACATACTGCGGCTCGTGAACGATGATGGCCGTATCGAAGTTCATAGGAGAATTGACCGATGGAAGTATGATGACCGCAGCCTGTTCACTTACTACGAAAAATCTCTCGTGATAACGAACCATGTCATTGTGAATACTGATACGAAGAGTCCGCTCGGAACTGTCATTAACCTCCACGGGGCGAAGTGCGAGCAGGCGCAACAAATGATCCTTGAGCACCTGGCTATGAGGTGGACCCAGCAAGATCCGGTAATGAATGAGGCGCGGTTTGCCTTGGATCGTCCGTTCGATTTCTTGCAGGTATGTAATTTCACTTGACCGTGATCCGACCGCTACCAGGTGTTCTTGGGCGTTCCGGACGACGTCCATCAAAGCGACAGTAAGCTCACCTCCAGAAGTGACAAGATGCACACTTTGACCGATTGGTCCGGTTGGCGGGATCGGTTGGATAATCGGTGGTTGTTCCTGTAGTACCGGTGGTTCGGGTACGAAATCAATTCCACCATCGTGAGCTTGAAAGAGTTGGTCTACTTTCCAGTCGGGAAACATGCTCTCCAGAATGCGACAGTGGTCGGGGTAGGGAAGTCCCACTAACTCACCCGAAAGCCACCGGTAGAACTGTGCTTTGCTCGGCCAACCTCCCCGTAAAGTCGGATCAGCTTTCGCGGCAACCCTGTCGTACTCGCGACAAAAAGCACGGTGAGTTTGCAGGTGGCGGTGCTGGAGTAGCACCTTGAGCACGACTGGCTGGGCGTCCAACGGTGATGACCTCCTTCGGGACTGGGCGAGACGAGACTATCACAGCCGAGAGACTGCGCGAGACCATGAGAGGGACAGAAGTCGGAGAAGAGACGATCGCGAGGTCGAGAACGGACCTGACCTGGCCGAATCTTGCGGTGTCGCCCGCAGACCGGGGCGGCAACCACACAAACAGTCCAGACAGAAGGGCAAGGGTCCATGGCGATCCTCAGGGGATACCGATTCGATATCGCGTTCGACAACGCGTTTCCGCAGGGCTTGGTTCTGATTGGCAACGTCGCGCCGGACAACGAGTATCAACGCGCGAGGACAAGGCCGCCTGCTGGCCGGTTCGGCAAAAAATTGATCAGGTAACGGGTCAGCGGCAGTGGAAGCCACGGTCACCGACCCGGACGAACCCACCGTCAAGCGGGCCTCGTTTGAAACCACGTTGATTGCAGACGTTCAACCGGTCCCGACGACCGGGGAAGTCCTGCCGGTATGCGTCCGATCGAGCTCGACGGGCTGCCTGCGGAACCCCGAGTCGCCGGCAACGGCGAATTCAAGTATCAGCCCTACCTCTCCCGGGCAACCGGCTTCACCGGGACGACCCGTGCTGCCGGGACTAGGCCGTCGCAGTCGATCACACCGAGCGGTGCCGCCGGGAGCGGTGAGCAGCCCGGCAAGGCCGCGTGAGCCTCTCCATGGGCCACGGCGAGGTCACACAGGGTCGGGGTGCCGTCCGAGAGGGTCGGGCCACCCGGTCTCTGGCCCACCACACACCACGATGCGCACCTCGTGTCGGGTTCTGCGGGCGATGTGATGGCCTCGGAGAAAACTACTCGGGTCTAGGAAGTAGTCTACCGGCAGTACAGCCGCGCCTGGGAATGGACCGCTCGGTCCGGTAAAGGCGACCCGGCAGCAGCGCGAGAGATGGCTACGGCGTCCTGGACGGTGGCGGCAACCGCACCTTCAATGTGCTCATCGCCGAGCCAGCGTGACCAGAATCCGATTTCATGATCTTCGACACTCCTGCGTCACGCTGCTCTTTGCCCAAGGCGTCGATCTTCAGACGATCCGGGATCTGCTCGGGCACAGCTCGATCGGCGTGACCAGCGCGATCTAGTACTCAGGGAAGTGCAGCGCGATACAGTCGACCGCCTCGGACGCCTCTTCGGATCAGACGACGAGGCCGACACATCACCATAAGTGCGGTCAGTGCCGGTTCTACGGGGACTGGAACCCGCATTGTTGCTGCTCCCCGAGTTGGACTTGAACCAACAACCCTGCGATTAACAGTCGCATGCTCTGCCAATTGAGCTATCGGGGAAAGTGCCGGGCGCCCGACCCCGTCAGGCGGGCCAGCCGCGGACCACTTTAGCGCACTGTGGGCGACCGCCGTGCCGCTGCCCCTCCTCCCGGCGCCGGTCGGCTACCCAACCTGCGCGACGGCGAAGATCCGGCGGAACGGGAACCAGGTCACCCCGTCGGCTCCCGCCGGGTAGGCGGCCCTGAGCCGCGGCGCGAGTTCCTGCTGGAAAGCCGACCAGTCCGCCGCCGACAGCGCCGCCCGGACCGGCCGCAGGGCGGTCCCGGCGATCCACTCGAGCACCGGGTCGGGCCCGGTCAACCGGTGCAGGTAGGTGGTCTCCCAGACGTCCAGCTCGGCGGCGGCGGGGCCCAGCACTGCGGCGTATCCAGCAGGTTCGAGCACGGAGTGAATCCCTCGGAGGTCGAGCAGGTCGCGCCAGCGAGGTTCAGCGGCGAGCCGCGCCGTCTCGGCGTGTGACGGGGCGCTGAAGTTCCCCGGCACCTGCAAGGCCAACCACCCACCGGGCGGCAGCGCCCGCATCCACTGACGCAACAGCGCGGCGTGCTCAGGTACCCATTGCAACACGGCGTTGCAGACGACGAGACCGGTGCCGGGAAAGGGCGACCAGCACCGAACGTCGCACAGTTCAGCGTGGATGCCTCGCTCGCGCGCGGCCTGCACCATCTCCGGTGAGCTGTCCAGGGCTATGACGTCGGCCATCGGCCACCGCTTGGCCAGCAACCGGGTGAGGGTGCCCGGCCCGCAGCCCAGGTCCACCACCAGGGCCGGGTCCTTAGCACCGATCCGGGCCATCAGGTCGTGAAAGGGCCGCGCGCGGTGGTCACCGAACGCGAGGTAGGTCTCCGGATCCCACACCGCCGCCATGCCCTCCTCACTGTCAGCTACCGAAACTAGCCGGGGTACGCCGGCCTCGACAAGCGCGCCACCTCGCTGACCATCGCCTCCAGCGGGCCGGGCGCGGTACCGGGATCGGCCCGTACCTGCAGCACCACACCGTCCAGGCCGGGAATCCGGCGCTGCACGAACCAGGCCCCACCGCCGGGCAACTCGCAGCGCTGGCTGGACCGGATCGAGTTGGTCACCCGTTCGCGCACCACCTCGGGGACGGTGCCGGGCCCGGCGAGCACGAAACGGCGCGGCGGCAGGTCGGCCAGCAGCACCGCCTCGCCCATCGTGCCGGTGGTGATGGCTTCGGTGATCACCAGTGCGCTGCGGTCCCACACCGCCTTGCTCACCAGGTGCCAGCCGATCCGGCGGGGCTCGGCACCTTCGGGCGCCCACATCCCCAGCTGGGTCAGTACCAGGTGCCCGCTACCGACCAACTCCCCCGTCGTGACGACCCGCTCGGCGGGCTCCAGGATGCCGGTGAATCCGGCGGGCAGCTCGGGCACCGCGGCACAGCGCCGCAACAGCCGTCTCCACACACTCACTCCTGGGCCCCTACGGCCTGCTCGCGAAGTGCCCGGTAGTACTGCTCCAGGGCCACCAGGTCACCGAAGAGCTGATGGTAGGAGTCGGCGTCGTCCAGCGGTGAGATCCGTCGCAGCCGTGACTTGATCTCGGCGACCTGCGCTCCGACGACAGTGGCCTGCAGGCTGGCGAGCAGGCTCCCGATGTAGCGCGCGTCGTCCTCGACGCTGCCCTTGGCTCGCAGTGTCTCCACGGCGAGCTCGGTGACCAGTGATCGATGGGGGCAGTGCGCGGCAACGGCCTCGATCCACTCCGGGCCGGACATCCCCGCGGCGGTACCGCCCGCGGTCAACACCGCTGCGTGCACCTGCGCGTAGGCGGGGTGGGTGAAGGCGTCGGTGGGCAGCGCGTCGTACACCGGACCGGTGATCGCGGGCTCCTGCAGCACCGCCTTGAGCACCTCGCGCTGGGCTTGCAGCCGCACGTCGTCACGCGGGGGAAGGTCCGTGCCGTTCTCCGATGGCGCCGTGCTGCGAGTGCGTCCACCACGTCGTCGAGGCTCCTCGCCGGCGGCTTCCCGGACCCGGCGCCGAACGGTGGCGATGTCGTCCCAGCCAACCCAACCGGCGAGCTGCCGGGCGTACTCGTCACGCAACGACACGTTCTTGATCTGGGCGACCAGCGGGACCGTGCGCCGCAAGGCGTCCACCCGACCCTCAGCGGTGTCCAGATCGTGCTCGGCGAGCAGGGTCCGCACCGCGAAGGTGAACAGCGGCTGGCGGCGCGCCACCAGATCCCGCAGCGCGGTGTCGCCCTTGGTCTGGCGCAGCTCACACGGGTCCATGCCGTCCGGTGCGATCGCGATGAACGTCTGGGTGGCGAAGCGCTGCTCATCGTCGAAGGCCTTGATCGCCGCCTTCTGCCCGGCCTCGTCGCCGTCGAAGATGAAGATCACTTCACCGTGGAACTCGAAATCGTCCATGAGCAGCCTGCGCAACACCGAGATGTGCTCCGCGCCGAAGGCCGTGCCACAGGACGCCAGCGCGGTGGGCACCCCGGCCAGGTGCATCGCCATCACGTCGGTGTAACCCTCGACCACGACGACCTGGCGGCGCCGGGCGATCTCCCGCTTGGCCAGGTCAAGCCCGAAGAGCACCTGCGACTTTCGGTACAGCGCCGTCTCGGAGGTGTTGAGGTACTTCGCCTCCACGCGGTCGTCGTCGAACAGCCGTCGGGCGCCGAAACCCACCACGTCACCGCCGAGGTCCCGGATCGGCCACAGCAGCCTGCGGTGGAAACGGTCGATCGGCCCACGCTGGCCTTCCCGAGACACTCCGGCCTTGACCAGCTCCTCGACGGAGAACCCCCGGCCCAGCAGGTGCTTGGTGAGCTGGTCCCAGCCCGATGGGGCGAAGCCGCAACCGAACGTGCCCGCCACCTGCTGGTCGAAGCCGCGCTGCAGGAGGAACTCCCGGGCCGGCTGCGCCTGCGCCGAGCTCAGCTGCTCGGCGTAGAACTCCTGGGCCAGCTTGTTCGCCTCGACCAGCCGGGATCGGGTACCGCGGTCGCGCTGCACCGAGGAGCCGCCGCCGGTGTAGGTCAGCTGGATTCCGACCCGGTCGGCCAGCCGCTCGACAGCCTCGACGAAGCCGAGGTGCTCGATCTTCATCATGAAATCGACCACGGATCCGCCTTCGCCGCAGCCGAAGCAGTGGAAGGTGCCGTGCCCCGGGCGGACGTTGAACGACGGGGATTTCTCGTCGTGGAACGGGCACAGTCCCTTGAGCGAATCCGCACCGGCACGGCGCAGCGCGACGTACTCGCCGACCACCTCGTCGATCCGGTTGCGTTCGCGGACCTCCGCGATGTCGGCGTCCCGGATCCGTCCAGCCACGGACGCCGAGTCTAGGGTCCGCCCGGGTCAGGGCCCGCAGGGTGGCGTCAGCTCACACTGTCGGTGCCTCGTGGCACTGTTTGGCAGACCGACCCAAGGGGGGGACCATGACAAGCATGAGCATTGGTGCCAGCACTCCCTTCACGGTCCATGACCTGGAAGGGATGCCCGATGACGGCCGCCGCTACGAGCTCGTCGACGGGGAGCTTCTGGTGAGCCCGGCACCCGGTTTGCGGCATCAGACCGTTGCCCTGCGGCTGTACCGCCTGCTCGACGATGCCTGCCCTGACGATCTGTACGTCCTCGCGGCGCCGTTCGCCGTACGGACCGACGTCTCCAACGAAGTGCAGCCTGACGTCCTGGTCGCCCGGTTCGATGAACTCACCGACAGGAATCTCCCCAGGGCGCCGGTGCTCGCCGTCGAGGTACTCTCCCCCAGCGGCCGGCTGATTGATCTCAACCTCAAGCGGGCCGCCTACCAGCGGATGGGTACTCCCAGCTACTGGGTGCTCGATCCCGACGTGCCGGACCTGCTGGTCCTCGAACTCGATTCCCACGGCCAGTACCAGGAAGTAGCCCGGGTGGTCGCCGACAAGGTCTTCGAGGCGCACCTGCCCTTCACGGTGCGAATCGTGCCGATCGAGCTACTCGGACGACTCCACCCCGGCTGAGCGGCGAGACTCATCCGTGTAGAACCCCCGCCACCGTGATGCCGACGTGATCAACATACCGCCGAGTACTTCGGGATTGTGCCGCTGGCCGTCTCGCTGGGGCAGGAGGAGGCGCGTGAACGAGAGAGAACAGCGGCAGTTGCTGCGGGGTGGACCATCTGGACATCGTGTCGGCTGAGGAAAGACCACATCAGGGTGGCGACCGCAGGCGACCCTTCACTGGACCGCCCAGCCGGCCAGGCGTGGCCCCAATCTGGATATACGACCGACTCGACGTCGGCTCCGCCCGCGCAGTCCGTCCATCGCTGTACCACCGCCGAGCCGTCCCGTTCGGTCTGCGCTGTGGCCTGGCACCCGTCCTGGGTGCGTAACCAGTCCACGGCCTGCGGCACAGCCGGCAAAGGCGGGTGCCCGTTCGACTTCCCACCGAAAGGCAGCACCCGGTCGGCGGCACCGGCGGCGAGCAGGACAGGCACCGAAGCAGTACCCACGTGGCAGGGTGACAACGGGACCGCTCCGTAGGTGGCGACCGCCGCGAAGAGGGTGGGGTGCGCGCACACCTCGCTGTAGGCGAGCTTGCCCCCGTTGCTGTACC
This sequence comes from uncultured Actinomycetota bacterium, assembly GCA_963823755.1. Classification (GTDB taxonomy): domain Bacteria; phylum Actinomycetota; class Actinomycetes; order Mycobacteriales; family Pseudonocardiaceae. The sequence goes on from CAWGMP010000018.1 coordinate 13,290, forward strand.
CGACCAGATACACCCGTCCGACGTCGACCGGCCACCGGTACTCCGCGTCGGCCACGGTCGCCGCCACAAAAGCAACGTCCGGGGCACCGCGGGAGGCGGCGACCCCGCAGCAACCGTGACCGGCGTTCCACGACCGCTGCTCCCCGTCGGGAAACACCAGCACCACCCCCCGCTGCTCGACCAGTGCGGAGAACCCGGTCTGGTCGACCACGGCCGGCTCGGACTGCCCGCGGCCGTGCAGCACCACGAGCAGCGGTAGTCGGCCGGCCGGTCGGCTGGGGACGATGTAGCGGTAGGTGCGCCCGATGCCACCTACCGTCACCGTCTGCATCCCCTTGATCAGCCCGGGTGACGCGGCTGTCGGACGGTGGTCTGAAAAAGACGGATGCACGACGGCCGTGGCCGGCCCTGCCGTCGGAAGGTGGTTCGACCAGGCCGGATGCGCGATGGCGGTGACCAGTACCGCCAGCATGGCGACCACGGCGAACGCCCGCAACGTCCCCGCGAGATAGCGGTGACCGGACACCGACTGGTTGGCCCCAGTCCGGGTGCCGTTGCGCCGCATGACTCAGAGTATGCACAGTTCGCATCCAGCTTGCCTTCAGGTGGCCAGGTCAGGATGCTCCTATGCACACCCTCCGCGAGCTGGTCACCGAGCGCGCCGACAACTCCCCGTACCGATGTTTCCTGGCCGACGCGCGCAGTGAGCGGCGCTGGGACTTCGCCATGCTGCGCGCCGCGGGGGATGCGTGGCGCCGGGAACTCGACGCCGCTGGAGTGCCGCCGGGTGCCCGGGTACTCGTCGACGTCGACGACCCACTCGCGTTCTGTGCCGTGCACCTCTCCGTGATCGCCGCCGGACGGTGCTCGACGCCCGTCGATCCGGCGGCTCCCCCTGCTGAGCGGGAACGCACGCGGCGCGCCTTGCGGCCCTGGCTCGTGATCAGTGACCGAGCGGCCATGTCGGGCGTGCACGTGAACCCGGCCACCGGCCTGCCCACCGAACCAGCGGGCATCGGGACAGCGACGCCACCGAACCGGCAGACGGGCTCGGTCGCGCTGCTCACGTCCGGCTCGACCGGCACACCCAAGACGGTCGTGCTCACCGAGCGCCAGCTGCTGCATGTCGCGCGGTGCGTCGTCGGCCACCACGAGCTGTCCGCCACGGACCGTGGTTTCAACCCACTGCCGTTGTTCCACATCAACGCCCAGGTTGTCGCGCTGCTCGCCACGCTCGTCGCGGGTGGCGAGCTGGTGCTCGACCGGCGGTTCCATCGCACCGGGTTCTGGCAGCTCCTGGCGGAGCGCGGGATCACCTGGGTGAACGCCGTGCCGGCCATCCTCTCGATCCTGGCACTCGACGATGATCCTGGCGTCCCCCCGGAATTGCGGTTCATCCGCTCGGCGTCGGCGCCGCTGCCGGCGGCAGCTCGCCGGCAGATGGCCGCGCGCAACGGGGTTGCCGTGGTGGAGAGCTACGGCATGACCGAGGCGGCCAGCCAGATCACCGTCACCCCGTTGCGCGGTGACCACCCTCCGGGATCGGTCGGCCGACCGGCGGGGGTAGAACTCCAGGTGGTCGGGCCCGATGGCCGGCAGTGCGCCCCAGGAGTGGTGGGTCGGGTCCGCATCCGCGGTGAGAGCGTGATCAGCGCGTATGCCGAGGGCGTGGCCGCCGAGCGATTCGACGCAGGGTGGCTGGACACCGGCGATCTCGGGCTGCTCGACGCCGGTGGGTACCTCCATCTCGTCGGGCGCGGCGATGACGTGATGAACTGTGGCGGCGAGCTGGTGTACCCGGGGGAGGTCGAGGAGGTCCTGCTCGGCGAGGCTGCGGTGGTCCAGGCGGCTGTCGCGGAACGTCCCCATGAGGTGCTCGGTGCGGTGCCGGTGGCCTGGATCCGACCGGTGCAGGCACTGGACGGCGAGCAGACCGAGGAACTGGTGAGCCGGCTGCGGTGGCGTTGCGAGCAGCACCTCAGCCGGGTCAAACGCCCGGCGGAGTACCGGATCGTCGCGGGCTTCCCGCTGACTTCCACCGGGAAGGTGCTGCGCCGCCGGCTGCGGGAGTCGCTCATCGCCGACGCCAGACGGCCCGAGGTGGCCCCGCGGTGACCCGGACCGCTCTGGCGCAGCCCCACGAGCCCGCAGTGCGCGTCCGCGGGTCAGGCCACGTCGATGCGGTGGACCTGGTCCGGGTGCTGACTTTCGTCTGCGTCATCGCGGTGCACACCATGGCCACCGTCAACCCACCGGACAGCGTCCCAGCGGGCGGCGCCGCCATGCTGCTGCATTTCACCCGTGAGGCGTTCTTCGCCCTGACCGCGTTCGTGCTCGTGCACCGCTACCGCGACGGGCTGCCCGTCATGCCGTTCTGGCGGCGCCGCTTCCTGCTGATCGGGGCGCCCTACGTCATCTGGTCGATGATCTACACCGGGCTGGCACTGATCACGGCTCCGCTGCCGCCCATCGCGACACTCATCCGGTTCGGGATCAACCTGCTCACCGGGACGGCGTGCTACCACCTGTACTTCCTGGTCGTCACGATGCAGTTCTACCTGATCTTCCCGCTGTTCCTGCGGTTGCTGCGGTTGACCCGAAGCGGCCACCGGTGGCTACTGGCGATCAGCGCGGTCCTGCAGATCGGCATCGACGCCGGGCTGCACGGAGCGCACCCGACCGGGTTGGCCGCGGAGCTGTTGCGTTACGACGGGTCGTTCGTCGGTAGTTATGCGTTCTACCTGGTGCTCGGTGGGGTGGCGGCGTTGCATGCCGACCGGGTGCAGGACTGGGTTCGCGGGCATCCAGCGGTCGTGCTCGTGGCGCTCGTGGTCACCGGTTCCGTGGCCGAGGAGTGGTACCTGAGGTCGGTGTTCGGCGGCAGCTCCGCAGTGTTCGCCTCCGATGTGTTCCAGCCGGTGATGGTGCCTTGGTGCGTCGCGGTCATCACCGCGTTGTTCGCACTCGGCGTCGCCTGGTCGGCGCGGCGGGGGCCCGGCCTGGGGTCTCGGGCCGTCGAGATCGGCTCTGACCGCTCGTTCGGCGTATTCCTGGTGCATCCGATGGTGCTGTGGGCATGGACGCTCGGCCCGTCAGCATGGCTGTCGGCGCACATGTCCGCGTTCAGCTCGACCGCCGTCGCCATCGCCGCCACCATTGTGGTGTCGCTGCTGGTGGTCGAGTTGTTGCGGCACAGTCCGCTCAGCGTGGTGCTCACCGGAAAGCGCCGCTCTCGACGCGGTTCAGCCCGTCATTCCAAGAGACACGAGTATTCCCCTAGATCCGAGTCTGCCGTCTCGACCCCGCCGATCAGGCTGGGCGCAGGACGGACGTGAGGAGGCGGTCGTGATCGACACTCAACTACGCTTACCGGAGCTTCGAGTCCAAACCGCGGCGGCGCGGGCTCACGATGGTCATCGATCCGGGGCTGTTCACCGGTCAGTTCGAGGACGCAATAGACAGCGTCGGCGAATTCGTCGATCTCGTGAAATTCGGCTGGGGCACCTGCCTGGTCACCAAGGACATCAAGCGTAAGATCGACGTCCTGCGCAGCGCCGGCATCGACTTCTACTTCGGTGGCACCCTGTTCGAGCGCTACGCGCTGGACGGCCTCGTGTCGGAGTGGCTGACCCTGTGCCGCGTTATGGGCGCCACTCACGTCGAGGTGTCCAACGGCACGATCCCCATCGACAACACCGAGAAGGCTCGCTGGGTGGCCCGGCTCGCCGACGAGTTCCTCGTTATCAGCGAGGTCGGCTTCAAGGACCTCCGACGCTCCGATGCCCTAGCACCGGCGCGCTGGATCTCCTTCATCAAGGAGGATTTCGCCGCCGGGGCCCACTTGGTCACCGCTGAGGCCCGGGAGAGCGGGCGCAGCGGGATCTGCCGGTCCGACGGCGAACCACGCCACGAGTTGGTCGGCGAGATCCTCGGCTCGGATATCGATCTCGACCGGTTGCTGTTCGAGGCCCCGAACAAGGACCTGCAGTCCTACTTCCTTCGCCGGATAGGCCCTTCGGTCAACTTGGGCAACATTCGGGCCGACGATGTGATCGCACTTGAGACGCTGCGGCTGGGTCTGCGGTCGGACACTGTCCTTGGAGCGTTCTGATGCGCACTTCCCGAGACGTGTTCCACCTGGCAATCCCTGCCCGAGACCTGAACGGGGCGCGCCGATTCTACGTCGAGGGCCTCGGCGCCACGTTGGCCCGGCGCTACCCTGACCGCATCACGCTGAACTTCTTCGGCGATCAAGTCGTCTGCCACCTCTCCGACCGCGTCGACGACGATCCGCAGCTTTACCCCAGGCACTTCGGAGTCACATTCCACGACCGGCAGGACTGGGAGCGGCTACTCGACCGGGTCAGGGGAAACGACCTGCCGTTCTTCGCAGACCCCTTCCGCCGCTTCTGCGGCAGGCCCGAAAGGCACCAGGCGTTCGTGCTCCGGGATCCTTCCAATAACCTGCTGGAGTTCAAGCACTACGACGATCCTCGAATGATGTACTGAACGCCACTAATAACTTACGAGTCGCGCCGAAGCGCTGGTGACGGCTGCGGTATGTTCCGCACGGTGTGATCGGTCGTCAAGGCCGGGGTGTGGCGATGCGCCAGGACGGAAGACCAGCTCAACGATTGTCCTGGTGCCCGGCTCGTGTTGGGTGACAATGAACCCATGCGATTGCTGGTCACCGTGGCCAATCGAGCCCCCAGTCGATGGCACAAGGGCCATCCACGGTACGGGCCGCGATGTATCGGAGCCGCAGGCGTGGGGCGCCTCGTGGGGCGACGGCAAGCCCGCGCTCAAAGCAGTCCAGCGCGTGGCTCAGGTCCCTGCGCCAGTCGGCGAGTGTCACCTGGAGTCCCCATGCCCAGGCCTCGAGGGAAGCGTGGCCGGCAAGATCGGCATAGGCAGTCGCCGACTGCGCCATACTACGCGCCGCGTCCCAGTGGCCGAGGTCGAATGCGATCGACGCCATGAGCGCATTCGCTGTACCGGCAACTACATAGCGATCGGCGAGTTCATTCGGCCGTCGAGTCCGCTCGGCTACCTGATATGTCAGACCTTATCCCACTGGTGCGCGAAAGTATCCGGCTTCATGCCAGTGTCGAATCTTGAGCAGAGCTTTGAGAAGAGTCGGCTCATTGATGAGCTGATCCTCACCCGTATCCATAGTAACCATCTTAGCCCACGGGATATCCACACGATGAACCTTATGCAGAAATCTGCAGCGATTAGCTTGATCTTGGGTGGGTCTCATACCGCCCTGGTGTCGCCGAGCTCGACATCAGGGTTGTCTCCGGCCGGGTGGATCGCTCTGGTGTCGAACTCGGCGACACCAGAGCGATCCGGCAGCAGGTGGCCATACCAGCGGGCCGATGTGATCACCCGCGGTCTCCGCGCACCGCTTCCTGGCTCTGTTTTTAGCTTTTGCATAAACCTCGATATATCCGGGCAACTCGAAAGGAACACCGCAGATGTGTTCACGGTACCTGACCTACCTGGATCCTTGGCAGCCAACCAGATGCGGACGCCCGCACTATCGGCGTGGAGTGGAGGAGCTGAGAACCCATGGGGGATACCAGGGACCGCCCTGAGCAGACCGGGGAGCTCCGCGGGCACGGTAGGGGTGCGGACACCGGCGCTCAGCAGGAGCCAACCGTGAGTACGACTGTGTATGTGTACCAGACCAGCCGGCCGGACCCTGGGCTTCTACTTGAGCCGGCCCCGACACTCACGATCTTCCCGGCTTCGCCGGCCGAAGCAAGCTAGGCCGAACGTGTGCTCATCATTGCGAAGCTCAGGTCAGGGCAGCTGGAGCTGGGGGCGGTAGACGTCCAACCAGGTGCTCAGATCAAGCACCCGCTCGATGCCGTTGCGGACGTCGGTGGGCATGGCGGTGGCACCCTGGCGGTCATGCGAAGGAAGATGTCCCAGATTTCCGGTGTCGCCGTGCTCTTTGTCGCGACCTTAGCGGTCACGGCGAACGCGGCGGCGGCTCAGACCACGTCGTCACACCTCAGGAGAACTCAAGGCCAGCTCGTGCTCCGTCTACACAATGCGGACGGAAACGTCCAGAGCGAGTCGGTGGCTCCATTGGCCGCAGCCGGCGAGGTGGTGTGCGATGCCGCCGTCGAGAACCCGCACTATTCGCCTCCACCACGGGCCGGTTCGGTGATTTTCAAGACGCGCATCGCGTGCCGTGGGAACGGCGCACCGGTCGTCCAGGTCCGGGTAACCGGCATTCTAGGGTCGATAGGTGGTGCGCCGCCTCCCTCCAGACCACCACAGGGTCCTCCGGTAACGCGGGCAACCAGTGACCAGACCCAGAACGTCACAGTCAATGGCGCGGCCACCACGTACTACACCCCTGCGGAAGAGCCGGGGAACCCCAAGGTCCGAGGTAGTGCGTGGTATCAGGGCGACATCACCGGCCAGATCGTCGGACCCCCGGGAGTCGTCACCCCTGGTCCGTCCCGTGCGTCCAGCAATCGGGCCTGGGTGAACGATCCCGGTTAACGACGTGGGCCCGGAGGCTGTTCCTCGTCGCTGTCAGGAACGGTGAACCGCCACGTCGTGGTCGGGGCATTGACCGCATTGGGGTCGATGCCCGTCAACCAGATCAGTCCGGGTCTCTCCGACGAGGGATCCATGACATGGAGTGTCCAGGTCCGGTTCGGGCCGGCATGCTCAGCGGCCCAGGCGAGGGCTTCCCGCACATCCCCGCCGGTGAGTTCCCATTCCTCAGACTCGAAGCCCACGAATTCAGACGGCACATCGACGTATGCGGGGTCATGCCGGAAGAACGCCACCCGGAACACTGGATCGTCCAGTTCCCACGTCGCAGACCGCGGATCGACCACTCGAACCTGCACAACGGTCCAGCTTTCTTGCACTCACGCTCACTTGCCGACGATCCAGGATGTCAGATCCTCCAGCAGAGGTCACACCTGGGGATCGGGCGGCCAAGCCGCCGGATCACGCCGAACTCCTCGAAGCTCCGCGATCCCAACGAAACGGGACCTTGAAACGTTCACGGGGTGGAGCCGGTGAGTTGGGTGTGCCAGCGGACCGCCTGCGCGTCGGTCAGGGCGGCCACCTGGTCCACGATCACCCGCAACCGGACGCTGTCGTCGCACGCCTGCTGCCAGGCGGGGTGCAGCGCCGGGTCCAGGGGCCCCGGTGCCCGGTGGATCAGGGCGGCGCACAGCTCGGCGACCAACTCCCGTTGCCGGGCCTGCACTGCCAGCCGCTGCGGGTCGCTCATCACGAATCGCAGCGCCATGGCCTTGAGCAGCGCCACCTCCGCGGCCACCCGACTCGGGATGACGAGATCCGCGCGGTAACGGCCCAACGGACCAGGCCCGAACCGGGCCCGCGTCGCGGACACCACTGCCGACACGAACCGCCCGACCAGCTCGCTGGTGAGCTCCTTCAAGGCGACCTGGGCGGCCAGCGAGCCGTCGTATCGTCGCAGTGCGTCGAGCACTGGAAGCGCCAGCAGCCCTACCGCAGCAGCCTCCAACTCAGCGGTGAGCAGCGCACTGAAGTGCTTCGCGGCAAGCTCGGCGAGCACTGCACGCTCCACCGGATCGGCCAGGGTGCCCAGCGAGATCCGTCCGGCCAAGATCCCGTCTTCGACGTCGTGCACCGAGTATGCGACGTCGTCGGCCCAGTCCATCACCTGGGCTTCCAGGCATTGGGTTTCCGCGGGAACACCCCGGTCCACACCCTCCCGCAGCCAGCCGAACGCCGCCGCGTCGTCGGCGTAGAAGCCGAACTTGGTCTTTGCGCTCGCACCCGACCACGGGTACTTGACGGTGGCATCCAGCGACGCTCTGGTCAGGTTGAGCCCGTGACTGCGCCCGGTCTCGGGATGGAGCACCTTGGGTTCCAGCCGGGTGAGGATCCGCAGCGTCTGCGCGTTGCCCTCGAACCCACCACACCCCACTGCGACCTTGTTCAAGACCTGCTCACCGTTGTGACCGAAAGGGGGGTGGCCGATGTCGTGGGCCAATCCAGCCGTCTCCACCACGTCCGGATCGCAGCCCAGCTCGACGGCGATGCCGCGACCGATCTGGGCGACCTCCAGCGAGTGGGTCAGCCGGGTCCTGGGCACGTCCCCCTCCCCGGGGCCGACCACCTGGGTCTTGCCCGCGAGCCTGCGCAGCGCCGCGGAATGCAACACCCGGGCGCGATCCCGGGCGAAGGGGCTCCGGCGCTCCGGTCCCGAGCCGGGCAGCACAGCCCGCTTGGCCGACTCGGGAAGCAGCCGAGCCCAGTCGTGCTCGGTATAGGTGTAGAGGTGCGCTGTGCAGGGACGGCCCACCGGGCTCATCCCAGATCGGTGCCGGACGACTCGGCCGGGGCGTGCGTGAACCGGTAGTGCAGCAGCGCGGCGCTCTCCCGGACGATGTATCGGGCCTGGATGGTGCGGGTCGCCACGATCGGGCCACTTCGGGTCGGTGAGGTCCAGGCAGTGAGCCCGAGGTCACCGGCCATCGTCCGGGCCCGCAACGAGTGCCACGGGTCGCTGACGATCACCGCGGTGTGCCAACCCGCGGCCTCAGCTTGACGGGCCACCGCGCGCAGGCTCTCCAGGGTGTCGCGGCCCTCCCCGATCGGCACCACAGCGTCCTTGGAGACCCCGTAGGACGTCAGGTAGTTTCGCCCTGCCTCGGCCTCGGTGTAGGTGTCGCCGACCCGCCGGCCACCGACTGTGACGATCACCGGGGCGACCCCATCTCGCCACAGCCGCGCGGCGTGGTCCAGCCTGGAACTCAGCACCGCCGACGGTGTCCCGTCGTACTGGGCCGCGCCCAGCACCACCACGACGTCGGCCTTGTCGCGGTCATCGACCCGAGCAACCAGCCACACCCGGAACAACGTGCCGCCGACGACCAGCACGCCCACCAGGACGGCGCCGAGCACCAGCCGGATCAGCCCGAGGTACAGCGCAGACCGGCCCGGCCGGTGACCTGATCGCCGGCTCAGCCGGCGATCACCCACCGATACGGCCCGCCGCGGTGGCCAGCGGTCCACCGGAACGCCCCCGCCGCACGGCGAGGACCTCTCCGACCACGGACACCGCCGTCTCCGCCGGTCGGGCCGCACCCACGTCCAGACCCACCGGTCCGTGCAACCTGGCCAGCTCCTCGTCGGTGATCCCGGCGCCCTGGAGCCGGCGGCGCCGGATCTCCTGGGTGTGCCGCGATCCCAGCGCACCGCAGAAACCGCGCCCCGACCGCAGCAGTTCCACCAGCACGGCGTCGAAAGCCGGGCTGTGGTCGAGCAGCACCAGCACATCGACGGCGGTGAACTCCTTCGCCGCGGCGACCGCGGGTGCCAGCTCGGTCTCGGTGCGCACCGCCCAGCCCAGCAACTCGCATTGCGCCGCCAGGGCGGCTCCGATCGTCCCGCGGCCCACGATCAGCATGGTGGTCACCGGTACCCACACGTCGAGCAGTATCGGGGTGCCTCCGGCGTCGCTTTGCTCGGTGGCCGTCGCGCCGATCCGGGTCAGCTCGCGCAGCCTGGCCAGCGCCACCTCGTCCACGTCCGGGCCGCCCAGCGTGCCGATCACCTCGGTGAGTCCAGACCCGGCCGCCACCAGCACGGCCGACCCGTCGACCGGGGAGGCCAGTGCGCAGGGTTCACCGTCGGCGAGCGCGGCGCCGAGCACCGCCGCTGCCTGGGCGGGCAGCGGATGACCCAGCAGCTGGGCGCCGCCTGCGCACGCGAGGCCGGCGTCCAGCGCGTTGTGCTCGGTGACGTGCCCTTTCGCGGTGCCGGGCGTGGATACCGCAGAGGTCAGTAACGGCAGCGCGACGGTGTCCATGGTGCCCTCGAACAAGGCACCGGCCCGGTCCCCGTCGGCGGTGCCGGCCAGGAGTTGCCCGGTGGCGACCGTGCCGAACCCGTATCGCTCCAGCACCCGCACCACTCCGGAGGGACGCCCTTGCTCGGCCCAGCGGCGAAGTGCGTCACCGGCTTGCCTGCGGTGCTGCGTCTCCTCAGCGCTTACGGTGTCCATGCGCACCATGCTCCCAGAACAGCCGGCGATTCAGCAGCCGACCAGGCGAGTCGCAAGATAGGACTCGACCTGATCCATCGCGACCCGTTCCTGGGTCATGGTGTCCCGCTCGCGCACTGTCACCGCGTGGTCGGTCAGCGAGTCGAAATCCACCGTCACGCAGAACGGGGTGCCGATCTCGTCCTGGCGACGGTAGCGGCGGCCGATGGCGCCCGCATCGTCGAAGTCGACATTCCAATGCCGGCGCAGTGCCGCGGAGACATCCCGGGCCTTGGGAGAAAGATCGGTATTGCGCGACAGCGGCAGCACCGCGGCCTTCACCGGCGCGAGCCGCCGGTCCAGCCTGAGTACCACTCGCCGATCCACCCCGCCCTTGGCGTTGGGCGCCTCGTCCTCGGCATAGGCCTCGAGCAGGAACGTCATCATCGACCGGGCGACGCCGGCCGCGGGCTCGATCACGTAGGGCCGGTAGCGGGAGTCGGTGGCCTGATCGTAGTAGGACAGGTCCACCCCGGAGTGGTTGGAATGTGTGGTGAGGTCGAAATCGGTGCGGTTGGCGATGCCCTCCAGCTCGCCCCACTGCTGGCCGGAGGAGAAGCCGAACCGGTACTCCACGTCCACGGTCCGCTTGGAGTAGTGCGAGAGCTTCTCCTTGGGATGCTCGTAGTGCCGCAGGTTGTCCCGATCGATCCCCAGATCGACGTACCAGTCGGTGCGGGTGTCGATCCAGTACTGATGCCACTGCTCGTCGGTGCCCGGCTCGACGAAGAACTCCATCTCCATCTGCTCGAACTCGCGGGTGCGGAAGATGAAGTTGCCCGGGGTGATCTCATTACGGAAGCTCTTGCCGATCTGCCCGATCCCGAACGGTGGCTTCTTGCGGGCGGACATCATGACGTTCTGGAAGTTGACGAAGATGCCCTGCGCGGTCTCCGGGCGCAGGTAACGCAGCCCCTCCTCCGTTTCCACCGGACCCAGGTACGTCTTGAGCATCATGCTGAACTCGCGCGGCTCGGTGTATTCACCGCGGGTGCCACAGTTCGGACACGGAACGTCGGACAGGTCGCCCTCCAGAATGTCCTTACCGGTACGTTCAGCGTAATCCTCGACCAAATGGTCGGCCCGGAATCGCTTGTGGCAGCTCTGGCACTCGACCAGTGGGTCGTGAAAGGTCTCCACGTGACCGGAGGCGACCCATACCTGGCGGGGCAGGATCACCGACGAGTCCAAGCCGACGACGTCGTCTCGCCCGGTGACCATGGCGCGCCACCATTGGCGCTTGACGTTCTCCTTGAGTTCCACGCCGAGCGGGCCATAATCCCAGGCCGAGCGGGTCCCGCCATAGATCTCCCCACTCGGGAACACGAAGCCTCGGCGCTTGCACAGGCTGACGACGGTCTCGATGCGGTCCGCAGACACTGGAGAGCTCCTGGTGAGGTTCGATTCGGTCGCTCCACCCTAGCGATCCTCAGATTCGAACCCCTGCTGGGCGTCGGGCGTCAGCAGGCTGCCGTAGTCGGTCACCGCCCCACCCTCGGCGGCGGCCAGCACCTCATAGCTGCCGGGCTCGCCGGTCAGCGCCTCCGACAGCAGCGGCACCGCGTGCTCGCGCACCTCGAACACCGACAACGTCCGACGGTAGGCCACCACCGACTCGAACTGCACGGTCAGTACCCAACGGGCAGTGTCGTCCGGGGAACGGCCGAGCTGCCCACCCAGGCAGCCCTGCTGGGCAGTCAGCAGGCTCAGCGTTCGGCGCGCCCTGGCCAGGAAATCCTCGGTCCGGGCGGGGTCCACGGTGAATCGGCAGATCAGGATCACGGGCCGTCCTCAGGTAACGGTGCGAGAATGACGCTGGCGAGTCGCGGGGTCAGGTGGCTTCTGAGCACGACCCGGCGCCCTTACGATGGCTCGCGGATCGAGCGAGGGAGACGGCATGGTGGGTATGACCGTAGACGCAGTACCGAACCACACCGTCGACGACGAGCACTCCCCCGGCCGACCGGCTCCCGGTCCGGCAGCGATCCGCCCGCGAGCGACCCTGGAGTCGGCGGGCGAGCTGCTGCGGGCGCTGTCGGCGCCGGTGCGGATCGCCATCGTGCTCCAGCTGCGCGACAGCGAGCGCTGCGTCCACGAACTGGTCGACGCGCTGGGCGTCACCCAGCCGTTGATCAGCCAGCACCTGCGGGTACTCAAATCCGCCGGGGTCGTGGACGGCGAGCGGCACGGGCGGGAGGTCGTCTATCGGCTGGTCGACGAGCACCTGGCGCACATCGTGGTGGATGCCGTGACACACGTGGAGGAGGGATGACTTTTTCGCGCCCCGCCGCACCGGTGCATCGGCTGCGTTCCACCCGGCAGCGGACCGCGGTGGCCAGGATGCTCGACGACACCGACGACTTCCGGTCCGCGCAGGACATCCACGAGAAGCTGCGACGCCGTGGCGAGGGAATCGGCCTGACCACGGTCTACCGCACCCTGCAGACGCTGGCCGAGGCCGGCGAGATCGACGTGCTGCGCACCGCCACCGGCGAGGCCGTCTACCGGCGTTGCTCGGCACATCACCATCATCACCTGGTGTGCCGGCACTGCGGACGCACCGTGGAGGTCGAGGGCCCGACCGTGGAACTGTGGGCCGCCAAGGTCGCCGACGACCACGGCTTCACCGACATCGACCACACCATAGAGATCTCCGGCCGCTGCCCCGACTGCGCAACCTGACACCGCCGATCCGGCCATCACGCGGCCAATAATTCACCGCGCACCTGCGAAGCCGTGGACACCACCAGCATGAGGAGTGTACCCAGCGGCACGGTCTCCAGCCCGGCCGCCGGGAACGCGTAACGCAGCATCAGGTCGGCCCCGCGCTCGGTGCGGACCAACCCCAGGGTGCCGAACAGGCCCTGCCCGGCCCGGGTGGCGACCCGCTCCGCCAACTCACCGTCATCGCGAACGTCCCAGGCGACCACGCAGGTCAGGCTGAGCATCGCCAGACCCTCGATGAGTTCCACCGCCTGCACCGCGCAGGGCACCTCGGCGTGCTGGAAGGTCAGGGAGCCGTCGTCGTCCACCGTGACGTCCTGATAGCGCTCCAGCGCCGTCCGCGCGGCCTCGAGCATCTCCCGGGTGGAGGCGATGCTCGCCGCGCTCTCGCTGTGGCTCACCGGACCGTCCTCCTCAGATCGTGGGTATCGACTCGCTCGGTACCGGCTGGTCCGGTATCGAACGCCACAGTCGCGACACTGCCGAACCGGCGGTCCCGGGCGGCGTAGACCTCACAGGCCCGCCACAGATCTCGGCGATCCAGGTCGGGGAACAGCACATCCTGAAACACCAGCTCTGCGTAGGCAGCCTGCCAGATCAGGAAGTTGGAGATGCGCTGCTCGCCTGACGGGCGCAGGAACAGGTCCACGTCGGGCATATCCGGTTCGTCCAGGTAGCGGGCGAGCATCCGTTCGTCGACCCGCTCGGGGTCGATCTCACCGCGGGCCGCCCGGCGGGCCACCTCGCGCGCCGCATCGGCGATCTCGGCGCGACCGCCGTAGTTCACGCACATGGTCAACGTCATCACGTCGTTGGCCGCGGTGAGCTCCTCGGCGGCCTCGAGCTCCCGGATCACGCTGCGCCACAACCGCGGGTGGCGACCGGCCCAGCGCACCCGCACACCCATCTCGTGCATCTGATCACGGCGGCGGCGGATGACGTCGCGGTTGAAGCCCATCAAGAACCGCACCTCGTCGGGGCTACGTCGCCAGTTCTCGGTGGAGAACGCGTAAGCCGACAGCCACCTCACGCCCAACTCGATGCAGCCGGACACGACATCCATCAGCACAGCCTCACCCCGGCGGTGGCCTTCGGTACGGGGCAGCCCGCGCTCCTGCGCCCAGCGCCCGTTGCCATCCATCACCAGAGCGACGTGCCGGGGCACCCGCTCCGCGGGGATCAACGGTGGCCGGGCGCCGGAGGGATGCGGATCAGGTGCACGCACCGCCACGCCGGTGCGCCCGTGCGCTCCTCGCCGTTGCCGCCGCTGCATCGGATGCCATCCTGCCGCCTGCCGCATTCAGCGGGCTCAGCGGGGTTACAGACGGCTGGATGATCCCGTTGAGCCCGCTGAATGCGGCAGGCGGGGCCGTTCTACCAGCGGTAGGGAGCGGAGCTGGCGTTCCAGGTGCCACTGCAGATGAGCGGCGACCAGGCCGCTGCCTTCCCGGCAGACCGCGGCCGGCACGCGCTCGGCGATCTGCCAGTCCCCGCGCACCAGGGCGTCGAGCAGTTCCAGGGTCTGTGCCGATGGGGTGACCGCGCCGGACGGACGGCACCCGGGACAGACCACACCCCCGGCGGGAACGCTGAACGCCCGGTGCGGGCCCGGTGCGCCGCATCGGGCGCATTCGGTCAGTGCAGGCGCCCACCCGGCGGCGGTCATCGCGCGGAGCAGGAAAGCGTCAAGCACCAGCGGGGTTTGCCGCTGCCCGTCGGCCAACGCCCGCAGTGCCCCCACGACCAGCAGGTACAGCCGCAGTACCGGCTCACCCTCGGCGCCGGCCAGCCGCTCGGCGGTCTCCAGTACCGCGCAGCCGGTGGTGTAGCGGCCATAGTCGCCGACCAGCCGGGCACCGAAGCCGTCGACCGTCTCGACCTGGGTGACGATGTCCAGCGTCCGCCCGCGATGGAACTGCACGTCGACGTGCCCGAACGGCTCCAGCCGCGCGCCGAACCTCGACGAGGTACGCCGCACCCCCTTGGCCACCGCGCGCACCCGCCCGTGCCTGCGGGTCAGCAGTGTGATGATGCGGTCGGCCTCACCCAACTTCTGCACCCGCAGCACCACCCCGGTGTCGCGGTACAGGTTCACCCGCCCATCGTCGCACCACCAGGCTGCCGCCGGATGCCGACGCGCGAGTCAAAAACCCAGACGACGCAGCTGCTTGGGATCACGCTGCCAGTCCTTGGCGACCTTCACATGCAGATCCAGGTAGACCGAGGTGCCCAGCAAGGCCTCGATGTGCGTCCGCGCGCGGGAGCCGACTTCCTTGAGCCGCTGGCCACCGCGTCCGATCACGATCGACTTCTGGCTGTCCCGCTCGACGTAGAGATTCACATAGACGTCGAGCAGGTCAGCCCGCCCCTCCCGCGGGTTCATCTCCTCCACCACGACGGCCAGCGAGTGCGGCAGCTCGTCGCGCACACCCTCCAACGCCGCCTCCCGTACCAGCTCAGCAACCAGGGTCTGCTCTGGTTCGTCGGTGAGCTCCCCACTGGGGTACAGCGGAGGTGACTCCGGCATCCGGACCAGCAGCAAGTCTGCGAGCAGCTTCACCTGGAAACCATCAACCCCGGACACCGGCACCAGCTCGGCAAACTCCTCGAAACCGGCCGAGCGCGCCAGGTCGGCCAGCCCGGCGAGTTGCTCGGCCACCCGCTGCGGGGCCACCAGGTCAGTCTTGGTGACGATGCCGAACACCGGGGTGCGCCGGGCCAACGCGGCCAGCTCACCGGCGATGAACCGGTCGCCGGCCCCGATCACGGCGTCGGCCGGCACGCATAAGCCGATCACATCCACCTCAGACCAGGTTGTGCGCACCAGGCTGTTGAGCCGTTCACCGAGCAGGGTACGTGGCCGGTGCAGACCGGGCGTGTCCACCAGGATGAGCTGCCCGTGCGGCTGGTGCACGATTCCCCGGATGGTGTGCCGGGTGGTCTGGGGCCTGCTCGAGGTGATCGCCACCTTCTGGCCCACCAACGAGTTGGTCAACGTCGACTTGCCGACGTTGGGTCTGCCCACCAGGCAGGCGAACCCGGCCCGAAACGGCCCGTCGATCTGTTGTGTCACGCCTGTGCCGCCGTACCGAGCACGCTGCTGACGTCACCGCGGCTGTCGACCACCAGCACCGGGGCAGTAGGCCCCAACTCGCGGACAGCAGCCAGCGAGGCAGCATCGACGGCGCCCGACGCGGACACCACTGCGGCCGCCTCCAGGCCGGTCGCCCCGCTGGCCAGCGCTGCGGCCACCGCCGCTTGCAACGCGGTCAGCGCCAGCGAGGGCAGCGACACCGTGACGCCGATGTAGGTGCGCCCATCAGTGTCGCGCACCGCGGCACCTTCGGCAGCTCCGGTGCGGGCCAGCGCCGAGCGCGCCAATGTCACGATCTTGGCGTCCTCCGGGTCCAAGGCAACAGAGCCGAGGTTGACGGTCTCAGGCACGGGTGTCGCTCGCTTCCTGCGGCGGGTCCGCCGCAACGGGGTCTGACTGCGTAACGGGGTCCGATCGGGCGGGAACCCGGCCTGCGGTCACCGTGGTGATGCGCAACCGTCCGCGACGATCATTACCGCCCTCGGCCCGCAGCCGCAGGCCGGCTACATCGGCCTCGGCCCCGGGTAGCGGCACCCGACCCAATCGTTGCGCCAGCAGCCCACCCACGGTCTCCACATCGGTATCCGCGAGGTCCACTGCGAACAGCTCACCCAGATCGATCACCGGCAGCCGGCTGATCACCCGTACCCTACCGTCTCCGAGGTGCTCGATCGGCGGGCGCTGGTCGGTATCAGACTCGTCGGTGATCTCACCGACGATCTCCTCGAGGATGTCCTCGATCGTCAACAGGCCAGCGGTGCCACCGTATTCGTCGACGACGATGGCCAGATGGTTGCGCGAGAGCTGCATCTCCTTGAGCAGCCCGGTGAGCAGCTTGGAGTCCGGCACAAACGTCGCAGGCCGCATCACCTCACCGACGGTGCCTTTCGCGGGGCCTTCAGGGGGGCCTCCAGCGGGGCCGCTCCGGCGCTCGGCTGCCACGAGATCCTTGATGTGCACGACGCCGACGATGTCATCGACGCTGTCCCCGAGCACCGGGATCCGGGAGAATCCAGACCGCAAGCACAGCGCCACTGCCTGACGTATCGATTTGTCCTGCTCGATCCAGACGATCTCGGTTCGGGGCACCATCACCTCACGGGCCACGGTGTCCCCGAGCTCGAACACGGAGTGGATCATCTCGGCTTCACCGGCCTCGACCACCCCGCGCTGTCCCGCCATATCCACCATCTCTCGCAGTTCGACCTCGGAGCTGAACGGCCCTTCCGGAAAACCACGGCCGGGCGTGATCGCATTGCCGACGAAGATGAGCAGCCGCGACAGCGGGCCCAGAACTCGGCCCAGCACCAGGACCGGTCCAGCCACCAGGAGACCGACGGCGTAGGGATGCTGGCGGCCGATGGTGCGCGGACCCACCCCGACGATCACGTAGGTGACCACCACCATCGCCAACCCAGCAACCAGTACCACCAGCCAGGTCGGCGAAAACGCCCGCGCCACCGCTACGGTGACCAGCACTGTGGCCGTCAGCTCGCAGCTCAGCCGCAACAACAGCAGCAGGTTGACGTGCCGGGGTCGGTCGGCGACCACGAGTGCCAGCGCTCTGGCACCAAACCGACCGGAGCGCACCAGCGCGTCGACCCGGGCCCGTGATGCCGCGCCCAACGCGGCATCGGCCGCGGCGAAGGCCCCCGCGGCCACCACCAGAGCGGCAGCCAGCGTGAGCAGGGGGACCGAAGACATCTGCACCGTCGGGCTATCCGCTATTCCGGGGCTGTCTTGGGACGTTATCCCGGAGGGCCGGATTCCTCCGGCCCGTCCAGACCGACCACTCCGAGCAGCCTGGTGTCCGCGTCCCGCTGGGCGATCCGGCGCCGACTGGCCCGGTCAGCGCGATGGAACTCGTCGAGGATCCGAGCCTGCAATGTGAACATCTCGCGCTCTTCGGCGGGTTCGGCGTGGTCGTAGCCCAGCAGGTGCAACACGCCGTGCACAGTGAGCAGCTGCAGCTCATCGAGTACTGAGTGACCCGCTGCGGCGGCCTGCTCCTTCGCGACCTCGGGGCACAGCACGATGTCACCGAGCAACGCTGGGCCACCGGATGGGCTGTCCGGCCTGCCGCCCGCCACCAGGCCACCCTCGTCCGCTTCGTCCATCGGGAAGGCCATCACGTCCGTGGGCCCCGGCAAGTCCATCCAGCGCTGGTGCAGATCGGCCATCACCCCGCTGCCGACCAGCAGCATGGACAACTCGGCCAACGGACTGACGCCCAACCGATCCATCGCGAACCGCGCCGCCGCCGCGATCGACGCCTCGGCGACGGCGGTGCCGGACTCGTTGGCGATCTCGATACCCACCGACGGGTCACCGCCTCCGGCGGCGGTCGGCACGGTTGGCCATCGGGCGCGCTCCGGTGGTTTCCTGGACGACGTCCCACCGTGCGTAAGCGTCCACGATGTCGGTCACCAGCCGGTGGCGGACGACGTCGGCGCTGGACAGCTGCGCGAAGTGCACGTCATCCACACCCTCGAGGATGTGCTGCACGATCCGCAGCCCCGACACCTGACCGCCCGGCAGGTCGATCTGCGTGACGTCACCGGTGACCACGACCTTGGAGCCGAAGCCGAGCCGGGTGAGGAACATCTTCATCTGCTCCGGGGTGGTGTTCTGCGCCTCGTCGAGGATGATGAAAGCGTCATTGAGGGTACGGCCACGCATGTAGGCCAGTGGAGCGACCTCGATGGTGCCGGCGGCCATCAGCTTAGGGATCGACTCCGGGTCGAGCATGTCATGCAGCGCGTCGTACAGCGGACGCAGGTACGGGTCGATCTTCTCGTACAGGGTGCCGGGCAGGAAGCCCAACCGCTCCCCCGCCTCGACCGCCGGCCGGGTCAGGATGATCCGGTTGACCTGCTTGGCCTGCAACGACTGTACCGCCTTGGCCATGGCCAGGTAGGTCTTGCCGGTACCGGCGGGTCCGATGCCGAACACGATCGTGTAGTGATCGATGGCATCGACGTAGCGCTTCTGGTTCAACGTCTTGGGCCGGATCGTGCGGCCACGCCGGGACAGGATGTCCAGGCTGAGCACCTCGGCGGGTGATTCCGCGCCTCCCTGGGTGAGCATCGCCAGGGTCGCCCGGACTGCGTCCGGGCCGAGTTGCTGACCGCGACGGGCCAGGATGACCAGCTCGCCGAAGGCCCGCTCGGCGAATGCGACGTCCGCCGGGGTGCCGGATAGCGTGACCTCGTTGCCCCGCACGTGCACGTCGGCAGCGAGCAGATCCTCGGTCACCTTCAGGTTCTCGTCGCGGGATCCCAGCAGAGCCAGCACGGCGGAGTCCGGGATCACGATCTTCGACTGGACCGGTTCGGGCTGTGTCGTCTCCGAACCGGATCGGGAGGCGCCCTCCACCGGGGTAGGGGTCACGTGTGCGTGGGTCCTGCTTCCTGCGCGCTCGCGCATCGACGGTCAACCGGCACGGCTGATGTTATGGGAATGTTCGCATGAGCGACAGCGCGATCGGAGCGCCTTGAGACGGGACTGGATGCTGCGCCGCAGCGGGAACTGGGGGCTGTCCCGCCGCGGCGCAGCGCCGCCGGACCGAGGGGGGAGGTGCCCGGCGGAGTCTCTGGGGGCTTGAGCCCCTTATCCCATTCTTACTCGATCAGGTGGTGTTACCCGGTCTTGCATACTCACTGTAAATCTTTTTGGGCACTCATGGACAATATATCACCTGAATGCAGTAGAAACCACCGTTGAGAAAGGGCACCAATTGCACCGAGAGCAACCGCCCCTGCACTCGAAGAACGCAGCACGGCCGGACCTAGGCGCACCGGCCGGCCCCCCGCGGAAGTGAGCGCGGCCATCTCGGCCTCGGTGAGGCCGCCTTCGGGCCCGACGACCAGCAACAGTTCTCCCGCGGCGGGCAACGGGACCGAGACCAGCGGATCGGTCGCACTCTCGTGCAGCACCAGGCACCCGG
Organism: uncultured Actinomycetota bacterium; assembly: GCA_963823755.1. Taxonomy (GTDB): domain Bacteria; phylum Actinomycetota; class Actinomycetes; order Mycobacteriales; family Pseudonocardiaceae. The sequence goes on from CAWGMP010000018.1 coordinate 33,126, forward strand.
CCGCGGCGGCACAGCGCTGCCGGAGCACGGTGATGTCCACCGGCTCGGCCACCTCGGGGAACCGTCCCCGCCGGGACTGCTTGGCCGCCTCGCGGGCCGTCTCGCGCCAACGGGACAGCGCCCTGGCACCACGCGGCCCCTCGTCCCAACGGGCGACGCAGCGGGCAGCTCGCCAGGGCAGCACCGCATCCACCCCGGCTTCGGTGGCCAGCTCCACCGACAGCTCCCCGCGCTGACCCTTGACCAGCGCCTGAGCCAGCGTCACCCGCAGGGCCGGAACCGGCTCGGTCGCCCGACGCAGCACCCGGAGCTGCAGCCGATCCCGACCGGTCTCGAGCACATCACACAAGGCCAGCTCACCACGGCCGTCGGTGAGCACCAGACTCTCGCCGGCGCGCAGCCGGCGCACTGTCGCGGCATGCCGGCCTTCCGGTCCGTCCAGCATCGTCTCGGCACCCTCAGGCGGCAGCTGCTCGGTGACGAACACCGGAAGGCTGCTCATCGCCGCCCCTCAGCGTCCACCCAAGGAATCCCGCAACCGGGAGAACAGGCCACCGGCCCGGCCGTTGGCCGTGAGTTCGGCCTGCTCCTCACCGCGCAGCAGGGCAAGCTCGCGCAACAGTTCCGTCTGCCGGGTGTCCAGCCGCGTCGGGGTGACGACATCGAGATGGACGAACAGGTCACCGCGCCCCTCGGCGCGGCCCGTGCTGCGCAGCCGGGGCATCCCCCGGCTGCGCAGCACCAGCACGGTCGCGCACTGGGTGCCCGGTTCGACCCGAACCTCCTCGGTGCCATCAAGGGTCTCCAGCACGACGGTGGTGCCCAGCGCGGCGGACGTCATCGGGACCCGTACGGTGCAGTGCAGGTCGGCACCGTCACGGGTGAACGTCTCGTGCGGCACCTCCTGCACCTCGACGTAGAGATCACCCGCGGGGCCACCACCGGATCCCACCTCGCCCTGGCCGGCCAGCCGCACCCGCATCCCGTCACCCACCCCGGCAGGCACCTTGGCGGTGACGTTACGGCGAGCCCGGATCCGTCCGTCCCCGCCGCACTCGCGGCAGGGATCCGAAATGACCTCGCCGACGCCGCGGCACACCGGGCACGGTCGCGAGGTCACCACCTGGCCGAGGAAGGAGCGCTGCACGTTCTGCACCTCTCCGGCGCCGGCACAGGTGTCGCAGGTCTGTGGCCGGGTCCCGGGCGCGCACCCAGACCCGTTGCATTCGCCACAGAGCACGGCGGTGTCCACGGCGAGCTCGCGGGATGCCCCTGCGGCGCACTCCTCAAGGGTGAGCTGCAGCCGGATCAGTGCGTCGGAACCGCTCTGCACCCTGCTGCGTGGCCCTCGCCGGCCGCCGGGCCCGCCGGTGGCGCCGAAGAAGGCGTCCATGATGTCGCCGAAACCGAACCCGCCGAAGGGGTCGCCCCCTGCGCCCCGCCCGGCGCCAGGCTCCAGTGGGTCCCCACCGAGGTCCACGATCTGGCGCTTCTGCGGATCGGTCAGCACCTCGTAGGCTGCAGTGACGTCCTGGAAGCGCTGCTGAGCTTGCGCTTCGGGGTTGACGTCGGGGTGCAGTTCACGCGCCAGCTTGCGGTAGGCGCGTTTGATCTGCTCCGCGCTGGCGTCCCGGGGCACTCCCAGGATTGCGTAATAGTCCCTGGCCACGCTGGCGTCCTCCTGCCGCAGCCCTCGCCGCGGTACTCGTCGTGCACATCGGTGAACTCAACACCTGCTCACCGGGTCGTCAGGATCTCCCCTACATATCGTGCTACCGCACGCACCGCGGCGATGGTGCCGGGATAGTCCATCCTGGTCGGTCCCACCACGCCCATACCCCCGAGGACTGTGCCGTGCGAGGCATAGCCGATCGAGACCAACGAGGTACTGCGCATCTCCTCGGCCTCGTTCTCCTCGCCGATCCGCACCGTGATGGTCCCCGCGTCCCGGGCCGCGGCCAGCAACTTGAGCACCACCACCTGCTCCTCCAACGCCTCGAGCACCTGACGCAACGAACCGGGGAAGTCGGTGGCGTTTCGTGTGAGGTTGGCAGTACCACCGAGCAACAGCCGCTCCTCGGGATGCTCCACCAACGTCTCGATCAACACCGTCGACGCCCGGATCATCGCATCCCGCAGCTCGATGGGAGTCTGCTCGGGCAGGTCGGCCACTGCCACCGAGGCCTCCGCCAACCGGCGCCCTGACAGCGCCTGGTTGAGCAACGTCCGCAGCTGCGCCACCTGTCCCTCGGTGATGACATCACCCAGATCGAGCAGGCGCTGGTCCACCCGCCCCGCGTCGGTGATGAGAACCAGCATCAACCGAGCCGGGGTCACCGCGAGCACCTCGAGGTGGCGCACCGTGGACCGGCTCAGGGTCGGGTACTGGATCACCGCTACCTGCCGGGTGAGCTGGGCGAGCAACCGCACGCTGCGGCGTAGCACGTCGTCGAGGTCGACCGCGCCGTGCAGGAAGCTGTGCACGGCGCGGCGTTCCGCCACCGACAACGGCTTCACTTCCGACAACCGGTCGACGAACAACCGGTAACCCTTGTCAGTGGGTACCCGACCGGCACTGGTGTGCGGCTGCGTGATGTAGCCGTCCTCTTCCAGTGCCACCATGTCGTTGCGGATGGTCGCGCTGGACACCCCGAACTGGTGGCGCTCCACCAGCGAGCGGGACGCGACCGGTTCATGGGTGGCCACGTAATCCGTGACGATGGCGCGAAGGACTTCGAACCGGCGGTCGTCTGCGTTCACGTCACCTCCCGGGTCTCGGTCCCTGCCGCTGGTAGAGGGCCTGTCCACTGAGTCTAGTGCGCCCCGGGCGCAGGTGTCGGGCCCCGCCGACACGCCCGATACCCTTGACCGTCGCGCCGGGTGGGGACGGAGGTGAGCGGTGGCTGTGATCTTCAAGGAAGTCCGGGCCGGCCGGCCGTACCCCGAGCACGGGTTTTCGGTGAAGGACTGGGCGCAGATTCCTCCACAGCAGGTGCGCTTGGCGGACCTGGTCACCACCGCGACAGTGGTGGAGTTGGACCGGCTGCTGTCCGAAGACCCCACCCCCTTCGGCGACCTGTTCCCGCATGCGGTGCGGTGGTGCGGCGAGCTGTTCTTGGAGGACGGCCTGCATCGGGCGATGCGTGCCGCCCTGCAGCAACGCACCGAACTACACGTGCGGATCCTCAACCTGGACCTACTCCGCAGCTGACCGCCTCACACCGCCCGAAGCCGCGTGGGCTGGACGCGAAACGGATTGGCGGTCGCACCTGGAGCAAACCCAGCCAGGCACGCTATCTCGTCATCACTCAACCCTCGCTCACGCATCCTCGCGTCAATTTCTTGCGTCAGTTCTGCACGTTCAACAGGAAGTTCATCACTGACCGGCTCAGGAACCTTCCATCCTCGCGAGTCGAGCGACCTGTAGAAGTCCACACGATCACTCGCACTGACGAGCCCCACACGGTAGGCGCGCTCGAAAATGAGATTGGTCATGGGGTAGTGACCAGCGATGCGGTCCGTCAGGCTGGTCGTACCAGACGTACTGGTTGTGGGGTGTGGCGGTGAGGCCGAAGCGTTCGTAGGAGGGCTGGCCCTGGTCGTTCCAGAAGGTCGCGGCGTGCTCGATGCGGTCCCACAGTTGTTGCGGGCCGTACTGGCGTACGGGGTATCCGCGCGCGGTGGGGGTGGTGGCGATCTCCGCGCGGGAGCCGTCTGGGGCGAGGAGGAAGACCGCGGGCTGGCCGTCGTCGTCGGTCATGCGACCGTGGGTGACGTCGGGCAGGTGCCACTGGACGATGAACCCGAACAGGCCGTGGGTGTTGAGGGTGAGGGGGTCGATCGTGGTCCACGATCGGGTGGCGGGCAACTCCAGTACAGGCCATCGACGTTGAGAGGGTTCGACGTCGTGGCGCATGGTCATGAATCCGGCCCAGTGGGGGACGAACCGGCCGGTGGCGGTGGCGTGTTCGTCGACGGTGAGCCGCACCAGGGTGCCCCCGAGTGGCCCGTGCACATCGGTGAGGATCACCGCACCGGGTGCCGCCTGATCGAGCCAGGCGGCGGGGATGGCGGGCACGGCGCAGGTGGCGATGATCCGGTCGTAGGGCGCGCCCGGTGGGTAGCCGGTGTGGCCGTCGACGGCGGCCAGGGTAGGGGTGTGGCCATTGGCGGCCAGTCGTTCGCGGGCTAGGTCGACGAGTTCAGGGTCGATGTCCACGCTGATCACGCACTGGCTACCGAGCCGCTCGCACAGCAGCGCGGCGTTGTAGCCGGTACCGGTGCCGATTTCGAGCACGCGGTGCCCGTCTTCGACCTCGAGCTGCTCGAGCATGTCGAGCACCAGCGACGGCAGCGTGGAGGAGCTGGTATAGGTCATCCCGAGGGCGGGGCGCAACGAGCGAGACAGCGGGACCGGCATGAGTTTGGTGATCAACGTGGTGTCGCTGTAGACGGCATCGAGCCACTCGCCCCGACGGGGGCCGTCGATACACAGCACTGGTGGGGTGTCCTTGTCGGGGTAGTAGGCCGGCACGTACGGGTGGCGCCAGGTCCGCTGGAACACCTCACGCCATGCCGGTGTCTGAAGGATCTCCTTGGCGGTGAACTGCTCGGCGAGCTCAACGAGCCGGGCGCGGGCCCGTAGCTGTTCCTCTGGGTTCAGGTCGGTGGGGTAGTTCATGGGCGGGCTCCGGACTCGAGGAGGTCGGCCAGCGCCGAGGTGATGGGCAGGTCGAGGGCGTCTTCGAGCCAGCCGTAGGCGCCGAAGGGATTGCACTCGAACATGATCCACTCGCCGGTGGTGGTGACGGCGAAGTCGAAAGCACCAAAGGACAGATCGAACATCCGCATGAACGCGAGCATCCCGGTCTGAACGGGTGGGGGTGGGTCGATCGTCGAGTAGTCGAGGCTGGAGTAGTCGGAGCGGAAATCGATCCGCGCGGCGTGGGAGCCGGCGTGGATCGCGGCGGCGAACACTCGCTCACCGACCAAGGTCGCTCGCACCTCGAATGCTTTGTCGTCGATGAACTCCTGGAACAGGTGCGCGGTGGTCTCCACGCCGGCCAGGCCAGCCAGCTCAGCAGGCCCGAGTCGACGGGTCTACGCCGTCTGCAGATGACCGGATTCGACCAGCGACGCCGCGGACAGGTTCTTGCCCGCGAGCGGCCCGCCGACCGCAGCGGCGAAGTCCCACACGCCGACCGCGGTGTTCGTGACCAGCGACCGGGGAACCCGCAGACCACAGCGACGGGCGACGTCAAGCTGCCGAGGCTTGAGCGCGTCGGCTTCCCGCGACGGATAGTTCACCCACAATGCATCCAGGCTGCACAACACCCCGGCCACCCCGACGCGAGCCTCAGCGGCGGCATGTCGACGTTCCGGGCGGGACATGCCCTCGGGCAACTCGAAGTGTGAGGGGTGCCGATACCAGACCGAGCGGATCTCGCGTAGCCGCACCGATCGCCGTGGGGTGGCGAGCGTGCCGTTCCAGCCCTCCGGTTCCAGCCGCGCGTCCAGCGTCAGGGTTTGGGGAAACGCGGCCAGGTCGGACCGGAACACCGGCACATCGCGCGCAGCCAGTTCCTCGACCATGCGATCGACCTGTGGCTCGATCTCGCGAGCCAAGATGAGCACGGTCACCTGCGGTGCTCAGTCGGACTGGTAGTCGGGGCTGGCCATCTCCTCAGGAGGTGGTTTGCCCGGCTGCCCATCGGTGGTGCCCGACGTGACCGGTGTCGGACCGGGCTTGGTGTGCTTGAGCAACGGCACCGCCGAGCCATCGTCGCCGTGCACGAACGCAACCTACCGGTCCTCGCAGTACCGGTAAGGCCAGTCCAGCTCAACGTCCATCCGCGGCCCAGCCACCACACCCCGCAGCGAGAACGGGCGCGTCGCCGGTCCACTCGGCTCGTCCTCACACCCTTCCCAGTGCCAGTGCGACGACCCGAGCGGGAACCGGTCACCCGGGCTGAACAACGGGTCCCGCCACAGCGGCTTCGGGGTCAACTGCTCGGACATGACCATACACCTCTCCCGCGCAGGCCTTCGCTGACGGATCATCGTGCCGCACTGAGAGGGCCCTGGTAAAAGGCCCACCGGTAGGTTCCAGCGAAAAAACACCGTTCCACTCCATTTGCCCTGTTCAGCAGCGTTCGACTAAGATCTTCCTGAGCGGTGCGCTTAAGACTGAGCATGCCTGCGATCTGCATAAACCCCCTGTATCGTTGAAAATTCGCTGTTTACTACCGGGAGGCCAGGATGCCGTCAGGGTACCGACATGGCGACTCGTGAGCGGTACGAAGCTCGTCGGCAAAGCCAGCGACCGATCAGCAACACCAGGATGCCCGCGCCAAGAGCGTGTCACCGGGCGCAGGCTGGCTCTTACATGATCATCGTCAGTGAGTCGTCAGCGGAAGCGATGCAACCAGTACGTACAGACCGAGGCTCACCAGCACATTGCCACAGTTCAGCGATGCGCAACGACACTCCCAGGTACGCCAACGCACGGCCAATCAGTGTTCACACAGAAGTGCTCACAACAGCCTCTGCCGCTCTCGGACGTCCCGGGATCGTCCTACGCGCTTTTGCCGACTTCAAGGATTGTATACCAACTGGACGTCTGTTTCAGTCCGCACCGAACGAGCGTTGGATTTGAGCAGAGAAGCGTGACGGAGCGCCGGAGGAGGCACCGATGAATCACCAGGGATTTCGGATTTTGCACTGCAAGGACCAACCGCCGACGCTACGGCACCTGGCTGCCTGATGCCCAAATCGTGGCGGATCCGCCACTTAGGAGACGCCGACGTATCATTACATTTTTCGAGGAATTCGTCGTCGCCTGCTTTACCGTGAGAAATACCGCCGGTGCGGCGCCCGCCTTGACTCACTTGCCGTGGCGCATCCGTTCTTGAGCGGATCCTATCGGAAGGTGATGGATCTGCCAATAGGTTATCCGACTCTTTGCCCGGTTGTTGCGCTGCAGGCGGGGGGCCGTTCTGCGTGTCGGCGAAAGGATCGGTTTCCGAGAATGGAGGTGGCATTGGGCGCTCTGGTCGTTGCCAGTTCTCACCCTTTACCAATTGAAATTCAAATACCACAAGCCGCCCCACAAGCTTGCCAAGTCGATCGATAATCTTGTCAAGTCGATCGATAATTCGGCTATGCCGCAGCTGGCTCTCTCTTCCCTCTTCGAGGGTCTTTCGCTATCTCTTTTGCGTAGGTGCACCCCCACCGCGATCGCGATCACGCTCATCAGCGTGCTCATCATGATGCCGACGATCGAGAGCCAGTCGGAGAGCTGCACAAGCCTAGAATGCCCGATGCCTCCGCTTCCGGCAACATGCACCGCAAACACTGCAACAGGCCGGGCGGTGAGCCCCCTCCAGGAGCCTGATGGTATCGATCACGGCGGTGAGCGCGGCCCCGCAGTGCTAGGTAAGCCAGCGGGCCGCCAGCAACACCGCCGAGGCGATCGCACGAGAACGTAGCACGGCCCATTGATCACCGAGACATACCCTTTGTTCTGTGGGCAGACAAGACAACCACTCCGAACGCCGCGTCACGTAGGCTAGGCCCACTACCTCACGAGATCCTGCGATCTTCGACTCAGGACACAGCACCGCCAGCCGTACAATCGGTGCAGAGCGTGTCGGGACGGTCGACAGAAACTGACCCACGCCACGCGGCACAGGTGCGCACAAGCCGTCGGCAGGGAGGCAGCGCCAGCCTGGGCCCAACAGCCGAAGACTAGCGCCGCGTCCTGGGCAAACACCCAACGTAGGCCCTCGTAGCTTCAGGGGATAGAGCATGGTTTCCCGGTAATGTTCGCAGCTGCGCTCCTCTCGCCAGCACTGGGAAAATGTCAGCTTCATTCAGCACGTCGGGCGCTCCCTTCACCTGGTACCCAGTCTGCTCAAAGCAAGCTCGCCGACGTGACCGATCCCCGCTTCGTCGCTCACCGCCTCCAATGCGGCCACCATGGTCATCTCCACCTTTTACCTACCCGAAACAGCCGCCAACGCCCGGCACCAGCACGTAATATTGAGAAGTGTCTGCGCTGGTTAGAAGGGGTGTTCCGTCATGACCGGCATTGTCCGGTAGTGGCTTCGGGTAATCGCTAGGCCGCAGGTTCGAGTCCTGTGCCGACCCGAACCACCACACTGCGCACCGTGCTCGGCGACGGCCCGGCCGGAGGGCCAACAGCACCCGCCGGGGCACGACCCGCGACGAACCAGAGGAACTACGGTCCGCACGCGAGCCGGACACTGAGCCCAGTGGAGTCAACCGCGGGCGCTCGCCACCCCGCACCCCGGCAAATCTCCGGGATCACCCGCCAAAGCAATGCTGCGGACGCTGGTGGGCCTTCGTGCTATCCCGACGACCTCCCGAAGGGGTCACCACACCGCGTCAAGGGGACGCGCACTCCTCCATAGTCCCGATCCCGAGCCGGCCCCCTTGACACGGCGCGGTAGGGCTGGTGTCGACGGGATGGCACGAACGCCCACCGCGTGAATAAAGACACACCCCATGATCACTTGGATACTTTTCGGTCACTTAATGATGCCTGAAAAACACCAAACGACCGCAAACATCGAGCGTTCGCGATCGCGAAAAACCCAGGTCATCGCATCTATCCGCAACCAACCGAAACAGCAGTCCGAGAATCAGCGGGGTCGGGGTTCGAGTCCCTGGCGGCGCACCATCTCCTACCTGCGAGAACTCGGTTCTCTGGGATGACGACGAGTGATCTTTTGGATCCAATTCTGGGGAATTGCTAGGCAGTAGGCTGGCTCCGTGACGGGTTACCAGTGCTGCGGCGGCTTCGGCAGCGTGTGCACCGACGGTGGGTAGCAGGTGGCAGTAAGTATCTGCGGTGATCGGCGAGGTGGAACAGCGCGGCCATCCGGTCCTGTGTCTGGAAGGTGGTCGAGGAACGTGCCGTAGATCTCCGGCGGCCACGGTCTGACTTCGCTTGGCGTGAGCGGGACACCTCGGCCTGTTTGGCTGGGTTGCTCGGGATCTCCCCGGCCCATACTGCGGCATTGAGAGCAGCATGAAGGGTGGCGTGCAGCCGGATCAGTGAACTCGGTCCAAGGTCTCGCGGTCGTCTTGATGGTGTGGTGGAGTTGGCGGCCTTGGTCGACTGTTCCGCTGCCGCGGGCATCTGTTGCTCAAAGCGGGCTATCGCAACATCCCACTCCGAACGGATCTGAGCGTACATGCGCGTCACGTCCCAACCGCGCAGCCGGCAGACCGCAGCCCACCGAGTTACGGCAGCAGGTAGGCATCCAGGTGCTGGCGGTAACAGCGCGCCGTCGTCGGCCGCAGCATGCCCGCCATGAGCTTCGCCGCGTACCAAGACTCCAACCACTGCCCCACCGTCATCGTCGGATGCTGCGGCCAACGGTCGGCGCGGTGCTGCGCCACGACCCTGGACCGCGCCGTTGCCGCGTTACCCGCGGTGATGAACCCACCGCGGGTAACCTGTCGCCGCCGACCGTCGGCGCCACGGCCCAGCTCGACGTAAAAGCTGAACCGGTGCCGACGACACCGCGCACCACATGACCGCTGACAACGTTGGAAGACTCCGCCGAATCTCGTACGACGCACTTTTTCCACTCACCTTCCCGATCAAGGCGCTGTGAGGAATGGGCGAGGGACCGCGCATCACGACAACCGCAACGCCCCACCATCCCCGGACTACCGAGTACTCACCGAGTACTACGGGTCGCATTTCGCGAGCCGCCGCCTCCGATCAGAGCACCGATACCGCCCAAGCGGTACAAGGCCGTTCGTGAACGCCGGTGCCGCTGATATGTTCCAAGCGGACCCGGCCGATCGCCGTTGCCGTTCAGCCGCGACGCTGCCCGGGAGCCGGGGCTGGCATGACCAGGGGCGAGCGCGCCAGTTGCCGGTGCCGTGGTGGTCGCGTGCCGTCGCCACAACCACGCAACCTGTGCCCGAAAGCGCTCCAGCACCAACGGTGACCCGTCCACCGGACGTGTGGTAGCGGCGCCGGACCCTGGCTCCACGGCCGAACCCTAAGCTGTGCGGGGCGTGTGAGATCGTCTCGCCAGCTTAAGCCGATCACGCCCCCACAGGTATAGCGTGAGCTATACTCTTGGCACATGGAGCGACAGGATCCCGTGGGAGACCTCCCTCACCGACGAGGTCAACAGATGGCTCGACGACCTGGCAACGACCGACGACGACAGCCACCGACAGGTCGTCTATGCGATCGAGGCACTGGCCGACGTCAGCCCGAACCTCGGTCGGCCGTTGGCCGACCGCATCAAGGGCTCAGCCATCCACAACCTCAAAGAACTCCGCCCCGGATCCACAGGCGCCACCGAGGTGCGGGGCTTGTTCGTCTTCGACCCGTGGCGCAGCGCGATCCTGCTGGCCGCCGGTGACAAGGCGAGCAATTGGTCAGGCTGGTACCGCCACGCCATCCCACGCGCGGAACAACTCTATGAGACCTACCTGAAAGAACGAGCCGCCGAACAGGAGCCGCCACCATGAGCACCGTGCGCTGGTCCGACATCCGCGACAAGCACATCGAGGCGATCGGCCGCGAGGACGTCGAGCACGGCACGTCCCGGCTCATCTCCCAAGTCCGCGCCCACCGGCTCGCCGACATGCGCAAGCGGCGCGGCCTGACCCAGCGCGAAGTCGCCCATGCAATGGGAGTGACCGTCGGACGGGTCAGCCAGATCGAGAACGGCGAACTCTCCGGCATCGACGTCCTCGACCGCTACGTCACCGCCCTCGGAGGCCTCCTCGAAGTCGTCGCCAACTTCGGCGACGAACAGTTCAAGGTCGGCTGAGCACTACTGCCCATGCCAACCCGGCCCGGCGACGGCCATGAACAACACGGCGCTGCCGAGCCCCGTAGATCTTGTCCATTGGACTGTCCATTAACTCCAGCCCTTCGGGTACTGTAACACTCTCGGAAGCTGACAGCGCACTCGGCCTGTTGAACGGACTCGGCCGATTGATCACAGACCCCGAAGTGTTATTGGAACCGTTTATCGCAAGGGAGGAATTCGCAAGCTCGCGCATCGAAGGAAAAAAAGCATCGCTTTCCGAAATTCTCCAGGCCGAAGGCGCCGCGGAAGAATCACCGAGGAGCGACGACGTGGAGGAGGCGGGAAGATATCTTTCCGCTACTCGACGTGGACTTCAGCTTATCTCCGAACTACCAATAGCACAACACCTCATTGCAGAAGTACATACGATCCTACTCCGGGGAGTTCGCGGCAAAGAGAAGCTTCCCGGAGAACTCCGACGAACTCCCGTGCGGGTTGGTTCAGCGGATGCAACCCCAGGTAATGCACGTTTCGTTCCCCCTTTTCCAAAGCATTTACCCAACTTAACTTTCCGACTGGGAGCGCTTCGTCAACGAACCACCACAAATTCCTGCACTGATCCGCTGCGCACTGATGCACTACCAATTTGAGACTATCCACCCTTTCCTGGATGGAAATGGGCGCATCGGCTGGCTTCTGATAGGCCTCATGCTCATCGTCGAGAACCGCCCGAGTCGACCACTTCTTTACTTGTCCGGCTATCTCGAAGCCAACAAGGACGAGTATTACGATCGACTGCAAGGGGAAGTGATCGAATTACCTTTGAGCTATCTGCGAGAGAGCGAGTAAAGCGGCGCACTGCACGGTACTCAACATCCTACTCCCGCCGCACGACGCCACCTTTTACCGTAGCTATTCAGCACGCTCGGGGCGGGAGGACTGCTGAGGTGTCTGGGACGGGTTGCGGAGTGTCGGCTTGATCTTACTGGTTGATGCTGATCATGTGGTGGCATGTCCGGCGGTCCGGGTGTTGCGAGCCTTCCCACCTCGGTGGAGGAGTTGCGCGCGCTGGTTGTGGAGCTGTGGGAGGCCAACGCGGGTTTGCGGGAGGTGATCGCGGCCCAGGAGCAGCGGATCGCGGAGTTGGAGCGGCGGCTGGGTAAGGATTCCTCGACCTCGAACAGGCCGCCGTCTTCGGACTCGCCTTACCGCAAGCCGGTGTCGCGGTCGTCGCGTAAGTCGTCGGGGCGCCGGCCGGGTAAGCAGCCGGGGGATCCGGGGTCGACGATGCCGTTGGTGGATGACCCGGATGAGGTGATCACCTGTGATCCGGCCTGCTGCGGCGGTTGTGGACAGGACCTGTCGGGTGCCCCGGTGGCCGGGGTGGAGCGTCGTCAGGTGAGCGATGTGCGCCCACCGCCGCCGCCGCGGGTGACCGAGTACCAGCTGGTCAATCGGGTCTGTCCGCGGTGTGGGACGCCGGGCACGGGTGCTGCGCCGGGGTTCGTGCGCGGCCGAGCGTGCTACGGGCCCGGGGTGTTGGCGCGGGCGGCGGAGCTGCTGTGCGGGCACTACCTGCCGGTGGGTCGGGCGGCGATGCTGATGGGTTCGCTGCTCGGGGTGGGAGTGTCCACGGGGTTCATGGCCGGGGTGCGGGCCCGGGCTGCCCGGTTACTGGAGGCGACATTTCTGCCCCGGGTCCAACAGCTGCTGCGCTCGGTCGGGGTCCTGCACGCCGATGAGACACCAGGTCGGGCAGCGGGCGGGTTGACCTACGTGCACGTGGCGTGCACCGAGTTTTTGACCGTGATGCACACGGGGGGACGCAGCAGCGCCGACATCGACGCCGGGCAGGTGCCCCCCGGCTACGGCGGCACGATCGTGCGTGACGGCTACGCCGGGTACGCCCATCTCATCCAGGCTCATCACGCGTGGTGCGGTGCTCATCTCCTGCGTGATCTTCGTGCGGTGCACACCGCCGACCCCGAACAGCAACTGTGGGCGCAGGCAATGGCCGACACCCTCACCGACGCCCACCAGCAGACCACCGCCGCCCGCGCCGCCGGACACGACACCCTCGACGACGCCGCACTAGCCCAGATCCGTAACCACTACCGCGGCGCGGCCCAGCTGGGTATCCAGGCCAACGCCGCCCGCGCAGGACCTCACGCCCGTGACGCGCTACGCCTGGCTCGGCGTTTCCGCGACCACGAGGCCATGATCCTGCGATTCGTGGTCGATCTCGCCGTGCCCTGGACAAACAATCTCGCCGAACGCGACGTCAGACCGGTCAAAGTCCAGCAACGCACCTCGGGCGGCTGCTGGCGCACCCTAGCCGGCCTCGCCGACTTCGCCATCGTGCGCTCCTACCTGTCCACCGCCACCAAATGGGGCATGACCAGCCTTGACGTCCTCGAGCAGCTGTTCACCACCGGCGCCTGGCTACCACCAGCCGCCGCCCCTACTGAATAGCTACCTTTTACCGGCCACGCCCATCGGCGCGGTAGTCCTCCACTGCGTTCAGTAGATCGGCTTCCTGGAAGTCCGGCCACAACGAGGTGGTGAAGTGCAGTTCGGACTGAGTGGCCTGCCAGAGCAGGAAATCCGAGGTACGCCGTTCTCCCGAGGTGCGGATGATCAGGTCCGGGTCGGGCTGATCTGAGGCCGACAGAGATGTTGCTCAACGGGCTTTCGATGGTGTGGACGCGTGGAGTGGGACAAGGCCACGTCGATCGAGGTCAAGGACTTGGTGTTGGCTGGTGCAGGCCACGGAAGTCCCGTAACTCGCCGCGGACGACGTCGACCCTCACTGCGGGCACGATCAATCCAGTTACGCGCAGGTGGTCCCGGTGCTCCGCGAGCGGTGGCGAGGTCGGCGTCCGCAGGCGCATCACGGTGCGCGTCTGCAGGAGTGGTTTACCCCCGTTCGTGCGTAGCCGGAATCGCGTCGTCCGGATTGGATGGCCGGTGTGCACAACGACAGTGCGAGCCGGCGCTGCTCCCGTCCGCTTCCGCGCCGACCGGTGAGGTCCACGACCGGCAGGGCGTCCCGCGGGAGCCATCCGGCCGGATCAGGAGCGAGACCGTGATCCGCCCCCAGCCCGCGGCCGCCGGCGTCGGCGACCGCGGTGACGGTCGAGCGTCGGGAACGTCGCAGCTCAACCGAGGTGAGTTCCACCCCGCAGAGAGGATGCCGATGAGTGCAGCGGCCGGGCGAGTGCTCGAACAGGTGGTGGACACCGCCCGCTATCCGCTGTCGGATCCGACCGGCGCAGCCTGGAGGGATGTCGTCTCCTGTGTCCAGCGGGAACTGCGGACTGTCGGCTGCAGCGTGCTACCCGACTTCGTGGAGCGCTCACTGCGTGACGCGCTGCGGCAGGAATGCGGGGACATCGCTTCGCGGGCGTACTACGATGTCGAGACGGTCAACGCGTACAACACCGCCGCGGACCCGTCGTTGCCGGACGGGCATCCGGCCCGCACCACCATGGAGCGCGGCAACGCGTTCGTGGCACGCGACGACATCCCCGACGAGTTCATCATCCATCAGCTCTACACCAGCCCGCTGTTCCAGCACTTCATCGCCAGCTGCTTCGGATTGCCCCGAGTCCACGAGCTGGCGGATCCCCTGTCCGGGCTGTGCCTCAACGTCGTCACTCCTGGCCGGGCGCATCCGTGGCACTTCGACACGAACGAGTTCACGGTCAGCATGCTCACCCAGGAGCCGCAGGCCGGTGGCGTGTTCGAATACTGCCCGAACATCAGGTCGGCACGAGCGGAGAACTTCGACGACGTCGGTGAGGTGCTGGCCGGACGCGGTGAGCGCCTGGTCCGCCGCCTCTCGTTGCGCCCGGGAGATCTCCAGCTGTTCACCGGCCGCTACTCCGTGCACCGCGTGACCGCCGTGCACGGCGGGACAGCACGTCACTCGGCGATCTTCGCGTACAGCGAACGTCCCGGGGTCATCGGCACCGTCGCGCGGACGCGGCAGCTCTTTGGCCGCGTCACGCCCGCGCACCTGACTGCCGAGGACCGCACGGTGCGGCTCGACCAGCTGATGGACTAGGTCGCCGCCCGACCCGCAGGTCGAGCCGGCCCGTGCTTCTCCGGACCACCGAGATCGAGGATAATCGTGCACAGCAGTCAGGAACCGTCCCCCCTCACCTTCGGCAACGAAGATCGCCTGCCGCGCGTGCCGCTGCCCACCCTGGAGGAGAGCTGCGCGAGGTTCCTCGAGTGGTGCGGGCCGCTGTTGACCCCCGACGACATGGCGGCGACCGAGACCGCTGTGGCGTCGTTCCTGCGACCCGACAGTCCTGCTCGAACGCTGCACGCCGCGCTCGAGCAGGACAACGCGGGCGACGGAGTGCAGAGCTGGCTCGACATGTTCTGGTCGTACCGGTACCTGGGCCGCCGCGACCGCATCGCGCTCAACGCGAACTTCTTCCTCCTCTTCGAGGACTCGGAACAGGGACAAGTGGATCGGGCGGCGAGGCTCGTCGCCGGGGCGCTCGACTACAAGCTCCTGATCGACGATCAGCGCGTTCCGCCGGCCGTCCAGCGCGGACGGGTCCTGTCGATGGAGCAGAACAAGTACCTGTTCTCCGCCACCCGGCTTCCGGGACCGGTGCAGGACAGTGCCCGCACGCCTTACACCGGCGACTGGCCGGGCCCGTCCCGGGAACGCCACATCGTGGTCTTCGTCCGCGGCACCATGTTCCGCCTCGACGTAATCGGCCTGACCGGCCGTCCGCACACCATGGACGAGCTCGCCGGCGGGCTGAGCGTGGTCATGGCGGCCGGTGCGACCCCCGCCGCGCCGGGCACGTCGGTCGGGCATCTCACCACGAAGGCACGGGCGGAGTGGGCGGCGAGCCGGCAGGCGCTGCTCGACTGCCATCCCCGCAACGCGGACCTGCTCGACACGGTGGAGACCGCGCTGTTCTGTCTGTGTCTCGAGGACACCACCCCCAAGGATGCCCTGGAGGCGTCTGACCAGCTGCTGCACGGCGACAGCGGTAACCGGTGGTTCGACAAGGCCTTCTCGCTGATCGTCTTCCCGGACGGGACGGCCGGCCTCAACGGCGAGCACTGCAAGCTGGACGGCACCACCATCGTGAGCTTCGTCGACGCGGTTCTGGGCTCATCGGCAGAAGAGCATTCGCGCCGGTCGGGGGCCGAGGCACAGGGAACCCCGGCCTTTGTCCCCCTCGACTTCGCGCTCGACGCCGATCTGCGGGCCGACGTGCAGGCCGCGGCCGCCGCGTTCGCCGCGTATGCGGTCGACACCGCGTCTGCCACGCTGACGATCGAGGGCTTCACCAGCGAGCGGGCCAAGCAGCTGGGGATGTCGCCGGACGCGTTCGCGCAGATGGCGTTCCAGCTCGCCCACCAGCGCGCCAAGGGTCACGTGGGTGCTACGTATGAGTCGATCGCCACCCGGCACTACCGGCACGGGCGCACGGAGGCGATGCGCGTCGTCACCCCCGAGGTGGTGCGGTTCGTGGCCGCGATGGACGACCCGGGAACCGACGAGCAGACCCGCAGGGCGGCGTTCCGGGCCGCGGCCGACAAGCACGTGGAACGCGCGAAGGAGTGCCGGGCGGGACACGCGCCCGAGCAGCACCTGTGGGAGCTGCAGCTGATCCAGCAGCGCCGCGGTTCGGAGCTCGGCGTGACCGAGCCGCTCACCCTGTACGAGTCGCCGGGCTGGCTGACGATGCGGGACGACTACCTGAGCACCAGCGCCGTAGCGTCGACCCACGTCCAGTTCTTCGGGTTCGGGTCGACCAGCCGGAAGTGCATCGGCATCGGCTACGCGTTGCTCCCCGACCGTTTCGATCTCTACCTGAGCACACCGCGCGCGGTGAGTGACCAGATGTCGGTGTTCGTCGACAAGCTCCCGGAAGCGGTCCGCGAACTGCAGGACCTGCTCGCCACCGAACCCGATGGATGATCGAGGCCCAGCGGCCCGAGGAGTGCCGATGCCCGACGACGTACCATTGATCGGTGATCGGAAGGCGGACTTCACCGGGATCTACAACCAGCCGGATCCCAGGGCGTACTTCCGTACCCTGAACGGTCTGGAGTACCAGGTCCCCCAGCACGCGCTGCCGTTCGTCGAGACGATGCTCGCCGCCTCGACGCGGGCGGGTCGCCCCCGGACGGTCCTCGACGTCTGCTGCTCCTACGGGATCAACGCCGCGTTGCTGCGCTGCCAGGTCGATCTGGACGAGATCAGCGCGCGCTGCACCGACCCCGCCCTGGCCGCGCTGGCACCCAGCGACCTGATCGAGGCCGACGCAGTGTTCTACGCCGGTCGGCTGCGCCGCCCCGACATCACGGTGCTCGGCCTGGACGTCTCGGCACCCGCGATCGACTACGCCCTTCGGTCCGGCCTGCTGGCCCAAGGCTGGGCCGAGAACCTGGAGACGTCCGACCCGTCCCCGGCACTGACCGCCGGTGTCCGTGACGTCGACATGATCATCTCCACCGGAGGTGTGGGATACGTCCGGCACCGAACCTTCGACCGGCTCCTCCAGATCGTCCGTGATCCGCACGACCTCTGGTTGGCGATCTTCGTGTTGCGTGTCTTCGCCTACGACGAGATCGCCGACACGCTCGCCAGGTACGGCCTGGTCACCGAGCAGGTGTCGGGACTGACGTTCCGGCAGCGGCGCTTCGCCGACCGCGAGGAGCACGAGGCGGCAAACCACGATGTCGTCTTGCGCGACCTGGACCCGACCGGGAAAGAAGCGGAGGGCTGGTACCACGCCGACTGCTTCCTCACCCGACCGGCGGCCGCGGCTGCGAAGACACCGCTCGCCGAACTCCTTGCCGGGGTTCAGCCCGGGAGCGGTCGATGAGCGGTGGGTGCCCGGAAGGATCATCGCCGGAGTGCAGCACTGGCAGACGTCGGTGCACGAGACTTGACTCCCACGGCGCGGGTCAGGGCACCAGCAGGTCGCGGACCACAGCGTCGGCAAGCAGCCGGCCGTGGCGGGTGAGCACCAGCCGGCCGACCGGGGTGGCGGTGAGCAGACCATCACTGACCGCGCGGTCGGCGGCGGCGCGCGCTGGCGCGTCCAGCTCGTCCAGCGGCAGCCCGTCGGCCAACCGCAGGCCGAGCATCACCTGCTCGGTGTACCGCTCCTCGGGGCTGAGCACTTCGCGGCCCACGGCCGGGGAGCGACCGGCCGAGAGCGCGGCGGCGTAACACGCCGGGTGCTTGACGTTCCACCACCGCACTCCGCCGACGTGCGAATGTGCCCCCGGTCCAGCACCCCACCAGTTCCCGCCGGCCCAGTAGCCGAGATTGTGCCGGCACCGGGACTCGGCAGAAACGGCCCAGTTGGACACCTCGTACCAGTGCAGCCCCGCCGCGGACAGCGCCGCGTCGATCTGCTCGTAGCGCTCGGCGAGCACGTCGTCATCCGGCGCGGGCAGCTCCCCGCGCGATACCCGGCGGGCCAGCGCGGTGCCCACCTCGACGACCAGGGCATAGGCCGACACGTGATCAACCCCGGCGGTGAGCACCGCGTCCAAGGAGGCGGCCAGGTCGTCATGGGTCTCCCCTGGCGTGCCGTAGATGAGATCCAGGCTGACGTGCTGGAGCCCGGCGGCACGGGCCTCGGTCGCCGCAGCCACCGGCCGGCCCGGGGTGTGCACCCGGTCCAGCACGGCCAGCACGTGGGGCGCGGCGCTCTGCATCCCCAGCGACACCCGGGTGTAGCCGGCCGCGGCGATCCCGGCGAAGAACTCTGGTGCGGTGGACTCGGGGTTGGCCTCGGTGGTCACCTCGGCACCCGGGGCCAGGTCCAGCGAGGCGCGGACGGCGTCGAGGACCGCGGCCAGGCCATCCGCGCCGAGCAGTGACGGGGTGCCGCCGCCGACGAACACCGTCTCAGCCGGCACCGGCTCTCCCAAGACGCGGGCAGCGAGGTCGAGTTCCCGGCGCATCGCGTCGAGCCAGGCGGAGGGCGAGGCGGCCAGTTCCCCTGGGGTGTAGGTGTTGAAGTCGCAGTAGCCGCAGCGGGTGGCGCAGAACGGCACATGCACGTAGACCCCGAACGGTGCCTGACCCAGGCCGCGCAGAGCCGCTGCGGGCAACGCACCATCAGGTGGGGCGGGATCGCCGGTGAGAAGGACAGCCACGTGAGCATTGTCCCAACATCCGAACGCGGGTAGTCGGGACCGGGTGCAGGTGGCACTCTGATGGTATGGGTGCTCTCGGACTGTTGCTGGTGGCTCGCCGCCATGTGGACTATGTCCGGGTCTCCAGCGCGCTGTGCCGCCCGATGAGCTGACGCCCCGCCCGACTGCTGTCCCAGCCGGCGCCGGGTGTGCCGGGAACCGGGCTGCGCGAGGACCTGGTCACGGCCTCCCCGCACGCCGGTGTTCCCTATGACGGAGGCACCCGATGTCCGCACCAACCCGCCCAGCATCAGGACGCACAGCGCCCACCGCGAAAGTCCGCCGTGGGGAGGGCCAGTGGGCCCTGGGTCATCGGGAGCCGCTCAACCCCAACGAGCGGACCAAGAAAGACGATGACGGGCTCAACGTCCGGCGCCGGATCGAGACGGTGTACGCCCAGCGGGGCTTCGACTCGATCGACCCCGCCGACCTGCGCGGCCGGTTCCGGTGGTGGGGGCTTTACACCCAGCGCCGGCCCGGCATCGACGGCGGCCGCACCGGCACCCTGGAACCCGAGGAGCTCGACGACTCCTACTTCATGCTGCGGGTGCGCATCGACGGCGGCGCGCTGAGCACCGAGCAGCTGCGGGTGCTCGGTGAGATCTCCCGGCTCTACGCCCGCGACACCGCCGATATCACCGACCGGCAGAACATCCAGTACCACTGGATCCGGATCGAGGACGTGCCCGCGATCTGGGAACAGCTGGAAGCCGTCGGGCTGTCCACCACCGAGGCCTGCGGCGACTGCCCGCGTGTCGTGCTGGGCTCCCCACTCGCCGGCATCGCCGCCGACGAGATCATCGACGGCACCCCGGCGATCGAGGAGATCACCCGGCGCTACATCGGCAGCCCGGAGTTCTCCAACCTGCCCCGCAAGTACAAGACCGCGATCTCCGGCCTGCAGGACGTCGCGCACGAGGTCAACGACATCTCCTTCGTGGGGGTGGTGCATCCCGAGCACGGTCGGGGTTTCGACCTGTGGGTCGGTGGTGGGCTGTCCACCAACCCGAAGATCGCGCAGCGGCTGGGTGCCTGGGTGCCGCGCGAGGAGGTGCCCGAGGTCTGGGCCGCGGTGACGAGACTGTTCCGCGATTACGGCTACCGGCGGCTGCGCCACCGCGCCCGGATCAAGTTCCTGATCGCGGACTGGGGCCCGGAGCGCTTCCGTGAGGTGCTGGAGACCGAGTACCTGCGTCGCACGCTCATCGACGGCCCCGCGCCGCAGGCGCCCCCCGCACCCATCGATCACATCGGTGTGCACCGTCAGTACGACGGCAAGTTCTCCATCGGAGTCGCTCCGGTAGCCGGACGGGTCTCGGGCTCGACGCTGGTCGACGTGGCCAAGGCCATCGAGCGAGCTGGGTCCGCCCGGGTTCGCTTGACCCCGTACCAGAAGCTCGTGGTGCTCGACGTCACCGAGTCCGAAGTGGACGGCCTGGTCGCCGAGCTGGGCAGGCTGGGGTTGCAGGCCGACCCCACGCCGTGGCGGCGCGCGGTGATGGCCTGCACCGGCATCGAGTTCTGCAAACTCGCCATCGTGGAGACCAAAAACCGCGCGGTGACGCTGGTCGCCGAGCTGGAGGCACGCCTGGCCGACGTCCAGGCCACCCTGGACACCCCGGTGTCGGTGCACCTCAACGGCTGCCCGAACTCCTGTGTCCGGATCCAGGTCGCCGACATCGGGCTCAAGGGCCAGCTGGTCACCGACGCCGAAGGCAACCAGGTCGAGGGCTTCCAGGTGCACCTGGGCGGTGGGCTCGGGCTGGACAGCGGGTTCGGCCGCAAGCTGCGCGGCCACAAGGTGACCTCCGCCGAGCTGGCCGGTTACGTGGAGCGGCTGGTCCGCGGTTACGCGCAGCAGCGTGCACCGGGCGAGCGGTTCGCGCAGTGGGTTGCCCGCGCCGACGAGGACGCTTTGCGATGACCCAGGTCGAGATGACACAGACCAGCGCGGTTCCCTTCTATTGCCCGTACTGCGGCGAGGAGGATCTGCGGCCCGCGGAAGAGCCGCAGGCGGCGTGGCGTTGCGCAGGCTGTCAGCGGGTGTTCGTGGTCCGCCTGGTGGGACTCATGGTTGGACCCCAAGCGCCAGCCGGGGAGGCGGCACGGTGACAGTGACCGTCGACGTGGAGCAGCTGGCGCACCGGGCCGGGCGCACGCTGGAGTCCGCCCCGGCACCCGAGATCGTGCGCTGGGCGGTGCAGACCTTCGGCGCCCGGTTCGCGGTGGCGTCCTCGATGCAGGACGCGGTGCTGGTGCATCTGGCGTCGCAGGTGACGCCCGGTATCGATGTGCTGTTCCTGGACACCGGGTATCACTTCGTTGAGACGTTGGGCACCCGGGACGCCGTCGCGGCGACCTACGACGTCAACCTGATCACGGTGACCCCCCGGCAGACCGTCGCCGCACAAGACACCTCGTATGGACCCCAGCTGCACGACCGCAACCCTGACCTGTGTTGCGGATTGCGCAAAAGAGCGCCACTGGACCGTGCTCTGGCGCACTACGACGCCTGGGCCACCGGGCTGCGCCGGGTCGAGGCACCGACGCGGGCGGGCACGCCGGTGGTGTCCTACGACGCCAGGCGGGGCAAGGTGCGGGTGGCCCCGTTGGCGACCTGGAATGACCAGGACGTCGAGGACTACATCGCCGAGCACGGCGTCCTGATCAACCCGCTGCTGACCGCCGGCTACCGATCGATCGGCTGCGCCCCGTGCACCCGGGCGGTGACCGCCGGAGAGAACCCCCGCGCCGGGCGCTGGGCCGGCTCAACAAAGACCGAATGCGGGATCCACCGATGAGCCGGGGCTCCACCGTCTGGCTCACCGGGCTTTCCGGAGCGGGCAAGACCACCATCGCCGACGCCGTCGCCGGGCAGCTGCGCGCCACCGGCCGGGAGATCGAGGTGCTCGACGGCGACGAGGTGCGCCGCGGCCTGTCCGCCGGTCTGGGTTTCTCCCGGGAAGACCGGGACACCCATGTGCGCCGGGTCGGATTCGTGGCCGAACTGCTCGCTCGGCACGGCGTCGTTGCGCTGGTTCCCGTCATCGCCCCCTACGCGGCGACCCGCGACGAAGTGCGGGCCCAGCACGACGCGCACGGCACCGGCTATCTGGAGGTACACGTGGCCACCCCGCTGGCCGAGTGCGCCCGCCGCGACGTCAAGGGGCTCTACGCCCGGGCGGCGGCCGGTGCGCTGACCGGGATGACCGGGGTGGACGACCCCTACGAAGAACCGGACAAACCCGACCTTAGGTTGGACACCACCGGGATGGACATCGCCACCGCGGCGCGGCGCGTGATGGACCTGCTGATCGAGAGGGGCCTGGCGTGACAGCGATCATGACAGAACCGGTGAGGCTGCCGATAGCAGAGACTGATCACCTGGCAGCGCTGGAATCCGAGGCGGTGCACATCATCCGCGAGGTGGTCGCCGAGTTCGATCGGCCAGTGCTGCTGTTCTCCGGTGGCAAGGACTCCGCTGTGCTGCTGCACCTGGCACTGCGCGCGGTGCACCCCGCGCCGCTGCCGTTCCCACTACTGCATGTCGACACCGGGCACAATTTCGCCGAGGTGATCGCCTACCGGGACCGCTTGGTCACCCAGCTGGGGCTGCGGCTGCACGTGGCCGCCGTGCAGGACTGGATCGACGACGGGCGGCTGACCGAGCGCCCCGACGGCACCCGAAACCCGCTGCAGACCGTGCCGCTGCTGGACACCATCACCGGGCATCGTTTCGACGCCGTCTTCGGCGGCGCCCGCCGCGACGAGGACCGGGCGCGGGCCAAGGAGCGCATCGTCAGCCTGCGTGACGCCTTCGGCGGCTGGGATCCCCGCCGGCAGCGTCCCGAGCTGTGGAGTCTCTACAACGGCCGGCACACCGCTGGTGAGCACGTCCGGGTCTTCCCGCTGAGCAACTGGACCGAGCTGGACGTCTGGCACTACATCGCGCGGCGCGACGTGCCGATCCCGGACCTCTACTACGCGCATGAGCGGGAGGTGTTCGCCCGGGACGGGATGTGGCTGACCGCCGGCGAGTGGGGCGGCCCGCGCAACGGCGAGCGGGTCCTCACCAAGTCGGTGCGCTACCGCACCGTCGGCGACGTCTCCTGCACCGGCGCGGTGGAGTCCACCGCGGTGACCATCGACGAAGTGATCGCCGAAGTGGCCACCAGCGGGATCACCGAGCGCGGCGCCACCCGGGCCG
The DNA here is from genome assembly GCA_963823755.1 of uncultured Actinomycetota bacterium. Classification (GTDB taxonomy): domain Bacteria; phylum Actinomycetota; class Actinomycetes; order Mycobacteriales; family Pseudonocardiaceae. The sequence goes on from CAWGMP010000018.1 coordinate 56,334, forward strand.
ACGACCGGCTGTCGGAGGCCGCCATGGAGGACCGCAAACGCGAGGGCTACTTCTGATGGTCGGGTTGTTGCGGCTGACCACCGCGGGCTCCGTCGACGACGGGAAGTCCACGCTGGTCGGGCGGCTGTTGCACGACACCCAGTCGATCCTGTCCGACCAGCTCGCGGCCGTGGCCCGCGCGACCGAGGCTCGCGGCGGCGACTCGTTGGACCTTGCACTGCTCACCGATGGGCTGCGGGCCGAGCGGGAACAGGGCATCACCATCGACGTCGCCTACCGCTACTTCGCCACCCCGACCCGCAAGTTCGTGCTCGCCGACTGCCCAGGGCATGTGCAGTACACCCGCAACACCGTCACCGGGGCGTCCACCGCCGAGCTCGCCGTCGTGCTGGTCGACGCGCGCAACGGCCTGATGGAACAGACCCGGCGGCACCTGGCCGTCGCCGCGTTCCTGAGGGTGCCGCATGTGGTGCTCGCGGTGAACAAGATGGACCTGGTGGACTTCGATGAGCCGACCTTCCGCCGCATCGAGTCGGAGTTCGCGGCGGTGGCTCGCTCGCTGGGGGTGGCCGACGTGGTGTCCGTGCCGGTGTCGGCACTGCACGGCGACAACGTCGCAGCTCGCAGCGCACACACCCCGTGGTACCGGGGCCCGACGCTGCTGGCGCACCTGGAGACGGTGCCCACCGGGCGGGAGGCGGTGGCCGAGCCGATGCGCTTCCCGGTGCAGCTGGTGCTGCGGCCCCGCACTGCCTCGTATCCGGACTACCGGGGCCTGGCCGGCCGGCTCGCCTCCGGGGTGCTCAAGGTCGGCGACGATGTCGTCGCGCTGCCGTCCGGCTGGCGCTCCACCGTCACCGGCATCGACACTCCGGACGGTCCGGTGCTGCGGGCCACCGCCGGGCAGTCGATCACCGTGCTGCTGCGCGATGAGATCGACGCCGGGCGCGGGGAGGTGCTGGCTCACCCGCAGCAGGCACCTCAGGTGGTCACCGAGCTGACCGCGGATCTGTGCTGGCTGGCCGACCGGCCGCTGCTGCCCGGCGCGCGGGTCCTGGTCAAGCACGGCACCCGGACTGTCCGGGCGATCGTCACCGAGCTGACCGGGCGGTTGGACCTGCACACCCTGCACCACACCGCGCCGCCGGCCACACTGGAACTCAACGAGATCGGCGGTGCGCTCATCCGGCTCGCCGAGCCGCTGGCGGTGGACTCCTACGCCACCGACCGGCACACCGGCAGCTTCCTGGTCATCGACGCCGCAGACGGCAACACGCTGGCCGCCGGGTTGGTCGGATCTCGGGACGCCGCGTGAGACCAGCCCCGGCCTTGGTGGCGGTGGCGCACGGCAGCCGCGACCCGCGCTCGGCCGCCACCATCTCGGCGCTGATCGATCGGGTTCGGTGGCTACGGCCCGACCTCGACGTCCGGCTCGCCTTCCTGGACCTCTGCGCGCCCCGGCTGGACGCTGTGCTTTCTTCTGTTCCCCAGGCGGTGGTGGTGCCGTTGCTGTTGGGCCGCGCCTACCACTCGGACGTCGACGCACCTGGGGTGGTCTCGCGCGCCGTGACGGCCCAGCCCAGGCTGGACGTCACAGTGGCCGACGTGCTGGGTCCCGACCCGCGGCTAGAAGCCGCGGCGCTGCGCAGGTTGGCCGAGGTCGGCGTCTCGCCTGCCGACCCAGGTTTCGGCATCGTGCTCGCCGCTGCCGGCTCGCAGCACGCCCCGGCCAACGCCGTGGTCGCTGCCGTGGCCCACCGGCTCGAACAACGCACTCGCTGGCACGTGGTCCCCGCCTTCGCCTGCGCCGCCCACCCCACCGTCCCAGACGCCATCGCAACTCTGCAGGCTTCAGGTGCCCGTCGCATCGCCGTCGCCTCCTGGTTCCTCGCCCCCGGCCTGCTCCCCGACAAGGTCACCCGGCTCGCCCTTTCCGCCTATCCGCAAGCCCTGCTCGCCACCCCACTCGGCGCAGACAACGGCTTAACCGAACTCATCGCCAACCGCTACGACGACGCCGCAGGCCCACTGCACGCACCGATCCCACGACTTAGCCCTCGGCGACTTCTGGCGTTGCAAAACGCGCTTCCCATCCACCAAGGGACCGGGTGGGGCTACCCGGTCGTCGCGTTTGGAAGCCATCAACAGTGACAGTAGCGTTCCACGCTCGGACCGTCTGGGATACCGGTGTCCACCACTGCACCTCAACCATCATTCTGCGGCTACCGTACGACTTGATAAGGCAGACTGAGCTTCGTGGGTACCCCCTCCGAGCGGATCTTCGCACACCTTGAGGATGACGACGGTGTCGAGCTGCGGCACTTCCTGCCCGTCCAAGCTCGGCATCCGATGACGCTGGCTCGGACAGCAGACCGGATCGCGGCCGGGGCCGCATTCCGGGAAGCGGTGGCCGACTTCGTCGACGATCTGCGATGGGCGCGGGACGAGGACGACATTGCGCGGCGGATCACCGAGCGGCCGCGCAACATCGATCCGCGCACCGATGCCTACCTCGCTGCACTCGCCGAGCACTTCGCCGCCGCACACGAGGCCTCCGCACCACCCTGGGCAGGCGAAACCGGCCGTTTTCTGTCCCGCATCTGGTGGCCGCGCTACCCCGGTCTGTGGGCACGTGCCATCGTGGAGTCCCCTGCGGCGTTCCGTCGACGGGGCATCCTGCTCGGCGCAGGCATGCTGAGCCGGGTATAGCGATGCGCCGAGACGAGATCTTCAGGGCCCTCACCGCACTGGGTGCCGAACTGGCCGAACGCGGGTTGGTCGCCGATCTCTATGTAGTCGGCGGAGCGGCTATCACGCTGGCCTACGACGAGCGTCGAGCAACCAAGGACATCGATGCGGTGTTCGTTCCGAAGAAGGAGGTCTACGCGGCGGCCGCCCGGGTCGCTGCCGCGCTCGATCTGCCCGACGGCTGGCTCAACGACGTGGTTAAGGGATTTCTGCTGGGTCCAGACAGATTCCCCACGAAGACGATCGAGATGCCAGGCCTGCGCTGCGAAGTGGCCAGCGCCGAGACGGTCCTCGTCCTGAAGTGTCTCGCGCACCGTCTCGGGGAGGATGACGACGACGTTGTCCTGCTCGCGGCGCAGCTCGGACTGGACACTGCTGACGACGTGCTCGACCTCGTCGAGCAGGTTGGTCACCCGCGGTTGCTCACACCACAGGTGGAACTCTTCATCAGGTCGGTCATGGATGTGCCCGAGACGCCCGATTCCAGACAAGATCCATAGGCCGCCAGCGCAGCCTAGCGGCCCGACCTCGTGCTACGCCAGACCGTGAAGCGCCAGGCCGTACCGGTCGGTGAGCTCTTACGCACTCTGGCCGGGGGTCTCGCATCGACGTCGATGAGTTCTACGCCGATCTCGATCGCTATATGGATCCTGACCCGACGCGCGGTCCGGGTGATCGCAGCGACTGCGGCTGCCCACGGTCTCATCCTGGTCACGCGGAACCCGGATGACTTTGTCGGGCTCGACAGCGTGGTCAAGGTCATCGCACCACACTGACCCGAACTGCAGGCAGCTACGGTCGCCGCCATGACCGACGACTTGGTACATCTGGCCGTGCAGTCCGGGATCGCCACCATCACGCTGGACTCCCCCGCCAACCGCAACGCCCTGTCGGCCCGGTTGCGCGCCGAGCTACTGGACGCGTTGGAGCGCAGCACCGGGGACGACTCGGTGCGGGTGGTGGTGCTCGACCACACCGGGCCGGTGTTCTGCGCCGGAATGGACCTCACCGAAACCCGGATCGCCGTCGACGAGCTCCCCCGCATCCTGCAACGGATCTGGACGCACCCGAAGCCGGTCGTCGCCAAGCTGGCCGGCCCGGCGCGGGCGGGAGGCATCGGTATCGTCGCGGCCGCCGACATCGCAGTCGCCGTCCACCACGCCACCTTCGCATTCACCGAAGTGCGTCTCGGCCTGGTGCCGGCAGTGATCTCGGTAATCCTGCGGGCCCGGCTACTGGCCCCCACGATGCATGAGCTGTTACTCACCGGGCAGACCTTCGATGCCGCCCGGGCGGTCGCCATCGGCCTGCTCACCAGCGCGGTGCCCGCCGGGCAGCTCGACGCCGAGGTGGACCGCTATACCGGAATGCTTGTCAAGGGTGGGCCCGAGGCGCTGGCCCTGACCAAGCAATTGCGGCACGCGCCGACGATGACGCAGGACTTCGCGGCGATGATCGAACTGTCCGCCGCGCGCTTCGCCTCAGCAGAGGGCCAAGAAGGCATCCGCGCTTTCGCCGACAAACGCCCCGCCCCCTGGATCCCCACCAACTGACCGCCCAGCATCTCGATCGCCCGCATCCCGATATGGAGACATATCGGGGCAAAGACCCGCGTTGCTGCCCCGATATGTCTCCATATCGGGATGGGGAGGGGGCTCAGGTGTCTGCGAGGAGCACGGAGAGGGGGCTGGTGGTGGTTGCGTCGTTGAGTACTGCGAGCACGGCGCGGTAGGCGTCCGGGTCGGCGGCCTCGAGGTGGCGGTGGCCGGCCCAGATCAGGATGTGCTCGCCGTCAGGCTGCCAGGACAGGTCGACCAGACAGTCATAGAGCGCATCGAGATTGCGACCGTACCAGGACGGGAAGCTCAGCGCGGCCCCGATCGCGTCCAGCGCGTCGGCCCGGCTGGTCACCGGACCCACGAGGTACGCCAGCGCTCCCCGTCCGCGGGCCTGATCAAGCGCGCGGGCAGCGTCGGGCACGTAGTGCAGCACAGCCTCACCGCTTCGGATCGACCAAGACGAACGACACGTAGTGGTCCCCGGTGTAGTACAGCTCGGTGGCACCGCTAGTGATCAGGCGGCGGGGGCCCCGATCGTGGGTTCCCGGTGTCGGGACCGTGTACTCCCGGTAGTAACCGGACTGCCGCAGCGGCAACCGTCCCTCCCTGTTGCCGAACACGATCCCGTCCTGCCGGTAGGGAAACGGGCCACCGTGTTGGATCAGCTGCCACACCTGCGCAACCTGCGGCGGTAGCTGTGACAAAGCGCGCACCGGCGCGCCGGCCACTGAGGCAACGGCCGCGGGCCGATCATTGACAGGCGAGCCGCTACCGGGGAGGTTAGCGCCAGGTGGGCCCACCAGCGTGTGACGCCCCAACCAGCCGCCGGCCACCAGCAGGAACAGGCCGATCAGCGCGGCGCTCACCCGCCGACGTGACGTCACCGGCGCCCCTGCGGATCCTCTGCGTCCACGGCGTAGCAGTGGCCGAGCCGTTCGAAGATCAGGCCGACGGCCCGGTCGAGAGCCCGGGCGGCCCCCCAGCAGACGGGCAGCAGCACCGGCATGAGAAGAGCCACTTGCAGCGCGAGGCCGAGCTGGGTGAGCCATAGCTCCACCCCATCCCACCCACGGTCCACCGCGTCCCACCCCGTCCACAGCACAGCCGCAGAGTAACTCGCCCGCGGGGGCCCACCGGCAGCCGGCACTACGGTGGGGTGGCATGTTCGCTGTCTATGCCGCCGAGCCGAATCCCCAGGACCCGCTGGCCTCACTGCGTAGCGGCGATCGCCCTGACCCAGAAGTGCCCGAAGGCACCGTGGCGGTCACCGTCGCAGCGGCCAGCCTGAATATGCACGACTTGTGGACGCTGCGCGGAGTCGGCATCACACCCGAGCAGTTCCCGATGATCCTGGGATGTGACGGTGCTGGAGTACTGCCCCACGGCTCCGAGGTGGTGATCTACCCTGTGGTGACCACCTCGGGTTGGATCGGCGACGAGACTCTCGACCCACGCCGCACACTGCTCACCGAGAAGCTACCGGGTACGTTCGCGGACACCGTTGTGGTCCCCGAGCGCAATGTGGTGCCCAAGCCGCCGTCACTGACCTTCCCGGAAGCCGCCTGTATGGGTACCGCGTGGCTCACCGCCTACCGGATGCTGTTCGTCAAATCCGGGCTGCGGGCCGGCCAGACCATGCTCGTGCAGGGCGCATCGGGAGGGGTGTCCACGGCGCTGGTGCAGCTCGGCCGGGCCGCCGGGATGCGAGTCTGGGCAACCGGGCGCACCGAGGGCAAGCGCGAGCTGGCCCGCTCGCTGGGAGCGCAGCAGGCGTTCGAGCCCGGTGCTCGCCTGCCCGAACGGGTGGATGCGGTGTTCGAGACCGTCGGCAAAGCCACCTGGTCACATTCGGCGAAATCACTCAAGCCGGGCGGGATCATCGTCTGTTCCGGCGCCACCAGCGGTGACGCCGAGCGCGCCGAGCTGCAGCGACTGTTCTTCCTGCAGCTACGGATGGTCGGCTCCACCATGGGCACCCGCGACGAGCTACGCGACCTGATGTCCTTTCTGGACATCACCGGGCTACGCCCGCAGATCGGTGCGGTGCTGCCGATGTCCGACGCGGAGTCGGGCTTCAAGGCGATGCTCGACGGCGACACCGCCGGCAAGATCGTCTTCACTCGCACGTGACACTACTGGCGCAGACCGTCCAGTAACCGGGCAGACACGATGGTGATCGGGAACGGCCGTTCGGTGGTGAACTTCTCCTCCCCGCAGACGCTCGCCACCTCCGCGTAGCGCCCACCGACAGTTCCGCGCACCCTGTGGTCACGGATTGGGTGCCTGGGATGACACATCGTGTTGTGGGACGCACCCACCCGTGATCACGGCCCCACGAGCTACTTCTTGGTGGGTTTGGTCGGGTCGTTGGTGGAGAGGGCGGCCACGAAGGCTTCTTGGGGGACCTCGACGCGGCCGATCGTCTTCATCCGCTTCTTGCCCTCCTTCTGCTTCTCCAGCAGCTTGCGCTTGCGGGTGATATCCCCGCCGTAGCACTTGGCCAGCACGTCCTTGCGGATGGCGCGGATGGTCTCCCGAGCGATGATCCGGGAGCCGATCGCGGCCTGGATCGGCACCTCGAACTGCTGGCGCGGGATGAGCTGCACGCAGCTTGGTCGCCATCGACGTGCCATAGCCATAGGCGGCCTCGCGGTGCACGATCGCGGAGAACGCGTCCACCGGTTCGCCCTGCAGCAAGATGTCCACCTTCACCAGGTCGGCGATCTGCTCACCGACCTCCTCGTAGTCCATCGAGGCGTACCCGCGGGTGCGCGACTTCAGGGCGTCGAAGAAATCGAACACGATCTCGGCCATCGGCAGGGTGTAACGCAACTCCACCCGCGACTCCGACAGGTAATCCATCCCCAGCAACGTGCCGCGGCGACCCTGGCAAAGCTCCATGATCGTGCCGACGAACTCCGAGGGCGCGATGACGGTGCACCGGACCACCGGCTCGTACACCTCAGCGACCCTGCCGTCAGGCCAGTCCGCGGGGTTGGTGACGGTCTGCTCGATACCGTCGTCGCGGACCACCCGGTAGACCACGTTGGGCGCGGTGGAGATGAGATCGAGGTCGAACTCGCGCTGCAACCTGTCCCGGGTGATCTCCAGATGAAGCAGGCCGAGAAACCCGCAGCGGAAACCGAACCCCAGCGCGGCAGAAGTCTCCGGTTGGTAGCTCAGCGCGGCATCGTTGAGCCGCAGCTTGTCCAACGCATCGCGCAGCTCCGGGTAGTCCGAGCCGTCCATCGGGTACAGCCCGGCGAACACCATCGGCTTGGGCGTGCGGTAGCCGGGCAACGCGACGGTGGCGCCGTTGCGCTCACTGGTCACCGTGTCCCCGACCCGCGACTGCCGGACGTCTTTCACCCCGGTCATCAGGTAACCGACCTCGCCGACGCCCAGCCCGTCGCACGGCTTCTGATCCGGCGAGATGATGCCGACCTCGAGCAGCTCGTGGGTGGCGTTGGTGGACATCATCCGGATCCGGTCCCGCGGGGTGATCCGACCGTCCATCACCCGGATGTAGGTGACCACGCCCCGGTAGGAGTCGTAGACCGAGTCGAAGATCATCGCTCGGATGGGTGCCTTGTCGTCGCCCACCGGGGCCGGGACCTGGGCGACCACCACGTCGAGCAACTCCCGCACGCCCTGCCCGGTCTTCGCGCTGACCCGCAGCACGTCGGCGGGCTCGCAACCGAGGATGTGCGCCAGCTCGGCGGCGTAGCGGTCCGGCTCAGCCGCCGGGAGGTCGATCTTGTTGAGCACCGGGATGACCCGCAGATCCTTCTCCAGCGCCAGGTACAGGTTCGCCAGCGTCTGTGCCTCGATGCCCTGCGCGGCATCCACCAGCAGCACCGCGCCCTCACACGCCTCCAGCGCGCGGGACACCTCGTAGGTGAAGTCCACGTGGCCGGGGGTGTCGATCAGGTGCAGCACGTGGTCGACGCCGTCGACCTGCCAGGGCAACCGGACGTTCTGCGCCTTGATCGTGATGCCCCGCTCGCGCTCGATGTCCATCCTGTCGAGGTACTGCGCCCGGTAGTTGCGCGCGCTGAGCACGCCGGTGAGCTGCAGCATGCGATCAGCCAGCGTGGACTTGCCGTGGTCGATGTGCGCGATGACGCAGAAGTTGCGGATCAGCTCGGGAGGGGTGAACGTCTTGTCGGCGAAACTGGTCACTCAACAGTCCTCAATGGCAGCGGGGGATCGCGTCATGGTCGCACGCCACGCCCAGCGCGTTCCGGGCCGCTCTCTGGGGCTGTTCGCTCTCAGCGGCGTGACGCCGACCGGACCCGACGGGGATGATCGGACTGAGCACCCCACCGGGAGGAGATCCGCTGTGACGATCGTTCCGCTGCCCATGTTGGGACGCCGGGAAGCGGCCGCCGCCGCACTGGCCGCCAAGCACCGCCATCAGGTGCCCTGGTCGACCATCGCGAAGACCCTGGACCGCTCGCTGGTGTGGAGCACCTCGGCCGTGCTGGGCCAGCAGCCGCTCACCACCGAGCAGGCCCGCGCGGTGGGGAGCTTGCTGCACCTGGACGACGAGGTCGTCGATGCCCTGCAGCTGCCGCCGGTGCGCAGTGCGGACACGGTCGATACCACCGAGCCGGTGGTGTACCGGCTGCAGGAGATGGTGCAGGTCTACGGTGCCACGCTGGCCGAGCTGATCCGCGAGGAGTTCGGCGACGGTGTCATGAGCGCTGTCGACTTCGAGCTGTCCTTCGAACGCCGCGAAGACCCCGACGGCGATCGGGTGCGGCTCGTGCTGGACGGGAAGTTCCTGCCCTACCGGGTTGTCTGAGTGGCTGCACGGTCCGCACCTCGACGTGTGACCAGCGGAATCCCGAGTTGCTCGGCCAGCGCGACAGAGTACTTCCCGCATCCTGCCCTACCGGCTTTCATCCCCGGAGGCATGCGGCTGGTATGATCGCCCACCGTGCCGCGCGACGGCACTCCCTCCCGAAGGCGAGATCGAAGGTAAACGCGTGGCCAACATCAAGTCGCAACTGAAGCGGATCAAGACCAACGAGAAGGCGCGCCTGCGCAACAAGTCCATCAAGTCGTCGCTGAAGACAGCGGTTCGCCGGTTCCGTGAGGCTGCGGCCGCCGGCGAGAAGGAGCGGGCGCTGAGCGAGCTGCAGGCTGCCAGTCGCGCGCTGGACAAGGCCGTGAGCAAGGGCGTCATCCACCGCAACCAGGCGGCGAACCGCAAATCGTCGATGGCTACCCGGACCAACCAGCTCTGACCTCGACCAAGCCGATCAGCGGCGACCAAGCCGAATCAGCGGCGGCGCGCAGTGCACAGCGCGAGCACTGCGCGTTCCAGGGCGTAGTCGGCGTCAGCGGCGACTCCCTTGACGTCGGCGTTGACCGTCGCGACCAACTGGATCGCCTCGGCCAGTCCGTCGCGTCCCCATCCACGTGACTGCGCCATCGCCTTTTTGACCTTCCACGGCGGCATGCCCAGCGTGCTCGCCAACCGGTAGGGGTCGGCGCGGCCCGCGGCGCTCACCCGGGCGACCGTGCGCACGGCATCGGCCAGTGCGTCGGCAACCAGGACGTGGGGCACACCCGACTGCATCGCCCAGCGCAGCGTCTCCAGAGCGCCGGCCCGGTCGCCGACCATCACTTTCTCCGCGACGGAGAACCCCGTGACGTCGGCGCGACCCCGGTGGTAGCGGCCTACCGCAGCCTCGTCGACTGAGCCGCCGGTGTCCGCAGTCAGTTGAGCCGCGGTCGAAGCGAGCTCGCGGAGATCGGAGCCGACGGCATCCAGCAGGGCGGTGAGGGCGCCCGCGCTGATCCGCCCACCGGCCCGGTGAACCTCATCGCGCACGAATCCGATCCGCTCCTCCACGCGAGTGATCCGGGGACAGTCACTGACCAGCGCGCCGGCCGCGCGCAATCCGTCGGCCAGTGCTTTACCACGACCGCCCCCCGCGTGCACGACGACGAGGACGATGCCGTCGGACGGGTTGCGCGCATGATCCAGGACCGTCCCAGCGATATCCTTCCCCGCTTCATGGGCAGCGCCCAGTACCACCACTCGCCCCTGCGCGAACAGCGACGGGCTGACCAGTTCGTCGAGCTCGCCGGGAACCAGATCGGTGGTGCGAAGCCGGCGCACTTCGATCTGCGCGTCAGCCCGCCGCGCCGCGTCTATCACGGCCTGCACGGCGCGCTCCACCAGCAATTCCTCCTCGCCGAGGACCAGGTGCAGCGGTGCGGGCACGACCGTCGGGGAATTCACGCCGCCCATCCTTGCATCGGACTGCGACCCGAGTGCCAGCTCCCGCATTGTGGACTTGACTGGGCGGTGGTCACCGGCTGACGTACGGTGAGGGGTACAACCGAATACCGCTCATCCAGAGGGGCAGAGGGATCGGCCCGACGAAGCCCCGGCAACCGACGCAAGCTGACGCGCAGGCCTTCCTATCGCGAGGCCGCTTGCATCACGGTGCCAATTCCGACCCGCTGTGCGGGAGAGATGAGGAGAGACCTCGCGATGACTGGCACGCTCGATACCGGAACCACCCTTGCCCTGGATCTCGGCCCCGCGCGCCGGCTGGTGTGTCGGGAATGTGCATCCCGCACGCCACTGGCTGCGGAATTCGCCTGTGCTGAGTGCTTCGGTCCGCTGGAGGTCAACTACGACTTCGGGCGCATCAGCCGTTCGGATATCGAATCCGGGCCCCGGTCGATCTGGCGCTACCGCAGGCTGCTGCCCGTCCCCGACGACGTCGAGAAACACCCGAACACCCAACCCGGCCTGACCCGGCTGATCCGCGCCGACCGGCTCGGCAAGGCGCTGGGGATCCGGCGGCTGTGGGTCAAAGACGACACCGGCAACCCGACGCACTCCTTCAAGGACCGGGTCGTGGCCGTCGCGCTGGCCGCCGCTCGGCAGCTCGGGTTCCGGGTGCTGGCCTGCCCGTCGACGGGCAATCTCGCGAACGCCGTGGCCGCAGCGGCCGCCCGGGCCGGCTGGGAGTCGGTGGTACTCATCCCCTCCTCGTTGGAACGAGCCAAAGTGCTCACCACCGCGGTCTATGACGGCACACTGGTCGCGGTGGACGGCACCTACGACGACGTCAACCGGCTGGCCACCGAACTCGCCGCAGAGCACGAGGACTGGGCGTTCGTCAACGTCAACGTCCGGCCCTACTACGCCGAGGGCTCCAAGACACTGGGTTACGAAGTCGCCGAGCAACTCGGGTGGCGGTTGCCCGACCAGATCGTGGTGCCGATCGCCTCCGGCTCGCAGCTGACCAAGGTGGATAAGGGGTTCCGCGAGTTCACCGAGCTGGGTCTGGTGCAGCCCTTGCCGTACCGGGTGTTCGGGGCCCAGGCCACCGGCTGTGCACCGGTGTCCGCAGCCTTCAAGGCCGGCCGCGACGTGGTCGTGCCGGTCCGACCGGACACCATCGCTCGCTCACTGGCGATCGGCGCGCCCGCCGACGGCCCCTATGTGTTGGACACCGTGCGCCGCACCAACGGCGCGATCGAGGACGTCACCGACGCCGAGGTCGTTGAAGGTATCCGGCTCCTGGCACGCACCGAGGGGATCTTCGCTGAGACCGCCGGAGGGGTGACGGTGGCCTGCGCGAAGAAACTGGTCGAGTGCGGGCGGCTGGATCCCGACGCCGACACCGTCTTGCTGATCACCGGCGACGGGCTCAAGACGTTGGACGCGGTAGAGGGGTGCCTAGGACTGCAAGCCACCGTGGCGCCGAACACCAAAGCCGTCCGAGAGGCCCTCCGCAACTGATTCAACCGCCCCGGGCCACCACCTGCAGCCTGGTGCCACCCAGCACTGCGACGTCGCCGTTCAGATCGGTGCGTAGCACCCGGGCGCCGCCTGCGGTCAGCCCGTCGAGCACATGCCGGCTGGGGTGACCGTAGCTGTTGTGCGCTCCGACACTCACGATCGCCACTCGCGGTCGAACTGCAGCGAGGAACTCTTCAGCGTTGTAGCGGGAGCCATGGTGCGGGACCTTGAGCACATCAGCCCGCAGATCTGTCCGCATGGCGAGCAGCTCTGCCTGCGCGTCGAGTTCCACGTCTCCGGTGAGCAGCACCCGACCGGCAGAGGTGGTGGCCCGGAGCACGACCGAGGTGTTGTTCACCGCGGTACCGTCCGTCTCTGCCTGGTGGTCTCCGACTGGTGAAGGGTCCTGCAGCGGGGCCAGCACATCGAGTGCCAGACCGGGCCAGGCCAGTCGCTGCCCTGCTGTCACGGCCACCACCGGCACGTGGGCCACCGCAGTAGTCCTCAGGAGCTGCGCGAACGCCCACGGAGGGCTACGTCCGGGGCCGAGCGCGACGGCGCTGACAGCCCGTCCCTGTAGTGCACCGAGCAGGCCGCCGATGTGGTCGGCGTGCAAGTGACTGATCATGACCAGGGCGAGACGCCGGATACCGAGGCGGTCGAGGCATGCTGACACCGGTGCCGGGTCGGGGCCCGTGTCGACGAGCACCGCCCGACCGGGCTCGGCGGTGGCCAGCACCACCGCGTCGCCCTGCCCGACGTCGCAGGCCACCATGACCCAGCCAGCCGCTGGCCAGCCTGGCGACACGAATCTCGTCGGCACGAACACAAGCAGCGCGCCGACCAACCCGGCCGCTGCGAGAACCCGTAGCCGACGTGCCCGCATCGCGAGCAGCACCGTAACGACGACCAACGCCAGCAACAGCGCACCAAAGGCCCCTCCGGGCCATTGCACCACCCCGTCGGGGACTGCGGCCCCCTGGTGCCCGACACCCACGAGCCAGCTCACCGCCGGCCCGGCCAGATGCACTACGACAATGGCAGCACCGGGGTATACCACCCCCAGTAACGTGGCGAGCACACCGAGCACCGTCGCCGGAGCCACCGCGGGGGTAGCGAGGAGGTTGGTCAGCACTGCCACCAGGCTCAGCTGACCGGACAGGCCCGCCACCACCGGCGCGGTGATCACGTGGGCGGCGGCGGGTACTGTGAGTGCCTCGGCGATTCCCGGCGGCACCCCGTGGCGGCGCAGGGCCGCCGTCCAGCTGGGGGCGAGGAGTACCAACGCACCCGTGGCCAGCACGGACAGCGTGAATCCAGGGTCACCGCCGAGCGCCGGATCAACCAGCAGTAAGGCGAGGACCGCGGTGGACAGTGCGGGGATCGCCGAGCGGTGGCGACCCAGCACCAGAGCCAGCAGGGTGACGGCACCCATCACCGCGGCGCGCAACACGCTCGGCGACGGGCGGCACAGGATCACAAACCCGACCAGAACCAGCCCAGCGAGCATGACCGCGGTCCGTGGTCCCGCCCGGGCCAACCGGGCCAAACCCAGGACAACCCCACACAAGATCGCCACATTGGCACCGGACACCGCCGTCAAATGAGTGAGTCCGGCAACGCGGAACTCCGCCTGGACACTGGGCACCATCGCCGACGTGTCGCCGACTACCAGCGCGGGGAGAAGGCCGGCGGGCTCCGGATCGAGAACCCTGGCCGCCAGCCGCAGCCCGGCTCGCAGCCGCTCGGCCACCCGTTGGACTGTGCTCGGCGGTGTCAGCACCGCCGGTCCACCTCGCACCCGCAGCACGGCCACCGTCAGGTCGGGTCGGTCGGCCGGGGCGAGCAATCCGGTGGCTCGCACTCGCTGACCGGGCAACAGATCAATCCAGCCTGGCGCAGGCGCCAGGAGAATCACCCGCCCGCCAGTCCGCCACTGGTGCCCCGCCACCTCCGCGGCCTCGAGTCCAGCGTGGATCACCACCTGCTGGGGCTGCGGTTGCCGGCCGCCGTATCCCGGCGAGGCGACCGCATGCGGGTCGTCGCGTAAGGACACCACCAGGGTCGCCACCGAACCGCGTTCCGCAGCAGCGCGCACCGGGTGGTGCTCGACTTGCCAGGCCTGCGTACCGACCACGAGCGCTACCGCGGCGGCCACCCCACCCCCCGCGATGACCACTGCCGAAGGGCCACGCAGCGCGGCAGCCCCGGCAACCAGCAGGCCCATCGCGCCCAATGCAGCAGCGACCAACGACCCGAGGTACAGACCGGACAGCACCACGGCCCAACCGACGAGTGCGGCGGGCACAAGACGCAGATCATGCCGCACTGCCGCAGTAGAGAGTGCGTCCGGTGTCATACCCTTACCAGCTTCTTGAGCTGAGCCAACCGGGCTGGTCCGATGCCGCTCACCTCGCGAAGCTGGTCCACCGACGTGAAGCGGCCGTGCGCCTCCCGCCAGTCGAGAATCCGCTGGGCGGTAGCCGTTCCGACACCAGGTAGCCCGTCAAGCTGCTCCAGAGTCGCGGTGTTGAGGTCAACCACTCGGGGCGCGGCAGATGCACCTGACACCCCGCTGTCGACCGGCTGGCCCGGGGGCGGCGCCACACCGACCAGCAGCTGCTCACCGTCGGCCAGCCGCCGGGCGATGTTGAGGCCCATCAGGTCGGTGCCCGGCAGCGTGCCACCGACCGCAACCAGCGCGTCCGCCACCCGGGTGCCATCGGGTAGCCGGATCAGCCCGGGGCGGGCCACCCGGCCCACCACACTGACCACAACCTCATGGGCCGGCCCCAGCGGTGGTGGTACCGACGAAGCCCTAGCAGCGGTGACCAGCGGCAAGGTCGGGGCTGGTTCGGGCACCGGACGCTCCCGCCACACCCCGACCGCGGCGACCAGCGCGGCCAGTGCCGCGACCAAGGACAGGATCACGGCACCTGGTCGGCCGGGTTCCCATCGGGCGTCCCGCAGCGACGCGGGCACCCACCGTTGGATCAGCCGGCCTCCTCGCGAGGGTATGCGTAGGTCGCCTGAATCCTCCGAGGCAATCTGGTGGGCCCCGTCATTCACAGCGCCGAAGGCCGCAGCGGTGGCAGGCAACTCACCAGGATCGAGCGTCGGATCGGGAGCATCGCGCAGAGCGACCAACCGCGCTCGCACGCGCTGCGGTCCCTCGGTATCGAGGGAGGGGAAGCTGGGAAGCAAGGCCACGGGACGACGCTAAGACGATGTCCCCGCCTACCTCGATGACCGAGTCCGTCGGCTGTGGATAGTGGGGGTGAATGGGGACAAGTCGCGGCCATTCACACCTGTGCCGCAGCCGGTGTCGGCATGCCGTGCGATTCTGAACAGTTGGCACACCGATCCGCCGATCCGCCGATCCCGACGACGGCGAGCTCGGCGTGCATTGTCGAGCTGGGCGACCGGTCTCGGGATGGAGGTGAACGCGTCGTTCAGATGGGAGCAGCAGTGTTATAGGACCACAGCCGCCAGCCGGAACCGCGGCGGAGAAGGACGGTCCAGTGGCAGTTGCTGATGCTCCCGAAAACCGACCAGACCGACACCGGCAGGCCGAGCAGCAGCGGCGTCAGGCCGGCTATCAGCCCGCCGTGAGTGCACAGCACCGCGCTTTCGTGACCGACCGCATCGAGCTCAGCGACGACGGGCGCGGCCCGTGCGGCCACTTCCACGCGGGTCTCGCCACCCGGCGGGGCCCATTCCGGGTCTTCGCGCCAGGTCTGGACGCTGCCCGGGCAGAGCGCCTCCACCTCAGCGTGAGTCAGGCCCTGCCACGTTCCGAGATGGGTTTCCCGCAGCCGCTGATCGGACCACAGCGGCATGGCGGTCTGAGCGGCGAGCACTGCTGCGGTGTCCCCGGCACGGGACAGGTCAGAGGTCATCAGCACCTCCGGCTTGAGCTGGGCGAGCGAACGGGCCGCCCGGCAAGCCTGGTCGAGGCCAGCGTCGGTCAACTGCGAATCGAGCTGACCCTGCATCCGCTGCGCCACGTTGTAATCGCTCTCACCGTGCCGCCAGAGCACGAGCCGTAGCAGGGTCACCCCGGCTCGTCCGCCGCTGAGGCGGCGTCGAACGGGATCGTCGGGCAGTCCTTCCACAGCCGCTCAAGACCGTAGAAGGAACGCTCCTCAGCATGCTGCACGTGGACCACGACGTCGACGAAATCCAGCAGCACCCAGCGCCCCTCACGGGCACCCTCACGACGTACCGGCTTGCTGCCGGCTACCGCCATCTTCTCCTCGACCGCATCCACGATGGCTCGTACCTGGCGCTCGTTGGGCGCTGAGGCGATCACGAAACAGTCCGTGATCACCAGCTGGTCGGACACGTCGAGCAGAGTGATGTGGTGCGCCTTTTTACCCGCCGCCGCGTTCGCCGCGGTCAGGGCAAGCCTGCGCGCATGATCAGAGGCTGGCACATCACTCCTACTCCCCGGCTCCGGCAGCCGGCGCTCGATGGCGGACGGCGCCGTATGCACCCGGCTGTCCACGTCTGACCACAGGTGAGCGTACGTGTTCGGAGTGGCCACCGTGCGGGGGTACGCCTGCACTCGTCCGGCACGGGCCATTCAGATCGATCTGAAGTTGGCGTGATCAGTCCACGGGGGCGTGATGGTGGGTAGCGGGTTCGGTCGGACGTCGATCTCGGCGTACGTACAGCTCAGATGAGGTGCGGGAACGATCCCCGCTGACCAGCCCGGTACAGGCCGCGCTTGCTGATGTACTGTCCGAAAGTACCGTAGAACTAGCTCTGAGCTGCGTAAATGTTACGATGATCTGGCCTTTGTCCGCGCGGTGTCTGCAGTACGGTCGATCTTCGTGAGGGCCTGCTCGACAGCTTCGCGGGTCCGGTCGTCGGAGTCGGGCCATAAATGTAGACGTCCAGCGTGATCGCTGCCGATGAGTGCCCCAGCCGCTTCTGCACTGTTTTGACGGACTCGCTGTGCCGGATCAACAGCGAGGCATACAGGTGCTCACGTTCCAGACATCGCAGTTCGCGGTACGCAATGTAGAGGAAGTTGCCGCAGCCGCAGGCAGGATCAAGGACGCGGAATGCACACAGCTCCTCAAGGACGCGTTGCACGTCGGCGACCGTTCTGGTTCCGTCTATGCGGTTGCGCCACGGCTGCAGGATCGTCGGTCGGACGATCTTCATGATGTCGACTTCGTGTGTGTAGTGCGCGCCGAGTTCCCATCGACGGTCCCGCCCGAGACAGCCTTCCATCAGCGAGCCGAAGATCGCCGGATTGACCTTGCCCCAACTGGAACGCGCTGCCTCGACCAGCACGGCCAGTTCCCTTGGGTCAAGGCGAACCTTCGCTGCCGTCGCGAACAGGGAACCGTTGACATAGCGGGTACCGCGCAACACGCCATGGCGGCCGTAGTCGGTCGGGTCGTTGAGAACGTCGAAGAGAGCGCCTAATTCAGTGTAGGAGGTCCGTTTGGGATCGTGAACTAGACCTTCGACGATCTGCCGGAGAGGATGTTCCTCAAGCATCCCAATGTCTTCGGCGAACAGGCACCACACGATTTGCAGGAGAAACTCGCGCAACGTCTCCTGAGCTTGGGCCTTCCGCAGGAGCAGCGCCTGGTAGAGCTCAACCACAGCCTTCGCAGCCTCGGTCGTCAGCTCCTTGTAGCTGTTCCCAAACAGTGGCACCTGGTCAGTGCCGGTAAGGAACAGCAGTTTCTCGTAGTTCTCCGGCAGCTTATCGAGGGTGAAGTCTGCTCGTGGAGCCGACGGGAACCGGCCTGGTTCCCATATTTCGAAGCGTTGGAACGCGCACAACACGACATATGGCGGCGCTGGACGGTTCAGCGCGGCGTCATCCGAACTATGCCAATAGTCGAGCGCCTGCTTGCGATGCTCAGGAAGCTTGCCCGCGCGATGTGGCGCTTTCATCTCCACGATGCACACCCCGGGCCAGTACAGGTCCATGATGCCGGTCGCCGTCTGGGCATCCTCGAAGCGGGCACCGACATCCCTGCGGTCCGCGCCGTAGCATAGGATCAGCCCATTAAGGAAAGTCTGCGCCTCGCTACACTCACTGCCGGAATAATCGCGCCAGCGCGCGGCAAAATTGCGTAAATCACGCTGGATCTCCTCACCGTTGCGCATCCCCGTCAGATCACCGGCCAGGTCGTGGTCCACCGGAGTTCGGAGCGGACCCACCCACCAGTGCCCCCACGTCGGGGTGGAACGCTCAGACCCAGCTTCGTGAGATCGAGGGGACACCCGCTCAGACCTCGTGACGATCCTGGAACTCGCATGAATAACTCCGGACGGCCAAGGCTCGGCGCGAGTCGCTGAGCCATCGTGGCGCCGGGGTCCGGGGCGTATGCAATTGATAGTAGCCCCAGACACGTGATTCAGGTAACCCGTCGGCTGATTAAGATTCACGAAGGCACGGAGGGTGTTCTGACAGGGACCTAGTGTCGGGTCGGTTGCGGACGCGCGTCGTCAATAATCGACTACGGTCGATAGATCATTGACGAGTGTAGTCTTGATAGCCACGGTGACTACGTGAGTCGGTACAGGGATGCTGCGGTCACGCTTTGGGGTGAGGCCGGTGAGTACGTGCACGGCGTCTACTCACGGTTGCTTCCGATGTACCCCGGGTTGCCAGCGGAGCTGCCTGTGGTCATCGGTATTACGGCCTACGGTGGCTGCATCGGCCTGACCAGGCCGTGATTTGGGCACTGTCCAATCGGCCCAGCGGCCTCGCGCGCGG
This sequence comes from uncultured Actinomycetota bacterium, assembly GCA_963823755.1. Taxonomy (GTDB): domain Bacteria; phylum Actinomycetota; class Actinomycetes; order Mycobacteriales; family Pseudonocardiaceae. The sequence goes on from CAWGMP010000018.1 coordinate 75,163, forward strand.
GGTTTGCGGAGATCGACGAGCCGAAGATCACCCACCGGAGTTGGTGGGAAAGGTGGGCGGGATATGACCACCCTAGGTGACCTTTGGTTACAGTTAGGTAACCGGACCGCCTCGAACTAAGTAGTCCCGCCCGACAGTCTACGTAGCGATCCCCTGGTCTCGCCGCCGGGCAGCTCCATCGTGCCCGCATCCTGGACACAGCTCTGGAACCAGCCGACCGCCGGGAGCATCTGGCGATGTCGCCTTGGAACCGGCCGGCCGCCGGGAGCCCGGGGAGTGCTCGGGGGCGCGCACTCGCTCAACCGGCGGCCGGCCGGGATTTACCGAGGTAACGTGACGCCGTCTTCGGAGTCCTGAACGATGGGGCGCTGCGCCAGCCTGGCCCGGTCGGCCAGCGTCAGCAGCTGACCCCGCAGCTCCTGATCCGGGAGCGTGGCCGAATCGCTGGCCAGCGTGATCATCGCCCGCAGTATTGACCATGTCGCGCCGAGCTGCTCGACGGTCGTGGCGAGGCGGTCAAAATAAGCGGCCCTCTGCCCGTGGTTGACCGGCGAGATCGCCCAGGACATTCCGCAGATGCTGCACTTCCACGCGGTTACACGGAGTGTGGAGCTGGTCTGTTCGACGCCCTCGATCCGGTCGCACCCTGGGCAGCTTGTCAGCCGCGTATTCACCGTGGACGGGCCGTGCTGCTCGGTTATCGGGACGCTCACCGGGTAGCCTCCAGAATCGCCTGCGCTACCTCAACGGCCTGCGTCAAGGTGAACACCGTCGCGGTGTGCATCGTGGCGTCCAACGTGATCACTACTCGGCGCACCACGTTGCCGCCTACCAGGTCCACTTCCCGCCACAAGATGATCGTCCGGTTGCGGCCTTCGGGGTCCTGCCCGGTGAGGGCGAACCTGTGGGACTTGTCGGCGTCGTCGGTCACCGGGCACCCCGCGTGCACACCGGACACCGTGAGCGTTGCGGCGTGGTCAGGCTCGCCGCGAGGGCCTGCGCACCGCAGACCGCGAGATGGGTCACCGCCGCGCCCTCCAGCGTGATTACGCAGCACTCATCGGCGCGCTCATCCAGCACGAGCCGATCGCTCTCACGCCTGATAACCAGATGGCCCGAATCCTGGTGGACCTCACAAACGGCCTCGATCTCAGCCTGGGGATCACCCACGATGCGCACCTTGGACACGGGGAACCGGCGCGGCCTGCTCACAGCAGGTTCGGCAGCGAGAGCGCCCTGGCTCGACCAGGCTCGCGGCCAACACCTCGATGCCGCATAACGCTAGGTAACGTCCCGCGTGGCGATGCTCCACAGTGGCGTCGGTCATGAAATGCTCGACATGGGTCTGAGCGTCCGTGATCCCCAGCGGGCGCGGTCTACGCTGCTCAGGTATCTGTACGTGCGCCGCCTGGCGCCTGTGTCTACCAGCCATCGGATCCGCCTTCGACTCGATCTGCGCCGTCCCAGCCCGGCGGCAAGGCGGTTTCTCTATGGCGTTCACCGGAGGGCCGTGCGGACGGCGCAGCCCAAGAGGTGGTGTTCATGACTTGGCCCTTTCGGGGCGCCGTGACCTGGTCAACACTCGGCCCCGCCACACGTGTTGCAGAATGGAGACAGGTCGGATGGTGTTCCATTTATGGAACACACGCTACTGTTCCATAAATGGAACAGTTAGGCAAGAGGGAGGGGGTGCCGCGTGAGCGCTGCTGACGACGTTGCGGCGGCGCTGGCCTCCCTGGGTGTCGAGTCCACCGGTGACCGGCGGGCCGACCTGATCCGAGCAGCCCAGGAGGCCATGCGTCGCCGGGAGCGCAACACCATCGACGGTGGCGCCGTCATCGCCGCCCTGGTCGAGATGGGCATGAGCTACCGGGACATCGAGCGGGCCACTGGCATCCCGCACGTCACCGCGCACAGGTGGGCAGCGCCACCGCGCACCGTAGATCAAACCGAGAGCTAGAGACTGACTGGGCCACCTACGGTCGCGGATGGGCCCGGCTGATCACTGCTGTCTGCGTCGAGGTGGCTAACCTCGACGCAGACAGCACGTGCGGGTAGCAAGGACCGGCTAACCCGCTCCTGGTGTGGTGGTCATCAGCAGCTCGACCAGCATCACACCGTCGCGGTGGGCGTGCGGCGAGCTTCCGCACGGGCTCACCCCTCGACCCACCCGCGTGAGGCTGCTGCGCTTGAGCAGGTGGAGCAAGACGATGCGGCATTACCATCCGGAACTACCAGCTAAGCTCAGACGACGTTCGCTTACTATGAACGTGGACCGGACGGGAGTCGAACCCGCTGGGGCGACCTCTAACCGTGCACCTGGCTACCGAGCCCCGGCCCGTGTCCTCCGTAGTCGAGGATGCCGCGTGCCAACGCGGCATCCTCGACTACGGCTTTGCCCCCGCCGTTCCTCTGGCAAGGCCTGCGGCGGGGGCTTAGTCTTCTCACCCACCACCTCACAGTCGTCTCGTTAGTCGAACCGGGCCACCCTCCGGTTGAACCCGGAAAGTGATCTGCCGACACTCTGAGTGGCCCCGTCCATTCCTGGGGAACCCCTTTCCCAAGGACCCCCAGTGAGACTAACGCCCGACCGATGAATTGCCAAATCGTCCCTCCTGATCTACTGCTGGACCCCTGCCGAGCTGCGCAAATGGTGGTGGATGCTGGTACGACATACTAGATTAAATGAAGCATTGGATGTTGACTGGCTTAGAGGCTGTACGACATGCTAGATTAAATGAAGCATTGGATGTTGACTGGCTTAGAGGCTGTACGACATGCTAGATTAAATGAAGCATTGGATGATAGATTCATAGATTCCTAGCGCTGGACGGCACAGCGGGGCACCACCGTTGCCAGCGATGCCCCGCTGTTGCAGCTTGCTGCCGTGCCTGGAGGCAAGCACGCTGATCGTAACGGCCACCCCGACACTTCCCTGACGACCAGCGCGCCACGGTGGCCGCTTCGAATCCCGCCGACCAGGTGAGGGATGACCGCTCGGTGCTGGAGATCACCCACCGTCCAGCGCGTTGAGCAGCACGCCCAGCCTCCCCGGGGAGTCCTCTCCGGTCAACGCAGAACGGGGTCCCATAGGGATGGAGACAGTGCAGAGATCCACAGCAGCCGTGTAGATGATCAGAGCGGAACGTCCATAGGGGACGGTTTCGGATGATCTACGTCTGTCCGCAGATTGTCCGCAAGACGTCCACAGAGGGCCAACGGCGACCAACGCTGCCAAACGATGTACGTGCAGCTCAGAGAGGGTGCGGGAACGATCCCCGCTGACCAGCCCGGTACAGGCCGCGCTTGCTGATGTACTGCACCACCCCGTCGGGCACCAGATACCAGACTGGCTGGCCGCACCTGACGCGCTGGCGGCAGTCCGTCGAGGAGATCGCCATGGCGGGCACCTCGACGAGACTCACCGCCTTGTCAGGCAAGTGCTTTCCGTCGAGGTGGAAACCAGGGCGGGTCACTCCGACCAGGTGGGCCAGGTCGAACAGCTCGTCGACCCGCTCCCAGGACAGTATCTGCGACAGTGCGTCAGCTCCGGTGATGAAGAACAACTCATGGTCAGGGAACTGGATGCGCAAGTCGGTGAGGGTGTCTACGGTGAACGTGGGCGCTCGGCGATCGATGTCCACCCGGCTGGTCGAGAACCGCGGGTTGGACGCGGTGGCGATGACTGTCATGAGGTAACGGTCCTCGGCTGAGCTGACCTCACGCTCGTCCTTCTGCCATGGGATCCCGGTGGGCACGAACACGACCTGGTCCAACCCGAAACGAGCCTGGACCTCGCTTGCGGCAACCAGGTGCCCGTGATGGATCGGGTCGAAGGTCCCGCCCATGACCCCGAGTCGGCCGGACATGGGCGCAGCCTAGGCGAGCCGTCCTGGGTCAGCACCGCGGCGATAAGCTGAGACCTCAGCGAGTAACCGGCGGTTGGACAGTCGTGGCGAGCAAGAGCCTCAGCGAGGTCTCATCGAGGGAACGGGCGCTGGTCGACGCCGTGACGTCGGGCTGCGTCGTGGAGTGCGGCAAGCTCAGCAGTGAGCAGCTCGGCAGGACGGACAACCCCCGCTACACCGTTCGTGCCGAGTTGCTGCGGGAGCTGGTACTGGGACGCAGCGGCGCACCTCTTGATCCGCTGGGGGTGCGTGTCCATGGGGCGCGGATCACCGGAACGCTTGATCTCACCCATGTGCCGGCCGCAGTGGGCCTTGAGCTGCGAGGCTGCTTCTTCGAGAACGTTGTGCTGCTGGTCAGCGCCCGCTTGCCCTGGTTGACCTTGGCGGGCTCGTACGTTCCGGCTCTGGACGGCGACGGGATCCAGGTCGACGGAGATGTTCTGCTCGGCGACGGATTCATCGCCACCGGACAAGGCGACTGCGGTGCGGTGCGGCTGCTGGGCGCCCGCATCAGGGGCCAGCTCAATTTCAACGGCGCGAGGCTGATCAATGAGGCTGGGCCCGCCCTCATCGGCGACGGGCTCCACGTCGACGGTGACGTGTTCGGCGGCGGTTTCGTCGCTACCGGACACGGCGAACTGGGAACGGTGCGACTGCCGGGCGCCCACATCATCGGGCAACTCAACCTCAATGGTGCCGAACTGGCCAACCAAGCCGGACCCGCCTTCATCGGCGACGGGATTCATGTCGACGGCGGGCTGGTGTTCGCCGAAGGGTTCACCGCCACCGGAAACTACGAGCGTGGCGCGGTGCGGCTGCCAGGTGCCCACATCAGTGGCCAGCTGAACCTGGATGGCGCGACGCTGGTCAACCCCGCAGGCCCGGCTCTCATCGGCGACCACCTCGAGGTCCACGGTGGCGTGTTCTTCGACGGGTTCACGGCCACCGGACATGGCGAAGACGGCGTGGTGCGGCTGCCAGACGCCCATATCAGCGGCCAACTCAACCTCGACCGCGCGGAACTGACCAACCCCACCGGCCCGGCCTTCATCGGCGATCATCTCCGGGTCGACAGTGACATGTTCGCCGAGGGCTTCACCGCGACCGGACACAGCCAGGACGGCGCCGTGCGGCTCGCCGACGCCCGCATCAGCGGGCAACTCAACCTCAGCCACGCGAAGCTGACCAACCAGGCTGGCCGGGCCCTCATCGGCGACCACCTGCAGGTCGACAGCGACATGTTCGCCGAGGGCTTCACCGCGACCGGACACAGCCAGGACGGCGCGGTGCGGCTCGCCGACGCCCGCATCAGCGGGCAACTCAACCTCAGCCACGCGAAGCTGACCAATCCGGCCGGACCTGTCCTCGACCTGGAGGACGCCGCGGCCAAGCACGTGTTCCTGCCCGCGCACGTGATCTGTCCGGTCAGTGCTGACATGCGGTCGGGCTGCACCGCGCGCCCCCCTCGGCTGATCCTCTCCGGCCTCGTCTACACGTCGCTTCACGCGGTGGACTGGCAGGAGTGGCTGCACCTGATCATCCATCACACCCGGGATTACCGTCCGCAGCCCTACCAGCAGCTGGCTGCCGCGTTGAGAGCCAGTGGCCACGAATCCACCGCGCGGGAAGTCCTCATCGCCCAGCAGCAAGACCGTTTTCACCGCGGTGAGCTCGGGGGTCGGCTGATCACAGGCGCGCACTGGCTCTGGGGAGCACTAGCCGGATACGGCTACCGCAGCAGCCGCGCCGTTCTCACCCTCGCGCTGGTGCTCGCGACCGCGGCGGGGCTGGGCGTCGCCGCCGGGCACACCCCCGTTGCGCCCGGCCGTTACGTCACCGCGCACACGAGTCAAGCCCGCGATCCCAACTCGCCATGTTCCCTGATCGAACAGATCGGAACGGGTATCGATCGCAGCGTTCCGCTGGCCCCGGCGAACATCGCCGACCGCTGCGATTTCGACACCTCCAGCCCGGTCGGCCAAGTCTTCACCGTGTCCACCTGGGTACTCCAAGCCTCGGTCTGGACCCTGGCAGTGCTCGCGATCGCCGGTTACCTCGGTCTCATCCGCAAGACCACTGCGCCGGAATGAGCACGAATTGACGCAGATACAAATCAGCGAAGGTGACCGGCCCGCGCGGTCCGGGTACCCGATCGACGTTGATCCCGGTCTCGGGAACCCGCCGTAGCTTGAATCCATCGAGCAGGCGGGTGCTGGCGTTCCAGAACGCCCCGGTGCCGGTGTAGCCGTCCAGGAACTCGCGGGCAGCGGCCTCATCATTGGTGACGATCGTGGCGGCCAGTCCGGAGGTCTCCCGGTTCGCGACCTGGGCCGCGTGCCCCGGACCTGCGACCCGGCTCACGGTCAGCGTCGCCTCCCGGCCGGTGTCCAGCGCCCACTCGTGCCCAAGCGGGTGGTCGTGCGGTGGCAGGGACAGCGCGATCCCGCGCTGGCGGGCGGCCGCGAGCAGCGCCTCGTGCAACTCCTGCGGGGCGGCGTCAGCGACCAGCAGCAGGTTGACCCGGTTGCAGACACCCAGCCGGTCCAACCCGGTCACGAGCAGCTCGACGGCCAGCGCGGGGTCGGCCGCGGCATCGACATAGAGCACGCCGCCACCGTCGGCGTGGGCCAACACCCGTACCCCGTGGCGGGCTCCCTCGGCGGCCAGCATCCGGGTGGTCTCGCCGCTGCCCCGCACGATGACCAGGGGAATCAGCTCGGGTTGCTGCACGAGGGCGACGGCGCTGTCCCGGCGTGGATCGGACACCAGCTGGACGGCGCCGGGATCCAACCCGGCATCGGTCAGCGCCGGCGCGATGACATGCTCGCGCAACGCCAGCGCGGAACGCAGCGCCGCCGACCCCGTTCGTAGCACCCCGGCGTTGCGGGACTTCACCAGCTGTGAGGCGACATCGACGGTGACGTTGGGGCGGGCCTCGAAAGTGGCACCCACCACGCCGACCGGGCGGCGGCGCTCGATCAACCGTAACCCGTCCGGACGATCTTCGAGAATCCGGTCCCGCGGCGGGAACGGAATCTGAGCGAGCAGCGCGAGCTGGCCGGCCATCTCGGTGAGCCGCGCCTCACCCAGGCGCAGGCGATCGATCAGTGCCTGAGTCATCCCGGACTGCTCGGCAGCGGCGATATCGGCGGAATTCGCGGCGAGCACCTGCGCGGCGGAGACGGTCAGCCGCTGCGCCATGGCCTCCAGCGCGGCGTCGATGGCCTTGTCCGACGCCGCGGCGAGCGCCACAGCGGCTCGCTGGGCCTGCTGGGCACATCCGGCGACGACGTCGGCCGCGGACTCAGGAGGCGGGTCAGGGGTCGTTCGTCGCTGCACGGTTCCCGAGCCTACGGGGCGGTCATCGCCGGTGGGAGAGCGTGGTACGGGCTACACCGGCACCAGGTCGTCGGCGTGCACGACCTCTCGGCGCAGTTCGGGGGGCAGGTCACGGGTGGAACGGCCGATCACCTCGGGGAGTTCCGCGGCGTCGAACCCGACCATCCCGCGGGCGACTACGGCACCCCGCCGGTCGATCAGCTCCACCACGTCGCCGGCTTCGAAGTCACCCTCGACGCCGGTGATGCCGGCCGCGAGCAGCGAACGCCGGCGGTGCACCACCGCGCGGACCGCTCCGTCGTCGAGCTGTAACCGGCCTGTTGCACCCGCGGCGTGGCGCAGCCAGAACCGGCGGGCCGACAGCCGCGCCCCGGTGGCCGCGAAAGCGGTACCGACGTCGGCGGGTCCCAGCGCTCGACCGACCTGCGCCGCGGCGGCCAGCAGCACCGGCACGCCGGCTTGGGAGGCCAGCGTCGCAGCGTCGAGTTTGGAGGCCATCCCGCCGGTACCCAGCGCACCGCCGTCACCGACCCGCACACCACGCAGGTCAGCCGGTCCGTTCACCTCCGCGACCAGGCGAGCGGCGCCGAGCCGAGGGTCACTGTCGTAGAGCCCGGCGACGTCGGACAGCAGTACCAGAGCGTCGGCACCCACCAAGTGCGCGACCAGGGGCAGCAAGCCGGTCGTTGTCTCCGAACCGGATCTCGTCGGTGACCACTGTGTCGTTCTCGTTGACCACCGGAACCACGCCGAGGCCGCGTAGCCGGGCGAAGGTGCGCTGCGCGTTGCGGTAGTGCGCGCGGCGGACCATATCGTCGGAGGTCAGCAGCACCTGCCCGACGGTGCGGCCATGCCGGGCCCAGGATTCGGTGTAGGCGTGCCCCAGTGCCAGCTGCCGACACTGGCCGCGGCCTGTTGGGTGGCCAGATCGCGGGGCCGGCGGCGCAGTCCCAGTGGCGCCAGCCCGGCGGCGATGGCGCCCGAGGACACCAACACCAGCTGGGTACCGGCCGCGTCGCGACCCGCGAGCGCGTCAACCAGAGTGTCCAGCCTGACCCGGTCCAGCCCGCCGGCTGCCGTGGTGAGCGAAGACGAACCGACCTTGACCACAAGATGCCGCGCCTGCGCCACTGCCTGCCGGGTCGAGCTCACTCCTGGGCTACCTCACCGTCGGCGACTGGCTCGCGCCTCGCGCGCCGGGCGGCCTTGCGCTGGCCTGCGCTAGCCCGATCATCGCTGTCCAACCGCCAGTCCGTCCCCCGGCCGCCCAGGCGGACCGCGGCCGCTCCGGCCGGTGTGGAGGGTTCCCAGTCGAAGGTGACGTGACCGATGGTGACCGGGCAGCCGGCCCGGGCACCCGCGCCGGCCAGGGCATCCTCGACGCCGAGCCGGGCCAGCCGGTCGGCCAGGTAGCCGACGGCCTCGGCGTTGTCGAAGTTCGTCTGCCGCACCCACCGCTGCGGGCGCGCGCCGTGGACGATGAACCCCCCAGGCCGATCGGGGTCGGCGGTGACCTCGAAACCGGACTCATCAACCGCCGTGGGGCGCAACACCACCCGGGTCGGTTCTGCGGGTGGCAGCGACAGGCGGTGTCGGCGCACGGCCGCGCCGAGCGCAAAGCGCAGTTCCCGCAGGCCCTCGGTGGTCACCGTGGACACGCAATGCACCGGCAGACCGCGAGCCGCGAGCTCGGGTTGCACCATCTCGGCCAGTTCTCGGGCATCCGGGACATCGATCTTGTTCAGCACCACCAACCGGGGGCGGTCGGCCAGTTCGCCGCCAAGCGACGGAGTGTAGGCGGCGAGTCGCATTCCAGAACATCCACATCAGACAATGGGTCGCGGCCGGGCGCAACCGTCGCGCAGTCCACGACGTGCACCAACACGGCGCACCGTTCGATGTGTCGCAGGAATTCCAGCCCGAGACCTTTTCCCCGGCTGGCCCCGGGGATCAGGCCCGGGACATCGGCGACGGTGAACACCGTCTCCCCCGCGGTGACCACACCCAGTTAGGTACCAGGGTGGTGAACGGGTAGTCGGCGATGGCGGGACTGGCCGCTGAGAGCACCGAAACCAGGGAGGACTTGCCCGCTGAAGGGAACCCAACGAGCCCGACATCGGCCACTGACTTCAGCTCGAGCACCAGGTCCCGAACCTCACCCGGCTCACCGAGCAAAGCGAAACCCGGCGCCTTACGGGTCCTGGAGACCAGCGCCGCGTTCCCCAGCCCGCCCTGCCCGCCCGCTGCGGCGATGAACCGGGTGCCACCACCTACCAGGTCGGCCAGTACCTGGCCATCAGCAGTGAACACCACGGTGCCATCCGGCACCCGCAGTTCAAGGTCCTCCCCCGTGGCGCCGTTGCGGTTGCCGCCCTGCCCCGACCTGCCGCTGGAGGCGCTCGCCTGGGAGCGGTAGTGGAAGTCGAGCAGGGTGTGCACTCCGGGGTCCACCACCAGCACCACATCGCCGCCGCGCCCTCCGTTGCCACCGTCAGGACCGCCCAATGGCGTGAACTTCTCCCGGTGCACCGACGCGCAACCGTGCCCACCATCGCCTGCAGCGACGTGAATCACCACCCGATCCACGAAGCGGGACACGGTGGTCCTCCTCAGGTCAATTCGTTTCGATTGATCGGTGGTGCACCAGGTGATACACGCCGACGAGGGGCGGGCCGGTCATCGCCGGTCCCGCCCCTCGTCGGGGTGCGTCGGTGGAGGCCGGAGTCAGACCTCGGCCGGGACGATATTGACAGTCTTGCGCCCACGCCTGATGGCGAACTCCACCGCACCCGCCTCGAGGGCGAACAGGGTGTCATCTCTCCCGCGGCCGACGTGCACGCCTGGGTGAAACTTGGTGCCGCGCTGGCGGATGAGGATCTCCCCCGCGTTGACCACCTGGCCGCCGAACCGCTTCACCCCGAGCCGCTGGGCGTTGGAGTCGCGACCATTCCGAGAGCTGGACGCGCCCTTTTTGTGTGCCATCGATGCTCACACCCTCGTCACTGTTTTCTCAAGGTCAACTGCGTACGGGGACCGCTGGATCCACGCCGGTCACCGGGAGATACCGGTGACCTCCACGCGAGTCAGCTGCTGGCGATGACCCTGGCGTTTGTGGTAACCGGTCTTGTTCTTGAACTTGTGGATCCGGATCTTGGGGCCCTTGACCTGCGCGACGACTTTCGCACTGATCGAAGCCGCGGCAAGGGCAGCTGCGGCAGTGGTGACCGTGGGGCCGTCAACGATGAGCACGGCAGGCAGGCTGACCTCGGTTCCGGGCTCGCCAGCCAGCTTCTCCACCTCGACGACGTCCCCGACGGCCACTGTGTACTGCTTGCCGCCGGTCTTCACAATCGCGTACATCGGGTGGTACTCCTGGCTGGTCGAGTGGCTCGGACTGCTGACTTGCACCAAACGCTGTGTCGGCTGGACTGCTCACGCGCGCAGCGACCAGACGTGGCCCCGACGCGACCGGACGGGCCGCGCCAACGAGGGTACGGCCCGCCGTCCGGCCCGGTCAAACCGGGGTGCTCACCCCGCGCGCGGTGTCCCGAAGGGCTGGCGCTGTCGAGTCGACACCGTCCGGCAGCTCTGCGGCAGGAGGTCCAGCGGGTCGTGAGGCAGCCCGGCGCCGCCGCGTCACGGTGCGGGTTGCCGGCTGCGCAGGCACCCGCGGCACGTCGGCAGCCGGTGACGCCTCGTGGTCGACAGCGCCGGGTCCAGCCGGCGTAGCACCATCGGGCACCGGCGCGGGCTGCGGGCCATCCGCCGGTGCCTGCACGACCTCCGCGGCGGGCAGGCCCTGCGCGGCCACCTGCTCTGATGCCGCTGGGATGCCTCCCGACCCACGTCCGCGGGTTTTGGCGCGCCGGCCGTTCACGCCGCCGGAGTCCTTGGCATTGACTGCACCCCAGCAGACCCTCCAGATGACACCCCAGCTGGCACTGCGGGCTGGCTTCGGACGTTCACCGGCTCCGCGGACACCAGCACGCCGCGACCCTTGCAGTGCTCGCAAGGGCTGGAGTACGCCTCCAGCAACCCGGTGCCGACCTTCTTCCGGGTCATTTGGACCAGTCCGAGTGACGTAACCTCGGCGACCTGATGGCGGGTGCGGTCCCGGCCCAGGCATTCGGTCAACCGGCGCAACACCAGGTCCCTGTTCGACTCGAGCACCATGTCGATGAAGTCGATGACGATGATCCCGCCGACGTCGCGCAGCCGGAGCTGTCGAATGATCTCCTCGGCAGCTTCGAGGTTGTTGCGGGTCACGGTCTCCTCGAGGTTGCCGCCCGACCCGGTGGACTTGCCGGTGTTGACGTCGATCACGGTCATCGCCTCGGTGCGGTCGATCACCAGATATCCCCCGGAAGGCAGCCACACCTTGCGGTCCAGCGCCTTGGTGATCTGCTCGTCGATCCGGAATTCGGCGAATACGTCGTCCACCCCGGCATACCTGCGCACCCTGGGCATCAGGTCCGGGGCAACATGCTTGACGTAACCCTCCACCGTGTCCCATGCTCCGGCGCCTTGGATCACCAGCTCGCGGAAATCCTCGGTGAACAGGTCACGCACCACCTTCACCAGCAGGTCGGGCTCCTCATAAAGCAGCTCGGGCGCGGTGGTCTTGCACCCGGAGGCACCTGACTTGGTCTGGATGACACCCCATTGAGCCTGCAACCGGCGGACGTCGCGGGCCAGTTCCTCCTCGCTGACTCCTTCCGAGGCGGTCCGGATGATCACACCGGCGTCCTCGGGAACGATCCGCTTGAGCACCTCCTTGAGGCGTTTGCGCTCGGTGTCCGGCAGCTTGCGGCTGATCCCGGTGGCCTGGCCGCCCGGCACGTACACCAGGAATCGGCCGGGCAAGCTGACCTGGGTGGTCAGCCGGGCACCCTTATGACCCACCGGGTCCTTCGTGACCTGCACGAGAACGCTGTCACCGCTGGACAACGCCTGCTCGATACGGCGCGCCTTGCCTTCGAGCCCGGCTGCGTCCCAGTCCACCTCGCCGGCGTAGAGCACCGCGTTGCGGCCCCGGCCGATGTCCACGAACGCGGCTTCCATCGAAGGCAGCACGTTCTGCACCCTGCCGAGATAGACGTTGCCGACCAACGATCCGGTGCCCGAGGTGGTGACGAAGTGCTCCACCAGGACGTCGTCCTCAAGCACCCCGATCTGGGTGCGCTCAGGGCGTTCACGCACGACCATGGTGCGCTCAACGGCCTCGCGTCGAGCGAGGAACTCCGACTCGGACAGGATCGCCACCCGCCGCCTGCCGGCTTCCCGGCCGTCGCGTCGGCGCTGCCTTTTGGCCTCCAGGCGGGTGGAGCCACGGATGGACTGCACCTCGTCCTCAACCAGCGGCTGGCTCTTGGTCTCGCGGACGTGCACGACGGTATCCGGTGGGTCATCCACACCGATGGCGGTGTCATCGTCGCCGCTATCGCGGCGGCGTCTGCGGCGACGGCGCCTGACCACGCCCTCGCCGGGCTCCTCCGCGGCACGATTCTCGGCCTGCTCTTCCGAGAAGTCGCGTTCATCGTGTTCGACTCGGTCGCCATCGTCACCCTGATCGAGTGAACCGTCCTCAGCGTCCTCGCCGGCTTTACCACGGCCGCGGCCGCGGCGGCCTCGCCGGCGGCGTTGGTGGTTGGATCGGTCGGCCTCCATCTCGCCGGCGCCCACCTCATCCGGGCCCGTCCTGTCCGGGTCAAGTCCAGCTAGCCCGTCCCGCCCGAGTCCAGCTCATCTGGACCCGTCCCCTCTGGGCCCAGCTCGCCGTTGCCCATGTCGACTGGATCCAACCGATCCGTGGGCGCCATCGAGGTCCGCCAGCCGGCAGCCGAAAGCCGCGGGGCCGGGGGAGGAACACCGGTGCAGCCACGTTGAACACCAGCGGCCGCGCCGCCGAATCCAACACCGGCACCAGGGGCACCTCCGCGCGCTCCGCTGCGCCACCTCGTCGATCTCCGTCGGCTCGGGGTCGGATCGGGAGCAACACCGGCAGCACCCGCAAGACCGTCTCGCGGTCGATGCTGGACTGCGCACTGCTGACAGTGATGCCGAA
>CAWGMP010000019.1:0-26462 GCA_963823755.1 uncultured Actinomycetota bacterium
CTGACATGGTAGGGGTTCGGCTTGCGTTGAACCAGGCGGTCTGCTGATCGGACAGGTTCTGCCCCTCGTCGTGCATGATGATCAACGGACGGCGGTTTCCTTGTGCATCGAGGCGTCAGCAAGGGCATCCCAGGTACTCTGCTCGGTCGTATCGACCTCAGAGCGATAGATGGTGAGACTCCCCGCTTCCATGTCCTTCTGGTTGAAGGTGCCTACCGTGGAAAAAAGCACAACCGGAACGTTGGTGTGCTCGACCTCCTCCGGGTCATATTCACTGAGTGGTTTGATAATCACACTTCCCAGCAAGTGGTTGTACTTGCCGCCCGGCGAGAGATTTGCGTAGGACTGCTGTACGACTACCTTTCCCTTCGACAGCCACAAGATAATCAGCGCTATCGGCAGCAACGAGGACATTTAGGAAACAGCGTCAGCCAAGATGGCGGTCTTGCCCGCGCCCGTGATCGCGGCAAGAGCCTGAAAGAACGGGACGTTAATGGGGCGCCTCGTGGTACCCTTAAGCACAGCGTTGCCGTGATACTTCATAGGGTCCTTGTCCCAGCGGTCGTTTGTACCTGAAATCTTTGCCCGTGTTGTAGGGAGGGTCCCTAAGGATCAGGTCAACCTGGCCGCGCCAGCGATATAGTGAAGCCAGGGCCTGCAAGTTGTTACCCTCAACGACGAGGTTGTGTGCCTGATCTTCGCTGGAGCCGATTGAGTACTTCTTCATTGTCTGCTGAACGCGAGGACGTACTCGGCGACCGATTTGGCGCGCAATGGTCTTGCCAGGAAAGGACAGATTGACCCCCGTGCCGGTACGTTCTTGGATCATCTCGACAGCTGCTCGGTCGAGAGGTTTCTAAGGTCCTGGCTGTCGTCCACGGTGCGGTCCTTCTTGTTCGGTCGAGGATGGCTACAGCAGGTCACGGAGGACATCGGTCCTGCATCGCTGCGACCAAGGTCGTGTAACCACATCATTTCACCACTGGCCACCGACAGTTTGCGCTCCCGATGACGCGGATGACCACGCGGGCCTGGACGACAGCCGAGACACTACCTACCAGCGAGTCCGCGCCGCCACCCCCGCCTGAAGACAGGAGGTCCAGTCTCGGGATCGGGTCAGCCAGCCGATCGACAGCCATGACACCGGGCCGACCGGCGTCCCCATCTTGGCCACCCTGCGCGGGTCGAGACGGCCGGGGTTCATAGCTCGCTTCTTGGTAGTCGGAGCGGTTTGCTCCATCCAGGAGCCGTGCACTGGCAGGGGGAAGGTAACTACGTCCCGTCCGAGACTGCGCTCGGAAGGGATGGCCCTTGGGGCGCGACATCGACAACTTTTTGTCGATCGGATGATCCCAAGCGCCTATATGCTCACCTGGGCTTGCTTAGCCAGTTTGGTGAGAGTGGGGTTGCTTCGCTTGTGTAGTGAGATGAGAACCCGCAGCAGTTCTTGGCTTGTTGGGTGTACCTTTGCCATTTGGGGGGCCGCTTTCCAAGCCTCTACGAGGGAGTCTAAGGCTCCGTCTCGGTCACGAAGGGCAAGCTTAGCCCTGGATACATTCATGTGAAGCGGGCCAATTCTTGTTGCCGGAAGAGTTAGTGTACGATGACCCAAGTCGCTAGCTACATCCAAGGCTTGCCGATGGTGTTCCAGGTCAACCCATGTCGCTATGACGTGCGTCGCGGTGTTCTCTAGTCCAAATTGGATACCGCAAACATCTACGTCTTCGGGAAATTCTTCTGCTGCCTGCCACGCCGCCGCCATGTGCCGCTCGGTTTCGGCTTTTTCTCGCAGTCGTCCGGCGAGAGTGAGTCCGCGAAGATGAAGCAGTCCCAAGCCCAGGGCTTTTTCTTGCCCTTCCATCGACGTCTCAGCTCGAACTACCGCGCGGTCAACAACGGCCAAACCCCCCTCAAAGTCGCCAGAATTGAGAAACGTACCAGCCTCATCTCGGGCTGCGATAACACCCACCAACGGGTTCGCTCGCTCTGCCGCTAGTCGCTGCTTTGTGACTGCCAGTTCCGCAAGGTCCATCCAGCGGTGGCGGGCAGCAAGCCAATAAACCGTGCTGTAGACATCCGCCACCATTGTCCAGGCGTCGGGAGCGCTAATCAAATGGGCGTAATTCGTCACCTTGGAGAGTAATCCGGGCAGTCGCTTAAAAACTTCGGAAAGGTTGGCGTCGCCGCGAAGTTTGACTAGCTCCCCAAGCTCATGGGTCAAAATATCGCGGTCGCTCGATGACTCACCAGCAAGGTCAAACCGTCGAATCGCAGTGCGCAAATCTTGCAGACTCGCCTCGTTGTCTTGCTTAACCTCGGCTCTTCCTAGAACCTCGTCAAGCGTGATTCCCATCGCCCTTGCAAGGGCGGCGGCTACTCCCTGGCTTAGTGCCCGGTCTCCGACCTCTATCTTGCTGAGCAGCGACAGGGACACACGCGCATTACGCGCGAGCCTCGCTTGGCTCATGCCGCGTTGCTTGCGAAGCAACGCGATGTTGCTTCCCGGTCCTGGAGTCACTGTCTCACTGCTCATGGCTTCAGCCTTCCCGTTGCCGATACCTCCTACACATTGTTCCACCTCGCTCCCGTAGCACTGACCACCGGCTGTGCAAGAAGTGTGCAAGTTCGTCCCTTCAAGTTGATGTTGACTGAGTCCACATCACAAATGCTGCCACCTGGGAGGTACACCCCACATGTCGGTTCGGCAGACAGTGCCAGCGCTGTGAGTTGCCGTGTGAGCCGGGTAGGTCCGGCGGCACAGCCCGGAGGCGTCGCCGGACCTACCCTCACTGAATGTGCGGGGTCAAGGTTCCGGCCGTTGGCGGTGGGTTACCTGCGCGTGTGGCCGACCGACCCCCAGGACACGCCGACACTCTCACCGCCCAGTTACGGGCCTTTGCGCATCGGTCCGGCCTGATGCTGGACGACGTGTACACCGAACACCCAGACGTCCCCGCCTCTCGCGAGGGGGCGGCGTTTCGCGCGCTGGTAGAGGCGCTGCGCCACCCCACATACGTACGGTCATCATTCCTATGCCTGAGCACTTCTCGCGGTTCGGCGGTATGTACCGGGTCATGTATACGGCTCATCGCTGTGGAGACTGGCGCTGACATCGTGATCATGTCCAAGCGTGGCGGGGGTACGTCGTGAGTATCCCTGATCCCACGACGTTGTATGAGGCGTATGGCCGAGAGCTTGCTGAGTTTGTGGAGATGGTTCGGACTGGTAATGCATTTTCCGATCAGGCCACAGCGGAACGTTTGGCAATCCGTCTTGTGGGGGCGCTTACGCATCTGCATGCGCGGCACCGCGTGGACAAGCTTGGCCGGTGCTCGACCTGTTGGCGTGCATCTCGAACGTGGTGGCAGCCGTGGCCGAAACGCATCACCTGCACGGTATATAGAGCGCTGGGTTTTTCCCTGCGCCAACCTGAGCGGTTCGTCCTCTCTGTCATCACCGATAACGCCACCACAGTTCGGGGGGCGTCATGAACGCCACTCACGCGGGGCAGCGCCGCGCGCTGCGTTTTCGTCTCCGCGACCCCGGCCGCGTGCTGGTCCAGGAGATTGCACGCGCAACAGTGACGAGTGTGGCCCGCCTTGCGCCCAGAAGGTGCGCAGAATTAGTATTTCTACCTTCTGGTATCAGGTGGACAAGAACGGTCTTGGTGAGTCAGGCCCTACGCAAGTGGCGTAGATAATAATGATTGGCCGGGCGCGTAGCACTACACCGGCTCTGGCGCCCTGCCCTGCCCCCCAGCGACGCTCGCGCCGCACCCCGGGCCGGATCGCAGACGACTGTGACCAGACAACCCATCCCAAGATGGTGCTGTCTGGCCCCAGTTCGGGTAAGACCACTTGGGCGCCCCCGGCAGGACTCGAACCTGCGGCCTAGCGATTACCAGAAGCCACTACCGGACAGTGCCGGTCATGACGGAACAGTCCGTCTGACCAGCTCAGATACTTCCCGGCAGTACGTGTTGGTGCTGGACGTTGACGGTTGTTTCAGGTAGGTAAAGGGTGGAGATGATCATTGAAGTGTCCCAGCGCTGGGTTGCAGCCAGAGCTGCGGTCATCGAGGTGGCGGAAACGGTGCTCCCGAACCTGGAGCCTTCACCCTGATCGTCGACCTCTGGGTTATGAGCAGTCCCAAGATCGTCTCACCTGTCCAGACTGAACGCATCCGAGCTGTTCAGTCACCTGCCCCGGCACCCATGTTGTCCGCTCCGTCTCAGCCGACGCACTAGGTCGCGCAGCGTCTCGTTACCGCCACCGTTACCCCGTTCCCGTTAACGACCTGTTGATGGTGACCACACGGAAGCCCCAGCTTGGAAAGCAGCGCCCATTGCGCCGTCAGAGACCTCGATCGGTGGTCCGGCCGGGTCACGGTGCTCCGCTGTTGACAGTGGTTGACCGGTGCTATGGCACACGCGGGGTGTTGGCCTGCTGCAGGACGGCGGGCGGGGAGCGGGTATCCCGTCGCGTCGGCGAGCTTGCCTCGGAGCGGGCCGGGGGGCAGGGGTCCAGCTGGAGCACCGCATGCGCTGAACGAGCTGGACCCCTGCCCCCCGGCCCGCTACGCCTCCGGCGCCGGCGTGACGGGATACCCGCTCCCCTGGTGACCCACCACTATCCGGGTCCGGTCCTGGAGCCATCCCGGAGCGAGGCCCGCCGGAGGCGCCTGTGGTTGGTCGTGAGCTTGGGAATTACATGACTTGGCCAGGACAGAGCCCTTGAGCAGCGGATTCCGCTTACCATGACTGACCGTGAGAGACCACAAGTACCTCCCACGTGGGGCACATGGAGGGCACGGGCCTGGGTGGGCTTCCTGGCCACTTGGTGCTCGCCGAAGGGACGATCGCCGCGACCGACCTTCCACCGAAGTTGTACATCGCGCCGCTCAAATTGATCTTGACGGGTGGCTGGCAGCGTTCAGAACGTCAGATCCTCCGAATCTACAGATTCTCGGACCATCTACCGTGCCAGGTGATTGCCGCTGACCTGCGGAGTGACGATCAGTGTCTCCGTGGCTCCCGTTGTACCCGCCGGTGACCGCCGTATCCGGCCTGAAGTAGCCCCCGGCGGCTGTTGCGGCCACGCTGCGGCGTGGGCACTTCCCGTTGGTGGTGGTTTTTTTTCTTCAGGGTGATGCTGGGATGCTCTGCGCTATGCCCAAGGATGGTCCGTCACCGCGGCGGGTGTTTGTGTCGCACACGTCGGAGTTGCGGCGGTTGCCCCAGGGGTGGTCGTTTGTGGCGGCGGTGGAGTCGGCGGTGGCGCGGGTCGGGGACGCGGTCACGGACATGGCGTATTTCGCTGCGCGGGAGGAGAAGCCAGCGCAGGTGTGCTGGGAGGCGGTGGCGGCGGCGGATGTGTATGTCTTGATCGCGGGGTTCCGGTATGGGTCGCCGGTGCGGGATCGGCCCGAGGTGTCCTACACGGAGCTGGAGTTTGAGGCCGCAGGTGTGGCGGGGCTGCCCCGGCTGGTGTTTGTGCTCGGTGAGGACGCGCAGGGGCCGCGGGAGCTGTTCGCAGACCTGGCGTATGGGGATCGGCAGGAGGCCTTCCGGGCCCGGCTGGCAGGCAGCGGGCTGACGACGGCGGCGTTCACCACCGCGGATGGGCTGGAGACGGCGGTGCTGCATGCCCTGACCGAGCTGCCGCGGGCCCGTACACCAGGGGTGCCGGTAGGTCGAGTGTGGGGTATTCCGGCGCGGTCAGTGGAGTTCACCGGTCGCGCCGAGCTGCTGTCGGGGTTGCGGACGGCATTGCGCACAGGGGGCCAGGCGGTGGTGCAGGCAATGCACGGGATGAGTGGGGTAGGAAAGACCACAGCGGCGATGGAGTACGCCCATCGCTATGGGGATGACTACGACGTGGCGTGGTGGGTCCCAGCCCAGGACCCGGCGCTGATCCCAGACCGGCTGGCGGAGCTGGCCAGGGCTTTGGGGTTGGCCACGGTGACGGAGGGTACCGAGGTGGCGCTGGCCCGGCTGCTGGGGACGTTACGGGAGCGCAGCCGGTGGTTGCTGGTGTTCGATAACGCCGGGGATCCGGCAGCGTTGGGCCGGTTTCTCTGCGGTGGGCCCGGTCATGTGGTGATCACCTCGCGGAACCCTGACTGGCGTGGTGTGGGGGTCGGGTTGGGGGTGGCGGAGTTCACCCGCGCTGAGTCCATCGAGCTGTTGTGTTCCCGGCTTCCTGACTTGACCAAGGCTGATGCCGGCCGGGTGGCGGCCGCGCTGGGGGACCTGCCCCTGGCAGTGGACCAGGCCGCGGCCCTGCTGGCCGACACCCAGATCAGCGTGGACACCTACCTGGACTTGCTGGCCGAGCGCTGCGAGGACGTGCTGGCTCACGGCCGGGCCGGGGGGTCGCCGGTCTCGGTGGCGGCGTCGTGGGCACTGGCGTTTGACCGGCTCGCGGCCGACAACCCGGCGGCCTTGCAGCTGCTCACCCTCCTCGCCTGGCTTGGCCCAGAACCTGTGCCGCTTACCCTGATCACCGAGCACGCCGCCCTGTTACCGGCACCGCTTGCCCAGGCCGCGACTGACCCCCTGGCCCTCGCGGGGCAGACCACGATGCTGCGCCGGCGGGGAATGGCCCGCGTGGCGCCCAGCAGCATCGAGCTACACCGAGTGCCCGCCGCGCTGCTACGCACCCGAACCACCACCCACGACCCGCACCACGGTGGCTGGGCAGCACTCGCCGTCCGGCTGCTGCACGCCGCAGTCCCCGGCAACGCCTGGAACAACCCACCGGTTTGGCCCACCTGGCGCGCTCTGCTACCGCACGTCCTGGCAACCACCGACCCCACCCGAGCCCCAGATGAGGTTGTCGCTGAGGTGTCCTGGCTGCTGCGCAAAGCCGGAAACTACGTCCAGTCCCGCGGCGAACCCCGAGCAGCGCGCCCTCTGCTCGAACGGGCCTACCAGCTCAACCGCGACCGTCTCGACGCTGACGACCCTGACATGCTGGCCACATCGACAGATCTCGCCCTCGTATTGTCCGAGCTGGGTGAGCACGAGCAGGCCCGGGCCCTAGACGAGGACACCCTGACCCGTCGACGCCGCATCCTGGGCGACGACCATCCCGACACCCTGGCCTCGGCCAGCAACCTCGCCGTCGGCCTGGGTGCGCTGGGTGAGCACGAGCAGGCCCGGGCCCTAGACGAGGACACCCTGACCCGTCGACGCCGCATCCTGGGCGACGACCATCCCGACACCCTGGCCTCGGCCAGCAACCTCGCCATCCGCCTGGGTGCGCTGGGTGAGCACGAGCAGGCCCGGGCCCTAGACGAGGACACCCTGACCCGTCGACGCCGCATCCTGGGCGACGACCATCCCGACACCCTGGCCTCGGCCAGCAACCTCGCCATCCGCCTGGGTGCGCTGGGTGAGCACGAGCAGGCCCGGGCCCTAGACGAGGACACCCTGACCCGTCGACGCCGCATCCTGGGCGACGACCATCCCGACACCCTGGCCTCGGCCAGCAACCTCGCCATCCGCCTGGGTGCGCTGGGTGAGCACGAGCAGGCCCGGGCCCTAGACGAGGACACCCTGACCCGTCGA
Organism: uncultured Actinomycetota bacterium; assembly: GCA_963823755.1. GTDB lineage: Bacteria > Actinomycetota > Actinomycetes > Mycobacteriales > Pseudonocardiaceae. Next base: position 7,571 of record CAWGMP010000019.1, read on the forward strand.
CGCCGCATCCTGGGCGACGACCATCCCGACACCCTGGCCTCGGCCAGCAACCTCGCCATCCGCCTGGGTGCGCTGGGTGAGCACGAGCAGGCCCGGGCCCTAGACGAGGACACCCTGACCCGTCGACGCCGCATCCTGGGCGACGACCATCCCGACACCCTGGCCTCGGCCAGCAACCTCGCCATCCGCCTGGGTGCGCTGGGTGAGCACGAGCAGGCCCGGGCCCTAGCGGGAGTTTCCTAGATAAGTTGATCTTGATGTGCATACCCCCTGGTCAGGGCTAGTGTCGATCTTGTTTGGGTGTATTACCTAACTGGTTGGTGCCCACCGGTCCAACTCGAAGATGTCGAACAGTTGCTGTTGGAGGTCGGTCATGTCGGTGATCACCCGGCGGGCTTTGGGGCGGCCTCGGGTGCCGGGGTAGATCAGGACGGTTTCTTGGATGCGGGCCAGTCGCGTGAGGAGTTCACGAACGCTGAGGTCGAGTCCGTGACGGGCGGCGTCGCGGCGCATCAGATGGGCGATCATCAGCGCCAGGACGCAGTAGAAGACATGCACGCGGATGTGGTTGTCGGTGAAGTGGTGCATCGGTGAAAACGACACTACGTCAGGGTCTTTGAGCTGACGGAAGCCGAACTCGGCTTCGGACTGTGAGCGGTATCCGGCGATGACCTCGGCTGTGGTCCAGTCGGCGCGGTCGGTGATGAGGATCCGTTTGCCGAAGATTCGTTGTTCGAGGGCGTCACGGGCGTCGGTGTCGATCTGGAAGTCCAGTCGGATATCGGGCGGGGTGTCCCCGGTGAGTTGCCAGGTCAGTACCTCGCTGACCCAGCGGGGTGCGCAGATCGAGGTGATGGCGGTTTCCAGTTTCGTCTTGCTGCGGCGGGCTTGTCCCCGGGTGAGGGTGTCTTGGATGCTGGTGAGCTGGCGGGTGGTTTTGGCCAGGGTCTGGTCGAAACCGCGGGACTGGCCGCTGTGCAACTCTTCGGAATGAGTCAGCACCACCCGATGCGAGCGCCCCAGCGCGTCCAGGTCCGTTTCCCGTGCGGTGACACCGTCGAACTCGACGACCGACTGGTAGTCGGTGGTGGGGATCTCCAGCAGCGCCTGGTGATCCGATGGCGGTAAGGAACCGACGTAATGCAGGCGGTGGCGGTCCAGGAGTTCAAAGTTGGGTCGGGAGTTCTGCCCGGCGTCGAACACCACGGTCAGTTCGCCGTCGGTGCCACCGAGTCTGCGGTGCCGGGCGGTGAGTTCTTCGATCATCCGCCCGAACTGGGTGACGTCGGTGAGGTTTCCAGGGTAGGCATGGGACAGCAGCGGTATCCCGCCGTCGCGGGTGATGACCAGACCCAACCCGACCAGCCTGAGATCGGTGCGTTTCTGTTTGGCTTTGCCGCGTTGCGCGATCGGCGCGCGGACGTTGGTGGAGTCGATGAATGTGGCGAAGTTGGTCATGTCCAGGGCGAGGGAGGAAATATCCAACCCGAACACCGTGATCGCCCTCGCGGAGATCCGCCGTTCGATCTCGGTCAGAGCCTGCGGGTTCAGGACATGCATCGCATCCCAGAACCGGCGGTGGTCCAGCGCCACAGCGCCGATCTTGACCAGATGATCACCGGCGGTGGTGGCCCACCAGTCGGCGAACTTCAGCTTGGAGCACGGGTCGACCACCCGGTTGGCCGCGGCCAACACGACATAGGTACCCACCGAGGCGCCCGCATCCTCGCGGCGTGCGCCCAGGACGTCATCGACGATCTCGATCACACCAAGCTTCTCGATCACACCCCAGGTCGCGGCGAGATCCCCGAACGCCAGATGCCGGGTTCTCGAAGGCAGCGTGGTCGCACCGGCCATCGCCGCCTCGATGTCCTCAGCGCTGCCGAGATACCTCTGCTCCACGATGCGTGGCTTACCACCCACCCGCGCCGAGACCGCCAGGTAGTAATACGGCTTGCCATTGATCATCTTACTGATTACCGACGCCACATTATTTAGGTAATACACTTGATCAAGGAAAGTCAACCACCTTCGTGGCGTGTCACCCCAGGTCAACGGCATGACGACACCCGCCGACCCCACCTCAAGATCAACTTAGCCAGGAAACTCCCGCTAGACGAGGACACCCTGACCCGTCGACGCCGCATCCTGGGCGACGACCATCCCGACACCCTGGCCTCGGCCAGCAACCTCGCCATCCGCCTGGGTGCGCTGGGTGAGCACGAGCAGGCCCGGGCCCTAGACGAGGACACCCTGACCCGTCGACGCCGCATCCTGGGCGACGACCATCCCGACACCCTGGCCTCGGCCAGCAACCTCGCCGTCGGCCTGGGTGCGCTGGGTGAGCACGAGCAGGCCCGGGCCCTAGACGAGGACACCCTGACCCGTCGACGCCGCATCCTGGGCGACGACCATCCCGACACCCTGACCTCGGCCAACAACCTCGCCATCCGCCTGGGTGCGCTGGGTGAGCACGAGCAGGCTGCCGAGCTCCGGGAGTGGATTGCCCGCCACCGATCGTCGTGACCTACTCCCTGTCGCCATCTCGTTCTGGTGGGGCCTTGGCGGCGGCGTCAGCGCGACGTGGACGATCCGCGGGCCATGAAATACAGCCGTCTACCGGCGCACCGCGCGACGGCTGTTGCTGGCCTCATCACGGACCGCCATAGAACACCGCGGTAGCTGCAGGTAGTTACAGCCGTGTGTCATGACCGCTCTCCGCCGGGCCGACCCGCCGCGAGCACGGCCGCCAGGCCGCGCGCAGCGAGTGGGATCGGCCCGGCGGGAACGCGGCGGGCGGTATCAACCGGCCACGGAACGCGCCGCCGCAGGCGGCCTTGAATCCTGTAGAGGAGAATTCGGCAACACATTGTGCTGTCCCGGCTGTGAGCAGCGTGCTCTGAGCGTCAAGCGACAGGTGGGGTGACACAGCATGCTGTGAGTGCCGTCAAGGTTGGGGCCGTGGTGTGCGAGCTGTGCCGTGATCATTCGCGGATGGGATGCCCGGAGGTTGGCCCCCGTGGTGACTTGAATTCGAAGTGACTTGAACGGGACGGTTTTCGTGATGAGTGGGTTGGGTTGGTGATGTTAGGTGGGTACTTTGTATTGGAGTATCAGTGTTTCGCCTGGGATGATCGAGATCATTACTCGTACTGGTTTGTGTTGTGCTGTGTAACCGGTGCGGGTGTGTTCTGCTATAGGGGTCACGGCGGGTATTTGTAGTCGCTGGGTTTCGGTGGGGGTAGGCATGCGTGTGATGATCTCGTCGATGTCGTATGTTTGCGGGTATCCTGCTTCGGCAAGGATGTCCTCACGGGTTGTGTCGTTTGGCTGGGCTAGTTCTGTTCCTCGTACGATTTTTTCGTCGAAGTAGTCGTCGGAGATGATCGCTGGTTTGTCGTCAATGTAGCGGACTCTCTGTCTGACCACGCAGAAGTCGGTGGCGGGGTTGAGGTTGAGTCGTGTGGCTATCTCGGGTGGTGGTGTAATGGTATTTACTGAGAGGTCTTGTCGTGTGGGGTCGTGTCCTTGTCGTTCGATATCTGTCTCCCAGGCATCGGCTGTTGTCGTGGTGGTGTTCTCCGGATGTTCAAACTCCGAAAGGCGCCACCGTAGCCGCTGGTGGCTGCGCACGATGCGGCCTCGTCGTGGTCGCACGACGACCAGGCCTTCTCGTTCGAGGATCTGTAGCGCGGCGCGAGCTGTCTGGCGGCTGACACCCTGGTTGCGGGCTAGCTCGGGCTCGGACGGGAGGAGGGCACCCGGACCGAGAGCACCGGTGGCGATCTGTTGTCGCAGCTCAGCGGCGATCTGCTGCGTTCGAGGTTCTGGTTGAGTCATGTTGGTACGTACCTCCTTGACAGGCAAGGGTACGCAAGTCTAACTGACCTACGAGGTGACTTGAATCGGATAGATCTCTGGAACAGAACAGGTCTTTCGAATCGTATGGTTCTTTTGATGGGTGGGTTGGGTTGGTGATGTTAGGTGGGTACTTTGTATTGGAGTATCAGTGTTTCGCCTGGGATGATCGAGATCATTACTCGTACTGGTTTGTGTTGTGCTGTGTAACCGGTGCGGGTGTGTTCTGCTATAGGGGTCACGGCGGGTATTTGTAGTCGCTGGGTTTCGGTGGGGGTAGGCATGCGTGTGATGATCTCGTCGATGTCGTATGTTTGCGGGTATCCTGCTTCGGCAAGGATGTCCTCACGGGTTGTGTCGTTTGGCTGGGCTAGTTCTGTTCCTCGTACGATTTTTTCGTCGAAGTAGTCGTCGGAGATGATCGCTGGTTTGTCGTCAATGTAGCGGACTCTCTGTCTGACCACGCAGAAGTCGGTGGCGGGGTTGAGGTTGAGTCGTGTGGCTATCTCGGGTGGTGGTGTAATGGTATTTACTGAGAGGTCTTGTCGTGTGGGGTCGTGTCCTTGTCGTTCGATATCTGTCTCCCAGGCATCGGCTGTTGTCGTGGTGGTGTTCTCCGGATGTTCAAACTCCGAAAGGCGCCACCGTAGCCGCTGGTGGCTGCGCACGATGCGGCCTCGTCGTGGTCGCACGACGACCAGGCCTTCTCGTTCGAGGATCTGTAGCGCGGCGCGAGCTGTCTGGCGGCTGACACCCTGGTTGCGGGCTAGCTCGGGCTCGGACGGGAGGAGGGCACCCGGACCGAGAGCACCGGTGGCGATCTGTTGTCGCAGCTCAGCGGCGATCTGCTGCGTTCGAGGTTCTGGTTGAGTCATGTTGGTACGTACCTCCTTGACAGGCAAGGGTACGCAGGACTATCTTCGCTTCTTGTCTATACAAGGTAGTACGCACAAGAAGTCGGAGCACATCGAGACGGTGGAGGCATCGCGATGCAGGTTGAGGGTACCCCGCTCTACTGGGCGCGGGACGTGGCCGCGATGGTGGACGTCGACGTGTCCACGATCTACCGGGCGATACGAACCGGTGAACTCAACGCCTACAGGGTCGGCAAGCTCCTTCGCATCCCTGCCTCCGCGATCGACGCCTACCTCCACAAACAACCGGCGACAGCGTCGACCGCCGTGACCGATCAAGACTCGGTGGTGGAGCCAAATTTTCCTCATGCCACCCGGCCTGCGTGATCTGGAACGCGGCACCCATAAGACGTGGACGACAGCGAAAGTATTTAGTGAGGCGACACGCGGATGCGTGATCGAGACCCGGACAAACGAGGGGGAGTGGAGGTAACCGGAATGAGCATGTCACCGCGCGTGGATGGCACTCCACGGGTCACGGAGGAGCAGTGGCAGGCCGTCGTGGTGGCTGCTCGGGACTTGGCGGACAAGGTGTCCAGGCTTAGCCACCGGCTGGCCGTGGTGGAGCAGCGGTTGAATTGGGGTGATCGGCCAGTGCTTGTTCGACCAGGGTCATTCGAGCGGTGAGGTCGTCGACGGAGCGGCTGATTTGGCGGAGGAGGTCGAGGAGTTGGGTGGGGGTGGGGGAGTTATTGGGGTGGGGGTGGCGCAGGACGTAGGCGCCTTTGCCTTGGCGGGAGATGACCAGTCCTTCGGCGGTGAGTTGGCGGATGGCGTCGCGTGCGGTCATGACCGCGATGTGATACCGGGTGGTCAGCTCGGCAAGGGTGGGGAGCTGGTCACCGGGGTGGTAGGTGCCGGTGGTGATCGCTCGGCGCAGGTCGTCGGCGACGCGTTGGTAGGCCGGTCGGGGATCGGCGTGGTCCATCTCCATGACCCAACCCTACCGTATGAGCTAACAGAGACATACATCACTCATTGGAGGCGTCACGACACACCATGATCCACAGTTTAGTAGTTCACATGACTAAGACGGATGCCTCGCTGCTGGGTGCGGTGGGGCACGACAGACCAAGGAGTGGTGATCCCATGGGTGCGCCCAGAAACCTACGGCTGCCAGTGGATTTCGACCAGTGGTACCCGCACGGCCTGTACCTGGTCGGCGAGATCACACCGGTGACCGAGTACCAGTCACAAGAAGACCGGGCCCGCAACCGCCCGGTGCGACCCCGCACCGATGAGGTGTCCGGGTTGCCCTTGTTTCGGGGCACCTTCGCCGATCCCGCAGCAGACAAGGACCGGGAGAAGTCGGTCACCGTGGAATTCGCCTGCACTCACCAGCCGGTGCCACCGGAGTCGGTGGCTGGGTTGCCGTTTCGGCCGGTGGTGCTGGAGGGCATGACCGTGGCACCACGTGCGGAGACCTCCGGTCAGGCCAAGTGGATCACCTGGACCATCCGGGCCACCGGCATGACAGCACCCGGTGGCACGTCGACCGGCGTGACGACAGCAAGCAAGCAGGCGTCGGGCAAGTCCGCGGTGGACGCATCAGGGAGGGCTGCGGCATGAGCGATTCCGACACACCAGACACACCAGACATGCCGCCGGGGGACCCGAACCTGCCGCGATCACGCCGCAGGGTGGTGATCCCGGCTACCTGTCACCAGCACCGAGGCGTCGGGTGCACCAATTTCTTGGTGACCCTCCGCGGTGGGGAGATCGTGCTCGATCCCCACGTCGATGGCTCGTGCGTGATCACTCTCGATGAGCAAGGGGCCATCACGTTACGCGACACGCTGACCCAGTGGCTGGGCTAAACCAAGGAGAACACACCCGCGACGGGTGACAACACTGTTCTCCACCACACCACGATAAGGAAAGGGGGTGAATGGGATGAGGGTGGGATTAGGTAGGCGATGGGCGGCGATGGTCGCGCGACGACGAGCCCGGCGACGGCGGGTTCGCCTGACGTGGCAGACCTGCCGCCGATGCGGGAGTTATTCGTTGCTCCGGGTCGGCAGTGATCCGCTGTGCGGCGGCTGCCTGAATCTGCAATAACACACACAAGAACGTCCAGGAAAGGAAAACGCACCCAGGGGTGGTGCGGCGATGCCGCACGCCCTCATCACATGCACTACAGGCGTACGCGCAGAAGCGGAATCTTCGGCTACCAACCTTGTCCGCTTCTGCGCTGTCCACACCGAGAATTTGGAGTGAACAAAAGTGAGGATACCCAGACCGATCGGGCCCAGCGCAAGCCCCCCACCCGATAGGAATGACAACCACACCACACAGAACCGCCCTGCCACCCGCCTGTCGCGGGTCGTGGGGGGTGAGTGCTGATGGATGCCCAGACGATCGCCGTAGTGATCGCAGGTACCGGCACCTTGGGTGTGATCGTGTGGGTGCTCGCCAAACTCGGCAAGGCCTTGGTGACGATCGCGGAGGCGTTGGTCGCGGCGGGCGTGGTGTTCCTAGCCGTGTGGCTGGTCGTCAAGACCGTGGGATGGGCGATCCGCCAGGCGGTCACCCACTGGCGCACCAGCATGACCGTGCTGGCGATCGTGGTGTGGTGGCACTGGTGGGGCTGGGTGCCACTGGTGATCACGCTCGGCTCGGTCACGCTGGTGCTCACCGGATGGCGACTGATCGACCTGGTGTCGTGTGATGCCTGGGTGGGCCGGCATCTGCGGGCCTGGTGGCTGCGCTGGGCAGTTTACGCACCGAAGCTGCCTGAGTGGTTGCACGCCTGCGGCCTGAGCACCACCAACACCACCTCCCCGGTGGTGGTGAGCGTCACCCTGGTAGGCCGCAAAAAGATCCGCCGCGACCCCCACCAGACCCCAGCACGGCTACCCCAGGTCCTGGGCGTCAGGTCGGGTGCGTCGTGGGATGAGGTCCGGGTCCGCCTGGTGGCGGGTCAGAAACCGGAAGATGTCGAGGAGGTCGCCCGCGCGTTGGCCTCGGCCCGCGGTGTCCCACGCTGCCAGGTCCGGGAGCTAACACCCAACCTGGTGTCGATCGATTTCCAACGCCGTAACCTGCTCGCTAACCCGGTGGCCTGCCCTGATCTGACTGAGCTGGCCGGTGTCGAGGGCACGGCGGTGGATTTGCGGCGAGTGTTCTCCGGGCGCACCGAGTACGGCCACGACTGGTCTGTCCCCTTGGTCGGGGGGCACACCCTGGTGGCGGGCACCACCGGGGCGGGCAAGGGCTCAGTGATGTGGTGCCCCCTGGTCGCCATCGCCCCCGCCATCCGTGACGGACTAGTGCGGGTGTCGGGAATCGATCCCAAGGGCATGGAGCTGGCCTACGGGCGGGGGGTCTTCCACCGCTACGCCGTCACCGGCACCGACGCGTTAACGCTGCTCGAGGAGCTCGTCGCTGCGATGGACGCCCGGAAAACACAGTTCGCCGGCCGGGTACGCACGGTCCCGATCAGCCGCGAGCACCCGCTGGAGCTGCTGGAGTTCGACGAGATCGGCGCGCTGACCAAATACACCGACCGCAAAACCCGCGACGCCATCACCGAGAAAACCGCCCTATTGACCACCCAGGGACGGGCCCTGGGATTCACCGTCCGCGGCTACGTCCAAGAACCCACCAAAGACACCATCCCAGTCCGGGAACTGTTCCCGCGCCGGGTGTGCCTACGAGTCTCAGCGAAATCCCACGTGGGGATGGTGCTCGGCGAGCACGCGTTCGAACGAGGCGCGTGGGCCAACCGGATCAGCGAATCCGAAGCCGGCACCGGTTACATCTTCGGCGACGGCATCCGCGAACCCCTGCGCATCCGAGCCGGCTGGGTCCCCGACCACACCATCAAACAACTCGAAACCTTCGTCACCAACCCAATCACCCACGACACCGCAGTACTGCCCTTCCCCACCACACCCACCGACCCGACCGGATCGACCCGCGGAGGCGCCGCATGACCACCACGGTTGCCCTGCTCGATGCGCTCCGCGCCCACCTGACCGACTTCGAGCTCCCCGAGCTGTACTCGATCCACATCACCCGGTCCTTGAGTGGACCGAGCGTGACCGCGCAACTGGCCTGCCACACCCTCCCCCAGATCGCCGGTGCACTGCTGGCCTGGGCCGACACCCTCACCGACACCACCACCCAAGCCTGGCGAGTCCCCAGCGGCGACACCGTGCACCTCTTGGTGATCGGCCGCCTCTCGGGCGGCGCCTCGGTAGCGGTCTATGGCGGCGTGGCCTTCACCGACCACAACATCGGCGCTGATCTCGCTCCCGACACCAGCACCACCGTGCCGCTGACCGTCTTGCGCCAGCGGGCCACCCTCGGGGAGGTGACCCTTTGATGACCACCACCCCACCGACCACCCCCGACGTGACACAGATGACCCGAGCGCAGCGGACCGCGCTCCCGCTGACCACCGATGTGGTTCAGGCCATCGCCGAACAACACGGAGTCTGCATACGGCCCTTGGCAATGCGCCGCATCGACACCACCACCAGCCGCATCGACATCGTCCCCGTACCCTGCGGGTCCACCCGGGAGGACCAATGCCGCCCGTGCGCGGACAAAGCCCGGCGGCTGCGAATGGTCCAATGCCGCGAAGGCTGGCACCTCGACACCGAACCCATCACCGACCGGACCACGCCCAGTGCGGACCACAAGGCGCTGATGGCCACCCGGGCCGACCTGGCCGCCGCCTACACCGAATGCAAGGCCATCGGCGACGAGCTCACGTGTGAGCAGATCGCCGAGTCGGTCACCGAGCTCGACACCGAACTCCGCGCAGCCGGGGTACGCGGCCGTCTCACCCCGCTCGATCCACCACCCAAGCTGGTCAAACGTTCCACCCGGCGCCGCCAAGATGCCCCGGATCTGCCTCGCCGACCGGTCGACACACGCACCGTAGGGCAGGTGTTCGCCGGACGCTACCGGCCCTCGACCTTCCTCACCCTCACCCTCGATTCCTACGGGCGTGTGGACAACGAGGGAGCCGCGCTCGATCCGGAGCGGTATGACTACCGGAGGGCGGCCCGCGACGCGATCCACTTCCCTGCGTTGCTGGATCGGTTCTGGCAAAACACCCGCCGCTGTGTCGGCTGGGATGTGCAGTACTTCGGCACTGTCGAACCACAACAACGAGGTGCCCCGCACTTCCACGCCGCCATCCGGGGTGCCATCCCCCGTGCCGAGCTGCGGGCTATCACCGCGGCGACCTATCACCAAGTCTGGTGGCCAGCCCATGACCAGCTCCTCTACACCGACGACCGACTACCGGTCTGGGACACCCACGCGAAAACCTTCACCGACCCCGACACCCAGGCGCCATTACCAACCTGGGACCAAGCCTGTGCAGAACTGACTGAACCCGCCCACGTCGTGCGCTTCGGCGCGCAGGTCCACGTCAAAGGCATCCTGGGCGGCACCGAGGAAGCCGGCCGCCACGTCGGCTACCTCACAAAATATTTAGCCAAAAGCATCGGACAGGCCGCCGGACTCGGTGAGCACACCACCGACGTCCACCGCGACCACGCCCGACGACTCCACGCCGAACTCCAGGTCACTCCGTGCTCGCCGCGGTGCGCGGTGTGGCTGCTCTACGGAATCCAACCACTCGGCGCCCGGCATTCCACGACACCCGGGCGGTGCAAGGGCAAAGCCCACCAACCCGAACACCTGGGCATCGCCGGACGCCGAGTCCTCGTCTCCCGAAAATGGTCCAACAAAAGCCTCGATGACCACCGCGCCGAACGCTGCAAATTCGTTCGGCAACTCCTCGAAAAGGCCGGAATCCAACCCACCCACGGCCCCCAAGACGGGCCTTACACATGGGAACGTGTCGCCCCTACCGACCCCGACGTACCACCCCGACCGGTTCTCCTCCTCCACGCCGTCGCCGAACGACAGCGATGGAAAGCCGAATACACCGCCGCACAGCTCGCTGCAAGTGGCTCACCACCCGATCAAGACTGTTCGGCAACTTGTGATCAAGCAGCCTAGGAGGGGAGAAGCACGATGGAGATCAGACCTCGGCTGTGGACGGTGCAGGATGTCGCGGACTATCTCGGCGTGCCGGTGCGGACGCTGTATGACTGGCGCTGCCGCGATTACGGCCCTCGCGCTCGCAAGGTCGGCCGGCACCTGCGCTACGAACCGGCGGAGGTACGCAGCTGGTTTGAGTCCATCGACCACCACGCGGCGTAGGGGGTCGTCAATGGGCAGGCCACCGTTACCGGTCGGCACCTACGGCCGGATCCAGGTTTACCCGCTGAACTGGGGCGGGTTCCGCGCTCGGGTGCGCTACCGGGACTACGACGGCGTGACCCGGCACATCGAGCGCGTCGGCCCCTCACGGACCGGGGCGGAGAACAACCTCAAGCAGGCATTGCGCGACCGCGCTCATGTCTCGACAGAGGGCGATATCACGGCGCAGACCAAGGTCAGCAAGCTGGCGGAGTTGTGGCTCCGCGACATCGATGAGTCCGATCGCGCCATCCGCACGAAAATCACCTACCGGGACGTGTGGGACCGGTGCCTCGCCGCATCGATCGGCGAGCTGCGGATCGGGGACGTCCGCGTGTCCGGTGTGGACAGAGTGATCCGGGAGGTCCGGGAACGACGTGGGCCGGAGAGAGCGCGACACTCCAAGATCGTGCTCTCGGGCATCTTCGGCATGGCAGTCCGCCACGACGCGCTCGACGCTAACCCGGTCCGCGAGCTGAGTCGGTCCCGAAAGAAAAAACTGTCACGGGTCATCGAACTAACCGAGGAGAGCCTGGCCGCCCTACGCGCGCATCTGTGTGCTTCGCCGGACGCGCACAAGCACGACCTCATTGACCTGGTGGACGCGCTCTCCGGGCTCGGATGCCGCATCGGCGAGCTACTCGCGCTCGACTGGACGAAAGTCGACACGGAGGCTGGAACGCTGAGTATTGAGGGAACGGTGATCCGTGTGCCGGGCGAGGGATTGATTGTCCAGCCGCACACGAAGTCGAAGGCTGGCATGCGCACGATCCATCCGCCGGGCTGGGTACTGGACTCGTTCCTGCGCAGGCACGCTGATGCTCTCAATGAGTGGATCTTCCCTTCGACCCGGCTCACCTTGCGTGATCCGGACAACACTCGGGCGAGGCTGCGCGACGTTGTGCGGGGAATACCGTGGGAGGGCCTGCACCCGCACGCCTTCCGGCACCTGGTCGCCACTCGGCTCGACCGGGCGGGGCTCTCGGCCCGAGAGATTGCCGACTACCTGGGGCACGAGCGGATCTCCATGACGCAGGACGTCTATATGTCGCGGCAGACGACAGGAGTCGCTGCGGCAGCCGCGCTGGACCGGCTCGGCCCGAGCGAAAGCGCGGGGTAAACGTGGTGTCGATCTTGAGCGGTGTTTTCCGCAAGCCTGTGATCTGCTGTTTTGCGCCCCCGGCAGGACTCGAACCTGCGGCCTAGCGATTAGAAGTCGCTTGCTCTATCCAGCTGAGCTACGGGGGCTGGGGCACCGGTGGGCGTGGTGAACAGCGTAGCGAGGACCGGCTGCGCATCTGCGCCTAGCTCACGGACGTATTCAGCAGGGCTCAGCGGGATAGTGTCCGCTGGATAGCCCCGCCTTGCCTGTCGCCTGTGTCAAGGATGGTCCCGGCGCAGGCCTAGGGTGGTACGGGTGACTGTCGGTGCCTCTCTTCGGCGCGCTGCCACGGCACGGCCCCGGTTGGGCGTGCTGGTCATCGTCGGTGTGTTGTTGGGCATGGTTGTCGGCGCCGGACTCATGGTCGTTCTGGGCGGTGACGGGTTCACCGCCCTGGGGTTGCCCGACCCGGGACTGTTCACTCGGGCTGCATTGCCGGCCGTGCAGGTGTTGTCCGAATCCGCCGCGGTGGTCACGGTGGGGTCGCTGCTGCTGGCGGCGTTTCTGGTGCCGCCGCAGGCATCCGGCTACCTGGACACCGGCGGTTACGCTGCGGTGCGTACAGCGCGGATCACCGCCTTGATCTGGGCGCTGACCGCGGCGCTGATGGTCCCGCTACTCGGCGCGGATGCACTGGGCCGCCCGGTGACGGAAGTGCTGGATCTGCGGTTGCTGGCGTCGCTGGCGTCCGCGCTGTCCCAGGTCGGTTCCTGGGCGCTCACGGCCGGGATAGCGCTGCTGTTGACCGGATTCTGCTGGACCGCGCTGTCCTGGGGCGCGGCAGTGTGGCTGTTCGCGCTGTCCGTCGTCGGGCTGATGCCCGTGGCGCTGACCGGGCACTCCTCGGCGGCTGGCGACCACGACATCGCCACTAACAGCTTGCTGTACCACCTCATCGCTGCCGCGTTCTGGGTCGGCGGCCTGGTTGCCCTGTTGGTACACCTGGCTCGCCGGGGAGACCACGCCGGGCTGGCCTGCGCCCGGTTCTCCCGGCTGGCGCTGGTGTGCTGGATCGTGATGGCCGCCTCCGGGGTGATCAACGCGCTGGTCCGCATCACTCCTGGCCGGTTGCTCAGCACCTACGGGGTGCTGGTAGGGGGCAAGGTGGTCGCGCTGGTGGTGCTGGGCGTTATCGGCTGGCTGCATCGCCGCAGTGCGGTGGCGGCGGTGGCCGACCGGGGTGATCGCGACGCCGTTCTGCGGCTAGGTGGCGTCGAGGTGTTGGTCATGTTCGCGACGATCGGGCTGGCGGCGGCGCTGAGCCGCACGGCGCCGCCCGGGGGGATCGCCGCGCCACCCAGCCGCACCGAGGTGCTGCTGGGCTACAACCTGACCGGCTCGCCCACCCCGCAGCGGCTGCTTCTGGACTGGCGACCGGATCTGGTGTTCGGGGTCGCCGCGCTGGTCCTCGCCGGCGTCTACCTCGCCGGGGTGCGACGGTTGCGGCGGCATGGCGACACCTGGCCGGTGAACAGGACGGCGGCGTGGCTGGGCGGTTGCGCGATCATCCTGATCGCCACCTCGTCAGGTATCGGCCGTTACTCGATGGCCATGTTCAGCATGCACATGGGCGCGCACATGCTGCTGTCGATGGTGGCCCCGATCCTGCTCGTGCTCGGTGGCCCGGTGACGTTGGCGTTGCGGGTGCTGCAGCCCGCAGGGTCTGGCAACCCGCCGGGGCCGCGGGAGTGGCTGCAGGTGTTCACCCACTCGTCGGTCGTGCGGATGGCCACGCACCCGGTGATGGTTCTGGCTATATATGTCGGGTCGTCCTACGTCGTGTACTTCACCGGCCTGTACGACGCCGTCGCGCCGTCGCACTGGGCGCATCTGGCCATGAACGCGCATTTCCTGCTGATCGGTTACGCGTACTACTGGCTCGTCATCGGTATCGACCTGACCCCCCGCGAGATGCCCCACCTGAGAAAGCTCGGCTTGCTGCTGGCGGCCATGCCATTCCACGCATTCTTCGGGATCTCGTTGATGGGTTCGGGGACGGTGATCGGTAGCGCTTTTTATCGGTCACTTGCCCTGCCTTTCGTGCCAGACCTGCTGGTCGATCAGCGCGCGGGCGCAGCGATGGCGTGGGTCTTGGGCGAGATCCCGATGGTGATAGTGCTGGTGGCGCTGCTGGTGCAGTGGGCTCGGACTGACGGCCGCGAGGATCGCCCGTTGGACCGCAGGGCCGGATCAGACGGCGACGTCGAACTCGCCGCGCACAACGCGCTGCTTGACCGGCTCGCCCGGCGCCGCCCTGCCTGCGACGGTGTACGGGAGAAGCTGTGATACCACCCACCCCTGACAACCGTAAGTTTCGTCAGGGTGCGCGAGCGCATTTGTGCACAGTGAACCCAACCATCCCCATGTTGATCACTGCCGGCTCCCGGAACTACTTCTCGCCGGGCAGCCTGGGCGTTACCGACCGAGGGGTCGGCATCTCGCCGAGAAAGGCGGGACGGCTGCACAGGAGGGCATGTGATCATGAGAGAGACACCGGTGACTGTGGTGGGAACGCTGGTCAGCGACATGCGACCGCGGCGGGTCGGTCCAGATGGCGCGCTCGTGCTCAATTTCCGGGTCGCCTGCAACGAGCGTCGGTTTGATAAAGCGTCCGAGTCGTGGATGGACGGGGAGAGCTTGTATCTGTCGGTGAGCTGCTGGCGCCGGCTCGCCGAGAACGCCGCCTCTCTGGTCAAGGGCGACCCAGTGATCGTCAGAGGGAAACTTCGCACCCGGGAGTGGACTACCGATCAGGGCGAGCGCCGATCCGTTGTCGAACTGGAGGCCAACGCGATCGGTCCGGATCTGTCTCGCTGCGCTGTCACCGTGCGTAAACAGCGCCGCGAGGAGCCTGCGCGTGCGGAAGGCGAGAACGTCCCGGCAGCACCTGGCGAGAGCCCGCCAGACTTGCTTGACAGAGCGGATCCATCGTACGAGGTGAGCCTGTCCGAGCTGGCCGAAGCGGCCCGTCCGCTGGTGCCTGTCCCGGCGTGAGGGCACCCCGGGGCCGGGCAGCGGTCAGCCGCGGTGCCCGGCCCCGGCGACGACCTCTACGATCATAGCCGTGGCGGAGTTCATCTACACCATGAAGCAGGTGCGCAAGGCGCACGGCGACAAGGTCATTCTCGATGGCGTCACCCTCGCGTTCTATCCTGGCGCGAAGATCGGCGTGGTCGGGCCTAACGGCGCCGGCAAGTCCAGCGTGCTGAAGATCATGGCTGGGCTCGACCAACCGAACAACGGGGAGGCGTTCCTGACGCCAGGCGCGACCGTGGGCATCTTGCAGCAAGAGCCCGCACTTGACGAGGACAAGTCCGTCCTGGGCAACGTCCAGCAGGGCTTGGGGGAGATCAAGACCAAACTCGACCGGTTCAACGAGATCGCCGAGAAGATGGCGACCGACTACTCCGACGAGCTCATGGAGGAGATGGGACGGCTACAGGAGGAGCTCGACCACGCCGATGCGTGGGATCTCGATTCGCAGCTTGATCAGGCCATGGACGCCCTGCGTTGCCCTCCGCCCGACGAGCCGGTGACGCACCTGTCCGGAGGTGAGCGACGTCGGGTCGCGCTGTGCCGGCTGCTGCTGTCCAAGCCCGATCTGCTGCTGCTCGACGAGCCCACCAACCACCTGGATGCGGAGAGTGTGCTGTGGTTGGAGCAGTTCCTGGCGAGCTACCCGGGAGCGGTGCTGGCCGTCACCCACGACCGGTACTTCCTGGACAACGTCGCCCAGTGGATCCTCGAGCTCGACCGCGGCCGGGCTTACCCCTACGAGGGCAACTACTCGACCTACCTGGAGAAGAAGGCGGACCGCCTCGCGGTCCAGGGTAGGAAGGACCAGAAGCTGCAGAAGCGCCTGCGTGACGAGCTCGCCTGGGTACGATCGGGAGCAAAAGCCCGGCAAGCCAAATCCCGAGCCCGATTGCAGCGTTATGAGGAGATGGCAGTCGAAGCCGAGCGCAGCCGCAAGCTTGACTTCGAGGAGATCCAGATTCCAGCGGGACCCAGGCTGGGCAGCGTGGTGGTGGAGGTGTCGCACCTGGACAAGGGCTTCGATCACCGTCTCCTGATCAAGGACTTGTCCTTCACGCTGCCCCGCAACGGCATCGTGGGGGTCATCGGGCCCAACGGAGTCGGCAAGACCACTTTGTTCAAGACCATCATCGGTCTGGAGAAGCCCGACTCCGGTTCGGTCAGGGTCGGCGAGACGGTGCAGCTGTCCTACGTCGACCAGGAGCGTTCGGGTATCGACCCGAACAAGACGGTCTTCGAGGTGATCTCCGACGGGCTGGATTACATCCAAGTCGGGAACACCGAGATGCCGTCTCGGGCCTACGTCAGCGCCTTCGGCTTCAAGGGGCCTGACCAGCAGAAGCCGGCTCGGGTGCTGTCCGGCGGTGAGCGTAACCGGTTGAACTTGGCGCTGACTCTCAAGCAGGGTGGCAACTTGATCCTGCTCGACGAACCCACCAACGACCTCGACGTCGAGACGCTGGGCTCGTTGGAGAACGCGTTGGAACAGTTCCCCGGTTGCGCGGTCGTGATCTCTCACGACCGCTGGTTTCTAGACCGAGTGGTGACCCACATTCTCAGCTGGGAGGGCACGGAGGAGAATCCCGCTTCCTGGTTCTGGTTCGAAGGCAACTTCGAGGCCTACGAACAGCACAAGATCGAACGGCTCGGAGCGGAAGCCGCGCGACCACACCGCGTGACGTACCGCAGACTGACCCGGGATTGATCGGGCATGGGGCGGCCGATGATCGGGGACCGCGAGAGGGGGGTTGTAGGTGAACAGTACGGCGCGCGAAGGAGTCCGGACCGGTATGCAGGCCCACGGAGGCGAGGCCGCATCGCTGGTGGAATCGGCGATGCTGTTGCGCTGGCGAGCGCCCGAGCTGGCGCTCCTGCTGGCCGATCGTGCAGTGACCGCCGCGCAGGACGACCAGATGGCTGTTCTGCGGGCAGACCACCTCGCGGCATTTGCGCTCAACCGTCTCGGGCGGCACGGGGAAGCGGCTCAGCGCCTCTTCCCGGCGATCCGAGACGCTGACACTCCGCAAGGCCTGCGCCACGAGCTGCACGTGGAACTAGCGCACTGTGCGGCCGCGCTGGGTGAGCCCGCTACCGCGCTCGGCGCGGTGCATGCGGTGCTGGCGGCAGGAGACGACGTCGCTCCGGTGCTCAGGGGCGGCGCACTCGTTGCTGTTGCCGAGGCGTCAGCCGCGCTCGGCAGCGACGAACTCGTCACGGCGGCGTTCACCGAGGCCGACGAGCCTCTACCGGGAGGACCCGAGTCTCGACCACGACACCGCGCTGCTGTTGCGGGCCGCCGCCCGGGCGGCCGACGCAGCCCGCCACCGTCGTCGCGGTGCGCTCGCGGAGGCCGAGGCGAAGGCTCGGGAAGGCCGCGAGTTGCTGGCCGGGCTGGCCGATCCCGACCACGACAGCGGCGAGGTCAGTGCGCGGCTGATGCTCGAGACCGTGCTCGCCCTGCTCGACCGCGAGGCAGGCGACGCCGCAATCCAAGAAGTGCGTCCACTGTTGCGGCGCCCGGTGCGTGCCGCAGCGGCGAGTGCGGTGGGCAGGTTGCGCTTAGCGCTGGCCACCCGGGTGCACCTCGCCGAAGGCCGCCACGAGCCGGCGCTGACCCTGCTCGCCGATGCAGTTGAAGGCGCTCAGCGCCATGGGATGGACGCGGTCCTCGCGGAATGCCTCGAGGGCCTGTCCCACGTGCACGAGGCGCGGGGCGAGTTCGCTGACGCCCTGCATTGCATGCGCGCCGCCCGCGCAGCTGAGGGTCGCCACCGCCGCAATGTGGAAGCCGCGCGATCCACACTGCTCAAGAACTGCGGGACCGCGCGGCGCGAGGAAGCGCGCCTGATCGGCCAGGTTGCCGCGCTGCTGGGTGGCATCTGCACCGGATGTACCGGACCTGACCCGGACGCCGGTCCGTCGGACGCCGAGGCAGCGGACACGATTGCGGTGAACCTGACCGCCGAGCCGCGGGTCCCTGGGCCGGAGATCGTTGAGATGGAAATTCCAGAAGCGGAAACTCCAGAGCTGGAAATTTCAAAGACGGAAGTCCTCACACCAGAAGTCCCCACGCCAGAAGTCCCGTTGATGCCAGCGGCTTCGGGCATCTCGCGAGTCGAGTCCGGCGGGCTCCCGTCGGAGCTGGTAGATCCCTTGACTGCGGTGAAGCCGGCCGTCGAAGATCCGCGTTCAGGCTCACCGGAGCCCGTCGACCTACACTCCGCTGAGTCGGTGAATGGACTCGATCCGTGGCACTCCAGAGCACGCCACCGCCGAGGTACCGGCACCTTGGTGTCCGTGAGTGACCTGCTGCCCGCGTCGGCCTTGTCGGCAGGACGTTCCGGCCGCCGTCGCGCCGAGGACCGTGCTGATGAGATGTCCGTTGCCGAGGTGCACCAGGCCGGGGGCAGGGAGGTTGAAGGCGAGCTCCCGTCGGATTCGTCGGTTGCTCAGGAGCACGAAGCTACCAACAGCGTCCCAGCGGAGGGCATCGAGAACATTCCGCTGACCCGGCGAGAGTTCCCGGCCTCCGGACCACCGCCAGCACCGACGCCACGGGAGCTGGAATGGGAACCTGCGGACGACGACTCGGCGCACGAAGACGACTCGGCGCACGAAGGGGAGGCGCACCAGATGGGCCTCGGTGATCTGCTGGCCGAGGCGCTCGCTGCGTACCAGGAAAGCCGTGATGGCCACG
>CAWGMP010000020.1:0-40940 GCA_963823755.1 uncultured Actinomycetota bacterium
TTGATCAACGAGTACGAACGAACGGCGCGAAGCCGCTGTTCAGCGTAGGTGACCGACTTTTGGAACCCCACATGCCCTGAGTCAATAGGAGCGCGCGACAATGGCCACCAGGTCTAGCTCCGTCGTTGACTCAGGAAGGCCGCCGTCACGGCGTTGGAGGCAGCGGACGCTCAGACCTTCGCCCAATTTGCCAGCGGCCTCGGCTCCCGCAACCGCCTCATAGGGGACTCGGGCCCAACCCTGGTTAGCGGCTTCCCGGGCCTCTTCGAGAGTCGTCACGTCGTGGGTGCGGTCGTCGCGGCGGACAAGGGCCTCGTGATGCATGTTTTGCTGGATCTCCTCCAACAGTTTGGCGCATCGCGCGGCGACCTCGCCCACTGACAGTGGGAACTTCTCGCCGGTGTCCCGACGGACCATCGTCACGTTGTCCTCGGACAGATCGCGGGGACCGAGCTCGACTCGTACTGGTACACCAGCCAGCTCCCAGTCAACCACTCGCCGACCGAAAGACCTGGCCGTTTCGCGGTCGAGGCGGACCCGCACTCCGGCAGCGGAAAGCTCGTCATCGAGACGGGCACATACGGCCGCCACGTCGTCGGACTGCTTGACAGGCACGAGAACGACCTGGTCGGGCGCGATTGCAGGCGGCAGCCGCAAGCCGAAATCGTCGCCGTGGCACATGATGAGCGCACCGATCAAGCGGGTGCTTGCACCCCACGACGTTTGCCAGACGTACTCGCGCACGCCGTGCTCCGACAAGTACATCGTGTCGAACGCCTTAGCGAAGTTCTGGCCCAGCTCGTGGCTCGTGGCCATTTGCAGAGCCTTACCGTCGCGCATCATGCCCTCGAGAGTGTAGGTGTGGATGGCGCCTGCGAATCGCTCGCGGGCGGTCTTCGCGCCGATATAGATCGGCACGGCCATCAGATCCCGAATTACCTCGGCGTAGGGAGACAGGGCGATCCGCTGGGCAAACTCACGCGCGTCGGCCTGGTCAGCATGGCAGGTGTGGCCCTCCTGCCAGAGAAACTCCGAGGTGCGCAGGAATAGCCGCGGTCGCATCTCCCAACGCACGACGTTCGCCCACTGGTTGATCAGGAGCGGGAGGTCTCGGTAACTCTGCACCCAGTTGGAGAAGCTGTTGTTGATCACTGTCTCCGACGTGGGTCGCACGACGACTGGCTCCTCGAGCTTCTTGCCACCACCCTGTGTGACAACGGCCAGTTCCGGGCTGAAGCCCTCGACGTGTTCGGCCTCACGTTGCATAAAGCTGTGCGGGATGAACAACGGGAAGTACGCGTTTCGTACCCCCTCGGTCCGGAACCGGCGGTCCATCTCCTGCTGGATCCGCTCCCAGATCGCGTACCCGTCCGGCCGGATGACCATCGTCCCGCGCACCGGCCCGTTGTCCGCCAACTTGGCCTTCGCGACAACGTCCTGGTACCACTGCGGGAAGTTCTCCGCCTGGGGGGTGAGCACACGTGCCATCCGTCAAAAATAACCGGTCGTTCTCGATCAAGCAGCCAGGAGCTACCGCGACCGCAGGTCGGCCCAGCGTCCAGGGCAGTGCGCGATTGATCCGGCGACGCTCCAGCCTGATCGACTTCGGGTGCGGCGACGGCAGTATGGGGCGGATGTCCGGGCATCCCCCGTTCAGCGCGACAGTCATCCTCAACGGGCATGAGTACGTCGCCGCCCAAGCTCCGGGAGGCTGGGATCGGGTCCACTAAACAAGGCGACTGCTTCACCGTGGTCATCGATCCCGCAGGCCTGGCTGGAGGTCGCAGACACCTTGTCGCAACCCGCGACGATAGGGCGGTTCAACCTGACATTGAAAACCTACCCCACAGGCGAGCGTGTGCTGCGCTTTGAAGCGATCACCCACAACTACGCTGTGGCCAGGCAGACCGCCCGGCAGCCTGGCGTGCCTGTCACCGGTGAAGGTAATAGTGTCGTCGGTCGGACAGTACTGCGCGATCGGTTACTGGTGCGTTGGGGTCGGGTGAGGCGGAAGGGTGGGTGATGTCGCAGGCGGCATCGGTGCGGGACCGGTGGGCGCTGCCTTGCCAGCGTTTTGGTTGGTATGCCTATGGTTGGGCCAGCCATACCTTTGAGACGACCGTGATCACGGTGTTCATGAGTCGATACCTGCCGGCGGTGGCGCAGAACGCCGTGGGCAGCAACGGCCGGTTGCACGTGCTGGGCTTGCCGGTGCTGCCCGGGTCGCTGTTCACCTATGTTGTGTCGGCGTGCAGCGTGCTGCTGGTCGTGCTGATGCCGGTCGTGGGCGCACTCGCCGACCGCACCGGGTGCAAGCGGGGGTTGTTGCTGGGCTTGGGCTATCTGGGAGCGTTGAGTTGTGTGGCGATGGTGTTTGTCGGTCGGACCAACTGGGTGCTGGGTTCGGTGCTGTTCATCTCGGCTTTCTTGAGTTACAGCTGCGCCAAAGTCGTCTATAATTCACTGCTGCCCGATCTTGCTGATCCTGATTTGCGGGATGTGGTGTCTTCGATGGGGTGGGCGGTCAGCTACATCGGTAGCGGGATCCTGCTGGCGGTCAACTTCGGGTGGTCGTTTCTGATCGACGACTCGGCTTTGTTAACCCGGCTGTCACTGTGCAGTGCGGGGGTGTGGTGGGCGATTTTTTCGTTGGTGCCGTTGCGTTTTTTGCGGCACCTATCGCCCGCGGCGACTCAGCGTAAACCGGTTTTAGGTTCGGTGGTCAGCGCGGGATTCCGCGAGCTCGGTGACACCCTGCGCAACCTGCGGAAAGTTCCTTTGACGCTACTGTTTCTCGTTGCTTACCTCATCTATTACGACGGGATCTCCACGGTTACCACTCTGTCGGCTGATTATGGCCAAAAGGAACTGCGGTTGGGTGAGACGACGCTGCTCGGCGCGATCCTCATGGTCCAGTTCACTGGGTTCGGTGGGGCTTTACTGCTGGGACACTTCGCGAACCGATGGGGGGCGAAGCGTGTCGTCACGGCTAGCCTTGTGGTCTGGATCGGTGTCGTGCTCGCCGCCTATTTTCTGCAATCGGGTAACGTTCTGCAGTTCTATGCGCTGGCGTTGCTGTTGTCGATCGTGCTGGGTGGCACGCAGGCGCTGTCGCGCTCACTATTTTCCGGCATGATCCCTCGAGGTAAAGAGGCTGAGTATTACAGTCTGTATGAGATTTCCAGCTCGGGCACCAGCGCGTTGGGCCCGTTGCTGTTCGGGCTGACGTTGCAAAACACCGGCAGCTATCGGTCTGCGCTGCTTTCGCTTGTGGTGTTCCTCGTCGTCGGTCTCGCTCTATTGCTGCGTGTAAACATCCGAAAAGCGATCTTGACTGCAGGGAACACGCCTCCAGCGAACGCGGGGCAAGCGGCGGGGTTATTGCGTTAGGTAACGGCGTGCGGGCCCGATGCCCGAGACACACTATTTAGACGATAGGGGTGAGCTCAGCGGAAGTCGTCGGCAGCCGATACCTCGGTTTGACCTCTACGTCGAGCCGTAATGGTCGCGGTGCAGGTTCAAGGCCAACGCATGCCCCATGGTGATCACGTGTGCTGCGTGAAGAAATTCCAGGTCGCCGGTGCGCAAGAACCGGTTTAGGTAACGGTTCAGGTGGTTTCCTCAAATCATAGGAGATGCCAGTCGCCCATGAGTTTCGTGGATGCGACGCTCGCCGCTTGTGGTTGAATGGGATCAACCGGATACGTTTAGGGGCCTGACGGTCTCCGGGCGATTAGTTTTGCTCCCGTCACCCCCTTCTGTCCCGGCGACGCTCCTCGACGTGCGAAGGAGTACCGATGATCTTGCTTGCTGGGACTTGGTGTATCCCGTCGACAGTGGCGTAGCCGTGAGCACACGGTACTCTCGGGGGCAACATCCCCTCCCGTCACTGGCTCGATCTGTCAGACTTGCTCCCGGAGCACCGATAATTTGCGGGTCGTTCATGATAGGTCAATTGTTACCAGCGTGGCATCCATACCCAGAATTAGCGAGGTTGTCACATAGACGCTTGACGCCCTCATCGATTCTTCGACGAATGTCGGCGCGCTCGCCCTCGGACGAGATGTGCACCGCATGCGGTGGCCAGTCATTGGTGACTATTTCGCATTGCCCACCTTCCGCGCGATCCTTAGCGCAATCTTCCTCGGCTATCCGCCTGTACTGCTCCCAGGTGCATTGGGTCGAGTGGTCGGATTCACAAGGATAAGGCGCCCGTGGCGTAGTTACACCGCTGGTTCCGGTATCGTGCGGTGCAGCCGTCTCGAGATGGGGCATCAACAACAATGCGGCCGCAATGATACCTGCCGCGATCAGAATACCCTTTATCGTCACTAGTGCTCCTTGGTTGCCTAACGCGAACGTCAGGTTTCGGTCGACCTCACGTAGTCATTCCGGATCGTTCTCATACATCGGCAGCAGTCCCCGCTAAGTCACTCCACATCATTGATCTAACCCGATTTCTTTACCTTGGATTACGCACAGCCTCAATCGATCCGCGCTCAGCATCGAACCTCTGGATTTCCATCTACCGGTCGGTTCGCAACCCTGGTTGACGAGGTAGCCGTGATCTCCCGCTGAGTGCCACGCATGGAAAACGTCCACGTCAGGGATTGCGGCGGATTCGTCGTCCACCACGGTGGGGGTCATCGACGGTGGATCAAGCACCCCCGTGTCGTCAGGGTGCGAGGACCGTGCAGCTCCACCAGCGCCGTTCACACCATCTCCACCGCCTCAGCGCGACGTCATCCATACACCAGAACGTCCTCATTCCGGGTAGGCCAAGATAAGGGATGCCCTGCCCGGTCGCTCTCGGACCCGGCTTATCTCCCCAGCCGTCCGCGCGCGCCAGGCTGGAGCGTGTCCCTGCAAAACCCGATGCAGGGCTGGTGACCAGGTTTTTCTGGCCGAGCTAGGTTGCTCGTCGGTACTCGTTGACCACGCCGCCGAGGGTTCGATGATGTCGGATCGGGGCGTCGAGTGGGACCACGGTGGCCGGATCGTGGTGGGGGTGTTGGTTGCAGCTCTGGTGCAGACGGTGGTTGGTGAAGTGCCGAGCACATTCGTCGAGGACGGCGAGGGTGTGTCGCTGGTGGTAGATCAGTATTCTGTCGGTGCATTCCTCGCGGGCGCTGCGAACGAATCGCTCGGCAGAGCAGTTCGCTGGCGGGGTCCGGGGAGGAATCTTGACCACGTCGATGTCGTCAGCCGCTGAGGGAGCGGGCGGGTCAGGGCGGACAAGACCGCTCGGTCCGGTCAGCAGGGACCAGGGAGCACGACTGGTGATCGTGTCACGATCCCGGAGAGCCAACGAAGCACCAGACCACCAGGCAGACGAGAGTTTTGGCACGGTAAAGATGAGCGCGAAAGCCGCCAAGAACCACAGCGCATCGACACTGAGGTGTACGACGTTATGAAACGGTGCCACGTCAAAGAAAGATCCCGAACAGCGCCTCGTCGGTCATCTCGGTGAAACCCCGTCGCGCGTGTGCGCGGGAACCTGCTTCCACGGTCAGCGGCACGACTCTCGGTAGTGCGGGTGCCGGAAACGACAGCCCGCGCTACCTGGCAAGCACGGTCCGCAAGGCGTCGTCCACTCCGGAAAGATCGCTGTTGATCTCCCCAATGATCGATCCGATTGGCTCGGTTCTCTCGGTAACCAAGTGGAGACCGGAGGTGACTTCGCGAAGCTTGGTGTCGATGCGTCGGAGAACGAGTGCAATGTTGATCAGGTAGGCAGCGAGCACCAGCACGGTGAGCACTGCGCCGATGATCGTGAATATAGCGGCTAGCGGCATGGCAATGCGCTCCTCACAGGATGCGGTCAACCGCCTTCACATAGCGGGTGAGGCCAGCCCCCACCCGTTTCACGGCGTCACGGGTGGGTAGTAGCGCCTTCACATCGTCGGCTGCGATGACGATACCCCCGGCCTGATCGTGAATGGTGTCGATGCGTTTCCCGACGTTGGCGGCGGACCTCATCAGGCGCTGTAGGAGCACCACCACGACGGGTATGATCACGAAGAAGAAGATCGCATTGCCGATCCACCACAGTACCATCGTCGCCTCCTCCTTACCTTATCCTCGCCTTATCTTGGGGTCCTGAGCTACTGCGGGTCGCCAGCCAGTTCCGGCGGCCGGAGCCTGGGTCTGCTGCGAGGTCTGGGCCTGCTTCTGCTGCGCAGGAAGCGACTCGGCCTTCTGCGCGATCGCCGGTAACGCGCCGGCGATCGCGTTCAGTTTCTTGTTCAGGATCGCGGCGCCGGCGCCAACCAGACACACGTCCCCTTGGATGGCCCCGATGACCCCTCCGCTCACCTGCCCGAGGGTGTCGGCGAGGGAGCGCAGTCGACGAGTGATCAATATCACGAACAGTGCCAACACGACCACCAGGGCCACGATCTCGACGACGGTGAGGATGACGAGCAGTCCCGTGTTCATCACGCACCCACCCCCAGCAGTCGAGCGTGGCGGCGCGCCTCGTCCGCGATCTCATCCAGGGTGTCTGCGACAGCGAGCGCGACCTTGATGTTGGCGGTGTTGCCGCGAACCCCTTGCGCCACGTCCCACAGTCGCTGCACGCCGGTTTGGATAGAGCCGACGAGGTAGAGGAGCAAGCTGAGAAGTGCGATCACGGCAATTAGCACGACCGCCCCAATAACCAGTATAACCTGCCAGAACGTGGTCTCCTCGGAGGCGAGAGCTAAGACCATCGTTATCCCCCCAATGCTTCTCGAGCGGTCCGAGCGCCCCGGAGGATGCTCTGGAGCGTGTTGTTCGTGCGGCTCAGCTCCACGAGTGGCTGCGTGGTCGACTGTGTTGCCTCGAGCTCACGAGCCGCTGCGCGCGCTTGGGCGTTGATCCGCGATGCAAGCACCAGAAGCACCGTGACCACGATCACCACGATCACCACGATCACCAACCCGATGATCAGGCCTGTCCACCAACCGCCGAGGTGCGGCTCCCCAAACTCATTCAATGCTACCTCCAACCCTGCAAGGAATGTTCTGGCACTCGATCAGGCATCGGAACGCGGCCGTTTCACTATTGGGTTCGTAATCGGAAGGTTACACTCGATCATGTGCTGAGGGAAGTGGCAATATTGAGAAGTGCGGCACCGCGCGGCATCCCGGAGGCTCGGACATCCGGAAGGGTTGCGCGACTGTCGGAAGTCGATCATGATGTGGTGATGGGGCGCGGTTGCCGGGGACGTGTGTTGAGCTGGTCGGTGAGCAGCGTGATCGTGGTGATGGTGGGTCGGTCGATGCGCATGATGATGCTTGTGGGGGGTGTAGGTGACGCTGTCGTCCAGTTGTAGTAGGGGGCGAGTGGTGGTCCGGTGCTCGTTGGGGTCTTGGAGGTCAGCGTTGAGGTGGTGGGTGAGCCAGTGCTCGGCGTTGGCAGCGAGCAGGCGTAGCGTCCTGTCCAGGGTGGACCGTACCCGATCGGGTAGGCACCCGATCGGTGGCTGCCGCTGATTGCCAGCGGAGGAAATCGAGTAGGCGACACGCCGACGCTTCACCCAGGAATGCAAGGGCAGGCCGTCAGCCTCGTCCTCGATTCAGGGCGATCTATCGTCGAGATGGCAGGAATTATCGGCGTCCACGAGATAACGTTAAGCAAATTGGCGAAGAAGCGAAAAACGGCGATTTGAGTTCAGGAACAAGGAGCTTTCCAAGGCTGGAACGGGTCGAATGGGAATGGTTCCGCAAAGACAGCGATCATTGTCGACATTCACCAAGGAAAAATGTTGACCAAAACCTGCGGCACCGATGGGGAACCTCGACGTGGCCATCGTTGATGAGGAGGCCGGGGGGTCCTGGCTGGGCGCTACTGGCCGGCAGCGCGGCGGCCCACGCGGTCAAGGCGACCGCCCGGTAACAGGAATCGATCTGGACTCGACAGCAGGCGAACAACCGGCTGCGGTCACTGCTGAGGGACTACTATTCCCACGCTCTGGCGGCCTTGTGCGAACCTGACTCACCGCGCCGCCGCGAGCGTGCTGGACACGCGGAACGTGCGACCCGTCGGCTAGCCTGGCAGCACCTACTCCCAAAGGAGCCGCGATGGCCTCGATCCTCGACAAGATCCGGCACTTCCTGAACAGCCCCCAGGGACGGCGAATGATCGATCAGGGACGGCGGTATGCGAGCAACCCGCAGAACCGCGCGAAGCTGCGCGACCTGCTGTCCCGCCGCCGCAAGTCCTGACTTTCCGGACGCCCAGGTCACCCAGCTCTCCGCGGCCAGTCCGGGCAGCCGTGAGTAGCCGAGGGTGGTGCACTCAGCCGCGCTGGCAACATCGATGAGCCGCTGTGGCCGTCGCTCTGCGCCGGGTCATATCAGCGCTGACCTCAGCCACCCCTACAGTCGGGTTCCATGGCGAACCGGGATCCGGGGCAGCGCCCCGGATCCCGGTCCCCGGAGGCACGGGGCATGAGGTCTTAGTGAAGCAAAGCACATGTCGACGACACAAGCGGCGGAACTTCACCTTCTTTCCAGAAGAATTTTCATCGAAATGACGTCTTCATTCTCAGTTGACGCGTCGGCCCCACATTATGGGCGTGGAACCCTCAGCATCAGTGGTGGCGCCAATGTGGGCGGCAACGGCTAAAGCGCAAGAGGTGGCACCGCCACCAAGGTGGGCAAGGGGATCAACCGGTTCTTCAGCGCTGGAAGCGTCTTCGTCACCAACGCTCCCCCACTGGTGGGTCGAGCCGGCACCGCAGGCGATCACGTGAGCGCCTGCGGTGCCGTCGGCGCGTTTAGTTAGCCGGTTGGCGAGGCTGGACCACATGCCGCCACGTCCAGGGACTTGGCACCCGCCGCGACGCCCGTCAGCGAGCTGACGGCTGCACCTGGTCGGCTCCAATCCGCGGCCAAGTCCCGGCCAACTGGGGTGGCCGATGGTGGACGTACCCAAGGCACACCGCGAAGGGCAGCGCCCACCATGACTGAGATTGACTCAACCGGTTTCCTGCTCGCTCACGGCTGTCCGGGTGTCGGGTTCGACCGGTTCACCAGAGCCGCCCGCTCTGTGACCGCTCCCGGAGGTGCCCGGTGAGCGTTCCCCTTGCCACCCTCGAAGCCGCCCGAGCAGCCGCATTACCGGCGTGGGCGGTCTCCGGGACCGCCGCGATCACCGCCGGGGTGGAAACCGCCCTGGCTGCCGACCGCCGATGCTGGGGCCGCCGGCTGCTGGGCCGCCTGGACGAGTTGCCCATCACCGCCACCAGCCAGCGCGAGTTCGTCGCCGCCCTGGCCGAGGAGTTCTCCGCAGCCGCCGACGAGATCGACCACGGGGCCGGGCGGATCGAACGGCCCACGTTGCGGCCCGAGCGTCATCCACAACCTGGGTCCGGCGCTGAGCGCCGGGGGCCCACACCCACCTTCGATGGACCTAGGGGACCGAGATGCCGATGACCACCACCAGCTACGCCCCGACCAGCGCCATGTGCAGCATTGCCGTGGCCGACCTCCTGCCGCGGGTGAGCGACGGCGACCCGGCGGCCTGGGAGGAAATTCTCCACCGCTACGGCAGGCTCGTCACCGCGATAGCGCGGTCGTTTCGGCTACAGAACGCCGACATGCTCGACGCAGTCCAGATGACTTGGCTGCGGCTGGCCGAAAACGCCCACCGGATACAGAGCCCGGAGAGACTGGCCGGGTGGCTGGCGACCACCGCCCGCCGCGAATGCCTGCATATACTCCGCCAGGCCAAGCGCACCTCGGGCCCCCTTGACGTCGCCGAACCCTCCGTGGACGGCCCCGAGCAGCGGGTCATCGATGCCGACACCGCGCGCACGCTGTGGAATCTGGTCGAGGAGTTGTCGCCCCGCCAGCGGACCCTGCTGCGGGCGCTGTTCACCGACCATCCCCGTCCCTACATTGACGTCGCCCGCACCACCGGAATCCCGCCCGGCGCGATCGGGCCTACCCGGGCACGGGCCCTCGCGCGACTGCGAGGCAGGCTCGAACAACGTCAGCCCATCACGGGGATCGCCGGCAACCACGACGTTCGTTCCACGGAGGCGCAGGCCCGAATCGGTCGAGACTGGACTCAGCCATGATCACCTCCGTGCCGGCTTCGTCGCTGTCGGTGTTGCTGGCCGAACTGGTGGCGCTGGGTCGCGAGGCCTGGCGAATCACCGAACAGGAGCGGGCGATACGCGCCCAGATCGAAGCCTTGCGAGAGGCCGAGGACAACGAGTGGTTGATTGAGATGGACCCCGATGCCTGACACGCACACCGCGATCGCGCAGGAAGTCGACCAGTACGCCGTGGACCGGAGGGCCGCATTCGCCGCCGCGAAGGCCAAGCGGTTGTGGCCAGACGTGATCGGCGAGGTGCTCGCCGACGAGATCATGGCGCTGCTGGATCTGCCATCGTGGTTGCGATCCCAGACCCGCACGCAGCAGCTGATCAACGCGATCCTCAGCATCAGGGAGTGAGGACGGCCGCACAGCGCTTGCACCGGAGACTGCGGAGAAGGACGCCGTGACCGCACTCACTGCGATGTGTCCATGGGTTGAGTTGCTCCATATCTGGCTGGCCTGACGCCGCGGGATCGGGCAGGCCCGTATGTTGCTGTCCTCTGCTTTGTCGCAGTTCAGCTGGCGCAGTCCAGCTCAGCATGCCCAGCGAACCAGTCGCCCCGCGCGACGGTTCGGTGAAGCGTCCCGGGAATCGGCGCTTCGGGCCGGCGAAGGCTGATGTCGTCATGGGCGCGGTGGAAGTTCTGGATGCAGGTGTGTTCTGCGCGCATTGCTGGTGAGCGCAGCCGTTTGAGACCGTGCGTAGGCCGCAGCTTGGACGACGGGAAGGCGCTGTGGAGCAGGCATCCTCGCGGAGGTGGGGAGTGTGGCCCGATTGACGGTCCGGTTGTCGGTCCGGGTGGCGTGACGGGCAGGCGCCGTGGCGGCTCCCGGCGGGGTGGTGCCGTCGGTCGGTTCGTTCGACGCAGCGGGTGCCGTATCGACGGCGCCGCTGGCGTTCTTGCCGCCGGGGCTGTTGTCGTTGCTACTGGCCGGGTCGGGTCCCGGGACGACAGCTACGGAGGTCGCGGGCGCCGGGAGCCTCCGTAGCCTGGGGGATAGGGCCGCGGTGGGAAACGAGGAACGGCACAGATGCCACGGCGAAGACGAAGGTGAGGACAGCCGCTGCCGCGAACCGCTTGAGTCGCCACGACCTAACCTCGGTCGTTGTCTGGGCCGGTGTGTGCGGCCCGACGTCCGCGCCGGTGGTGCCGATACCGGCCGGGTGGGTGATACCGGCCGGGTGGGTGAGGTCGATCGGCTGGGTGATGCCGGACGGAGGCTCGTACGGGATGGCGCCGATCACGATCGAGCTCCGGGGATCGACGTCCTCCGTGCGGAGACCAGCGGATCGCGGCGCCTCGACGATCTCGGTTACCTGCGGGTGGATCAGGACTTCGAACTCGGACCGGCCCAGCCACACCTCCGACTGGACCTCCGGCTGCGGCATCGTGGCGTCGGCCGGGAGAGCACCCGTTGTGCGGGCATTCTCAGACTCGGTGAGTAGCTCGGCGAGCTGATCGATTGACACCTGCAGGGCGCTGGCCATGCTCGGTCGTATCGACGGGAGCGGTTCGGTGTCCCCGGCCTCCCACCGGACGACGGTGGAGCGTTCCACTCCCAGGCGCCCGGCGAGCGACTCTTGAGTCAGCCCGACAGCTCTGCGGCGCTGGGATAAACGCTGTCGTCTGAGCGCCATGTCCTCACCTCTCGCTGAGAGTGTTTCCGCAGTTACGGGCCCCTGTGCATCACCGGTGCATCAGTGATGCGGCTGTCGTGCTCTGGTCGTGACCCGTCACTCAGGGTTGTCTTCTGACTACGGTTCTCACCATACGCATAGCAACGGAGGCGCTCGCCATGACCAGTCAAGGGACAGTCATCAGTCGTGCGTGCTGGGGCTGAACTTCCGGTCGTGCTGCGCCTTACCGCGGCGAGTGTGCTCAATGCGTGCGTCCACGACGTTGACCTGTGCGCAGAGTCTGAGCGCGCGTGATCGTGCGCGCGTCGTGTTGGCCGAACACAACCTCGCGGCGCCAGGAGTTGCCGCCTGAGCTGGGCCGGTCCGGCGATGGGCCTCCTCATAGTCGTCGAACCGGTCCTCCACCCCTGCACGGGGCCGCGCTGTGGCCCCGTGCAGGGCCCACGGGAACTCGACCACTATGCCGAACGCGTGTTCACCGGTGGGCACCCGAAAGCTCGCGAACGAACGCCCGCAGGCCGCCCAGGGTGCGCTCTGTTGGGTGTTGAGCAGGCTGGCGGTGATCTGGTGGACGGGTTTGCGGTAGCGAACTCCGTCTGACGAGGCACCAGATCACCGCCAGCCGACGCCGCCGTCCTCGTCGAGCGGCAAGTTCCGGTGCTCTCGTCGTTGCCGCACTTCCACATGCATCTCGACCGGAGTTCGTTCCAGTACGGCATCGACGAGGGTCGCCAGGAATCGTGCCGCACTCAGATCGTCTGGCACCGCGTCATGACGTATCCGGACGCCGGCCGCGGGGTCGACGTCGCTCCACTCCGCGACGAGCAGGCACGTTCCGTCGTAGACGTCAGCTTCGGCCCGGAGCTTGCGCAGCATGTCTATCGCACGCTCCACCGTGCCGGGCTCTGCTAGCGCGGTCGAACGCAGGACGAACAGGAAACCCATCGCCACCAGCGGGTAACGACCTCTGAGGTTTTTGGCATCTCCGTAGGCTTCCTCAAACCGGTTGGCGAGATTCTTGCGGAATGACGCGACCATAGTCTTCGTCGATACCAGCAGTTCCGCCCCTCGCGACCACTGAGCGATCAGAACGTCGACTTGCTTGACGTACGCCCGCCCGAGAATCCGAGCGTCCGATGGGGCGACCGCTCGATTGCGCGCGAGACTGGCCTCCGCGGCGCTGCGAATTGTTGCCGGTAATGACTTGATGAAAAGGTCCACTTCCCGGGGCAGGATTCTCGGTACCCTCAGCCGCGGCCAGACTTCGTCGGCTCCAAATCCGGCGCGCCGAAGTTCGTGTGACACCCACGCATCGGCCCCCTTCGCCAGCCGGCCGGACTGCGAGCCGGCGCCCTCCCCGACGGGAACGCCTAACATGGCCTCCAGCAGTTGATAGTCCGGGACATACTGCGTGGTGCCTGGCGAAATAAGCACCCACGGATTCGTTTCCGGACGTTGGGCGACGAGTGGTTCGAGCAACGTGAACAGATCTAAGGGTTCATCCTGCTTCGGCATCAGCAGTGCGCTCCCGCCAGCCAGGTGCTGATATCAGGTGCGGGGCAGGCCACGGACCGCGCCTCCTCGTGCCGTCCGGCGAGCCGCCAGCTCGGCGTGCGCGTCCCGAAGTACCTTCACTTCCGAGTGAGCGATACCGAGTTCGCCGACGAGCAGGACATTATCGACGAGGGTGACGGCCTCAGCCAACCCTCCGGGTCTACCCAGCAGAGCCGCGATCTGCGGGCGTATCGCGATCAATGCGGTCTGGGCCTGCTGCAGCACGCCCGGTTCGGGCACCGGAAGCCGGTCCGCTTCCTTGGGCTCCAGCTTGAGCATGCCGCCGCCATAAGCGCGGCCCACCGTCTCAGCGCCCAGCAGGGTCATCGAGGTCAGCGCACCCAGCGGCAGGAGCTTCGATCCCCAGCTTGCGCAATTCGGGACGCAGGTACACGCCGTGCACCGAGTTGAGGTGGTGGGTCCGAGCATGGTTGGCGCACAGCCGCGGGCTGTCGGCGTTCATGTAGGTCAGCAACACATCACAGGGTGGCACCAAGGGCACCCGCCACCAGGGTGAGCGAACCCGGCACTTGTAGGCGGTGTGCACCCCGAGTTGCTCGCCGGCCCGGATGTAGCGCCTGGCCGCCTGCGAGGGTTGCCCCGCCGGTCGGAACAGCAAGGTCGACGATCCCGTCCTGGCCAGCTGCTGGTGGGCGGCGACTGTGAAGGCCAGACCGCGCAGGTGGCGCGAGCCGGGCGGCGATACCGGCAGCAGCTCGTCGCCGCGCAGACCCAGCTCACCGGCGCGGTCGGCGGGAAGGGCGAAATATCCGTTGTTGCCGGTGACCATGCCCAGCGTGATCTCACCCCAGGACTGCAGCGTGGTGAACTGCCCGCTTCGTTGCAGCGCCAGGTGCGCTTCCAATGCCGCGGTGGACAGCAGCGACGACGTCCACTTGCCCTCCACCGGGTCCGGTTTCCAGGTCCGGATCAGCGGAGCCGCTCCCGCCAGGTCCGCAGCGGCACGCAGCTGCTGGAGCTCGCAATGCTCGGCCGGGCCCTGGCCATAACCGTCGGCGAGCAGCAGCACGACTTCTTCCTGGACCCCCGGAAAGACCCGTTCGGTGAACAACACCAGGCGGACCCGGGCGAACCGCTGCATGAGGAACCGGCGCACCTCAGCGGCGTAGTTCACCGACAGCAGCTCCGCCGGGAGCACCAGCCCGAGCCGGCCCCCCGGCTTCAGGAACAGCGCGCCGTGCACCGTGAACGCCGCCCACGAGGAAGCAAGCCTGGTCAGCGGCACCCCGGCCCGAAGGGCGGCCTCGCGGCTGCGGGCCCGAGCCTCCCCGGCGAAGTCCTGGTACCGGACATAGGGGGGGTTGCCGATGACCGCGTCGTAGCGGCCGGTCGGTGGGACGAGGAAGAAATCCCCGGCGATCACGCGCGCTCGGTGGCCGGCGGCCCGGACGAACGCCTCCGCCTGCCGGGCGCTGTCACGGTGTAGTTCGATCCCGTGCAACTCGGTCCTGCCCGGCACCTCGCCCGCGAACGTGGCTAGTGCGTCGAGTCGCTCACCGGCCGCGAGCAGGAACGCGGCCTGCCCGCAGGAAGGCTCCAGAACCTCGTCCGAAGCCGAGCGAATCGCCCAGTCCGCCACGTACCGGCACAGCTCAGGCGGCGTGAAGAAGGCTCCACGGGCCTTCCTCGCTTCCGCGGTGTCGGAAATGAGCCGGATGGTCACCTGGCGCAGTCTGCCTTACGGCCACGACAGTCCTGGTGATGCTCGCCGCCGAGAGCTGACGTCAGGTGACCGAGACACCTCGGAGCAGAGCGTCGAAACGAGTGTCGGTCGGCCCCGCTACCGTGACTCGGTGGCCGGCGACCGGCTTCGAGACAGACCCGAGGAGGCTTCGTGCGCGTCGTGACCACGTCGCTGAACCAGCGGATCGCTGACGAGCTGGGCGTACCCGAACGACAGGTGGGTGCTGCCGTCGAGCTGCTCGACGGCGGTGCCACCGTGCCCTTCGTCGCCCGATATCGCAAGGAAGCGACCGGCGGGCTCGATGACGCGCAGTTGCGCACCCTGCAGGAGCGGCTGCACTACCTGCGCGAGCTGGAGGAGCGCCGGACGACCATCCTCGACTCGATCCGTGAGCAGGGCAAGCTCGATGACGCGCTCGAGGCGCGGATCATGGCGGTCGACTCGAAGGCCAGGCTGGAGGATCTCTACCTGCCCTACAAGCCCAAGCGCCGGACCAAGGCGCAGATCGCCCGGGAGGCCGGGCTCCAGGCGCTGGCCGATGGGCTGCTCGCCGACCCGACCCAGGATCCGCATGCCACCGCTGCGCCCTATGCCGATCCCGAGAAGGGCGTGCCCGACGCTGCCGCGGCTCTCGATGGCGCCCGCGCCATCCTGGTGGAGCACTTCGCCGAGGACGCCGACCTCATCGGGTCCCTGCGTGAGCAGATGTGGTCACGGGGCCGGTTGGTCTCGCGGGTGCGGGCCGGGCAGCAGGAGGCCGGCGCCAAGTTCGCGGACTACTTCGAGTTCTCCGAGCCCTTCACGAAGCTGCCCTCCCATCGCATCCTGGCGCTGTTCCGGGGCGAGAAGGAGGGCGTCCTGGACCTCTGCCCCGAGCCCGAGTCGGCGCCGGCGCCGGAACCGGGGGGTGTCGCGCCCGGACCGAGCCGCTACGAGCAGGCCATCGCGGCCCAGTTCGGCGTCGATGAGCGGGGTCGTCCGGCTGACCGCTGGTTGGCCGACACGGTGCGTTGGGCCTGGCGCACCCGGATCCTGCTGCACCTGGGCATCGACCTGCGAATGCGGCTGCGTCAGGCGGCCGAGCACGAGGCGGTGCGCGTGTTCGCCGCCAACCTGCGTGACCTGTTGCTCGCCGCGCCCGCGGGCGCCCGACCGACCATGGGACTGGACCCTGGCTACCGCACCGGCGTCAAGGTCGCGGTCATCGACGCGACCGGCCAGGTGGTGGCCACCGAGACGATCTACCCGCACGTTCCGCAGCGTCGCTGGGACGAGGCGCTGGCCGTGCTCACCCGGCTCGTCCCAGCGCATCGAGTCGAACTCGTCGCGATCGGTAACGGCACAGCGTCGCGGGAGACTGACAAGCTCGCCGCCGAGCTGGTCACGCAGCTGGGTGTCACCAAGGCCGTGGTGTCGGAGGCGGGCGCCTCGGTGTACTCCGCCTCGGCCTACGCCTCCCAGGAGCTGCCCGAGCTGGACGTCTCGCTGCGCGGTGCGGTGTCGATCGCGCGCCGGTTGCAAGACCCGCTCGCCGAACTCGTCAAGATCGAACCCAAGTCGATCGGCGTCGGCCAGTACCAGCATGATCTGCCCGAAGCGGCGCTGTCCCGTTCGTTGGACGCGGTGGTGGAGGACTGCGTGAACGCCGTCGGCGTCGACGTCAACACGGCGTCGGCGCCGCTGTTGCGGCGGGTGTCGGGCATCACCGTGGGACTCGCCGAGAACATCGTCATGCACCGCGACGCCCATGGCCCGTTCCGCACCCGGCGGGCGCTGGCCGACGTCCCGCGCCTGGGCCCCAAGGCGTTCGAGCTGTGCGCCGGTTTCCTGCGTATCCCCGGCGGGGACGACCCGTTGGACCGGTCCAGCGTGCATCCCGAGTCCTATCCCGTGGTGCGCCGCATCCTCGCCACCGCGGGCACCGACATCACCACCCTGATCGGCAACACCGCGCTGCTACGAACACTGCGACCGGCCGATTTCGTCGACGCCACGGTGGGCCTGCCCACGGTCGCCGACATCCTCGCCGAACTGGAGAAGCCGGGTCGGGACCCACGACCGGCGTTCGCGACCGCAACCTTCGCCGAGGGAGTCGACAAGATCTCCGATCTCAAGCCGGGCATGGTGCTCGAAGGCGTGGTCACCAATGTCGCGGCGTTCGGCGCTTTCGTTGATGTAGGCGTGCATCAAGACGGCCTGGTGCACGTCTCGGCGATGTCCAAGATCTTCGTCAAGGACCCGCGCGACGTGGTGAAGCCAGGCGACGTCGTGCGAGTGAAGGTGCTCGACGTGGACGTGCCACGCAACCGCATCGGGCTCACCCTGCGGCTCGACGATCCGGCCGAGGCCCCACCGGCACCCGGCGTGCCACGCAAGGCCACCAAGCGCCCACCCGTCCGCGACAAACCGGCCGGCGGCGCGCTCGCCGACGCTCTGCGCCGCGCCGGCTATGACAAGGCTTCAGGGAGCGGCACACACTGACTCGGGTTATCCATGACGGGTGTCTCGGACAGTAGCCAGAGCAGCGGCTCGTCTGCTGGTCTCACTCTCGCAGTGCCCAGCGCTCGTTCTTGGTACTCGGTCCTGACTCTGCGGGGCGACGGATGAGGTAGATCACTATTTTCAGCATCAACGCCAAACTGATTCCTACGGTCCAGGGCCAGGTATTGGGAAGATAGAGCACGGCAAGAACACCTGTGATCGGAGCGCTGCAGGTCACGACCTCAAGGCTGACGATGAAGGGAGTTCTTCGAAAGCGTGAGGCTATCGAAAAGTGAGATCGCTCATACATATATAAGGCTAACGACACGATAGTCGCCGTTGTGAGCGCAACCCAATGATGTCCGGACACGCTGGCGAGTACAACGGGTAATGTAATCAAGAACGGCAGAACTCCCCCGTACTCGGACAGTACGTTACCCCATTTCATGTGATGGCTGAAAACATTCGACCGCAGTCGTGACAGCTCGCCGGACGCGTTCGCGTAGATGATGAGAGAGAAAGTAGTGATGACGGCGGCCCCTATCAGTAGTACGCGGACATCGTCAGGATAGCTGGAGGAGACGAACGAGAACCCGAGAATAAAGG
The DNA here is from genome assembly GCA_963823755.1 of uncultured Actinomycetota bacterium. Classification (GTDB taxonomy): domain Bacteria; phylum Actinomycetota; class Actinomycetes; order Mycobacteriales; family Pseudonocardiaceae. Next base: position 18,076 of record CAWGMP010000020.1, read on the forward strand.
TGATCGCCCCGAGTGCGCCGCCAGAGAATGTGATGCTTGCTGCACATTCATCGGACTGAAGAGCGGCGAAGTCATCGCGCTCGAACTTGCGTATCTCAAAAGCTAGCCCCATCGGCAAGGTTACCACGGAAGTGATCACGTAATCCTCTGTTGTCAACAATTTTGCTATGTGATCGCTCGCATGTACTGGAATTAAGTACCGATCATCGGGATCTACGTACCCGGCCCGGGCCTTGTACTGGCAGTAGAAGCGGTCATGGCCAGGTCCAAAGTAGTCTCTCATAATCGTCCGCACGAGAAAACCTTGTGACAAGAGCAGGCGCAGCATGGCGTAGTTCGACGGACCGGTCACAGTCGAGACGGCAGGGAGCTTGCCAGACGTGGAGATCTGCGAGAGTAGGTTTTTGAGAAGTATACGGCCCACCTGTTGCCCTCTGGCATCTGGATGTACACCTAGAGCGCTGATGTAAACGTGGTCCTCGAGGGGCTTTTCATACTGCAAGAAGCCGACGATTTCTCCGTTTCTCCTGACGATACTGACGCGTTGCGCGCAGATGCCCTTCTCCAGCTCTCCTGGGGCCGCAGGTTCCCGGTACAAGTCTCCCGGCGGGAAGCACAGCTGGTCGAGTTGTCGGATTTCGTCGAGGTCTCGCTCGACGGCTAGGGTTACCAGATCCACGCTTGACCTCAAGATTCTCGTCCGGTTGGCAATAACACGATAAGCATAGTGGTTCTCCTTAGTCACGACCATTCGCTATGCTTGATCTTGTGGGTGGTATGACCGGTTGGATCGGAGTTGCTAAGGTTTGATCGGACCGGCTGGGATGCGGTGGCATCGGGTGCGCCGACGGGTGCGTGATGACCTGCGCGACTACGTCGTGGAGCACCCTGGTGGGCCGGATGGGATGTGGGCGGTCGATGAGACCGGCTTCGTGGCCTACGCCAGCCGGCGTGGGCGGGCGCTGGTGGACTGGGAGTTGGTATGCGCCGAGTCGTGGACCGCAGATCGTGACCGGTGCGCAGCGGCGGGGATCTCGGCCGAGGTGGAACTCGCGACGAAGCCGCAGTCGGGGAGCGTGATGCTTACTTGCCTGTGCCCCCGCGGCCGCAACTGTGGCTGGTCTGAAGCGAAGTATTAATAGTATCATGATGGTCGACGTCCCGTCCCCGCATGGCGGGACGGGTTTGTCACCGTGGAGCACGCACCGTCGAGGGGAATTTTGCTGTGGCACTGAGATTGCCATATCTCACCCACTGCTGGTGGCCGGCGACCGTACCCAGCCGGCTGTCGCGAACCCGAGTTCTCTAGGAACGCATCCACTGGACTCACTAGAGAATTCTCGTAGGACGCCCCTCGACTCAAATTGTACTACTAGTAGCATAGGAAAATGATTATGCAGGCGGACGGCTACTGATGAGAATCCAACCGCGACAGCAGCTTCTGGAAATTTGGCGTGCCACTGCCCGCGCCTCTTTTCAAGAGGGCAAATGGGTGAGGGATGGCCGTGATCGAAGCAACTCGATCAGCGATGCGGAGCAGTTGCTCTGCATCTTGTATCCCGCCACGGAGCTAGCCTCCTTCCGGCTGGGTAAACCCGACGAGACGGCTGAAGACGTCCTTGATGCACTCCAAGACCTGGGGGGCGCTATTGAAATTCCCAAACTGCTTGTCAGGGTCTTGATCGAGTATATGGAGCAGTACACGAGTGCCACTGGGTTACCGACTTTCTCCGGCGAAAGCTACTTTGACCCACACGAGTCAGGGGTAGTGCCAAGCGCCAGTCAAGGGGAGCTTGACGTCGTCGATTCCTTTTCGATGTCGATCACACTGACGTTGGCAGTCCTTAGCTTCACCCGGCTTTTTCGTGGTGTGATTACCCGGGAAGAGCTCCGCCAGGAGGTGCGCAAGCTCGAAGTGTTGGCGACTACTCGGCTGACGGCGGCAATGGTCGGTCTGCTCCGCAGCTTCAGTGTCCACGTCTTCGACGTACGCGATCCGGCCGGCCGTATACTGTGCAGTCGATCCAACAAAAACAACTTACCCGAGCGCCAGGTCGTCAGGGATTTACGGATTGCACTGCAGGAGGTCAGGAGTGGTCTCCGCGACATCACCATTGGTTCCGGACAAGACGCTGACCTCGAGAGTTCCAGTCGACTTTTCGAGTGTGGGTGGTCATGGGGGATCGTCAAGGACGCTCAGCCCATCGAGACGCAAGAAGAAATCGAGCAGCCAGACGGCGTCGCGGTGAACAACCCGTATCTCTATTTCACGACTGCCGCTTTAGGTGGCCTTGAAGATCTTTTCTCCGAGCGCACTCGAATCTTGGGTCTCCTCAATGAGGAGCAGCGCCGGCTCGCGCAAGCACTCCAAATCCGATGGGATCTCACCCAGTCGTACTGGTCGACCATCGCGACCTTCGGCACTGGCCGTTGGCCGCTCGAAGACCTCCCCTGGCGTACCTCGGATGGGCAGGAAACTGACTACTACAGTCTGCTGGTCTCGGCGGTGGTAGTACAGGAAATGGTGAACAGTCGAGCGTCCGACGCGGAACTCGGTCGGGTTGGGCGTGTTCTGGAGGAGCTGGCCAATCGGGGGCGGATCAATCGGCGGCCATTGGAGAACGACCCTGCCCTCGTACTACACGCTCCCGGTGTGCGGTTAGGGTTGCGTGGCAGTGAGGCTCTAGGTGATCACCCTGTCGGTTGGCTTGTCTCCAACTTCTCACCACTTCTGCTGAAACGTATTCTCGGGATTGCAGGGCTCGTGCGTGACACTGAGCTGCGCGGTCGCCTCCTGACGCTCGCGGACAATGTGTGGGACCACCTGCTTTTGCGCCGGCTAAAAGATGGCCCTGGACAAGACCTGTGGGACCAGCCGATCGACGTCTACGCCCAGCTGAGTACCCGCCACGAGCTACCGACGTGGTATTATACGGAACGTGTGGTCGAATGTCTGGTCGCGGCGGCAAATGTGGTCAGCCGGGCACCGGTACACAGCACGGGACTGACTGATCTGGCCGAAGACTTGCTCCATGAGGCAGACCACCTTTTCGACCGCGAGCTGTTGAGCGGGTCAGGCGACGCTGGGCCGTCGATGCGAGCGGTTTTGCAGGGAGTACGCGCGAATCTGGGTCGGGCGTGGGAGATCCTAGACGAGCGTCCGGGTAGCGCCATGGTGCTCGCCAGCGAGGTGTTACGCGATCTCGAACGGCTGGCTTCGGCTCGCCAGGATGCGGCCGAAGGGATTTAACCGTGCTGGTTTTCGCGACTTCCGACAAGGGTGGCACCGGGCGCTCAGTGACGAGCAGCAACGTCATCTACCGGCGGGCAGTGCAGGGTAGTGATGTCTGCTATCTTGACTTCGACTTCGGTTCCCCCACCGCGGGTGCGATCTTCAACGTCACCAAGGCGATCAGTGGTACTCCGGACGGTGGACTTCACTCGTATTTGCGAGGGAGGTGCCCCGAGCCGGAACAGCTGGATGTCTGGTCGGAGTCAGACCGCGTGAATCTGCGTGATCGACCTCTGGGTGCAGGTCGGCTAGTATTGTTGCCGGGGGACAGCGGTGGGGGAGAGTTTCCGTCTAATCGGGACGTGGTCCAGCGGTGTGTTCGTCTTTTCCTTCGGTTGCAAGAGGAGTTCGAGCTGTGCCTAGTCGATCTTAGTGCGGGACGTTCGCCCGCCACCGAGATGGTGCTTGCCGCCACAGCTGAGCCAGAGCTGCGATCAGTGACCACCCGATGGCTGGTATTCCACCGGTGGACTCGACAGCACATCATCGCTGCATCCGGTCTTGTCTACGACGAGCGAGGGATCCTCGACATCGGCGTGGACCGAGGGCATGATCGGGCCACGCTCAACGATTCGATCCGCTTCGTCCGGACGGCAGTCGTCGACCCCAACTCCCCCGAGCTGGCCGGGCTGCGGCCGGCCCAGGTCGCGTGGCTGCGAGACGCCAACCGAGACCTCCAGGAGCTGGCAGGCAAGCATAAGCTCGGCCGGACGACGATGCTGGGTACGGTGCCGCTCGACCCAGTGCTCCAGTGGCGTGAGCAGCTGATCTCTGACAACGACACCTACGCGAGTCAGATCGCCAACCGGGAGACCGTCGAAGCGTTCGAGACGCTCGCTAAACGGCTGCTGGACGATTCCGCATGGGAGGGCTTGTGACGGCCGATTCGGTCTTTCGTGAGGCTACTGCGGAGCGTCGGGTGGCGTCAGTTCCGCTCTCGCATCTGTCGATCGAGCTTGGCCATCTGTATATGGACGATTTTGCGGCTGGTATGGACCTTCAGCAGCATTTCGCGCAGGTTGTTCCGTGGGTGAACGCGGCACGCCAAGTCTGCGCGGAAAGCCTGCGGAACCGAAAGGGCAAGCATGGCCAGCAAAATCGAGAGCCGCGGACCCGGGTCAGCACGTGCTTTCTGGTCGACGATTACTTCACGCGATTCAGCTCACCCGCCGAAGTCATACCCGCGCTGGTGAGTGCCGCGCGCGCGGCCGGCCTGGAGATCGACTACCTGGCCCGGGAATCCGGATGCGCCCACGCGGACGATGTGGACCTGGCAAGCTTGGTCGAGGGCCGCTTGGTGCCTGACCCACCTCCCTCCACTAATGGCTCCCGGCCCCACCCTACGGAGGTGGGATGGCTATCCAATGGCCAGCGGTCACCGGCCGATGATGTTGCTCGTGAGGCAATGGAGACGGTCGCGCCGTGGACGCCACCGATCCAGAACTCAGCCCGTCGGCACTCGATTTTCGTCGACGTGGAGCTGTGGGACGAGAGCAACGGCCACAGGACGTGGTCGTGCCCGTTTCTGGCGGCGGTCTGGCAGCTGCTTCGGCTCGGGACGCTCCGTCACAACGGTAAAGGTGTCGCGTTACCACGACCATGGGATGGAGTGTTCCCTGACGATTGGGACAAAATTCCGGCGGTGACACAGCTTAATTCGACCGCCGCACCGTTCAGTGCGTATCGGACGCTTTCTATCCTCTCGACACGGTTTCTGCCCATCGAGCTTGCTGTGCGCACGATTCTCAGCCAAGTGTCCATAGACCGCGAGGTACTCAGCCAGATGACGGCGCGCAGTCGGGGGGAAGGTATCGAGCTGCCGCTGGAACTTGTCGATCGGATCGGATACGTCATCGCTGGCAGTAGCGCCGCGCAGCCAAATTAAGCCCCGGGGGGACTCTGATGCTAATTTAATTCTTGGGCGTAGTCCCAGAGATCCTCGAATCGGCGTATTCTCTCTTTCACTGTTTGAGCCTGAAGCGCCAAGTGGGTTTTAACGATTGTTGGACACATGTCGTCGGCGACGCGTGAAGCAGCTGTGACCTCATAGCTGATGGCGTCGTCGAACACGATGAAGTCGAACAGGCCGTTCTTGAGGGAATGCGGGATCGTAAACCGGTCCAGTACTCTGGTGTGGATTCCTATATCCTGCTGTTGCCGGCAGATGAGCAGGAAGTCTGAGTCGTCAGGCTGCTCGGAACCGTCGAGAATGAAGACCCTCCTGATCAGGACCCCACGGTGTATGGCGTCCTGTTGGAGCTTAAGATAACGTTGACCGAAGTCGCTTGTCCACAGCCCACCGTGAAAACTGGTGGCTCCGGCATCCACGGTACTCAAGCTGGTGGCGTCGATGGTGTGTTGCGATTGGATGGTGAGTTCTAGGAGCCATTCCCGATCCTCACCATCGTGAGAGACCATCCCACCTTCGCTGAGCTCTTTCAAGAATTGGGAAGTCCGACTGATCTGCGCCTGTGCAAATCCGTTGACCAGCGGCGGAGAACCGGGTTCGATCTGCGTCGAGTGCCGCACCAGCTGAGTGATCACGTCTGTTTGCAGTGAGGATTCCTCCACTGCCCGGAGCAACTCTGTCGCCTCGTTCGTCCTGGTGAATCCGTCTTCGATCAGTGACTGAATCTCGTTTGAGCGATCCACCTGCCCCTCTACCAGATTCTCCAGTTTCTTTGCGAAACTCTCCAGCTGGTTACCGAAGTCGTTCATGAACTGTGTGATCAGTGTAGCTCCACCGATAAGGACGGAGATCGTCAATACCCAGATCTGCGGCTGGGCTGACGTATTTGTGACGAAGTACGCCAGTCCGCCAGACAGTAGAGCGATGAAAATCTTGCGAAGCACCTTCCCATGTTGCGTGTGGCCATTTTTGTCATTCTTTGCCATTGTCCCCTCCTCTGTTCTCCGTAGCTAGGGATCTCAGCAGCATGATTGTGCTCAAAGCCACTTGGTCGCGGACCCAACCGACCGACGCCGTCCACTGTTTGGTGAAACCCGGTTGCTGTTCCAAGCTTCGCCACAACGGCAACATGGACCTGTCGAGCCGTGCTGCGGGCATCCACAGGTGAAGCAGGTGGTCGATGACCGGTTGCAGCCCATTGATCAGCTGTGGGCGCCCGCCGCGGTCGTGGCTATGCTCGATCAACCGAAGTAGCGCGGTGAGAAGCCAGTCGTGCAGCGCTAGGTCTTCACAAAACGCGACTGCGGCGGGCAGGTCTTTCGCATCGATCGTCAACCGCAACGTTCGTGCGGTTGCGTTGTCGATAGTGAATTGCGCCCTACTGTCCTTGTGCTCCGCCTCGTTGAACGCGACTATGCAGCGCATTCGTGTGCGCGCCATTCTGAACGGCGGCTTGCGATCGAATCCTGACGACTGCTGCACCATGTCCATCACACGACCGCTTACTGCTCCGAGGTCGAGGCTCACTGGTGCCGGTTTAGCGGCGAGAAAACCACCGGCGAGGTCGGCGAAATCCGTCTTCCCGAGTGTCTCGATGACGCCCGGCCGAGACAGGTAGTGAGACCACGGTAGCCGCCGATCGGCGTCGCCCTTGACGACGTGAGCGTACGCGGATCCTTGCAGTATGCGACCGCCGGTAATCGTCGCTCGCGACACCGCCGTGCCGATGCCTCTCACCCGGGATCCCGACGATGTCGCCAATTGACAGTCTACCCCAGTGAGCACATCAGGTGACACTGCGTGTGCGATGGGGCGTTCAGAACGGCGTACTGGTACGCCTGGCATGAGGGCGAGCACCTGTGTAGTGAGAAGCTGTGTGAGTGACGTCCGGTTCTGCAAGAGTCCGGTGTGTATCTCTCCAACCGTCAGCATCCCGTCAGCATCTCACCTCTCATGGTTGTCATGGTATCCCTTGACCAAGAAAACACAGGCCCCGCTGCGGTGTACTGCCCACTTTTATGGCCGACGGCAGGCGAGAACTGGACTCTGGCGTGGCGGATCTCGACCTCGGTGAGCTCGAAGGGAGTGAGAACGACTCGACGCGCTGTTTTGGTGCTGTCGGCTATCGCTTGCCGCGGGATGAGCGCTCCGCACTGCCACGATGAAAGAAGATGTCCTTGATGTCCTTGATGTCCATATTTCTCCTCGGGTGGTCGATCGCGACTCTCGGTGGCGCCCGCGGCAGTCCACGTCCTAGGGCCAGCTGAACATCGAGCAGGCGGATAAAATGAGAAAACGCCGATTACTGGCCTGGGTCCAACGGCCTTCGCTGTCAGCACAGCGCCGTCGCGCAGACGCGAGCTCGGCCCGCTCGTCGGGGTAGCCTCGTCAGGGTAGTCACTGAGGTTGATCGAGCGACCACCGGGCGTCACCCATGGTGGATCTTGACCAGCTGGTCACGGCAGAAGATCTTCACTGTGCCAGGCGACAGACAGGGCTGAATCGACAGCCTCTAGGCTATGCGGTCTCACGGCACGCCGAAGATCACGAAGTGCGGCTGGAGGATGGATGAGGGGTAGGTCGATGGAATGACTGTGGATCAGCGGCCAGACGCTGGAAAGTCAACGGCAGCAGAAATAGATCTTGTGCCCACGTTCGGCCAGGCGCTTACGTCTGATCTGGAGGGAGTACGACGCCTTGAGGTGGAGACGTATGGGGATGACGCGTACTCATACGTGGTATTGCGCCAATTTATCGATATGTCCGGTGAGTTTGTTCAAGTTTGCAAGGACGCTAACGGAAATGTGATCGCATATGGTATTATCGCGCGGTCGGTAAGTCAGGACAGCGGGTGGTTTCTCTCACTGGTTGTCAGTTTGCCGCACCGGCGAAAGGGTATTGGTGCCACACTTGCCAGGCGGCTGCTGGCTAAAGCGGATTCCTATTCGTGTGAGAAAATATTTCTCACTGTAGCGCCCGACAACAATGCCGCGATATCTTTGTACAAAAGACTGGGATTTACCTTTGTGGAAAAAGTTGAACATTACTATGGGCGAAACGAGGATCGAATCCTCATGTGTCGGTCATAGTGTGCTGATCGGGGCAACGTTGGTTCGGCTGTTTGCCGGCATGTGGGTGGTGCAGCCGGGCAGCTCAGCCCGACGACGCTGGCTCCACCACGAAGAACACGGCTCCGTTCAGGTCCGTCAAGTCCGGCGGAGCGCCGTCCTCCGGCTGGTAGCGGTAGCCGAAGATGTTCGCCGCCCGTGGTAGACCTCAATGCCGTAACCGGTGAAGCATACGCGTTCGAGTGGTAGCTATTCAGCACGCTCGGGGCGGGAGGACTGCTGAGGTGTCTGGGACGGGTTGCGGAGTGTCGGCTTGATCTTACTGGTTGATGCTGATCATGTGGTGGCATGTCCGGCGGTCCGGGTGTTGCGAGCCTTCCCACCTCGGTGGAGGAGTTGCGCGCGCTGGTTGTGGAGCTGTGGGAGGCCAACGCGGGTTTGCGGGAGGTGATCGCGGCCCAGGAGCAGCGGATCGCGGAGTTGGAGCGGCGGCTGGGTAAGGATTCCTCGACCTCGAACAGGCCGCCGTCTTCGGACTCGCCTTACCGCAAGCCGGTGTCGCGGTCGTCGCGTAAGTCGTCGGGGCGCCGGCCGGGTAAGCAGCCGGGGGATCCGGGGTCGACGATGCCGTTGGTGGATGACCCGGATGAGGTGATCACCTGTGATCCGGCCTGCTGCGGCGGTTGTGGACAGGACCTGTCGGGTGCCCCGGTGGCCGGGGTGGAACGTCGTCAGGTGAGCGATGTGCGCCCACCGCCGCCGCCGCGGGTGACCGAGTACCAGCTGGTCAATCGGGTCTGTCCGCGGTGTGGGACGCCGGGCACGGGTGCTGCGCCGGGGTTCGTGCGCGGCCGAGCGTGCTACGGGCCCGGGGTGTTGGCGCGGGCGGCGGAGCTGCTGTGCGGGCACTACCTGCCGGTGGGTCGGGCGGCGATGCTGATGGGTTCGCTGCTCGGGGTGGGAGTGTCCACGGGGTTCATGGCCGGGGTGCGGGCCCGGGCTGCCCGGTTACTGGAGGCGACATTTCTGCCCCGGGTCCAACAGCTGCTGCGCTCGGTCGGGGTCCTGCACGCCGATGAGACACCAGGTCGGGCGGCGGGCGGGTTGACCTACGTGCACGTGGCGTGCACCGAGTTTTTGACCGTGATGCACACGGGGGGACGCAGCAGCGCCGACATCGACGCCGGGCAGGTGCCCCCCGGCTACGGCGGCACGATCGTGCGTGACGGCTACGCCGGGTACGCCCATCTCATCCAGGCTCATCACGCGTGGTGCGGTGCTCATCTCCTGCGTGATCTTCGTGCGGTGCACACCGCCGACCCCGAACAGCAACTGTGGGCGCAGGCAATGGCCGACACCCTCACCGACGCCCACCAGCAGACCACCGCCGCCCGCGCCGCCGGACACGACACCCTCGACGACGCCGCACTAGCCCAGATCCCTAACCACTACCGCGGCGCGGCCCAGCTGGGTATCCAGGCCAACGCCGCCCGCGCAGGACCTCACGCCCGTGACGCGCTACGCCTGGCTCGGCGTTTCCGCGACCACGAGGCCATGATCCTGCGATTCGTGGTCGATCTCGCCGTGCCCTGGACAAACAATCTCGCCGAACGCGACGTCAGACCGGTCAAAGTCCAGCAACGCACCTCGGGCGGCTGCTGGCGCACCCTAGCCGGCCTCGCCGACTTCGCCATCGTGCGCTCCTACCTGTCCACCGCCACCAAATGGGGCATGACCAGCCTTGACGTCCTCGAGCAGCTGTTCACCACCGGCGCCTGGCTACCACCAGCCGCCGCCCCTACTGAATAGCTACTTCGAGTGGACCATGTCGGGAACGAATGATGGTGCTGACGACGAGCGCGGGTTCCCCGCCACTGGAATGCGCTTCGATATTCCTGGCGTCTCGATCGGCGTGCTGCGGCACGGGAAGATCAAGGAAAACCGCGACTACTGGGATATGACTACCTATCTCACGCAGGGAGGACTCATGCCGGCGACCTGACCTGCCACGCGGCACACTGTTGCGCGTGAGAACCGTCACCGCAGTCGTTGTGCTCGCCGCCGTAGCTGGTTGCTCGGCCCCCGTCGGCCCCCCAGCTCCGGTGCAGCCGCCCGTGAGCAGCCCCCGGCCCCCGGGAGCTGCTCCGCCCGCCGCGGTGGGTCCCGCCGACTGGCCGACCTACCACCACGACAACGCCCGCACCGGCGTCGCCAGCCGGTTCGCGTCGCTGGGCACACTTCGCCGCGCCTGGCAGGCTCGGCTGGACGGTGCGGTGTACGGCCAACCGCTGGTGATCGGCGACCGGGTGATCGCGGCGACGGAACGCAACACGGTCTACGCACTGGCCGCCGCGGACGGGCACGTGCTGTGGTCGGCCTCATTGGGAAAGCCCATGAACGGTTCGGACCTGCCCTGCGGCAACATCGATCCGCTCGGAATCACCGGCACAGCGGTCTACGACCAGGCCACCGGGCTGGTCTTCGTCGTCGCCGAAACGCAGGGTGGCCGGCACACCCTGGCCGGGGTGGATCTGGCCGGCGGCGCGGTGCTGCTGCGCCGCGCGCTGCCGCCGCCGAAAGGCGACGAGATCGCCCACCAGCAGCGTGCGGCGCTGACGGTTCTCGACGGCTGGGTGTACGTCGCCTACGGCGGGTTGTTCGGCGACTGCGGTGACTACATCGGCTCGGTCGTCGCCGCGCCGACCACCGGCACCGGTCCGTTGCGCAGCTATGCCGTGCCGACCACCCGGGAGGCCGGGATCTGGGCGCCCGGCGGCGCCACCGTCCACAACGGACGGTTGCTGTACGCCGTGGGCAACGGGGAGTCCACCCAGGGCTACGACCACAGCGACTCGGTGCTCGCGTTGACCCCGCAGCTGTCCCTGGCCGACAGTTTCAGCCCTGCGCAGTGGGTGGCCGACAATGCGGCCGACCTCGACCTCGGGTCGATGAGCCCGGTCGTGGTCGGCGAGGCGGTGCTCGCCGTCGGCAAGCGTGGTGACGGCTATCTGCTCGACGCCGCCCGGCTCGGCGGTGTCGGTGGCCAGCTCGCTGCGCAACCGACCTGCCAAGCCTTCGGTGGCAGCGCGGTCGCCGGTTCGACGGTTTACATTCCGTGCGCCGACGGCACCCGCGCGGTGGACGTCGACCCTGCTGGCGGGCTACGGCTGCGGTGGAAGGCGGCGGTACCGGCCGACGGGTCCCCGGTCGTCGGTGGTGGCGCGGTCTGGGTCACCGATACCGACCGAGGCGTGCTCTACGCGCTCGACCCGGCGACCGGCGCGCCTCGCCAGCAGATCGACGTGGGCGATCTCCCCCACTTCGCCTCTCCCACCCTCGCCGCCGACTGCGCCTACCTGGGCACCACCACCGGTGTGGTAGCGATCAACGTGCGGTGATGGTGCATTCAGCGGGGCGGTTCGGGTGCCGGTAACCCCTCGGGTGCCGGTGACCCCCCTGAATGCAGGTCAAACCGCTCGGTGGCGCGGGGGGTGGCGGCGTCGAGGAAACGGAGGAGCTCTATCGGGAACGGCAGCACCAGCGTCGAGTTCTTCTCCGAGGCGACCTGAACGACGGTTTCCAGCAGCCGCAGCTGCAGGGCCGCGGGGGTCTCCGCCATCACCGCTGCCGCCTGGGCCAGTTTCTCCGACGCCTGCAGCTCGCCCTCGGCGCTGATCACCCGTGCTCGCCGTTCGCGTTCGGCCTCCGCCTGGCGCGACATCGACCGCTTCATCGACTCGGGCAGTGCGACGTCCTTGATCTCCACCCGGTCGATCTGCACGCCCCAACCCAGTGCCGGGCTGTCGATCAACAGCTCCAGCCCCTCGTTGAGCCGCTCGCGGTTGGACAGCAGGTCGTCCAGGTCGCTCTTACCGATGATCGAGCGTAGCGACGTTTGCGCGACCTGCGAGACGGCCTGCAGGTAGTTCTGCACGTCGACCACGACCTTGATCGGGTCGTGTACCTGGAAGTACACCACCGCGTCCACCCGCACCGACACGTTGTCGCGGGTGATGCCGTCCTGGGCGGGCACCGGCATGGTGACGATCTGCATGTTGACCTTGCGTAGTTTCTCCACCCCCGGTACGACCCAGGTCAGCCCCGGCTGCCGGGGCGCACTGGTCACCCGGCCGAACCGGAACACCACGCCGCGCTCGAACTGGCTGATCACCCGGGCACCGGACAGCAGCCACAACGCCCCGATGGCCACGATCGCGATCAACGCCGCGATGATGACGACGGTCATAGCGCGCCCTCCCGTGGTCCGATTGCCGGCTCAGCCGGCGTCGCCCGACGGCCCTGCGAAACTGCTCAAACCACATCACGGTACGCCGCTGCCCACGCTTTGGGGTGGACACGTGGTCCGGAGTGTCGCAGTGTGGTGGGATGCGGGCGATATGGAAGGGCGCACTGAGCTTCGGGATGGTCAGCATCCCCATCCGGCTGTACTCGGCTACCGAGGACCGCGATGTGTCCTTTCACCAGGTGCACGACGAGGACGCCGGTCGGGTGCGCTACCACCGGGTGTGCACGGTGTGCGGCAAGGAGGTCGCCTACGCCGACCTCGCCAAGGGTCTTGAGCTGCCCTCCGGCGAGACCGTCGTGCTGACCGACGAGGACTTCGCCAACCTGCCGCTGCCCACCACCAAGGTCGTGGAGTTGGTCGCCTTCGTGCCGGCCGACCAGGTTGATTCGCTTGCGCTGGCCCGCGGGTACTATATGGAACCCGAGTCAGTTGGTCGCAAGCCCTACGAGCTGCTTCGAGCCGCGCTGGATCGCACCAAGCGGGTGGGTCTGGCCAAGATCGCGGTGCGGAGCAAGGAATCACTGGCCGTGGTGCGGCCCCGGGGAGATGTCCTCGCGCTACAGACGATGGTCTGGCCGGATGAGGTGCGAAAAGCCCAGTTCGACGTGCTGGATCGGGAGGTCTCGGTCAGCGACGCGGAGCTGAAGATGGCCGACACCCTTATCGAGGCGATGTCCAGCGATTTCGCACCGGAGGCTTACCACGACGGCTACCGCGAGGCGCTGCTGTCGGTCATCGAGGCCAAGGCCGCAGGCAAGGACGTCGCCGCCCCGCCGACACCGGTGCAGTCCACTCCGGCGGTGGACCTGATCACCGCCCTCCAGGCCTCGGTCGAAGCGGCCAAAGCCGTCCGCGGCCAGCCGGCCAAGGTGCCGCAGCAGCGCCCCCCCGCCGACACAGCAGACAAGCCCAGTCACCGGCGCCGGTGACCGCGTTCTGAGGGCAGACTGCACTGAAAGGGCCTTAAGTAGTCTGCCTCCAGAACGTGGCAGTAAGGGGGAACGACGATGCCAGACCTGGTGCGTCCGATGTTGCCGATAGCGGGGCCGCTGCCGGTCGGGGCAGGCTGGGCTTTCGAGTTCAGCTGGGACGGGGTTCGCGCGCTGGCCAGCGCCGAGCCGCACCGGTTGGGTCTGTACAGCGGCACTCACCGCAGCATCTCCGCTGCCTACCCCGAACTCGAAGCGTTCGCGGCGCGGCGCCGGATGCTGCTCGACGGCAAGATCGTCGCCCTGGATTCCTGCGGCCGGCCCAGTTTCGCGCAACTCCAGCGGCGGATGAACGTGGCCCGCCCCACCTCGACGGTGCTGCACCGGTCGCCGGTGACCTACTACGTATTCGATCTGCTGAGCCTGGATGGTCGGTCCACCGTCGAGCTGCCTTATCAGCGTCGCCGGGAATTGCTGGAGGAATTGGAGTTCGCCGACGGACCGGTCGTGCTCCCGCCATGCTTCCTGGACACCGAGGGTCGAGCCGTCCTGGACACCGCCGCACAGCACGGCCTGCATGGCGTGATCGCCAAGCGTGTCGACTCGACCTACCAGCCCGGCCGTTCCCGCAGCTGGGTGCAGACCACGCTGCGACAGACCCAGGAGGTGATCATCGGTGGGTGGGTTCCCGAACGTCGCCGGGCCGCCGCGATCGGCGCGCTGCTCGTCGGGGTGCCCACCGAAGACGGCCTGCGCTACGTCGGCCAGGTCGGTATCGGTTTCACCGAGGCGACCCGCCAGGAGTTGTGCGACCGGTTGACCGTGCTGGCACAGCCGGCCAGCCCCTTTGTCGATGAGGTGCCGCCGGAATCCGAGCGGGCCGTGCAGTGGGTGGCTCCGCGGCTGCTGGGGGAGGTCTCCTACCGGCAATGGACCGCTCATGGCCGGCTCGGGCATCCCACCTGGCGTGGTTTACGACCCGCCAAGCATGTGGCGGCGGTCCGGACGCCGATCGTGCTGCAGGCCAGCGGAGGTGGCCGCGAGGACGTCGACCAGCAGATGGTCGCCGAGCTGGACCGCGCCGTCGCCCGAGTTCGGGCCGAGCTGCGGACCCTGCGGGACCAGATCTCCTCGCACTTTCTGCATAACACGATCAGTACCATCGTCGCCCTGGTCAGCACCGACCCGTCCCGAGCTCGTGACCTGCTGATCGTTTTCGCCGAGTTCGCCCGGTACTCGCTGCGTTCTGCCACCGAGACCACGCTGGTCGACGAGCTGGAGAACATCGACCGTTACCTGACGCTGCAACGGGCTCGCTTCGGCGAACGGCTCCAGGTGCATAGCCACGTCGTGCCCAAGGCGCTGCCGGTCGTGCTGCCGTTTCTGGCGCTCCAGCAGCTCGTCGACAATGCGGTGCGCAATGGCGTCGAGCGCAAGCAGCTCGGTGGCACCGTCACGCTGTCGGCTCGCTTTGAGGGGCCGGACTGCCTGATCACCGTCGCCGACGACGGACCCGGCAAGGAAGACGGTGACCTGCTGGCGGTCCTGCGGACGATCGACGATCAGCTGCACGACAGGTTCGGTGAGCGCTACGGCCTGGTCGTCGACCTCGTCCCGGGCACCGGTACCACCATCTCCATCCGGGTGCCCGGCGACGTCAGACCTGGCCGGTGAACAACGCGACGCCGTGCGGGGTGCTCATACTCAAGGTGAACTGGCCGGGGCCGGCGACGAATACCTTGGTCAGGGTCACCGAGGTGTGTGCGACGATCGGGGTGGAGTACATCCAGTCGCCCTCGGTGGACTCGGGCACCGGTGCCCGGTTGAGCCTCCCGATGAAGCTGGTGGACACCGGGTTCCAGGCGCGCTCACCGTTGTTGGTGAGGGTCACCGCAACGCGGATCACCGACTCGCCGGTATGTGCCGAGATGCCCACCGTCGGTGCCCCGGCGACGATGGTGTTGCCGTCGCCGGCGGTCCACAGGTGATCGAAGGTCATGATGGTGCCGCTCGGGGTCGCCGCGACGGGCCGGGCGGCCACCTGCGGGGTGGTAGCGGACTGAGTCGGCTGGGCAGCCCCGGTGACGGCACCGCCGACGTGCTGGATGGCACCCCCGACGCCGGCCAGTGCGGCGGCGGCCAACCAGGCCACCAGCCCGAACGCGACCATCAGGCCGAGCGCGAAGGTCACCAGGCCCGGCCCGTTGCGCAGCGGGTTCGGTGGCGGCGCGAAGGAACCGTACAGCGGCGCGGGTACGGACACCGAAGCCTCCCAGACAGTGTATGGAGCTACCGCGACCGATTCTCACGCCGCTTACCGCACGTACCAGTCATCGTGGTTTTCGTTTCGCGATACGGATTCGTTAACACTCGAAAGAGTGACATAATTACATAAAGTCATCGTGCTATCCGGACATAAAGGACGTAATGGTTTGCCTGGTGAACCAGCACGGCCGCACCGACGAACAGGAACACCAAGGTGAACGGGCGTAGGCTGATCGGATGGATGGAATGAGCACGGTGAGCGACCAGTTCGGCCGCGGTCTGCGGGACCTGCGGATCTCGGTCACCGATCGGTGCAACTTCCGCTGCTGCTACTGCATGCCTCGCGACGTCTTCGGCACCGACTTCCCGTTCATGGACTCCTCGGAGCTGCTCTCGTTCGAGGAGATCGTGCGGGTTACGACGGTGTTCGCCGGTCTGGGTGTCCGGAAACTGCGGCTCACCGGGGGAGAGCCCCTGCTCCGCCACGGCATCGAGCGGCTGATCGAGCAGCTGGCCGGCATCGACGGTGTGGACGACGTGGCCATGACGACCAACGGGTCGCTGCTGGCGAAGAAGGCGAGCTCGCTGCGCGACGCCGGGCTCACCCGGGTCACCGTCAGCCTGGACTCCCTGGATGCGGACACGTTCCGGGCCATGAGCGACGTGAAGATCCCGGTCACCCGGGTGGTGGAGGGGATCGCTGCTGCCGCTGCTGCCGATCTGACCCCGGTGAAGGTCAACACGGTGGTCAAGCGAGGAATGAACGACGGCCAAGGCCTCCTCGATCTTGCCGCCTTCGGGCGCGAGCACGGTTATGTCATGCGGTTCATCGAGTTCATGGACGTCGGCGCGACCAACGGCTGGCAGCTGGACGCGGTCGTCCCGGCGGCGGAGATCGTCGAGGCCATCAACGCCGTCTGGCCGATCGAGCCGGTGGATCCCAGTTACGTCGGTGAAGTGGCCGCTCGGTATCGCTACCTCGACGGAGCCGGTGAAGTCGGCGTGATCACCTCGATCACCCAGCCGTTCTGCGGCACCTGCACCCGGGCTCGGCTGTCCGCCAAGGGCGAGTTGTACACCTGCCTGTTCGCCGGCCTCGGCCATGATCTTCGCGCCCTGCTGCGGGGTGGCGCCGACGATGGCGAGATCGAAAAGCGGATCACCGGCATCTGGCAGGGCCGAACCGACCGTTACTCAGCCCAGCGCACCACCGCCACCCTCGGCCTCCCCAAAGTCGAAATGAGCTACATCGGGGGCTGACGCCCCCGTGAGTGGCGATGCGAGTGATCACTCGCATCGCCACTCACGGGCGGCGGTGAGGAAGGTCTCGTTCTCGGTAGGGTCGCCGATCGTGATGCGGGCGCCGTCGCCGGGGAATGGGCGGACTACGACCTTGTGCGCCAGGCAGCGCTCGTCGAAGGCGGCGGTCTGCGCACCCAGCGGTAGCCAGACGAAGTTGGTCTGTGAGTCCGGCACGGGGTAGCCCATGGCGAGCAGTTCGGCCCGCACCCGGTCCCGCTCGGCGGCCACCCGCTGGCAGCGGGCCAGCAACTCCTCCTCGGCGTCGAGGCTGGCCAGCGCGGCGACCTGGGCCAGTGAGCTGACGCTGAACGGTACGGCCACCTTGCGCACAGCGGTGGTTACCGGCTCCGGCGCCACGCAGTAGCCGACCCGCAGGCCGGCCAGACCGTAGGCCTTGGAGAAGGTGCGCAGCACCGCGAGGTCGCCTCGATGCCGGTGCAGCGCCATCCCGTCGGGAATCGTGGAGTCGGTGACGAACTCGTGGTAAGCCTCGTCGAGAACGATCAGGACCCCGTCGGGTACCGCGTCGAGGAAAGCGACCAGCTCGTCACGCCGGACGGCTGTGCCGGTCGGGTTGTTGGGATTGCACACGAAGACCAGCCGGGTCGCCGGGGTGATCGCCTCGAGCATCGCGGCCAGGTCGTGGGTGTGGTCCTGGCCTAGCGGCACCGTGCGCTGCCGAGCCCCGGCGACCCTGGCGATGAGCGGGTAGACCTCGAACGAGCGCCAGGCGAAGAGCACCTCATCGGTCGGCCCGCAGGTGGCCTGCACCAGCTGCTGGCACAGCGTCACCGACCCGCAGCCGATGACGAGCTGGGACGGCGGAACGTCCAGCCGGGCCGCGAGCCGGCCCCTCAGCGCGGTTGCCCCGTTGTCCGGGTAGCGGTTGACGCCGGTGGCGGCGTCGCAGATCGCCGCGACGACGCTGGGCAACGGGGCCGCGGACACCTCGTTACTGGCCAGTTTCACCGCCCCCGGGATACTGCGACCCGGGACATATCCGGGCAGCACGTCGAGGTCGGTTCTGATCCGGGCGGTCATCACGTCTCCTCCGCGGCGCGGATGGACCTTCGTCGCCACCGCGCTCGGTCCGTCGAACAGGTGATTTTTTGAGGCCATCGCCACAGGCCGGGTACGATGCCCCCTCACCCTATGTTCACCGTCGACGAGTGGGTGGGCAACAATGCAGCGTAGCCTTGAGCAGATCCCCCTCTCCGACGGCAGTAGGTTGCGGCTGACCGTCGCTGCCCCGGAATCCGTGGTCCGCGGCGGTATCCTCGTCGGGATTGAGGCCCGGGGTGTCACCGACGCCGTCTGGCGCCTCGCCGCGGGGCTGGCCGGAGAGGGTTGGCTGGCGGTGATCCCGCATCTCTACCACCGCGACGGTGTCGACGAGCTGCCCGAGGATGGCAGCGACGATGGGGCCACGGTACGACGCCACGTCGAGCAGTTGACCGCGGAGTCCATCCACGCAGACACCGATGCCGTATTCAGTTGGCTGGCGCGGCGCGGAGTGTCTGCCGACCGGATCGGTGTGGTCGGTTTCGGACTGGGCGGCACCGTGGCGCTCATCATCGCCACCCAGCGTGATTTCGGTGCCGCGGTGACCGTCGGTGGGATCGGGGTGATGCAGCCGGTCGCTGCGACGTTGCCTGCGCTGGTGGACATCGCGCCAGATCTGCGTTGCCCCTGGCTGGGCATCTACAGCCGGGATGGGGAGGTGCCTGAGGAGGAGGTGCACAAGCTGCGCGACGCCGCCCATTCCGCTCAGATAGCCACCGACCTGGTGCACTGCTGCTTCGACACCGACCAGTCCGTCGCCCCGGAGGCCTGGGCTCGCACGCTGAACTGGTTCGGCGGTCATCTGCGCTGACCCACTCGTGAGTGCGTAACAGTCCTCACACTGTTACGCACTCACGAGCCCTGCTAGGAACGGGACATGAGCGAGCCCCGGATCCTCTGGCAACCCGACTCGGCCACTGTCGCCCGCTCCCGGATGGCGGCCTTCCGCGAGTGGTTGGCGTCCCACCGGGGGGTCGTCGTGGCTGACTACGACGAGCTGTGGCGCTGGTCGGTGGCCGATCTGGAGGGCTTCTGGGGGGCGTTCGCCGAGTTCGCCGGCGTCCGCTTCCACGCCATGCCGCAGCGCGTGCTCACCGACGAGTCGATGCCCGGGGCACGGTGGTTTCCGGGTGCGACGTTGAACTATGCCGAGCACGCCCTGGCGCCTGGTCCCGGCAAGGGCGATGACGACCTCGCGGTGATCTTCCGCCGGGAGGACGGTTATCGGGATCAGCTGAGTTTCGGGCTGCTGAGGCAGCGGGTCGCGGCCGGGCGCGCGGCATTGGCGTCGCTGGGGGTCCGCCGGGGGACCGGGTGGTCGCGCTGGCGCCGAACTCGCCGGACACCCTGGTGGCCTTCCTCGCCGCGGCCAGCCTGGGCGCGATCTGGTCGTCCTGCTCGCCGGACTTCGGGACCCGAGCGGTTGCCGACCGGTTCGTTCAACTCGCCCCCACCGTGCTGATCGCGGTGGACGGGTACGGCTACGGCGGTAAGTCCTTCGATACCCGGTGCACGGTGGAGGCGCTGCGGGGGCAGTTGCCGTCGTTGCGCGCCACCGTGACGCCGGCACAGTGGGACGATCTGCTCGCCGCGCACTGCGGTGCTGACCTGGCGTTCGAGGCCGTGGATTTCGACCATCCGCTGTGGGTGCTCTACTCCTCGGGCACTACCGGGCTGCCCAAGGGCATCGTGCAGGGCCACGGTGGGATCGTCGTGGAGCACCTCAAGGCGCTGCTGCTGCAGACCGGTGTCGGGCCGGGGGATCGGTTGTTCTGGTTCACCACCACCGGTTGGATGATGTGGAACTACGTGATCGGCGGCCTCCTGGTGGGCGCTACCGTCGTGCTCTACGACGGTAGCCCGGGATATCCCGACCTCGGCACGCTGTGGCGGCTGGCCGCCGAGGAGCGCGTCAGCCTTTTCGGTACGTCCGCGCCGTTCATCCAGGCTTGCCGCAAGGCCGGCCTGCGCCCGGGCGCGGAGTTGGATCTCTCCGCGCTGCGGGCGATCGGTTCGACCGGTGCGCCGTTGTCCCCGGAGGGGTTCCGGTGGATCGCCGCGGAGGTCGGCTCGGACATCCAGGTCTGCTCGGTGTCCGGCGGAACCGACCTGTGCGCGGCTTTCGTCTGCGCCGCCACGGACGTGCCGGTCTGGGAGGGCGAGATCTCCTGCTGCGCTTTGGGGCCGCGGTGGTCGCCCTGGATGAGGCTGGTGGGCAATTGCTCGACGAGGTGGGCGAACTGGTGATCACCAAGCCGATGCCCTCGATGCCGGTGTGCTTCTGGAACGATCCAGACGGCACCCGGCTGCACGAGGCCTACTTCGACACCTACCCCGGTCTGTGGCGCCACGGCGACTGGATCAAGATCACCCCACGCGGTTCGTGCGTGATCTACGGCCGGTCGGACGCCACGCTCAATCGCGGCGGTGTGCGGATGGGCACCGCCGAGTTCTACGCGGTGGTCGAGGGCGCCGACAAGGTCCTCGACTCGCTGGTCATCGACACCTCCGGTGCTGGTCAGGAAGGCGAGTTGCTCTGTTTCCTGGTGCTCGCCTGCGGAGCGTCGCTGGTCGACGTCGAGCCGCGGCTGCGCGCGGCGCTACGGGAGAACCTGTCGCCGCGACACGTACCCAACCGGTTCATCCTGGTCGACAAGGTGCCCCGCACCCTCAACGGCAAGAAATGCGAGGTGCCGGTGAAGAAGATCCTCGCCGGCGAGGACCTGGCCCGTGCGATCAGCCCAGGCGCGTTGCGCAACCCGGACTCGCTGCGCCCCTTCGTGGCGCTGGGTGCTCCGTGAGCGTCGCGCACGCAGCCTGTTCCCCCTGGTCCCAGAACACGGCTCGCCCAGAGTTCAGCCGGCGAGGTCTGCTTCCTGGAGTGGGCGAACGATCAGGCCTTTGCTGGTCCAGGGTTCTTGCGGATTGTCCGCGAGTCGTGCTAGCCACCGCATTTGGCTTGCGAAGTAGTCCCAGTAGGGAGTGTTGTCGTTGACGACGAACATCGGCCCCTCGGTCCCCCGTGTGCCGTGTCCGTAGAGCATCACTCGACAACTCCGATCGATCTTCTCTATGGCAAACGAACACGGGAAGTTGTAGGTGAATATCCGCAAGCCGGCCGACGGTGTCGAGGGGGATATTCGTTGGGACGCGACGAAGAGGGGGCGGAGGATTCCACACTTGTAGCGGGCTGGGTCCTCCATGGCGGCTTCGGCCGGTTCGATCCGGTATCGATCTGGTCGCGAGTCGCAGTGCGGGTCCATGACGTAGAAGGTCACCGGGATCTCCCGTGCCTTGGACTCGAACAGGGGCAGTATCTCGTCTTAGGCATAAAAATTCCGGGTCAGGCCGAACATCGACACTTCCTGGTGCGCGCCGCTGACGCGTGTCACCAGGTCGCTGAGCACGCCCGGGCCCGTCCTCGGCCATACCTGAGAGGCTCCCGGCTTGGCCGAGAAGATCCGGCTCGTTTGTCGCGTTGCTCGTCGCCGGCCCGCCGGGGTGCCGCAGTTTGTTCACGGTTTCCGGCGAGCACGGCCGGAACAGGTCTCTGACGCTGTAATCGGGAAACATCGATTCCAGAACCCGGCACGCATCCGGGTACGGCAGGTCGCGCAGGTCACCACGTAGCCACCGGTAGAATTGGGCGTGCCGAGGCCAACTTCCCTTGAGGTATGGATCGATGGCTCTCGCGACCTTGTCCCATTCGCGAACGAACGTCGAGTGCTTCTGCCAGTGCCGTGCGCGGAGCAGTGTCTTCAGCAGGGTCGGCTCTTCGTTACTGGTCGTCTCGGTGCTCATCGCACAAGAGTACCACCCTGGTGAGATAGAGAAGATATGTCAAGGTGTCAGGAGATCCGAGGCGGGACCAGGAAACGATACCGATGACACCACTGTCGCTGCCATCGTAGCCGCGGCGCCTCGCGGAGGCGCTCGACTCGGTCTGCTGAAGGGAACAGCGCCATGACGCTCACGGGCACTCCTGACGCTCAGTTCGCGCTGTGGCGGTCCAGGGTCGGCTCCGACTCGGACACGGGCGCGCCGCGGACGGTGAAACCGCGCGAGCCGTGGTCCTTCGTCCTTGAACCCCGGACGACTTCGGCGCCAGCCGAGGTGGTTCGCACGGACAGTGCGTAGTCGTTGGACGGGTGAGAGCTTCTGATCAGTGCCGGGGTGGCCTGCAGGTCACCCGGCAAGGGTGGTGAACGAGCCGGGCCGCTGGGCATGGTCGCGAGATCGAGCGTGACTGATGAAGGCCAGGTGACGCGACAGCAGAACCGCGGTGCACACCGGTTCGCCACCCTCGATTCGGTTGCCGGTGTAGCCGGTTACCAGGGGACTTAGCCGCGCCCGCGGCCTTCCCGCGACCGTCTGTACCAGTGGTTCATCCATGGGAACGAGACTACGGTGGGGCACCGACAGTTGGGCGTGCCCGCTGTTGACCAGCAGCGTTGGCATTGTCGGATGACCTGCCACCCGCTTGCCCGATCAAGGACATGCTGTGTAGGCTGCGTGTCCGGCGGCCTCGAGGGGCCCCGGGAGGCTTCGCCTAGTCTGGTCTATGGCGCCGCACTGCTAATGCGGTTGGGGGTTACGCCCCCTCCGGGTTCAAATCCCGGAGCCTCCGCAGACGGCCGGATTCTGATGCTGGCCGACAACAAAATAGGCGCCCGTAGCTCAACGGATAGAGCATCTGACTACGGATCAGAAGGTTAGGGGTTCGAGTCCCTTC
>CAWGMP010000021.1:0-118769 GCA_963823755.1 uncultured Actinomycetota bacterium
GCAGACGTGAGCCGGGTGGATCTGCGAAGTGTATGGATGCGAGACGTTGGAACCGACGGGAAAGTTGGACACAGATGACGGGACACGCGTTCGCGATGGCGATGGCGGCCCTCGACGTGAACGGACCGGAGGACGACTTTCTTGACTGGGATGCGATCAGGTGGCGCTCGGTCGAGAAGGACGTACAGCGGCTTAGGCGACGGATCTTCGCGGCGACGCGGGCTGGGGACTATAAACGGGTCCGCAGTGTGCAAAAGTTGATGCTTCGCAGCCAGTTGAACACGTTGGTGAGTGTGCGGCAGGTGACGGAGCGCAATGCTGGTCGTGTCACGGCCGGTGTCGACGGGAAGGTCGCGTTGACTTCCCGTAGCAAGGAGCGGTTGGTGGAGCACATCCAGTACTCACCTGACCGTATCCGGCCGGTGAAACGGGTTTTCATTCCGAAGGCGAATGGGAAACTCAGGCCACTCGGAATTCCTGTGATCGCTGATCGCGCTCAGCAAGCTCGGGTGCGTAACGCGTTGGAACCCGAGTGGGAGGCGCGGTTCGAGCCGAGGTCCTATGGCTTCCGGCCGGGCCGCGGATGCCACGATGCGATCGAGGCGATCTACCAGGTCGTCAAGGGCAAAGACCCGAAACGGCAGTGGATTCTCGACGCGGACCTGAAAGCGGCATTCGACCACATCGACCACCGCTTCGTTCTCGACCAGATCGGGTCGTTTCCCGCGCGGGGAATGGTCCGGGGATGGTTGAAAGCGGGCGTGGTCGAAGATGGTCACTTCGCCCCGACGGAGGAAGGTGCGCCACAAGGCGGGGTGATTAGTCCGCTGCTCTTGAACATCGTCTTACACGGGATGGAAACGGCTGCCGGGGTGAGGTACCGGAAACGTCAGGGCGGGAGAACTGAAACCGCTTATGACTGTCCGGTGCTCGTTCGTTATGCTGACGATCGTGTGCCACGAACGCGACTGGAGGTTGCGATGTAGAAGATCGTGCTGATGGTTGTGGTGTTGCGCTGGTGATGGAGGTGGGCCCTCCGCGGTCGCCTTGCAGGAGGTGATTGCAAACCACCGTCAGTTGCTGCGGTGAATGAGCCGTGGTGGTGAGCGTGACGGAAAAAGGCGTACGTGATACGTCAGGTGAGAGCCGAGAGTGCGACGTGATGTCGCGTGGTGCGAGTGGTTGCAGTGAATGGAGGATCGGAGGTGTTGACGCTGTAATCGGGCGGGTGTCCAGACGCTCTTCTCGCCGTGGCATGCGATCTGGGTAACTGGATGGTGTGAAGCCCACGGAAATGCCTAAGGACTCCTGATCCATCCGGGAGTTACGGGCTGGGAAAGACCGGACGGGTAAACGAAAGTGAATCTTTGTATGCGTCGTCACACACACCGTCGGTGATGGGTTGCAGCTCCGGCGGAGAGGGCTGGTCGCTGGGAAGCGACGAGGGACGATCGGGGATCTTGGGCCGGTCGTGTGGACACCCCTGCCCCGGCGTATAGAAGGTACCCACCCCGGTCGTGTCTCGACCACGCGGAACACGGGAACCCCGTCAGGTCCCGGCACGGGTGTGTCGGGTAGTCCAACCGTAAGGAAGGTGAATTCCTTGGCGGGAACAGGAGAGTCCAAGAAGCGAAAGCCGGTTCGTCGAAAGGCGACAGGAAACCGATGCGCGATGACTGCTTCCTCCAGTGGTGGTATCGGCCAACTGGCCGGATACGGGCCTGGTGGCCCGGCCTGACAAGGGCGCTGACGTGGACTTGGTGGGCCTGCGATGTATCACGGGGTCACGACGTGAGAACAGAAAGGAACGTTGGGCACGATGGCGTGCGACGAAGCAGTCGGAACCGGATGGGTGCCGCTGGTGGACACGGATGCTGTGGTGAACGAACCTGATGGCGTACCGCTGGACTGGGACCAGGTCAACTGGCGCTCGGTCGAGCGGGACGTACTGCGTTTGCGGCGGCGGATCTTCGCGGCGGAACGGGCTGGTGATGCGGCACGGGTCGCCAGTTTGCAGAAGTTGATGCTGCGGAGCCGGTCGAACGTGTTGGTGAGCGTGCGGCGGGTCACGGAGCACAACGCTGGCCGGGTCACGGCCGGGATCGACGGGAAGGTCGCGTTGACCTCCCCGGAGAGGGCGGAGTTAGCTGAGCGTTTGCACTGCCATACTTCGCCGTGGCAAGCCCGACCCGTGAAACGAATATACATTCCGAAGAGTGATGGGAGACGCAGGCCGCTGGGGATTCCAGTGATCGCGGATCGTGCCCAGCAGAACCGGGTGCGTAATGCGTTGGAGCCTCAGTGGGAGGCGCGCTTTGAGTCGCGATCCTATGGATTCCGGCCAGGGCGAGGATGCCACGACGCGCTCGGGGCCGTCTATCAGATCGCCAAGGGGAAAACCCCGAAGCGACTGTGGGTCCTGGACGCGGACCTGAAAGCAGCATTCGATCACATCGACCACGACTTCATCCTTGCCAAAATTGGCTTGTTTCCCGGTCGGGAGATGATCCGAGGATGGTTGAAGTCTGGGGTGGTCGAGAAAGGACGATACTCCCCAACGGAGGAGGGAACTCCGCAAGGTGGGGGTATTAGTCCCGTACTGCTCAATATCGCTCTTCAGGGGATGGAAAAAGCAGTGGGCGTTCGGTATCACACGACCGGTGGGCGTGCTGGCTGGGTGCGACCGGACTCCCCGGCACTGGTGAGGTATGCCGACGACCAGTTGGTGTTCTGCGCCAGCAAGGAACAGGCAGAGCAAGTGAGACAACGGCTTATGGCGTGGCTGAAGCCGCGGGGTCTGGCCCTGAACGAGGAAAAGACGCAAGTCGTGCACCTCGATCAGGGCTGTGACTTCCTCAGCTTCAACATTCGCCGTTACCGGGGCAAGCTGCTCATCAAGCCAAGTGCCGACGCCGTGAAACGGGTCCGTGGGCGGCTGCGCGCCGGTAGCTATTCAGCTGGGGGTGAGGGCTGGTGGTAGCCATGCGCCGGTGGTGAAGAGGTGACGTAGTGCCTGGAGTTTGTCGATGCCCCACTTGGTGGCGGTGTCAAGGTAGGAGTGCACGAGGGCGAAGTCGATGAGTCCTTGTAGGGTGCGCCAGCAGCCGCCGGAGGTGCGTTGTTGCACCTTGACCGGGCGGACCGCTCTCTCCGCGCAATTGTTCGTGAACGGTACTGTGAGATCGACGGCGAAGCGCAGGATCATGTCTTCGTAGCGGGTGAACCGCCGGATCAGTCGGCGGGCCTGGACCGCGAGGGCGCTGCGGTGGCCGTGGTTGTCGGTCCGGCCTTTGGCCAGCGCGCCCAGGTAGTGGTTGCGGATCTGTGTGAGGGCAACCGGGTCGAGGTGGTCGGCGCCCGCAGTGCGGGCCTGGTGGGCGGCCTGGTTGGCTTCCAGCAGAGTGTCGGCCATGGCCTTGGCCCAGAGTTGCCCGACCGGGTCGGCGTCGCTGACCGCACGCAAATCTCGAAGGAGATGAGCTGCGCACCAAGCGTGTACTGCGGGCAGGTGCGCGTAACCGGCGTACCCATCACGCATGAGGGTGCCGGTGAACTCCGGCAGCACCCCACCGGCGTCGATATCGTCACTGCCGCGCCCACCCACGTGCATCAGGGTCAGGTATTCGGTGCAGGCCACGTGCACATACGCCAACTCCCCGGCGGCCCGTCCGGTGGTCTCGTCGGCGTGCAGCACCCCGGCGGTGGGGAGCAGGGCTTGCAGGTGCGGGAGGAACTCGGTTTCCAGCAGGGCCGCGGCACGCCCCCGGACACCGGCCATGAACCCGGTCGACACCCGGATCCCGGCCAGAGCATCCAGCACGCTGGTGGCCCGCCCGATCGGAAGGTAATGCCCGCAGGTCAGCAACGCTGCCAGCGCGGTGGTCTGCGGGCCGATCCGAACCGGGCTTCCCGGACGCAACGCCAGCGCCAGCACGGGATCGGGGGCGACCGGAGTCTTGGTGGGCGCAGTGCCAGAGTTGGTCACGGGCTCGGTGGCGGCAGGTTCCCGGGCACCGGCCTCCTGCGGGGGACCGGGCTCGCGTGGGGCACCGGGCTGTTCCGGGGCGCTGGCGGTGGGACGCGTTACGTCACTGCCGGGGTTCACCGGGCGGGGCACATCGGTGGCGGCGGGGTCGTTGACATGCCCGCACCCGCCACACCGCCGCGACACCAGCTGGTACTCGGTGACCTTCGGTGGCGGCGGCGCCTGGACATCCGCCACCTGGCGACGGACCCGCGCGGTCTCGGCAGCATCGTCCAACGGCTTCTCACACCGGGCACAGTGATCCGGGGCGACCTCGAACGTCTCATCAGGGTCATCAACCAAACCCCGCGACGCCGACGCCGAACCCGGCTGCTTACCAGGCTTACGACCCGACCGGCTCCTCGACGAACGTTTCTTCGCGGGCTGCTTATCCCACGGCGCATCCGACGACGGCGGACGCGACGACGTCGAGGAATCCCGACCCAAGCGGCGTTCCAGCTCGACGATCCGATCCGCCTGCTCGGCGATCACCCGCCGCTGCTGCTCCACCACCGACTCCAGCTCGCGGACGCGCGCGAGCAACCGCTCAACCAACACCTCCAACGAACCGCAATCCGACACACCAAGATCATCCCAGGCTACGACTTCAGCACTGGTTGCGACACGCCGCGCGACCATCAACCAGCTGAACAGCTACCGCGCCGAGGTCCGCGCCTTGTATGGCGCGAACGTGGCCGCAGTGACGAAAACCCTTCCCTCGATCATCAGGGGTTGGGCCGCCTATCATCGGATCGTCGTAGCCAGCAAGGTATTCTCCGCGCTGGATAACTACATGTGGCAGCTGCTTTACAAGTGGGCGAAGCGTACCCATCCGACCAAGTCGAAACACTGGGTGACCGCCCGGTACTTCGGCAGGTTCAACAGGGCCAGGCAGGACCACTGGGTATTCGGAGACCGGGAAACCGGGATCTATGTCCCCAAGTTCTCCTGGACAAAGATTGTCCGACACATCATGGTGAACGGAGGGGCATCTCCGGATGACCCCGATCTCGCCCAGTACTGGGCAGACCGTCGCCGGAAGGGAAATCCCCCACCTCTGAACGGGGTCGGTCTGTATCTGGTGAAGATACAGAAGGGCCGCTGCGCGGAATGTGGGGACTTCCTTCTCCACGCCTACCATCAGCCACAGTCTCCCGAGGCATGGGAGCAATGGGTGAGAACGATTCGTATGGCGATCCGTAAACAATGGATCGCCACGCATCGGGAAGGTAATACGTCGGACAGTCGTCGCCTCGTCCACGCATCATGTCTAACTCGCGCACGGCGAGTATGACAGCCAGCACTGCATAACCCGCTCCACCTGAGGGCCTGCTTGAGCCGCTTGCGGGGAAACTCGCCTGGGCGGTTCTGAGGGGGCGCGGGCGCAGCAATGCGCCCGCGCTACCCGACAGGCGAACGTGAGTGAACCACTGCTGAAGTGTCGAAAGCGTAGCGATGACATCAGAACCGGGGTCCGGTCGTTGCCCGGGACAGAGGGACTGTTTACTGCCCTGGTGGTGTCCGGCATGAAGGTGGCGCGAGCTCGGTTTAGGCGCCAGCGTGAAACGTGGGAACGCCTCGCCCCGATACGGTCGGTCTCGTGTTGGAGGGATCGGCGAGAGGGAGGACCCCAAGCAGCGGAGACTGTGAGGGGCAGAGTACCGATGCGGGCAGGCGGGCGGACCGTCTTGTAGTAGTGAGGAAGCCCCTGTAATGGGGGTGGAGCGAAGGGGAGTGCGCCGGGATAAACCGGCTTGGAGGAGGAGATGGAAGAGCTCTACGTCGAAGGTCTAGCGAACCACGGCGGCCCCGAGTCATGCGTTGACGTTCGTGAGGGCGTCGGCGAAGCGTTGACAGACATCCCAGGAGCTTGAATGTCAAGCGTTGACCGCCACTCACGGTGCAGAAGACGGCACCATCGACGGTGCCCGCGTCGCGGTTGCCTCCGTCGGCATTGTGGCCGCGCGGTCGTTAGCGTGCCGCTAACCCGCCGAGCACCCGTGCGGTCCGCAGACGGCCGGCAGGGCAGTGCTGCCGCGCCGCTTCCGCTCCTCGACGCTGCGCGCCTGCGGTGCGGGTCGGCTTGCCATCGGATACCTGGGGAGTCCGTGCAGCACGCGGCCCACAACGTCGTCACGGTGACGGCGCCGATCGAAAGCTCGGCGCCGGGAGTTATCCACAGCTCGTCGCCATGGTCAGCGACGCGAGAGCTGCAGAGATAGTGGCGCCAGACAGTCACGCTGCAGCGTTTTCGATGCGGTGTGGCCATGCGGTCGCTTCGTCGTAGCAGGTGCGGGTTTTGAGGCAGCCGTGCAGGATGCCGACGAGCCGGTTGGCGAGTTGGCGCAGGGCGGCGTTGTGTTCGCTGCCGTTGGCTTTGTGCTGGTCGTAGTAGGCGCGGGCGCCGGGGGAGGCGGTGGGTGCGCTGAAGGCCTGGGTCATGAGGGTGTCGATGAGCCGGTCATTGTGCACAAATCGGGCGAGCACGACTTTCTTCTTGCCCGAGGCGCGGGTGATGGGGCTGGTGCCGGCGTAGTTTCTCCGGGATTTCGCATCGGTGTAGCGGTCGGGGTCATCCCCGAACTCGGCGAGCACCCGGGCACCGAGGACCGGTCCCAGGCCGGGCTGGGACACGATGATCTTAGCGTCCGGGTGCTGACCAAAATACGCATCGACCTGCCCTTGCAGGACCTTGACCTGCTCATCAAGGGTCCGCAACACCGCCACCGCGGCGCGGGTCGTGGCCGCGTAGGCCTGGGTGACCACCTCGGGCTGGCCCAGGTGCTCGGCGCGCAGCACGGCCTGGATCCGCGCGGCCTTCTCCGCGACGTTGCGGCGGCGAGCTCGGGTGAGTGCGGCACTGATCTGGGCGATCGTCAACCTCGACGCCGAGGCCGGGTCCGGTGCCCTGGCCAGCAGTTCCAAGGTGTCGGCAGCATCGAGATCCTCGAACGCCTCCACCGCGGCCGGGAAGTAGTCCCGTAGCGCGTGGCGCAGTCGCTGGGTGTGGCGGGTACGTTCCCAGATCAACGTCTTGTGCGCCCGCGTCACCACCTTGACCGCCTCGGCCTGCGGTGTGTCCACGGCCACCGGACGCAGCTGGTGGGAATCGGTGCGCACCATGTCAGCCAGGGTGTGGCCATCGGCGGCGTCGCTCTTGGCCCCGGACACACTGTGCCGTTCCCGGTAACGGGCCACCTGCAACGGGTTGATCCCATACACCGTGTACCCGGCAGCGACCAACGCGACCACCCACGGACCGCGGTCGGTCTCGATCCCGATCACCACCTCGGCCGCCTCAGCGTCCTCGCCGAGCTGCTCACCGATCATCGCATGCAGCCGCGCCATCCCCACCACCCCCCGGGCAGCCGGGCCTTGGCCAACCGCTGCCCCGTGGCGTCCATCAACTCCACATCGTGGTGCGCCTCGGACCAGTCATCCCCCACGAACAACAACCTGTTCCCTCCTCATCATCGATCATCCAGAGCAGCCCGCGGGAGAACCATCAGCGACCTAATGAACCAGTGCTCACACCACACCACAGCGGGCACGACATCCCATCAGCGATCAACTCTCCCGACCCACCAGCAGGGGCACGATCTGTCATCAGGACTCCAGGCCCGGGGATACACAGTGCTCACCTGCCAGCGGCTTGGCGCGAGCCTGCCGGATGGCCGACCCGCTAGCTCTCATTAGGGGTACACACAGGCTGGGCTATTGAGCCGCGAAATGTCTCTAGTCCGGGGTGCCGACGTCGTTCCCCTGAGCGGAAGGCAATATCGGTGACAGCGGGATCGCGAGTTGTCATCGGACCCCGCGTGGTCGGAGAACCTGTGCATGTGCGGAGCCTCCAGCGCGAGAACCGGGAGATCCCGTGGTTACCCGTCTGGTTGATCACCGGACGGGTCGCTCAGGGAAGGCCAAGGTCGTACGACTGAGATGAACGATCACGGGAAGTCAGACGTGCCCGTAGTACCAGCGAACCCGTCGAACAAGGCTGCGAAGGCGGCGGCGGAGGCGGGGGAGGGAAGGGGCACGGCCAAGGGGAACACGGGCTGCTTACCACGTCCCGGACACAGGGCCGGGTCAGGCGTGTCACAGGGGTTGGACCGTGTGCGTGAAGTGGCACGAAGGGACAAGGAAGCGCGGTTCACGGCGCTGCTGCATCACGTTGACCTGGACCGGCTACGCGCGGCTTACTGGGCGATCAGTCCGAAGGCCGTCGCGGGTGTGGACGGGGTGACGTGGGAGTCGTATGGACAGGACCTGGAGGCCAACCTTCAGGACCTGCACGTGCGGGTTCACAGTGGGCGCTATCGGGCGAGACCGTCGCGCAGAGCGTATATCCCGAAGGCGGATGGGCGGCTGCGGCCGCTGGGCATCGCCGCGTTGGAGGACAAGATCCTCCAACGGGCCGTCGTCGAGGTGCTCAATGCGGTCTACGAGGCGGACTTCCTGGGCTTCTCGTATGGTTTTCGGCCGGGGCGCGGTCCGCATGACGCGTTGGATGCGCTGTCGGCCGGGACCTACAAGAAGCGGGTGAACTGGGTGCTCGACGCGGACATCCGCGACTTTTTCACCAGCTTGGATCAGAGCTGGCTGGCGAAGTTTCTCGGGCACCGGATAGCGGACAAGCGGGTCCTGCGCCTGATCGGCAAGTGGTTGAGCGCAGGAGTCATCGAGAACGGGACTTGGTCGCAGACCGTGGAGGGTTCGCCACAGGGGGCATCGGTGTCCCCGCTGCTGGCGAATATCTACCTCCACTATGTGTTCGACCAGTGGGTTCAGTGGTGGAGACGGAGGCATGCGCGCGGTGATATGATCATCGTGCGGTTCGCTGACGATTTCACCGCCGGGTTCGAGCACCTAGGTGACGCGAAGCAGTTCATGCGGGATCTGCGCGAGCGGCTCGCGAAGTTCTCGCTGCAACTACACCCGGACAAAACGCGCCTGATCGAGTTCGGTCGCTTTGCGGCCGACCGGCGGGCGGCGCGGGGTCTGGGCAAGCCGGAGACGTTCGACTTCTTGGGCTTTACGCACATCTGCGGGAAGACCCGAGAGGGGCGGTTCTGGCTGCGGCGCATCACGGTCGCCAAGCGGATGCGGGCGAAGCTCAAACAGGTCAAAGACCAGCTCAAGCGACGCCGGCACGAGCCAGTCCCGGAGCAAGGACGGTGGCTGGGCAGCGTGATACGGGGCCACCTGGCCTACTACGCGGTACCCGGCAACGTCCGGGCGGTTCGATCCTTCCGGAAACAGGTGACCAGGCACTGGTTAGCGGCGTTACGTAGTCGCAGCCAGCGTCACCGCCTGAACTGGGACCGGATGAACCGTCTAGTGACACGATGGCTACCATCCGCCCGCGTCCTGCACCCCTACCCAGATGAACGCTTCGACGTTCGTACCCAAGGCAGGAGCCCAGTGCGCTAGCAGCGCACGCTGGGATCTGTGCGGGGGGCCGCCCGCGAGGGCGGTCCCTACCGCGATCGGGTTGCCCTGGTTCGTTCGATGATCAACTGGAGTTCCCAGGAGGAGTCGGGTGAGTGGACCGAAGTCTGTGGACAAGCCGTGTGATATTTCCAAGTGGGTGGTGTGGGAGGCGTATCAGAGGGTCAAGGCCAACAAGGGTGCGGCCGGGGTGGATGACGTGGCGATCGCCGAGTTCGAACGGGACCGCGATAAGCATCTTTATCGTGTGTGGAATCGCATGTCGTCGGGGAGCTATTTTCCGCCACCGGTCAAGGCCGTCGAGGTTCCCAAGCCTGGTGGTAAGGGAGTGAGAGTGCTCGGGGTGCCCACCATCGCGGATCGGGTCGCCCAGACGGTAGCCAGGATGTATCTGGAGCCGAAGGTGGAACCGGTGTGTCACCTTCGACTCTTATGGTTATCGTCCTGGTCGCTCGGCGTTGGACGCGGTAGGGGCATGTCGACGGCGGTGTTGGAGAACGGACTGGGTTGTTGACCTGGATATTAAGAAGTTCTTCGACACGGTGCCGCATGATCTTGTTCTCAAGGCGGTGGCGCATCACACCGATCAGAGGTGGATCCTGCTGTATGTGACCCGGTGGCTTCAAGCGCCGATGCAGCAGCGGGATGGCACGCTGGTCGCTCGGGATCGTGGGACCCCGCAGGGGTCGGCGATGTCACCGTTGTTGGCTAACTTGTTCATGCATTATGCGTTCGATTCGTGGATGGTTCGTGAGTACCCGGGCCTGACGTTCGAGCGGTATTGTGATGACGTGGTGGTGCACTGCGCTAGCGAGCAACAGGCCCGTGGGGTGCAAGGTGCTATCGCGGCGCGACTGGCGCAGGTCGGTCTGGAGTTGCATCCAGAGAAAACCCGCGTGGTGTACTGTCGGGATGCTGACCGGTGTGGCGATCATGAGGTCACGTCGTTCACGTTCCTGGGGTATACGTTTCGTCCGCGACTGGCTAAGAACAAGTACGGGAAGCATTTTGTGAGCTTCCTGCCGGCGGTCAGCCGCGACGCGGTCGTCGCGATGGGTCGCGAGGTTCGCTCGTGGCGTATCGCGAAGCGTAGTGACAAGTCTCTGAACGACCTTGCGCGGATGTTCAACAGCATCGTGCAAGGGTGGATCAACTACTTTGGGCGCTTCTACAAGTCCATGTTGTATCCCCTCCTTCGGCGACTCAACCAGCACCTGGTGCGCTGGGCCTGCCGGAAATACAAACGGTTGAAACGTCGAGAGCGAAAAGCCATGCACTGGCTAGCCGAGGTCGCCAAAAGGGCACCCCGCCTATTCGCTCACTGGCGGTTCGGATTGCGTCCTGATGGCTGGGCAATGGGAGCCGGATGAGTCGAGAGGCTCAAGTCCGGTTCTGCGAGGGGCTGGGGGTGCGATTCCCCCAGCCTACTCTCCTTGTCCTCATGGTCTCCGGTGACCGGCACCACGCCGAGGCACTCCGTGAGCGGGTGACAACCATCCTCGCCCCGCTGGGGCTGCGGCTGGCACTGGAGAAGACCCGCACGGTCCACATCGACGAGGGCTTCGACTTCCTCGGATTCCATATCCGCCGGATGCGGAAACGAGGAACGAACAAGCACTACGTCTACACTACACCGTCCAAGAAGGCCATTCAGAAGGTCAAGGATAAAGTGAAAGTTAAGACGTACAGGTCAACCCGCCACCAGGATCTTGAGACGCTGATCCGTAACCTCAACAGATCCCTGCGCGGGTGGGCGAACTACTTCCGATACGGGGTGTCCAAGGCGGTGTTCAGCGCGGTCGACCACCACGCGTGGGGCCGGTTGATGCGCTGGATACGCGCCAAGTACGCGGGCAGACACCGACTCGGAATGGCACAACTTCGCCGTCGCTTCTGTGACAAAGGGTGGAGATTCGCCCACAACGGGGTCGCCTTCACCGGCGCAGCCAGCGTCCCGATAACCCGCTACCGCTACCGCGGCAGCAAAATCCCGACCCCCTGGACCCCCTAACCGGACAACAACCACCACAGGCAGTTAACCAACGGGCAAGACACGTGGAGAGCCCGGTATGCGGAGACGCATACGCCGGGTTCGGAAGGGGGCCCCGGGAAGCGGACCGGTGGCAACACCGGCACCGCGCCCGGGGCCTACCTTACGGTGGAGCACGCCACCCGCCGGGTGCACATTCTAGGAGTGACCGCCCATCCGTCTGGGCAGTGGTCACTCAGGACGCCCGTAGCCTGACCATGGATCTGGGCGACCGGATCAGCCAGTTCCGCTTCCTCATCCGAGACAGGGATACCCAGTTCACCCTGGCATTCGACAGTGGGTTCCGCAGCGAGAACATCACGATCGTCACGGCACCGCCGCGAACCCCACGCGCGAACTGTTACGCTAAGCGATTCGTGCGCACCATCCGCGCCGAGTGCACCGACCGCATCCTGATCTACCACCAACACCACGCCACCAGGGTCCTATCGGAGTATGCCCAGCATTACAACGGTCATCGACCCCACCAGTCCCGAGACCAACGTGCACCCAACGACGACCATCGCCCAGTAGCCATATCAGTCCACAGGCCCATCCGACGTCATCAAGCACTCGGCGGCATGATCAACTAACACTACCCCGCCGCCTGATCTGGTCAACGAAACCACAGGCCACCGGCGTGCCACGAGTTGGGAGCGGCACAGTCGGTGGTCCGGTCATAGTTCTGTGTGGTGGTCGGGGTCTGCGCCGAGTCGGTTGTCGCGGTTCAGGGCGCTGAGCGCGGCCATTTCCTTGTCGGAGAGGGCGAAGGTGAACACGTTGAGGTTCTGCGCCATCCGTCCTGGGTCGGCTGACTTGGGGATCGGGACGTTGCCGAGTTGAAGGTGCCAGCGCAACACGATCTGCGCGGGACTGCGCGTGTGTGCGGCTGCCATGTCGGTGATCTTCGGATGGTGGAGGATGTCGGTGCCGGCGCCGAGCGGGCTCCATGCCTGCGTCACGATGCGGTGTTGTGTGTGCCAGGCGAGTAGCTTGGCCTGGGAGAAGTCGGGGTGCAGCTCGATCTGGTTGACGACGGGCCATCGGCCGGTCTCGGTGACGAGGTGGTCGATCTGGGCGGGCGTGAAGTTCGAGACGCCGATTGATCGGACCAGGTTCCGTTCGCGGAGTTCGATGAAGGCCCGCCAGGTGTCGAGGTAACGACCGCGGTCGGGGAGGGGCCAGTGGATCAGATAGAGATCGATGTAGTCGACGCCGAGCCGGTTGCGGCTTTCCTCGAACCCGGCCAGCGTCTCGTCGTAGCCGTGCTGGGCACCACGCAGCTTGGTGGTAATGAAGATCTCGTCGCGGGGAACGGGGGAGGCGGTGATCGCGTCGCCGACGCCGGTTTCGTTGCCATACAGGGCGGCCGTATCGATCAGCCGGTAGCCCAGGGCGAGCGCCTCGGTTACTGCCTCGCGTGCCTGCGCGTTGTCCAGTGGCCAGGTGCCCAGGCCAAGGTGCGGCATTGCGCGGCCGTCTAGCAGGGTGATGGTCGGTGCGGTGGTCATGACGGGCTCCCTTCAGAGCGGTCCGGCATCCACAACAGCTCGGCGGCGACGGCGATGTCCTCGGCCTGTCCGGTGCGAACGGCTTCTCCGAGCATCCTGGAGCACTCCCGCGACGGCGAGCGGATGGAGGGCACCGTTGTGTTATCGAGCGTCCCCGCACGCAGCGCTATCCTGGCCGCGTGGGGGGTTTAAAAGTCGGCCACCTACGCTGAGCAGCAGCTTTATGCTGTGCGTTCGTATTCGTTGATCAAGCCACCGAGAATCGGGCGGCGCGTGATCCGTTCATCGTTGAGGTCTGCCAGGGGTCGGTCGGTCGTGGTGGGTGATGGTCGCGGGCGGGTGGGGTCGTCGGCCGTTGTCGTGCTGACCGTACTGCGTGAGTACCAGACGCAGGTGCCGCTGACTGAAGATCAATATGCGGTCGGTGAGTTCGGCTCGCAGGGTGCGCACGAACCGTTCGGCGAAACAGTTCGCCCGGGGGCACCGCGGAGGAATCCGGACCACGTGGATGCCCGCCTCGGCCAGGACAGCGTCGAATGATGCGCTGAACTGGCCTGCTCGGTCGCGGAGGAGGAACCGGAACCAGGTGATATGGAAGAAGTCACAGGCCAACATCGTCGACGCCGGGGCGCGCAGGAACTGCCGCCAGGTCGTGTCGGTGTCCCGGACCAGTGCGGGGGTATCCGTAACCCCTGCAGGACGCGGCGGATCGTCGGCGCCTCCACGCGGTGGCCGAGTGTGAGCAGCTCACCCTGGATTCTCTGGTATCCCCAGGTGGGATTCTCCTGGGCCAGGCGCTCGATCAGCACGGCCACAGCGTCCTCGACGGGTGGATGGCCGCGACCGGGGTGGATACGTCCATTTCTTGGCGACCAGGTGACGATGCCACCGCAGGATCGTGCCCGGTGTGACCACGCGATGTCCGCGCAGCATCTGCGGCAGCCTCTGGACGAACGCGGCGAAGACCGCTCGGTCTGCCCAGTCCAGGCGGGGCTGGGGGTTGGCTCGGCGCAGCACGGCGACTTCATGATCATGATCAGGTACAGCAGTCGAAACAGCACGGCATGCGATCGTGACATGATTATGTGTCGTCGTTGAATCCCCAGGTCACCACGCCTGTGACGAGTTTTGGCGCGGCGCAGGTCACTTGCCGGCCCATTGGACTTCGACCACGTCCACTCGCTGGTCGCGTTCCATGATCAGGTAGGTGACCAACCCGTAGCCGCCCGGCCCGAAGACCAGCTGCCGTACCGGCCCGTCAGGGTTGGCCTCGTTCAGCGGCCTGCCGTTCCATGGTAACAGCTTCATCACTCCCAGCGTCTCCGCGTAGCCCGGGAGGGCCTCGACGGGAAGGGCGGTGACTTGCTCGCGTGCCTGGTCGTGAGTGACGAGGCGGTACACCTACCGACCAGCCGGGCCGCGATGATGTCGGCCATCTCCTCTTCCGACGCCGCACCGGGTGGCACTTCCCCGGTGCGCAGGGTGTGGTCGGCCCGGGCCAGCACCTCTCGCCAATGGTCGTGGCCGCGGTGGTTCGCCGAGCGGGCGATGCGGCGCCATTGCTCCAGGAACGCCTCCAGCTTGTCCAGCCGTCGCGTCTGGGCGGCCGTGTCGAGGGCGGCCTGGAACTGTTCGTCGAAGCTCTCGACGTCCTCGGGCGGGATCGCTTCCCGCAGCTCCGCTGGGGAGGCGTTGGCGTAGGGGAGCTGCACAGCGGTGGCGGCCATGAGGTGAGGTTAGACGCTGAGCGCCCGTCCGCCAGGTCACGGCGCGGTGTGTGCCGACTTACTTGTGGGTGCCGAACAGCTCATCCACCGCGGACCGCACCGCCGCGCAGGTCGCCCGGATCCTGCGGGGCTCGGGCGGTTATTCGCCGTCGGAGTCCACGCTGCTGCGGCTGTTTCACCGCCGCGAGTTGAGGGGCTCCACCGCTGGCGGCGGTTCAGTGTTCGGCCGGTTCGAGGCCCAGACACCCAACGAGCCCAAGGGGTGATGCGTTGCACGGTAGGTCTTCCATGTAGAGTCAACCGGCCTGCTGCCTACTCTGCCGGTGATGTGCGCGCTGCCCACCCGAGGGTCGTGAGTGCGATCAGCATCCACGCTGCTAGGTACGTGAAGGCCACTGCCGGGGACGTGACCGTGTACAGCAGCCCCGCGAGGACGCTTGCGGCGACGTTTCCGATCGCTTGCGCGGTCGCGAGAAGCCCGAACGCTGAGCCGCGGACCTCTGGCGGGGCGAAGGCGGCTACGGCGGCGTGCTCGGCGGTCTCCGCGCATCCGATCCCGACGCCGGCTAGGGCGAAGGCGATCAGAAGTACCACGATCACTGGGCCGGACACGGCGAAGAGCAGGTAGGCGAGCAGGAACGCGGCGATCCCCACCGCCATGACGAGCAGCGGACCATGTCGGCCGAGCTTGTCGGAGAACCCACCCGCCGGGAACGACACGATCGTCGCGGCGATGTTGTAGATCGCATAGAGGCTGATCGCTACCTGGGCGGCTACGTCCGCCCCGCGGCCAGGAGTGAGCACGTCGGTCGTCCGAAGGATGAGGAGTGTGGCCGCGACGTTGCCCACCTCGAATGTGGTGAACCCGGCCATGACTCGACCGAGCTGGCCTGTGAGGACCGGACGGATCTGGAAGCGGAGCTTTTTTGCGCTCGGCGATCTTTGGTCGCTTCGCTTGCCGGATCGTGTAGACGATCGCGACCGCCGCCAGCAGGCCTGGGATGACTGACACCAGGATCGCGGTGCGCACGCTGAACATCGACACCAGCGCGAGGGCCAGCAGCGGCCCGACGATGGCGCCGAGGTTGTCCATGGTGCGCTCGAACCCGTACGCCCGCCCGTACGCCTGCGTGGGCACCACGTCGGCGAGAAGTGCATTGCGGGCGGGCACGCGCAGGCCCCGCGCTGCCCAGGCCGCACCACGCAGGACGCCGGCTTGCACCACTGATGTTGTCGCGCCGATCAGTGCTGAGAGCGCCGCGGTCGCGGAGTACCCGCCGACCGCGACCGCCCGCCGCCGTGGGGGGTCATCGGCCAAGGTGCCCCCGACGAACCGGCCGGCGCCGGCCAGTCCCTCGGATATCCCCTCGATCAGGCCCAGTGCGGCGGCCGGTGCCCCCAAGGTTGAGGTTACGAAGCGGCCATGGCCATGGCCATGGGCGAGGTCGGGACCTCGTGGCCCACGTCTGCGAGGAAACTCGCCGTGCCGATGCCTCCGACACCTGATGTCAGCCAGGGCCACCGTGCGGCCCTCGACACCTCCGTTTCGTAGTCCCGCACATCCGAAAGTGAACGCGCTACGGAGCAGCATTTGCAGAATTCCGGTCCATCATCTTGCAGCGTATGATGCGCTACTGTCGGTTCCGACCATCCAGGCCCCGTCGGTGCCGGAGCCGCGTCAGAGACCGGGGACTGTCGTGGCGGTGGTGATCTCCCGCGCAGCGCGCCCGAGGACTGTCCGGCTGCCGGTCCGACGCGCAAGCCGAACCGCATGGTCTGCGCCCGGTATCCGGCCCTTTATAGTTGTCTCAGGTGTGCCGGGAAGTCTGGTCGGCGGTCTTGTCGTCGACCCTTCCCGGAGGAGCGCATGGGCATGCCGTCGGGTCACATCATGCCTCGTCTGTTCGGTCGGGGTAGCTGGGGTGAGGTTCGCCGGATCGGTGACATCCTGCGCACCGAGACCGTCGGTGGGGCGCTGCTGGTCGCTGCTGCCGTGGTCGCGTTGGTGTGGGCCAACTCGCCGTGGAGTGATACCTACCGTGCCCTGAGCGGTCTGCGGATTGGCCCGTCGGCGCTGCACTTGGACTTGACGCTGGCCCAGTGGGCCGCCGACGGCCTGCTCGCGGTTTTCTTCTTCGTCGCCGGGCTGGAACTCAAACGTGAGTTCGTCGCAGGCGATCTGCGCGATCCCCGACAAGCCGCGTTGCCGGTCGCCGCCGCTGTCGGCGGGATGGTCGCGCCGGTGCTGGTTTACCTCGGTGTCAACGCCGGATTCAGCGATGGTGCACTCACCGGCTGGGCCGTCCCCACTGCTACCGACATCGCGTTCGCCCTGGCCGTTCTCGCGGTCATCAGCACTCACCTGCCCGCGACGCTGCGCATCTTCTTGCTCACTCTCGCCGTGGTCGACGACCTGCTCGCGATCATGATCATCGCCCTGTTCTACACCGGCTCGCTGCGGCTGCTCCCGCTCGTGCTGGTGCTGGTGCTGGTCCCGTTGTCTGTTCGCGTTGCTGGTGCAGCGCCGGGTGCGGTCGTGGTGGCTGCTGCTGCCGCTGGCTGCGGTCACGTGGGTGCTGGTCCACGAATCGGGGGTGCACGCCACGGTCGCCGGGGTGCTGCTCGGGTTCACCGTCCCCATCGCCTGCCGCGCCCAAGGTCCCGGACCGGGGCT
Source organism: uncultured Actinomycetota bacterium (assembly GCA_963823755.1). Classification (GTDB taxonomy): domain Bacteria; phylum Actinomycetota; class Actinomycetes; order Mycobacteriales; family Pseudonocardiaceae. Next base: position 17,414 of record CAWGMP010000021.1, read on the forward strand.
GGCCGAGCACTTCGAGCATCGCTGGCGGCCGATCTCGGCAGGGGTCGCGGTGCCGGTGTTCGCGTTCTTCGCCGCTGGTGTCGCCATCGGTGACAGGCTGGGCGCCTCGCTCGCGGACTCGGTGATGCTGGGCATCGTCACTGGTCTGGTGGTCGGCAAGACCATCGGCGTGCTCGGCGCGACCTGGTTGGTGCAGCGCTTCACCCATGCACGCCTCGCCGAGGGACTGAGCTGGTGGGACGTGCTCGGCCTCGCGCTGCTCGCCGGTATCGGCTTCACCGTCGCCCTGCTCATCGGCGAACTCGCCTTCGGCGCAGGCAGCGAACGCGACGCCCACGCCAAGATCGGCGTTCTGCTCGGCTCGCTGGTTTCCGCACTGCTCGCGACCATCGTGTTGCGCATCCGCAACCGCCACTACCGGCAACTGTGCGTCGATGAGGAACGCGACACCGACGCTGATGGCATACCGGACGTCTACGAAACCGCCGCACCCCCACCTACTACCTCCTCACCCCCATCCGACAAAATCAACACCACCTTGCGCATCATCACCGCCCTGTTGGCACTGCGCGACCACGTGATCGCACCCCTCCTCGCCGGGATCCGAAGCCCCCGACTCGGGCCGCAAACCCACCCACTGGACCCGCGTCGACCGCGACTACGAAACCCTCCGGATCAACATGCACACCCTCTTCCACGACCTCGGCATCACCACCACCGGAGCCGCCGCGGCATAGACAACTTCTTGTCGATCGGATGATCCCAAGCGCCTAGTAGGTCACAGCTTGCAGGTGGCGTTTACGGCACCACAGGTTCAAGTCCGAGAGACTTGCGACTAACCACCTGTATCACTCGTGATCCCGCAGCGTAACTCGGCGGATCGTGTACCTAACTCCTCGTCGTTGGCACGTGGGGCCAGCCAACGGTTCGATCTGTCGAAGTCGTTAGGCTGCGGTCCAGGGATGCGACCGGGAAGACCTGTGACGGTGGAGCCGGGCAGCTCCGGGTCGGGCTCCATCACTGGAGGAGAAATGACAGAGTGTATCCGGCAGATCCGCGGAGTGACAGTGCCAACTCTTCTCTATGGGACAGCCTGGAAAGAAGAGCGGACCGCAGACGTCGTCGCGCAGGCGCTCAGGATGGGATTCCGCGGGCTTGACACGGCGAACCAGCGTCAGCATTACCACGAAGCCGAGGTCGGACGTGCGCTGCTGGCTGAGTTGGAACGAGGAACGCTGCGCCGCGAAGACGTCTTCGTACAGACCAAGTTTACCTTCCGGAGGGGCCAGGATCACCGCTTGCCCTACGATCCAGCCGCGCCCGTCGCGCGTCAGGTGGAACAATCCTTCGACAGCTCGCTGTCACACCTCGGTGTGGATGCGGTGGATTCTTATCTGCTGCACGCTCCCTCTCTGCCGCAGGGACTGGCCACAGCCGATATCGAATCCTGGCGCGCGATGGAGATCCTTCACGACGCGGGCCGGGTGCGCTTTCTCGGAGTGAGCAACTTCGCACCCGATCAGCTCGTAACCCTGCTCCGCGCAGCGCGGGTACGTCCGTCATTCGTCCAGAACCGTTGTTACGCATCGCGGGGTTGGGACGCGAGCGTACGCGCCATCTGCACTCGCGAAGGCGTGATCTACCAGGGATTCTCACTACTCACCGCCAACGAGCGAGTCATCCACAGCTCACTTGTCCACGACATCGCCCACCGCCACCAGCGTGCCCCAGCGCAGGTGATCCTCCGCTTCGCCCTCCAGCTAGGAATGATCGCCCTCACTGGCACGACCAACCCCCAGCACATGGCCGATGACCTCGCTGTGCACGAGTTCAAGCTGACGTCTGCGGAGGTGAATTCGATCGAACACGCCGGAACTTAGTAGCTGCAATGAAATAAGTTATCCATTTGGAGGCAATTTCGAGCCTTTGACCTGCAACGATGATAATTTTAGTGGATTTGTTGTTCCATTCCGACTTCTTAGGAAAAGACCGCCTACCGGATACAAGACGTGTCAGGCGACCTCCAAGGGGGGACCACAACCGTTACGAGAAGCTCGACTTTCGTGACCTGGATGGCGGGTTTGCGGTGGTCTGGTGGTTAACCCGCTGGTTTTTCTCGTTTTGTCTCGTTGTATCCCGACGTGACTTAACGTCTGACGACCTGGGTATGGCCTGATCTTGGGCCTCTCCGTCCACGCACGACCTCCCTGGAGGATCGGCAGGGAGAGACCCTGTGACGCGGCGTGCCGGAGGTCGTGATGTTTTTCTGCTACCTGACGACTACGGATGATCTTGCACGCTGGGTCCGTGTGGCGTCCGTTGGCAGTGAGATGGGATGTGGAAACGAAAAGGGCGGCCCCTCCGTTCAGCTGACGTGCTGCTGTTAGGTGGGGGGTTTGTTGAAGAACACGCCATGGGGTGGGCAGGCTTCCTCGACTTCAATCTGGCTAGCGGGGTCGCCGTTGGTGTTCGCCGGGCGGACGCTCAGCTCGCCGATGTGCAGCTGCACCGGGTGGGGCGGACCGCCACGGTCACGGACGCGCAGATCCAGATCACGCAGGGCCCGGGCCCGGGCAAACTCCGCTGGAGTGAACGCCAAGCTGGCGCGTTCAAACGTGAGTACCCCGCCTGCGCGATCACCCAGCCGCATAGTCGTTCCGTCCACTCCGTCTGGCTCGCCCTGGTCCTCCCCGATCCGGTCCTGTCGGCAGACGGTGGACGCGCCGAGCAACGCGCGCAGCGCCGCCGCCAGCTGCGCCCCGGTACCGGTCGCCTGGGCGGCCAGCGTGAGCACGCGGGTCGGGACGTCGACGAGGTCGTGCATGTCGGCACGGTCTGCGTGAACGTCCCGGCCGCCGCCGGTCTCGGTCGCGGCGACGACGTCTGTGCACGCGGTGCCCGAGGGCGCTTCGAGGAGGAACTCATCGACCGCCCCGTCGACTACGGTGTGGACCTGGACGGACAGGATATTCAGACCGTGGCCGGCCAGACTGGCGGCCAGCGCGGCGAGGCTGCCCGGGTTATCGCGCACCGCCGTCCGCACGCGCCACAGATTCCTCCCCCCAGCCGCCCCCTCGCTGCCACCGGAGTTATCAGACGCTAGACGGGGCTTCTGGGGCAGGGCTGGTGGCCGGGCGGGGCGGTGTGTGCATCGGCGGTGCAACACCGCGCTGAGCAGCAACAACACGCCCAAACTGATCAGCACGACCGGACCGAGCGGGCGGTGCGCGAGCGTGTTGGCGAACAGATCAGCGAGAGCGACAGCCCAAAACAGCGCTCCAAGCTCGACGAGCTCCCGGTGCCAGCCCGGCGAGCCACCTCGCCTGCCCGATCGATTGTCCTGCGATGTCCGTGGTTCGACCATGACGCCCAGCCTGAGCGACGGCCCCACCAACACGGTCACGAACCAGTTAAGAGTCGACAGATGTGACCAATGCCTCCACGGTGATGCTGGTGTGCATATCACGGATCAACATGGGCACCTCAGCCGCTTGACAACTTCCTCAGACCCGAATCCGAGGCACAACACACTCCCGTCCGACAGGGTCAATTAGATGAGCTAATCCCGGTGGATGGCGCGCTCGGCATCGTGACGCCCGCGCTCTGAGCGGCAGCCGGGCTCAGCCGAGTTCGCCGGTGTCGAAGGTGTCACAGCTCGTCAAGTCCCCGGACTGGTATCCGGTGAGGTACCACTTCTGGCGCTGCGCGGAGGTGCCGTGGGTGAACTGGCTCTCGTTGACCCGACCGCTGCCGAGCTCGGATTGGATGTAATCGTCACCGATGCGGGAGGCGGTGTCGAGTGCTGCGCTGATGTCCGCGTCGGTCACGTCGGTGACCAGCGGCCGACCGGATGATCCAGGGGTGGTGCTCGCGTTTTTCGCCCAGACCCCGGCGTAGCAGTCGGCCTGCAGCTCCAGCCGCACCGAGCCAGAGGTCGGCCCGGAGTCGCCCGCCTGGACCCGACGTGAGGTGCCGAGCAGGTTCTGCACGTGGTGGCCGTACTCGTGCGCGATCACGTATGCCCGGGCGAATGGTCCGCCTTTCGCGCCGAAGCGCTGCTCAAGCTCCTGGAAGAAGTGCAAGTCGACGTAGCTCTCGCGGTCGGCAGGACAGTAGAAGGGGCCAGCCTCCGAGCTTGCGCTGCCACAACCGCTGTTCACTCCGCCGTTGAAGAAGGTGATCCGGGGCTTGCGATAGGCCCGGCCAGAGCGAGCGAAGGCGTCGGTCCAGTAGGCGTCCAGGGAGTTGACGACGGCGACGACCTCGCAGTCGAGCGCGGTGTTGGCGTCTCGGCCGTGCTGGCAGCTCTGGCTGAGCTGTGTGTCGTTAGCGCTCTGCCCCGCGTCGAGCCCGGGCAGGCCGTTGGGCAGCGGGCTGCCCGAGCCGCTGCCGAGCTGGGAGAGTAGGAAGTAAAGCAACAGACCGATGATGCCGACGCTGCCGCTGCCCACCGCAACCCGGCCGCCGATGCCACCATTTCCACGGCCGCGCTGGTCGTCGACCTGGGAGGTGTCGAGCTCGGCGCCCTCATCGAACCGCACGCTGCCTCCTGCGATTTCCCCCAGGCGCAGCACCGACGTACTCCACAAAAGTGGCGAGATCGCCGCTGTGCACGTCGAGGCAGTCCGCGACCCTGGCTTCGGCCATGCCCGGTTGATCCTACGTCACCACACGGAACGCGGCGCTCAGCAACGGGACTGCCCATGCCCACCAGATCAGTCCTAAACGATGCCCGGCCGACCTAGCCGGAATTTACTTGATCTTCTTGTGTGCTGCGGGTTCGGCGGGCGTCGGTCAGAATCGGTGTTCGTGGCTACGTGTGCTACGCGACAGCTCGGTAGATCGCCAGGTCGGCTCCGGCCAGCTGAGAGATCACCCTAGACTCGATCCGCGACCGCATCGCTCGGACGAGCGGTTGACCAGGGCTCCAGCGGGCCGTGGCCAGGACGGAGCTTGACTGCGGACCTGACGACTCGGCACCCCATCATGCCGTGATCCCGAAGCGAGCTCTCATCAGCCAGTGAGTTCCAGGACGGTCAATGTTCCGCTGTCGAGGTTGCTCACATAGGCCTGACGGCCGTTGGGCAGCACCGCGATACTGCTCGGGTTTTCCCCAGTCGGGATGGTCGCAGTGACCTGATTGGTCCGGGCGTCGATCACCGAGACGGTATTGCTGCCCTCGTTGACCACGTAGGCGAACCGTCCGTCGGGAGCCCAGATGATATCCTGCGGGTTCTTCTCCACCGGGATGGTTGCAACAACCTCGAGAGTGTTGGTGTCAATCACCGTCACGGAGTTGGCGTCGTAGTTCGCACTAGCGACCAGGGGATGGTTGGGATGGACAGCAATGCTATGCGGACTGGTTCCGACCGGGATGGTCGCAATAACCTTGAGAGTTGCGGTGTCGATCACCGATACCAGATTGGACTCATGGTTGGCCGTGTAGGCGCGGCTTCCGTCGAGGGAGAACGCAACCCAGTGTGGGTTCGGTGCGACCTCGATCTGGGCGATGACCGTATTGTTGGCGGTAGCGGCCACTGACACGGACGCAATGTCGTGGTTGGGCACGAAGAGGCGTTTACCATCCGGGGTGATCGCTGGGAGGAATGGGCGTGCGGGCTGGGGGATCATGGCGACCACGGTGTTCGACGCGGTGTCGATCACGTCGATCAGATGTATCGTCTGCTGATCGTTGTAGATGGTGAACGTAGAGCGTGCGACCGTCTGGCGCGAAGGCGAGGAACTGCGGTGGGCCCGCTGAGATGGGGATGGTCGCGGTTACCTTGTCGACCGCGGTGTCTAGCACGGTGATGAGCTGAGCGTCCCGGTTGGTGATGTAGGCGTGGCGGCCGTTCGGAGAGACCACGACGAAGCCAGGAGTCTTTCCTACCGGGATGGTGACACCGAGAGCGGGTATCGCGACCTCCGGTCCGGCGGTCGGTGCTGCGGATGGTGCTGGCTCGGGTGCGAGAGTTGAGCCAGACGGTGTGGGATTCGTGGTGACGAACACCGCGAGGATGATCAGCCCGGCTAGCGCCAGCAGCGCGCCGATCGCGATCAGGACCTGCCAACGGCGCCCGCCATCGGTGCGCACGCTGGGTGGAAGGGGGCTGGCGTCGCCGGTATCCGACGGGATAGGCGACCTACCCAGAGGGCTCCACCAGCTGAATAACCAGGCTGGCGCCGTCCAATTGTCGGCCTTGTGCCGGGCCTGCTTCCCGGCGTCTTGCTGGAACATCGTTTTCTCGGTCGAGACGCAGTTCTGCGTATCTTGGTCGGCCGAGGCTTCCCGTTGCAGTTGGTCGCTCTTAGCGGTCGTGCGATCTACGTGCAGCGACATGGTCGGCGAGGTGGCAATCTGCCTTTTGTTTATCTCCTCGACCAAGCTATGGCGCCGGCCGGGCGAGACTGCCGGTACCCACCGCGGTTTCTTGACATCGCGCCTGGCCTGCTCCTCCGGCTGGGCCTGCTTTTTTGCCTCCTGCCGGGCCTGCTCGTTGGTTTCCTGTTGGGCCATGTCGGGATCGAGTGTGGTCAGAAGCTTCATCGCGGCTGTGGACACCGTTTTGCTGTCGTCGTGGATCAGGCGGCGTGTGTGGTGGATGACCTCGGTTCGGACGAGGTCGTTGCCGACGTGGTGCAGGTGGGCGAGGCCTTCGAGGACTGCAAGCCGGTCTCGCGCGACCGGGCTTTCGATTGCGTTGTGAACGTAAGCTGGTATGCTCCAGTGTATGTTTCGGGCAATGACGATGCGCCCCTCGATGTTTTCCTGTTTTTTGGGTCGTTGTTGGGGCATCTCTTCGATGACGCGGTCGTGTACGTAGCTGTACAGCTCGTCGATGGAGATATCTCCGTCGCTGTCGAGGTCGGCTTCTCCGGTGGTCAATCCTTCAACGAGGTAGCGAGTGAACACCGATTGGGTTCCTTCGCCGATGATGCGGTTTCCTTCGAAGGAGTACTGGGTGGCGTCGGACGCGGTGAGCACGACCCGCCCCTTGCCCTGGAATTTTTCCAGAGTGTGCACTTGGCCGCCGGCTTTGGAGACACAGTCGGTCGGGAAAGCTCCGCTGTAGCAGCAGTCGAGTACGAGTACTTTTTGCCGCGATGAGCAGGACTCCATGGCTTCATCGATCTGTTGTGCCGACAGGCCGGTGAAGAGAAGGTCGTCGTGCCTGGTGTTGGTCATCGCCAGATACAAGCGGCCCTGGTCGTCTTTGAGTCCATGTCCGGTGAAATATAGTAACGTGAGATCGTCGCGGCGCCGGTTGCGATAGAACTCACCAATAGCGTCTCCCACGATGTGATGCGGCTCGTTGATCAGAATGGTGACGTCGAAGTTGGCGATCTCAGGGTCGCGAAGGACTTCCGCCAGCGCTTCCGCGTCATGCCCGGGGGCGGTCAGTTGGCGCAGGCCGGTGTCCGGTGGCTACCAGCAACGCCAGTCGCCGCGGTGGCACGCTACGTCACCTCGTGGCGGCGCAGGTAGGCGTCGATCAGCGCAGTTTGTTCCTGTGCGGAGCTCTTTTCCAGCACGATCGTGTCGCCATCGATGGTCATGGAAATGCGCCGTGCAGTGGCGTGCCGGGCAAGCCAGTCCCGAGCGGTCTCGATCAGAATGGTGATGACGCCACCGGAGGCACTCAGAGTGATCAGCAGCTCACCCAGGCTGGATGGGTCGACGCCCTTGGCGCCCGGCGGCGCGTGTTCTGAGGCCAGCGGGGCGACGGACTCGACATCGAGATCCTTGAGCTCGGCGCGCAACTGCCGAACCGACCGATCGACCTGATCCGGATCTACATCCGGCTCCGCTTCAACAACCAGGGCCATATCTCGCAGCGTGCTGTCTGAACCACGGTCGATAACGTGCCCGGCCATTCCGCCGCCTCCTTCAGACAAACCCTGCTCCTCCGGGCGCCCGCCTGACTACGTTAAGCCACGAAATAGTCCCGGAAGTTCGCTGACTGTCACACAAGAAAGCTGACGCCTTAGCGCACTTGTCACCGACAGTGTCACTGAGGAGGAGAATGGGCAACGCCCGGTAAATACGTCATGCCCAACCCCCGATAGGGTGAAATTATAGACGAGGGTAGACTCTGGGGCAGTGGCCAGGCACTGGCGCAGCGATAGAGTATGGCCAAGAGCGCGCCGTCTGGAGATCGAGATACGAGACGGGCCCCGAGCCAGACCCAGCGGAGTAGAGCAGGCTAAAGACTGTTGGCCACATCCATGCCAATGTCAGACTGCCCTGCACGCCCTCACGCTGGTCCCCATATCGGCCCCACCCTTACGCGCCGACCACAAACTCGCACCCGAGCTACTACGATTCGATGACGTATCGCTCCGCACCTACCTCGCAGCCCCCGGCACCCACTAAAACACTAAACCACGACAAGAAAACAATTCCGCACATGACGGCCTTCGATGGCTGCAACTCGCATGATCATCCTGGGAGCTGGTGTACTGACCGTCGCCCGGTTACCACCCCCCTGATACCCGGGCGACGGCCTCTATGCACGTCCCATGCCGAGGACCCGACAGAAGCGGGTGTCCTCGTGGAGCGCTTAGGTCGCTTCGTGCCCCGTTCGGCAAGACCCGCGGCCGATGCCGTCGCGAACTGACTGCAATATAGGATCGCACCCCTCCCCGCAAGCCTCCCCTCCAGCGGGTGCACCTGCACGTGCGTGGGCAAAGGTAGCGCGTGCCCCCGCAGGTGTCAATGCACGTGCATCTGCTCGCGGCCCCATCGCAATGTCGATCACCTGAGATGCCTTCCTTGCTCGATCAGGTCAGCGGAGGTGTCAGTGATCACGGCGCCCCCGCAGACAGTGCTCTATGACCGTAAAGGCCTCGTCGGTCGAGTTCGTCGTCGCGTTGGACGAGCGCCGTGCGGTGCACGTCGCGGCTCCCGCACATGCTCTACCCGTTCATGGCCATCTCAGGGGTGCTCGCCGAGGACGAGTTCGCCTGGGACGAAGGCAGTGCAACGACGTGCAGTTCAGGGATGGTTCGTGAATTCGAGTCGACTACGGCTACTGGATGACCGCTGAGTGACTTTCGAAAAACCTCAGCTGCACATGCAAATTCGCGCGTACCGGCAAACGTAGTTCCGTCAGCGCGACAGCACGTGCATATGACGAGGATGGCGTGGCTTTCCACCTGTTTGTGCCGGCGCATCCGAGAGTGTGCTCGCAGGGCGAGTGGTAGCCAGGATGCCTGAGCGGTAGTCGGCGTTGGCGGTTGTCAGAAGTAGGGCATTAGCGCACACTGACTCTACCGGTGAAATATCCGTATGGCCCGGCCCCGCATGATGCTAGCCGGTTCGAACGGGTTGTCGGGTGTCTGCATGGGCGCCCGGCCGCCGATTACGCCAGTGGTTGCCCCTAGAAACTGGCGTACTGGCCGCCGACCGGGGACCCCCTCCTTATACCTGGTCGGCGGCCCTTTAGGTGGAAGAAACGCCGAACATGCGGCTGAGGTTGCGTGGCTCGATCGGTGCGCCCGTTTGACCTGGACCCAGTTGAAAGGAGAGATACTGGCTGCCGACACCGCCGACTACGCGAGGGGATACGCAGAAGCATGCCTGACGATCGCCGCGGCTCGCAGCCGCTGACTCCGTGGCAGGCGTGGCTGTCGATGTTCGGTCTCCGGGCGCCGCTGTCCGGTGACGTGAGCCAAGACATCACGTCCTCGATCGGCGGCCAACTCGGCCTGGTCAACATCAATGCCACACGCTCCGGTGACCCGGGGTTGGAGCAGCGCATCATCACCGAGGTGGCCAGCTACGGCCGCCAGCTCGGCTGGCTCCTCGAGGCCGTCGATGTGCTAGCCCGGCGCCAGCCTCGACGCGACCTCGGCGAGGGGGACGTCCGCGCGCTGGACCAGCTCCACAACCTCGCCAAGCAGGTCGCGGCGCTCAAGGAACAGGCGGCGCTCGACCAGATCGACCGCATCGTCGCCGATGTGCAGGCTTTGAGCCGGGACCCGAAAGCCAACGCGGAGGCTATCCGGCGAATCCGCGAGGCACTGCCCGAACGGTGACCCGCCGCGAGCGGACCGATCACGTTTGGACGATGTCGGGTTGGTTACCTGCCAGGCTCCGACATCAACGTCGACACTGCCACCGCTCGGCGCATCATGCTGCGTTCCCCGGTGTGCCGACGGTGGGATTCGAACCCACACTGGCGGGCTCCTAAGACCCGTGCCTCTGCCGTTGGGCTACGCCGGCCTGCGGTGACGGGCGCACCAGGTATCGGTGAGCACGCCGAGCACAGGATACGGACGCCGGCCAGGCGGTTGTCAGTGTGGTCGCCGCCGATACGGTCGAGCGCGAAAAAGAGGTCCTGGCTGTGGGTACTGCTCGCATCGTTGTTGCTTCAAGCCCGTGGACCTTATCCTCAGACTCCGAGATCTTTGCGCAGCTTGGCTACGTGGCCAGTGGCGCGGACGTTGTACAGCGCCTTGTCAATGCGGCCTTGCGTGTCGATCACGAAGGTGGATCGGATGACCCCGGTCACGGTGCGACCGTACATCTGTTTCTCACCGTAAGCACCATAAGAGGTGAGCACCGAGCGGTCCACATCGGACAGCAACGGGAAGGTGAGGCCTTGGGTGTCGCGGAACTTCGCCAGCTTCGCCGGCGGGTCCGGCGAGATGCCGAGAACCGCGAACCCGGCCGTGTCCAGCTCGGCGAGGTTGTCACGGAAGTCGCAGGCCTGCTTGGTACAGCCGGGGGTGCTGGCAGCCGGGTAGAAGTAGACCATCACGGATCGGCCGCGGTAGTCCGACAGCGAGACGGGTTTGCCATCGGCGTCGGGCAGGGTGAACTCCGGCGCGGCGTCACCGCGGGACAGCGGGGCATTATCGGTCACGAGGTCGGACGCTACCGCCCGGCGGGTGGGGTGGCTTCGACACCTGGGCACACCGTGGCTACGGTGTGCCCACGCATACCCCCCGCGAGGAGGACTCTATGGCCCGCGACGCCGACACCATCGAACGTGACATCGAGCAGGCCCGGGACGCACTGGCTGCGACGCTGGAGGAACTCGGTACCCGCCCTGGGCGCGCGATCGAGGCCGGCAAAGAGCGGGTGGAGGCCACCATGAGCGACCCGAGGGTGCGTTACTCGCTGATCGGCCTCGGTGCACTCATCGTGTTGGTGTTGTTGCGCAAGCTCTTCCGCTGAGTTCGAGAGCCACCACGGCGAAGGACTCGCCGCTCAACCGCATGGTGTCCTGCGCTGCGGTGGTCTCCCCGGATGCGAGGAGAACCTGAGTCGGCTGACCATCCAACCCAACGGTGGTCGGCTGCGCGCTCAGGTTCACCACTACCCGCAGCGCACCGCGGTGTACTACCAGCGTGCGGCCGTGCTCATCCACGTCGATGATCAGTGTGTCCAGCCGGGGGTCGGATAGCTCCGGGCGGCACTTGCGCAGTGCGATCAGCTCTCGGTAGGTGCGCAGCAACGTGGCGTGTGGCTCGCTACCGAGCTCGGACCAGTCCAGCTGGGAGCGTCGGAAAGTCTGCTCATCGTTCGGGTCGGGGACATCGACTTCGTCCCACCCGTGCTCGGCGAACTCGGCGTGGCGGCCGCGGCGGATGGCTTCGCGCAGATCTGCGTCAGGCATGAACGAGAAGAACTGGAACGGGGTCGCGGTGCCCCACTCCTCGCCCATGAAGATCATCGGTGTGTAGGGTGAGCACAACACCAGCGCGGCGCCGCATCCGAGCAGGCCGGGGGACAGGGTGGCCGAGATCCGGTCGCCGGTGGCGCGGTTGCCCACCTGGTCGTGGTTCTGCAGGTAGGTGACGAATTTCCAGCCGGGTAGGTGCGCCGTGTCCACCAGGCGGCCGTGGGTGCGCTGCCGGAAGGCCGACCAGCGCCCGTCGTGGAAGAATGCGCGGTGGAGGGTCCGGGCCAGGTCGGGTAGGGCGCCGAAGTCGGCGTAATAGCCCTGCCGTTCACCGGTCAGCGTGGCGTGCAGGCAGTGATGAATGTCGTCGTTCCACTGCGCGGTCAGCCCGAAGCCCCCGGCGGCACGCGGGGTGACCAGCCGCGGATCGTTGAGGTCGGATTCGGCGATCAGCGATAACGGCCGTCGCAGGTGCGCGCCGAGGGCGTCGATTTCAGCGGCCAGTTCCTCCAACAGGTGGGTGGCCCGGGTGTCACGCAGTGCGTGCACAGCATCCAGCCGCAGCCCGTCGAGGTGGTAATCGCGCAGCCATTCCAGCGCGTTGTCGATGACGTAGCGGCGCACCTCGTCGGAGTAAGGGCCGTCGAGGTTGAGCGCCGGGCCCCAGATGTTGCTCCCGGCGAAGTAGGGACCGAACCGGTCCAAATACGCACCGGAAGGACCGAGGTGGTTGTGTACGACGTCGAGGACCACACCAAGCCCCCGGGCGTGGCAGGCGTCCACGAAGCGCTTGAAGGCGTCGGGCCCGCCGTAGTTCTCGGTGACGGCGTACCAGCCCACCCCGTCGTAGCCCCAGTTGCGGGGCCCGTCGACGGCGTTGACCGGCATCACCTCGACCAGGTCGACACCCAGCTCGACCAGATGGTCGAGGCGCTGGGTCGCGGAGTCGAAGGTGCCGCCCGGAGTGAACGTCCCGATGTGGAGTTCGTAGAGCACGCTGCCGGCCAGCGCCCGGCCGGTCCAGTGCTGATCGGCCCACTCGAACGCGCCGTGGTCGTAGACCCGTGATCCGGCGTGCACCCCGTTGGGTTGCCACCGGGATCGAGGGTCGGGTAGTGGTGTGTCCTCCTCATCCAACCGGAACGCGTAGTCGCTACCCCACCTGGCGTTGGGCGCGGTGCAGCACCACCAGCCGCCGGATGTCCTGGCCATCTCATGTTCGACGCCGTCTATCACGACCCGCACCCGGTGCCGCTGCGGTGCCCACACCGTGAAGTTCATGGACACCGATCCTGTCAGGGTTGGGTGGAGGGTGGCATCATGAAGGGGCGCTCGAGTTGCGATCAGACTCCGGGTGAAGGAAGCAGCAGGGCGACGGGGTAGTGGGCGAGCAGGTCTGTCAGCTGCACGCTGCTCGATGCCGACAAGCCGGTGAACGCGTCGGTCCAGCAACCCTCGGGCAGGCCCAGCGCGGTCTCGCCCCAGCCGCCCCGGGTGGCCAGCCCGACCGGTAGCCGGGTCACCACCGCGACCACCCCACGACGAGCGAACGCGACCGCGTGCGACGCGGCGGGACCGGTGGCGTGCAGCGGGGTGTAGCCGGTGAATCGCTCAGGGTGCTCGCGGCGGGCGCGCAGGGTCCGGCACACCACGAGCAGCTTGGCCGCGCCCGAGTCGTCCACTTCGGGCAGCCAGCCGCCGTCGACCCGGGCCAGCAGGTCGGCGCGCGCGGCGAAGTCCACCGGCCGGCGATTGTCCGGATCCACCAGCGAGAGGTCCCACAGCTCACCGCCTTGGTAGGTGTCCGGCACACCGGGCATCGCCAGTTGTATCAGCACCGCGGACAGCGAGTTCGACCGTCCGTCCGGCACGATCCGTGCCGCCACCCTCGCCACCGCGCAGCGCAGCGCAGGGTCGTTCAGCGCGGTGTCGGCGACGGCGTGCATGGCGGCCTCGAATCGCTCATCCGGATCGGTCCAGCTGGTGCGTGTCCGAGCCTCGCGCATCGCTTTGTCCAGGTAAGCGTGCAGCCGGTCCGGGGGCAGCGGCCAGGCCCCGACCAGGGTCTGCCAGAGCAGATGGCCGAGCGACGGATCGGGCACGCCGGCGCCGGCGGACTCAGCCAGCCTGGTGAACTCCCGGACGGCATCCGCCCACCAACCCGGTAGCTCGGCGAGCACCGCCAGCCGGGCTCGCACGTCGGCGGAACGCTTGGTGTCATGGGTCGACAGCGTGGTCATCCCGCGCGGAGCGACCTCCTGGCGGTGGGCCAGCGCAGCGTGGAAGGCGTCCACGCCGAGCCCGAAGCGGGCCGGATCCCCACCTACCTCATTGAGCGCGACGAATCGGGTCCACCGGTAGTAGGCGGTGTCCTCCACCCCCTTGGCCATCACCGCGCCGGAGGTCTGCTGGAACCGGACCGCTAGCTCGTCATCCGGATCCCGTAACCGTGACGAGAGCCTCTCCGAGGTCGCGGCCAGGTCGGGACGCCGTCGCCGGGCGGCCTCCAGCGCCGCGTCAAGCTCCTCGACTCCTTCTGGCAGGTACGACCGGTAGACGGGGAAACAGGCCAGCAGCTCGGCCAGGGCATCGGCGGCATCGGGAATGCCTGGAGCCAATGCGGCCAGGCGACGCAGCTCCGAGCCGAGCATGCCGGTGGCCACGTCGAGCTTGCAATCATGCACCAGGTGCGTCCAGCGGGTCTGGACCCCGGTCAGCTCGGTGTCCAGTGCGGTGAATGTCGCTTCGCCAGCCGGGTCGACCAGCACACCGTCGACCTCGGCGAGCGCGTCGTAGCCGGTGGTACCCGCGACCGGCCATGAACCGGGCAACTCTTCGCCGGGTTCGAGGATCTTCTCCACCACGATCCAGGTGTCCGGGGCGTGCTTGCGTAGCAGGTGCAGGTAGCCGGCGGGGTCGGTGAGACCGTCTGGGTGGTCGACACGCAGGCCGTCGACCTCGCCCTCGGCAACCCAGCGCAGCACCTCACCGTGGGTGGCGGCGAAGACTTCGGGATCCTCCACCCGCACTGCGGCGAGCTCGCTGACCGCGAAGAACCGCCGGTAGCCCAGGTCGGCCCGCCAGGAGACCAGCCGGTAGTGCTGCGCCTGATGCACCTGTTGTGCAGTGCCGCCGACCGTGCCTGGCGCCAGCGGGAAGGCGTGTTCGTGGTAACGCAGCAGGTTCTCGTCAACCCGCAGGTCGCCCAGCGCGTCGGACGAGTCGGCCAGCACGGGCAGCCGCAGCGGCCAGCCGGTGATGTCGAACCACCGAGCGAAGCGTGACGACGGCCCGTGCCGCAGGAGATCCCACCACGCCGGGTTGGCCTGCGGGTCGCCAACGCCGAGATGATTGGGCACGATGTCGACGACCAGCGCTAATCCGTGCTCGCGGACGGCGGTGACTAGTGCCCGCCGGCCGGCCTCCCCACCTAGCACCTCGGACACTCGGCCGGGATCAGCCACGTCGTAGCCGTGCTCGGATCCCGGCATCGCAGCCAGCAGCGGCGAAGCGTACACCGCGCCGACGCCCAGCGACGCCAAGTACGGCACTACGGCGGCGGCGTCGGCGAAGGTCAGGCCGGCGCTGAACTGCAACCGGTACGTCGAGGCTGGAGTCACCATGGGGGCGAGGGTGATGGGTAGGCGGTGTCCGGCCACGACTGGAGGTCGGTCATAGGTCTCCTTCCTACACGACGGGCTGATCTGCCCGTCGACCTCGCCCAGTCCGATGCTGACCGCGGCCCCGTTGAGCACCGCGTCCCGTAGCCCGCCCGGCTCCGGACGGCCGCGATCACGGTACGCCCTGGCGACTCGGAACCGGGCAGATTCGGTTACGCCGGCCGTACCGTGGCGAGCAGGGCTGCGCGCATCTGGGTGACCGGCGCGCGGTGACCTGTCATCAGTTCAACCTGCACGACGGCTTGGTGGAGCAGCACCGCCAGACCGCTGACGACGTGACAGCCAGCGCTGATGGCGGACGCGGCCAGTGCGGTGGGCCACGGTGAGTAGACGACGTCGAGCACTACCGGCCGGGTAGCCCACTGGGGAGTGCTCCACTGCTGGCAGCTCAGGGCATCGGCAGCACCGGGCGGCAGGGTGGAGATGACGATGTCAGCCTCGGGAAGGGCGATGTAAGGTAGGCCGCCGGAGATCGTCGGCTGGACACCCAGCCGGTCGGCTGTCGCACGGAGGTCCGCCGTTCTGGCCGGATCCCGCACGAGAACGATTGGTGTGGTCTCGCCAAGCTCGCGCAGAGCGGCGAGTGCGGCTTGCGCGGTGCCGCCGGCACCGAGGATCACCGCGGCGCCAGCCCGATCGACCCCCGCTTCGCGCAGCGCGGTGAGGATACCGGCCACGTCGGTGTTCTCGGCCCGCCGGGGGTCACCGGGCTTTCCGAGAATCAGGGTGTTCGCTGCGCCCACCGCACGGGCCAGGGGGGAGACCTCGTCGGCCACGGTCAACGCCACTCGTTTGAGGGGCATCGTCAGCGACAGCCCGGCCCACTCCGGACCGAGCCGATCGACGAAGGCGGGCAGGGCTGCTTCATCGCATTCCAGCGCCTCGTAGTGCCAACCGGTCAGGCCCAGCGCGGCGTAGGCGGTCGTGTGCAGTACCGGGGACAGCGAATGCCGGATCGGAGAACCCAGCACCGCTGCCCGTCGCTTCATCGGCTCGCTCGCCGCCCTGTTAACTACCACTGACCGATCTTCCTTCGCTGTACATCCGCTGTTCGCCTCGCAGCCAGTATTAAGGGGAAACGAGCAACTGCACGGGCATCTGCTCTTGCACGGGGCGTTTCCAGTCTGTTATTGAGAGCTGGTGGGGTAACTCCGTGTCTGTGGTTCGCAGCTGTTTCGGCATCCAACGTCATCGACATCAGGAGGAGGGCCGATGGAACGGCCGAGCTGGGAGTCCGACGGTGTGGACATCGAGCATCCCAGCGTGGCCCGAGTGTACGACTACTACCTCGGTGGCTCGCACAACTTCGCCGTGGACCGGCAGACGGCCCGCCGGACGATCGAGCTATGGCCGGACCTTCCTCTGGTCGTGCAGGCCAACCGGGCGTTCCTGCGTCGTTCGGTGCGCTACCTCGCCAAGCAGGGTATTACCCAATTCCTGGACATCGGCTCGGGCATCCCTACCGAGGGCAACGTGCATGAGGTCGTCCAGGTCGCCTCACCCGAGGCACGGGTGCTCTACGTGGACATCGACCCGGTGGCCGTCGTGCACAGCCAGTCCATTCTGGCCGGGAACCAACGCGCGGACATCGTCCGGGCCGACCTGCGCGACCTGCCGGCGATCCTCGATGACCCGCGGTCCAGGCGGCTGATCGACCCTACCCAGCCGCTCGGCGTGCTCATGGTGGCGACGCTGCACTTCATTCCGGATCAGGCGGACGCGGTGAGTATCGTCGCTCGGTACCGTGACGTCATGGCGTCCGGAAGCTATCTCACCGTCTCGCACGCCAGCTACGGTGCTCGGTCCGATCAGGTCGAGCCGGCTACCGAGCTCTACCGGCGCACCACCGCTCCGTTGACGAGGCGCTCTCGCCTGGAGATCGAGGCGTTGCTCGACGGGTTCGATCTGGTGGATCCCGGGATTGTGTATACGCCTTTGTGGCGTCCCGACTCGCCCGCCGACGTGGATGACCATCCCGAACGGTTCAACACCTACGCTGCGGTAGGCCGACGAGAATGAACCACGCGGACAACGAGGAGTTCGCTCGGCGCTGGGCTGAGGCAATCGTCGGCACCAGCTACGTGTCGATGGGTCGCCGAGTGCTGGCCAGGCACCTGCTCGGGCTCACCGAGCAGGTGGTCGAGGCGACATTGGCCACCGAGTTCGACCCGGCTGTCGGGCGCCAGGTCGGTGTCGACATGGTCGGGGCGCATTTCACCGGCACAGAGACGCTGAACAGGACCCTCGCACTCATCGCCGAGGAGTTGCCCGGGCTGCTGGACTCAGCTCCGGCCGGCGTCGACGTCGCTGGCCGGGTTGCTCAGCTGATCGGCGCCATGGCCGCCGGCTACGCTGCGGCCCTGCGTGAGCGCAGCCTTGACGAACAGGACGCGATCTATCGCGCTGGGCTGCGGGCGCGGCGCCAGGCCGAACACGCGTTGGCTGCCAGCGAGGCGAAGTTCCGCGCCATGTTCACCGGGGCAGCGATCGGGATCGGGATCAGTGATCTGGAGGGCAACATCACCGACGCCAATCCGGCACTGCTAGGGATGTTCGGCTACACCCTTGAGGAGTTGAGACGGCTCAACGTCCGTTCGATCGCTGCCCACCCGGACGACGCTCCGAGTGGGTGGCAGTTCCGCAAGGAGCTCATCTGTGGTGAGCGGGACCACTACAACTTGGAGAAGCAGTACTACCGGGCCGACGGCAGTGAGGTCTGGACTCACATCACAGTGTCGCTGGTGCGCGATGAGACCGGCGCGCCCGCTTACCAGGTTGCCATGCTGGAGGACATATCCGAGCGACGTCTACTGCAAGAAAAGCTGAAGTACCAGGCATACCACGATCCGCTGACTGGGCTGGCTAACCGGGCGATGGTCGCCGAACGGCTGGAGCAGCTGTTCACCGAGCCGGTGGGCCGGCGTCGGGTGGGATTGTGCTTCCTGGACTTGGACGGCTTCAAGGTGGTCAATGACAGCCTGGGGCATGACGTCGGCGATCAGTTGCTGAAAGTCGTCGCGTCTCGGTTGACTCGCTGCTGCGGTCCGGCGCAGTTGGTGGCCAGGATGGGCGGCGACGAGTTCGTGATCATCCTTGAGAACACGGCCGGAGGAGCAGACGTGGTCGCGCTGGCCGACAAGGTCCTGGCCGTCATGGCCGCGCCGGTTCGAGTCGGTGATCACGAGCTGACCGTGACGACGAGCATCGGTGTCGTCGAGCGGCCGGTGGCCGACACCAACCCCGACGAGCTCCTCCAGGCCGCCGACATCACCATGTACCGGGCCAAAGCAAACGGTAAGGCACGCTACGCGATGTTCGACCGCAGCCGCAACGACAGCGAGGTGGCCCGGTTCACACTGTCGGCCACGATGCTGGCTGCGGTGGAGCGCGGCGAGTTCTTTCTCGACTACCAGCCACTGGTCGGTATGGAGGACGGCATATTGCGTGGTGTCGAGGCGCTGGTGCGGTGGCGTCACCCGACATTCGGCGTGCTCGCGCCCGAACGGTTCATCGACCTCGCCGAGGAATCCGGCTCGATCGTGCAGCTGGGGCACTGGGTGCTGGCCCAGGCGTGTGAGCAGGCCCGAGCCTGGCGCGACACATTCGGTGATGCTGCGCCGTTCGTCAGTGTCAACCTGGCA
The DNA here is from genome assembly GCA_963823755.1 of uncultured Actinomycetota bacterium. Lineage (GTDB taxonomy): Bacteria > Actinomycetota > Actinomycetes > Mycobacteriales > Pseudonocardiaceae. Next base: position 36,365 of record CAWGMP010000021.1, read on the forward strand.
CCCCGGCAGCTCCACGTGCCCGCCCTGGTGGCCGATGTCGCGACGATCCTGACCGACAACCGGCTCGACCCGTCCAGCCTGCAGCTCGAAGCTCACCGAACAAGCCCTGATGGGAGACGATGCGGACCCACTCACGGTGCTGAGGACGTTGTACGGCATGGGTGTGAGAATCGCTCTCGACGACTTCGGCGCCGGGTATTGGAACCTTCCTGACCTGCGCCGGCTGCCGATGCATGAACTCAAGCTGGCGGGCTGGTTCGCGGTGGGTCTGCAGTCTCCCGCCGATCTCGTGCACCAGCGGATCGTGGCAGCCATGGTGGATCTCGCGCACGCGCTGGGGCTGACCGTGACCGCAGAGGGTGTTCAGACCCCCGCCCAGTTCGAGCGATTCCGGGACCTGAGGTGTGACGCCGGCCAGGGGTCGTTGTTCGGCCTACCCGGCACCGCTGAGCAGATCGACGCTCTGCTCAGTGCCGCCGGCTCGCTGTGTGACGTCAGCGGGGAAACGCTATGACGTTGGTTGCCGGCTGACGCGTTGTGCCTGACGCGTTGTGCTCGGTCCGCGGGCGCAACCGATCCGGCGCACAGGCGTCTCGTGGATGGCTGCCTATCAGACCGCCGGTTGAATGATTGCGTAGCGTTGACGGTCGTGCGCGCTCCGTGTTCACTCACAGGTGCGTCTCGACATGCCGGACAAAGGGGAGGGCTCAATGACTCGACGGAGTTTGCTGACCGGTCTGCTGGCCGGCGGGCTGATCGCTGGGGGCTCGCTGGTCGCGATGCCGGCGAGCGCGGAACCGGCGCCTGTTCCGCTGTCGCCGTCGCTAGTCGGGCAGCTGCTGTCGGCGACCTCGGGTCGAATGCAGGTGATGGTGCACGGAGCGACACTCGCAGCCGCCGAGCGGGCGGTGGCTGCCACCGGGATGCACCGGGTCACCACCTTCCGCAAGATCGGGGTAGTGATCGCGTCGGCGACCAGGCAACAGGTCGAAGCGGCCCGCACCCAACCCGGCGTGATCTACCTCGAAGGTGACCAGCCCCTCGTGGTGCACGCCACTCCCTCTCCGGTGGTCACCCGCTCCACCTCTTTGGTGGCGACCCGGGGTCTGGAGGCCCGGCAAACTCTGACCGGGGCGAACGGCGCGGCGCTGGACGGCACCGGCGTCAGCATCGCGGTGATCGATTCCGGGATCGATCCCACCCACCCTGCCTTCGCCGGTGGCAAGGTCGTGCGCAGCCTGAAGAGCGTGTGCCTGGACGAATCCAACACCGATACCAACTGCATCATGGACATGCCCAGCGGTGTTGACACCGACACACTGTCCTTGGGTGGCCATGGCAGCCATGTGTCCAGCATTGCCGCAGGCCGCAATGTCACCCTCAGCGACGGCACCACGGTGTCCGGTGCCGCGCCCGAAGCCAAGATCGTCTCCTTGTCCACCGGCGCCGCCGTGGTGATCCTCAGCGCGGACTCATCGTTGAACTGGGTGCTGGAGCATCACGCCGCACCATGCGGAGAAGCGGTGCCCGTGGCGCAATGCCCGCCGATCAGGGTGGTCAACAACTCCTATGGCCCGCAGGGCGGGGGTGAGTTCGATCCGAATTCGGCGACCGTCAAACTTCAGCGCCAGCTGGTGAAGGAAGGTGTGGTCATGGTCTGGGCCGCAGGCAACGACGGCGGCGACGGCTCGAAGAGTCTCACTAATCCACCTGCTCAGGACCCGACCGGTGGTATTATCTCGGTGGCCGCCTACAACGATCAAGGCACCGGTACACGCAGCGGTCCGGTATCCGCCTTCTCCTCACGGGGCGTGAAGACCGATCCGTCGACCTGGCCAGACATCTCCGCACCAGGGGAGAACATCGTCGGTGCTTGCCGCGCCTACCTGCCGATCTGCTCCAGCGGGCTCAAACCGCGGAACGGCCCCGGAATTCTCGACGTGGGTGGATACAACACTCTCAGCGGTACGTCGATGGCTGCGCCGCAGATTGTCGGGATCGTGGCATTGCTCTTCCAAGCCGACCCCACGGCGACGCCCGCGGAGGTCGAGAAAGCTTTGAAGTCGACGGCTCTGCATTATTCCAATGGCGCGCCTTACCAGCAGGTGGGCGAGTACTCGACATCGTTCGACAAGGGCACCGGGTTGGTCGACACGGTGGCCGCCGCGCAAGCACTGGGGGCCCATCACTCCTGACTTCTGCCAGATGGTCGGCCGAAAAGTAGCTGATTTCCGGCGCGGCACACGGTGACCGCTGGCGCACCAGCGGTCACACAGGCACAATGTGTAACGGCTCCCAGCGATCACGAGGACGTAGGGGAAGACGCTCCTCGTTGATCAGCGGAGGCACCACATGAGCACCAGTGGGATGATTTACGTCCACTCGTCGCCGGCTGCGGTATGTCGGCACGTCGAGTGGGCGGTGGCGGGCGTCCTGCAGACTAGGGTGGACCTGCAGTGGACTGCGCAGGTGGCGGCACCTGGCCAGTTGCGGGCTGAATGCAACTGGTCTGGTGAGGCGGGGACAGCGGCTGCGTTGGTCCATGCCCTGCGGGCATGGCCGATGGTACGTTTCGAGGTCACCGAGGAACCCAGCCCCGGCCTGGACGGAGAACGGTTCTGCTTCGTGCCCGGTCTCGGGTTGTGGCGGGCCCGCACCAGTGCCAACGGTGACATCGTGGTAGGTGAGGACCAGCTGCGGGCACTGGCCGCGACCGCCCGCGACGCGGAGTCCTTTGCCCATCAGCTCGATCAACTCCTCGGCGCGACCTGGGATGACGCGTTGGAGCCTTTCCGTCGCGCTGCCGACGGCGCGCCGGTGACCTGGCTGCATCGCGTGGGCTGACGGCTGGTCTGGGGGCGCTGCGGGCGTAGTCTGCCCCAGTGGCGCAGCATGTCGCCCGACGCGGGTGGGTCCTGCTCGTAATGGTGCTCGTGGTCCTCGCCGGCGCGGTGGGCGTCGGGGTGCTGCTACGCGACGTGCGGCCCGCTGCCGCAGCGGCCGGCGTTGGCTTGATCGGAGGTTCGACCGGCAACAGGGCACCACTGGGACCGCCGGAGCCGGGGCCGGCCACCGTCGTGCTCGTCGAGGATGTCGCGCTGCATCCTGACGCTGACCAGATCCGGAAGGTGCTGCAGAGGTATTTCGATGCGATCAACGCGGGCGACTACCAGCTCTGGCGCACCGCCGTCATCCCACAGTGGGCCCGGGATATCGGCGAGGGCGCCTGGCACGGCCTGTACCGATCCACGCTGGACGGCAGCATCGTGGTGCACCGGCTGGAGCCCCGAGCCGGTGGTGGGCTCGTCGCCCTGACCTCGTTCACCAGCCTGCAGAACCCTTCCGATGCGCCTCCCGAGCTACCGGTGAGGTGTCTGCGATGGTGGGTCTCCTATCCGCTGATCGGCCAGGGCGACCAGCTACGGCTGGGCCCGAGCTCGCCGAGCGCGAACCTGCGGGTGGCCTGCTGAGCCATCCCCATCACAGTGGGATGTTGCCGTGCGCACCGCGACCTGCGGGTGCCGCGGCCAGTGCTTCGGCCAGCCGCTGTCGGGTCTGCGCTGGTTTGATCACCTCGTCTACCACCCCGATCGCCACAGCTCGGTCGACCCCACCGGCGATCTGCTCGTGGTGGTCGGCAAGCTTGGCGTGCAATGCCTCCCGCTCGTCCTCGGCCGCAGCCGCTAACGCCCTGCGGTGCAGGATGCCCACCGCGGCCTTGGCCCCCATCACGGCAACCTGGGCGTCGGGCCAGGCGAAGACCTGGGTGGCGCCCAGTGACCGGGAGTTCATGGCGATGTAGGCACCGCCGAAGGCCTTGCGAGTCACCAGGGTGACTCGGGGGACGATCGCTTCGGCGAAGGCGTGCAGCAGCTTGGCGCCGCGGCGGACCACGCCGTCCCATTCCTGACCGACGCCGGGCAGGTACCCGGGTACGTCGACCAGGACGAGCATGGGTACCCCGAAGGCGTCGCACATCCGGACGAAGCGCGACGCCTTCTCCGCCGACGCGGAATCCAGGCACCCCCCCAGCCGTAGCGGATTGTTGGCAATCACCCCGATGGTCCGTCCGGCCAGCCTGCCCAGCCCCACCACGATGTTGGGCGCCCATTTGGGCTGCAGCTCAGCGAACCCGCCAGCCGGATCGGGCCGGTCAAGGTCGGGCTCGTCCAGCACGGCGTGCAGCAACGGGTGAACGTCGTAGGCGCGTTGCCGCTCCGCGGGCAGGTACTCGGAAAGGTCGATCTCCTCGTCCATCGAGTGCAGATCGAACATCCCAGGACGGGCGAACAGGCCGGCGATGTGGCGGGCCCGAAGCAGCGCGTCCGCCTCGGACTCGGCCACCACGTGCGCCACGCCGGATTTCTTGCCGTGCGCGCTGGGACCACCCAGTGCTTCCATATCGATCTGCTCTCCGGTGACACTACGTACCACGTCCGGACCGGTGACGAACACCCGCCCCGCCGGCGCCATGATCACGACATCGGTGAGCGCAGGACCGTAGGCGGCCCCCCCTGCGGCGGCCCCGAGGACCACGGAGACCTGCGGCACCCGCCCGGAGGCCCGGACCATGGCGGCGAACACCTGGCCGACGGCGTCGAGAGCTTCCACGCCCTCGGCCAGCCGCGCCCCGCCGGAGTGCCACAACCCGATCACCGGTGACCGTTCCCTGGCTGCGGTGTCGATGGCCTCCACGATGCGCTGGCAGCCCTCTGCGCCCATCGCCCCGCCCATCGTGGTCGCATCGGTGCAGTACGCGATCACCTTGGCGCCGTCGACGCGGCCGCGGGCGGCGAATGCTCCGCTGCTGTCGCGGGGTCGCAGCGAAATCATCGTGTTCGGGTCGAACAGGCACTCCAGGCGCAGTTCCGGGTCGCGAGGATCCGTTGCTTCGCCATTGCCGGACCAGCCCTTCATCGATGGGACACCATTGCTTGGCTGGACACCGCTTGGCTGGACACTGTTACTCGAGTGGGCATCGGTGCGAGCATGATCAGCCAGAGCTGTCATCCGTGATCTCCTTGAGTGCCTTAGCTGCGACCGGTCAGACCGAGGTGAAGGCGAGGGCGACGTTGTGTCCGCCGAAGCCGAACGAGTCGTTGACGGCGGCGTGCAGGTCCACCTCGCGGGCGGAGCCGGTCACGACGTCGAGCTGCACTCCCGGATCGAGGTCCTCCAGGTTCAGCGTCGGGGGCACGATGCCGTCGCGTAGAGCCAGTACGCATGCCAGGCTCTCGACCGCGCCGGCGGCCCCGAGCAGGTGGCCCAACGCCCCCTTCGGCGCGGTGATCACCGCGTGGTCACCGACAGCGGTACGGATGGCGGCCGCCTCTGCGACATCGCCGACCGGGGTCGCGGTGGCGTGTGCGTTGACGTGCCCGACGTCGGCTTTGTGCAACCCGGCGGTCCGCAGCGCGGCCGAGATCGCCCGGCCGGCTCCGATACCTTCCGGTTCGGGCGCGGTGATGTGGTGGCCGTCTGAGCTGGTGCCCACTCCGGCCAGCCGACCGTGCCGGGTGGCTCGGCGAGCCGCGGCGAACTCCGCCCGCTCGAGCACCATCACCCCCGCACCCTCGCCCAGTACGAACCCGTCCCGTGCGATATCGAAGGGACGGGAGGCCTGCTCGGGCTCGTTGTTGCGGGTACTCATGGCTCGCATCTGGGCGAACCCTGCCAATGTGATGGGAATGATGCATGCCTCGGCTCCACCGGCCACCACCACGTCAACCTCCCCAGCTCGCAGCATTCGCCACGCGATGGCCAACGCCTCGGCACCGGAGGCGCAGGCGGCGACCGGGGCGTGCACGCCACCGCGAGCGCCGAGATCCAGACCGACATGCGCGGCCGGACCGTTGGGCATGAGCATCGGGATGGTCAGCGGCGAGACCTTGCGCATTCCCTCGTTCTCGAGCAGGTCATCCTGGCCGAGCAGGGTCAACGCACCGCCGATGCCGGTACCGATCACCACGGCCAGCCGCTCCGGCTCAACGTCGGGACTGCCGGCGTGTTGCCAGGCTTGTCGTGCGGCGATCACCGCGACCTGCTCGCAACGGTCCCAGCGGCGGGCCTGCACCCGCGGGAGTGAATCGGTCGGATCGACCGCCAATTTCGCGGCGATCCGCACGGGAAGGTCGAAGCGATCAACCCAGTCCTCGGTCAACGCGACGACCCCGCTCTTGCCGGACCGCAGCGCATCCCAGGTCGATGAGACATCCCCGCCGAGCGGGGTTGTGGCTCCGAGCCCAGTGATGACGACCTCAGTGGTCATCACGCCTCCGCGGGAGTGAGTATGTCGGCGTCATGCGGTCTTTGCGACGTAGTCCACTGCGTCGCCGACGGTCTTGAGGTTGGCCAGTACCTCGTCGGGCACCTTGACACCGAACTTGTCCTCCACCTGCACGGCGATCTCCACCATGGACAGTGAGTCGATGTCCAGCTCGTCCACGAAGGACTTCTCCGGGGTGATCTCGCTGGGCTCGACGCCCGCCACCTCGTTCACAATCTCGGCGAGGTCACGGAGAATCTCCTCGTTCGTCACTGGTATGTATCCCTTCTGTCAGTCACCGGTGATCTGGGCGACAGCCCCACACTGCGATGCATTCTTCCGCTGCGGACCATGGGCTCAGGCAGCACCCTTCACGGCAGGACCACCGCCTGGCCCGCGTAGGACAGCCCAGCGCCGAAGCCGACCAGCAGTGCAAGGTCCCCGGAGCGGACTCGACCCTCGGCTCGCATATGGTCCAGTGCGAGTGGTATCGACGCCGAGGATGTGTTGCCCGAGTAGACGATATCGTCGGCTACCACCATGTCCTCGCGGGCTCCGGCTGTCCGCATCCGCTTGGCGATCGCCTCGACGATGCGCAGGTTGGCCTGGTGCGGCACCAGCACGTCGACATCAACCGCAGCGAGCCCGGCCAGCTCCAACGCCCGCAGCGCCACCGGTGCGATCTTCGTGATCGCCCACCGGTACACTTCCTGGCCCTCCTGGCGGATGAAGGAGTTGCGGTCGGCCACCACGATGGTGCCCACCATGTCCCCGGAGCTGCCGGCGGCAATCGGGCCGATCCCCGGTCGCTCGCCGTGGCCAACCGGGCCGACCACTGCCGCGCCGGCACCATCGGCGAAGATGATGCAGGTGGTGCGATCCATGGGATCCACCCAGTCGGACAGTTTCTCCGCACCGATCACCAGGACGTGTCGCGCGGAGCCGGCGCGGATCATGTCGGATGCGGTGCCCAGTCCGTAGCAGAAGCCGGCGCAAGCGGCGTTGATGTCGAAGGCGGGGGCGGCGTGCACTCCGATCCGGTCCGCGGTCTGGGCAGCGGCGTTCGGTATGTGTGCGGGCATCGTGCAGGTCGCGACGAGCACCGCGTCGATATCACCGGGAGCCAGCCCAGCGTCGGCGAGCGCCTTGGCACCCGCATCGACTGCCATGTCGACGACTGACTCGTCGCTACGGGCGAAACGCCGTTCAACGATGCCCACCCGGCTGCGGATCCACTCGTCGGTGGTCTGGACCCCGCGGGCGGCGATGTCGGCATTGGTCACAATCTGTTCGGGTTGCCTGCTACCCAAGCCGAGGAGGCGCGCGCCCGCCGTGGGGGTCAGCTGCCGGAGGCTGGGGCTCACGCCAGTGATCCGGATTGGGCAGCACTTGAGTGCTCACAGATCAGGTCTGCGACTTTGTCGAGATCGTCGGGAGTCTTCAACGCCAGCGTGACTGTGCCTTTCATCTCTCGTCTGACCAGGCCGGACAGCGCGCCGGCCGGGGGAAGCTCGACCGTTGCGGTGACCGCCAAGGCGCGCAGCGTTGCCATGCAGCGGTCCCAGCGGACCGGCTTGGTCACCTGCGTGATCAGCCGGTGCAGCATCTCTGCGCCGTCGGACACGATTTCTCCGTCGGTGTTGGACACCAGCGGGCGTGACGGCTCTTTGGCGGTGAGCCGGCTGGCGTACTGGGCCAGTGCGTGCTCGGCCGGCGCCATGAACCGGGTGTGGAACGCGCCGGCAACGGGTAGTGGCATCACCCGCGTTCGGGCCGGCTTGTGCTGGGCCAGCTCGGCCAGCGCGTCGAGGCGGCCAGCGGCGACAACCTGTCCGGCGCCGTTGCAGTTGGCTGCGTCCAACCCCAGCTGGGCCAGGACCACCGCGACGTCATCGGGATCGCCTCCGAGCACCGCCGACATCCCGGTCGGCTCCACCGCGCACGCTGAGGCCATTTCCCGGCCACGGACGGCGGCGAGCGCGACGGCCTCGTCTGCGGTGAGCACTCCGGCCACGGCCGCTGCGGTCAGTTCGCCCGCCGAGTGCCCAACGACCGGGGCATCGGTGGGAAGGTCCGCCCGCCGGGCCAGTTCCTCGGCAGCGACCAGCGACAGCGCCACGACCAGCGGCTGGGTCACCGCGGTGTTCTTGATCTCCTCGGCGTTCGCTGTGGTGCCCAGCCGCAGAAGGTCCAGCCCGGTGGCCTTCGACCACGTCGCGACCCAGTCTGCGGCACCCTCCAGGGCCAGCCAGGGGGCCAGCATGCCTGGGGACTGGGCACCTTGTCCCGGTGCGAGCAGCGCGATCACCCGGCCTACTGAACACCCTGCCCGCCCGCGGCGGTGATGCTGCCGTTCACGAAGTCCGCCGATGCGTTCTTGTCGAGTATCTACAAAGCGTGCGTAACCAGTCCATCACCACAGGCCGCGGGAGCGGGCCAGCCGACCGACCGCCATGCCCACTCGCAGCACCAGCCCATCCCGTGGATCACCGGGTACGCGCCCGGTGATGTCGGCGATCCGGCGTAGCCGGTAGCGAACCGTGTTGGGGTGGACGAACAACTGCCGGGCGCACGCTTCCAGCACCCCACTGGCGTCGAAGAAGGCGTCGAGCGTCTCGACCAGACCACCACCGGCCGCTACTAGCGGACGCATCACCTGGTCGACCAGCAGCCGTTCGGCTTCCGGGTCACCGGCAAGGGCACGCTCGGGAAGCAGTTCGCCGGCCGGTACCGGACGCGGTGCCGTGGGCCAGGCCGCCACGGCGCGCAGCCCGGATAAGGCATCGGCGGCGCTGCGGTGCGCCTCGGCCAGTGACGGGACCGTCGGTCCCACGACCACCGGGCCTGCACCGAAGGCCTCGATCATCCATCGGGGGTCTTCTGCCGGGTCGGGACGGCCGCTGACGACCAGCACCAGGCGGGATCCCTGCACGCCGACGAGCATCCCGCGGCCGGTGCGCACGGCGATACCGCGGATGTCGGAGAGCAGCTCTGGCGGCTCGTCCGGCGGTGGATTGCCCACCAGCACCGTCGCTGGAGCTGCTGGTTCCAAACCCAGCGCCGCTGCGCGTGACAGCAGCGACTCCTCGCCGTCCCCGCGCATGATGCCGTCCACCACCAGCGCTTCCAGCCGGGCGTCCCAGGCACCCCTTGCCTCGGCGGCACCGGCATAGGTGCTGGCGGCAGCGAAGGCGACCTCGCGGCTATAGCGCAGCGAGGCTTCGGTGAGCACGGCGCGCTCGGCGTCGTCGGCGGCGAGCTCGGGCAGTTGCCGCTCGAACACCGAGGTGGCGACCCGGACCAGCTCGACGGTCTGGCGCAGGCTGACCCAGCGGCTCAGGTCACGCGGGGCGGTCCGGAACGCGCCGACGGTGAGCTTGATCGAGTGTTGCGGATCCTTGAGCCATTCCACGAAGTTCGCCACGCTGGTCTGGGTGACCAGCAGGATCCCGGCTCGCTGGTCGGCCGGCAACCGGCGGAACCAGGGGTAACGCAGTTCCATCTCGGCCACGCTGGCGGTGGCGAGCCCGCCGGAGGCCCTTGCCAGCCGGCGCAGTGTGCTGGCCGGCAACGGGTGGGTGCCAGCCTGGACGGTCATAGGTTCAGCATCGCACGGTGACGTTGAGGACAACGGGAGGGGAACTGGAGGGGAAGTAGGAGGGAACTGGGAATGGTTTTGCACCGATAGTGTCCGTCACGGCGAGGGTCGCGGATTCTCAGGGGTCCGCCCCGTCGAGGAATACTGCCGCGGAGAGACGGTCGAGGAGAGACGATGGTCAGCCCACCACCAAAGCTCGTGTCCCAGGTCGACCTGCGCCGGGCGGGGGAGCGCAAGCGAACCCAGCTCGACTGGCTGGACTCCCGGCACAGCTTCTCCTTCGGACGCCACTACGACCCCGCAAACACCCACTTCGGCCTGCTGCTGGTGAACAACGACGACGTCGTGAAGCCTGGGATGGGGTTTGCGACCCACCCGCACCGCGATATGGAGATCGTTACCTGGGTGCTCCATGGTTCCCTGGTCCACGAGGATTCCAAGGGTAATACCGGGGTGATCTACCCCGGGCTGGCCCAGCGGATGAGCGCGGGGACCGGGATCCGGCATTCCGAGAAGAACGACTCCTGGCGGCTGGATGGCGAGCCGCACGACCAGGATGTGCACTTCGTGCAGATGTGGATGCATCCGGATACCCGCTCGATCGACCCCAGCTACGAACAGCTGGACATCAACAGCGAGCTGGGCCCGGTCGACGCGGGGTCGGGCGAGCTGGTGGTGGTGGCGTCCGGGATGGACGCTTACCGCGACCGGAGGGCGATCTTCATCCGGCAGCAGCATGCGGCGCTGCACGCGGCGCGGCTGCGACCCGGCACCAGCGTCGACCTACCGGCTGCGGCGTTCGTGCACCTGTTCATCGCCCGCGGCGGGGTAGATCTGGAAGGCACCGGCCCGCTCGACACCGGCGACGCGGCGCGGCTGACCGCCGCCGGTCCCCGGCGGGTCACCGCCGCCCCCAGCGGCGCCGAGATCCTGGTCTGGGAGATGGCCGCCCGCCTCACCGCTTAGCTCCCCTCCCCGATATGGAGACATATCGGGGCTGTTGAGTCCTCGGTTGCCCCGATATGTCTCCATATCAGGACAGCTAGATGATCTATTCCAAGGGGTGAAGATCTGGCGTGTCATGATCGCTTGATACGCGAAGGGTGTCCAAGATCGGCGTTCTCATCCAACGTCGAACCCCGGAGGCTCTCGTGGACGCCGATCTGGACACCCTCGCGACCGCACTGTACGTCAAGACTGATGACCTGTTGCGGATGGCGCCGCAGCGCGCGCCGTGGCGCCCGGTGATCGGATTCAGCCCACAGATCTCCGATGCAGAGCTGGTGACCCTGGCGGTGATGCAGGCCCTGCTGGGGTTCACCAGTGAGGCCCGCTGGCTGCGCTTTGCCACCACTCACCTCCGGCATCTGTTTCCCTACCTGCCCCAACAGCCGGGCTACAACAAACGGCTGCGCAACCTGGCCACCACGATCAGCTGGCTGATCGGGATGCTGGCCCGCGACACCAGCCTGTGGACCGATGACATCTGGGTCATCGACTCCACCCCGGTGGAATGCGCCCGCTCGCGTGAGGCCGTGCGCCGTAGCGAGTTGGCCGGCTGGGCTGAGTACGGCTACTGCGCCAGCCACTCCCGCTACTTCTGGGGACTACGCCTGCACCTGCTGGCCACCCTGCACGGCCTACCCATCGGCTTCGCCCTGACCGGCGCCAAAGCCGACGAACGCACCGTCCTACTCGACATCCTCCACACCGACCCCAGCCTGAGCGCCAACCGACCCAGACAGATCCTGATGGGAGACAAGAACTACTTCGGCGCCGAGTTCGAGACCACCCTGGCCGAAGCGGACCTGACCCTGCTACGACCAGCCCGCAAAGGCGAACCAGACCGGCCAGGCAGCCGCTTCTTCAAGCCCCTGCGCCAAACCATCGAATCAATCTTCGACACCTACAAAGGCCAACTCAACCTCGAAAACCACGGCGGCAAGACCCCCAACGGCGTCCTAATCCGCATCCTGCAACGCATCCTCGCCCTGACCACCGCGATCTGGCACAACGACCACACCGGCCAGCCGATCAAACGCTCACTGCTGGCCTACGACCACTGACCAACCCCTTGGAATAGATCATCTAGGCGACGCCTGGGTCGGAGGTCTGGGGGCCGGCGGCTTGGGGGTCGTCGATGTGGTAGCGGTGGGCTGCCTCGATGACGGCGGACTGTTTCACCTCGCCGCGGCGAGCCAATGCGGCCAGTGCGGCCACCGTGATCGATTCGGCATCGACGAGGAAGTGTCGCCGTGCGGCCGGGCGGGTGTCGGAGAAGCCGAAGCCGTCCGTGCCGAGGGTGACCAGGTCGTTGGGCACCCAGGGACGGATGAGGTCGGGCACCGCGCGCATCCAGTCCGACACCGCCACCAGTGGCCCCGCCGTGTCGTGCAACGCCCGCGTCACGTGCGGTAACCGGGGCTCGGCATCGGGATGTAGCAGGTTGTGCCGGTCGATCTCGACAGCCTCGCGGCGCAGTTCCGTCCACGATGTCGCTGACCACACGTCGGCCTGCACATTCCACTCCTGGGCCAGCATCTCCTGGGCGCGCAGCGCCCAGGGCAGTGCCACCCCAGAGGCGGCGAGCTGCACCGCAGGTGTGTCGGGCCCGGGTGCTGGTGCCGGTGCGTACCGGTACAGCCCGCGCAGCAAGGCCTCGACGTCGAGGTCCGCGGGTTCTGCCGGTTGACGGTAGGGCTCGTTGTAGATGGTGAGGTAGTAGAAGACGTTCGGATCCCGCGCAGCGTTGTCGCCATACATCCGGCGCAGTCCGTCCCGGACGATGTGGGCGATCTCGTAACCCCAGGCCGGGTCGTAGGCGACCACGGCGGGGTTGGACGCGGCGAGCAGCATGGAGTGCCCGTCGTTGTGCTGCAGCCCCTCGCCGACCAGCGTGGTCCGCCCTGCGGTGGCGCCGAGCAGGAACCCTCGGGCCATCTGGTCGCCCGCCGCCCACAGGCCGTCGCCGGTGCGCTGGAAGCCGAACATCGAGTAGAAGATGTACACCGGGATCAGCGGCTCGTCGTGCGTGGCGTAGGAGGTCCCCGCCGCGGTGAACGAGGCGGTGGACCCAGCCTCGTTGATGCCCTCATGCAGGATCTGCCCCTGCTCGCTCTCCCGATAGGCCAGCATCAACTCGGCGTCCACCGAGGTGTAGAGCTGTCCGTGCGGGTTGTAGATCTTCTGCGTGGGGAACATCGAGTCCATGCCGAACGTGCGCGCCTCGTCCGGGATGATCGGCACGAACCGCGGTCCGATCTTGGGGTCTTTGATCAGCTCGCGGAGCTGCCGGACGAACGCCATCGTGGTGGCGACCTCCTGCTTGCCCGACCCGCGGCGCAGCACGTCGTAGGCCTTGTCGCCGGGGAGCATCAGGGTCTTTGATGTGGTCCGTCGCTCGGGGAGGAATCCCCCGAGCGCCTTGCGGCGCTCGCACATGTACTGGATCTCCGGCGCGTCCGGCCCAGGGTGGTAGTACGGCGGCAACGTGGGATCCTCCTCCAGCTGCGCGTCGGTGACGGGGATCCGCTGGGCGTCGCGGACGTGCTTGAGGTCCTCCAGGGTGAGCTTTTTCATCTGGTGGGTGGCGTTGCGGCCCTCGAAGTGCGAGCCCATGCCGTAGCCCTTGATCGTTTTTGCCAAGATCACCGTGGGCTGGCCATGGTGCTGGGTGGCGGCCTGGTAGGCGGCGTAGACCTTGCGGTAGTCGTGCCCACCGCGCTTGAGGTTCCAGATGTCGGCGTCGGACAGTTCCTTGACGAGTTCCTTGGTGCGCGGGTCACGGCCGAAGAAATGATCACGGACGTAGCCGCCGTCGTTGGCCTTGTATGTCTGGTAATCACCGTCGGGCGTGACGTTCATCAGGTTCACCAGCGCGCCCTGCCGGTCGGCATGCAGCAGACCGTCCCACTCGCGACCCCAGATCACCTTGATGACATTCCAGCCGGCTCCACGGAAGAACGACTCCAACTCCTGGATGATCTTGCCGTTGCCCCGTACCGGGCCGTCGAGGCGCTGCAGGTTGCAGTTCACCACGAAGGTGAGGTTGTCCAACCCCTCGATGGCCGCGACCTGAATCTGCCCACGGGACTCCGGCTCGTCCATCTCACCGTCGCCGAGGAAAGCCCATACGTGCTGGTCGGAGGTGTTCTTGAGGCCGCGCGCCTGCAGGTAGCGGTTGAGCCGGGCCTGGAAGATCGCGTTGATCGGGCCCAGTCCCATCGAGACGGTAGGGAACTCCCAGAAGTCCGGCATCAGCCGCGGGTGCGGGTAGGACGGCAGGCCGCCGCCTGGGCCGGCGTGGGAGAACTCCTGGCGGAACCCGTCGAGTTGGTCGGTGGACAGCCGGCCCTCCAGGAAAGCCCGGGCATAGATGCCCGGAGACGCGTGACCCTGGATGAAGACCTGGTCTCCGCCTCCGGGATGGTCCTTGCCTCGGAAGAAGTGGTTGAAACCCACCTCGTAGAGCGCGGCCGAGGAGGCGTAGGTGGAGATGTGACCGCCGACGCCGACTCCGGGGCGCTGCGCCCGATGCACCATCATCGCGGCGTTCCACCGGATCCAGGCGCGGTAGCGTCGCTCGGTGTCCTCGTCACCGGGGAACCACGGCTCGTTCTCGGTGGGGATAGTGTTGACATAGTCCGTGCTCGTCAACGACGGCACGCCGACGCCGGTCTCCCGAGCCCGCTCGAGCAATCGCAGCATCAGGTACCGTGCCCGCTGCTTACCCCCGGCCAGCACCGCCGAGTCGAAGGCTTCCAGCCATTCCGCGGTCTCGTCGGGGTCGATGTCCGGCAGGTGGGCCGCCACCCCGTCGCGGATGACCCGCACCCGGGCGGGCGTACGATCCTTCTGCATGGTCAAGGGGTCTCCTCGCCTTCACACTGTCGTTACACCCCGTTCTGGGGCACGGCGGCCGGTATGCGGTAGCGTCTTGCTGGTCGCCTGTGACCATCGTGCCCCATGCTTGTTGCCCCCTGCGATCGGCACCACCTCCACCCACAGATAAACCGTCTGGGCAAGCCAGAATCGGCGTGTCCCGCTGATACCTGTTGCGCTCTGGCCCGGCCGCAGTGTTCGCTTGGACGCCATTGAGTAGTAGATCGCCGGGCGGACGTCGCCGGGCTTGACGTGTGGAGGGGTGAACACCGTGGTCGCCGCTGCGGCGGGAGACACCGGCAAACTCGGCGTTGCCGAGAGGCTCGGGATCGAATCGGACATGGTCGTGCAGGAGCTCGGCTGGGATGAGGACGTCGACGACGACGTGCGCGCGGCGATCGAGGAGGTGATTGGTGGCGACCTACTCGATGAGGACTCCGACGAGGTCGTCGATGTGGTGTTGCTGTGGTGGCGCGACCAGGATGGTGACTTGGTGGACACCCTCGTCGACGCCCGGACGCCGTTGGCTGACAACGGCGTGATCTGGGTGCTCACACCCAAGACCGGCCGGGACGGTCATGTCGCGCCGTCAGACCTCGCCGAGGCAGCTCCCACAGTGGGTCTGGCGCAGACGTCGAATCTCAGCGTGAGCGACGACTGGACAGCCACCAGACTGGCCACACCGAAGGCTGCCAGGGCCAAACGCTGATCCGCGCCACGCGGCGGCGAGCTGAAGATGAGTCGAGGAGGCAGGGCATCATGTCGCTGGCGATCGGGGACCGGGCGCCGGACTTCACTCTGAAGGATCAGGACAATCAAGAGCGGACGCTGTCGGAGTTCCGCGGTGACCGCAACGTGCTCGTGGTGTTCTACCCGCTGGCCTTCAGCGGTATCTGCACCGGCGAGCTCGACCAGCTCCGCGACGACCTCGCGGAGCTCGTCGACGTGCAGGTGTTGGCGGTGTCGGTGGACTCCGTGTACACGCTCAAGGCATGGTCGGAGCAGCGCGGCTACGATTTCCCACTGCTGGCCGACTTCTGGCCACATGGCAAGGTCGCGCAGGACTACGGGGTGTTCAACGACAATGCCGGCATCGCTAACCGGGGTACCTTTCTGGTAGACACTCACGGGGTGATCCGCTTCGCCGAGATGAAGCAACCCGGCGAGGCCCGCGACCAGACCGTCTGGAAGCAGGCACTGGCGGCGTTACCGGCCTGAATACGGTGCTGCCCGGGTGGCCGGGGGCGTCGGGCGCATAGCTCAGCGGGAGAGCACTCGCCTTACAAGCGAGCGGTCGCAGGTTCAAATCCTGCTGCGCCCACAACTCTGACCAGTCATTATGGCTTCGGTGATCTGGTCGGTCTTGTGACGTGACACCACACGTGACGCGAGTCGGTTACGCTCTGCCCCGTGACGCGCACACGCGAGGGTCAGCCGCGACGTGAACGAGGCAGCATCGACGAGCTGCCCAGCGGCGCGCTGAGGGTCCGCGTCTATGCCGGGATCGACCCAGTGAGTAAGCGCCGGCTCCATCTCACTGAAGTCATCCCGGCGGGACCGAAGGCGGCGCGTGAGGCGCGGGCCGTTAGGGACCGGCTCGTACGTGAGGTCGAGGAGCGGCGTAGCCCACGTACCGCGGCCACAGTGAACCAGCTGCTCGACCGCTACCTGGATCAGTTCGATGGGGTGCCGCGAACGCTGGAGCTGTACCGGGGCTACGTGCGCAAGCACATCGGTCCGTTGATCGGTGAGGTGAAGGTCGCGAGGCTGGATGCAGAGATCCTCGACTCGTTCTACGCGGAGCTTCGGCGCTGCCGGGATCACTGCTCAGGCAGACGGGCAGAGGTTCAGCATCGAACGTCCAGCAAGCACCGGTGCGATGATCAGTGCCGCCCGCACACTTGCCGGCCGCTCGGCGCGACCACGGTCCGGCACATGCACTTCATCCTTTCCGGTGCCTACAAGCGTGCTGTGCGCTGGAAATGGGTCAGTGTCAGCCCGGTTGGCCAGGCCGAACCACCGGCGGCGCCGACACCGAATCCACGACCACCGACCGCAGCGGATGCGGCGAAGATCGCGAGCGAGGCTTGGCGGGATCCGGACTGGGGCACGTTGGTGTGGGTTGCCATGACGACCGGGGCGCGCCGGGGCGAGTTGTGTGCGCTGCGCTGGTCGCACGTCGACCTGGATCCCGGGCGCGCAGTGCTGTGGCTACGTCGGGCGATCAGCCACAGTGCGGACGGTTGGAGCGAAGGCGATCTCAAGACGCACCAGCAGCGCCGAGTGGCGCTTGATCCTGAGACCGTCACTGTGCTGACCGAGCACCGCGATCGTTGCCGGGCGCGCGCTGGGGCGCTCGAACTCAGTCTCGACAAGGACGCCTTCGTCTTCTCGCCCGAACTCGACAGCAGCCGGTTTTTCGCACCCAGCTCGCTGACTCAACGGTACGATCGGCTCGCTGAACGCCTTGGCATAGACACGACTTTTCACAAGCTGCGGCACTACTCCGCAACTGAGCTAATCGCCGCCGGGGTAGACGTGCGCACGGTCGCCGGCAGGCTTGGCCACGCTGGCGGCGGGACCACGACATTGCGGGCCTACACCGCCTGGGTGTCTGAAGCTGATCAGCGGGCAGCGAAGAATATCGGCGGCCGCATGCCCGGGCGACCGGCGCCGCTGGACCCGGCCGAGCGAGCGAAGACCGACCCGCAAAGCCCATACGAACGGATCGCAGGGGAGCTTCGGCGTGACATCCTGGCTGGTGTACTCGTTGACGGCGAACACGTGCTGTCAACGAGGAAAATCGCCGACGAGCACAACGTCTCTGCCGCCACCGTGCGCCGCGCAATGGAACTGCTCAAGACATGGGGACTGATCACATCGTGCCGCGGGCAACGAGCAACTGTGGTTTGGCCACCGGAGCCGGAGGACAAATCTAGCAATGGATTGTCGGGAGTTGTTGATGCGCCGACGGAGACACATACATGTAAGGCTAGAGAGCTACTCGATCTTGACGTGCGATGGCGGGGAACTATTGTGAAAAAGCTGACTGCCGAGGCCGATCCGAAGGACGCTAACGGACTTCGTCAGCTGCTGGTCGACGCCATCAGGCGCCACGGGCGAGATGAGTCTCAGATAGCCGACTACGAGATGGACATCCGCTACTCTGGCGTCCGTGATCTGTTGACTACATTCGTTGCCTCCGCACTTTGACGGAGGGCTACACCGAGCCAGGTCGCAACATCGGCGGCCCGCTCTCTCACAGTCGCGGTTCGGTCGGACGGCCGGACGATGTGATCGCTGAGGCGAGAGCGCGCGCCGCCGGAGGCGGCCCGATCCCATAGAATCGAATTCGACAGCAACTTCGGGAGACAGTTTTGTAGGGTCCCTCTTAATGCTTGACGGGCCTCACTGATTGGTGCATGAGCTGGTCTGTGGGGGCCACGTTGACCGGTGTCGGCGCGGATCACGATGCACTGGATCTTGGTCATCCACGGTTTGATCGACCCGTGAGCCCGTCGGTGCACGATCTTCGCTTCAGTAGCTATGCTGCACCGTCAAGTCCTTGACGCGCCATCTTGCCCGAACGGCCGCTAACCAGCCGAACACGGTTAGTTAGTGATCTTCGCTGTAGTGGGAGAGCCGTTAGGTCCGGCTCTCGGCGGCCTGGTGGGCTATTCGGGCGAGTTCCTGGGTGTCGCTGTCGGGTCGGGCTTTCAGCGCGGTGGCCAGTGGTATCAGTCGTTCTCTGCGGGCGGCGATGGAGTGCAGGGTGGTTACCTGGGTGATGGCGTGGTGGGCCAGGGTCAGTCCGTGGGGTTCCCCGGCTTGGATGTGTATTTCGGCGAGGAGGAGTTGGGCCATGGTGTGGCCCACGCGGTGGCCGTCGCTGTAGCTGCGTACTGCGCGGTCGGCGAACTGCTCGGCGGTGTCGAGCTGGCCCAGGTCGAGCTGAATCACCGCGGTCTCCAGATCGGCGTCCCCGTGCTCGAAAGCATCGTGGGGCTCCCATCCGTCGTGTGCCTCAGCGAGGCAGCGGGTGGCCTGATCGGGGGCGCCCAGGAGGGCGTAGGCGGTCGCGGACTGTCGGGCCAGTCGCGCGGTGACGGTCGGTAGCCGGGGGTCGTCGGCGGGCAGGATCGCCGGTGTGGACTTGCCGGTCGGGAAGCCGCCGAGGCGGAGTTGCCCGAGTTGGAAGAGCTTGAGTGCATCGTTGGGGTGCCCGGTGTGGACCAGCGTCGCCCCGGCGTGCCAGGCGGCGTTGGCGATTCCGTAGGAATCCCCGGCCTCGCCGGCCAGTCGCAGGGCGCGAGTGAAGTGGCCTGTCGGGTCTATTCCGGTGTCGTAGCAGTACCAGCCTGCTTCGGTGTGCAATGTCGCCAGCGCGGCACCGAGCTGTGCTGTAACCGTGCCGGGCGCGGGCACTCGCATCCATCGGGCGTAGAGCTGCGCGGCAGCGCTGAGCAGGTCAGCTTGCCCGCCGTAGTACCGCGCCACCCCGCGCAGCCGGTCGGTGACCGCCCGCACGATGTGGACGTGGGACATGCTCAGCCGCGTGGGCAGCGGCGTGCTGGTGGGCAGGGCCAGCTCGATCGGTTCACCCAGACCCGCCACCACCTGGCCCAGGGCCGCCGCCGAGGTAGCGGCAAGGAGGGCACGGCGTTTCACGGCCTCATCCACCTCCGCGAGCGATGAGGGGTCCGGTCTGTGCTCACCGTAGCTCAGGCCCATCCACGCTCGGGGCACGGTGAGCCCGTCGGCGATGCGTTCGAGCACCCACACGTCGCGGACCTGGCGGCCTTTGAGGATCTCGCAGACCTCTGACTGGGATTGACCGGTCAACTCCGCGATCCGACGCTGACTCATCCCGCCTCGCCAGAGCAGCCGGTAGACGGTGCCCACGTCACGGGCGGCCAGGGCGGCGCGCGCATCGTCGTGGCCGAGCAGCGCGGGGTCCAGGGGATCCACGGGGGTCACCTTTCTGCCAGCCAGACAGTGGTATCAGGGAACGAACCGGGCATCGCCGCTGGGTACGCACGGACCGTTGGCCAGCAGCAGCCCGATCGGCAGCAACATCTGGCCGATCGGCGGCGACACCTGGGCAGGCGTGGCTGGCGGTGGCCGCTGCTCGGGGGCCAGGCCCAGTAGCTCGCCGCGAACCTGGTGCCGCATCTAGAGGTAGGGGACACGGCGGCGGCGCCGTGTGGCGCGGCCGCAGGGGCGGCAGCGACCCCCTGCGGTGGGGTGGTGGCGTACCAGAATTCACCGCAGCCGCGATGGGTCTCGGGGTGGTGACCGGCTTGGTCAGCGTGGTGGAGACCGTTGGGTCGTCCCTGTGCTGGGTGGGCAGTGGTCGGGGCATCAGTAACCGCTTGGTGTGGTGAGTACGCGCACCAGGTGCGGCCGGAGGGTAACTGGGTCGTGTTTGTGGTCACACCGCACGATCAGGCGGGTCAGACCATGGCCGAGGATCTGGCCTTGCTGGTGCAGCCGAGACGGCAGGGCCCCGTGGATCTTGTCTATCGTGATTTGTTCGATCCGGCACTGCGGTGGGGTCGAGACGCCGTGGGCGTCGCGCCAAGGGTCGTAGGCGGGTCGTGGTGGTCGAGCTGGCACGGTGGGCGTCACCTCGGGGGATGGTTGATGGGGTCACGGCCGGGGCCGGCGTTTCGAGGTGTTCCCGGCCGTGACGGGAGTCCGGCGGTGCTTGGGGGAGCCCTGACCGGTTGTTGTCGTGGGTGCACCCGGCGCCGGGGAGACGGGGCGCACGGTCCGTTGCGGTGTGTGGATTTCTCGTTTCGGGTCGTGCTGGCCCGGTGCCGGGTGCTTGGACTTACCAAAGCGGTTGGGGTGTGGTGGGCACAGGGCGGGAACGTGGAGGTTGGGTGGTGAGAATGCGGTACTCCGGCTCTTTACCTGCGAGGACTGGGGGTGGCGCTGATACAGTGATCACGAGCAGGAGCTAGGGGAGGTAGCGACGTGGTTGGTGTGTGCCGTCGGACAGCGTTTGCTGGTGCGCGGAAGGCGGCGGGTTATACGCAGGAGAGCTTGGCTGCGGCGTTGCATGTCGATCGGTCGACGGTGATTCGGTGGGAGGCTGGTGGTCACGCTCCCTTGCCGTATCTGCGACCGAGGTTAGCTCGGCTTCTGGGTCAGTCGCCGGAGCACTTGCGAGAGCTGATCGATGGCGATTCCGGTGCTCGGCCCGTGGCTGAGGGTGTGAGCGTTGATGTTGAGGTGGCCTTCGACTGGTTGGACCGGCGGGCTTCATGGCTGCCGGGGACGAGTCGGCGGAAGGTGATGTCTGGGCTGGGGGCGTTGGATGACCGTGCGCTTCATGATCGCAATGGTCGGCGGGCGAAGGCGGGTCGCAGTGATGTAGCGCACGCATTGTCGGATTATTACGGGGATCGGTGTATCCAGGGCCTTGGCGCGTACCGGGCACGTTGTGACGGCCGAGGGATCGTGACCAGTATTGTCACGCAATCGGAATGGCTGGATCTAGCGTGTTCGCTGGCACCCGGGCATGATCGGTTGATGCTGGCGAGTTCGGCGCTTGGTGATCCGATGGAGATCGATGATCTCGCTGCGCGGCATGCCGTGCGTCGACTTATCGAGGTAGTCGATTTGGACGTGCGACTTGCTAACGCACCGATTTATCGGTTGCTGGGTGTTGATATTCGGCAGGGTTCCATAAGTGGCACGGTTGGATTGGTGTCGTTTGTGGAGTACGCGTTGACTATGGATCTCCTCGAAGGTGAGCTTCTCGACGCGATTGTGTGCGATGGCACGCCTAGGTCGGGATCTCTGCCGCTACGTGACCGGTATTTACCTGACTCCGGCTCTGTACTCGACGTGTCTGGTCGCTTGTGTGCGGGAGGCGTGCTTGCATTGTGTGCGATCGCGCGGCCGTCTGATGCGTATCGCGGTGGGGCGGACTACGTGCTCCTGGTGCAGGAGCGTTCCGAGCATGTCCTCAACGCTGCGCGTCAGTTGGCGGTGATCCCGAAGGGGTTCCATAAACCGCTTGCCGACTACCGGGCTGACGCCCAGGTTGGTGCCACATTGCGGCGAGAGATGGAAGAAGAGCTGTTCGGTCGGAGCGACATCGACAGTACAATCTCGCGACATGTCACTGCTGCTCCCATGCATCCGAGCCGGCTGTCCGAGCCGATGCGCTGGCTGACCGCAGTCCCCGATGCGTTGCGGATGGAATGCACCGGATTCGGGTTGAATCTGGTCAGCGGGAATTACGAGTTCGCGTCTCTGGTCATCATCGACGACGAGGAGTTCTGGCGTCAGTACGGTGGTCACATCGAAGCCAACTGGAAATCTGCGGGATTGCGCTTGTACTCCAGCCTTGACCGTGAGTTACTCGCCGAGTTAATTACAGACGAATACTGGAGCAATGAAGGGTTGTTTGCGCTACTGCTGGGTCTTCGCCGGCTGGGAGAACTGGGTGGGAAGCGCGTGAACTTACCGGTTATCGAGTGAGTGGCGAATATTCGACGGTCAGTGGTTCGATGGTGGTGACGAGGGCCAGCGGACGGTGATGACCACGGAGTCTTCTTCCGCTTCCCAGAAGTGGTCGATGCCAGGTCCCCATACTGCATAATCTCCTTGTTGGGTAAGCTGCGTGCTTCCCCCGGTAAGGGTGACGATGAAATTGCCGTCGACCAGCAGGACCAGGGTTGTTCTTTGATCGTCTCTTGTCCACTCGGTTCGTTTCTCTCCCGCGGGGTGAATTCCCCACTTGATTTCCACATCTTTCGTCGAGCGTACACCTTCGGAATCATCGATGAAGTGGCCGATCAACCAGCCGCGGGTGTGTCTCCCATCGTCGGCGGCGTTCCCACTGTGCCAGTGGGCGCTCACGATCGTATCTTCCATTCGATCGCTGGCAGGTTCACCCGGTGTCCACCAATCTGCGAGAGTCGTCGAAGTCCTTGCAGCAGCGCGAACAATCCTTCGTTGCTCCAGGCTACCTCTCCGATAAGCTCGGTCACCAAGGTGCTGTCCAGGCTGGAGTAGCGGCGCACGGTCGATGACTCCCAGTTGGCCTCGACCTGACCACCGTACCGAGCCCAGAAATCTTCATCGTCAATGACGATCAGGGAGGCGAACTCGTAGTTCCCGCTGACCAGGTTCAACCCGAATCCGGTGCATTCCATCCGCAACGCATCGGGGACTGCGGTCAGCCAGCGCATCGGCTCGGACAGCCGACTCGGATGCATCGGATCGACACTGAGCTGGTCGGTGACCGTGTTGTCGATGTCGTCGCGCCCGAAAAGCTCCTCTTCCATCTCTCGTTGCAACGTGGCGCCAACCGGGGTGTCCTCGCGGAGGTCGGTCAACGGTTGATGGAACCCCTTGGGGATGACAGCGAGTTTGCGTGCGGCGTTGAGAACGACACCAGAACGCTCCTGCACGATGAGGAGGTAGTCAGCTGCCCCGCGCGGACTGGCTGGGCGGGCGATCGCGCACAAGGCGAGAACCCCACCCGCGCACAAGCGGTCGGATACGTCGAGAACAGAGCCTATATCGGGAAGGTACTTATCGCGAAGCGGTAACACGCCATGTCGAGTGGAGAACCCAGCCGAGATCGCGTCGATCAATTCACTTTCCAGCAGATCCATCGTGAGGGCGTACTCCACGAATGATACAACACCAACACTGCCGGCGATGTGACCCTTCTTGATATCCACATTGGTCAGTCGGTACAAGGGCATGTCCGCGAGCCGTACGCCCATCGCCAGTGTCTCGACAAGTCGCTGGACTGCATGATCTGCGGCTTGGTCGTCCAGAGATATGTCGTCGCTGGATACGGCACCGGCAAAAGCGAGTCGGTCGTTCCCGCTGAGCAGGGGGCAGTCGAGGTCCAGCCAGTCAGGGCAGGTAAGGATGCTGGTTGCAGCGTCCCGATTGCGGCCGTAGCGGGCCGTGTACCGGCCATGACTGTCCGGTGGGGTGCGGTAGTACTCGGCGAGCGCGTGCGCGATGTGGTGCTGATTGACCCGCCTGCGCCCAGTGCTGCGCTTGTGGAACTCTAAGACATTAACCCGAGCGAGTTGCGACGTCACGAGATCTCTGCTTGCGCCCGGTGCCCAGCCTGCGCTCCGATCCAGCCACTCGAGCGCGGCGGCGATGTGGGGATCAGTGCTGAGCCTCCGCTCGGCGTTGGCCGTGGCAGTGCCGTCGTGTCTGGCATCCGTGTGGTGACAAGGCCGCGCGTGCGCCGGGTTCGGAGCTGGGTCTGCGCGGATGGGTGAGGAACCCGCGCATCCAGCCAGGAGCTGGGTGAACCGTGTCTTGGCCGCAGGCGAGGCCTGGTCGAGCGCGGTGTCTAGGAGTTGCTGCATCTCGGTCTTCGGTTTCAGCGTGGGCTTGTGGTGCCATGCCGCGACTGTCCGCACCGCGATACCCAGGTGCTCAGCGAACGACTCATTGCTCAACCGAAGAGCGGCCTGCAAAGCACAGGCAGTGCAGCCCGTCCAGACGATCACCGAATCCATCGGCCAACCGACGTTCTCAGGGGAATGTGCACTCGATGCGCACCGGTCATGCACTCCATGTGCATCGGTAGTGCATGGGATACGAGACGAGTTCGCAGTTGAATTTCTGACATGGAAAACATCCACCCGGACATGAACAAACGCCCGGATCTAGCGATCTTTGCGGACATAGTCGATCACCGTTGTGAGATCCGTTTGTATGACGTCCAGCCGATCGGTGATGGCGCTCAGATGCCGTTCGAGCGCGTCCATGCGCGACACCAGACTTTCGCCGTTTGTGGTGACTGGTTCGGTCGGCTCTGGTGGCCGCCGTCTGTGCAGTACTGCATCGAGGTGCCGCGGGTGCCACCCCAAAGTGGTCGACAGCGCTTCCAAGGTCCGCGCGCTGCGGCGTCGTTCCACGACGTGATGCTGGAGTTCATGGACGGTCGCCCGAGAAACATGCGAACGTTGGGCAAGCTCGCCTTGCCGCCAACCGAGCTCATTCACCCGCTCGGTGATGGCCACGGCAACGGCCGCCCAGTCCTCCACTTATTCCTCCGCGCTCCGCCTCGGCGCAGAGATTAGCGGCTCCCTCTCGCTCGTCGGCACGACACCGCGCGTTTCTCGCGGGTCGAGCGGTCCACCGCCTTCCATTTGTATGAAATAAGTCAACTCTGTCGTAAATTAATCAAAGGACTCTCTTGTGAGTAAAGACATGCCCGCCACCAAGCGGGCGACCTTCTACACCGTCGCGGAGACCGCAGCTTTGTTGCGGGTGGATGCGGCCACGATCTACCGCGCGATCCGTGAGGACGCGTTCCCCGCGATTCGGGTGCGGTCTCGGTATGTGGTTCCGGCGGCCGCGGTGGAACAGCTAGCTACGTGGGCGACGGAAACCGGTGGTTGCGTCGATGTGGCCGCAATAGCGGCCGAGCGTCGGCTGGCCCGTGAGGTGACCCGGCTGACCGAGGGAGGCCGGCGATGACCGAGCCGCAACGCTACGAGCAGTTGGCCACCGAGCTCGAGGAGCTGGCCGCGGTGCCGACCGACGTGCTGGCCGACTGGGTGACCGCCCGCGGCCGTTGCCTGTGGGAGACCACCTTCGGCGAACCACCGGAATGGACCGGAGCGGACGACCCAGATCGGGAGTTGGCCACCCAGTTGTGCACTGGCTGCCCGGTGCGCGGCGAGTGCCTGGAGTTCGAACTACGCGTTGGTGGCGCGCAGACGGTCGGGGTGTGGGGCGCGCTGAACGCCGACGACCGTCGTGCCCTGCACAAAGTCTGGTTCTCCCGCAGCCATGTGGACATCGAGCGACTGCCCGACGACAAGGAAGACCAACGATGAACGGCGGGGAGCTGTTCCTCGGCGGGATGGCCGCGTTCGCCTTGCTAGCTATCACGGTCAAGGCGCGTGGGGGAGTGCGGCGGGCCCGCGCAGCGGCCGACGTCGCCCGAGTCGGGACCAGTGCGGCGTCGCTGATCGGGCGGGTGCTGACGACTGCGCTGGTGATCGTCGGCGTGCCGTGGCTGCTGATCACCCACCCGTCCGACCAGACACTGCTCTGGGTCGCGCTCGGGCTTCCGGCGCTGCTGGCCTCCTCCACGCTCACCAAGGCACTGACCGTGACCGAGATCCGCCCATCCTCACGGGACAGGGGTGGTCGGCGATGACCACGACACGAGACGACAAGTCGACTGGCGCCGCCGTCGATGGGTGCGACGGCACGCCCGGGATCGTCGGGCCTGGATCGGTGGTGGTCCCGGGCCCGACCGCACCCCGCGTGTCGGGGTCGCAGGTGCAACGGGCCGCAGAGGTGCTCGACGCAGAGCTGATCACTGACGCTGAGTATGCCCGTCGCCGGGGCCTGCACCGCCTGCCGGTGATCGCGGTAGCGGCCGTGTTCGGCGAGTCGGATCGTTCCAAGAAGATCACCCAGGCGGTAGTGTCGCGGGGGATGCGGTCCTCGCGGGTCGCAGCCCGCGCTGCCTACACCGTGGGCCAAGGCCACGCGAGTTGGGTGCGTCGCGCCCTCGACGCGCTCACCTACGGTCCGATACGGGAACAGGTTCGACTGGCCCGGCTGGCCGGTGACCGCGACGCGCTGGCCGAGTGGACCGAACGGCTGGTCACGCTCAAAGACAGTCGCGCCCAGCGGCTCCGGGCACTTCCAGCCACGTTGATCGCCGGGCTCAGAGCACTGTTCGTGGTGGGGTGCGTGCTGGCCGGGCTGCTGATCGTGGTCGGAGCGTGGCTGGCGTTCACCCCAGACAGCATCGGCTGGGACGGCTGGTGGTCACTGATCAGCAACACCCTCAACACGACACTGACCGCACTCACCATGGCCGTACACGCGGCGCTGTGGGCCACGGTACCCACGCTGCTGGTCACGGCGTGGCGGGAGGGACACCGCGCAGCATCAGCGCCGCGCTGGCTATTCTCCCCCGACGAGCGCACCCAGCACGACGCCGAGATCACCGCCGATGTGATCACCGCCGCGCTGCGGCACGTCAAGATCCCAACCTTGACCCGCTACCTCACCCACGGAGGCGTACTGGAATACGTGGTCACCCCACGCGAACAGGGCGGCGGCACCTATACCCAAGTCCGGCTACCGATGGGAGTCACCGCCGCCGAACTACTCTCCAGCGCCAAAGTCGAGCTACTGGCCGGCAACCTGGGGCGGCACCGACATGAGGTGTGGCCCCAACGGGAGAAAGACACCGACGCCCGTGTCCTGGACCTGTGGGTCGCCGACAAGGGCACCATGGACAAACCCGCCCCACCCTGGCCGCTATTAGCCGATGGTGAGGTTGACGTGTTCCGCGATCGGCTGCCCTGGGGCGTGACCATGCGCGCCGAACAGATCACCGTCGGCATGCTGCAAAAACACTGGCTGATCGGCGCGACATCCAAACAAGGCAAATCCACCGTCCTGCGCCTGCTCGCACTCGGATTGGCACTGGATCCCACAGTTGAGCTGCATGTCGCTGATTTGAAGGGCGACGGTGACTGGTCGATGTTCACACCACGGGCGGTGACCTTAATTGAGGGCAGCGCCGACGAGCACGCGGCAGCTACCGTCGACATGCTCGAATGGGGTGTGGGGGAGGTCGCGCGCCGCTACGACGCCAAACGGGCTGCCGGGATTGTCGGGGCGATCCCCCGTGAATTGTCCCGCTGCAAGCACTCCGGATTCCACCCGATCTACCTGATCATCGACGAATGCCAGGTGCTCTACGGCGCACCACACCCCATCGGCGGAGCCAAAGACGACGCCCGAGCCTGGCGAGCCGCCAAAAAACTGCATGACCAAGCCCGCGCGGTCAACGTGCATCTGCTCCAAGCCACCCAACGCCCCGACGATCGCACCTTGCCCGCGAGGGTTCGGGAGGGCGCCCACGTGCGGTGCGCGCTCAACGTCCCCAACCACGAAACCGCCAAAATGATCCTCGCCGACGCCGCCGACCGCGGCGCCCGACCCCAAGACCTGCGCCCGGGCGCCGACGCCGGCACCGTCGTGGCCACCGGCGAAGTCGAAGACATCCCCAACGGCCAGGCGTTCGCGATCGTGCGTACCCACTACGTATCCACCAACGACGCCTACACCGTCATCACCCGAGCCATGGACACCATGAAGCGCACCGGCCGAACCATCACCCCCGACCAGCCCACCGCAGCCGAACCAACACGGGACCTCCTCACCGACATCACGGCCGTGCTGGACGACAACGACAAACTGCGATCCTCCGACGTGCTCCACCAACTCCGGATCCGCTGGAAGGCAACCTACGCCAGCTGGTCAGCCCAGCAATTCGCCACCACACTGGAGGACTACGGCGTCGAAGTCAGGAAACGCAGCCTTGACGGCCAACCCGGCCAACGGGTCGTGCTGGCCGCCGACGTCACCGCCGCACTCAACGCCCAACACCCCGAATCCAACCGATCCCTGACCGACCCGAAATGAGGCAGACCGTGAGGCACCAATCCCCTGAGAGGGCACATGCCTCACCCCACACCCGGGCCCTGCCTCACTCCTGACCTGCGGCAAGGCAGATAACTCCCGCGAGGCAGACCAACACTCACCCCCAAAAAACGGCCGCTTTCGGCGGCCCAGGTGGGGTGCTCCAATCTGCCTCATGGACCAGCTGGGCGCCAAGGTAGCTCGCGGAGCCCAGACAGCGGGTCGAACATGAGCCTCAAGTTAAGGTGCCCGAGCCGTTCGCTTCGGGTGGTGGTGTATCTCGACGATGACGGATAGACATCACGTCTACCTGCACGAAACAGTCCGGGGCCGTCGAGGAGGCCGCGTCCGTGGGCATCGATGACGCTCGGGGCCGGGATGCGCAACGGCTACTGCGAGATCACGATCAAGATGACGGCTGGGCCGGCGAGGTTGTAGCGGCCCACGCTGCGGGGCACCACAGGGGCGTTCGCCTCCCGGTTGTTCGGCATCGATCGGGGTGACCCACGCCCGCGCCTTGGAGAGCTTGGCCATCGTCGTTGGCGGGGTTACGGGTTCGATTCCCGTCAGCTCCACTGATTTAGTCATTGTGCGAACCGCTCCTTGCGGGGTCGTTTCTGCTGGTGTGGCGGTTGCGGCCCCGTTGGGGGTGGGTGGTTGGGGGATGCGGAAGACGGGGGTGAGCCGGTCGGGTGCGGTGATGGTGACGTGGGCGACGAGGGCTTCGATCAGGGCTTTGCGCTGGTTGACGCTGCCGGTTTTGATGATCTTGGTGATGTGGTTGGTGATCTCGGTGAGTGTGGCTGGGCTGGGGGCGGTGGGGTGGTCGTCTATGGTGAGGGTGAGTTCGTCGTGGCGGGTGCGGAGTTGTTTGGTCTTGTCGCGTAGTTGGATGAGTCGGTCGGCGACGAGTGTTTCGTCCATCGTGCCGCGTTCGAAGGCCGTGAGGTAGCGGTCGATCGCTTGCCCGGTCTTGATTAGTTCGGTGTCTATGGTGGTGAGTTCGGCGTGGCGGTCGGCGTGCGCTGTTTGGTGTTGGTGTTGCGCGTTGGTGATGGCGTCGGTGATCAGGGTGTGGTGGTGGCGGTAGAAGCCTGCCAGCGCCTCCAAGATCGCTGTGTCTACGGCGTCGGCGTTGAGGCGTGTGAAGTCGCATTTGCTGGCGTTGTAGCGGGCGAGGTTGAAGCAGGTGTAGTAGCGGTAGGTTTTGTTCCTGCCGGTGGCGCGTGTGCCGATCATGGCTTTACCACACTTCGGGCAGCGTAGTCGCCCGGTGAGGATGTAGTCGTAGCCGTTGGCGGCGCGGTGGGCGTGGCTTTCGCCTCGTGCCTCCAGGATGGCTTGTGCGTGGGTCCAGGTGTCGGTGTCGATGATGGCGGGATGGCTGTCGGTGGTGGTGATATCCCGGAAGGTCAACTCCCCGAGATAGACCCGGTTGTTCAGTGCTCGGATGACCTGGTGACCCGACCAGCGCCCACCGCTGCTAGTGCGGTGACCTCGGTCGTTGAGAATTGTGGCGATGGCGCGGGAACCGAGCCGGTCTTTGATGTAGAGATCGAAGATTAACCGTATGATCACCGCCTCATGCTCATCGATGATCAGGATGTGGGTGCTCTTGTCCACCTGGTAGCCGAACGGGCGTTTACCGCCCTTCCATTTACCCTTAGCGGCTTTGCGTTCCATCCCGGCGATGACTCGATCGATGATGACGTCGCGTTCGAATTGGGCGAACATGCCGAGCATTTGGACCAGCATGCGTCCCATGGGGGTGGAGGTGTCGAAGGGTTCGGTGGCTGAGCGGAACGCCACACCGGCTTGGTCGAGGTCATCAAGCAACATCACCAGGTCGCGAAGGTTACGGGAGAACCGATCAACCCGTAACACTAGCAGCACGTCAATCAACCCCGTGCGGGCGGCAGCTAGTGCGCGTTGCAAATCTTTCCGCTCTGCGGTGGCACCAGAGGCATCGTCGCAGAACCGCGCGACGAGCTGCCACCCTGGCTGGGAGTCGATATAGGCGGCCAGTCGCGTCTCTTGCGCCTCGATGGAGTAGGGCTGGTGCTCGTCATCGGTGGAGCGTCGTAGGTAAATTCCTACCCGCACCACGTCACCGAGGGCGGTCATGAGCATTTTCTTGGCTTGGTGTGTGGTTGGTCGCGCCATTGTTACCTCCTTGTTCCTGGCTAATTCATTGTTCCTGCGCGGGATTTTCGTTGTCGTGGTTCACGGTTTCGAGCTTGTGTATCCACTGCTTGATCAGTGTGGCCAGGGCGGTGACGGCGAAGTTGTATTGTTGCAGTGTCATCGGCACAGTGTTGATGCTCTCCACATGCCACGTCTGGGATGTTGTGGGGCTGTTCATTGGTTTGAGGATTTCCTTGTTTTATTTGGAGTCGTATCCCAGCTGCCGGGCATGGCGTTTAATTTCAGCGATGTCTTTGTGTTTCATGCGGTACTTGATCTTTAGGTAGCTGGCCAAGCCGGGTAGGCAGGCTTGCGTCAGGCGTCGGTAAGGTTCGAGAAGTCCTACGGCGGTCACCGCGTCCAGATTGAGATTTTTGATCAAGTCGAGCACAAGATCAGGATGCGGTAAGGGTCGTGACCCGTCTTCGAGACGGCTGATGGTGGAGGGGGCAACGCCCAGATGTGCTGCAAGTTGGCGGATCGAGTAGCCGTGCTGCTCTCGCACGAGGGTGACATACTCGCCGAATGATCCACTTTTCATATCTCCATGTCCCTTCCTTGATTATTATTTCATAAATGTTGCCAGTTGGCAACACTGTTTTTCTGTTATGTGGTCAGTAATTCTGTGATCAAGTATGCGGTGGCCTCGGTGTGTGTCATGGTGTTGATGAGGTTGCTGTCTGGTGTGGACAGTGTGGTGATGATCTTGTTGATGGCGGTGGTTCGGGGTTGGTCGGGTGTGGTGAACAGGACGCGGGGTGGCACGTGATCGGGGCCAAGACCGCCGTGGTTGAGGTAGTCGAGGTATGCACAGGATTTGGTGCGGATGCGGGGCAGGCTTTCGGTGGCTTGGTCGATTTCGAGCCACCAGCAGTCCCGGTGTGTGGTGGTGGACAGAACGCAGTAGGCGTCGGGTTTGAGGTAGTCGCCGTGTCCGGTGGGTTGCCAGCAGTGTGGCTCGGTGACGAACCGGGACAGGGTGACCTCGTGGCTATGGCTGGCTTCGGTCAAGTGGACGTAGAGGTCGCTGATCGCTAACGCATGAGAGAGGAACAGCATGCTGGGGGTGGCTGGTTTTTTGACGTGCGGCGGGCAGGGTTGGTCGGTGAGGGTGGCTAGGGTGCGGTGGCCGGTGGGGGTGAGGGTGTAGACGTGCCCAGCGGATCCGGCGCGGGTTCCTCCGATCCGGCGGGCCAGGGTGGTGACGAGGCCGAGGTCTGTGAGTCGGGTCATGATCCTGCGCCGGTGGCGGGCGGTGGCCTGTGGTGTGGTGTCGGGGTGGGCCAGGAGTCGATCAAGCTGGGTTCCGGTGAGTAGACGCACGCGGGCGAGGTGGGGGAGGGGAGTGGTGTGGTGAGTGGACAGCGTGCTAGCGAGCTGGGTGGGAATCAGACGGGAATTAATCATGAAAACTCATCACAGAGACAGGGAGAAGGAGCAGTGGAGTGAAGGCGTAAAGGAGGGGTGGTGGGGCGAGGTGAACAACCGAGTCGGCGCCGCACCGGGCGTCGGCGTGGGGTGTGGGCAGGGGAAACGCTGGGGGGTGCGCGACGCGATCGGACACCCGACCGGACACCCTCGACGATCATGATCTGGATCTTCCCCACGGTGTGATAGATCACTAGTGTGTGTCCTGTCGGTGGGGTTAGAGGGGGACTCGGTTGGAGTGGGAGCCACCCTCGCCGACGATCACGGTGTGGCTGCGTGCGGCGAGTTCGGCTTCGATCACGGGGCGGGGTTGGCCGTAGCGGGCGCGACTAGAGTCCGCGAGTTCGGTGGGGTCGCGCACGGGTGGGGGCAGGGGGTAGGTGTGTCCGGTGGCTGGCCCCAGGGTGGCACCCCCGACGCAGGGTCGTACGGCGATGTCGAAGGCTCCCAGCCCGGTGAGGTCGGAGACGGTTAACGG
Organism: uncultured Actinomycetota bacterium; assembly: GCA_963823755.1. Taxonomy (GTDB): domain Bacteria; phylum Actinomycetota; class Actinomycetes; order Mycobacteriales; family Pseudonocardiaceae. The sequence continues at coordinate 68,657 of CAWGMP010000021.1, forward strand.
GCTGAAACGGGGTGCCAGGATTTTCGCGTCGTCGTGTTGGAGTTGAAACACCAGTTGTGATTGTGTTGTCCCCAGCACCGCCGCACGAACCTGAAGGGTCAGTTGGTTGATGAATTGGTGGGCCAAGGTTAATCCTAGTTTGAGTCCCCTGGCTTGGGCTAACATATCGGACACATCGATAGGCAGTCGTACGATGTCTTGGAACTCGTCTAAGTACATCCACATGGGGTGTCGTTGTTCTTCGGGGATGCCCGCGCGGGCCAGGGTGGCTTGCCACACCGCCGCGACCATCAACGACCCGACCAACGCCGCAGTCTCAGCCCCCAGTAACCCCCTTTTCAAAGGAACCAACACGATGCGACGCTGGGTGAACACGTCAGCGAAATCCACACCCCCGGACTGTCCCAACAGGAGTCTTAGGGGTGTGGACAGGGTGAAGGCACGGAGTTTGTTGAGGACCGGGGCGATGACGTGCTGGCGTTCCCGATCCGACAGCGCGTCATACCAGCGCCAAAACTCCCCTAACCCCGTGGGCAGGGACTGGGTGATGATCGGGCGACGTAACCCCGGATTGGTCAACAGTCCGGGCAGTTCACACAGCGTGTAGCGCCCACCGCAAGCAGGTCGCGCATGAGTCAACGTCAGCAGACTCGCCCGGAGCACATCGGCGGTGCGTGGTCCCCAGGAGTCCTGATGGATCGAGTGCAACACGTGCTGCACAAACCCCGCCGCCAACTCGTGATGGGGACTGGCTAGCGGGTTGAACCCGATGGGGTGGTCGGTGGCGGTGGGGTCCACCACGATCACATCATCGGCTCGGTTGTCCGGGACCCGAGCTAACACATCGGTGATCAATCACCGCGGGCGTCGATCGCGATCACCCCGTGTCCGCGGTGGATGTCGTAGCTGATCAAGTTGGCCAGTAGGGTGGATTTGCCGACCCCGGTGGGACCGGCGATCCACAGGTGACGCAACCGATCCGCTTCCTGTAAGCACAACAGGCGTGGGCCACTGGTGGGGTGGTTACTTCTCGCCAGAACCAGCCCCTGCTCCGCCGTCACAGGCGAGGACGGCAGTGTTCGGGCCACCGAGTGGGGAAGACCGCGAGATCATGACTGGACACCAACCCCAGCAGCCCACCTAGTTCGGTGCTGGTCAGGGTGAACGGCCAACGCAGCACAGGCAGTGTCCAGGTGTTGGCTCGTCGTGCGACCCACCACCGGGGATGCAACCAACGTGTGGCGACGTAGGCCCCCAGCGCGTTCATTCCCCGCAGTGCCGAGAACGCCCCACCGAGCAGGCGGCGGGCCCGAGCCTGGTTCTCGCTGGCGACACAGATGCGGCAGGTGGCGACCAGCATGGGGTGCGCGGTGCGCCACCGCACAATGATCGCTTGGGGTGGGGCGTCTTTGTCGAGGCGTTTATCGTCATGCCGGGCCCGCCACGACGGACGCGCCCCAGCGATGATCCACTGCACCCGCAGCTGCTCACCGGAGTGCAGGGGTTGCAGACAGGCCAACACGTGACGGGCGGTGTCATCGGCGCGCCGAACATCCAGCAACTGTCGTGTCCCGGTCAACCGGAGCTCGCGAGCCAGCCGCCACCGAGGAACCGGAGTGTGGAGGTAGTCGGGCAGCTCGTCAGCGCGGACACCGGGCATCACCGCGGCTAACGAGCCCAGCACGTCTCTGACCATCCGGTCGGGGATGATCAGGACTCGCTGCACACCCCGGCAGGTCGCGACCAGTTCCAGGGTGACCGGCCAGCGCGCCACACCCAGCGGCCACCAGCGTGGGACACTCAACGGCCACCACGGGGAGTCCATCATCCCGGCCAGGGTGCCGACCCAGCGCCCGGCCTGCTCGGCATCCACCTCAGCAGGAAAACGCAACCCGAACGCCCTCAACGACCCCCGCCACCCCTGCTCGTCACCGACCCGCACCCACCCCGCCACCACCAGATAGATCACCACTGCGAGCCCGGTTTTCTCCCAGACCGTCACGACACTCCCCCACCGACACCGCCGCCCGCCCCGTGGTCTGCGTCGTTGTCCGGTGGTGCTGATACGTCCTTAGAGGGTGAGTCAACCGGGCCAGGGTTTCCCCCACGCACTGACACTGAAGGATCTTTACCCGGTTTCTGGTGGGTCGCGCCCTGGTGGTGGGGTTGTTGACATTGCTGCTGTAAATGACGCCCCAGCAAGATCACCACTTGGGCCAGTAGGGCGGGGTAAATGTTGTGACGCTGCGCGCCGTAGACGCGAATACGGAATTGGCGTCCCATGATCAATCCTCCGTGTATGTCATACCGTGCAAGGAAAATCGGGGGTGAGGTACAGTGCTCACTTGTCGAATACAGTCCACAGTGGCCACCTGAACATACATAATATGGTCCACTGTGGACTGTTGGTGAGGGGTTGTTATGTGAGTGGACTGTCTGCGGCGCGCAGCCAGCGTTGCCGTTCGGTTTCCACCTCGTGCAGGATGCGGGTGATCGCCCGTGCGCCGATGACATCGCCGAGCAGGCCCAATCGTCGGTGTGCTCTGTCGAGGAGCCATCGCGCCCGATCGAGCACCAGGGTGTTGGTTTCTACCCGGTCTCGGTGGTGTTCTCGCATCATGAGGTCACCGCCTTCGCGGCGCGTAATCGCCGCAGCACCGGGATGAGTCGATCGGTTTGCCCGGTCAATCGATCGAGGATGACCTGACACCGCAGAGATGCGGATTCCACCAGGGGGTCCACATCCCGGCAGGCGCGGTGCACCAGGCGGGCCGCGTGGGTGAGCAAGTCGTTGACCTGTTCACCGGTCCTGACCGCTTCTGCGATCGCGTCAGGTTGCTGAGCCACACGCCAGGCCAGGCTGGTGTACCACTGTGTTTTCATTGTGTTCCAGTCGATGTTCATCACACCTCATCGTTTCTTTGCTCATTGTTGCGTGATTTTTCTGTGGGGTCAGAGACAGTGCCAGCAAGGCGGGTGCTCGCGGCTAGCACAAATCCCTCAGACTCATCCTGCGTGGTGGATATCTGCGCGTGAAGGCGTGGCGTACGGCGAAACGGGTGACAATGTTTCGGGATTTCTAGAAGACCGTGGGGTGGCTCGTCTAAAGGGGTTATGGGTGTCTATCGACGGGACCGGCGACCCCGCTACCACCACATCGCCGACGATCTCCGGTGTCAGATCACCACAGGCCGCTACCAGCCCGGTGACCAACTACCCTCACTGGCCCAACTGTGTCAACGCTATAAGGTGTCCCAGGTGACCGCGAGCAGCGCTCTTGCGGTACTCGATCAACAAAGACTCATCGCGGTGCGCCACGGGCTGCGTGCTGTGGTCCTCACCCCCCGCGAGAGCCAGCAGGACGAGGATGAGCTAGCCGGGATGTGTCGGCAGGTTAGCGTGATGATTCGCCGTCAGGAGCAGATCGTGGACCAGGTACACCTTCTCCACAACACTCTGGACCGTGTTCGCCAGCAAGTACACCAACTTCGGCGGCAAGTGCATCAACTTCGCCGGTAAGACTCTGGAGGTCAGCAGCCACCCGAGTCACCGCTTGATTCACGTGCACCGTGTGGCGAACAGCCCTGCACACCTCAGCCGCTAACCGAGCTACTTCACTGTCGTTGTCGGCCCCGAGCGGGTTGTGGTCATACCGCGTGTCCACTCTTGACGCCTTTCTCGTAGACGGTGACATTCGGTGATAAACGACGTGATCACAGAAGAAAAGTTCCCCCACCCTGCGCACCACGAGTGGGAAATCACTGACCTGGCCGACACCTCAGCACACGGATTCTCTTCCGCGCTGATTCTCTTTTAGAGGTTTCGTGTCAGCTGGCGATGACGCACGTGGGACCGGCGATCGGCTCAAAACTTCCATCACCGTTGTGTCGCCAAAATGTTGCACACCACGACCCGCTGAGACTTCCCTGCGGATGCGGCAGTGAGCAGTCAACCCCGTCACCATTGTTAAAACGACTCTCCATATCATCACAACCGTTTGGTTTTCCGGCTTTTTGATGCCAACCATTCGGGCCGGCAAGCTCGAAGTGACCGAACTCAGCGGCAGACGATGCCCCCCGCAGACCCGCAGTCACCCGATACACCGCACAATAATCACCGTAATAAACTTCGAAGTACAGATGCTGGTCCTCGTGTGATTGCGACTGCTGGAACGAACACATCATCTTAGGATTCTTGGTTGATGCCGCGTTGGCCGGAGCTGCCGAGGTCACCAACATTGTGCCGATCAACACCGACAGCGCACACAGTGACACCTTCACCTTCGTTGCAGACATGAGTTGCCCTGACTCCTGTTCTTAACGTCATGATTTCCAGGTAGTTAGCTGACATCGTGCCCCAGTTCGAGGCGGTTGAATCCAGCCGACACCTACAGCTGCATCCGTGGAATACCTCGGGGCTTCCAGATAGCGATGTAGGGACGTACAGACGGCGACCGCTGTATCGACAGGTCGCCGACGCGTTACACCAGTAAATCTCCGCGCGTTGTTACCTTCCTTGCTTAAACTGCGTGCACCACACCGGGTGGCGGATTTGACCGCTCGTCATACTCTGGAGTGGCTGGAGCGTCGCGGGATCATCGCGATACGTCACGGCAAACGCGCTGTTGTCTTAAAACCACAGATCGACCCCAGTGATAGCTACGGCAAACTGTTCGCAGAGATCGCTGCGCTCACGCGGCATAGGGGATAGTGTGGTTGATTGTTTGGAGGATCTGACGGCAACGATCCACAGACAGAAGCAACCAACCAGATCACGTGCTCGTCGATCTTCTTAAACCGCTCCCGGACCCGTGCCACCACCTCCGCGCACAGCTTCTCCCACTCGCGACCCCTCATGTCGTGAGGCGGTGTATTGGTGCCCATCATTCTCTGTCTCCCAGCTAGAGATCACGCCACCACTACCGCCCCCTGCTGTGACGCGGCATTCCCCGCACAAGAACCCTTAGCATCAACCCCCCACAACACACCATGAGTTGCGCCAACACCCGCAGCGAGTAACCCGACTCCACACCCTCCACCATCCGGCCATAGGGAGTGAGTGCGTACCCGGTTTGGCTGGCAGCAGGTTAGGGGCCAAGCCAACGACTGCCACGTCGCGCGGTGATGTAACCAAGAGAAAACACCACCCCGGCAAAAACAGTGATCACACCTAGATGGGACAGGGCGAAGACCAGCAGATCCCACATCGCGATACCTCCCATGAACAAGGAACAGAACGGGGTCAGGGGCCCCCACCATGCGATCCGAGCGGAAGCCCCCCGACGTGCAGGACACCAGCTTGCCGGGCAAGACACGTCTGCACACGGCCAGCATTGAGGACAATCTCCGCACCACCTCTACCGTCCCTGACCAGGCACAACAGGCACCGACGGCATGGTCAGTACCCAAACCTGAGGACAAACCTGGAGGCAAACGTGGGGTAGTCGAACTCTCACGCAGCGTCTCCGTATGATCACGCACACTGCGCTGGTCGGGGGTCTGGTCGGGGGTAGACACACGTGGCAGGCGAGGCTGCGGGCACCAAGAAGCAACGCGACCAGTTACGCGCGGCCCTGCACGATCAAGGTTGCACCCCCGAGCAGATCGCCGCAGAAATGGCCCGACAGTTTGGTTTCCGGGCACGCCCAGCATGGCGACACACCTATGGATGGACCCAAGACGAGGTAGCCGCCACCTACAACCGCCTCCTCGACCACGATCAAGCCCCCATGACCGCTTGGGCTCAAACGCATCAGCGACTACGAAACATGGCCCCACGGGGGCGTGAAACCCACCTTGGGCTCAAACGGTCGTAGCGACAGGCAATTATTCTAGCAGATTTCTATTCTGCTAAGGTACCCCCTTTCCGGGGGATCTTCTGGGGGGATGATTGATGAGTGGGGCTGAGCCGTTGTGCGCCCAGGAACGGGAGACGATCTCCCGCGAGCTGAACCGAGGACGTTCGGCGCGTTGCATCGGAAAACAGCTTGGACGGCACCACAGCACAATCACAAACGAGATCAATCGTAATGGCGGTGTCGCCAATTACCGGGCTCTTTCCGCTCAAGAGCGTTACGAGTCACTTAAGGCTCGACCGAAGGAGCGGAAACTGGTGGCCTCGTCCCGGCTGCATGATGCGGTGAACGAGGGCTTGGAACAGAAGTGGTCTCCGGAGCAGATCAGTGCGAGACTAGACGAGGAATATCCTGACGATCCGGAGATGAAAGTGTCCCACGAGACGATTTACCAAACACTGTATCTGCAGGCGAAAGGCGAGCTACGGACCGAGCTCAAACTCGCGTTACGACAGGGCCGGGCGAGGCGGGTGCCCCGATCCCGAGCGACTCTGAGCAGGGGAAAGATCCCAAACATGGTCAACATCAGTGAGCGTCCCGCCGAAGCCGACGATCGCGCGGTACCCGGTTTCTGGGAAGGCGATCTGATCATCGGGAAAGGCGGCAAATCGCAGATCGCCACCCTGGTGGAACGTACCAGCAGATTTACCATGCTCGTGAGAATTCCATACGACCGATGCGCCGATCGCGTGGCCGCACTCCTGGCTAAAAAAATGGAGACGTTGCCTGAGTTCCTGCGCAACAGCGTGACCTGGGATAAGGTAAGGAAATGGCCCGCCACGCCGAGTTCACTGTCCGCACGGGTCTGCCCATTTATTTCTGCGACCCGCACTCACCGTGGCAACGCGGCACCAACGAGAACACCAACGGGCTGCTCCGGCAGTACTTCCCGAAAGGCACCGACCTGTCCTTGCACACCCAGGAAGAACTTGATAGAGTAGCGGCAGAACTGAATGGCAGACCACGCAAGACGCTAGACTGGCAGAAGCCTATCGAGGTCTTCGATAGGCTGATTGTGGAGCATTGTGTCGCCATGACCGATTGAAACCGCCCACCATTAACGCCCTAGCTATGCTGGCACGAGTCTATTCAACCGGAGTGCTCAACCTTATCGATCTCGATGATCGCAAGGCGTTGAGCACACAGGAACTCATTACCCTTGACACACACAAAACACCACAAATGACAGCTCCGGGGGCACCCACCACACCGTCGGAAAACAGCGCTAAGAATCCAACAACAGCAGGCGAGCGCACAACGCAGTCAGACCCCACCATCTCTATTACGGTTCAACAAACCAACCACACGCCCGAGGCGACGGTGCCACCAAAACACCACCGAGGGCACCTTGTGTCGATCTTGCTGCTGACCATCACCACGGCCATCAGCGGCGTCATCATCACCCACAACACCACGACTGACTCTCACCCCCCAATACCAGCCCATCCCCCTCACCCGAATCCGGTCCTCCCGCCCCATCAATGCTGACGTCATCTTCCTTACCACCCTCACCAACATCATCACCCTTGCTCTCACCGACACAGGCAGCAGCGCCCCTCCCGCATCAGCCGTTCATACCGTTATCCACAGCCATACGGGCAGTCAACATCGCACCCCCGCAACAAATACCACCGCCGCCTACGACAACGCTGGCACCACCACCAGCACCGGTGACGCAGCAGCACACACCGCCATCTACCCGATCAGACCCATCGCCGTCATCCCCACAGCTGCCGACCGCTGACACCGCCAGCGCGTCCACCACGTCGGTCTCGTGGAAAAACGTGTACTACGACAGGTGCCTAGACGAGCAGGAGGGAGACATCACTCACGATCCTGCCAACATTCAGCTCTGGGACTGCATCAGCACCAGCAATCAAATGTGGACAGAAAAAACCATTGTCGCTAACCCCACCTCGATAGCCAAAAATCTCGTCAGCTCCAGGACTGGGCGATGCGTAACCTACCAACCCGGCGACTACTCAGACCGTGCAAGGATATGGTTAACCTCGTGCGGTAAAGACGGTCAAGGATGGATACGCATCCGCAACGGCACAACCTACATGTTCGAAGCAGCCGAAGTCCGCGGAATGTGTATGGCAGCCACCAACGGCACCGTGACCGACACAGCAGGCGTATACACCGGCATCCTGCTACGACGATGCGATTCATCCTCACCGCTAAAAGACTGGCGATTCTACTAACCCTCCCCACGCAGTATCTAAAATTTCATGATCCGAACATGCCCGCACGCGCACGCGCCCACCCCGACACCAGCGTTATCAACTGTTCATCAATCACAAAATCATGCACAACACACCGAAAGATCACCGACGAGGGCGAAGCCCCACGATCTGACACGCTGCATCCCAGCATTGCAGACACGTAGGCCACAGCGTCCTTTCCACATCACCATCTGGCCCCCGAGGATGAGTAGCGCCGCACAGACAACGCATCGGTGCCCCCATCGGGACGTTACGATCTTGCCGGTCGATGGCATGTCGTTGCTGTGCGAGAGGAAACCAGACAAAAGGGTGAGGCTCCGGGTACGGTGCAGGCACCACTGTGGCACCCCCCATTCTGTTTAGCTGAGTGGTGTTCGGGGTCATGACAGCCAGTCCATAAATAGGGTGTCGCAAACAGGATGCGCAGGCACAGCACCACGGGTTCTGCCCAGAGCATCGGCCATATCCACCAGAGCCGACAGCGCGCGTGTAGTCGCTGCATTCTATGCACCAGTGGTGCTGTCGGATTCGGGAGGATTGATGATGGTAAGCGTCCCGGCTCGCTCGGCTATGGCTTGTCCGAGTGCGATCACATGGTCGGCTACCCTGTGATGTTCGGTAGGTGTGGCGGTGTTGTCCATCACACGCAAGGCGAACGCGGATAACGCGGTATTGACCTGTGATAGTGCCGACAATAACTGTCGATCTTCGCGTCTCATGGCGACTCCAATACTTGTAGCGGGCAGCATCATGCACACAGCATCGACATCATCTGCCAATGATCGGCGGTTATTGTCGGGCGTGCCCGCAGGTTGCACGTCGCCTGGCGGGGTGGCCGTGTCTAGGTGTGTCGTGCTGTCTTCTACCACCGTTGTGCCCCGCCCATCAGTCGGTCGCAGTGTGGGGGCGCACCTGGCGCCGAGGTGGTTGGGGGCACATCACGCAAACACGCAGCCATTGCCGTGCTCGCGCCCGCCTACCGGGGTGAGAGGGGGCTGTCACAGCGGCACGACACCCGGTGCTACGGCACACGCTGACGGCTGTGACCAGAGCGGCACCAAAGGGGTACAACCAAATGTTGGGCGTCACACGCTGACCCCCGCCGTGTTGTTGCGCACCCTGGGTGAACGCTGGGTTGGTGGCAGCGTGGTTGTAGCCATCCACCGCACTGATAGGCCAGCTGGTGAACGGGTGTTTGGGTGTTGGTGGTGTTCGAGTCGTGGGCATAGCTTGGGTCCCCTGGTGGAGGTGTGTCGTGGTGTGGAGGGCGGGACCGGTGGCCGTGAGGGTAGGCAAGCCACTGGTCTCGCCCGTGGACCCTGACGGTAGGCAAGATCACTGATTGGTCATGACAAACCAGTGCCAAAACCTGTGACCAGGACGCGACAGACCCGTCGTGGCATGGTGAGGTGGTGCGTCCCCGCACTATGAGGAGGCCAGTCGTGGACGATATGAGCGTCTCGGGTGTTGGTCAGCGTGTGGCTGAGGAGCGCAAACTCGCAGGCTGGACGCAGCTCAAGCTGGCCCGGCACGCTGTGGTGTCAGTCAGCTTAGTGCGGGCTGTGGAGCAGGGTCGGGCACCGGCGTCTCCGGCGTTCGTCAGTGCCTGCGCTCGTGCGCTGAATGTGGGTGTGGCCGACCTGTTGGAACAGCCCTATCTGCGTAGGAACCGTGCCGAGCATGAGGTTCACGCCTCCATCCCCCCGATCCGCCGTGAACTGGCCGCCTACCGCATCGAACCGCCCGATGATGTGCCGATACGACCGTTGGAGGATCTAGAGCGAGACGTGGCGCAAGCCTCCACGCTGCGCCACTCGGTCAACCTGGTGCAACTTGGCGCCGAGCTACCGGGTCTGTTGGTCGGGCTGCGGGCAGCCGTGTACACCCTGACCGGCTCGCAGCGTGAACGAGCCTTCGGGCTACTAGCCGAGGCGTATGCCGCTGCCGGGCAGGTCGCCTACAAACTCGGCTACATCGACCTAGCCAGCCTGACGGTGGAACGCTACGAATGGGCCGCTGCCCAATCTGGTGACGAGTTAGCGGTATTGGTCGGGGACTATCAGCGGGCCGGGGAGATGATCGGAACAGCTGATTGGTCATCGGCCCTACGGTTTCTGGAGAAAAGCCGCCGCCATCTGGAACCCCGACTAGGCACAAACAACCCGATGGTTCTGTCGGTATGGGGCAGCCTGCATCTGAAATCCGGGCTAGCCGCAGCACGAGCCGGCAACCGGGACCTAGCTGATACCCATCTAGACGAAGCCAAACACACCGCGCAGCGCCTCGGCGCAGACCGAGACGACTACCGACTATGCTTCGGACCCACCAACGTCAACATCTGGTCCGTCGGATTGGCCGTGGAAATGCTGGATGGTACCGAAGCGATCAAACGCTCGCAAAAATTCACCATCCCAGCCACCACCCCACGAGAACGCATCGGCCACCACTGGATCGATCTGGCCCGCGGCTACCTCATCCACGGCGACAAAAAGAAAGCATTCGCCACACTACACGAAGCCAAAAAAATAGCCCCCACGCAAACCCGCTACCACCCCATGGTCCACGAAACCATCCGCGTCCTAGCCCGCGAAGAAACCCGCAGCACAGAAAACATCCGAGGATTCGCCACCTGGTGCGGAATCCGCAACTAAAAATACCACCAGCAAACAAGACTCCTGCGCGCCCAAGAAAGCTTCTGGATCTTCGACGAAGAACGAGTGGCGTTTGGGAACACTGTCCACTTGATTTGAGTGCAGGCCAGTGTTGGCCCATTGGAAGCTTTGCTATCGCGAGTGAAGATGGCTGATTGTGAAGGAGACTTCGACATCGTTACATTCCCATCCGGGATGTATGATCGGTTGGTTGGGTTTGACTGCGCGGGGCTAGGAGGTTTTGATGTGCTTCTGCGCCTCGGCGACCGACACCAGCCGGACTTTGGCTTTGTCGCCAGCTGACAACAACTTGCGGGCGTGTTCCGGTGTTGAGAAACTACCGCGCACACCGTCAGGACCGGCGCTGATCACCTCGGTGTGGTCAGGAAATTTCACGCACCACACGGTTATGATGGCATCGACACGATCCCCGATTTCCGCGACTAAGGCAAACATCTGTGGTGCTTCGTCGGCGACCATCTTGTTGATCTCTTCGAGGAAGACGGCTTCCTTCATGCCGCGTGGTGACACCGTTTCTGCCCTGTCGGCCCAGTGTTCCCCGTGAATCGTAACATCAGCGTGACACACTTTCATCGCCGCATCTAGCGCGGCTTGAAACTGTCCAATCTGGTCCCCTCGAAGCTCCAGGGAACACTCCCACTCACAGGCAATGCGCACAGCATCATGCTCTCTCGCCTCGATCAGGCAGCACCTCGGCTCACCCCATTTGCTGTAGCACTCCCCTTGCCAGCGGACCTCCTGATCAGACCCACCAGAATCGATCACGCTGAGCTGTGCCTTCAACGCAGCCCAAAACTGGTCCACCTGCTCGACTCGCAGCTCAAATAAATGCTCCCGCTCACTGATGTTTAAGGCAATCCGAACGGCACCGTGGTCTGAATCGATGACGCACACCCTCATTGCACCTGTGGTGTCATAACAATGCACCCGCCAGTCCCGCTTCGGGGCATATAGCTGCAACATCTCGCGCATACACGACCACTTCCAATCAAAGATCAACAAAATGATTTTTCGTTACTTCGTCTGGTGCGCTTCCCACAAGATTTTAAATTCCTGAAATCGCCGTTGGCTGATGGGAAGATTCGCAGCACCAGCACCGGAACCCAGGATCACCACCGGGCCGTCCGATTCGTGGCGCAGCTCACGTACATGTGGCAGGAACACCAAAAAAGAGTTATGAATACGCACGAGACCGTATGAAGCCCACAGCTGCTCCAGGCCGTTCAACGTTCCCCGCCGCGCATATTCACCACCGGTCACGGTATGCAGATGCAGCAAGTGCCCCTCAACCCGGACAAAAACAACCTGCGACCGTGCCAAGAGCACACGGGGCTGGTCACCGTCCACCCCACTGGTCTCGCTGCGGTCAGGATCAACTCGTCGCACGGAGATAAACTCTTCGATCCCGTAAACCTCTGTCGATACAGACACTTCGTTCTGTGTCATGCTTGATACTCTCGCTATTCTCGTTTAATTGCAAGGGCAACAATAATAATTGTATAGATTATATTTTTGGTGCAAGAAATCGTTGGTCCAATAGGGTGAATTTCTGCTTGTATCGTTGATTTATGTAGCTAGCTTTAGAGAAAGGTGTGGCGAATGGCGCGACAGGCTGGCCCTTCCGCACGTTCACGTCGGCTTACTATGGTGCTGACCCAGCTCCGAGTGGCGGCTGGGCTAACCCGAGCGGATCTTGCAAAAGCTATTGGTATGTCTCCCAGCAAGATCACTCGTATTGAAAGCATGGAAAGCGGAATTTACGAAAAAGATCTTCTGCTATTACTGGACTTTTACCAGGTCACCGGAGAGCGGCGAGGGGAACTACTTGAATTAGTGCGCCACGCCCAGGAGCGAGGATGGCTGCGGACATATAGCAATGATGCGTTCCCGGAAGTCTGGCAAACCTGGATTGATTTCGAAGCCGAAGCCACTGGAATCCTCAACTACGAACCTTCAATGATTCCTGGTCTGCTGCAAACATCTGAATATGCTAAAGCGATCATTCAAGCCACCACTTCAGGACTTTCTGACTCCGATGTAGACAGGCTAGTGGCTAGCCGAATGGCGCGACAGGTGCGCCTCAGTCATTCCCACCCTCTCAAGGTTCATGTGATTGTTGAGGAAAGCGCGCTGATGCGCCCTTTTGGTGATGGGCACGCTCGGGTCCGTCAATTACTCCATCTTGCCAGCTTCGTCGCTCATCCGAACGTCCAGATTCAAGTTTTACCAATCGAGGCGGGACTACATCGAGCGCTGTACGGGCCATTCGTGATTCTTGAATTTGGGGATGATACCAGGTTGATACATTTAGAAGCTGCGACCTCAGGGACATTCCTTGACGAAGAAGATCAAATCAATGCCTACAGGCAAGCTTGGGATGAACTACGCGAACTCGCCTATAACGCGGAGAAATCGACTAAACTGATATCCGTTATTGCTGCTCGGGCGCACGAGAAAAATTGAAACAATCATGAATATGATCGCTATACCCACTTTCAACAATGCTCTATGGAGAAAAAGCAGTCGCAGTGGAGGAATAAGCAACTGTATCGAAATCGCCACTGCCAGTGGACTCATTGGAGTCCGGGACTCCACAAAACCTAACGGCCACATCTTGATCATCGCACCGGCTGAATGGACAAATTTCCTTACGAGCATTCGACTTGAGTTTTAAAGTGTTCCAACGTATCCCGCGTTGGTGCAGTAGCCGCTTGACGCTGCGCACGCTGACACCGAACTTCTCAGCGACCTGTTTGGCTGTGGTCCCCGACCTGTAGAGATCGATCATGACTTGAAGATCTTCGGAGGAGAAGCGGTCACGCAGACGTCGCGAATGGATCACGCTCTCCGCGGCGACCTTGGCGACGGTGCCCACGTCTTGACCGCTATCCGACACGCTCGCAGCTACCCTGCGCAGCTGTTCCAGCAGGTCAAGGCGGTTCGAATAACGTCCCGCCACCCCGACGGTTTAGTAGCGGTGGCCGCCTCACTGGGCTGCGGCAATCCCACCGCAGTCGCCGAGCTTCCGTGAAGGCGAGCGTGTGCTCGATTTCGGTTGCGGCGGTGGTATCGATGTTCTGCTCTCCGCTCGGCGGGTTGGCCCCACCGGCAAGGTCTACGGCCTGGACATGACCGAGGAAATGCTCGCTCTGGCCCTGGCTAACACGGCCAAGGCCGGCTGCGGATGCCGGGGATGATTTCAGCGCCGATGCGCCGGTCTGTGCAGACACCAGTCTCCAAAGACCGGTGACATCTCACTCTCGATTAAGAGCGTGACTCGGTAGACAGTGACCAAGTTATGCTGATGATGATTACCATCATCAATCGGGGTCTCGTCAGTTTCCGATCCACAGCGGCGATGAGTCAGCAGTTACGCGGAACCGTTCGATGAGCGGGTGGCCCATGCCAGCGTGGTCAGTGCGACCAGCATCCACACTGCCAGATAGACGAAGGCCGCCCTTGGTGATGCCGTGGTGTACAGCAAGCCAGCGACGGTACTTGCTGTCACGTTTCCGATTGCCTGCACCGTGGCTAGCAGTCCGAATGCTGAGCCGCGGATGCTCGCTGGGGCGAACGCCGCTACTGCTGCGTGCTCGGCGGTCTCTGCGCAGCCGATACCTGCGCCAGCCAAGGCGAAGGCCACCAGGAGCAGCAGGATCACTGGCCCGGAGACCGCGAACATCATGTATGCGAGGAAGAACGTCGCCGCTCCGGTCGCGGTGACCAGCAGCGGGCCGCGTTGGCCGAGTTTGTCGGAGAATCCACCAGCGGGGAAGGAGGTGATCGTCGCGGTGATGTTGTAGACGACGTATAGGGCGATCGCGATCTGCGTGGCCGTCTTGACTCCGTGTCCGGGCGTGAGTACGTCGGTGGCTCGGAGGATGAGCAAGGTGGCGGCGACGTTGCCGATCTCGAATGCGGTGAACCCGGCCATCACCCGCCCGAGCTGGCCACACAACACGGGCCGGAGTTGAAAGCGGAGCTTTGTGCGTTCGGTTGACTTCGGGAGCTTGGCCTGTCGAATCGCGTAGATGATGGCGACAGCGGCCATCAGCCCCGGTATAACGGAGATGAGGATCGCAGTTCGAATACTGAATAGTGAGATGAGTCCCAGTGCCAACAGCGGCCCGATGATCGCGCCGAGGTTGTCCATAGTGCGCTCGAACCCGTAGGCGCGCCCATAGGTGTTAGCCGGGACGACATCGGCGAGCAGCGCGTTGCGGGCCGGGACGCGCAGGCCCCGCGCGGCCCACGCGGCCCCGCGTAGCACCCCGGCCTGCACCACCGATGTTGTCATGCCGATCAGGGCCGACAGAATGGCGGTGGCCGAGTAGCCGCCCACCGCGACCGTGCGGCGGCGTTGAGGGTCATCAGCCAGTGCACCCCCGACGAATCGGCCCGCCCCCGCCAAGCCCTCGGAGATCCCTTCGATCACCCCGAGCGCGGCAGCCGGAGCACCCAACGTGGCGGTCACGAAGCTGGCCATCAGCGAGGTCGGGATCTCATGGCCGACATCAGCCAGGAAACTTGCCGTGCCGATTCCGCCCACACCAGGGGTCAGCCACGCCCGCCGAACTCTCCGCGATCGTCCACCCATCTTTTCCCGCACCTTCGGGAGAAAACAGCATTCAGCCCCGCAATCACAGACTGAAAATCTGAGAGAAACCCGCGTACAATGATCACTGGTTCGGTCTGTACCGATCCTGTTCGGATCACGCCGCAGCCAGCACTGTTGTGACACAGCGCGCTCTACTGTCGGGAACTGTGACGCGCTACCTCATGGTCGCCAGGGAGATCGCCGAACGGGTGCGCACCGGAGCGCTCCTGCCCAGTGTCGAGCTACCCGCGGTACGGGCCTACGCTGCCCAGCGCGGCATGACCGCCTCCACGATCAGCCGCGCTTACCGATACCTCGCCGACGGTGGAGTGATCACCCTGGCTGACCGTCGCCGCGCCCGGATCGCCCCCGAAGGCGCGATCGCGGCGTCACGGCTGCTGTGCGCCGAGCGAGTGTTCCGGCTCGCCGGCAGCGACGATCCCGCGCTGCCCATCGTGCTGGCCCGAGCCGGCCTCACCATCGTCCCCAGTGACCCGCAGGGAAGCTTTCATGGACTGCGCGCCCTAGCCCGACACGACGCCGACGGTGCCGCGATCCATCTGCAACACCACAACGGGACCTACAACGCGCCGTTCGCCCGAGCGCTACTTCACAACCGCAACCCCCACCTCCTCCGCCTGTGGCGGCGTGAGCAAGGACTCCTCGTAGCGACCGGCAACCCCCGCGGGATCACCGGACCAGCCGACCTAGCTGGACTTCGAGTCGCCAAACGGCAGACCGGCGCGGGCACCCGCGTCTTGCTCGATCAACTCCTCATCGCCGCAGACATCGCCCCCGACAGCGTGGCTGGCCCCGAACTATGCTCCCATCGAGAAATCGCCCTCGCGGTGGCCTGCGGGATCACCGACGCCGGAATCGGAGTCCGCGCCGCAGCCCACGACTTCAACCTCGACTTCATCACTGTGACGTGGGAAAGCTACGACATCGCCCTACCTCAAGACGCTCTCGGTGCTGCGATGCCCCTCATCACCGCCTTGCGCGACCCCCACGTCCAGACAGCGATCAATGCTCTCGGCGGCTACGACCTCACCGACACCGGCAACATCGAAGTACTCACCCCCACCTCTCCTAACAGACTCCCGCTGAACGAAAACAGCCGTCAGCAGGAGGGTTGCATTGCTGGAGCGCTTAGCCGAAACACCGGTAGTACCCGCAGGGACACCAACTAATGATTTAATAATCATGGTTCTCTGGGTACTTTACACTTCTGCCCGCGTAGATTTGAGAGAGTTTATGTAAAGGTTTTCTTTGCTAACATCTATAGTTGCTTACTATAGGTATGAGTGTGGCCTCCTAATCGGAGGCCGCCATATCATCAATCTCAGCAATCATGAGTTTTTGGGCGATCTCGCTACCTGTACGGGATAACTTGGCGCAGTTGTCCATGCGGCCTACCTTTGTGTCAATGAGTAGGCCCATACTCCGAAGTTTCGCCTCTTTTTCTTCGCCGAACCAGCCTTGCATGAAAACGGTGCGTAATACCATTTTTTGGAGTGTTTCGCCTTGTTCGATGGTAAGCCCGTGAGCTTCACAAGTCATCTGATAGCTAGACATTTTAACTCCTATGTTTTGTTGACTATGAAGTGGGTTGTTAGACCGCGTTGGCGTCGTAGAGGTCTCGGATTGCTTGGTCAAGATCTTCGGTGTAAATGTCGCGTGTTTGGGCTTCGGGAATCCACTCCAGAGTGCGGCGATGCACGCGACCGATCTCGATGTCGTAGAGATCATATTTATTGATCTTGATCACAAGGCGACGCTTGCGGAATCCGGCACCTAGATAGATATCCACCATCAGTCCGTCCTTGGTATGGATGACGGTGCGAGGTTTGGCACCCATGGCGATCCAAGTCCATCGGTTGACGTGGTGGGACCAGATCATCTTGACATTGGCTGGGAGTCCTTGTTCGGTGGTGATGGTGTCGATAGTGGCTTTCATGACATTCCTTTTCTCTCATTGGCATCCCTACTCTTAAAGTGGTTGACCACTTAAGTATGACACTCATTAGGGAAGTGGTCAACCACTTGTGTCATACTCGTGGAATGGGAAGCCAACATCGGTACCCGGCCCGCGCCCTTCGACCCCCGCTGCAACTGTGGGAGGACGCTCAGGCTCACGCCCGAGAGCACCAGCTAGATATGAATACTTATCTGGTCGCGTGTGTGCGGTGGTTGGCGGAGCAGCCCGACACCGCTGTACACCATGTTCGACCGTTTTCCGAGGGACCCTCGCCACGTGGCCGCCCACGCCGCGACAGCGGCACGGCCCCAACTTCTTGATCGTTTGTTATCAGGACCGATCGCCACGAGGCCGCGTGTCGGTGCTGTTCGTGGTCGTGTTCCCGTGGGCGCAACCGACCCTTGGCAGGCGCGATGCCCCCATCCAGCTGATCATGCGTTGGTGCGGTGCTCGCGACGTACGCCGTGTTGCTGTAGTAGTCGTTTGATGCTGCGTTTACTGAAGCCGTAGGCATGGGCTACCTGCTCGGCTGTGGCACCAGACTTGTAAAGATCGATCATGGTTTGTAGCTGGTCAGCGGAGAAGCGACCACGCATACTCTGCGGGCGAGTACCGACCGGACGGATCATGACCTCAGGCCCCTCAACCACAAGGGCCTGGTTCTTATGCTGACACGTTAGGTCCACCACAGTCGGTGACCTGGGGCTTTATCGTGGCAGCTGTGTCGGTATGCGAACCGCAGACCATGATCAAATCCTGGACACGGTCGCTGTCCAGTGTGAGCCGCGATTAGGGCAGCGATGGTGTCGAGCGTCAAGCCTGTTTATGACCACGCTTCGATGTTTTCGAGGTCCGCCAGCAATCTTCGTCCAAATTCGGACACTCTATAAACTGCTACACCACCGCCCACCAGAGTGGCCGGGTAGATAACCCCAGTGTGGATTAGTGCGGCAATTATAGGAGTTGGCTCGTTACGGCCCGCCTTCGCCGCTGCGTCTGCAATGCGTTCGCCGTGTGCCTCGTTGGTCTCCCCGGCGGCGTCCACCTCCTCGGCTGTTTTTTCTGCATTCCGAATACGCGCAAGTGCTCGCAGGTGTGGTGCGTCGAGGTCCCGGAGCGCCTGGACAAGGAGTTGAGCGGGCTCGATTTCAGCATCGTCAAGGACTGCTTTGGTGACGACTTTAGCCAGTAATTGCCGTTTAGCTTTTAAACTGCTGCGGACTGCGATCTCGACTCCCTCAATGAAAAGGATTTCAATTTGCTCGTCCTTCGCCAGCCGCTGTGATAGGCGGTCTGCTCCGGCTGTCATGGCCACTTCTTCGACGACTTGAGCTACACGCGCCGCGTATCGGGCGCGAGTGTCTTCGAAGATGGTCGACAGTGACGACCCGACGTAGGGGATCGCACGCAACATCGCTTTCACGGTGGTCTCGATCACCGTAGGTGATTCGTCAGCGGACGTCATTGCCAGAGCGTACGACCCACGGCGTCGTGGCTAGCATCGGTGCTTGGGGGTGGCCGTGGGCAGCGTGATCTAGCCCGTGATCTTCGATGAGTGGTGTCCGGCATGTAGAGGTGGTGCGCGCCGTAGACGTTGCAGACCAGCTCCCTGGCTTGCAACGGGCCGTTGACCCGGTGATGATCGTAGTTGAGTCACCGCGAACCACCCGTCACGCGTCGGGTACCGACGGGACGGATCGTGACCTCAGGTCCTCGACCAGCAGGGTGTGGTTCTTATGCTGACACGTCAGCTCCACCGCGTGTTTCGTCGTGCCGTGACCAGGGTTTTGCGGTGGGTTGTGTCTGGTTCGTTTGTGTGCCCGTGTGAATACCCTGGTCAGGAGCCGCTTCGGAGTTCGATTCCCCGAAGGTGTTTTGCTGCACCGTGGTGACGCTTTGTCACGTTAGGTGTCGGTTCCCGTGAGGCACAGTTGGTGCCTCGACGGTGGTGGTAACCGGATCATGCCGAGAGGGAGGCCCTACTCGGCACGACATGGGCATCTGGGATTCTGAGGGCTGATCAGTCACCCGGTCGTCTTGCTCTGCCCGTGGCGCCCCTGTGCAGGCTCCGGGGGAGCGGGCGCATCGGCTCGGCCCTGGTAGTGGCTTCGGCCGCAGGCGTGGACCGAGCAGGTGACGGGGAGGATCTCCGACCAGCGGCCGGTGCCGTCACACCCGCCGGGCGTCGAGACGGCGGGGACAGCACCCAGCCCGGCGAGGGGGGATACGAGCCCGGCGTCGATGGCCTGGGCACTCATGTTCTGCGGTGTGCGAGCCTCTCGTCGCTGCCGTTGCCGACGAGTTGCGGTCCAATCATGCCCGCGACCGATGGCGACGACGTTCTCACATGCCGATGAGCGGAACATAGGCGCTGTGACGGTGTGTCAAGATCTCGTCTCGTCTGGAACACACTCAGCTTCGGTCGAGGTAGCCCCAGACCTGGTCGACCGTGCGCATCTCGTGCTCCTCGGCGCTGACGGCTGCGTTGGGACGCCACCGTTGCGGTATCACGGTTTCGAGCCGGGCGGGCTGCCCATCAGCGGCAGGCCGGACAGTCCACCCCGCTGGTAACCTGCGGTTACGCCGAGCATCGACACGCACTCGGGCGCCGGAGAAGGAAACCGGCCCGTCAAAGACCGCGTCATCAAACTCGATGTTGTGCACGAACCGTGCGTTGTCGAACGCGACCTTCTCGGCGAAGTGCGTGCGGCGGAACAACGCATTGCCGAACGTGGCGTTGACGAAGGTGGCCTTACCTGCGAACCGCGTGTCGTCGAATCCGGCCGCCTTCCCGAATGACGTGGACTCGAACCACGCCAGGTCGTCAAACTGGCAGTCACAGAAGATCGTGCTGCTGAACCTCGCGCCCTGGAACTGCGCCGGTCCGATGAACCGGGCACACCTGAAGTCGGCGAACCGCACGCTTGTGTTGCCGAGCACGAATCTGACGAGGGTGGCGCCAGCCAGGTCAAGGTCCAGCTCGCCCCAGTAGTCCGGGTCCGGTTCACCGGTCCCACCCTGGAGCGGCCCGAGATGCCGGCGCAGTATGCGTTGTGCCGTGACCCGGACCTGGAGTTCTTGGACGTCGTGGCCCGGTTCGTCGTTCCCTGCCGCAATATCGTCTATGGCGAACGGCATTCGCAGGTAGCCGCACAGCACGTCGACGATGGTCTGCCGGTGCTCCGAGTTGCCCTGCGCGAGGCGCTCCAGAGCGTACAGGCCCGCCAGCCGGACCACGGCCTTATCGCTGCCCAACTGGTCGGCGGCCTTGGTGTACAGCTCGGTGATCCGCCGCTCGATAGCGTCCGCGTCGGCCGACGTTCGCGCGTCAGACTTCTGTGCGAGGTCGAGCTCAGTGCTCCGCTGCCTACGTGCGGCGAGGTACAGGGCGAACACCCCACCACTGCCGACACCCACGCTCAGCCCGATCTTCAGTGCGTCGAGTTGCGCGGTAGTGCGGTCCACGCTCGTTAGGCCAGTGAGGTCGAGCCACAGCAGAACCGCGGCGACCGTGGCGGCAATGAGCACGACCACGCCTGCGGCGACGAGCAGGACTGCCCATGCAGGCAGCACCTTGATCTTATGCATCTACAGTTATTCCCCGTCTATGGTCGTCTCGGCGGAAGGTTGACGAATCTCTGAACCCAGCCTCGCTGCATCACGGCCCGGCGTTACAGCTGCAAGGTTAGATTCACTGGCCCCAGCGTCCAACGTCCGCTTACCAATATCCGCTCATGCCGCTGTGCGTGCGGTCAACGCCTGGGTATGAGGGGTTACGGATACGTGGTGGTCGGTGTGGCCTTCTCGGATCTTCGGGTGGATGGCGT
Organism: uncultured Actinomycetota bacterium; assembly: GCA_963823755.1. Taxonomy (GTDB): domain Bacteria; phylum Actinomycetota; class Actinomycetes; order Mycobacteriales; family Pseudonocardiaceae. The sequence goes on from CAWGMP010000021.1 coordinate 89,810, forward strand.
GCGGCGGACACCGGCGGTGCGTAGGAGGCGTTTGACGCTCGCGAGGCTCACGCTGTGGGTAATGGCGAGGGAGGCGGCGGTGGCGCCCTTGCGGTAGGCGGTGATCAGTTCGGCGATGTCACTCTCGTCGAGGCGCTCGCGCAGGCTCCACGGACGTTTCGCGCTCGGTCTCGCGGCGCGCACTGAGCTGGTGAGCGCCATAGTGTGGCAATGCCGCAGGCCAGCGGCTTGTACCGAGTGCGTGTAAGCAATAAGTAGCTCCACTGGATCGAAGTATCGGGTAGCCCTGCGCCGGTATTGATCTGCGATCAGGGACTTTATTGTAGCAGATTTGATCGTTAAGATATCTCTTTTTTCCGGGGGATGTTCTGGGGGGATTGGTTGATGAGTGGGGGCACGCCATCGTGCGCCGAGGAACGGGAGACAATCTCCCTTCGGCTCGTGGCATCGCGAAACTGCTTGGCCCGGCACCACAGTACGATCGCCCGTGAGATCAATCGTAATGGCGGCGCCACCCATTATCGGGCGCTCGCGGCGCAGGAGCGTTACGAGTCATTCAAGGCGCGGCCGAAGGAGCGCAAGCTGGTGGCCTTGCCCCGGATTCATGATGCGGTGAACGAGGGGTTGGAAGAGAGGTGCGGCAATCGCTGTATTCGTTGATGCGTGCATCGACCGCAAGGTTGCAGTTTTTCTTGTCCGTTACGTAGTAGTCGACGAATGGTACAACAGTTGCATCGTCCAAAAGTCGAGCAGATCGGAGGATGGTCCCTTCCGATCTTTCTTTAGGTACGTCTGTATATGCAATTCGGTGAAGATACCTTGAGCGCTATTCGCGCACCCTCGGCCCTAACCACCCGGACACGAAGGTTGCCGCGCAGGGCCACCGCCTCAACTTCGACTTCGACCCCCCATCTGACGCCATCTGATGCCTGTCACACCCTGGGCCGTGCCGTTCACACGCCTCTGGATGTGTGGTTGCGCTGAGCTGAGACGGGGCATTCAGTAGCCTGTCGTAGTGAGAACTCAAAAAAAGACGTTCGACGTCATCAGCATGAATGTGGCTGCGGAGCTGACGCATCGCGTCAGCAGTCGTGTCCCACCCCGAACGTTGCGCAAATCATTCAGAACGCCGCTCAACGCCGAGCGCAGGTTCTCGCGGTTCGTACCGGGCAGGAGAGTCACGAGCATCCACCGATGATCGCACCCGCAACTGACAGTCAGAGGCGTGGGCTACCTAATTCGATGATGTTGGATGCGGCGGTGACACATTCGCGGTAGGCGGTGATCAGCTCGGCGATGTCGCATTCATCGAGGCGGTCGCGCAGGCCCACGGGCGCTTCGCGCGCGGTCTAGGGGCACGCACAGGGGCTGGTAAGAGCCATGGTGTGGCAATGTCGCAAGTCAGCAGCTTGCACCGAGTGCGAGTAAGCGGCAAGTAACTCCACCGAGCACTGCCCAGGCCGCTGAGCTGGGCGTTTATGCTTCTCCGGTGTGCGAGTCCCCTCTCTTGTCGCTGCGGAAGTTGAGCCGCGTCGCATCGGCTTGCCAGGGGACGGTGTCCGCTCATGCCGATGACTGCGCCGTCGATCCCATCCATGAGTCTGCGGTAATTGCATGATTATCCATGCGGGATAGGGGTGGAGCGGTCCACCGAAGGTGCCGGTCGAGGGGGGCGCATCACCTTGAGAGGGCGGCGCAATCTGTACTTCCTCTGGCGCTACAACGTGCAGAAACAGTGCCTCTGGGTTAGCAGCCCTGGGTCGTTTGGGCACACATTCGGCACAGAAGTACAAGGTGTGGTGGTGGGGGGATTGGGGCTTGCCACCCCGGAGACCTCTGCCCCGCACGAGAGAAACGGCTTGGCGCTTCGTCGATGCTACTCCTGGGAGTGCCTTCCGGCAGGATTCGAAGCTACAACACAAAGTTTAGGAATGGTTCGCCACTATCTGACTGTGCATAGTGGTTGACCTGTCATTTTACCTGGCTCATCCACGGTCGGACTCACCACCGGGCCCCACTCTTCATCTCCGAAGCTGATCTCCGACCCGGGACGGGTGGGTGTCACTCGATCCCGCGACTCTCCCAGGCGCCGAACATCGTGCCGTCCGGCCCGATCCACTCGCGCCGTCCGTTGCGGACCGTCCGAGCGCGACGGCCCCTGCGGTGGAGGGTGACCCGAAGACGACGTCCCGGGTGAGAACGCCGGTCCCGTTCTCGACGGCGATGGCGCCATCCGCCAGGAGCCGCTCGTGCTCGGCCCGATACGACGCGTAGGCCTTGATCGTGCTCTCCGCCTTACCCACGCCGTGCCAAGTCGCCACGACCCGGGACCCGGCGAGCACGGTGAACTCGCCGTCGATCTGCTGCGCTTGGGCATCCACGCATGACTTGACATTGGTCAGCTGGAAGACTGGCGACTCGCTCGGCCGCTCAGCCACTGCCGCCGGCGTGACCCGGCGGACCCGGATTGCGTTGATTCCGAGCACCGGCAGCACGATCTGGAGCTGGGCCAGGAAATAGTCCATGTCCGACGCGTCCGCCTCCGGCAGGGCGGGCACCGGCGGGCGATCCTTGTTTTCCAGAGTGACGCGGCCGGCCTCGGTCGCGAGCGCGATGAGCTTTGACTCTAGGTATCGGCCGTGAGCCTTCGTGATGTTGCTGTCCTTGGAGGTGATCACGACGACGCGGTCCCAGAACTCCTTGTCGCGCTGGTGGTAGCGAAGCCGCTCTGTCACCACGTCGGCTTCGCCGATGTAGCAGCGCGTGTCGCCCACGATGGACTCGTCATCGCCGAGCAGGAAGTAGACCCCAGTCCGCTGAGTCTCCTCGCGCCCGAGCAGATCGGCGAGGTCGGACCGACGCGCGCTAGGACGTGGCCGGTCCAGTTGGTGATCTCGGCCGTCGTAAGGCCACCCGGCGTGCCGTCGACGAGGAAGAGCTTGATCTGCTTACCGCTCATGGCCGTAATCATCCCCAGTGAGGAGCGATCTACCTGCTGGGTTCCGCCGATTCCGCCGAGGGGTGCTGAGAGAATCCGCCCGTGAGCCAGATGACCAAGGAAGCGGAGCGCACCGAACTCCATCGCATCATATGGCGGATCCCTACACCACTTTGCCTGGGGTGTCGTGCGGAGCCCGGCGGTGTCCCAGCCGTCCCGCTCCGGGACAGGGGGACAGCGGCGCGGGGCAGCATCTGCAGGCTTCTGAACTGCGGTGATGGCTTGCTGGGACAGGTAGACAGGGTGGGGTACCGGGCGTCTCACCCTGTTCCACCATCATGAAATACGGTCGTTGACGAGGTGCACGCGAACCTGTTGTCCGCTGCTCGGTGTTGAACCGACGCTCGGCACCGAGCCGCAGCATACGGGAGACCGATACACACCGGAGGGGGCGGAGTAGCGAGGATCGTGGTGGTGACGTTTCCTGCGGTAGGCCACGCTGGTCGCTGGTCCAGATCGCAGCGCACCTCGTCGAGGTCGGGCACGAGGTCGACGTGCTGACCGGGCCCCTGTTCGCGTCGACGGTGACCTCCGCACGCCTCACGTTCCGAGCGCTGCCACTGGACGCGACGACCGACCCGACCTCGGAGGCATGGCGAGGACCAGTGCGAGGGCTTCGCAGTGCGGCAGGGAACCGATGCGCGAAGCCGTACCACCGAGTCGACCATCGCCGCTCCGAGCGTGACTGCACTACAAGCGTGCCTGCTTCGCTGAACGGCGATCCGGCCACCCCGAGTGCCCGATGATACGAGAGGAGGAATCGGTGTCAGCGAATCTAGAGGCCGAGCGTCAAATTCGAAGGACGCTGAATTCATACTGCGAAAGGATCGACAGCGCGGACTTCGACGGATTCGCACGATTGTTCGAACGTGGGTGCTGGTTCATGGTCGATACGCCCGGGGTGGAGCCCGTGCTCTCGTGGCTGGAAGCTAACATTGTGCTTCACGATGGCAAGACGCACACTCGACACGAAATATCAAACCTCGACGTGGAGGTCACCAACGACGGTCACACGGCGGAGTTTCGATGTTATGTGGCGATCTGGCAGGATCTACCTGCGTCTCGGCCCGAACTGATGGTCCATGCGCGGTTCGCTGGCACCTTTCGACTAGTGGACGACCAGTGGTGGTGGAGCTCTCACACAATGACCCCGGATTTCGTCGGTGATCTCAGCCAGCACATCAGAGGTTCCGCTACAGCGTGACCGACGCTGCTTCTCCCGATGCACACCGTAACAGTGCCTGTGCGGATCCTTTCGATCTCGCGCTCCGCGCCGTGAACACGTCGATCAACACGCTCACTATCAGCTCTGAAGGTCACGTAGCCCGGTTGTTCGTCACTTTTAGGCTGCGTCGTGCCAGATCCGTGCCAGATAGGACAGGCGGTCAGGGTCATCGTCAAAGTCGTGTCGTGGTGATCACCTCCTTCCTTGCTCGTTGGTCAGACGCCCAGGAGGGTGAGTACTTGGTCGAGGCGGCGGCTCATCTGTTCGGTGGCTTGTTTGATGTTGGTCCAGCCGGCGAGGCGGAGGAGGCTGATCGCGATGTTTCTCATCGCGGCCATGATTTGCGGGGAGGAGCCGGTCCGGACTTGGGATCGGTCTTCGTCGAAGGTGACGTCGCGTCCGTTCTCTGGGGTCCGGCCCTGTGGCGGAGGCTGGTTTCCTCGCGTTTGCGCAGCTTAGAGGCTGGTAGGGAGAATGCTATAGGTTGCAACAGGTGTGGTGCAAGTGACTGGTGGGATTTCATCTGTTGGGGACGTTGATGCGGGCCATGAGTTCGCGGTTGGTGGCGCGCGCGGCGGTGAGGTCTTCGTCGCGTTCGGCGAGTTGCAGGTGCAGATCGACCGTCTGCTGTTCGAGGTGGGTGATCTTCTGGTGGAGAGCGTCGATGTCGGCTGGGGTGCCGAGCCCGGATTCGCGCCAGGCGTGCTGGCCGAGTGCTTCGGAGAGGCGTTTCTCGAGGTGCTGGATGCGGGTGTGGAGTCGGGCGGCGCGTTCGTGGGCGGCGAGTAGGTCGGCTTGCAACGAGGCGCGGGTGACCGCAGGGCCGGTGCCCTGGCCGGTGGTGGGTGGCTCGGCGGCGAGGGCGTGGATCTTTTCGAGCAGGTCGCGGTGGCGGTAGAGGAAGCTGCGGTCGACACCGGCGGCGCGGGCAGTCCCGGAGATACTGATCTCGGCGCCCTCGGCGAGGGCGCGGTGTAGCGCGGTGCTGACGCGCTGGCGGCGGCGGGCGGTGTCGGCGTGCCGTCCGTTGAGCATCGCTTGGGCCCGTGTGCTCGGCGATGCAGCAGTGGTGGTGTGGTCGCTTGTCCTGGTGGTGGTCACGCGGTGGTCTCCAAAGCGGGTGTGGTGAGCGACGTTGTAGGCGCGGCGGCTCCGACGGTGGGCATGCCGAGCGGAACGGTATGGGCGGCGCGGTGGTGGCGTACCACCGTGACGGCGTCCTGGATGTGGGCTCGTTCGGCCTTGTCGAGTTCGGCGATGTCGCCCTTGATGCGGTTGATCAGCCGCCGGATCCGGGTGATCTCCTCCTCGGTGGGGGTGGCGTCGGTGCGGCCCATTCGTCGAGGCCGTCGACGGTGGCTGCTAGCCGTTCGCGGGTGCGCAGCAGATCATCGAGGTAGCCGGTCAGGTCGGGTAGGAACGAGACATCTGTCTTGAAGTGGTCACAGCCGGCGCAGCGGAACCGGACGGGGCAGGCGCCGCCACCGGCTTGCACGTTGGACGGCTCGGCGCACCGGCCATAGGGGACGGCGACCTCGCCGACCGCGTATCGGGCGTGCTCGGAGTCCAGCAGCGCGTGGGCGTCGCGCCAGATCCGGTTGCCGTGCCGGTCGAAGCTGCGCGCCGTCACCTTGTCGACGGCAGCGCGACGGCGATCTTCCCCGATCCGGTAGTAGCGTCGGGTGACGTTGAGATTACGGTGGTCGAGGAGCTCGGCCAGGACATCGATCGGCACGCCGGCGTCGGCGTGGCGTTGGGCATAAGAGTGCCGGTAGGCGTAGAGAACGGCCTTGGTCTTGTCGAGTTCGACGCCGTCTGCGGTGCGTAGCGTCGGCAGGGTGTCTACCCATTCGCGGTGCTGGTTTTCCAGGCTGGCGACGGTGAGCGCCCGTTCGCCGTCGGGGTTGCGCCGGAAGGCGGGGAGCAGCTTCAGCTTGCCGATCGGGGTATCGGGATAGCGGCGGCGGACACGCCGCTGCTGCGTGGTGATCGCCTCGGCGGTTTTGGCGCTGATGGGCAGGCGCCGGCCCAGCCGGTTGGCCTTGTGGTTGTCGTAGACCAGCACGGCTTGCCTGTCCTTGTCGCGGGCCAGGCAGTCGTAGGGCAGGGCGCAGATTTCCTCGGGGCGCCGGCCGGTGTCCATGGCGACTTCCACCGCGGTGCGGACCTGGGGTGAGCTGATCTCATCAAGGTGGTCGCAGAGCTGCCGCAGGATCTGCGGGGGAAGGTCACGCCCCGGCTCGCCCGGCTCGGGTCGGGCGGGGATGTCGTCGCGGTGCACCCCGAACAGCTCGCTGAGTCGGGCGGCCGGTCCGCCCGGGACGGTCAGCCCCAAGGGGCGCAGCTGGGAGAGGATCGCGCGGACCTCGGTGGCGGCCAGATGGCGGGTCAGACCGCTGATCGCCTGGGTTGACTCCAGGTAGGCCAACCGGGCCAGGAACGCCTCGATGTCGGCCCGCCCCAGCAAGGACGGGTCCGCTCCCCGGTCGGGCCGGCTGCGCAGCGACTCCGACAACAGGGCCAGGCTGGCGATGTGGTGGCGGGTCTTGTCGCCCCCGTAGGTGCCCCGCCGCCGGGGTAGATCATGGCTGGCCCAGACCCTGGCCACCGCCCGCAGCCAGTCCTGGGTGATCGCGGCGAACGACAGCTTGCCGCGATGACCGAACACCGACATATCCCAGGTGTCCTTGGTGTTCTCGGTCTCGGGGCTGAGCACGCCGCGCCGGGCGTGTGTGCGCAGGGAATTGATCGCGCCGCGGCGCTCATTGCCGACCCTGGCCGGCACCTGGGCGTCGGCTAGCGTCGCCACTTGCTGGCGGCGCAACTGGTCGCAGACCCATCGCAGCACCGGATCGCGGGTCTTGATGCCCTCACCGGCGCGTTGCTGCACCCCGAACAGCACCTGCACCGCGACCAGCGAGGGCAGGGCAGCCAAACTGGCGTGACCGGCGCGGGTGACCGGCGCCTCGGTGGCTTGCCACCGCGCCTTGTCGACCACACCGCCCTCGCGGCGGGCACGCCGCAGCCGGGTCAGGTGCGTGCCGCAATAGACATCGCGCGAGGCGGGCAGTTCACGATCGCAGGCGGCGACCGCGCACACGCCCAGGCTCTCCAACGGCCGTGCGCCGGGGCGCGCAGCGAACGCGGTCACGCTCACCTCCAGCGCCCGCTGGTGATCGAGGTGGGCTCGGCACAACGGATGCTCGGCGTTCACCCAGGGGCGCGGGCATCCGGCGACCCGGCAGGCCCCGTCGCCGGGCCTGGCCCATGCCTGCCCCGCCGGTGGCGGCAGCATCTCCACCTCGGCCAGAGCCAGGCCATGGCGCTCCAGCCGCCTGCGGCACTCAAGACACACCCCGTTGGCGGTGGTCGAGCAGCCGGGGGCCCGGCAGATCGGGCGGCCCAGCAACCGATGACCGGCTGGTGGAGACCACACCCGCGTGACCGGATCCCAGCCCGCCTCGGCTAGATGATCTATTCCAAGGGGTGAAGATCTGGCGTGTCATGATCGCTTGATACGCGAAGGGTGTCCAAGATCGGCGTTCTCATCCAACGTCGAACCCCGGAGGCTCTCGTGGACGCCGATCTGGACACCCTCGCGACCGCACTGTACGTCAAGACTGATGACCTGTTGCGGATGGCGCCGCAGCGCGCGCCGTGGCGCCCGGTGATCGGATTCAGCCCACAGATCTCCGATGCAGAGCTGGTGACCCTGGCGGTGATGCAGGCCCTGCTGGGGTTCACCAGTGAGGCCCGCTGGCTGCGCTTTGCCACCACTCACCTCCGGCATCTGTTTCCCTACCTGCCCCAACAGCCGGGCTACAACAAACGGCTGCGCAACCTGGCCACCACGATCAGCTGGCTGATCGGGATGCTGGCCCGCGACACCAGCCTGTGGACCGATGACATCTGGGTCATCGACTCCACCCCGGTGGAATGCGCCCGCTCGCGTGAGGCCGTGCGCCGTAGCGAGTTGGCCGGCTGGGCTGAGTACGGCTACTGCGCCAGCCACTCCCGCTACTTCTGGGGACTACGCCTGCACCTGCTGGCCACCCTGCACGGCCTACCCATCGGCTTCGCCCTGACCGGCGCCAAAGCCGACGAACGCACCGTCCTACTCGACATCCTCCACACCGACCCCAGCCTGAGCGCCAACCGACCCAGACAGATCCTGATGGGAGACAAGAACTACTTCGGCGCCGAGTTCGAGACCACCCTGGCCGAAGCGGACCTGACCCTGCTACGACCAGCCCGCAAAGGCGAACCAGACCGGCCAGGCAGCCGCTTCTTCAAGCCCCTGCGCCAAACCATCGAATCAATCTTCGACACCTACAAAGGCCAACTCAACCTCGAAAACCACGGCGGCAAGACCCCCAACGGCGTCCTAATCCGCATCCTGCAACGCATCCTCGCCCTGACCACCGCGATCTGGCACAACGACCACACCGGCCAGCCGATCAAACGCTCACTGCTGGCCTACGACCACTGACCAACCCCTTGGAATAGATCATCTAGGAACTCCGGATCGAGCCGGCCCGCGAGAACAGCGGCCTGCCCGGTGAGGACGACACCGCGCAGCACGTGCGGAAACTCCGCCGACCCGGCCTCATTGTTCTTGCCTGCCAGGCTCAGCGCGATCGCCTCGCTCACCGGTTCATCCCTGCCCGCTCGCGGGGGCTGGGCACGCTATCGACCGCGGCCCGCAGCCGGGACGGGTCGGGATGGACATACACCTGGGACGAGGACACCGCAGCATGCCCGAGTAGGTCGGCGACCACATCGATACCCGCTCCGGCGTCAGCGAGGTTGCTGCCCGCGGCATGGCGCAACTGATGCGGCCGGACCGGCTGGTCTAGACATGCCCGGCGAGAGGCCGCCGCGAGCAGCTCCCCGATCGCATCCGGACGCACCGGCGCGCCCAAAGGCCCGCGGAACAAGTTGACCAGCAGGAAGTCGCTGCCGGCGACCGCTGGGACCCGCATACGCTCGAACTCATAGGCGTCGAAGGCCCCCACGACAAGGAAGTCCAGCGGCACCACCCGCTGCTGGCGGGATTTGGCCCACGCCCCGTTCGGGTTGTCTCGGCGCACCACGTGCAGATGCGACCGGGCCACCTCGCACCCCAACATCCGCGAGTCCACCAGCAAGTGCACATCCGAGCGTCGCAGCCCGCACAGCTCTCCGCGGCGCAGCCCCGCCCGCGCCATCAGCAGCACGATCAGCCGGTCCCGCGCCGAGCGGCACGCCCGCAGCAGCGCGACGATCTCGCCATCACTGGCCCGATCGACGGACACCTCCGGCGCACGCAGCCGATGCCGTGCCCGCATCCGCCACGCCATCCGGCCGTCCTCGCTGCGCGCTTGCCCGGGCAGGTCGCGGTCGTCGGCGACCTCGTACAACACCGCCACCAGCCCCGCCGGGGCATGCCCCGCGGCGACCGCGTGCACCACCATGCCCCGTACCGCGGTCAGCACACCGTTGATCCGCGACGGTGACCGCGCCGCCGCCGCGCCCGGCCCGGCCAGCACCACCCCCGAACCGGTGGCCTCCGCGCTCGAGGCTTCCGGCCCGGCATGGGCCAGCCACGTCATGAACAAGCCGAACCGTTCGACACCGCCCAGCCAGTCGCGGCCCGTCCGGGCGCACCAGCGCAGGAACAACGCGATCGCGTGCGCGTACGCCTTCGTCGTGGACTCCGCGCCATCACGACCGAACCGCTGATACCGCAGGAAACCATCCGCGACCGCCACGACCTGCAGATCCTCATCCAACACCGTCCAGTACCGCTGCCCGCACGGCAACCTCACCGGGAATGCCCGCATGCTCATCTCGCTCTCGGGTCGATAGTCAGCAACGACTACCAGCCACGAGCACCACACCCACGGAGAACCGCCGCACCACCGGCAAGATCACCCAATCCGGGCGATATCACACAACAGGACGAGGACCCCCAGAGAACGTCCGCGACGTCACCTTCGACGAAGACCGATCCCAAGTCAAAACCGGCTCCTCCCCGCAAATCATGGCCGCCATGAGAAACATCGCGATCAGCCTCCTCCGCCTCGCCGGCTGGACCAACATCAAACAAGCCACCGAGAAAATGAGCCGCCGCCTAGACCAAGTCCTCACCCTCCTCGGCGTCTAACCAGCGATCAAGGAAGGAGGTGATCACCACGACGCGACTTTGACGATGGCCCTGGGTCTGGCTGGCGTCTAGGCCGCCAATCTCTCGCCTGGTAAAGCTTCCAGGCAGATCGGTCTGGGAATCACCAGCTGCTCCTATGCCCCAACGTAACAGAACCTTGTCGTACCTGGCGTTGTTGGACCAAGCCAGGGTGACAGTTTCGTTGAAGTATGCCTCCACATGCAGACCGGACGGGGCGAGGGCAGCAGGTCCTCCTCCTGGTACGCCGGTGGTCCGCGCCTGGAAACTTGCCCCCCGCACGTCACCGGCCCAGCGCTCGGGTCCGTGTCACCAGCCCCAAAGTGGAGCATTCGCGCAGGTCAGGAGGTTGGGCTTAACGCCGTTATCCGTCGCAAGACCAGTCTTTGGACTAATCTCCGGTGCACCGCTGACCAGGAACAACAGCCCAGTTTGGGGCTGGTGACACGGACCCGAGCGCTGGGCCTCGAAGGTCAGCAGCCGGTCCAGATCCGAGCACATCTGCTCGGTGAGAAGGTGCACCACCTTCTCGTAGGTGAGCGCGCCGGCACCCGTACGGGCCGCAGCGACCATCTTCGCCAGCATGGTCACACCCGGCCGGACCGTCCTGGCCGAGATCAGATACTCACATCCCAGGGTGAACAGCAACGTCGGGGAGTCATGCTCCATCGCCCGGTCCAGCAGAAACTGCTCCAGATCCGGGTGGTGGCCACCCTGGGCTCGCCTGTTCGCCTACACCACCCGCCACCCAGGATCGCTGCCTCCCACGGAATGTTCCGCTCTCATGCGCGACAGGCTATCGGTCGAGGCAGCACCGCTGCCGAACCTGAATGCCCAGGTAGAACCGGTAGAATTACGCGCGCCTTCCGTTGTCGTCGGGGGTGGGAAGCGGCCAGTTTGGGCCGTTCGGGGCGCCGAACCAGACGGTGTGCTGGGCCGTGGTCGCGGTGAGTCCGAACTCGTGCCAGGCCGGTGCACCGAGGTCGTTCCACTGCTCCCATGCGGTCTCGATGTGCGCACATAACGCGGTGGGTCCGGCCTCGCGGACGGCGTGGCATCCGTCGGGACCGGGCTCGCGGGTGATCTCGCACCAGGAGCCGTCGGGGGCGCGGAAGCTCGGTGATGGTCGCCCCGTCGTCGCGGCGCCACATGCTGCGGAAGACACCGGGTGGCAGGTGGAGCTGGGCCAGGAACGGGAATCGGGCGCCGCCGTCGAGCTCGGCGGGGTCGACAGCGGTCGTGCGGGTGATCGGCGCGGCACCGGTACGGGCAGGGCGGGGGGAGCCGACGCTGGGGCCTGCGGTGGTGCGGCGACGCATGAAGCAGCCCCACCACGGCAGGAACCGGCCCTGCACGGTGTCGGGGGCGACGTGGCGCAATGCAAGGAGGTTCCCGGCGCCGAGCGGTCCTTCGATGTGTACCAGCGCGAGCCCGTCGGGCCGGAGCTGGGTGATCCATGCGGCGGGGACGGCGAATAGGGCGCAGGTGGCGATGATCCGGTCGTACGGGGCGTGGTCGGGCAGACCCTCGATCCCGTCCACGGCGGCCAGGGTGGCAGCCGCGTAGCCGAGCCGGGCGAGCCGGTCGCGGGCGTCGTCGATGAGGCGAGGGTCGACGTCGACGGAGTAGACGTTCTCGGCGCCGAGACGGTGCGACAGCAGGGCGGCGTTGTAGCCGGTGCCGGTGCCGATCTCCAGCACACGCATGCCGTCGGCGACGTCGAGCGCCTCGAGCATGCGAATCATCAGGTCGGGCTTGGTGGAGCTGGAGACGGCCGCCTGCGTACCTCGGTCGGCGAAATCCGCTACCTGTGTCACCAATGTCGTCCGCGAGTACACCAGCTTCAGCCAGCGCATAATGCTGTCCGCATTTGCGGGTTCTTGCAGGATCCAGTTCCGTGAACGGCCGTTCTGCTCATCTGTATAGTAGCGCGGAACGAACAAGTGGCGCGGCACGTTCTCTACAGCCGCCCGCCACTCCGGGGTGCGCATTTTCCCTGCCGCAGTGATGTCGTCGGCGAGTAGCTGCGCCAGCTCTCGCCACGTCGACTCGGGAACGGTGATGGTCATGCGGCGGTCCCCTTGGCTAGAAACCGGGCGAGACTGGCGGTGATCGGGATTCCTGTCGCCCCTTCAAGGAATCCGTATTGTCCGCCGGGATTGATCTCCAAGAACCAGAAGACCTCCGAGCCGCAGTCGTTGCTCACCGACAAATCGAACGCGCCGTAGACGAGGCCGAGTTCCTTCATGATCGAGTGTAGCGACTTCACTACCGCTGGAGGTAGGTCGATCACTTCGTAGGACAACGCCGCGTAGTCGGAGCGCCAATCGACCCGCGCTGACTCGGAACCCGCGTGGATGGCAACGGCGAATATCTCATCACCGACAACGACGGCGCGGCATTCCCATATCTTCTCCACCCAATCCTGAATCAGGTGCGTGGTGACGTCTATTCCACGCAGGTCGCCGAGGTCGTCAGCGGTCAGCTTCCGCGTCCATCCGATCTTGTAGGTGTTGTCCTCATACAGCAGGTTCGCGGTCAGTGGCTTGACCACAACGCCGGTCTGAGACCGCTCGGCGAATCGCCGAACTGCCGCTGAATCGTTGGTGACGAGGGATCGAGGGACTGCCATCCCGCAGCGCGCGGCGATCGTCCATTGCAACGGCCGATACACCGCGGTTGCAGCGAGATCAGGACGGTTCACCCACAGCACGTTGGGCAGCGCGAGCAGCGCGCCACCCACTCCGATCTTTGCCTCGCGCCGCGCGTAGTCCCGTTCAGCCGCCGACATTGTATCCGGAAATGCGTACGCCGATGGCGTGCGAACCCACACGGAACGAATGTCAGCGAGTTCGACCTCATGATGTGTCGTGCGCAAGACGCCGCCGCAACAGCCACCCTCGAACTCGGCGGCGATGCACATGTTCTGCGGGAACCACGACGTGTCGACGCGCATCACCGGCACGCGCAGCCCGTTCAATTCAGTGACCACACTGTCGGCGGTGCGGTCCGTCTCGGCGGCCAGTACGAGAACGGTCATCGGCTCAGTCGTTGTCGTCGTCCGGGACGGTTTCCCAGTGGTAGTCTTTGGACGGGCCTTCGTCGCCGTCCTTGTTCTCTCGGGTCGTCCAGTCCAGTTTGCACAACGGGGGGCGCGGCTCGCCTGTCACAACATCTACAGCGATCTGCCGCTCGGGGCAGTATCGGTATGATGTGGGCGCTTTGGGCACACCGAGCTTGATGAGCCACCGCAGCGAGAACGGGCGGACGGACGGTTCGGACGGTGGTTCGCTGACACTCGGCGGGGTGAAGTCGCAGCTGTTGAGCGGGAACTGCCCCGAGACCGACACGAGCGGATCGTTCAGATACCTTAGCCCGGACAAGGTTCCGCCTTTCATAGGTTGGTGGCCGCCATGGCAGGTGCAACTAGGTCGTGGTATTTGGCATCGAACTCGCGCACCGCTGCGGATCCTTCGTACGGTGCTGCCGAACAGCCACTCGTGCGCGGCCGACGTCAACGTCATGCCCGCCGGCGCGAGGAACTGTCGCCTGTCCACTGCGTCAGCTTCCACGACTTCGGCCAACGCTTCCACCGCCGCTGGAGCCGACCAGGGCTGATTCAACCCATGGTCGGCGCCACAACCACGAGACCGACGACCGATGGCCAGCTTCCGCCGGGCAAGCCGCCGCCTCCACCAGGGGTGCAGTACTGGTGACCTCGTGTAATCAGGTGTCGCGTATTCGGTGCCGGTTTTGGCGGCCAGTGTCACCTGGGGGTGTGATCACCGGCCGCGTAACGGGTCCAGGTTCCGCCGGCTTCGGCGACGAGTCGGGCGGTGTGGTCGGGGTTGTAGCCGAGCATCGTGGCGACGACGGGCGCCGGTGCTTGCAGGACGAGTTACCGGATCGCTGCGGTCCGGCCGCGGAGGCCGGGGATGCGGTGTTGACGTAGGCGCGTCTCGAGGGCTTCGGGGGTCATGGGCTGGCCGCCGCGGCGGCCGGGGAACAGCCAGCGGGCGTCGGGGTTGGTGGCGGTGGTCAGGTTGAGCCGCTGGTCGATGTGGGTGCGGAGTAACCCTGCGAAGGGTGGGGGGATCGGTGTTGGCGGGTCGCCGAGTCGGATGCTGACTTCGTTGTCCTGGTGGAGGACATCGTCGATGGTCAGGCGCAGGATTCTCGTCAGCGGCTGCGCATAGAGCAGCATCAGGGTAGCGGCGACTCGGGTCAGCAGCGGGATGTCGTCCTCGGTGAGCAGCCGCCGGATGGTGGCCAGTCGCTGCTGTTGGCTGATGGGTGTCGGGTTGGTCGTGTTCTGGTGCGGGATCATCAGCTGGGTCAGGAGCTGGTTGCGCATCGACCAGCGCAGGAAAGCATGGGTGAGGCGGCGGGCGGGTTAGGCGCCGGCGTACCAGGCATCGATGTCGGCTTGCCCGCAGGTGCTCAGCTCACGGCCTCGTTCGCCGAGCCAGGCCAGGAACGCGATGGCCAGCCGGATCTCGGCTCGGGCTTGCTGGGTCTGTTTGGCGGTGACCGGCCCTTTGCCGGCAAAGCGGCGCAGCCGCCGCTGGACATGCCAGGCAGCGAACCGCTCCACGACCTGGCGATGCTCGGGCCCGTCGGCCTGGGCCAGGATGTCGCCGAGCCACCGCTGGAACAGCGTCAGCTGCCGGTCGGCGGGTGGGAGGACACCGTGGTGCATCAGCAGATCGCGCAGGTAGGCCACTGAACGCCACGGCGAGAGGCTGTCGAGCGTGTCGTGGGTGATCGGCGTGCTCGGATCGGCCAGGGTGCACAGCATCTGCTGGACGTGATGGTTGGCGATCCAGGTCAGTCCGCTCCGTGGCCGGCTCATGCGGCAGAGTCCCTCGGCGAAGGGTGCCAATTCGGCCCGGATGCTGCCGCTGCCGTCATCGAGCAGGAGTTTCAGGCGCTCGGCCAAGACGCAGGTGCCGCAGACCCCACGACGATGGCGGCGTGCTTCCCGGCCGCACGATTCGCAAAAGAACTCCCCGAGGCCGCCCGCGCAGTCGGTGCACAACCGTCCACCCTCGGGCGCGATGCCGGGGGTGGACGGTCAACGCCGCAGCCAGCGCATCGCCCGTAGGTTTCCAGCGCGTGGGTGTGGCAGGTCGCGCAGAGATAGCCCTCGGGCCAGTGGGCCGCGCCGAGGCGCACGGCACGGCCGCAGCGCGCGCAGAACAGCTCCGCCGCAGCGACTCGGGTCCTGCTGCTCATCCCTCGGGCCGCAGGCGCGCGCGTGTCGGGCGTCGCGCGTTGAGGTTGACCACGCCCTCGTCAGTGGCGGTCTTGCGGACGGCCACGTTCTCGGCCTTGGTGGCGATCAGCTCGGCCGGGCTGCAGGTGAAGATGTCACACAGTGCGGCGAGCACCGGCAGCGACAGGCGCTCGGGGGTGCCGGTGGCCAGCCGGTGGACTTGGGACACCGACAGGGTGATGCCGCGGTCGATCAGCAGCGGCACCAGTTCGGTGATGGTGAACATGCCGTGGGCGGCCATCACCTCACGCAGCCGCCACTGGTAGCTGACCTGGCGTCTCATCAGGACCTCCCGGTAGGTCCGAGCGCGGCGGCCAGGGTGTCATCCAAGGCGCGGCGCAGCGTGCGGGTCCGGAAATCCGAGGACACGCAGGTATACAGCGACGTCGTACTCGCATGCTCGTGTCCACATTGGAATTGGACAAACAGCGGGTCCCGGCCTGCCTCAATGAGATGCGTGACGTAGGACCTTCGCAGCCCGTGGAAATCCAGCCCAGGGTCGAGGCCGAGCGCGTCGCGGTAGGTGACGAACCGGGAGTTGATCCGCTGCAGCCCGATCCGGGGTCCGCGTTCGGATGGCCACAGTGCTGACGTGCCGGCGGCGGCCAGCAGGGGCCGGAACTCGGTGACCCACTCTTGCAGGATCTCGGCCGTCCAGGACCACACGGTCGCCACGCTGCGGCGTTTGGGCGGCGAGCCCTTCTTGGCCTTGCCGTATCGGACGTGGATCAAGCCGTAGTCGCCGAACTCGGGCCCGTGCGGGTTGCGCCCGATGTCGGCGACATCGAGCATCCGCGTGTCATTGCGCCGAAGCCCATAGCTATAGGCGATCTTGAACAGCGTGGCGTCCCGGAAAGCCGGAAGCCAGCCCTTACGGCCCCGATCCCGGGCCTTGGTGACTTGCTCATCGGCGTAGTCGAAAAAGCCCTGCAGCTCGCCGAGGGTGAACGCCCGCTTCTGCGGCCGCGCCTCGGTGTCCTGCACATGCGCCGCGGCGTTGCCCTCGTGCACCACCTGGATCGGGTACGTCCCGAAGCGCCGCTCGCACTCGGCCAGCCAGTCGTAGGCCGGATCGGTCACATACGAACAAAAGGAGCGCAGTGCGTCCTGGTAAGAACGCAGCGACGAGTGCCCACAGCCCCGCACCGCACGCAGGTCACCAAACCATTCATCGGCCTGTTGTGACGTCCACCGCCACGGGAACGCGTCGGCGTGAGCAAAGAAGGCCCGCAGCCGCATCGTCCGCTGAGTGATCGTGGACAGGGCCAGGTTGCGGGCAGCTGCTGATTACGCCAGCCATCCAGCATCGCCTCAAACACCTGCTCCTCGGGATGCAGCAGCGCCACCCCGTCGGCCAGATACAGCCCCGCTGCACCCGGAAACCGGTCCCCTCGACCCCCCACCGATCACCCTCCGTCGTTCGCGTTGGACGGGAAATCTTCGCATCCAACGCGAACGCGGCCCAAGGTGGGACCGATCAACGTCTTAACAGCACAAACGCCTGACCTGGGGAATGACATGGTCCGTTAAGGTCAGCTGCAGCACGGTGCCCAGCTCACGACACAGCTCCTGACCTCGCAAGCATCCCTGTCTCACGCCGTCGCCAATACGCATCCAACGCAATTCGCGGCGGTTCCGAGATACGGGTAAAACCGGCAATGGGGTGATCTTGGTCCGGTGAGTCCCCCGGTGGAGAAGCTGTTACTCGTCGGTTGCGCTGAGTAAGAGACAACCCGTGAGTTCCGAGGGTCCTCGACGGCCTTCAGAAAGGGTGTCTGTTAGCTTTCGCTGCCGTGCATGATCGTGAGGATCGGCGAGACTTGGCTTCTGTGGTTCTGCCCGAGGTGGGGCGGTTAGCCGGGACAGGTGACGAGTGGGAGCCGTACCGGCTGCTCGACGCCACGGACTCACGACGGCGAAGCGCTCCGATACTCCGAAGAGCCTGGAGAGGCGATGAGGGCAAACCTCGCAGTCGCGTTTCAGTCTCGGCCCGGCTCGCGCACCGAGCACGAGCCATCATCGACGCCATCCCGCGCTGACCTACCATCTATCAACGCTTCCGGATGGCCACCAGCACCAACCCCGCCACTCCGACATCCTGGCCGCCCAACACCGCGAATGCCCCCGCATCCGCAGCGAGCGCCAACAACGCTGGAGCCGTCCACAACCGAAGGCTCACTGCCGTTTTATGCTCGGAAACATGACCATTCAGCGGATGGACAACGTCGCCGTCGTCGTCGACGACCTGGACTCGGCTGTCGCGTTCTTCACCGAACTCGGCATGGAGCTGGAAGGCAAGGGACAGGTCGAAGGCCTTTGGGCGGACCGCACCGTGGGACTCGACGGCGTCCGGAGCGACATCGCGATGATGCGGACCCCGGACGGCCACAACAAGCTGGAGCTGACCAAGTACCACACCCCCGCAGCGGCCGACGCCGAGCCGCAGAACCCCCCGCCCAACACGCTGGGCCTGCATCTTCCCGTTGACCGGACTACGGGCTTCCGCCCCTCTGGTCGGCTTGGCCAGATTAAAGCCACACCGTTACTCTGGCTCTTGTGCAGGATAAAGCTGCAAGGATCGTCGGCTTTCAATGATTTGCAAGAAGGTTCACAGATTCTCGCCGAAACCCGAAAGCGCACCGAGGATCTCATCGGCCAGCATTCAGACGAGATGAGTGCGCTTCGCGCCCACGTGTTATGGGCTAATCCGGAGAATATTGTCGTGACGGAACGCTATGCAACTGACTACTCTCCGTGTTCAGCGGACGGGACCGACCGCTTATCTGTCTGCAAACCTGACGACATCTATCAGATCCCATGGCGGTTCGTCGAGACGGGACACCTATAATGGCTGACACGTTCGTCGACCCTGCGCTTTTTCGTCTGCGCACTTTTGAGGTCGAGTGGCTCGAGCCACTACACGATGATCTGTATAACCGATCTGTTGAAGCCGTACTGGCCCGCGGGCGTATGGAGTCGAACGGCAATGCGCTGCTGCTCTACACTCTCATCGTGGAGGCCCACCGCTGGCTGACCATCGGGCAGCAGGTGGGTTATTTTGCCCAGACCCACCCCTCGGTCTCCCCCTTGTCGCTGGCCGAACCGCCGGAGTTGGAGTGGCTATTAAGCACGATCCGTTCGCAGGCAGAGTTGCCCCCAGGTCTCGGCGTCCGGGAGTTTGCGCGCGCCCCGAGTGAGGCTCGAAGACGATCTCACGGTGGAGCGGCGAGAATTTCTACGTTTAGTCTACTTCGCAGAAGAAGCCGAATGGCTCAAACGCCTGGATGAGATTTGGGTGCTCGCCGAGGAACTCGCTGATCGGCCAGACAATTTCGTGCCGTCCGAAATAAAGATGGATGAAGTCACCTGGGGTCTTGACCACTTCGGCTGGGACATCAGTGGTGATCCGATACACCCTCCTGTAGAGCCAGGGGGGACGGTTTCCGAGACATCGACTATGATTGAGATCCAGCAATATCTCCCCGCTAAGTGGCGTTTAGGGTCGCTTGCGCTGGTTGCTAGACAATCGCCCGTTGCGGGAAGGCGCCTGGCGGCGCTAGTGTAGTGTCTTGCAATTGAGTTTACAGTGCATTATGCTATGAGTTATGAGTCGAGCAGCGGCGCCGTTGGTGATATCCGGTGGGCAGCGAGAAGTTTTGGAGACCCTGGCGAATTCACGGGCTGCGGCGTACCGGGTGGTGCAACGGGCACAGGTGTTGTTGTTGGCCGCCGACGGTGTGGCGAATTCCGAGATCAGCGAGGTGGTCGGGGTGTCTCGTCCGACTGTGTTGGCCTGGCGTGGCCAGTTCGAGCAAGACGGACTGATCGGATTCGGTGAGGTGGCCACAGGGCGAGGCCGTAAACCATCGATTAGTGATGAGAAGGTTGCTGAGATCGTGGAGTTGACGCTGCACTCGACACCGGAGGGCGAGACGCATTGGTCGTGTCGGTCGATGGCCAAACGTGCCGGGGTGAGCTCGGCGTCGGTGCAGCGGATTTGGTCGGCGCGGGGACTCAAGCCTCATTTGGTGAAGACCTTCAAGCTTTCCCATGATCGCCACTTCGAGGAGAAGCTCATCGACGTGGTGGGTCTGTATCTGAACCCGCCTGATCAGGCTGTGGTGTTGTGAATGGACGAGAAGAGCCAGGTCCAGGCCCTGGACCGCACCCAGCCGTCGCTGCCGATGAAAAAGGGCCGGGCTGGCACGATGACCTACGACTACAAGCGGCACGGCACCACCACCCTGTTTGCTGCGCTGAATGTGCTGACCGGAATGGTGATCGGCCGTTGTCTGCCACGGCACCGCAATACTGAGTTTTTGAAGTTCCTGCGTATCATCGACCGTGAGGTGCCCACAGGACTGCAGATCCACATGATCTGCGACAACTATGGCACCCACAAGCATGCCAACGTCACCAAATGGCTGGCCAAACACCCGCGGTTTCACCTGCATTTCATCCCCACCTCCTCGTCGTGGCTCAATATGGTCGAACGGTGGTTCCGGGACCTGACCGACAAGGCCATTCGCCGGGGCGTGTTCCACAGCGTGAATGACCTCGTTACCGCGATCGAGGATTACCTGAAAGTTAACAACGACAACCCGAAGCCATTTGTGTGGACTGCGACCGCCGAGCAGATCCTCGCCAAGGTCGCCCGCGGACGTGTCGCTCTCGAGAAAGTGTAACTTAATAATGAGACACTACGCTAGCAGAGGCCCGAACCGCGATCGCAGCCGCAATCCAGAGGCTCGTCCCAATCGAGCACACGGCGCCCGCAATGCCAAGCGAGCTAGAGCATGCTTACGACATCATCACCGGGCGCCTGGTGAGGGGTAAGGTAGTCCCGGTGCTCGGCGCCGGGGCCAACCTGTGGGAGCGCCCCCCACCGTCCTTCCAGCGTGGCGTATCTCTGCCCAGCGGACAGGAGCTCGCTGATGAGCTCGCGCGGAGCTTGGGCGACGACGTGGAGACCAACGGCCGCGATCTGGCCCGGGTGTCCCAGTACGTGGCGGCTCTGCTAGGGGAAGGCTCACTCGAAGATGAGCTTCGCGACGTCTTCGGCGCGGACTGCCCCCCTACTGATCTTCACCGTTTTCTCGCCCGATTGGCGCGCCGTGTCCGTCAGGCGGAAGATACCCGTGAATGTATGCTCATCGTGACGACGAACTACGACAACTTGCTGGACGCGCGTTCGCAGACGAGGGCGAGCCGTATGAACTGATCACCTATATCGCCCAGAGCAGGGACCGTGGAGTGTTCCGTCACATCACTGCCGATGGTGAATCGACCGTGATTCGGAAGCCGAATGAGTACGTCGACTTCCGGTTGGATCGACAGACCGTCATCGCGAAGGTTCTGGGCTCGGTAGATCGGGTCCACGGGGACAGCTTCGTGATCACCGAGGACCACTACATCGATTATCTCACCCGCGCCGATGTCGCAGGCCTGTTTCCTGTCACGCTCGCGGCGAAGCTCCGGACCAGTCACTTTCTCTTCCTGGGTTACAGCCTGCGGGACTGGAACCTTCGAGTGATGCTGTATCGCTTGTGGGGGGAGCAGGAAGGCAAGCACTACAAGTCCTGGGCGATCCAGAAGGATCCTGACCCCATTGACGAGGCTGCGTGGAAAGATCGGGGCGTCGACATTCTTCCCGTCAGCGTCGAGGACTTCGTCGCAGTTGTCGAACAACGGATTTCCACCCGATATGTCGAACAAAAATTCCCCGCTCAACAACTTCTCACCGAACACATCGAACAACGATTTCCCACTTGATACGTGGAGATGCCCCGACGGCATAGCGTCGGAGCAGAATCACCGTAGCAACCCTACCGAGGCTGCCACGATCGCCGTGGTGGTGATTCTGCTCTAGGTGAGTCTCAGGTTGCGGCGCTTGGCATCGAATAGGACAAGACGCACTAGAGAAAGTATGCCGACTAACCCTGTGATCCGTAGTCACAAGCAGCACCCCTCTATTATCTGCAAATCGTCCGTGGACGTGCCCCATCTTCGGGTTCGTGTCCGAGGGTGTCCATGGTGGTCCGTAGCCGTTGATGTACCAACTGATGTAGACGTGGGGATGCTCTTCGGCCGAGGCCTCTGACTGGCTGTCTGCCCGCCGCCAAACATCTGATTCTGGGTCAGGAGCTTCACCGTGGTGGACTGATGGCACGAGGTGGTGTTCTGCTCATCGGCCAGGTGGGGTCCGAAGCGGGTATCCCGTCGCGTCGGCGGGCTCGCCCTGTAGCGGGTCAGGTGCAGGGGTCGAGGTGGAGAGCATCCGACGGCTGTATGACCTTGAGCCTTGCGCCTGACCCGCTACACCTTCGGCGCTGACGCGACGGGATACCCGCGTCACTGGTGTCCCAGCACTGTCCAGGCCTGGTCCTTCTTCAGGGATGACCCGCCAGACAAGCCAGATCAGGAGGCTTATCGGAAACTCAGCTTGAAGAAGTTTGCTGACCGGCGTGTCGGTCCCACAATAAGGCACGACCCCTCGAGAGAATTGAAAGGTCTTTCTCACGGATCTTTCATTCCCCGGAGGGGCCGGTGCGCACCAATCGTACTATCGGGATGAGCCAGGTTCAATTCGGGGAGCTTCTTCGGCGTGTCGAGGAACTCGTCACCTGGGACAAAGGAGTCGGACGCCCTCGCGGTCTGACATTGGCGCAGGGCCTGAAGGCGACCCTGATGTACTTCAAGAACAATATTACTGAGGAGGTGATCGCCGAGCTGTTGTTCGTGAGCCAGTCGGTCATCTCCGAGACCATCTCCACTCTCGAAGGTGTGATCGTGAAGGCGCTCAAGGACTTCGAGCCGGACCTGGCCGAGGCGGCCGAGGGCCTCGCCGGGCGCGTGGCTGTGATCGACGGCTCGCTGCATCCCTGCTGGTCATGGAAGGACGAGAAGGACCTGTGGTCGGGCAAGCACAAGGAGACCGGGCACCAACACCAATACGTGTGCGACCTCGCCGGGAACCTGCGATACATCTCCGATCCGCTTCCCGGAAAGACCCACGACGCCAAGGCATTTCGAGATCTCCAACTAGACCATCACTTCAACGAGTCGAACGCCTTCGCAGACAAGGGATATGTCGGGTGCGGCGTCACCACACCGTTCAAGAAATCAGCCGACGGCGAGCTGCTCGAATGGCATAAGGAGTTCAACAAGGTGGTTAACCAGTACCGATATGTCATCGAGCGAGCAATCGCCAACTTCAAGACGTGGCGCTGCATGCACACCGACTACCGCCGCCCACTTCGAACCTACCCGACCGCCTTCAGTGCGATTCGCTCACTTCACTTCTTCAAGCTGAGTTTCCGATAAGCCTCCTCGGTTCTGATGTGTTCTGAGAATTGCTTGTGACACGATGCGGGGGTGGCAAACTCTCCGTCACCACCGCCTGAACCGGCCTCGCGCCGCGACGCCGACAACATCGAACTCCATCCGTGCCCCCGCTGCGGCGTCGACCCCGGCTCACCCTGCCGATCCCGATCCGGCGCCGTCGCCGGCACCTACCACACCGGCCGCTTCACCAAAGTGGCGCGGCTGACCAAACTCCTGCGCGTCCAGACTCCCGCCGACCGCCGCCCCGGCCAGCCCTGGCGGCCCGGCATCCCACCACCAGCGCCCATCCCTAACAGCGGTCCCACCGCCGACATCCGCATCGGCTACGCACGCTGCAGCACCCTGACCCAGGAGCTACAGTCCCAGCTCGACGCCCTGGCCGCGCACGGCATCCCGCGCGACAAGATCTTCTCCGAAAAGATCAGCACCCGCGTGCGAGTCCGACCCAAGTTCGAGGCCGCACTCGCGCTTGCCCGCGAGATCAAGGCCCACGCCCCGCACTGCAGGGTGATCCTCACCGTCTACGAGATGAAACGGCTCGGACGCGACGCTGCTGAGCTCACCGCCCTGGCCGACCACCTCACCGCGCACGGCTTGGTCCTGGAGATGCTCGCCGGACCCCTACCCGGCATCTACGACCCGACCGGGCCCGGCAGGATCCTGTTCGGGTTCTTCGCCGCCATGGCCGAAACCGAACGCGAGAACATCCGCGAGGCCACCCTGGAGGGCCTGGACTCCGCCGCCCGAAAAGGCAACCACGGCGGCCGCCCCGCCGTGATCACCGACGACATGCTGCACACCGTGCTCCGTCGCAAGGCCGCCGGAGAGTCGGTGGAGTCCATCCGCCCCGATCTGATCATCCCCACCGGTAAACGCAAGGGGCACAACCCGAGCCTGGCCAGCATCTACCGGGCCCTCGCCGAGCACGCCAAGGCCCAGGCCTATCCAGAAGCCGTCGCCCAGGCCCACTCCGACTTCGCCGCCCTCTTGCGACACGCCACCACCGTCAACACGGACACGACGTAGCAGGTGTTGACCTCACAGCCCGGCAGCGGCTACCGCATCACCACAGCTCACAGGCATATCCGACCAAAATTTCTTCGAGACTACGGGCACCCCAGGCCGGTCAGGGTGCGCTCGTGGATGAGGTCGCGTTCCAGTTCAGCGAAGGCGGCCATGATCGTGAAGAAGAACTTCCCGGAGCCGGTCGCGCTGTAGGTGCCCTCGAGGGTGCCGGTCAGAATGTGCAGCCCTACACCCATGGCGTGAAGCTTCTCGGCGAGGCCGACGACTTCGGTGACCGAGCGGCCGAGCCGGTCAAGCTTCCACACGACCAAGGCGTCGCCCGGGTCCAGGCGGTGCAGGGCGGCAGCCAGTCCGGGGCGATCCTTGGCGCGGGAGCTGATCTTTTCCACGAACAGCCGCCGACATCCATGCGCGGTCAGCGCGTCGATCTGGAGGCGGGGGATCCTGGTCGGTTGTCGAGACCCGGGCGTAGGCCAAGCATCCGGGGGTGCCCTCCGGGTTGATGATTTCTTCGTAGCGGCCGCCCACCCCGTCCTCCCTTTGCAAAAACCCCGTCAAAACAATAGGGAAGACCAGTAGGTTTCGCAAAGGGTTTCGGCAAGAGTTGTCCGGCGTGGCGACGGCCTCCACGATCTTTGCGAATACGAGCCGTTTCTGGGAAGCGCTGGCGCCCCGACAGGGCAGCGCCGGGCCAAGCCGCGTCATGGGATCACCAGACTGTGGTCATGGATGCCGCGCCGTTGTTCGAGTTTGACCCGTCGCCGGGATTGATCGAGCCCCGGCCGCCCGCCCTGAGCGAACCGCTGCCACACCGGGTCGTGTTGGCCTTCTTCCCCGAGCTGCTGGCTGATCTTTCGAGCACCCACGGCGGGCGACGCATCGGCGGGTTCTCCGCAGAGACCGGCGGTGGTGACATCATGGTCATCGGCCATGGAGCCGATGCGGTCACGCTCGTTCACCCGGGGATGGGCGCCCCGCTGGCCGCGCACCACCTCGAGCAACTCATCGCCGCCGGCGGCAGCACGTTCATCGCCTGTGGCGGCGCCGGTGCAGTCGCGCCCGATCTCGTGCTTGGTCAGGTGATCATTCCGACCGCTGCCCTGCGAGACGAAGGAACCTCCCATCACTACGCGCCCCCGACACGCACCATCCCCGTCGACCGGCAGTGCGTTGCCGCAGCCGTCAATGCGCTCGTCGACGCCGATGTCCCGCACATCACTGGCCTTACCTGGACCACCGACGCGAGCTTTAGGGAGACACCAACACGCATCGCACGCCGGCGCGCCGAGGGCTGCCTGGTTGTCGAGATGGAAGCCGCGGCACTGATCGCTGTCGCGCGGTTCCGCCACGTCCGGCTTGGCTATCTCCTCTACGCAGGCGACGACGTCAGCGGCAGCCGATGGCAGCATCGGCGCTGGACTACCAGCCAACGGCGACGCCATCTCCTCGACACAGCCCTACGCGCGGTCGCCCACCCCAACGGCATCTGCAGCTAACCGCCACTGTCTTTGCCGCCGCGTTCTGGCCCACTCGTTCGGTCAGTTTCGGCCCCACCTGTGGTCGCCTCCAAAGCGGCAGGGATGGGCGGAAAGCCCAGCTCGGGGGCCAGGTCTCCGTCCCGGCTGCCGGACGGCGGGGTGGGGCCAGGTCGGGTCCCAGCATTAGTGGACTAAAAACCAACGCGCGTGTGTGGGTAGTAGGGCGTTGTCCCTGGTGGTGGGGGTGTTGGAGACCGACCAAAACCGTGGGAGATCAACTTGTTACCGCTGCTCCCCGCAGCCGTAGTCCCGACCGTGGTGCCCATGGTGGCCCTGGCATCCGGTCCGCCACAGTCCTTCGGCCCGTGCCCGGATGATCCGCACCTGGCAGCTCCGGAGGATCACCGGGCGCTTGAAAAATTGACCTCCCACGGTTTTGGTCGGTCTCCAACGCATCTCCGCAGGTCAGCACAGTAGTAGCTGCTGACGATTGCGATGCGCTCTAAAGGGCTCCACGAAGATCACTAGTTAAAAACGTGACCAGCAAAAAAGCGTACTTGGCACCTCGTGGCAGCTTCCTTCACGACACCTCCATTACGCGGTCGGGCCTTAGCGTGCTGTGGCGGGAGGGGGTTCTGCGATGTTGACGGGGAGGGGTAGGGGCCAGCTCGGGCCGTCCGGGCTCCCGAACCAGACGGTGTGCCGGGTGGGGGTGGCGGTGAGCCCGAACTCGTGCCACTGCGGGGAGCCGAGGTCGGCCCACTGCTCCCATGCGCTCTCGACGTGTGCCCACAGCGGCGTGGGTCCGGCTTCCCGGACGCGGTATCGGGCTTGGGAGTCTGGTTCGCGGGTGATCTCGGCCCAGGACCCGTCCGGGGTGCGGAGTTCGGTGATGGTGGCGCTGTCGTCCCCGTCTGCGGATTCACGGCGCCACATGCTGCGGAAGACACCATGCGGGAGGTAAAGCTGGGCGAGGAAGGGGAACCGCGCGCCGCCGTCGAGCTGGGCGGGGTCGACCGTCGTGGTGCGGGTGGTCAGCGCGGCGTCGGTGCGCCGGGGGCGCGGGGTGCCGACGTTTGGGCCTGCGGTGGCTCGGCGGCGCATGAAGCAGCCCCACCAGGGCAGGAACCGGCCCTGCACGGTGTCGGGGGCGACGTGGCGCAGGGCGAGGAGGTTGCCGGCGCCGAGGGGGCCTTCGATGTGCACGAGCGCGAGCCCGTCGGGCTGGAGCTGGTTGATCCACGCGGCTGGCACGGCGAACAGCGCGCAGGTGGCGATGATCCGGTCGTAGGGGGCGTGCTCGGGCAGGCCCCCTACGCCGTCAACGGCGGCCAGGGTGGCGGCGGTGTAGCCGAGCCGCGTGAGCCGCTCACGGGCGTCGTCAACGAGGTGGGGGTCGACGTCGACGGAGTAGACGTTCGCAGCGCCGAGGCGGTGGGACAGGAGGGCGGCGTTGTATCCGGTGCCGGTGCCGATCTCAAGCACGCGCATACCGTCGGTGACCTCGAGCGCCTCGAGCATGCGGATCATGAGGTCGGGCTTGGTCGAGCTGGACACCGCTGCCTGCGTGCCCCGGTCGGCGAACTCCGCCACCTGCGTTACCAACGTTGTCCGTGAGTACACCAACTCCAGCCAGCGCCGGACACTATCCGGGTCCTCGGGCTCGTGCAGGGTCCAGCGCCGCGAACAGCCGTGCTGATCATCGGTGTAGTACCGCGGCACGAACACGTGCCGCGGCACCTCCTGCACGGCCGCCCGCCACTGCGGGGTGTTCATCTTTCCCACGGCATTGATGTCCTCGGCAAGTCGTCGCGCCAGTTCTCGCCACGTGGACTCAGGCACGGTGACGCTCACGCGAGAACTCCTTTCGCCAGGAACCGGACGAGGCTGTCGGTGATCGGAACACCGGTTGCCCCTTCCAAGAATCCGTACTGCCCGCCCGGGTTGACCTCCAGGAACCAGAACACCTCTGAACCGCCGTCATCGCTCACCGAAAGATCGAACGCGCCATAGACGAGGCCGAGCTCATCCATGATGGCGCGCAGGGCTTTCTCCACCCTGAGCGGCAGGTCGATCATCTCGTAGGAGAGCGCGGGGTAGTCGGAGCGCCAGTCGATCCGCGCCGCCTCCGACCCCGCGTGAATGGCCACGGCGAACACCTCGTCGCCGACCACGACCACACGGCATTCCCACGCCTTGTCCACCCAGTCCTGCACGAGGTGGGCGGTGGCGTTGACTCCGCGAAGGTCGGCGAGGTCGTCGGTGGAGAGTTTCCGTGTCCACCCCATCTTGTAGGTGTTGTCCTCGTAAAGCAGATTTGCGGTCAGCGGTTTGACGACGACCCCGGTGCGGGATTGCGCGGCGAATCGCTGCACTGCCACGGGGTCGTTGGTGACCAGTGATCGTGGAACTGCGATGCCGCACCGTGAAGCGACGACCCACTGCAACGGCCGGTAAACGGCGGTGGCGGCGAGGTCGGGCCGGTTCACCCAGAGCACGCCGGGAAGCGCGAGCAACGCGCCGCCCACGCCGATCTTTGCTTCCCGCCGGGCGTAGTCGCGTTCAGCTGCGGACATCGCCTCGGCAAAGGAGTACGCCGAGGGCGTTCGGACCCATACCGACCGGATATCGCCGAGATCAACCTCGTGGTGTGCCGTACGCAGGACACCGCGGCAACGGCCGTCGCGAAACTCGGCGTCCAAGCTCATTTTCTGGGGGAACCATGAGGTGTCAACACGCATGACCGGGACGTTCCGCTCGACCAAGCCGGTGATCACACTGTCGGCACTCCGGTCTGTTTCGGCGGCAAGCACGAGAACGGTCATGTGCTCAGTCGTCGTCGGGAACGGTTTCCCAGTGATAATCCTTGGACGGTCCCTCGTCACCGTCCTTGTTCTCTCTCGTTGTCCAGTCCAGCTTGCACAGTGGAGGACGCGGCTTACCGGTCACGACATCGACCGCGATCTGACGTGCTGGGCAATACCGGTACGACGTGGGTGGCAACGGTACGCCGAGGTCGATGAGCCACCGTAACGAGAACGGGCGGACGGATGGATCAGACGGCGGTTCGCTGACGCTCGGTGGAACGAAGTCACACCGGTTGAGCGGGAACTGTCCCGACACCGACACGAGCGGATCATCAAGAAATCGCAGTCCGGACACTATTCACCAACCCTTCATTTTGCCGTCATACCACGCCATCAGCGATCATCACCTTGCGTAGTGCATCAGTCCGCGCGCCCTTGACGGCAGTGCCGACGTTCGTGTCTGGGGTGTGCTCATGTGGTGACTCATCATAGGTGATCTCGGTGATCTCGCGGAGACGATGCGGGCCGCCCGCACGGCCGACGGCATCCAGCTGACAGTTTGATCATTCTCAGCTCGAGGTCCGAGACAACCTGCTCGACCGCGTCGCCGAAGCCAAACAAGAAGGCTGGCTGGGCGAAGTCGA
>CAWGMP010000022.1:0-110153 GCA_963823755.1 uncultured Actinomycetota bacterium
ACCGATTCGGCGGTGGACGCGGACTTCGCCGCCGACGGGGTGGACGAGGCGCTGACCCGGATGATCCAGCAGCGCACCGATGTCTGGGCTGTCGCCGAGCTGTCCGGCACCGTGCTTTACCACGCTGCGGACGCCGGACGGACCTGGACAGTACGTTTACAACTGTAGACGGCCAGGTCCCCCAACCGCAGCGGAGGCGGTTACTGAGCCGGACGCTTCGGTGGTTGGGCTCGCCGACGCCGTCTACCGCGCCGCCTGGGGTCGCCCGTCCGGTTCCGTAATCAGCGGCGATGCCGCCTTGATCGCTGCCACTCGGGCCGGTTGAACTTGGCAGGGTTACTCGTGGTCGGCATGCTCGACTTGCAATGACTGACAGCCTGCTCCCAGGTGCGATACCCACAACGACGCCGGCGGCACGTGGGCGTGGAGCGACTCTTCCCTCACTCACTCAGGAACACGTCAGTCGGTGACGAGCCGCGACACGGTTGATGTACTTCACCTGTGACGATGCGGGCTGGATGTCGTAGTCGGAGTCGTCGTGGTCGGAGGCACCGTCGTTGAAGTAGGTGTGGCTTGAATGGTGCTCGGAGGGAAGACCGAGGTCGCGGTTACCGGAATGGCCTGGGAAAAAGGCGGGTTAGACGAGCTGGTGGTCCCACTGCCGAGAGCGCTCCCGGTGCGCTGAAGCCCAGGCACCCCGGCCGCCGTGTTGGCGGCACCGCCGATGGCATTGTGCAGTGCGGCGGCGTGTGTCGGGCTGGCGGGCTCGCTGGGGCCCCCGCTGCCCGGGCTCATGTCGTTGCCGTTCCTGGTGTTCGGTACCGAGGTGGTCGTCACGGGAGTAGCGGACGCCGGGGCGATGGCGGACGCCGAGGACCCGGCAGGCGCCGGGGTGGCCGAGCCGCTGCGGGAAGTCAGCAACAGCACCGACACCGCGCCGGCCGCGAGGACAAACAAACCCACCGCTGCGACCCCATCTCACCCGCTGCGATCTGATCCGGCGCCATAGGGGCTGAGCGGGCTCAACGTCCAGTGGGATGGCAGTCAGGGACGGCCGCTGCGGGACCAACACCGTTCCCAGCGGGACACTTGCACTGCCAACCGGATCGACCGCGGGGGCGGCATCGGCGGGAAGCGCGGACAAAGCGGCGCCGAGCGCGATCGCGGCCTTGGGATCAGCATCGACGGCGACCGGGCGACCAAGCTCGGCGGAGACGAGCTGCGCGACAAGCGGTACCCGCGAGGAGCCGCCGACCAGCAGCACAACGTCAAGATCCTGCGAACCGACATCGGCGGATCGCAGCGCTCGGCGCAGCGACTCGACAGTCTCCGCCACTCGGACGCGGATCATGTCCTCGAACTCGGCCCGGACCAGCCGCACCTGCGACCGGACCTCAGGTGCCAGCACGGGATCGTCACCTCGGTATCGACTGAGAGTGCTTCCTTGGCCGCAGTGCACTCTCGCCGCAGCGCAGCGGTCGCGTCCAGGGTGGCTGGGTCCTCGGGATCCATCTCGGTCAAGCCGGGAACTGCGGCAACGACGTGACCGAACACAGCGTCGTCGAAATCGACGCCACCCGATTGCTCGATGCCCTGCGGAACACCCAACACGGAGAATGTCGTGACACCGGTCTTGCGGACCACGGCTGCGTCGAAGGTTCCGCCACCGAGGTCATAGACCGCGATGGTGCTCCCGATATCGACGCGCTCTCCGAGTGCATAACTCGCTGCCGCCGCCTCCGGTTCGGTGCGGAACATGATCTCCGGTAGGTCGCTCGCGCGCAGCGCATCCGCTAAGACCTGAATCTGTACTCGCCCCAGCAAGCAGGATGGGTGATCACGATGCCGGCGGCGGGTCCGCCCTCGCGCTCGGTGATCCGGTCGACGACCCAGCGCACGACCATGGCGGCGACTCGGGGCAGAGTGCGGCACGCCACCGATCACCATCGGAACCTCGTCACCGATGCGCCGCTTGAACTCGCGGACCACCCGATCAGGGTGGGTGTGCGCGCGGCGCTCGGCGGCCTCCCCCACGACCACCTGGCCGTCGGGCGCGAGATAGAGCACTGAACTCACCGCAGTGGAGTGAGTACCCAGCGGGACCATCTCAGGCAGCGCATGCCGCCCGACCTCCTCCCGGCAGACGGCCGCGGCAGTGAATGTGGTGCCCACATCGATCCCGACCCAGTAGCCCATCCGCGTGCCTCCTCGTTGTGGAGATCCCCAGAGCCGACAGCGGCGCTCGAGCGACTGGCACGGTACCCGGCCTCCGGACCGCTACGCCGAGGCCTCCGCTCGCCACCGTGAGGTGATCCCTGAGCGACACCGCGAGTCGGCATCGGGCGATTGAACCGCCCGGCGGGGGTTCGGGCGCCTGGAGGTTCTCGGGCGCCTGAAGCTCCCAAGAAGTCTCGGGCTACCGGAAGCTCCCGGCGTGCTCTTCGAGCGCCCAAAGCGCCTCCGGCTTCCGAGACTCCACCGGCGCCTGGGCATTCAGGACGCACCAGTATCTTCTGGCCCCTGGGGCGCCTCAGTGCCCTGGGTCAACGGAGGAAGCAGACGAATGACGGGACGACACGCGATCGATGCTCGTGACGGGCAGGCGGGACGGCGGATGCGGACGACTGCCGTAGCGAACAACAAGGGTGGGACCGGGAAAACCACGACGACCGTCAACGTTGCGGCGATCGCAGCGTCGATGGGGTACCGAACGGTGCTGGTCGACCTCGACGACCAGGGATCGGCCACCAAGTGGCTCGGACACTCACCTGCCAACACCGACCTGGTCGAGGTGTTCCGTGACGACCGGCCGCTCGATGACGTGATCGTGGCCACTGCCGTCGATCGCCTGGAGTTGGTCCGGGCCTCCGCCGAGCTTGCCGATGCAGACCGTCAGTTCGGAGGAGAAGCGGGCGTGCAGCATGCCCTGCTGCACGCGCTCGAGAAGGCCACGCAACGGGATTTCGTCGTCATCGACTGCCCCGGTAACCTGGGTCTGCTGACGATCATGGGTCTGGCGGCGGCGGATGACGTACTCATCCCGCTCGCCGCAGGAGCGATGGGTGCAACGAACTCCCCAAGCTGACCCGGCTCATCGACAAGGTCCGCCGCCGGCTGAATGCTGATCTGCGCATCTCCGGCGTGCTCCCGTGCCGGGTGTCGAAGTACGGGAACCGCACCTCAAAAGTCGTCACCGACGTGCTCGACACGCTGCGAGAGCACTTCCCCGACGAGCTGCTGACCACCGTCATCCACGAGAGCATTCGCCATGGTGAGGCGTTCTCGGCCCAGCAGCCGATCAGCAGGTATGAGCCCGGCGGGAACAGGCGACCGCGAGTACCGGGCCGCCGTTGCTGAGCTGCTCGTACCCCGGGCAGCGGAGGTGGCCACCCGTGGCTGAGCGGCGCCGTGGCGGACTGGCGCGACTCCCTGACTTCGGGACGAGCGCAGAAGACCGGCTGATCGGGAGCCCTGCCGCCCCGACCCCTGACCTTGCAACAAGGCCGCCAGCCGCTGGAGGATCACCAGGCGCCCCGGTGCAAGAGAGGCAGTCCGCTCGACGGCGCCCACTCAAGGTGGACGAATCGCTCGCCGACCAGCTCCGCGACGCGGTGTTGTTCATGCGAGGATGCGGCAGGCCGGAGCTGACCCAGAACGAGCTCCTCGACGAGCTGCTCGCCAAGGGGCTGCAGTGGCTTCGAGACGAGGCGAACGGGGGGAAGCAGTTCCCTTCCACCGAGCGTCGACGCCCGGGCACCCGGTAATAGCACGAGGACCCGGCCCCGGCGGTGAACGTGAAGCTCGACGAGGGATCGGTGACCAGCACAACTGTCATCCAGCCGAACGCCATCGCGGCGATACAGATCGCTCGACATGCAGGTCGCGGGCATGAGGCGTAGGCTCACCACGCGTTTCCACCGTCGACCGGTGGCCGGAATAGGCAGGTCGAGGAGGGTCGCTCATGAAGGTGCTGGTGGCAGGTTCGTCCGGATTCGTCGGTAGGCGGCTGTGTCCTGCGTTGGAGGAGGCAGGACACGCGGTGCGGGCGATGACACGGCGTCCCGAGTCCTACCGCGGAGCAGGTGAGGCGGTACACGGCGACGTGCATGACGCCGCGTCGCTCAGCGCCGCGCTCGCCGGCTGCGATGCCGCCTACTACCTCGTGCACTCCCTCGACAACGCTGACTTCGAGCAGCGCGACGCCGCGGCGGCCCGCGCCTTCGCCCGCGCCGCCGCCGAAACAGGGCTGCATCGGATCGTCTACCTCGGCGGCCTGGGCGATGACACCGACGACCTGTCCGCCCACCTGCGCAGCCGCCGCGAGGTGGAGGAACTGCTGGGTTCCGGTGGCGTGCCGGTCACCACGCTGCGGGCCGGGATCATCGTCGGCCACGGCGGCATCTCCTGGGAGATGACCCGTCAACTGGTGGAACACCTGCCGATCATGGTCACGCCGCAGTGGGTCCAGACGCGGACCCAACCGATCGCGGTGGCCGACGTGGTGCGCTACCTCGTCGGCGTGCTCGAGCTTCCGAGGCGGCCGCACGCGCCTTCGACATCGGCGGGCCGGACGTCCTGGCCTACGTGGACATGATGCGCCGGGTCGCCGCGATCCAGGGCAGACCCCTGCTGGTGGTGCCCGTCCCCCTGCTGTCGCCCCACCTGTCGTCGCTGTGGTTGTCGCTGGTCACCGACGTGGACGTGCAGACCGGCCGCTCCCTCATCGACTCGATGACCAACGAGGTGGTGGTACGCGACGACAGCATCCGGCGGCTGATCCACTTCGAGCCCATGGACTATGACAGCGCCATACTCCAGGCCCTCGGTGAACGGGCCAAGGCGAAACGAGCGTCGTGACGAGCGCTGCGCAGAAGTGGCGCCGGCGCTGGGAACAACTGGTGGCCGTGCTGCCGTCCGCGCTGGTGGATGAGGTTCCCTGGGCCCGCAGCGAATCCGACACCGCGCTGCGCCGGCGTCGCCGGATCGTCGCCGGGGTGTCCCTGGCCGGTGCGGGGCTGCTGGGCACGTCCCTGTCGACGAAACCCGGCTCCCCGCAGTTCTACGGCCTGACCCTCGGTGTGGCCGCGACCTGGATGGCGGGCGGGCTGGGGTCCGGCCCGCTGCACCTGGGCTGGATACGACACCGCGACCACACCCTCCGCCGCCCGGTACTCACCCCGGTGCTCTCCGGGGTGGGCGCTTTCGCGGTGTTCTACGCAAGTGCACTCGCAGCCCGGAACCTCCCGGTGCTCAACACGGCGATCTCACGAATCCTGCGGTACGCCCACCAGGGATCGGAACCGCTCGTGCTGCTCACCACTCTGGCCAACGGCGCCGCCGAGGAGGTCTTCTTCCGCGGCGCCCTGTACGCCGCCATCGGCGGCAGGCACCCCGTCGCACTGTCCACCGCCGTGTATTCGCTGGCCACCACCGCGACGCGCAACCCCGCGTTGGTCGTCGCCTCGGCCGCGATGGGCACCCTGTTCGGCCTCCAGCGCAGGGCCACCGGCGGCATCCAGGCACCGATACTGACCCACCTGACCTGGTCGGCGCTGATGGTGCACTTCCTGCCCCCGCTGTTCCGCGATCACCCGCCGACTTGCTCAGCTCGTTCGGCGCGCGCGACGACGTCGGTCTGGGTGTCAGATCCCCGCGATGGCGGCGACGGCCAGACCCAGGACGAGCAGCGGACCGGCGACCCGCAGGTGCACGAACGCCAGCGCGGCGAACCACAACGGCCACACCGGCACCGGCCGCGGCGGGTGCTCCGGCCGGGACCGGCGCAACCACGGCCACACCGTGACCAGCCGGTAGAGCCCGCCGAGTGCGAGCAGCGCCGGCCACGGTAGCGCACCGACGAGCACACAGACCACGATGAGCAGGTAGAACCCTGCCATCAGGGCCAGTGTCGTGGCCCGGGCCCGCCGCTCACCCAGCAGCACCGGCAGCGTATGGATCCCCAGCGGCTCGTCGTAGGGAATCTTGTCGGTGTGCTTGCCCATCAGCACCGACGTGCACAGCAGTGCATAGGGCAGCGACGCGAGCAGCACCTGCCAGGTGACCGACCCGACCGCCGCGTAGTACGTACCGCCGACCATCAGCGGCCCCCACACCACCAGCACGTCCGGCTCCCCCAGGCCGCGTTTCTTGAGCCGCAGTGGCGGCGCGGTGTAGGCCACCGACAACACGAATCCGGCCAGCGCGAACACCACCACCGGCCAGCCCCGCGCCAGCGCGAGCACGACGAGGATCGCCAGGTCGGCCGCGTTGACGATCAGCACCGACACGACCAGCGCTCGGCGGGTGACCAACCCGGACAGGATCGGGTGCGGGGCGTAGAGCGCGCGGGGGTAGCTCGCGGTATCCGAACCGGCGCTGGTGTCGTACAGGTCGTTCATCAGATTGTTGGCCAGATGCGCCAGGGTGATCCCGACGACGGCCAGGACCAACCAGCGCCAGTCGACGCCGGGCGCGCGGGCGGCGAGCAGGCCGGCCACCAACCCGGCGACCAGCGTCATCGGCAACACAGCAGCGCGGGAGACCACAATCCAGCGGGTCACCGCATCGATCGGGCCCTCGGGCGGATTGGTGGTGCTCAAGGCGTAGCGCCAGGCGCTCACCCGGGAACGCGGCGCAGCATCGGTCACACCATCGAGCCTTGCACAGATCGGTGAACGTCAGCCGGCTCCCTCGACCGTACTATCCGGTGTAGTCACCATCCGGTCGGTCACCATCCGGCCGGTCACGATCCAACGCAGCCGAGCAGCCGACAGGACGCAGCGATGTATGTGACCGATCTGGCCATCTCGGGGCCGTTGCTGCTGGCCGCCCTGGTGGCACTGGCGGCGGGTGCGATCTCCTTCGCCTCCCCGTGCTGCATCCCACTGGTCCCCGGCTACCTGGCATACCTTGCCGGGCTGGTCGGCGCGGACACCGCATCCGCCGACACCCACGGTGTCACGACACGCCAGGGCACTCGGTTGCGAGTCGCCGTCGCGGCGCTGTTGTTCGTCCTCGGCTTCACCGTCGTGTTCACCATCGCGGTGCTCGGCGTGCTGCGCCTGTCCGACACGCTGCTCGCCAACGAACTGCTGCTGCAGCGCATCGGTGGCGTGGTGACCATCGTCATGGGCCTGGCGTTTCTCGGGTTGATCCCGCCACTGCAGCGCGACGTCCGGTTCCATCACCTACCTCACGGAGGGTTCTGGGGCGCACCGCTGCTCGGTGGAGTATTCGGACTCGGTTGGACACCATGCCTGGGACCGACCCTCACCGGGGTCATCGCCCTTGCCAGCGGCACCCAGATCGGCCCCACCACCGCCCGCGGCCTGGTGCTGGTCTTGGCCTACTGTCTCGGGCTGGGGCTGCCCTTCATCCTGCTCGCCGTCGGCAGCACCTGGGCTGTCACCACCGCCGGCTGGCTGCGCCGCCACACCAGGGTCATCCAACTCACCGGAGGCGCGCTGCTCCTCGTCGTCGGCGCACTGCTCGTCACCGGCCTGTGGGGTCAGCTCATCGCTCTCCTCCGCGGTCCCCTCGGCGGATTCACCACACCGCTGTGACGATGCCGCAAGCTCGCGTTCGGGTACAGAGTCCTGGAGGTCCCACTGATGCGCTCGGAGATCCGCGCGACGATCGTCATCGTCGTGCTCGCGATCGCCGGTGTGATCGCCTTGTGGCCCCGCGGCAGCACCACACCCGCGTCGGTGGCCGGTGCCCCCCCACCGTCGAGGCTCAGCGAACCTGACCAGCCCCAGCCCAGTCGATGCCGAACTCGCCAGTCTGCGGGAACGGGCCGCCCTGCAGCCCTGCCCAGCACCTGGGCCGGGCACGCACTCACCCACCGGCCC
The DNA here is from genome assembly GCA_963823755.1 of uncultured Actinomycetota bacterium. Classification (GTDB taxonomy): domain Bacteria; phylum Actinomycetota; class Actinomycetes; order Mycobacteriales; family Pseudonocardiaceae. The sequence continues at coordinate 7,851 of CAWGMP010000022.1, forward strand.
GCTGACCGGCGTCATCGTGCCCTGTCTCGGCGCCCCGGGCCGGGTGGATCTCGGTGCCGCGCTGGCCGGGCGCCCCGCCCTACTCAACGTGTGGGCCTCGTGGTGCGCGCCGTGTCGCCAGGAGATCCCCGTGCTCGCCCAGTACGCGGCGCAGCGCGACGCGGTCACGGTGATCGGGATCGACGTGCAGGATCAGCCGGCCGCCGCGCTGACGCTGCTCGCCGACCTCGGCGCCCACTATCCCGCGGTCACCGACCCAGACGGTGCACTGCAGCGCACGCTCCACATCCCGCCGGTCCTCCCGGTCAGTTACCTGCTGCGCCCCGACGGGTCGGTGGAGATCATCAGCCCGCCCCGGGTGTACCGCTCCCCGGCTGAGGTGGGCCGCGACGTCGCAGGGAGCAGGCGGTGACCACCCGCGCGCGATGTCATGGCGTACCGATCACCGAAAGCGGTAACGCTCGACCGGCAAGGCTGCCACGCCGGACGGCCCGGCCTCGGCGCGCAGGAGGCCTGCACAGCGATGACGGATCATGACAGAGATCCCGATTACCGGTTCACTCTCGCCAACGAGCGGACCCTGCTGGCCTGGCTCCGCACGGCGCTGGCGCTGCTGGCTGCCGGGGTCGCTGTGGTCCACCTCGTTCCCGACCTCGGGGTGCCGGGTGCTCGGCGGCTGATCGGGACGATCCTCGCAGGCCTGGGCGCCATTGTCGCCGTGACGAGCATGCTGCGATGGCGTGCCGTCCAGGCCGCCATGCGTCGCGGCGACGATCTGCCGCCGTCCCGAGCGCCGCTGCTGGTCAGCATCACGCTGGCGATACTCAGCTTGGTCGTTCTCGTACTGTTGGCGCTGCGCGGTGGCACGGCGTGACCGTCTCCCGCGCCGAACTCCCCGGATTGCAGGCTGAACGCACCCTGCTGGCCTGGGAACGGACCTCTCTGGGCCTACTCGCCAACGGCGCCCTGTTGCTCCTGCGCGATACCGGCTTCACCCGGTCGCCTGCCCTCCTCCCAGCAGCCACCGCCCTCACTCTCGCCTTGCTCGCCGCCGCCATCGGCCTGCGGAGGCGACGCCGGATCGCCCACAGCGCGGGCGACACGGTTCCCGAGCCGTCGATCGAGGTGCTGTTGCTCGTGTCCGGTGTGACGATCCTCGGAGTGCTGGACATCGTGACCATCCTGCGCTGAACATCCCAGTCACCGACCTGCGGCGGATCAGTGGGCTGCGGTTCCGATGCTGCGCTGGTCTACCTCGAAAGACTCAGGCTCGCCGGCGATGATCCACTCGCCCTGGATCACACGTGACCGTTGAGGATCTGATCGTGCTGAGCGCCGAACTGGTCAGGATTCAGGCCACAATCATGCTCTCAGCAGCGCACCGCGCGCGTCGGTGAGCTTCCGATCAGGTGCCGCATCCGACATGCCCGATTACTTACAGGAGTTGTCATCGACCTGCTTGTCGGTCAGCTGAATTCGTGTCTGATACTCAGGGAAGTCGGCCCGATAGGCAGGAAGGTTAAGATTGAAAAAACTGTCCCATTGCTTGGAAGCGACCATGTCTTTGATCGACCTGGCCGCCCTTAGACAGAGCGCCCAGTCCTTCATGCCGAACGCAATGCCATAGTAGATCGGATTCCCAATCTTCAACCCTTTTACTACCCGCGTATCTGAATTGTTGGCATTGCTGGCGTAACCGTATAAGATCGCTAGGTCTGTCGAGAACGCATCGACATTCCCATTTCGGAGGTCGTTCAGGCAGGCCGAGTAGCTGGCATCCTCCACCGGGGCAGCACCTGGCACGAATTTTTTCAAGACATTTGCCGCCTGAGAGCCGTTCCCCACCACACAGACCCGCTTGCCGCTCAGGTCGTCAACCGTGGCAATGTTTGGGCTGCGCCGACCAAGCATCACCCCCTGGGCGGTGACGAGGTATGGACCGGCGATACGGAACATCTTCTGTCGTTCCGGAAGTATCGAGTACGTGGCGGCGAAGAACTTTATTGCACCATCAGAGAGTGCAGCCTCGCGAGTATTCGATGATACGGGCAGGATGTACGGATTTCTATCGTTGAACAGTTTCTCGCTGATGTACTTGGCGATATCGACATCCAAGCCACTATATCCGTAGGTGGAGACATCAAGGTAGCCGGTCCCAAACTGATCGACCTTCGTACCGACAACCAGCCGATCGGGCGCGACTGGCATAGGGGGCGCGTGATGGCCACAGAAGTGGACGCCAGCGGTGGGGAACTTGTTGAGCCACCACCGCACGCCGTCAAGCCGAGGGCCACTATCAGGGCGAGTGATATCTTCATTCCACCAATTGACATTCTCCACATCCCTTAGTCGTGAAAACGTGCCGATGTGACGGTGACATCGCTTGCGCATACCTCGAACCCTGACTGCGGGATAAACGTCGCAGACAACGTGAACCGCCCTACACTGAACGGGATCTCAACCGTGTAGTCACTACCGAATTCGTTGATCGAACTATCGCTTACCGTCGCTCCGAAATTCTGCACTAAAATCAGACTTGCGCCATTGATACAATTTTCATTGCTCCCCGGGCTCAGAGTTGCAGCGAATTTTACTGTGAGGTAGTCCCGGTGTGACGGCACGTCAACAATAAATAATGCTGATTTTCCGGGGTTCATACTGATGTTGTGGTCCGCGGTGATGTACCCTCGCGCGTCGAGGTCAGCATGTTGCGCGTGCCAGTATGAGAGGAGAGTCGGAAGCACTACTGTCGCGATTCCCACCAGGATAGCTGTCATAATGCGCCCCAAGGAGACACTCATGGCGTCGAGCTTCTTCTGAAAGATACCCGCGACGGCACCGCTGACTAGCGAACCGGCGAACGACGCTGCACTGAGCCAATCCGGCGAATGCGCAAGCCGAATCAACCCGAACGTCCCGAAAACCCCAACTAGGTAGGCAGCCGGATAGGTTTTCCCTCGCTCACCCACGACGAAAGTCGACTTAGCGACGAATGAATCCATCATCGCATCACGACAACGACGTGCATCGTGATCACCGGAAACAGCACTCTCGCGCACGTGTTAACGTGTTAACACGCACGCCCTAGCCCGTCGATCCGCCACATAGCCTCCCAGAACGCCGCCACGCCTCGGAGGCCTCTTGCCCTCAGCCCAGGCCGGCTCCGCCGCCGGACGACCCGCCACGCAACACCGGACTAACTCCACCAAACCCTGAGGCCTTGACGTGGTGCTCGCTGTGTTCTCAACACCAACCGCCCCGCCTGCCCCCAACGCACCCACGATCAGCGATACCCAATCCATGCCCCTTTACACCTCCAGGATCACGTCAACAAACTGTCCGCCCGCCCGTATATCGAACCCGAATCACTATACGTAACAAGATCATGATTATGTCCTGAGGATCCCACGCAGCTGGAGAAACGACGACCATCCCGTACACCTCCGGCACGGGTTGGTGGCTAGCACATCACTCCCAAGTCGACGACCATGATCGCAGACAAGGTGAGAGGCCTGTACTGGTCGGCCGACTAGGACGCTGGCGATGACGTAACTGGTCAGGTCTTCAAGATCGCGTCACGTGACATCAGATGATCATGGGCGCAGTGGGGAGATGCGGTCTTTGAACATCGTGGTGGCGATGGCCGCTTTGTGCGGCTGGCCATGTAGCCAGGATTGGGCGAAACCCTTGGCCTGGTCGTAGCCGACCTTGCCAGGTAGCGGCGGCTCATGTGGGTCCACGTCTACGTCCACGAGCGCAGGCCCGTCATGGGACAGGGCGGTCCGCAGCGCGGCGGGGAGCTCGCCCGGCTCCCGTACTTTGGCCCCGTAGCCGCCGCACGCACTGGCCCAGGCCGCGAAGTCAGCCACCGGCTGGGCGTAGCGCACCCCGTGTTCGGGGTAGCCGAGAACCATCTGTTCCGCAGAATCTGGCCGAGCGAATTGTTGTTGTTGACGACCACGGTGATCGGAAGGCGCTGGCGGACTGCGGTCAAGAACTCGGCCATCAACATCGAGAACCCGCCGTCGCCGACATAGGCGATCACCTGCCGACCGGGGAACGCGTCCTGCATGGCGATCGCGTAGGGCAGGCCGGGCGCCATAGTGGCTAGGTTTCCTGACAGACATCCCAGGAGCTTGAATGTCAAGCGTTGACCGCCACTCACGGTGCAGAAGACGGCACCATCGACGGTGCCCGCGTCGCGGTTGCCTCCGTCGGCATTGTGGCCGCGCGGTCGTTAGCGTGCCGCTAACCCGCCGAGCACCCGTGCGGTCCGCAGACGGCCGGCAGGGCAGTGCTGCCGCGCCGCTTCCGTTCCTCGACGCTGCGCGCCTGCGGTGCGGGTCGGCTTGCCATCGGATACCTGGGGAGTCCGTGCAGCACGCGGCCCACAACGTCGTCACGGTGACGGCGCCGATCGAAAGCTCGGCGCCGGGAGTTATCCACAGCTCGTCGCCATGGTCAGCGACGCGAGAGCTGCAGAGATAGTGGCGCCAGACAGTCACGCTGCAGCGTTTTCGATGCGGTGTGGCCATGCGGTCGCTTCGTCGTAGCAGGTGCGGGTTTTGAGGCAGCCGTGCAGGATGCCGACGAGCCGGTTGGCGAGTTGGCGCAGGGCGGCGTTGTGTTCGCTGCCGTTGGCTTTGTGCTGGTCGTAGTAGGCGCGGGCGCCGGGGGAGGCGGTGGGTGCGCTGAAGGCCTGGGTCATGAGGGTGTCGATGAGCCGGTCATTGTGCACAAATCGGGCGAGCACGACTTTCTTCTTGCCCGAGGCGCGGGTGATGGGGCTGGTGCCGGCGTAGTTTCTCCGGGATTTCGCATCGGTGTAGCGGTCGGGGTCATCCCCGAACTCGGCGAGCACCCGGGCACCGAGGACCGGTCCCAGGCCGGGCTGGGACACGATGATCTTAGCGTCCGGGTGCTGACCAAAATACGCATCGACCTGCCCTTGCAGGACCTTGACCTGCTCATCAAGGGTCCGCAACACCGCCACCGCGGCGCGGGTCGTGGCCGCGTAGGCCTGGGTGACCACCTCGGGCTGGCCCAGGTGCTCGGCGCGCAGCACGGCCTGGATCCGCGCGGCCTTCTCCGCGACGTTGCGGCGGCGAGTTCGGGTGAGTGCGGCACTGATCTGGGCGATCGTCAACCTCGACGCCGAGGCCGGGTCCGGTGCCCTGGCCAGCAGTTCCAAGGTGTCGGCAGCATCGAGATCCTCGAACGCCTCCACCGCGGCCGGGAAGTAGTCCCGTAGCGCGTGGCGCAGTCGCTGGGTGTGGCGGGTACGTTCCCAGATCAACGTCTTGTGCGCCCGCGTCACCACCTTGACCGCCTCGGCCTGCGGTGTGTCCGCGGCCACCGGGCGCAGCTGGTGGGAATCGGTGCGCACCATGTCAGCCAGGGTGTGGCCATCGGCGGCGTCGCTCTTGGCCCCGGACACACTGTGCCGTTCCCGGTAACGGGCCACCTGCAACGGGTTGATCCCATACACCGTGTACCCGGCAGCGACCAACGCGACCACCCACGGACCGCGGTCGGTCTCGATCCCGATCACCACCTCGGCCGCCTCAGCGTCCTCGCCGAGCTGCTCACCGATCATCGCATGCAGCCGCGCCATCCCCACCACCCCCTCGGGCAGCCGGGCCTTGGCCAACCGCTGCCCCGTGGCGTCCATCAACTCCACATCGTGGTGCGCCTCGGACCAGTCATCCCCCACGAACAACAACCTGTTCCCTCCTCATCATCGATCATCCAGAGCAGCCCGCGGGAGAACCATCAGCGACCTAATGAACCAGTGCTCACACCACACCACAGCGGGCACGACATCCCATCAGCGATCAACTCTCCCGACCCACCAGCAGGGGCACGATCTGTCATCAGGACTCCAGGCCCGGGGATACACAGTGCTCACCTGCCAGCGGCTTGGCGCGAGCCTGCCGGATGGCCGACCCGCTAGCTCTCATTAGGGAGAACTGGCGGTTGCCGCAGATTGTCCAGTGCCGAGCTGCCCAGGTAGCGACCGGCCCGAGTCACAGGTGAGGATGGCATCGTCGGTCGCTGACTCGTCGATCAGCCCGATGACGTACTGCGGAGCAATCGGCGTCCGGTCCGGATTTTGCAGCATGTGCATCGCTTCCGCCACTCGGTCATCTTCGCCTGTTAGCGCTTCAGGTGCGTGTCGTCGCGTTGCTCCAGCAACGGCAGCAACCCCATCAGCGACTCGGCGGCATCGCCGACCACCGGCGCCTCCACCGGCAGGCGCACCCCGAGACGCGCTGGCTCGGTGTCGACCTGCACCACTCGCACGGTGCCCGGCTTGGGCAGGTGCTTCCTGTGGGGAAGTTGGTGCCGACCATGAGCAGTACGTCGCAGTCGTCGATCAACTCCTCAGCCGGCCGGGTGCCGAGCAGTCCGATGCCGCCGACCGACAGCGCGGCGTCATCCGGGATCACCGCCTTGCCGGGCAGTGTCTTGATCACTGGAGCGGCCAGTCGATGGGCCACCGCGGACACCTCGTACCGGGCGCCGAGCGCACCCACCCCGGCCAGGATGGCCGGTCGCTCTGCAGCGTTGAGCACCTCTGCCCGGCAGCCACCTGCTCTGGATCCGACACGCCGAAACGCCGCGGCAACACCGTCGAACCCATGCGGGGCTGAGCGCGGGTTGGTGATCCAGGGCAGCGGGACGCTCATCCCAGTGGGTAGTCCCTGCCGTCATCGAACCCTAGGCTGCGGCTCTGCTCGACCACGTCGGCGGGATCTGCTTCGATGGGTAACGCACGGAAGTCGCCGTCACGATCCTCGACATCGTCGATCGATGTCTGCTGCTCGATGACGTCGGCGTCAGGCAGTTCAACGCTACTCATGATGCTCCGATCTTCAGTCGTAAATATGAAGCGTGTCGTCGGTGACCGGGCACGGCAGCGTGCACGCTGGGACCGAAGTGCACTCCCCGTGGGATGTGCCGCTGCTGCCACCCTCCCGGGATTTACCTCGACGACCCGCCACGAAACAATCGTCCGGGACATTTTTCACCGCGGGCTTGCGCACCCGGTCTTGGGTACCCATACCTGGGCCCGCCCAGCACGACTGGCGGAGAGAGGGCCCATGCTACCCGGCCTCCCCCGAGCCGGCCGTTCACCCCGGCCCGATCGCCTCGGGCTTTTCAAGCCCGGCGTGAGCATGTGTAATGGCTCAGGTAAGCGGGCACCCTGGATCATGGCACTTCAGCTGACCCCCGACCCACTCGGGCACGACGATGTCGTCCTCACCCGAAGCGAGGCGCTCGACGAAGACGACATGGGCGTCGACCCCCTGGAAGATGGGATGGACCCCGCCGAGGATTGGTCGGCAGCCAATCGCTACGGGACCACGGCAATCGAGCAGGCCACCGACCGGCCGCTGACTGAGCGACTGAAGGAAGAACGTCCAGACGTCGGCAACGAGACCGATACCACTGCCGAGCCCGCCACCCGCCGCGGCGGTCATCCGGGGACCGAACCCGAGGGGACCGAACCCGAACAGCCCCCTACCGCCGGGACCTCATCCGCGCGGAGGGTATGAGCCAGCTCGCCAGGTGCGGCGGGCGCCCTAGCCGATCACTCGGTCGATGTCGATATCAGGAGGTAGAGATGACTGCTGTGCCTGAGCCCAGTGCAATAGCTGACATCACCCAGCTGATCCTGGACGATCACGAGACGTTTCGTCGGGAGTTCGCCGCTCTGGACGACGCCGCCAAGTCTGAGCAGCTACGCGAGATCTGGGAGCCCCTCGCGGCACTGCTCGACCTGCACGCGGCGGCTGAGGAGGCCATTTTCTATCCGCAGCTGCTGCGTCGCGGCGACGACGCCGAGGATGAGACCATCGATGCGATCGGCGATCACAACGACATTCGCGACGGGGTACGCGAGGCAGCCCGGCACGCGATCGGCAGCTCACAGTGGTGGGACGCCGTTCGGAAGACCCGCACGGCCAACAGCGATCACATGGCCGAGGAGGAGGACGACGCCCTCCCCGATTTCCGCCGCAACGCCCCGCTCAGCGTGCGCGAGGAGTTGGGCCGCCGATTCCTCGAATTCAAGACTGACCATGCCGACGCCCAGGACCTGGATACCAGCGACAAGGATCCACAGGGGTACATCAACGAGGTACAGGCTCACATCTCTTCCGACAGCTAGAACGACTCGTTGACCCGAACGACTCGTTGGGGATCGGCAGCAGCCGCCCCTCAGGGCACCGGCGGGTCGGCTGAATCTTTGCGAGGACTCTCCATCACCGCGCCGTACCGGTTGGTTACTCGGGCCCGCAGTCCGGGATCGGTCCGGGGCACCGGTTCGATGAAGATCTCGTCCAGGTCGGGGAACTCACGACGGAGCTCGCCGTCGATGCGCATGCACGCACGTTCCAACTCGGCTGCGGACAGCGTGTCAACGAAATCCACCCGCGCACACAGCAACACCTTGTCAGTGCCAGTTAACATGGTCAGCAGATCGACCACGTGCTCTATTTCCGGTTTGGCGGTCAGCTGGGCATGTACCGCGCGGACCAGACGCTCGTCGGCCTGCACTCCGATGAGGAGCCGCATGTTCGTGCGGCCCAGCAGGTATGCCACCACCGCGAGGAGCACCCCGATCAGCAGCGAGGCCAGGCCGTCCCACAGAACCGAGCCGGTAAGCAGGCGCAACCCGACGCCACCGAACGCGAGGAGCAACCCGAGTAGCGCCGCGGTGTCCTCGTAGAGGACGGTTTTGACGGTGGGGTCATCGGTGGTACGTAGGTACTCGAGGAGCTTTTGGCCCGTTTCATCCTGTTCGCGGCGGATCTGGCGCACCGCTCGGATCCACGACATGCCCTCGATCACGAACGACAGGCCCAACACGAGGAAGGCAACCCATGCCAGGGTCTGCTCCGTACCCGCACCGAATATCGTGCGAACGCCCTCGTAGACTGCGAAGATTGCGCCCGTCACGAATATCGACACGGCGGCGATCAACGACCAGAAGAACCGCACCTTGCCGTAGCCGAAAGGATGCCGTCGGTCGGCGGGCCGCTCCGAGTGCCGCAGCGCAGCCAGCAGGAGCCCCTCGGTGGCTGTGTCGGCTACTGAGTGCGCGGCCTCGGCAAGCATCGCGGCTGATCCGGTCAGCACCCCGGCAACCGCCTTCAGTGCCGCGATCGCCGCGTTGGCCGCAAGCGCAACAATGACCGTGAGCGTGCTTTCCCCGTCGCTGTCGGTCTTCTCGGCGGCTTTCGTCCGGTGCGGCGGTTCGCCGCGCTCAGTTCTCACGAGTCAGCTCGCCGTTTCAGACGATAGCAGCCGCTCTGAGTGCATCCGCCAACTCGACGGCCTGCGGCAGGGTCAGAATCACCGCGGTGCGCGGGGTGGCATCCAGGGTGATCACAATGTGTCGCTCAACCTGGCCGTGCACCAGGTCGATCTCCCGCCACAAGATCACGGTGCGATTGCAGCTGTCGAGATCGCGGCCGGTGATGGCGTGTCGGCGATCCTGGTCAGGGTTCACCGGCCCGAGCAAGCTGACGATGCGCGCATCACGTTCCACTCTCCTCGCTAGCACGAAGAGGCCTCGCTGGTACGAAGAGGTCTCGCTGGCATGGATAGGCCAGACCGACGACTCCGGGTGTCTGGGGCATCGCCGGCCCGGCCCTGAGCCCGTCAAACGCTGGTGCGCGCTCTGCCGGGATGAGAAGAGTCAAGCATCACGAGACAACGGGATGCAAGACCCCATTCGCAGTTTCGCCCTGAATGACCGTTCAGCCAAGCGACCTGCGCAACCGATCGCGACTCACCGTGCGGGCGGCGACACAGTCGGAGCGGTCCGAGGCCAAGATCTGGCGGATCGAGACGGTGCGATCGTCGCCGGGCGACGTCGGTCACCTCCTTCGCGGGGCGTACCGGTTTCTTCGCGGGGTGTAATCGGGCGGACCCGCGAGGTCCTCATAGGATCGCGGGGTGGCTTCCCCGGGAACTGGTCTCGAAGACAGCGACACGGTGCAGGTACTGCACCGTGTCTTCGGCTATGACTCGTTCCGCGGGCAGCAGGAGGAGATCGTCGACCATGTCATCGACGGTGGTGACGCGCTCGTACTCATGCCGACCGGTGGCGGCAAATCGCTGTGCTATCAGATCCCCGCACTCGTTCGACGCGGTGTCGGCGTCGTCATCTCGCCGCTCATCGCGCTGATGCAGGACCAGGTCGACGCCCTGACTGCGCTCGGTGTCCGGGCCGGATTCCTCAACTCCACGCAGGACTCCGCCGAGCGCCGCCGGGTTGAGACCGCCTTCCTCACGGGTGAGCTCGACCTGCTGTATCTGGCACCGGAACGCCTGCGGACCGAGTCGACGGTCAGCCTGCTCGACCGTGGCGTCATCTCTCTGTTCGCCATCGACGAAGCGCACTGCGTAGCCCAGTGGGGGCACGACTTCCGGCCCGACTACCTCACCCTGTCCGCGCTGCACGAGCGGTGGCCCACCGTGCCTCGCATCGCGCTGACCGCGACCGCCACCGAAGCAACCCACGCCGAGATCGCCGCACGGCTGAACCTGGCCAACGCCCGTCACTTCGTGGCGAGCTTCGACCGCCCGAATATCCAATACCGCATCGTGTCGAAGGACGAGCCCAAACGGCAGCTACTACAGCTACTACGTACCGAGCACGCCGGCGACGCGGGCATCGTCTACTGCCTGTCCCGAGCTTCGGTCGAGAAGACCGCGGATTTCCTGATGGAGAACGGGATTCAGGCGCTGCCCTACCACGCCGGGCTCGACGCCCGCATCAGAGCCGCGAACCAGGCTCGGTTCCTGCGCGAGGATGGCCTGATCATGGTCGCCACGATCGCCTTCGGGATGGGCATCGACAAGCCTGATGTGCGCTTCGTCGCTCATCTGGACCTTCCCAAGTCTGTCGAGGGCTACTACCAGGAGACCGGCCGGGCCGGACGCGACGGCCTGCCGTCGACCGCGTGGCTGGCCTACGGCTTGGCCGACGTCGTGCAGCAGCGCAAGCTGATCGACACTTCGGAAGGTGACGACGCCCATCGCCGCCGTCTGGCCACTCACCTCGACGCCATGCTGGCATTGTGCGAGACGATCGAGTGCCGCCGCGCGCAGCTACTCGCCTACTTCGGCCAGCACGCCACCGCGTGCGGCAACTGCGACACCTGCCTGTCACCGCCGGAGTCGTGGGACGGCACGATCCCCGCGCAGAAACTCCTCTCGACCGTGTTGCGGCTCGACCGTGAACGCCGCCAGAAGTTCGGTGCGGGCCAGGTGATCGACATTCTGCTCGGCAAGAAGACACCCAAGGTCGTCCAGTTCGGCCACGAATCGCTGAAGGTGTTCGGTATCGGCGCCGAGCTGCGCGAGGGCGAATGGCGCGGGGTGGTGCGCCAATTGCTGGCCCAGGGTCTACTCGCCGTCGAGGGCGACTACGGCACGCTGGTGCTCACCGCCTCCAGCAGCGAGGTACTGAGCAGACAGCGCCCCGTACTGCTGCGCCGCGAACCCGAACGGGCGGCACGAGCCTCCACGAAGACCGCCAAACCCCGTCGCACCGCACCCCTCGACCTACCCGAGAAAGCCGTCCCCGTGTTCGAGCAGCTCCGTGCCTGGCGCGCCGCCGCTGCCAAGGAGCAGGGCGTACCCGCGTACGTGATCTTCCACGACGCGACCCTGCGCCAGATCGCGACCGAGTCGCCGTCCACGCTGACCGAACTCGGCACGGTCAGCGGTGTCGGGGAGAACAAACTGGCAAAGTACGGGCAGCAGATCCTGGACACACTCATGGGCTAGCCGTGACCGGACGGAGAAAAGCTCAGACGGTGAAGCCCAGGGCTCGTAGTTGCTCCCGGCCGTCCTCGGTGATCTTGTCTGGGCCCCACGGCGGCATCCATACCCAGTTGATCCGCACGTCGTCGACCAATCCCCCACCGGTGAGCGCAGCACGGGTTTGGTCCTCGATGACATCGGTCAGCGGGCAGGCCGCGGAGGTCAGCGTCATGTCCAAGGTAGCGACGTTGCCCTCGTCGACGTGGATGTCGTAGACCAGGCCCAGATCGACCACATTGATGCCCAGCTCCGGGTCGACCACATCGCGCATGGCCTCCTCGACATCGTCAACGGCCGCCAGCTCGGCGTCTGGACGGGGCGTCGGAACTTCAGGCATTCCAGCCGCGCCACGCACTACCTCAGGTTCCTCGTTCAGGCTCATCGTGCCTCCGCTTGCTTAGCAGCGTTGTCCGAGCTGCCAGCCTCTGCTCGGCCGGCGGCATCCTTGAACGCCATCCAGCCGAGCAAGGCGCACTTCACCCGGGCCGGATAGCGCGACACGCCGACGAAGGCGACCGCGTCGGCGAGCACGTCCTCGTCGGGCTCCACCTGGCCTCGACTCTGCACCATCTCCACGAAGGCGTCCATCGTGGACTTCGACTCGGCCAGGGTGCGGCCGACCACCAGATCAGTGAGCACCGACGTGGCCGCCTGGCTGATCGAACAACCGATCGCGTCGTAGGACACGTCCGCAACCCGCTCGCCATCCAGCGCCACTCGCAGCGTCACCTCATCCCCGCAGGTGGGATTGATCTGATAGGACTCGGCGTCGTAGGGCTCCCGGAGACCGTGCCGATGCGGGTTGCGGTAGTGGTCCAGGATGATCTCCTGGTACATCTGCTCCAGTTTCATGCGCCCACCCGGAAGAAGCGGCGCGCCTCGTGCACACCGGCCAGCAACGCGTCGACCTCGTCGGGTGTGTTGTACAACGCGAAGCTGGCCCGCACCGTCGCGGCGATCCCGAAGCGGCGGTGCAACGGCCAGGCGCAGTGGTGGCCGACCCGCACCGCGATGCCCAGGTCGTCGAGGACCTGGCCGGCGTCGTGCGCATGCACGTCGTCGAGCACGAAGGACACCGCACCGCCCCGGTCCTCAGTATCAGTAGGCCCGATGATCCGCAGACCGTCCATCGCCGACAGGCCGGCCAACGCTTTTTCGGTCAGGACTCGCTCATGTTCGGTCACCCGGTCCATGCCCACCGCAGACAGGTAATCCACCGCCGCACTCAAGCCGACCGCTTGGGACGTCATCGGCACACCGGCCTCGAAACGTTGCGGTGGTGGGGCATAGGTGGAGCCCTCCATCCTCACCATCTCGATCATCGACCCCCCGGTGAGAAACGGTGGCAACGCCTCGAGAAGTTCGCGACGACCATAGAGCACACCGATCCCGGACGGACCCAGCATCTTGTGCCCGGAGAACACCGCGAAGTCGATGCCCAGCGCAGCGAAGTCGACCGGCGTGTGCGGCACCGACTGGCAGGCGTCCAGCATGGTCAGCGCCCCGACTTCGCGGGCCCGGCGGACCAGCTCCGCGACCGGCGGGACAGTGCCCATGACGTTGGACTGGTGGGTGAAGGCCACCAATCGGGTCCGGTCGGAGAGCTCCAGCGAATCCAGGTCCAGCCGGCCACCATCGGTGACCTGGTACCAGCGCAGCGTGGCACCGGTGCGCCGACACAGCTCCTGCCAGGGCACCAGATTGGCGTGATGTTCCATCTCAGTGATCACGATCTCATCACCGGGCGACACGGCGAAACGCTGCGCGCCGGCGACCGCGGAGTTGCTCAGCGCGTAGGCGACGAGGTTGATCCCCTCGGTGGCGTTCTTGGTGAACACCACATTCCCAGGCTGGGCGCCGACGAAGGCGGCGATCCGGGCCCGCGCCGACTCGTAGGCGTCGGTGGCCTCCTCGGCGAGTTGGTGCGCGCCGCGGTGCACCGCGGCGTTGTGCTGCTCGAGGAAGGCGCGCTCGGCGTCAAGCACCTGTCGGGGCCGCTGCGAAGTGGCCCCGGAATCCAGGTACACCAACGGTCGGTCCGCCCGCACCGTGCGGGACAGGATCGGGAAGTCGGCGCGGATCTTCTCCAGCTCACTGGGAGTGAGCGACTCGGTGGTCAGTGCCGACACGATGGTCACCTCCTGTCACGACCTGACGGTGAAGCGCTCGTAACCGCCGGTCTCCAGTTCTTCCGCGAGCTCCGGGCCGCCGGACTCCACGATCCGCCCCCCAGCGAAGACATGCACGTAGTCAGGCGTGATGTGATGCAGGATCCGGGTGTAGTGGGTGATCACCAACACCCCGACGTCTCCGCTGGCCCGGTACCGGTTCACCCCCTCGGAGACCACCCGCAGTGCGTCGACGTCCAAGCCGGAGTCAGTCTCATCCAGTACCGCGATCTTAGGCTTGAGCAGGGAAAGCTGGAGGATCTCGTGGCGCTTCTTCTCCCCACCGGAGAAACCCTCGTTCACGTTGCGCTCGGCGAAGGAGGGCTCGATGTCCAGCTCGGACATCGCCGCCTTGACCTCCTTGACCCAGGTGCGCAGCTTGGGCGCCTCGCCGCGGACCGCGGTGGCCGCGCTGCGCAGGAAATTCGTCATCGAGATGCCAGGCACCTCGATCGGGTACTGCATGGCCAGGAACAGGCCCGCTCGGGCCCGTTCGTCCACCGACATCGCCAGGACATCGACGCCGTCGAGGAGCACCTGCCCCGAGGTGACCTGATACTTGGGATGCCCGGCAATCGAGTACGCCAGGGTGGACTTGCCCGACCCGTTCGGGCCCATCATCGCGTGCGTCTCCCCCGACCGGACGGTCAGATCAACGCCGCGCAGGATCTCTTTCACGGGAGTCTGCTGGTCGTCGGTGGGCACCGCGACGTGCAGATCCTTGATCTCCAGGGTGGTCATCGGTGTGCTCTCAGCTCCCGCTAGCGGTTGGTCCCATGAACGGATCGTCGGCGTTAACGATTGGTTGCAGTCGACGGATCGACGTACACGTCGTCACCGTCGATCGTCACGGCGTAGGTGTCCACCGGTTCAGAAGCCGGTGGTGAGGACGGCGCCCCGGTGCGCAGATCGAAACACGAGCCGTGCAGCCAGCACTCCAGGCCCTTGCGGGTCACCTCGCCCTCGGACAGCGCGATCTCGGCGTGCGAGCAGACATCGGCCAGTGCGTATATCTGTTCGCCCTGGCGGACCAGCACCATTCGGACGTTGTCGACCTCGAAGCCGGCGGGCACGTCGTCTTTGAGGTCGGTCAGGCTGCACACTCGAACTGCGGTCATATCCCCACCGCCTCCAGCTCAGCCTCGATCGCCACCGCCAGCCGTTCGCGTACCTGCACGACAGTGATCTTCTGCAGGATCTCGCCGAAAAAGCCCCGCACGACCAACCGGCGAGCCTGGTCGACGGGGATGCCCCGGGAAGTCAGGTAGAACAGCTGCTCATCGTCGAAGCGGCCGGTGGTGCTGGCGTGCCCGGCACCGACGATCTCTCCGGTCTCGATCTCCAGGTTGGGCACCGAGTCGGCCCGGGCACCATCGGTGAGTACCAGGTTACGGTTGACCTCGAAGGTTTCGGTGCCCTCGGCGGCGGCCTGTATGAGGACGTCTCCGATCCACACGGTATGTGCGTCCGGCTTCCCTGGGCTGCCCTGCAACGCGCCCTTGTAGGCGACATTGGACCGGCAGTGTGGGACGGCGTGGTCCACCAGCAAGCGGTGCTCCAGATGCTGTCCGGCGTCGGCGAAGTACAACCCGAGCAACTCGGCGTCGCCACCGGGCTGGCTGAACGTCACCGTCGGGGATTGCCGGACCAGGTCACCGCCCAGACTCACCGTGGTGGCTCGCAGGACCGCGTCGCGGCCCAGCCTGGTGTGCTGCGCGGCGACGTGCACCGCGTCGTCGGCCCAGTCCTGCACGCTGACCAGAGTCAGCCGGGCGCCGTCGGCGACGACCAGCTCGACGTTCTCAGCGTACGTGCCGCTACCGCGGTAGTCGATCACTACGACAGCCTCGGTGAACGCCTCAAGGCGCACCTGAAGGTGCCCGTAGGCGACCTCCTCGACGCCCGGCCCGGTGACGGTGATCATCACCGGGTCCTCGATCCGGGTCTGCGCCGGCACGGTCACCACGGTGGCCTGCGTCGCGGATCTCCAGGCCTGCGCGGCAACCCGATCGGCGGGGACGCCACCGTCGCCCAGGCGTGGATCGGCCTGGCCGACGTCCTCGACGATGACCTTCTCGGCTGCCTGCACGGTGACCCGCGCCGTGGCAGTGGCCGCGACACCCTGGTGCAGCCCACGCAGCCGCCGCAGCGGGGTGAACCGCCACTCCTCTTCACGTCCCGTGGGCACCTCGAAGGCATCCACGTCATAGGAGGTGAACCGCTGCCCCCGGGAGACCATCGGGACATCAGCCCCGTGCGAGTGCGCGACCAGACCGGGCCCAGCCGGCTGGCCAGTAGTAGCCGTCATATCAGCCGACGGCTCCTTCCATCTGCAGTTCGATCAGGCGATTGAGTTCCAAGGCGTATTCCATGGGTAGCTCGCGGGCGATCGGCTCGATGAAACCGCGCACGATCATGGCCATCGCCTCGTCCTCGGCCAGCCCCCGGCTCATCAAGTAGAAGAGTTGATCGTCGCTGATCTTAGAGACGGTGGCCTCGTGGCCCATCGACACGTCGTCCTCGCGGATGTCGACGTAGGGATAGGTGTCCGATCGGCTGATCTGGTCCACCAGCAGAGCATCGCATTTCACCGTGGAGCGGGAGTGATGACTACCCTCGTTGACCTGCACCAGCCCGCGATAGGAGGTGCGGCCGCCACCGCGGGCCACTGACTTGGAGACGATCGTGCTGGACGTGTGCGGCGCGGCGTGCACCATCTTCGCCCCGGCGTCTTGGTGTTGGCCCTCGCCGGCACAGGCCACCGAGAGAACCTCGCCCTTGGCGTGCTCACCGATCAACCACACCGACGGGTATTTCATGGTGACCTTGGAGCCGAGGTTGCCGTCGATCCATTCCATGGTCGCGCCCTCGGCGGCGGTGGCACGCTTGGTGACCAGGTTGTAGACGTTGTTCGACCAGTTCTGGATCGTGGTGTAGCGGCAGCGGCCGCCTTTTTTGACGATGATCTCGACGACCGCCGAATGCAGCGAGTCCGACTTGTAGATCGGCGCCGTGCAGCCCTCGACGTAATGCACATACGCGCTCTCGTCAACGATGATCAACGTCCGCTCGAACTGGCCCATGTTCTCGGTGTTGATCCGGAAGTAGGCCTGCAGCGGGATGTCGACGTGCACGCCGGGCGGCACGTAGATGAACGACCCACCAGACCACACCGCGGTGTTCAACGCGGCGAACTTGTTGTCGCCAGCGGGGATCACGCTGGCGAAGTACTGCCGGAAAACCTCCGGCTGCTCGCGCAGTGCGGTATCAGTGTCCAGGAACTGAACGCCTTGCTCCTCCAGATCCTCGCGGATCTTGTGGTAGACGACCTCGGACTCGTACTGCGCGGCCACGCCGGCCACCAGTCGTGCCTTCTCGGCCTCGGGGATACCCAACCTGTCGTAGGTGGCCTTGATGTCATCAGGCAGTTCGTCCCAGGACGTGGCCTGCTTCTCGGTCGACCGGACGAAATACTTGATGTTGTCGAAGTCGATGCCGGACAGGTCGGCCCCCCAGTGCGGCATCGGCTTGCGCCGGAACAGACGCAATGCCTTCAGCCGAGTTTCCAGCATCCACTCCGGCTCATTCTTCTTGGCCGAGATATCGCGTACCACAGCTTCGGACAGGCCACGCTGCGCGCTCGAGCCTGCGAGATCGGAGTCGGCCCAGCCATACTCGTAGCGGCCCAGGCTGGAAAGCGTTTCTTCCTGGGTGAGTGGGGTACTCAGGGCGTTCTGCGCTCGCACATCCTGCTCAGGAGCAGTCGTCATGCCGAGACGCCTCCATCCGTTGTGTGGTGGGAGTGGTGGAAACAGTCGTCCGGGCACTGTGGGGTACCCGAGCCTCGGGAACGTGCGTCGTGCATACCGCGTCGCCGCGGGCGATGGTGGCCAGCCTCTGGACGTGCACACCGAGCAGGTCGGCGAAGGCCGCGGTCTCGGCCTCGCACAGCTGCGGAAACTCCTCTGCCACGTGCGAGACCGGGCAGTGGTGCTGACACAACTGCGCACCGGCACCGACGTACTCGGCCGACGCAGCGTAACCTTCGGTGCTCAGAGCGACCGCCAGCAGTCGCGCCCGCGCGACCGGATCGGGCGCAGCGGCCACCTCGGCCCGGTGCCGATCGACCAGGTCCGCTACCCGGCGCTCGGCGAACGAGCGGACCGCCTGCTCTCCGTCACGCTCGGACAGAAAGCGCAGCGCGGCCACCGCCAGATCGTCGTAGGTGTGCTCGAACTGCGCCCGGCCGGCAGCGGTGAGCAGGAACACCTTGGCCGGGCGACCACGGCCCCGGGGACCTCGGCGCGGTGCCGAACGGTAGCTGGCCTGCCCGTCCGCCAGCAGGACGTCGAGGTGGCGGCGCACCGCGGCGGGGCTCAGCCCCAGCGAGTCGGCGATCTGCGCGGCCGTCACTGGTCCGTGCTCCAGCAACATCCGTGCCACCGACTCGCGGGTGCCGCCGTCGGTCCCGACGTTTTTCACAACGTCCATGTTACGTATTTCAGTGGCACCTGTAAAACACCAGCATGCTCGGTCGGGAGCGCCGGCGACCGCACCGCTACCCTTCGCACTGTGGTGGCCGGGATGGTGCGTGGTGTCACCGCGGGCATCAGTGCCCGCTTCCGGGTATCCCAGCCCGCGGCAAAAGCACCTGTCAGCGCCCGATCCGGGGCCATGTCCGGCGGCACCGGCCTGGATCTGACCGAGACCGACCAGCTCGATGCGGTGCGCCGGTTCGGCACCGTCGGCGCGCTGCTCATGGGCCTAGGTTCACTCGGTGCGGGGACGGCTCCGGTGCTGGGCAATCCGGTGGTCGGCCGTCGAGTGCTGGGTCTGTTCAACCGGATGCCCACCGCATCACTGGCAGTCGCCTATACCGGCATCGTCATGGTGGTGCTGGCCTGGTTGTGGCTCGGCGCGCTGGCGGCTCCCGGACGGGCCCGGCTGATCACCCGGGCCCAGCTGGACCGCACGATGCTGATGTGGGCCGCGCCGCTGCTGGTCGCCCCGCCGATGTTCAGCCGGGACGTCTACAGCTACCTGGCACAGAGCGCGATGGTCAACCGCGGACTGGACCCCTATGTACTCGGTCCGGCAGCCGCGCTGGGCGTGGACCATCCCCTGGTGCGAGGAATCCCCACGATCTGGCGGAACACGCCGGCGCCCTACGGTCCACTGTTCCTCACCCTAGGCAGACCGATCGACTGGATCGCCAGCGATGACGTCGTGCTCGGTGTACTGCTCCATCGCACCCTCGCGGTGGCCGGCCTGATAATGATCGTCTGGGCGCTGCCGCGACTGGCCCGTCGAGTGCGGGTGTCGCCGGTGTTCGCGCTGTGGCTCGGAGCCGCTAATCCCTTGGTGTTGTTTCACCTTGTCAGCGGGGTACACAACGAGGCGCTGATGATCGGCCTGATGCTGGTCGGCTTGGAGCTGGCGCTGCGCAGTCCGGCGATCGGCCGACCCGTGATCGGGCCAGCACTACTCAGTGGCACAGCGCTCATCGCGGCCGCGGCTCAGGTGAAGGTTCCCGCAGCGCTGGCCCTGGGTTTCGTCATCGTCTGGTTCGCCCGGCGCCGTGGTGGTCAGCTGCGCGACCTGGTGCGGGTAGCGGCGGCGGTCGGTGGAGTGGCCGTGGCCACCCTCGTGGCGATCGGGCTGGGCACCGGGTTGGGCTTCGGCTGGACCACCGCACTGGGCACGCCCAACGCGGTGCGCAGTTGGATGTCGGTGATGACCGAACTAGGCCTGCTGGCCGGGTGGATCGGCAGCCTGCTCGGATTGGGCGACCACACCACCTCGGTACTCGCGCTGACCCGGTCAGCCGGGCTGGCCGCCGCCTGTGGAATGTGCTCGGTGCTGCTCTGGCGCTGCTGGCGGGGCCGGATCGAGCCACTGTCCGGGCTCGGGGTCGGGCTGGGTGCCGTGGTCCTGCTGGGGCCGGTGGTGCATCCGTGGTACCTGCTGTGGGCCGCGATCCCGTTGGCCGGCTCCGCCACCCGGCCGGCCTTTCGCACCACCGCCACCGTGGCTTCCGCATGGCTCGCGGTAGTGGTGGCGCCCACCGGCTCGGATTTTCTGTTCCGCGCCTGGGTGGTGCCCTCGGCGATCGCGGCGGCGGCAGTCACCCTGATAGTGCCGATGCTGCTGGTTCGCGGACGTACTCCCCCGCTGTTCGCTACCGTGCGGGCCAGTACGCCTGGATCTGGGGGCGCGACCTAGGCTCTGTGAACGTGACCCCGCTCGCGCCATCGGCTGCCGTGGAGGTCCGCGGCCTGGTTCGGAATTTCGGACCAGTCCGGGCCGTGGACGCGCTTGACCTGCGGATGCAGCAAGCCACGGTACTGGCCCTGCTGGGTCCCAACGGCGCCGGCAAGACCACCACGGTCGAGGTGTGCGAGGGGTTCCTGCGCCCGGATGCCGGGGTGGTCCGCGTGTTGGGGCTGGATCCGATCGCTGACAGTGTCACGCTGCGGCCCCGCGTCGGGGTGATGCCGCAGGGTGGCGGGGCCTACCCGGGCGTGCGGGCCGCCGAGATGCTCGGTCTGGTCGCGGTATGCGCGGCACGACCGTTGGACGTCGGATGGCTGCTCGACGTACTCGGACTCACCGGCGTCGCACGGGTGCCCTATAAGCGACTGTCGGGCGGCCAGCAGCAGCGGCTTGCGCTGGCCTGCGCCCTGGTCGGCCGGCCGGAAGTGGTATTCCTCGACGAGCCCACCGCCGGTATGGACCCTCAAGCCCGACGACTGGTCTGGGACATCATCGGGAGGCTGCGTGCCGACGGCGTCAGCGTGCTGTTCACCACTCACCTGATAGAGGAAGCCGAGGCGCTCGCCGACCAAGTGGTGATCATCGACCATGGGCGGGTGGTGGCCCAGGGCAGCCCCGTCGAGCTGACCTCGGCTGGGACCGAGCGACAGCTGCGTTTCGGGGCCCCGCCCGGCCTGGATCTGGGCTCGCTGTGCACCGCGCTGCCTGAGGGGTGCCAGGCCGGTGAACCACGCCCCGGTGAGTACCTCGTCGAAGGCCTGGTCGACCCGCAGGTAATGGCCACCGTGACGGCGTGGTGCGCCCAGCGGGGAGTGTTCGCTGAGGACCTGCGAGTATCCAGGCGCAGCCTGGAGGACGTGTTCCTCGAACTCACCGGACGGGAGCTGCGGCCGTGACCAGCTTCCCCCCGGCACCTTCGCGCCCGCACCCGGCCGGGGCAAGCTGTCACGGATGCTGTTCACCCAGGCCCGCACCGAATTCGTCCTCACCCTGCGCAACGGGGAGCAGCTGTTACTCACCCTGCTCATTCCACTGGGGATGCTGGTCGGACTCACTGTGCTGAACGTGGTCCCGGTGCCCAGCCCGCGGGTGGACAACGTCACCCCACGCGTCCTGGCGCTGGCCGTGATGTCCACTGCGTTCACCGGGCAGGCGATCGCGCTGGGGTTCGATCGCCGCTACGGGGTGCTCAAACGGTTGGCCGCCACTGCATTGCCGCGCTGGTCGCTGGTCGCTGGTCGGATGCTCGCGGTGCTCGGGGTGGTGGTGGTGCAGCTGATGGCGCTCGGCGCGGTGGCCGCCACGCTGGGCTGGCACCCGGAACCGGCCGGTCTGGCCCCCGCCACACTGCTGATCCTCGCCGGCACCGCCGCGTTCGGTGCGCTCGGAGTCCTGCTCGGGGGAGCGCTACGGGCCGAAGTGGTGCTCGCAGTGGCGAATACGGTCTGGCTCCTGCTCGTCGTGGCGGGTGGCATCGTGCTGTCGGTGCACGCGTTGCCCGGCCCGCTGTCGGTGCTCGCCACCACGCTGCCCTCCGGCGCGCTGGCCGAGGGGCTGCGCGCCGCGCTGGTCGAGGGCACGACCCCGTGGGGCGCGCTGGGGGTGCTGCTGATCTGGGCCCTAGGCGCCGGCCTGCTGGCCGCCCGCACCCTCCGACTGTCCTGAGCGGGTTGGCCTGATCAGACCCGCCGAATTTTGTGGGGTTGGATGTCCCGTCGTTCTGACGAAGCGCGTAGTTTTGTCAGTATGCCGGTCTAGAATTGGGACATGTCGACGGCGCCGGTGTGGCAAGGCAGTGATGCCGAATTGCTCGCCGAGCTGGGCGCGTTGGAAACCCGGTTGCATTCCACCTGGGCGCAGATGTTGTCGGTCATCGCAGAAATCGATTCCCGACGGGTGGCCGGTGGATTGGGGTACGGCACGACGGTGGAGCTGGTGCGGGCGATCGCGCGGGTATCGCGGGGTGAGGCGCGGGCCCGGATCGCCGCCGCCGCCGACGTGCTGCCCGGCCGCGGGCTGGGCGGCGCGCCAGTGGAGCCGAAGTTACCGACGACCGCGGCGGCGGTGGCCGAGCATGCGATCGGCGCCGCGGACGTCGCGGTGATCCGCTCGGTGCTGGCCCCTATCCCCCCACACCTGGGTGCGGAGAAGCGAACCGAGGTGGAGGCCGAGTTGGCCCGCCACGCCCGCACGCTGGATGCCGGGCAGCTGGCGGTGTTGGGTAAGCGGATTCTGGCTTACCTGGATCAGGACGGCCCCCGCCCCAAAGACACTCCCGAGACCCGGCGGTGGCTCAGTTTCCGCGACCGCGACGGTGGCTATGAACTGGCAGGATGGCTCGACCGGGAGGCTGCCGAGATCGTCCGATCGGCGTTGAGCCCGGTGGCCGCGCCCCGCCCGGCCACCGACGTCGAGGTCGACCTGCGCGACGCGACGCAACGCGACGCCGACGCCCTGGTCGAACTCGCCCAACGCGTGCTGAGCGACGGCGAACTACCCACCGAGGGCGGTGAACGCCCCCAGGTCGTGGTGACCGTGAGCCTGCCCGTGCTGCAAGGGCGGATCGGTACGGCCTCGCTGGCGCTGGGCGGCCCGATCAACGCTGATGTCGCCCGCCGCATCGCCTGCGACGCAGCGGTCATCCCCGTCGTGCTCGGTGCCCGAGGTGAGCCACTCGATGTCGGGCGCGCCAGCCACACCGTGCCCACTGCGATCCGCCGCGCAGTGATCGTCCGCGATGGCGGGTGCGCATTTCCGGGGTGTTCAGTACCAGCCCGCTGGTGCGATATTCATCATGTGATCCATTGGGCCGACCACGGCCCAACCAGCGTCGAAAACTGCGTAGCGCTCTGCGGCAGGCATCATCGACTACTCCACCATTCAGACTGGCGAATCGAGATGGCCAGCGGAATTCCAGAATTACATCCACCACCGTGGCTGGGCGGTCCGCCACGCCGCAACCCCCTCCACATCCCGCCCGCCCTGACCAGAATCCGCCAGTAGTGGCGGATTCCTGCGCTCACGTGCCCACGGTCTGTCGCCTGCGATCCTGCGCCTACCTCGACGCTGCGACGCACAGCCCGGCGAGGACGATCTGGACGTAGCGTCGGCGCATCTCCGGCGGCGCCTCGTCGGCGGGAGCGGCGCTCAGCAAGCAGGGCGGGGCGAGCGCGAGATCGCCGGCCGAGGGGTTCTCCAGCGTGCCGGCGGCGGCCTCAGTGCCCGATCGGTGGCATGCCGCTCAACAACGCCGGGCTGATGCGTACCGACCTCGGCACCGACGGTAGCGGCCGGTGCAACTGACCGGGCTCGCCCCGGCAATCACCCGCTGACCAGACGTGCCCGCGGGTTGACGGCCGCAGCGGCTGCCTACCATCAGTGTTGTGCCTGCCGCACCTGCCCCGAACCACCCCCTTGCCACCCTGTCCGGGCTTACCGCGATGGCTGCGGTGATCACCCAGGGGGGCATCGCGGTCACCGGCTCGGTGGTGCGAGTGACCGGTTCGGGGCTGGGTTGCCCGACCTGGCCACAGTGTTTCCCGGGCAGCCTGGTGCCGCAGCCGCATCCCGAGGTCGCTGCGCTGCACCAGTGGATCGAGTTCGGCAACCGCATGCTCACCGGGTTGGTCGGCCTCGTCGGGCTGGCCTGCCTGGTGGTCGCGCTGCTGGTCCGGCCCCGGCGGCGTCGGCTGATCCTGCTGGCCGCGACGATGCCACTGGGGGTCGCGGCGCAGGCCGTCCTCGGCGGCATCACGGTCTTGACCGGGCTGGCATGGTGGACCGTCGCCATGCACTTCATCATCTCGATGGTGCTGGTATGGCTGGCGGTGCTGCTGGTCGCCGCCTTCACCGAGGGCGACGCCGCACCCCGCTGGCACCTACCCGGCCCGCTACGCGGCTTGCTCGCCACCGCCACCACCGTGATGGCAGCGCTGCTGATCGCGGGGACGCTGGTGACCTCGGCCGGCCCGCACGCTGGAAGCACCGCCACTCCCCGGCTCGCGGTCAGTGTCCCCGCACTGGCACAACTGCACGCCGACCTGTTCGTCGGCTTCCTCGGGTTGCTCGCCGGCCTGGGTTTCGCGCTTCGCGCAGCGGGAGTGCCCGACCGCACCTGGCGGCGCTACCTGATGCTGGTCTGTGTGGTGCTTGCGCAGGGCACGCTGGGCGCCGTTCAGTACCTCGCCGGGGTACCCGAAGCGCTCGTCTCGCTGCACGTCCTGGGCGCTGCCTCGGTGGTCGTGACGATGGCCGCGCTCTGGACGAGCTGCCGGATCCGCGATGACCTGCCCGCCGTCGCCACCGGTGGTACGCGTCCACTAGCCGGCGCAGGAACCACCTGAACCGAATCGTCGGACGTTCACGTCAGGTCACTGCCAGGACGGCGGTACCGGCGCATCGCGTCGGGATAACCGACGATCGCGGCGTCATAGGCCGGAATGCCCAGTTCGGCCGCCAGCTTCCGGGCGACCGCAGGTGAGCCCACCCGGCGGCGGATCCACTCGCCGTCAGCGGCGACCGCAACGGCCGTCGTATCGGTCGCCGCCGTCTCCGGCTCGACATAGAACTCGACACCGACCCTGCTGGTGACGAACTCACGCAGCTGGGCAAGGTCATCCGGGGTGGCTTCTCGATCGAGCATGCTCTGGTAGCCACCACGCCTGACGCGAATGGCTCGCTGACTCGAAAGGCCGCCCATACCTCGCCGGAAGACCCTTCCCAGGTAGTCCCTCAGCCCCACCCCGACCTCCTCTCCGACCACGGTCGCACCCCGAACTTGCAGGAGCAGGATGACTCATGCTCTCATCCGCCGAAGCGACCACCTCCACCGGCGACGTCGACCCACCGTGCGTTGATGCCTTGGTATTACAGTCCTGGTTTCGGGTGGCTGGGCGCGCTGATGGCGGTGGTGATGATGCTGCTGTTCTATCGAGCAGCTGCACGCACAGTCGTGGTCCAATCACCACCAGCTCCGCGGTGACGTCACCGTCGACGATGTCTCTGGAATGGGGCATCTCGTGTCGGCGGGCGTGGAGCAACGAGCTAACCTCCCCGGCGTGTCCAAGCGAATGCGTCGCGACAAGCGCAGCCCAGCGAAGCGACGGTCAGGCCAGGGCAAGGCCCCCGAACGACGCGCCCGGCCGGACGAGCCCGACCTGATGGGGGATGTCGCGGCAGCCCTCGCCGACGACCACCCGATCACGCTGCTGTCCCTGGCCAGCTCGCTGGTCGCAGCGCTGGAGCCACGGCAGCCAAGCCCGTTCGGACCGGCACCTGAGCCCAGCCTGCCGACCCGCGACGAGATGGTGCGGACCCTTCTCGACGTCGACCTGCTCGAGACCTCGGCGCTGCTGGCCGTGATCGCTGAACTGTCCGGGGACGACATGCTGCGTCACCGGGTCCGCCGCGAGATCGTCAAACGGGCGCCCACCCTGCCCGGATGGCTCACCAACCTGTGCCGAGCCACGGTCGAAGGGGTCGTCGAGATGGTCCACGTGCTCGGCGACGGCGACAACATCATGATCGGGATGAGCCTGCCCGGCGGTTGCGCGCTGTCGCTCGTGGTCTATATCGACCACAACATGGGCACACTGGTCAAAGACGCCTTTGCCGTCCCCGAACAGCTGGACACGCTGATCAAACACATGCAGGTCGCCGCAGGCAACGGCCCGGACACGACATGGGCCGACCTCTCCCCCGCCGACGCCCGCGCCCGGATCCGCAACGCGGTCGAACTCAGCGCGATTACCTTTCCGCCGTTCGAAACCGACACCTGGCCTGCTTGCCGCCCGCTCGTCGAGTGGGCCATCGGGATGCTGCCCACCGGTGGCACCGGTTACCAGCGTCCGCACTGGGACGCCGACGCACTGGCCGAACTCACCAAGCGATTCTTCGCCTCCCCGTTCGGGGCCGATCTCGATGACGCAGACCACCGTGGCCTGCTTAAGTCGGTGCTGGGGTTCGGCACCGACTACGGACCGGGCGACCCACTGCGCTGGAGCCCGGTGGCCGTGGAGATCCTGCTCGTCGACTGGATTCCCCGCAAGATCGTTGCCGACGCGGCCTACCTCGCCAAGGCCCCTGACCTGCTGCGAGCCTTCATCCGCTACTGCCACCATGAGCGCGGTATCCGCGCTGCGCTCACCGCCGACACTCTCGCCGCGGTCCAAGAGTACGAGCCCGAGTACCAGCAGAAGATCCGGTCGCCGCGGCCGCAGGGCCAGGCCGCACTACTGGCCGCGATGGGAGCGTTCCAGCCCGACAGCCCGTGGCCGCTGCCCGAAGCCGAAGTGCCAAGATACCCGGAGATCATGCTCGATACCCTGCGCCGGGCCGTCGGTGGCGAGGACGCGCTGGATAAGCTCGATGCGGTCCCGCTACCCGACGAGCCCTTCGCGTGGGCCCCGATCCCAGCCGACATCCACGCGCGGGTGACCGAGGTGCTGCGACTGGTCGACCGGTGCTGCGACGAGCTGCTCGATGTGGAGTACCGCACAGCCTGCCGCCGGTACCTCGGCCGGGCAGCCGCAACCGACCCGGAGATCTTCCGGCGCCGCAGCCGGGCCGAGACCGCCGCCGCGGCGATCTGCTGGGGCATCGGGAAGGCGAACGATCTGTTCAACGGCGTGATGCTGGTCAAGGACCTGATGGCCCACTTCGGGATGAGCCAGGGCGGCGTCTCGCAGCGCAGCGAGCCCCTGCTGCGCGCCATCGGAGTCGATCCCTACCAGTACGGGGCCATGAACCTCGGTTCACCCGACTACCTCACCTCCGGCCGCCGGGAGCGGATCCTCGCCCTACGCGACCATTACCGAGCCATGACCCCGCCATGTGGCGCCCTATGATTTGTGGCTGCGCGGGCCGGTGGAGATGGGCCGGTGGTTCCTCGGCCAGGGCGGCGGGTGCCGTGGTTCACGTCTGGTGCCGACGGCGGCCAACGGCGGCGCCGCGTTCGGCTCGTACCGCCCTGCCGGACAGGGGGGCTTCGTGCCGTTCGCTCTGCAGATCATCGAAACGTCAGGCGACCGGATCGTCGGGCATCACAACTTCCTCGACACTGATCTGTTCGCCGCCTTCGGTCTCCCCACCCAGCTAGCCACCGGCCATGGCCCCCACGACCAGAAATGGCTCGGCTCCTCTCGTCACCGCGTCAGGTAGCGGGATGTCCGGCGGGTCGTGGGACAGATCCTGCTCGCAGGCGAAGAACCTCACGAACGCTCGGCGCCGCCCGGTGACGTGGTCGCGAATCGTTCCGCGCAGCATCGGATAACGGTTCTCGAGCGCGTCGAGGACCGAGCGCTGCGTGGCGTGACCCTCGATGTGGAGTTCCACCTCGCCGTCGACGTGCGCGAGTGTCCGCAGATGCGCTGGGAGCGCGACGCGGATCATGTCAGGGTCTGCACTTCGACGGACAGCACGGACGGAAGATCTCGGACGATGGGCGCCCAGCTGTCCCCGGCGTCGGCCGACGCGTACACCTGCCCGCCGGTCGTGCCGAAGTACACGCCGCACGAATCGAGCGAGTCGACGGCCATCGCGTCGCGCAACACATTGACATAGCAGTCGCGTTGCGGCAGGCCTTTCGTGAGCGGCTCCCATTCGTTTCCGCTGGTCCGGCTACGGTACACGCGCAGTTTTCCGTCGAGCGGGTAATGCTCCGAATCACTCTTGATCGGAACGACATAGATGGTGTCCGGCTCGTGCGCGTGCACGTCGATGGGGAACCCGAAATCGGTCGGCAGGTCACCGCTGATCTCGTGCCACGACTCGCCGGCGTCGTCACTGCGCATGACGTCCCAGTGTTTCTGCATGAACAGCACGTCCGGCCGCGACGGATGCAGGGCGAGGTTGTGGACGCAGTGGCCGACCTCGGCGTTCGGGTTGGGGATACCTTCGGAGTGCAGGCCACGGTTGGTCGGCCGCCAGGTCTTGCCAGCGTCGTCGGTCCGGAACACGCCCGCGGCCGAGATACCGACGAAGATCCGCCCGGGGTCGCTGGGATGCTGAACAATCGTGTGCAGGCACATCCCCCCGGCACCTGGCTGCCAGGAGGATCCTGAGTCGTGCTCACGCAGCCCGGAGAGCTCCTGCCAGGTGTGCCCGCCGTCGATCGTGCGAAACAAGGCGGCGTCCTCCACCCCGGCGTAGACGGTGTCCGGATCGGCCAGCGAGGGTTCGAGATGCCAGACCCGCGCGAACTCCCAGGGATGCGGCGTGCCGTCATACCACTGGTGAGTACCGGGGACGCCGTCGTAGGTGAACTCGTTGCCCACCGGATCCCACGTCTGGCCACCGTCGTCGGAGCGCTGGATCAGCTGCCCGAACCAGCCGCTGGACTGCGACGCATACAGCCGATCCGGCTCAGCGGGCGACCCCGTGAGGTGATAGACCTCCCAGCCCGCAAAGTGGGGGCCACTGACGTCCCACTGCTCACGCTTGCCGTCCGACGTCAGCACGAACGCGCCCTTGCGCGTCCCCACCAGTACCCGTACCCCGCTCATCCGTACTCCCTTCCGATCGACCTGTCGGCCGTGACCAACACCATCACCAATACGACGATCACCGGGGCGCAAACTCATCGCGCGGGCTCAGCGCGTCGCTGCTGACGTGGTCGAGTTGTCGCATCAGTGTGTTCACCAACTGGTGAACAGCCAGGCGGATTGACCTTACGGCAGCCGGATTTCGTGATCTTCCTTGTGGCAGCCGCGCAGCAGCCGCTATCCGGTGACCCGTGAGTTCACACCGGTCAGGCGGCTGTTGACTTTGTCTTTGTCGAAGGGGACGGGTTCCTGGTCGTCGTCCTCGTCGGTCCAGTATTCGATGGGGAAGAAGTCTCCCCTGCCGGTGACACAGACCGGGTACGTCGCGCCGACGTCGAGATCAAGCACCTTCTCGAAAGTGATGTCGTGGTACCAGCTGGCACCGAAGTCATAGAGGTAGGTGATCGTCTTGGTGGAGGGGGTGAACGCGTTGCTCAGCCTCAGGCGCTCTTCATCGTGGAGATCGGGACTGGTGAAGGGGTCACCGTAGTGCTCGTCGCCCACGAAGAAGGCATGGAGATGGTCGCCGCCCCAGTTCATCACGATGCGGATCACCTGGTGGAGCAGGCCGAGGCGGGCGGTGGCGGGTACCAGCACTCGGCGCCAGATCGGGTTCCGCATTCGCTTGAGTGAGATCTTGAGCTGATAGACCTGGGACGAGGTCGGCTTGGCTCCGGAGGCGACGAAAGCGGTCAGCGCTTCGGCCAAAGCGGCGGCGTCCGGGTGGTTGCCATGTCGGATCGCCTGCATCCGGGAGTCGAGGTCCTGGCCGGGTATCCGCTCGTTGATACAGGACAGCGCCTCGTCGGGTCCGGAGGTGGTGAGGGCGGCCACGGCGTACTCGACCGCGAGCCAGGCCAGGTCCTCGGGGCTCGATGCTTGCGGTCGCCGCCAGCCGGCGAGGGCCATGCGGGCGTGCGCCGCGAGGTTCGGCACCGTAATGACGTCGCGCCAGGCGCCTTGGGCCGGATCGTCGAGCGCATCGACGATCTCCACGGCGGCGATGCGCTGCGCGGGGGTGGCAACCGCCGCGGCCGCGAGGATCTCCCGGGCCGCCGGCAGCGGGTCTCGACCGATCAACCAGGGCCGCGCGGCATGCCACGCGTCGTCCTCGTCACTGTCAGCGACTCGGGCGAGCAATTCGTCCGCCGGCAGGGCCGCGCTGATCGGCTTGGGCATGCGTGCGTGCATCTCCTGCCACGCCCAGCGACCGAGCGGCGTCATCTCCAGCTGCGCGCCGTGTCGCGTGGCAGCGCCGAACTCGACGAGCACCTCGGATATCACAGTGCAGGGATCACCGTCTTTGTAGCGATAGGCGGTGAAGAACGGATCGGTGACATACCAATCCTCGAAGGTGAGCGTGTCGCGTGCGCGCTCCCAAAGCTCCACGACCGACGGTGGCGCGTCGGTGGCCAGCGCGCCGAGCATGATGCGGGCGAACACGGTCGCGCCGACCTTGTCCTCGTTGCGGGAGCCGGCCGCGAAAGCGGCGACCAACCCGGTGAGCCACAGCTCGCACATGGTGTCGTCGTCGGTGTCGGGCCACGGCTCGAGTGCCGGGCCGGCCACGGCGTGACCGTCGATGATCCGGAGGAAGTCGATCGCCAGGGCGACTGTCCAGGGGCGGTGCAGGGCGGGGACGTGCGCAGCTGTGGTGGTCCGTGCCGGCGCCGGGATGCTCAGGACTTGTGCCGCCGCCGGCACGTCGCGCGGCCGCAGCACGTGCTTGGGCGTGACGGACCTGCTTTCGCCCACCCAGGTGGCCAGGCGATGTGCTCGGCTCAGCGCCTGGCAGCGCCGGGCCGTTGCAGCAACGGCGGCTGACGTCAGGGTGGGAGGGACAGCGAGGGGATGGGAAACCACCTCGCGAACCCTAGCTTCGCGGTCGCCGGGTGGTTGGGCAGGATGGCCCGCTATGGCGTCGGTGTGCGTGACCAGAAGCTTCGGGACTTCCTCCTCGCCCAGTCCCGGTATGGCTGACCGAACAGCTGCTCAGCGCGGCTGCAGGTGACCCGGTGCTGCTGGCTGGGTCGCAGGTTGCGGCGTCTGGCTCGGACGGTGCGCAGGTCGTACGACGGGAGCTGGATCCGCACCATGCCAGGATCCTGGCGCTGGCCGAGCGGGCAGCCAAGGCCGATGGCATCGACGCCGTGGTCGACGTGCTCGCCCGGGACCTGCGCTCAGCCGGCCACTTCCAGCGGATCTGTCAGGAGCTCATGGCGGTCGGACGGGTCGACCAGGCACTGGAGTGGGCCCAACAAGGGCTCGCGGAACTCGAGGGGCGCATCGACCACGGTCTGCCTGATCTTCGGCGGCTGGCAGCGTCGCTGCACGCCCAGATGGGTCGCCACGGTGAGGCCGTGAAATTGACCTGGCCGAGACCCATGGGGCATTCCGTTCTGGTCGATGTTCTGCTCGAGGAGGGAGATGTCCAGGGCGCGTGGGAGCGGCACACCACGGTGGCTGCGTGGAAGGGGTGTGGTTGTGCAGAGCCTGCGCATGGCTCACCGACGCAAGTGCAACCTCATCGCCGCACTCGACACCGCCCAGCTACCCGCTTGACGACGTGTCCACCAGTTGGTCAATAGCCAGGCGAAGTGACTTCTCCACCGCGCCCCTCGTACAGACCCCTGACTGCCAGTTGGTCGGCACGCTCGTTATCCGGGTGTCCGGCGTGGCCCTTGACCCAGTGCCACTTCACCTGATGCCGGTGCACGGCGGCGTCTAGGCGCTGCCACAGGTCGGCGTTCTTGACAGGTTGCTTGCCAGAGGTCTGCCAGCCGTTGCTCTTCCATCGCGGCAGCCACTTGGTGACGCCGTCCAGCACGTACTTGCTATCGGTGTGCAGCCGCACCACCGCAGGCCGGGTCAGACTTTCCAACGCCCGGATCGGGGCCATCAGCTCCATCCGGTTGTTGGTCGTCTCGGCCGGCTCACCTCCGTAGATCTCCTTCTCGCGGGTGCCGTACCTCAGAACGGCGCCCCACCCGCCCGGCCCCGGATTGCCGCTACACGCACCGTCGGTGTAAATGTCCACGGCCCGCTCGGTTCCCTGGTCTGCCACACCGGCAACATACCGAACCTGATCCGCTTCCCCGCCCGTCCAACCTCGGCCAGTCTCATCGACTGGCCGATCGCCGATCGGCGACAGTGTGGGCTGCCAGCTTGAGACTTTCGACGGGCCCGTGGCGGGCGGACCCATTGAGATCGTGGGCGACTACACCTGGGACGAGGTCACTGCTGGCTGGCACTGCCGTTTTCGCCAGTGGTGTCAAGCTGCCGTCGCCGACCGCAGAACCATGTCGCGTGTTGGGGGTGTTGCTGATTGCGGGCCCGTGGGGAGGTCTCCTTCTGATCGTCAGGTGGGGTTCTTTGGTTACTTTTGGTAATCAGGCAGGGGTGCGTCCGGTCGGGGGAGGGAGTCGGGTGATGATGCGCCGACTCCGGTTTTTCGGGGTTTTGGCTAGAGAGTGAGGGTGGTTCACCGTTCCCCGGGTTGTTATTTCTGGTGGAGAGGGGGATGGTAGGCCGGGGAAGCGGTGGGGAAACTTCCCCGGCGGCCTGCCGCTTCCCCGTCTAGTTCCCCACCTCGTCATCACTCTGTTGGTAGTGATTGTTGTCGCGCTGAGTCATCAGCGAAATCCGGCGAAACCGGAGTTCGACGCTGGCAGTCGGGCAGGGCGACGACGCATCAGCTCAGCCTGCCCGAGCTTGTCGTCCGTCAATGCAACAGTGTCACCTGGACCGCGTCTACCAGAAGCTCGGCGTCCGTAGTCGCTGGCAGTTATCTGAACGCACGATTCCGAACGGCAGTGAATGAATTGTGGTTGGCGGGCGATTAACCACGGCCTGTGTGGGGGCGGGCCTGCCCGCCCCCACACAGGCGAGATGTTCCTAGATCAATGACTGTCACTATCGGCGAGAGCACCGCCGCGGACTGTGGTAGCGATCACCATGGCCGCGGCCACCAGGATCACGTCTTTGAGGACGTACTGGCCTTCCAGG
The DNA here is from genome assembly GCA_963823755.1 of uncultured Actinomycetota bacterium. Lineage (GTDB taxonomy): Bacteria > Actinomycetota > Actinomycetes > Mycobacteriales > Pseudonocardiaceae. The sequence continues at coordinate 40,678 of CAWGMP010000022.1, forward strand.
GTGGGCATGTGGTGCGGGCCGGCGAACAGCCGACCGGGCAGCAGCACCGCCGGTGAGATGATGCCGGCCAGCTGAATCGGCAGCAGGACCATGGCCAAGCGCAGCCACCGACCACTGAGCAGCAACACTCCGATAGCGCACTCGAGGGTACCCACCAACGCCACCGCCACCCCGCTGGGCACCACCGCAGGCACCAGCCCCAGGCTCAGTAGGTGCGTGGTCGCCAGAACAATGCCCTCAGCCGGGCTCACTCCGGGGAAGTACTTCAGGATACCGAATCCGAGCAACACTGCTCCCAGGCTGATGCGTAATGCGGTGATGCTGTCGTGTGCCCACGCTGATTACGTGCGCCGAGCGGAGGAGTCGTTTCAGGTTTTGTGCAACTTAGGCTGCACGTGGAGGTGGGGGTCATGGCAAAGTGTTGCCGTCGCTGGGCGCTGGCCTGGGTACGATTGGCCGCCACGATTTCGGCCACCCCGGCTCGGCGCGAGCAAGACGTGGCGAGGTTGCCCATTGAACCGGCGCCGAGTACCAGTGCTCGCCTACCAACTAAACCCGTGCGACCCGAGCAGGTCAGCGCGGCCGCCTCAGCGAGAGACTCGGAGATCACGGAAGCGCCAGCTGCATCGATCGCGGTCTCGGTGCGTACCCGTTTGCTCGCCCGCAGTGATTGTTGGATGACCTCGTGCAGCGTGCGCCCGACCGTGCCCGCTTGTTCGGCGTCCGCGGCCCGCAGCTGACTCATGATCTGCGGCTCGCCAACGACCATAGAGTCGAAACCGGCGGCCACTGAGAAAAGGTGCTCGACGGCAGCCGCCGTGTAGCGCACATAACGATAGCCGGACAGCTGATCCACCTCAATCGCAGAGTGGCATGCCAGCACGTCGATGATGTCGGACAGTCCGCCATGGAAGGTCTGGACGACCGCGTAAACCTCAACCCGGTTACCCGCGGACAAACAGCAGCGCTTGAGCGACGGCTCGCGCTTGAGTAGCTCGCGGAGCACTTGCCGACGTCTGCGACGGGCACCGCAGCTTGTTCTAGCACAGCAATCGGAGCACTGCGGTGGGATAGCCCCACGACAAGCAGACTCATCGGCTCACCGCGATCCGTGCAGGACGGATCGGACACTGCTGGCGATCAGAAGGTGCGTAGTCCACATTTTCTCCGCTTTCCAAGGTATGAGCGCGGATCCCCGCATCATTGGTCATCGCGACCTTGGAGTGTGGGTCCCAGTTAACGAAAATGCTGGTCCTTGGGCTCCTCGCGAGGAGCCCAAGGACACGGACGAGCGTCGTGAGTCAGACCGCGACGATGCCCTGGCTGCCCGGCGCCAGCCCAACAGGCACGCCGGGATCGTTGTCGGCGGTGCCGAAACCGGGAAGGCTGTCGAGGCTGCCGTCAGCGCCGATCTTGAAGGCGCTGACGGTCATCTTGTTGCAGGGAACGGCCAGATCGCTCAGCTCGTTGAAGCCCGCTGTTGAGATGTACAGGAATCGGCCGTCGCTACTGACGGCGCTGTCCAGGGCGGCGTGGGCGTCGGGGGTGATAGCGGTGTGGCCGTCTGCGGTCAGCAGGCTCAGCGTGCCGTCGGCGTTGATGTTGTAGCCCGAGATCGTGCCGCTCACCGCGTTCGAGACATAGGCGAAGCGCGGATCGGTGACGCTGTTGGTCACCACCCAGCACGCCCCTTGCTCGGACGTGGACACCGATCCGCTGACCACCGTGAGGGTGCCGTCCGGGGCTATTCGGTAGGAGGAGGCTGCTGCGTCGCCGAGTTCGGAGACGATTAACAAGTCCTGGCCGGCGAAGGTGAAGCCGAAGGGTTGTGGGCCGCTGGAAGTGTTCTTTCGCGGTGGGCCGACGTGCCCGTCACGGTCGACGGCGAAAACATCGATCACGCCGGTCCTTCTTTCGGTCACCACCAGTTGGGTCCCATCCGGGGTGAATCTCACCTGCGCGGGAGTGGCTTTGGTGTCTCCGAGCGGCGTCGAGGAGCCCACGGAGGACAGCTTCCCGTCGTTGCCCACGCTGAACCCGGCGACGGTGGCGTCGACGCGGTTGACCACATAGAGCAGGTTGTCGTGGATAGTGACGCTGTTCGGGAGGATCCCTCCGGAAGGCACCCGGTCGACAGGTTCCAGCATCTCGCCCTTGATGGCCAGCACAGAAACCTCATTACTGCCGGCATCGACGGCGAACAGAAAACGACCATCTGCACTCCGCCCCAGGGCTCCTTGCGAATTCAACGGATCGTTCTGCGCGGAGATGCTGTTTCCGGCGCCCAGGCCGCCGGTCGGAAACGTCCCGGCCCTGGTGAGACTACCATCGGCCGCCCGGTTGAAGACCGTTACGGAGTTGCCCGTGTCCTGATTGCTCATGACGTAGACCGCCCCGACGATTGCTGGTGAAGACATTGCTACTCCTTTAATCGAGTCGAGTTAATACAGAGTTCGCGGTTTATTTGACGACTCCGGCGAGACGGAGGAGATCAGCGATGCCGAAGTTGCCTTCGCTGTCGGCCAGGGTTGGTGTCCAGATCGGGTAGGTAGACCGGTAGGACATCGGGTCGGCGTCGAGCAGGCCGAGCAGGACCCCGGTGACGATCAGGGCACCGACCGGTCCCAGCCGGCCGCCGTTGTGCCGCAGCTCGGCCTCTTTGAGGATGTAGAACCAGAGGTAGATCGGGCCGGTGGTGCCCAGCTCGGCGTCGGTGAGGGGCGCCTCGCCGATCTTGCGGGCCACGTCCTGACCGGAGGGCAGCTCCTGGGTCTCGCTGCGAAGCAGATTGCGCACCTCCAGCGCGCGCAACTGCCTGGAAATCTCCTCCGGCACATCGGTGATCGGGGCAGGTCCAGCAGGCGGGTGTTGAGCTTGGCCTCTATCCGCTTGGCCCGCTGCGGGCGCTCACCGTTGACTGCGAAGAACTTGGTGAAGTCCACCGCGAACTCCGGCGCCACCGGGCCGCCCCGCAAATCAGTCCGCTGATGGGGGTCCTGCGGAGGAGCTTTGAAATCGACCGGGATGAACGGATGACCGTTGGGAGCGAAGAACTGCAGCCCGTGTTCGTTCACCCGGTCCACGCTGTCCTGGCCAGCGACGAGGGGCAGGAATTCGTGCACGATGATCCACTGGTAGTGCCAGCGCACGATCTGCTGGGCCTTGGCGAACAGCGCGTCGACGACCTGATCGTGAAACTTGATGAACGTCAGGTGCACGTGGTTGAGAAGCAAGTTCTCGTCATTGCGTGGGTCCCCGATCAACGCCACGCCCGCTGAACCGTCCCCAGGAACGGTGCGCGCGAGGTCCACACCGTCGAGGGAGAGCACGCGCTTGGTGTTGTCGGACTTCGTGTCATACAGGTGCGGGTTCGCGAACGGCCCGGTACCGTACAGGTGATCCAGGTCCAGCATCGGCACCCGGAAGTTATGAATCGCCTCTGGGTCAACCTGGCGACCCAGCATCGAGGTCAGGTTGTGGTCGATGAACTGCCCGAAAAAGGTGAAACCCGCATCCATCGTCGGACTGTCCTGACCATGACTGGTGAACCCGCCATCCACCAGCCCTTGAGGCAGCCCGAACTTCTCGGCCATCGGGAGGCCCGTCGGAGGGCGAGCTTCCAGCGTGGGGAACATCCGGCCGAACCGCCCTGTGGGGGGATTCGCACCGCGGGGCACGTCCAGGCCACGAATCTCGAACCCATGGCGAACTGACATAATGCCTCCTGGGAATAGCGAGCGCCCCAATTGGACCAAGAACGACGGAGATCGGTGGGCCCATGCTGAGATTGTTGGGGTGACATACGACGTTGATAAGAGGCGCGGGATATCCCCTCACGTACCCGGGCAGGGACTTTGAACCTCGATTTCACCCGATCGGGTCATGATGGCGTGGCGCTGCCGCGCGGTAGTCAGTTTCCACGTGCCGTCGACACGTAGATCTGGATGATCTCTCACGGGCCGCGCTGACCACGCGATCGACGATGAAGCGTGGCCCTGAGAAGCGGAAACATCTCAATAGTTCTCGTGCATTGTTACCGGTGGTGAAGTGTTACCCAGCCGCTGAGATACAGGCGCTTCCTATCGACGCCGACGAGATCAGGCCGTTGCTCGCACCTTGGGCGAGGTTCCCAGACGCGGTCAGCTCCTCGCCGCTGGCCCGCTCCAGAACAGCGGCCAGCGCCGGAACAGCGGCCAGCGCCGGAAGCAGCCCTGATGTCGAACTCGGCGACACCAGAGCAGCATGGGTTTCACGCCAAGATCACAATGGCTGCTGCAGAATTCTGCATAAGGTTCCGTCTGCGCCAGGGACAGGGCCGAATCAAGGCGCCCTCGATAGGTCTCCTGGAGGCTCAGGTAGGCCAGGGAACTAGCAGCGAGCGCGAGTTGTTCGGCCTCGTGTGCAGCATAGATCCTTCCCGCGCATACGATCGGGCCTGATTGGGACTCGTGAGCAGTTTATGGGAAACGCGTTATAGGCTGGCCTGGGAGCAGCTCGAAGAATTCTCCGGAGGCTCAGTGGTGCGAAACCCATGGTGTCAGTGAGGAGGGTTCAGGATTCTGTTTCCTCCTCGTCGGGCTGGCCGTTGTCAGGCCATCCTGAGGGTAGCACCTCGACCCCCAGGATGGCGTTCATCCGCTGCCGGACGCTTTCCTGCAGCAGCCAACCCCACCGGAAGTCGTCCACTGAGTGCACGAGAGTACGGACCAGGCCAAGCGGATCCTCGATGTCATTCTCGGCGTAAGGCCACATGATGCGGGAGTAGATCTGGTCGATGAGCCAGAACAAATCATGAGTCAGTTCGGGCAGCGTGCCGCGATCGTGATGGGCGGCCACAGTTCCGAGCCACCAGGGCCGCCTCCATAGGTGTTCATCGGAAGCCTGGATCTCCAGACCTTCCGGGATCTCCGCAGTGTCCGGGGTTTCCGCAGTGTCCGGGGTCTCCGCGCCGCCGGTCTCTGCATCGATGTAATCACGCAGCAGGGTCTGCAGGGTGGGTGTCTCGGTAACGCCGTCGAACTGCGCGAGGGCGTGGGTAGCTCGCAGCACGGTCACCGGATTCAGGTTGTCCAGGAGCTGGTAGCGCCACATCGACGCCAGCTGCTTGCGCTGGTCGAAGTCGTTGTGCAGGAAGAACGGGCCGTAATCAAAGTTGATCATGGTGCCGATCCCCGTGATCTTTTTCCATTCGCCGGCCCGGGCGAAGTGCTCAGTCAGCCACACCGCGGCCTTGGGGCTGTATTCGGGGTCCGCGCTGCCCCATGCTTGGATCATCGACTTCTCGGCCTCGTCGTCTCGGCCGTCCCGACGCCAGCTCTGGGCGATCGCGTAGTGCGCGACCGGGCTGTAGACCCGGCTTCCGGTGTCCACCACGCGCTGCCAGCTCGCACGGAAGTGCTCGCGATCACCGGTATCGAGCAAGGTCGCATACCGGTAGGCCGCGGCGGGGCTGTACACCGGGTTGCCGCCTGCGGCGGCAACGGCGAAGGCGTCCGCAGCGGCACGGCGGCGCATGCTGTGGGAGATGGCCTGGGACAGGCGCACCACGCCGAGCAGGAACGCGGCCTCCACCCGGCACGGGCAGTCTTCGGTGTCGACCAGCGGTTCCAGAACGGCGACGGCCCCGTCGAGGTCGCGCTCGCCAACCAGCGCGATCCCTTCCAGGCACGCGCGGTAGTCCTCGACAGCAGTGCTTCCCATCATCAACTCCTCTACCCGCAGCCACGGTGACGGCCCATGTCTCTGGGGTCGCCGCGAGGGTAGCCCCCCATTTCGCAGTGCCCGCCTCCGGCATTCGTCGCCGAGCCCGACCAGGTCAGTACCCAGCCCAGGCCGGGTTCATCCGGCGGGCTCGGGGCACCGGTTACGCCCGGGTCGCGGCGATCCGGCGGGCGCGGTGGGCCAGGTCCTTGGCGTCGGAACCCGGCCGGGCCGCCAGCGCCTCCGCGAGCGGGATGAGGCGCTGGCGGATGGGCACCGAGTGCAGCACCGTCACCTCATCGACGGCGTGGTGAGCGAGCACCAGCCCGCCCGGCTCCCCGGCCTGCACCTGGATGGTGGCCAGGGTCAGCCGTGCCTTCACCCCGTCGCGGCGGTCGCGCGTGGCGAAGGTTCGCACCGCCGACGCCGCGAACGGCTCGGCGTCATCGAGCCGTCCCAGGCGCCAGACCGCGTTGGCCGTGGTCCAGTCGAAGTCGGCTCGCTGGAAGGCGTCCGGCGGCTCCCAGCCGTCGCGGGACCGGCTCAGGCAGGCCAGAGCCTGCTGGTGGTTGTTCATCCGGGCGTACGCCTGCGCTGAATTTGCGTAGAGCTGGGAGGTGAGAACCGCCGTCCGGGGGTCGTCACCGGCAGCGCGCAGCAGCGTGGCCTGCCCCAGTTGGTAGCACTTCAGCGCGCTGTTCGGGTTACCCGTCGTCGCTTCCAACTGGCCCGTGAACTTGAGAGCCGTGGCCGCACGGTGACGGTCACCGGCTTCGATCGCGAGTTCGAGGGCCTGGCGGTAGTGATCGCGCGCGTGCCGGTCATAACCGGAATCGAAGCAACACAAGCCAGCCACTATGTGCCGCTCGGCCAAAGCGGAGCGCAGGGCACGCCGGATGGCATCGGTGGTGTCCACGTCCATCCACCGAGTGAAACGCGCCGCCGTGGTGCTGGCGATGTCCGCCGCCTGCCCGCCGTGCGCGCGGTACAGCGCACGCACATCCTCGGTCGTCTCCTCGACCAAGGCCACATGCGACGTGCTCAGCCGAGACGGCAGCGGCAGCTCGTCCGGGGCCGGGTACGGATCGGCCAGCGCCCCAATCCCTGGGATCTGGACGCCGAACCCGGAGACCGCGCCCAGCGCCAGCAGATGCCTGCGCAACACTTCGTCCTCCACCCCCTTCGGGAGGTCGGCGACTACGACCTTTTCACTGTAGGCGCCCTCAGGTCCCCAGTAGCTGCCGTCCGGGCCCCACCAGGACAGCCCCGCGAACTCCGGCGGAATCTCCAGCCCTCCGACGATTCGCCGCAACAGAGGAAGGCTCTCCACCCGACGCCGACCGCCGGCGATGTCGGACACCTCGGACTGGGACTGCCCGGTCCGCCGCGCGATCTCCCGTTGCGAGAGCCCACCACCCTGGCCCAGCAGCCGGTACAGGCCCCCGATGTCCAGCGCGACCAGCAGCCGCCGCACCTCCGGCCGGGCGTACCGAGCGGGATCGAGGGCAGGCATGGACGCGCCCGCACCCAGTGCACCTTCCACACCCGACTCCGGCTCGCGCGCTTGCCCGTCATCCATCCGCGTCCTCCCGGTAAATGTGGGTCCGAAAAAAGACGAGCGGACCACTGCCTATCGAGGTTCCGACAGCCCCGGTGTCTCGGCCTGCCGGGCAGGTGAGAGCAGGATCTTGGGCAGGGTGGCGAGGTAGCCTGCCTGCTCCGGGGCCCGGCTGATGAGATCGGCGATCTCGGCTGCCACCCGCTGCCGATCGGCTGGGTCAGCCTCTTCGGCGAGCTCCTCCAGCCTGGTGGGGTCGATCACCACTTCACCCATGAGCGATGCGGCGACAGTGAGGTGCGCGGCGGCGGTGAACCGCTCACCAAAGATCTGCCCCTCCAACGCGGCGAGCTCGGCGATGGGATCCGCCTCCACCTCGGCGAAGGCACGCCGCATCCGGTCGGCTGCCATCTGGCGGTCGGTCACACAGGCGTACGCGGCTTTGAAGCCGTCCCGCCGGGCGAGGCGGAGCAGCGCGACGTGCACCAGGGTGCCGATGGGATCCCCGAGGTGGATCAACGCGATTTCGGCCTCGACGGTGAGCAGATCCTTGGCATGCCTCTCGGCGAAAGATCGCGAGTGCTGCCAGTCCTGTAGCTTGATCCAGTCCGTCAGCAGGTCTCTGAGCAGCAGGGGCCGGTAGGCCGCTTCGAGGCCGCGTTCCCGCACCCCGCCGAGAAGATGCCGATGCAGCTCGACCCGCGCTGCGGCGACCAGTGCCAGTTCCTCGAGCACGAGGGTGACGTGGTGGTCCAGCAGTTCCTCGGTATGCGCTGCGAAGAAGTCCTTCGACTCCGCCCAGTTGGGCGCCGTGACCCACTCGGTGACAAGACCGATCTGGGCCAGGGTGAGACCCAGCCAGTCCGGTTGCTCGGTCCCGGTGACCTCTTGCCAGACTCGGTTCACGGCGGCTGAGTCCCGAGAGCGGTGCGCGCGCAGGACGTTGCGGGCGGCCAGCACGACAGCGTCCGGCGTCTGGCCGTCGTCCAACGTCAGCAGGGTGACAAGCTCGCGCAGGCCGGTGGACGCGTCACCGTGGTTGATGTGGAACTCGGCCCGTTCGATGATCAACGCATCTCTGGGAGCAGGCAAATCGGCGAAGGTCTCGATACAGCTGGTGTAGACATCGACAGCATCGGAGATCCGGTCGAGTGCCGCGAGGTGCCAGGTGAGGTTCTTCAGCGCCACGACGAGGTGGGTGAAGTAGACATCGACGGATGTGTCGGTCAACCGCAGGCAGATGTCGGCGGCCTCCAGTGCGGGGGTCAGGGCAACGTCGTGCTGTCCCAAGTCGGAGTGCTGAGCCGCGAGGCTACCCAGCACAGCCGCGAGACCGGGCAGGTAGGCGATGGGGTTCACGTCCACCAGTGCCCGGTAGGTGTCGACAGTATGCGCGGTGGCGATGAGCGCAGCCTCACGGCTGCCCACCGTGAGCAGATGGGCGGCGAAGTCATTCAGCGCTACCGCGAGGCTGGGCAGGTAGGACTCGAGGTCGACCTCGGCTAGCCCACGCAGGGCGGCAATCCCGGCGGGGCCTGCGTGCACGGCGTGCCTGGCTAGATGACGTCGCAGGTAGGGGCTGCACAGATCCGTCGCACCGCCGTCACCGGCCGACGTCTGCGTGCCCTGCTTCTGAGCGAACGCGACCAGCGCTTCGGCCAGTACCTGGCCCGCCGCGTGACCGGCCACGTTCGGCGAGGACGCGATGAGATGCTCGACGAACGCGCGGTGGGAGAGCCGGTAGATCGCCTCGTCGTCCTGTCCGTCTTCGACGATGTAGCACCCGTAGTGTTCGAGTACCCAGTCCAGGTCAGCTGCGCCATACTCGACATCGTTCGAGCTCAACGCGCTAGCCACGGCCTCCCATACCCCTTGTCTCGGTAGCCCCCGGCCCATCCCCCAGGCGAGCGCGCGCAGCAGGTCCCGGGCAGCATCCGGAAGCTCCAGACCGTCACGCACCCGGGTCCTGCTCGACAGGTCGTGCTCCAGCGCCCCGACGGTCGTCGCGGCAAGCTGCCCTTCCCAACCCTCGGCATGGGCGTCGATGATCCCTCGCACGATCTGGGAGACCACGGTGCGGGCGTAGAGGAACCCGCCCTGCTGGGCGGCCGCCTTCGTAGCGAGCACCTGCGCCACCCGCGGCACGAGATCGGCCCGGCCAGCGGAGCGCAGCCAGCGGGTCAGGTACTGCTCGATGTCTTGCTCGGTGCCCGGCTCGGCGTCCAGATCGACGACCGACGCGTTCCCTCCGAACAGCTCACCCAGCCGGACCGCGGCCTCCTGGTCGGAGTTCGGCTGGTGCCACCCGAACTCCTGGTGCCGGGTCGCGATCAGCACGTTCGCCAGCACGCTGAGCGGGACCAGCAGGTCTGTCACGATTTCGGTGGCCTGCTCAGGGACCGCCTCGTCCAGCCCGTCGAACACCAAGACCGGCGGATAGGGCATCTTCGCCACTGCCTCGACCAACTGCCAACAGTTTCCCGGCGCGGGCAGCTGGAGACGGTCTGCCAGGACGGTCGCGACGTCGTGAGCTCTCATGCCCCGCAGGTGCACCGCCGCATCGACGCAGCCAACACCTGGGTCCGGGTCCAAAGGATCAAGGGGAGCGTGCTCAAGCAACACTCGTCGCCGCGGGTACTGCGATAACGCAACGATGCGCCCCACCACAGCGGACTTCCCACTGCCCGCAGATCCGGTCACCACGAATGCACCAGGCGTCTCCGTGTGGATCCAGTCCAGGATCTGCGCCAAGATCGCACGGCGGCCGGTGAACAACCACTCCTCCTGCAGCGGGTCCTCCTGCAACCGGGAAACGCCGTCAGCGGCCGTCAAGGTACCCCACCAGATACGCTCGGTAATATCAGCGTTGTGCACGCTACACGCCCAGCTTGGGCAGGCTGGCCTGCACCACCCGCTCCAGGCACTGCACCCGGCCCCGCCGCCATTCATCGAGATGCGGCGGCACCAGCCAACCGAGTCTCAGGAACACGTCGATTGCGCTGATGTGCTGCTCCGCGAGTGCCGCCTCAGCCGCCCGCTCGACGCGCTGCTCGAGCGCCGCGCCGCCCATGCTTCCCCTCCTGCGTGTCGCGCCCCGCAGACTCCGCCGGCTCTGATAGGCCTTCGAGTATGACCGCTGACGCGAAGCACGACGATGATCTGCGCGACCGGGTGCGGGAGCTGCGCGCGGAGGGACGATCCCCGAAGCAGATCGCTCGGGCGCTGGGCGTACGACCTGCCATCGTGGCCCCTCTGGTACGCACCCTCGCCCAGCAGGACGCGGTCACGCGGCCAGAGCCTGCGGTGGTGGGCTGCTGGGTCAGCCCAGACTGGAGCGCGGGCCTCACCGTCGACGGGCACCAGGACTGGCCCGATGCCGCCGCCCGCGACGCAGGGGCTGAGGGGGTCGCCTGCGTCGTCGTGGCTCGGCGGCATCGACCGCAGCGGGTGTCCGTCTGCGGCTACCTCGTCGACGTGTACTGCCTCGGTGTGAAGAATGCACTCGGGCCGCAGATCAAGAACGAGCGGGACCTGCCGGCCTTCCTAGACCACTTCTTCGCCCCGTTCCACCACGTGGCGGCCCCACTGGCAGCGCCACTGGAGCTGGCCCGCCACCTGGTGTGCGGCGCGGTCGACTACGCCCGCCGGCTCGGCTTCGAACCCGCGTCCGACTTCCAACCGGCCGCCGGGCACCTCGGACAGTGGCCGGAGACCAGCGCGATCACATTCGGACGCCACGGCGTCCCGTTCTACGTCTCAGGACCCTACGACAACCCGAGCCGGGTGGTTCGCACCCTGACCCGGTCTGTGGGCGAGGGTAACTTCCACTACATCGCGCAACTCGAGGCCGCAGCTAGCCGGTGATTTCCGACAGCGGTCAGTGCAGGGCGTAACCGAGTGTTCGCAACCCCTTGCGAAAGGCGGTGCCGTGCTCGGGCGGGATGGCGATGTACCGGTCTCCGACCGCGCGACACAGTGTCCGAAGCCTGCGATCGTTCGCTATGAGCGTGGCCAGCGCGGGATCCGCGCATTCCACGAGCTGAGCCATGCCGAGATCCCGCAGCCTGCTCCCCCGGCGCGCGATGTCATCGATCAGGGTGGCGGCGGTCGAGGGCAGCTCGGTGTGCGAGCGGTCGCCCAGGAAGCGACTGAACACTTCCAGTGACCGACCCGTGTCGAGGGCAGCCAGCAGCGCCGGGGCGGTCAGCGACCAAACACGGTCGGAGGTGCGCTCGGCGTAAGCGTCCAACACGAGCCGGTCAGCGACGGAGATCTCGCCGAGCGCGACGATATCGAGGTTGGGCAGGACCCTCAGCGTCTGTTCTGCCACGCCGGTGACCTGATAAGTGTCGGCGAGGCCGAGCACGTAGGCGCCCAGGGCGTTGATCCTGACGGCCCGCAGCCCGTCGTAGCGGCTCAGGCAGTCCAGACACTCGGCACCCCAGTTTCCGTGGAAGTCCTCGCGCGCACCCGCCGGATCGGTGTAGGAAACGTCGATGATACCGAGCGTCGCGGCATATTCGAACAGCACGCACAGCGTGTATCGGCCTTCCAGCATGGACCAGTCCGAATAACCCTCATAGCCGAGGCTGCCGTACTCAGGATCAACGAGGTACAGCTTCCACAGACCCCGCTCGCTGCGAGCGATCGTGGGCGACAGGCCGTCACGCCGCATCGCGGCGAACAGCCCCTCGACGGTGACCCACTCGCCGGCCGGGCAGCCGGCCAGGGCAGTAGCGACGGTCTGGCGCCGGGGCTTGAGCGCTGTCAGAACGTTCGCGCAGCGCTGGCCCTTGATCGCCTCGATCCGGCTCATCTCGTCGATCAACCCGTGGCTCACCCAACGACGCCACAGCTGCCGGACGGTCCCAGCAGCAGGCTTGGACAACGCCGCGCGACCGCGGGCGGTCAGCTGGAGCCGGTTCCCGGCCTGCTCAGCCAGCCCACCGGCGTGGATGAGCAGCGGCCAAGCGAACGCGGCAATCGCGTCCTGGGCGAAGAAGTCCCCGGCAGACAACGCTTCGGCGACCGCGGCGACCGTCGCCGCGGTCGGCCGTCGGGTCTTCTCGCTGCAGTGCAGCGTCCCACTGGCGCACAGCTGCAGGACGGCATGCACGTTGGCCTGCGACTCCTGCTCAGTAAACCGGACGGTCTCGGCACCCACAGTCCTGTCTCCCACGCGCGGAGACCTTAACGGCACCGCCTCGTAAGCCAGCCACGGAACCCGAGACAGGAGCAGCCCGCGGAAGGTACTGGAACCCCTCCAGTTCCGAGCTCGACAGCAGAGGTGTCTCAACTCGGCGCAGTCGTTGCGTCCGCTCACGCATACTGCCGTGACAATTACGAAATGCGCCACGACATGAGCTGGAAACAGGCGAATTTTCTTCTCGTCACCTCGCGTCAGCCAGAGCTGGCGAATATTGATTCAGGAAACTAAGAGTGTCATTGACGGGGGCACCGCGACGCCAGCCATGGCGGGTCATCCCGATGAAGTAACGTTGTGAGCCAGCCGGCACGTTACGGTGCACGAGGTCGGACAAAGTGTTCGTATCCTGGATCAGCTTCATACCCAGCGGAGAGAAGGTTCGCTCATTGAAGATTCGCGGTGCGAGAAGGGGATTAGTGAACGCCTGCGAGAAGGCGTCCACCGCCACCATCCGACCGATCAGCTCCGGCAGCACAGAATCAGGGCAGAGGTCTTCGGCGAACACGCCCGTATACAACTCGATGTTCTCGACCTTACCGTACAGTTGACGCAAGGCCAGTTGGACTTCCGGGTCACCCGAGATCTGGTCGAATTCGGTGACCTGAGGGAATTGACACAGCACACGGTAATCGTTGTACGTGGCCAATTGAACCTGGCGCGCCTGCGAGATGCTCGCCACTTCGGCCTCCCGGAGCACTGGATCCGTGTTGAAGAGCCCGATCCGGCCGGCGCGCTGGGTGGAGGCATCCTCGAACAGCGGAGCTAGGCCCCGTTTGATCAGGATCTCGTTGTTGAACTGGGTCACCCCGAGCGGTAGATCCTCTCCGTCGACGCGGAGGGTCGACGGAACCAGACTGTGCCAGCGGTACAGCAGGTTGAACTCGATCGCAGTCCAGTTCTGTCGGTACCATCGCGCGTTCGGGAAAGCTGACGCATCGAGGAAGAACTTGAAGTAGAGGGGAGTGATGTGGTTGATGTACTCCCCGATCATGATGTTGATGAGCTCCACGATCAGGATATTCCGAGTGGTCTGGAACAGTTGCTCGTCGTCCCACCTCGGATATTCCTCCGCGAGCAGCCGAGCGACCCGGTTGTGCTCACGGAAAAACAGTACGTTGAGCATCGTGTAACCCAACTGAGAGTTGGCCCGATCGCCGCCCATCGCAAAGAGCACATTCCGCTGCGAAATGGTGAGGTTGTCGAAATTCACGACCGAGATTCCCTGAAATTCTGGTTTGATGACTCCGTTCTCGCACAGGTAAGGGGGAAATTCTTCGTCGCCGATTTCTTGACTCTTCAGAGTGCCGCCGTCGTTAGTGCGGAGCAGTCGCGTCACCTCCATGTTGAGTCCGTAGAGCTGACTCAGGTCGATTTCGTGGTTCGACGTGTTCTTCCGTGGATCCACCGGAACCCTGCGATCGCTGCGCAGGAATCCGTCAGTGAGCCACTGTGCAAAATACGCGAAGAGAACCGTTGATTTCGGACACAGGACCGTCTCAGTGCGACGGGTGAAGAGATCCGCGGTCCGTTGGAGATCGGGATGTTTTCTGTCCATGGGCACAGGCGGCAGATGCCGACCATCAAACGTGCGATCGGTCAGCGAGGCCCAGGACGTGTATGGAGCCATCGTACTGAGTGGGTTCGGTCGCGTGGGCATCTTCAGGATGGCCCGGTTGATCAGCAGCCGGTTGACCTGTCGTCGCAGTGGCGGGATGAGTTCGATCAGCCGCCAGGCCGGCGCGAAGTGCGTCGTGGCATAAAACTCGATGCGGTTGACCCAGCCGTCTTTGACTGTGTTTCTACCATCCACAGCCTTATCTCCTGTCATGTCTCCCCCGAATCTGAGTCGAAGCCGATGACTGACCGTTCAGGGAACGGTCCACCTTGGACATTGCTGCTCCCATCAGGCTGAGGAATTCGCAGCTTCGGCATCTCGACATCCTCTCCCGGCCACCGACCTAAACCAGCAACCACAAGAAAGAGGACGAGCAACGCCCGGTACGTACGTCACGCTCAACCCCGATCGTGTGAACATATGTGGCAAGGGGCGATCCGGCGGCAGTGCCCAAGCATGATCAAAGCGGCGGGGTGTTCGGCCGCCCTGTCGGCTGAGCCACGCAACGTTGAGACGGTGCGGCTGGTGATCGGGTGGCACCAAACCTGCGGGGATCAGTAGCCGGGGCGACGACAGAGTGGCCCGCCGGGCAGCTCTGCTGTCGAGTTCGGGAGGCTGAGTGCTAGGAGATCCAGCCGGATGTCACAGCCAGTGGAGTCCAACCCAGCACCGAGTCGACGGCGATCGACACGAACACCAGGGCCAGGTACGTGTTGGACAGGTGGAACAGCCGCATGGGGTTCATCACCGCACCGCGGCGCATCGCTGCGTGGAGCCGGTGCGCCATCGCCACGAACCAACCGCCGGCGAGCACCGCCACAGCGGCGTAGACCCAACTCGTGGCTGCGACCAGCAGCAGGCTCCAGGCCACCATCAACCAGCTGAACACCACGATCTGGCGCGTGACATAAACCGGGGAGGCGACCGTGGGCAGCATCGGCACACCAACCCGCTGGTAGTCCTCGCGAAACTTCATCGCCAGCGCCCAGGTGTGCGGCGGCGTCCAGAAGAAGATCACTCCGAACATCACCAGCGCAGGCCACGCCACCGTTCCGGTGACGGCCGACCAGCCGATCACCACCGGCATGCACCCGGCGGCACCCCCCCAGATGATGTTCTGCGCCGTACGGCGCTTGAGCAGCAGTGTGTAGACGAAGACGTAGAACAGGATGGTCACCACTGCCAACACCGCGGAGAGCAGGTTGGTGGTGGCCCATAACCAGCCGAACGCGACCAGCCCCAGCACGATCCCGAAAATCAGCGCATGGCGGATGGGCACCTGGTGGGTGACCAGGGGGCGGGCGCGGGTCCGGTGCATCTCGGCATCGATATCAGCGTCGGCTACGCAGTTCAGCGCGTTCGCGCTGCCCGCAGCCATACTGCCGCCCAGCAGGGTAGCCAGGATCAGCCACAGCGAAGGCACCCCCCGGGCGGCGAGCAACATCGCCGGTATGGTGGTGACCAGCAGCAATTCGATCACTCGCGGTTTGGTCAAGGCGAGGTAGCCCCATAGCACGCCACCACGGCGCCCGGCTCGCGGTGGGGCAGGAGAGTGGACGGCGCTGCTCACCGCGTTCTCGCAGCGAATAGCCCAGGAGACTGAGGCCGTAGTCCAGGAGACTGAGAAGACGGTACCCTGGAGGGCTTGGGTGCCGACTTCACCGTCGCCCCTCTCTGATTACGAGTCACGGACTGCGGCAGGACTGAGCGGCGGCCCGAGCGGGTAATGCATTAACCAGGATGGTAGTCGCGTGGTGTGCATCACCCCCGGTGGGGCACCTGGTCGATGAGTCCACAGCGGGGCGACACCTCGCTAGGGTGGATCGTAGAGATCGGCCCGACAGACTATTCGCGCCGCGGGCCGCCGGACCGAGCACAGTCAGGAGCACGAGCGTGTCCGTCACCGACGATCTGACCCAGCTCACCACCCCCAGGGTGCCCGACGACTGGACCGATCTGGACACCCGCGCGGTGGACACCCTCCGGGTGCTCGCCGCTGACGCCGTACAGCGCGTCGGCAACGGTCATCCGGGTACCGCCATGAGCCTCGCCCCGCTGGCATACACGCTGTTCCAGCGGGTGTTACGGCACGACCCCACCGACGCGGCCTGGACCGGCCGGGACCGGTTCGTGCTGTCCGCCGGCCACTCCAGTCTCACACTGTACTTGCAGCTGTTCCTGTCCGGCTACGGGCTGGAACTGGAGGACATCGAGCAGCTGCGCACCTGGGGCTCCAAGACCCCAGGCCATCCCGAGTACGGGCACACCATCGGTGTGGAGATCACCACCGGGCCACTCGGTCAGGGTCTGGCCGCGGCAGTGGGGATGGCCATGGCGGCTCGCCGGGAGCGCGGCTTGTTCGATCCCGACGCCGCGCCGGGCGAGAGCCCCTTCGACCACGACATCTATGTCATCGCCTCCGACGGTGACATCCAGGAAGGCGTCACCTCCGAGGCCAGCTCGCTGGCCGGCACCCAGGAGCTCGGCAACCTCGTGGTGATCTACGACGACAACGAGATCTCCATCGAGGACGACACCAAGATCGCACTGTCGGAGGACACCGCCGCCCGTTACGAGGCTTACGGCTGGCACGTCCAGATCGTCCAGGGCGGCGAGGACGTGGTCGGCATCCTGGACGCTCTGGAAGCGGCCAAGGCCGAGACCGGCCGCCCTTCGCTGATCGTCCTGCGCACCGTGATCGGCTATCCCGCGCCGAACAAGATGAACACCGGGGCGGCGCACGGCGCAGCCCTGGGCGCCGACGAGGTGGCCGCGGTGAAGGCGGCACTGGGCTTCGACCCGCAGCACTCCTTCGTCGTGGAGCCGGAAGTGCTCGCGCACACCCGGCAGGTGGTGGCGCGCGGTCAGGCCGCGCATGAGCAGTGGCAGAAGTCCTTCGACTCCTGGCGGCAGACCAACCCGTCCGGTGCCGCGCTGTTCGACCGTCTGATCCGCCGCGAGCTGCCCGCCGGCTGGGCGGAGAAGCTGCCTACCTGGGAGCCAGGACCGGAAGGGTCCCCGAATGCGATTGCGACCCGCAAGGCTTCCGGGGAGGTGCTCTCGGCGATCGGCGAGGTGCTTCCGGAGCTGTGGGGTGGCTCCGCAGACCTCGGTGAGAGCAACAACACCACGATCAAGGGCGCCGACTCGTTCGGCCCCGAGAAGAACTCAACAAAGATGTGGACCGCGCGGCCCTACGGGCGCACGATGCACTTCGGAGTGCGCGAGCATGCCATGGGCGCGATCCTCAACGGGATCGTGCTGCACGGACCGACCCGGCCCTACGGCGGCACATTCCTGATCTTCAGCGACTACATGCGTCCCGCGGTGCGGTTGGCCGCCTTGATGCAGGCGCCGACCACCTACGTCTGGACCCACGACTCGATCGGGCTCGGCGAGGACGGCCCCACTCACCAGCCGGTCGAGCACCTGGCCGCGCTGCGGGCCATCCCCGGGCTGGACGTGGTCCGTCCAGCGGATGCCAACGAGACCGCGGCGGCGTGGAAGACACTGCTGGAGCAGGGCACCCGGCCTACCGGGCTGGCCCTGACCCGGCAGAAGGTACCCGTCTTGGAGGGCACCGATGCCGCGGGCGTCGCCCGCGGCGGTTATGTGCTGTCCGACACCTCGTCCGATATCGGCGGCGGGTTGCCCGACGTGCTGTTGATCGCCACCGGCTCCGAGGTACAGCTGGCCGTGGCCGCCCAGCGTGTGCTGGCGGCCGAGGGAATCAAGACTCGGGTGGTGTCGATGCCGTGCATGGAATGGTTCGACGCTCAGGGCGAGGCCTACTGCGACCAGATACTCCCGCCGTCGGTGAAGGCTCGGGTAGCCGTCGAGGCCGGTATCGCGATGCCGTGGCACCGCTTCGTCGGCGATCACGGCGAGGTCGTCTCGCTGGAACATTTCGGTGCCTCGGCCGACTGGCAGACTCTGTACCGCGAGTTCGGCTTCACCGGCGAGGCGGTAGCCGACGCGGCCCGTCGCAGTCTGGAACGTGTCGAGATCACCAAGAACTGACCCCACAGCGGGCGGAAGGAACTTTCGTGAGCAGCACCGATACCCTGCAGGCCCTGTCCGAGGCGGGTGTGTCGATCTGGCTGGACGACCTGTCCCGGCAACGGGTCAACTCGGGCAACCTGGCGGATCTGATCACCGACAAGCATGTCGTCGGGGTGACCAGCAACCCGACGATCTTCGCCCAGGCGGTGGTCCACGCTGAGGATTACGCTGAGCAGGTCAGCACGCTGGCCGCCCGCAGCGCCTCGGTCGATGAGGCCGTGCGCGAGATCACCGTCGCCGACGTCCAGCTGGCCTGCGACATGTTCCGCGAGACCTGGGAGACCACAGCCGGGGTGGACGGCCGGGTGTCGCTGGAAGTCGATCCTCGGTTGGCGCGCCAGACCGACGCCACCCTGGCCCAGGCCATCGAACTGTGGAAACTGGTCGATCGCCCCAATCTCATGATCAAAATTCCGGCAACGGTCGAGGGCTTGGCGGCCATCACCGGTGCGCTGGCCGAGGGGATCAGCGTCAATGTCACCTTGGTGTTCTCAGTAGCCCGATACCGGGAGGTGATGGTGGCCTTCTTCGACGGCCTGGAACGGGCCAGAGCCAACGGGCACGAACTGGTCACGATCACCTCGGTCGCGTCGTTCTTCGTCTCCCGGGTGGACACCGAGGTGGACAAGCGGCTGGACGCGATCGGCACCGACCCCGCCCTGGCGCTGCGGGGGCAGGCCGCGGTAGCCAACGCCCGGCTGGCCTACGCGCAATACCAGCAGGAATTCGCCACGCCGCGCTGGGCTGGCCTGCGCGAAGCCGGGGCGCGGCCGCAACGGCCGCTGTGGGCGTCCACCGGGGTGAAGAATCCGGCCTACCCGGACACCAAATACGTCACCGAACTGATCGCCCCGGGGGTGGTGAACACGATGCCGGAACTGACCCTGCTCGCCCTGGCCGACCACGGCGAGGTGCCCGGCGACCAGGTGTCGGGCACCGCCGAGCAGGCCCAACGCACCTTCGACGAGCTGGCCGAGGTGGGAATCGATCTCGACGATGTGTTCGTCGTGCTCGAGCGCGAGGGTGTGCAGAAGTTCGCCGCATCCTGGGCCGAGCTGGGCGAGACGGTGGCCGGACAGCTGGCCAAAGCTGCCCCACGGTCGGGAAACTGACCGCCGATGACACAGCTTGCCATCGACATCCGCTGCACTGGTGTGGCGGGCGCAACCCAGGCGTTGGTGGACAACCTCGTCGCGGAGCGAGTGGCATCAGCGCTTGCCAACCAGGATCCGACGCTATGGGGTCCGCGCTCACAGCCGGAGGCCGCCCGGCGGCTGGCCTGGGTGGCGCTACCCGAGACCTCCCGGCCGCTGCTGGCCACCATCGATGCGCTGCGGGCTGACCTGCACTCCGACGGCATCGACCGGGTGGTGCTGGCCGGCATGGGTGGCTCGTCGCTGGCCCCGGAGGTGATCTGTGCCACGGACAAGGCGGCGCTGACCGTGCTGGACACCACCGACCCCGGTCAGGTGGCCGACGCGCTGGCTGGGGATCTGGATCGCACCGTGCTCGTGGTGTCGTCCAAGTCGGGCTCCACGGTGGAGACCGACAGTCACCGTCGGGTGTTCGCCGCCGCGTTCGCCGCGGCCGGGCTGGACCCGGCAGCGCACCTGGTGGTGGTGACCGACCCGGGATCACCACTGCAGCAGATCGCAGAGGCGGAGCACTACCGGGCGGTGATCACCGCCGACCCGAACGTGGGCGGGCGATACTCAGCGTTGACCGCCTTCGGCCTGGTCCCGGCCGGTCTGGCCGGCGCGGACATCGCGAACCTGCTCGACGAGGCGGCACAGCTGGCCCCGCTGCTGGCCCTCGACGACCCCGCGAACCCGGCGTTGCGGCTGGCTGCCGCGCTGGCCGTGAGGCATGCCGCCGGCGCTGAGAAAGTCGTGCTGACCGACACCGGCTCGGGGATCATCGGTTTCGCCGACTGGGCCGAGCAGCTCATCGCCGAATCCACTGGCAAGGAGGGCACCGGGCTGCTGCCGGTCGTGGTGGAGAACCCAGCGGCGCCCGGCTTCGCCGACGCCGGACCGGATGCCACCCCGGTCGCGATCGGCCCTGGGGTGGAGGGTGCCGCTGTCGCGGTCAACGGCACCCTGGGGGAACAGGTGTTGCTCTGGGAGCACGCCGTCGCGGTGGTCGGCCGGGTGCTGGGGATCAACCCGTTCGACCAGCCCGATGTGGAAGCCGCGAAGGTCGCCGCCCGGGCCCAGCTCAACGGTGTCATCGGCACATCGGCCACCGGGCCGGCTGTCGCGCCCGCATTCGTCGACGGTGATGTCGCGGTGTACCCCGTCGGCGACTGGCTGCCAGTCGGGGTGGCCACCCTGAGCGACGCGTTGCGGGCGCTGATAGCCGCAGCCCCGCAGCAGGGCTACCTCGCGATACAGGCGTACCTGGATCGCGTCGCCGATGCGTCCGCAGCGGTGCTTCGCACCGAACTGGCACGTCGCACGTGGCTGCAGACCACCTTCGGATGGGGTCCCCGCTTCCTGCACTCAACCGGCCAGTACCACAAGGGCGGCCACCAGAACGGGGCGTTCCTGCAGCTGACCGGCGCGGTCGGCACAGACATCCCGGTGCCCGGTGCCGGGTTCAGCCTCGGTGAACTGCAACAGGCCCAAGCGTTGGGTGATGCCGAGGTGCTCACCGCCCACGGCCGCCCCGTGCTGCGGTTGCACCTGCTCGACCGGGCAGCCGGGTTGGTAACGCTGGTGCACGCACTGCAGGAGCTCAGATGACCGAGAGCAGGACCCTGGGCAGCTGGGTGAATCCGCTGTTGGACAGTCGGGATAAGCGGTTGCCGCGGATCGCTGGGCCGTGTGGTGTGGTGATTTTCGGGGTGACGGGTGATCTGTCCCGGAAGAAGTTGATGCCGGCGATCTATGACCTGGCCAACCGGGGGTTGTTACCACCGGGTTTCGCGTTGGTCGGTGTCGCCCGCCGGGACTGGGAGGATGAGAACTTCGCCGAACTGGTCCACGACGCGGTCGCCGAACACGCCCGGACCCCGTTCCGCGAAGAGGTCTGGGCCCGCTTGTCCGACGGCATCCGGTTCGTCCCGGGCAGCTTCGACGACGACACCGCCTTCGACACCCTCGCGGCCACCGTCACCGACCTCGACCAGCAACGCGGCACCGGCGGCAACCACGCCTTCTACCTGTCCATCCCCCCCGCGATGTTCCCCGTGGTCCTCAAACAACTCGCCCGCACCGGCCTGGCCACCCCCCACCCCGACCACTGGCGCCGCGTGGTCATCGAGAAACCCTTCGGCCACGACCTGCGCAGCGCCCGCGAACTCAACGACATCGTCAACGACGTCTTCCCCGAGGACTCCGTGTTCCGCATCGACCACTACCTCGGCAAAGAAACCGTCCAGAACATCCTCGCGCTGCGCTACGCCAACCAACTCTATGAACCCATCTGGAACAGCCACTACGTCGACCACGTCCAGATCACCATGGCCGAAGACATCGGACTCGCCGGCCGCGCCGGCTACTACGACGGCATCGGCGCCGCCCGCGACGTCATCCAAAACCACCTCCTGCAACTCCTGGCCCTCACCGCCATGGAAGAACCCCTGTCCTTCTCCCCCGAATCACTCCGCGCCGAGAAAATCAAAATACTCTCCGCGACCACCCTGGCCGAACCCCTCGACCACACCACCGCCCGCGGCCAATACACCACCGGCTGGCAAGGCGGCACCCAAGTCCCCGGCGTCCGCGACGAACCCGGCTTCCACCACGACTCCACCACCGAGACCTACGCCGCCATCACCCTCCACATCAACAACCGACGATGGGCCGGAGTCCCCTTTTTCCTCCGCACCGGCAAACGACTCGGCCGCCGCGTCACCGAAATCGCCGTCATCTTCAAAAAAGCCCCCCACCTCCCCTTCGAAAAAACCATGACCGAAGAACTCGGACACAACGCCCTCGTCATCCGCGTCCAACCCGACGAAGGCATCACCATCCGATTCGGCTCCAAAGTCCCCGGCACCGCCATGGAAGTCCGCGACGTCACCATGGACTTCCGCTACGGCACCGCCTTCACCGAAACCTCCCCCGAAGCCTACGAACGCCTCCTGCTCGACGTCCTGCTCGGCGAACCCTCACTATTCCCCACCAACGCCGAAGTAGAACTCTCCTGGAAAATCCTCGACCCCGCACTCCACCACTGGACCACACACAACCAACCCGACCCCTACCCCGCCGGCACCTGGGGACCACCCTCCGCAGACCACATGATCGCCACCACCGGACGCACCTGGAGACGACCATGATCACGACATGGCCGGCCACCCGCGGCAGACCAGCCTGATGAGTGTGGCGATCGCGTTGTTCACCCGCGACTTGCGGGTGCACGACAATCCCGTGCTGCACGCGGCCAGCCGCGCCGCGACCGAGGTAGTGCCGCTGTTCGTGCTCGACGCCGCGATCCTCACCAGCGGCTCGATGTCGGCGAACCGGGCGACGTTTCTGGCCGAGGCGCTGGCCGATCTGGACGCCCAGCTGCGGGAGCTGCAAGGGTTACTCGTGGTGCGCTCCGGCTCGGTGGTCAGGGAGGTCGAGCGCATCGTCGCGGAGCTGGGGGGCACCGAGGTACATCTCGCCGCCGACGTCAGCGGTTACAGCCACCGCCGCGAACAGGCCCTGCGGGCGGGCCTCGCCGGCCGAGGCTGCCGGCTGCGGATCCACGCTAACACGATCACCGTGGTGGAACCCGCGGCGATCACCCCCTCGGGCGGAGGTGCCCATTTCGCGGTCTTCACGCCCTACTACCGGCGTTGGGCCGCAGCGGACACCCGCAGCCTGCTCCCGGCACCCGGCCGGATCACCGTGCCGCCCATCGCCACCGAGCCGATGCCCCGGCCCGAGCAGGTATACACCGGCCAGCGCTCACCGGACCTGCCGTGCGGTGGTGAAACCGCGGGGCGGCGCATTCTGCACGGCTGGCTCGCCGAACCGATCCGTCAGTACGAGCAGGCCCACGACGACCTCGCTGCTGACGGCACTTCCCGGCTGTCGCCCTACCTGCATTTCGGTTGCGTCTCACCCACCGAGGCGTTGCGCACCGCCGACCGTTCGACGCCGGGGGGCGAAGCCTTCATCCGGCAGCTGGCGTGGCGCGACTTCCATCATCAGGTCCTCGCCGCGCGTCCCGACGCCGCCACCGTCGACTACCGCACCCGCCACGACCGATGGCGACGTGACGAAACGGCGGCCCAAGCCTGGCGCGATGGCCGCACCGGCTATCCGATCGTCGACGCAGGCATGCGACAGCTCCGCAGGGAGGGGTGGATGCACAACCGCGCGCGCCTCATCACTGCTGGCTTCCTCGCCAAAACCCTGTATCTGGACTGGCGCATCGGCGCCCAGCATTTCCTCGACCTGCTCGTCGACGCCGATGTCGCCAACAACCAGCTCAACTGGCAGTGGGTCGCCGGAACCGGCACCGACACCAGACCCAATCGGATCCTCAACCCGCTGCGGCAGGCCGAACGCTACGACCCCACCGGTGACTACGTCCGCCGCTACCTGCCCGAACTCCACGACATCCAAGGCCCTGCGGTACACCAACCCTGGAAGCTGGACCCACCCCACCGAGCCCGCCTCGACTACCCCGATCCCATCATCGACCTTCGCGATGGCGCGGATTACTTCCGCACCGCTCGGGACAAAGCCGGAGGAAGCAATGATCGTCGATCTGCCTTCCACCACGACCTCGGCGGTGAACCACGCGCTGATCGACATCCGGGAGCGCGGTGGCGCGGTAGCACTGGGTCGGGTACTCACCTTGGTGATCGTCACCGATGACTCCGCGCAGGTGGAGCAGTCGATCGAGGCCGCCAATGAGGCCAGCAAGGAGCACCCCTGCCGGGTGCTGGTGGTGGCTCGGGGCCTCAAACGGGCCGGAACCCGGCTGGACGCCCAGATCCGCGTCGGCGGTGATGCCGGCGCGTCCGAGGTGCTCGTGCTCCGCCTGTACGGCCCACTGGCCGACCACGGCGACAGCGTGGTGGTACCACTGCTATTACCGGACTGCCCGGTGGTCACATGGTGGCCAGGGGTGGCTCCCGCGGTGCCCGCGCAGGACCCCATCGGGAGACTGGCGCAGCGCCGGATCACCGACGCCGCCGCAGCCTCCCAGCCGATCAAGGCTCTGGACAGCCGTCGCACCTCCTACACGGACGGGGACACCGACCTCGCGTGGTCCCGGCTGACGCCGTGGCGCGCGCTCCTGGCCGCAGCCCTGGACCTACCGCCACATGAGAATGTCGACGCGGTCGATGTCACCGGTGCCGCAGACAACCCGTCCGCAGACCTGCTCGCCGCCTGGCTGCGGTCCCGCCTGCAGGTCCCGGTACGGCGCCGGACCAGCCCTCCCGGCGGCGGGATCAGCTCAGCGGTGCTGGCACGTCGGTCCGGACCGGTGGAGTTGGTCCGGCCCGACGGGAAGGTGGGAACGTTACGTCAGCCGGGTCAACCGGATCGGCGCGTACCGTTGCGGCGCCGCCCGGTACGCGATTGCCTCGCCGAGGAACTACGCAGGCTGGATCCTGACGAGATCTACCATGCCGCGCTGCAGGCGCTGATCGACGTGGAGGGCCGCCGCGCCGGTACCGCGAAGGTCATCCGATCGGACGAGACACAGGGCGGCCGGTGAGCCGCCCCGATGTGGCGGTGTATGCCACCGCGGAGGTGCTGGCGGCGTCGGCGGCCGCCCGGCTAGTGACCCGGATCGTGGACATTCAGACCGCCACGGGGTCCGCATCACTGGTACTGACCGGGGGACGCATCGGTATCGCAGTGCTCCGTGAGGTGGCGAGCACCCCGGCGGCTGCGGCGGTGGACTGGCGACGGTTGGACATCTACTGGGGCGACGAGCGGTTCCTCCCCCGTGGCCACCCGGACCGCAACGAGACCCAAGCTCGCGAGGCGCTGCTCGACCAGGTCAGCGTGGACCCCACCCGAGTCCACCCGATGGGGGCCTCGGACGGCCCTGCGGGGGGCGACCCGGACGCCGCTGCCCATGCCTACGAGGCTCTCCTGCGGAGCCGGCGACGGCCGGAGGACCGTGGCCCGGCGCCGTCGTTCGACATCTGCTGTCTCGGAATCGGCGAGGAAGGCCACGTCGGCTCGGTGTTCCCCGGCTCCCCCGCGGTCTACGAGACCGAGCGCGCGGTGATCGGTGTACGGGGCAGTCCCAAGCCGCCACCCATCCGGATCACCCTGACCCTGCCGGCAATCCGGTGTGCCGCGGAGGTGTGGTTGATCGTCTCGGGGTCGGAGAAGGCCGCAGCGGTCATGATGGCGCTAGGCGGTGCAGGCGAGGTGCAGTTGCCCGTCGCGGGCGCGACGGGTCGCCGCCGCACACTGTGGCTACTGGACCGGGGCGCCGCCGCCAAGCTGCCTACGGAACTGCTCGGCCGCTGATTTCTCACAACTTGTCGGACATAAGACGTAGCGTAAGTCCTCACCGTGCAGGAGGACGGGGCAGATCCTGACGGGTAAGTCTGGGAGTGAATGCGTAGCGAATACACGTCGACGCCATCACTAACGGAGGGTGACGGAAATGGACGACTCAGTCGATACCCACACTGTCCGGACGCGAAAACATCTCTACATCAGAGATATCCTGGTCGACCAGAATACGCCGGTTGTGGTTGCCGACCAACCGGCTACCTTCGTCTACCGGGATGACAGCTCCCGTTTGTACCATCTGTACAGTCAATGCCGGAATGCCTGCGCTGACCCGTCAGGTATTCGCGTAGTCGCCGCGTCCGCGCTCATCCTCGGGTGCCTGCTCGCTACTGCCCCCGCAGCTTTCGCGCCGGTCGGACTGCTTTTCTCAACCGCCCCCGCAGCGCTCACCCGGGATGCCTCCAAGCAAGGTGTCTCCACCTCAGACGACCCCACCACAGGAACTGGGGACCCGAAGGACACCAGCGATGCGCCGCACCGATCGAACGTTCGCCCTACCGCGTTGATCACATGGAATGGTACGAGCGAAGCCCTCAAGTGCTCCTATGGCCTGCTCTTCGAAGGGAACACCCGCGGCTGTCAGTAGCGGCGACCACTATCAGGGCTCGCGGGATTCCTTCAGTCTGGCCAGCGCCTCAGCGAGGATAGCCTCGCCGTCGGCGTCGGAGCGACGCTCCTTCACGTAAGCCAGGTGTGTCTTGTACGGCTCGTTGCGTGGCGCGTCGGGTGGCCGTTGCTCGTTTCTCCCGGCCGGGAAACCGCACCGCGCGCAGTCCCACACATCGGGCTCCTCGGCCTCGGCCGCGAACGAAGGCTTGGATTCATGCCCGTTCGCGCACCAGTAGGACACCCGACGGCGGGGAGCAGTCTCTCCCCGCTCGGACTCCCCCATCGGACCTGCTCCGACCCGCGTACCGCGGATCGCATTGCCACTAGCCATTAATCGCCCTCACCTCGCGGAGGCGCCCGGGAATCACCCTAGGCTGCTCAGCCGATCTTGATCAGAAGCCCGATCCCCACTATGGAGATCACCCATATCGAACTGACGAACAACGTCAGCCGGTCCAGATTCTTCTCCACCACGCTGGATCCGGACAAACTCGATTGCACGCCACCACCGAACAGACTGGACAGCCCCCCGCCACGGCTTCGATGCAGCAGGATCAGCAGGATCAGCGCGATGCTGGTGACCAGGAGCAGGATCTGCAGGAAGAGCTTCATCACACCCTCGTCGAACGACGCATGATACGCAAGGCTACTCCGTCTAGCAGCCGACCGGGGGTCGGCCTCGGGTCGTGCCGCCCAGTCACGGTAGCGGGCCGCCTGCGGCCAGGGCACACAGCTTCGCGAACTCATCGGCGTCCAGGCTCGCACCCCCCACCAGGGCACCGTCGATGTCGGACTCGGCGACCAGGTCGGCGACATTGCTCGATTTGACTGATCCGCCGTAGATCACCCGGACGTCGTCGGCGACCTCAGCGCCGTACTTGTCCGCCAGCGACGCCCGCAGCGCGCCGCAGACTTCCTGCGCGTCGGCCGGGGTGGCGACCCGACCGGTGCCGATCGCCCAGATCGGCTCGTAGGCGACTACGACGGTCCGGACCTGCTCGGCGGTCAGCCCCTTGAGCGCGGCGCGCAACTGCTCGGTGCTGTGCGTCAGGTGCCCGCCAGCCTCGCGGATCTCCAGGCCCTCGCCCACACACAAGATCGGGATGAGCCCATTACGCAACGCGGCTCGCACCTTGCTGCCTACCGTCGCGTCATCCTCGCCGTGGTGTTCGCGCCGTTCGGAGTGCCCGACCACGACGTAGCTGCAATCCAGTTTGGTCAGCATCGGCCCCGACACGTCGCCGGTGTAGGGCCCGGAGTCCTTCGGGGACAGATCCTGCGCCCCGTAGCACATCAGCAGCTTGTCCCCCTCGACGAGAGACTGCACGCTGCGCAACGCGGTGAACGGCACCAGTACCGCCACCTCGACCTTGGCGAAGTACTTCTTCGGCAGGGCGAAAGCGAGCTTCTGCACCAGCGCGATGGCTTCAAGATGGTGCAGGTTCATCTTCCAGTTACCGGCGATCAACGGTTGGCGGGCCACTCCCTAAGTCTCCAGCACCGCGACACCAGGCAGCACCTTGCCCTCAAGAAATTCCAGAGACGCGCCCCCACCAGTGGAGATGTGCGAGAAACCGTCCTCGGGCAAGCCCAGCAACCGCACCGCGGCCGCCGAGTCACCGCCGCCGACCACACTGAACGCGTCCGAGCCGGCGATGGTCTCCGCGACACCGCGGGTGCCCGCCTCGAAGGGAGCGAGCTCGAACACCCCCATCGGACCATTCCAGAACACCGTCGCTGCTCCGGCCAGCGCCGCGGCGAAGTCGCGCACCGTGTCCGGGCCGATGTCCAGACCCATCCACCCGTCCGGGATGTCCTCAGCGGCCACCGTACGGGTCTTCGCGTGCGCCGCGAACTCGTCGGCGATGACCACGTCGCGGGGCAGCCGGATGGTGTCGCCGGAGGTTTTCAGCAGTTGGGCGCACACGTCGACCATGTCGGGCTCCAACAGCGAGGAACCGACCGGGTGACCAAGGGCTGCCAGGAAGGTGAAACACATCCCACCGCCGACGAGCAGGACGTCCACCTTCGGCAGCAGCGCCTCGATCACAGCGAGCTTGTCGGACACCTTCGACCCGCCGAGAACGACCGCGTAGGGGCGCTCCGGTGCGTCGGTGAGCCGCCGCAGAGTGGTCAGCTCGGTCAGCACCAGGGTGCCGGCGTAGCCGGGCAGTCGCTCGGCGACGTCGACGACCGAGGCCTGCACACGGTGCACCACGCCGAACCCGTCGGAGACTAACGCGCCTTCCGGACCCACCAGAGCGGCCAGCTCATCGGCCAGCGCGCCCCGCTCGGTGGCGTCCTTGGATGTCTCCCGGGCATCGAATCGGACGTTCTCCAGGAGCGCGAGACCACCGTCGGTCAGGCCGGCCACCGCGGCACGAGCCGAGTCACCGACGACATCGGTCGCCGCCGCTATCGAGGTACCCAGCAGCTCACCGAGCCGGGTGGCGACCGGGGTGAGCGAGTACGCCGGGTCAGGCACGCCTTGGGGGCGGCCCAGGTGCGCGGTCACCACCACCCGGGCCCCGGCAGCGGTCAGCGCCCGCAGGGTGGGCAGCGAGGCGCGGATCCGCCCGTCATCAGTGATCCTCGCCCCCTCCAGGGGCACGTTGAAGTCGGCGCGAACCAGCACGATCCGGCCCGACACACCCCCGGCGAGCAGGTCGTCGAGTGTTCTCACAGCTGCGAGCCGACCATGATGGTCAGGTCAGCCAGCCGGTTGGAATAGCCCCATTCGTTGTCGTACCAGCCGACGATCTTGACCTGGTTACCGATCACCTTGGTCAGCGGCGAGTCGAAGACGCACGACGCAGGGTCGGTGATGATGTCCGAGGACACGATCGGCTCCACGCTGTAGCGCAGGATGCCCTTCAGCGGACCCTCGGCGGCGGCCCGGAAGGCCTCGTTGACCTCCGCGACGCTGGTCTCGCGGGAAACCGAGGCGGACAGATCGGTGATCGATCCGGTGGGAATCGGCACCCGCAGGGCGTAGCCGTCGAGCTTTCCGTTGAGCTCCGGCAGCACCAGCCCGATGGCTTTGGCGGCGCCGGTCGAGGTCGGCACGATGTTGATCGCGGCGGCCCGAGCCCGGCGCAGATCCTTGTGCGGGGCGTCCTGCAGGTTCTGGTCCTGCGTGTAGGCATGGATGGTGGTCATCAGACCCTTGTCGATGCCCAGCGCGTCGTGCAGCACCTTGGCCATCGGACCCAGGCAGTTGGTGGTGCAGGAGGCGTTGGAGATCACTGTCTGGGAACCGTCCAGCCTGGAGTCGTTGACCCCGAGCACCACGGTGAGGTCCTCACCCTTGGCCGGCGCAGAGATGATCACTTTCTTGGCGCCGCCTTCGTCGACGTGCCTTCGGGCGTCGGCCGCAGTGGTGAAAAAGCCGGTCGACTCCAGCACCACATCGACACCCAGAGCGCCCCAGGGCAACACCCCCGGATCTCGCTCGGCGAGCGCCTTGATGGTCTTGCCACCGACCGCGATGCCGTCGTCAGTGACGTGCACGTCCTCCTTCAGCCTGCCCAGCACACTGTCGTACTTGAGCAGGTGCGCCATGGTCGCGACGTCTCCGAGGTCGTTGAACGCCACCACCTCGATGTCGTGGCCACCGGACTGCACCGCGCGCCAGAAGTTCCGCCCGATGCGGCCGAACCCGTTGATCCCTACCCGAACAGTCACGATGCCATCTCCCTCTCCACACCCAGCCGGCTGCCATGGCCGGCACGACTCTGCGTGACGCTCTCGGGCGTCACCCTATCGGCCGGCGCCCACCGGGCAGGCCCCCCGGGAGGGGGAACGCAGGGGTGTTCGTGACGTCAGGCGTCGAGCATGTCGGGGGTGACCGCGGATTCGGTGTCCGGCAACCCGAGCTCCTCGGCCCGCCGATCGGCCATCGCGAGCAGCCGACGGATCCGGCCCGCCACAGCGTCTTTGGTCAGCGGGGGGTCGGCGAGCTGGCCCAGCTCCTCCAGTGAGGACTGCCGGTGCTCCAGCCGCAGCCGGCCCGCAGTGAGCAGATGTCCTGGGATATCCGCGCCGAGCAACTCCATCGCCCGGGCGACTCGGGCCGCCGAGGCCACCGCCGCGCGCGCGGATCGGCGCAGGTTCGCGTCATCGAAGTTGGCCAGCCGGTTGGCGGTGGCGCGCACCTCGCGGCGCACCCGCCGCTCCTCCCAGGCCAGCACCGAGTCGTGCGCGCCGAGCCGGGTCAGCAGCGCCCCGATGGCGTCACCGTCGCGGATCACCACCCGATCGGCGCCCCGGACCTCGCGCGCCTTGGCTGCGATGCCCAGCCGGCGGGCCGCTCCGACCAGGGCCAGCGCGGCCTCCGGCCCGGGACAGGTCACCTCCAACGCAGCCGAGCGGCCAGGCTCGGTGAGCGAGCCGTGGGCGAGGAAAGCACCGCGCCAGGAGGCCTCGGCATCGCACAGACCACCGGAGACGACCTGCGGGGGCAATCCCCGCACCGGACGGCCGCGCAGGTCCAGCAGCCCGGTCTGGCGGGCCAGCCCCTCCCCGTCACGCACTACCCGGACCACGTAGCAGGTGCCCTTGCGCAGTCCACCGGCAGTGATCAGGTGCACATCGGAGTTGTGCCCGTAGAGGCTCGTGCACCTCCCGGCGCAGCCGTCGGGCGGCGGAGCCGGTATCCAGCTCGGCCTCCACCACCACGCGCCCGGCGATGATGTGCAGGCCCCCAGCGAAGCGCAGCAGCGAGGAGACCTCGGCCCGCCGGCAACACATCTTGGTCACCCGTAGCCGGCTCAGCTCGTCCTTGACGGCGGAGGTCATGGCCACCGGCGCTTCTCCTCCCCTTGCAGGTGCGATCCGTCTACCAGTATCCGACGCAGCGCCGCTGCCAGGGCCACCGGATCGTGGCGATCGGTGGATCCCTCCTCGGCGACCCGGTCAAGGTACGCGTGCCCGCCAAGCGTCGCGGCGCACCGGTGCAACCGAGCGGGCGCCGTCACCGTCTCGGTATCGGCGAGGACCGCGTGCACGGTGAACCCGGGCGGGGCGTGATCGCACAGCACGGTCACATGCTGCTCCGGGGAGAACCCAGCGGTCTCGCCCGGCTGCGGGGCCAGGTTGAGCACCAGCACCCGGCGCGCCGCGGTGCTGACCAACGCCATGGCCAGGCCGGGGACCAGCAGGTGCGGCAGCACACTGGTGAACCATGAACCGGGCCCGAGCACCACGAGATCGGCCTCGCCGACCGCACGGACCGCTTCGACGCAGGCCTGCGGCCGTTCCGGACGCAGCCACACCCGATGTACCCGACCCGGCGTGGTGGCCACCGCCACCTGGCCCCGGATCCGCCGCAGCGTGTCCGGGTGACCGTCCAGACCCGCCACGTCGGCCTCGATGTCGAGAGGTTCGGCGGTCATCGGCAGCACCCGGCCGGTCACCTCGAGCAGCCGGCACACCTCGTCGAGCATCGCCACCGGGTCGCCGAGGACTTCCAGCAGCCCGGCCATCACCAGGTTGCCCACGGCATGTCCGGCCAGCGCACCGGTGCCACCGAAGCGATGCTGGAACACCTGCCGCCACCGCGCCCCGCCACCGTCGGCAGCCGCCAACGCGGCCAGCGCCATCCGCAGATCGCCCGGCGGGAGCACACCCAGCTCCCGGCGCAGCCGCCCGGACGAGCCGCCGTCATCTGCCACTGTGACCACCGCGGTGACGTCCTCGGTGATGGCTCGCAATGCCAGCAAAGTGGCGTACAGGCCGTGACCACCACCCAATGCGACAGCCTTGAGAACGCGGGTCACTCGCGACCCACGTCCCGGTGCACAACCTTGACAGCGATCTCGCCGATCCCGTCTTTCCGGTTGAGCCGGGCGGCCAAGGCCTCCGAAACGACCACGCTGCGGTGTTTACCACCGGTGCACCCCACCGCGATGGTGAGGTAACGCTTACCCTCCCGCCGGTAACCACCGCTGATCAACCGCAGCAGCTCGAGATAGCGGTCCAGGAACTCCTCGGCACCCTCCTGGGACAACACGTAGTTGCGGACGTCGGCGTCCAGACCGGTGCCCTCCCGCAGTTCCGGGATCCAGAATGGATTGGGCAGGAACCGCACGTCGATCACAAGGTCGGAGTCCATCGGCAGCCCGTACTTGTAGCCGAAGGACACCACGGTGATCCGGGTACGGGTGCTCGATTCCCCACCGAACGCGTGCTCGATCTTGGTCCGGAGCTGGTGCACGGATAGCCCTGTGGTGTCCAGCACCAGGTCGGCCTCGTCGCGCAGCGGAGCGAGCAACGCCCGCTCCGCTGCGATCCCATCGGCGAGCCGGCCATCGCTCTGCAGTGGGTGGCTGCGCCGGACCTGCTCGAAGCGACGGATCAACACCGCGTCGGTGGCTTCCAGGTACAGCACCTTGGGCCGGTAGCCGCGGGTGTCCAGATCCTTGATCACCGCTGCGAGGTCGTCGGTGAACGCCCGGCTGCGCACGTCCATGACCACCGCGACCCTGGTGACCATGCCCTGCGAGCGCGCACCGAGCTCGACCATCGTGGCGATCAGTTCGGGCGGCAGATTGTCGACCACGAACCAGCCCAGGTCCTCCAACACCTTGGCGGCCGTGCTGCGACCGGCTCCGGACAGCCCGGAGACCACGGCGACCTCGATACCGCCCTGAGCCTCGGTCACGGTGCCGCTCCATTGCTCTGTTCGGCGGCCCTGCTCTCCTCCAGGCTCCTGCTCTCCTCGGGGTCCCTGTTGTCCGCGGGGTTCCTGTTGTCCGCGGGGTTCCTGTTGTCCTCAAGGTCCCTGTTCTCTTCGGGGTCCAGGGCGGCGAGTACCGCCCGGGCGGTACTCGGACCGACCCCGGTCACCTTGGTGAGCTCGTGCACGCTAGCCTGCCGGATTCGACGTACCGAGCCGAAGTGCTTGAGCAACGCAGTGCGCCGGGTCTGTCCGAGCCCGACGACATCGTCCAATGCGGAGCTGGTCATCCGCGCCGAGCGCTTCTTCCGGTGGTAGCTGATCGCGAACCGGTGTGCCTCGTCACGCACCCGCTGCAACAGGTACAGGCCCTCGCTGGTGCGCGGCAGGATCACCGGATCGGCCTCGCCCGGCAGCCAGACCTCCTCCAGCCGCTTGGCCAGCCCGGCAATCGCCACATCGGTCACGCCGAGCTCGAACAGCGCCTCGGCCGCCGCGGCCACCTGCGCCGGGCCGCCATCGACGACCAGCAGGTTCGGCGGGTAGGCGAATTTGCGGGGACGCCCAGTTTCGGGGTCCAGGCCCGGGTTACCAGCGGGCTGTTCGTTGTCCCGCAGGTAACGGGCAAAGCGCCGGCGGACCACCTCCGCGATGCTCGCCACGTCGTCGGAGCGACCTTCGCCGGCCGCATCCCGGATCGCGAAACGTCGGTAGTCCGACTTGCGCGACAATCCGTCCTCGAAAACCACCAGTGAAGCCACCACGTCGTTGCCCTGCACATGACTGACGTCGATGCACTCGATGCGCAGCGGGGCAGCGTCGAGCCCCAGGTACTCGTGGATCTCCTGCAGCGCCGCGGCGCGGGCGGTCAGGTCACCCGCGCGGCGCAGCTTGTGCTGGGCGAAAGCCTCTGCGGCATTGCGAGCCACGGTCTCGGCCAGCGCCCGCTTGTCACCCCGCTGCGGCACCCGTAGCTGCACTCGCGCGCCCCGCAGTCCGGAAAGCCACTCGGTCTGAGTGTCCGCGTCCTCGGGTAACTCGGGCACCAGCACCTCACGCGGCACCGGCTGGATGGCATCGTCGGCAGCCCCCGCCAACCCGGCCTGCTCGCCGTAGAACTGCGTGAGGAACTGTCCTACCAGATCGACCTGCTCGACCCGCTCGATCACCCAGCCGCGCTGGCCGCGGACCCGGCCGCCGCGGACGTGAAACACCTGCACGGCCGCCTCCAGCTCGTCGCAGGCGAACGCGATCACGTCCGCGTCGGTGCCGTCACCGAGCACCACCGCCTGCTTCTCCATCGCCCGGCGTAGCGCCCCCAGATGGTCGCGCAGCCGCGCGGCGCGTTCGAACTTCAACTCGCCGGCAGCTGCCTCCATCTCCCGCTCCAGCCGGCGGATCATCTTGTCGGTCCGACCGGACAGGAAATCGCAGAAATCGTTGACGATGGCGCGATGTTCCTCGGCAGTGACGTTCCCGACACAAGGCGCCGAGCACTTATCGATATAGCCCAGCAGGCATGGCCGGCCGATCTGGCCGTGCCGCTTGAACACCCCCCCCGAGCACACTCGGGCCGGGAACACCCGGGTGAGCAGGTCGAGCGTCTCTCGGATCGCCCAGGCGTGCGCATACGGCCCGAAATACCGTACCCCCCGCTTGCGGGGCCCTCGGTACACGTGCAGCCGGGGATGCTCCTCGTTGAGCGTCACGGCCAGCACCGGGTAGGTCTTGTCGTCGCGATACCGGACGTTGAACCGGGGATCGAATTCCTTGATCCAGTTGTATTCCAGCTGGAGTGCTTCGACCTCGGTGCTGACCACCGTCCACTCCACCGAGGAAGCCGTGGTGACCATCTGCCGGGTGCGCGGGTGCAAGCCGGCCAGGTCGGCGAAGTAGGAGTTCAACCGGCTGCGCAGACTCTTCGCCTTGCCGACGTAGATCACCCGTTGGTGCTCGTCGCGAAAGCGGTACACCCCCGGCGCATCAGGGATCGTTCCCGGTGCCGGTCGGTAGGTGGAAGGGTCCATTAGGCGGCAGCCTAATGGACCCTCGTGAGTGCCATTGAGTGCTATAACACTGTTTGCCACTCACGAGCTCGATCCTTCGCAGCAGCGCGCGGATCCGCCAACCCTGCAGTGGGGACAGCAGGTAGCCGGGATAGGACGCCAGCCAGCTCGCGCTGCCTAGGCTGACCGCGTCCGCGCCGGCCCAGAAGTACTCCCGGCAGTCGTCGAAGGTGCGGATCCCACCGGTCGCGATCACCGGCAGGGTGACCCCCGCATCGCGCAGCTCCGCCACCACCCGCAGCCCGATCGGCTTCACCGCCCGGCCGGACAGCCCGCCGTAGCGGTTGGCCAGCCACGGCGTGCCGGTTCGCGGGTCCAGGCGCAGCGCGCGCACCGTGTTGATCGCGGTGAGCGCCGATACTCCAGCGGCGGCAGCGCGCCGGGCGTGCCCGACGTAGTCCCGGTCCGGCGACAGCTTGAGGATCACCGGGTGCCTGCTGGCGGGCACCGCATCGGCGAGCACCCCATCCAGGATCGGCTCGAAGTCATGGTCGACGTTCGGACAGGAGACGTTGAACTCCACGGCCGCGATCTCGCCCGGGGGTACCGCCGCGTTCACCGTGTCGACGACAGACACGAACTCCTCGGCTGAGAACCCACCCACCGAGATGATGGTGTTCTGGTCGCGGGTGCGGGGGTAGTGGTCGCGTAGGTAGGCGTCGATCCCGACGTTGCACCAGCCGAAGGCGTTGATCCAGCCGGCGTCGGCGCGGCGCAGCACCGTGGCGTAGCTGCGCAGCAAGCCGGGCAGGGCGCGCAACGGCCAGTCGGTGCGGTTGGTGAAATGCCCGTCGCGGGGCTGAACGGTCAGGGTGCGGGTGGTGACCGCCCCGAAGCGCTCCAGCGGCACGAACCGGGAGATGGGGCTCATCCCGTAAGGCACGATGCCAGGGTCAGGGGCGCCGTAGCCGAGCAGGCTGGAGGAGGTGACCAACCGGTTGCGCAGCCGGATGTCACCCAACCAGACCTCGCTCACCGGCCCTCTCCTCGCGCTCACGGACCTCAGCCAGGATAGCTGAGGCGTGATCCTCAGCGTGCTGGCGTCAGCACCGGAAGATCCGTCTGGTGAAGGCGGCGACGAGCCGGCCTCGGATGGTCAGGCCATATACTGGTCGTGGCGAAGGTAAAGGTCGGTCCACTCCCCGTCGCTGAGCCGACGGCCGGAGGCAGCAATCTCGGCCGCCAGGGAGGCGTCACGGCAGGCTTCGGTATGCCGCCCTCAGAGCGGCATGAACTACTTTGCGTTCCGTGACGAAACCGGTCTTCTGGACGCCGATGACCTCAGCAAACTCCAAACGCCCGCCTGGGCGAAGGAAATAAACGTCGCCGCAGCATTTTACCTCCAGAATCCGGCGGCGTATGCACGCGAAGTAGGTGTGCGTTACGAAGCGTTTCTCGACGAAGTAGGGCAAGGAGAGAGTGACGAGTTGCACGCACTTATCCTCACGAGCATGATCAGCGGCATGCTTACACCGTTGTCCTCATGGCTGGCTACTCGACACGGTCCTGGTGCGTTCGCTGCCCTGTTCAAAACCAAGACGAACTCCGGTGTGAGGTCGACGGCGGCAACCTGGACCCCGAAGCGCCGCGCCAGGTAACGGGACGCACCTCCCAGCCTGCAACCGACGTCGAGAACCCGCAAGTCCGGGCGCAGGTCCAGCCGGTCAGCCAGCTCCACGGTGGCCTGTCGGCCGCCGATGTGGAACTCATCGACAGGCGCGAGATCGTCTAGGGTCAAGCTCGGCCAGGCTGGCCCCGGTCGCGGCGAGCCCGTCGAAAATCGCCCGCAGCAGGTCGCCACGGGTGTAGTGGCCAGTCACCTCCGCCGCTGTTCCCACCCGCAGCAGTGTCCTACCCGCCGTGGAAGGACTCAAAGCCCCAGTGACACGACGAAGAACGAAACGATCTTGTGTCAGGCTGAGTGGTCGGCGCGGGGCCGACGTGCGCTACCGCAGTGAAGCCAGTAGGGAGGTGTGGTGGCCAAGGTATTCATCAGCCATGCCAGCGAGGACATCGCGGTGGCCTGGGAGCTACATCAGTGGCTGATCGAGGGCGACCACGAGGTGTTCTTGGACCAGGATCCGCGCGACGGTATCGCGGTCGGTACGGATCCGTGGAACCAGCGGCTACAGGATCGGCTGTGGTGGGCGAATGCGATGGTCTCCGTGGTCACATCGGCCTATGTGGCATCAGAGTGGTGCTCGGCCGAGGTGAATCATGCGCGGTTGCTGGGCACCCGCCTGTTGCCGGTACGGGCCGAGCTGGGAATCGCTCATGTCTTGCTGAAGTCCATTCAGCACACCGACCTCACGCCGGATCGGGAGACGGCGCGCGCCGCGTTGACGGAGGCGTTGCGGCGGATCGATGAGGTCGGGGACCCGGACTGGCCTGACGATCGTTCGCCGTTCCCGGGGCTGTCCCCGTTTGACGTCGACCAGACCCGGGCGTTCTTCGCCCGCACCCATGAGGTCGAACAGCTTACCGAGCTGCTGCGCTCGACGGCTGACGAGCGTGCTGAAGGTACGGCGCTGCTGGTCGTTGGCCCCTCCGGATGCGGTAAGTCATCACTGCTGCGCGCGGGGTTGCTGCCCGCGATGGCCGGTGAGCCGGGCTGGTGGACACTGTCGCCGATCGTGCCCGGCACCGATCCCATGGCTGCGCTAGCCCGAGAACTGGCCACCGCATCACGAGAGCTCGATCTCAACTGGACGGTGGAACACATCCGTCACCAGCTCGACGAGGGCGGCTTAACAGGGCTGGCCGAACAGCTCCCGGCAGGCCTACCTGACTCACTCAGCAGATGCCCTGAGCCGACCGAATAAGCAGCGTGACCTCGATGCCGCCGCTGCTCGGGGCATGGAAGCCATCCATATAGCAGAGCGCCTCGACTCGACTTACAGCATCGACCTTCTCCGTAATCTTTACCGGCAGATGCAGCCATACGCCACGGTACCCGCGGTGGGAGACTTCTTGGACCGAGCGCGAGGTCTGGTGCAGGTGTAACCCGGCGAACGGCGCGCCGCGGCCCGGGATGGACGGCGACATGGCGGGCGCTTCCCCATAGCACTTCGTACGGTAGCACCCTCTGGGGACCATAGCGGTATGACCGAGCAGGTCCCGCACGAGATCACTCAACGAGAACTCCGTAACGATTCTGGCGCGATCATGCGCGCGGTCGAGCGTGGCAAGTCGTTCACGATTACCCGTAACGGGACCCGATTGGACGGCTCATCCCGCGCCGACGTCGATGATCTCATCGACCAGGATCTGTTCGGCCGTGAGTGGTGAGGCGACGCTGCCAGGCACTGGTGCTGGCCCACCCCTACGTCCGCGCGCACCGGGTGCTACTCGCGGGAGAGCATTATTATGGGGCGGTCTGCCAGAGGGCGCTGACCGGCATGGCCCGCAGTCGTGGACCGAAGGGAAGCGTCTGCTCACCGGTGTAGAGGACGATTCCGACCACGAAGTCGTCGTCTAACCGTTCGGCGAGGTGTCGGAGCCCCCGGAAGTCCTCGGCGCGGACCGTCGATGACGCCTTGACTTCGACTCCGACAACCTGCCCCCGGCGGTTTTCGAGCACCACGTCGACCTCGACCTTGTCGCGGGTACGGTAGTGCGACAGCTGGGCCCGCTCATCGGACCAGGTGAGCTGGTGCGCCAGCTCCATGAGCACGAAACCTTCCAGCAGCGGCCCGAACGCGCTGCCAGGGCGGAGCAGCCGGCTCGCGTCGGCGTCCAGGAGGTTCGCCGCCACCCCGGAGTCGACCATGGCGGTCTTGGGTGTGCCGATCGCGCGGGTGCTCGCATCTCGCTGGTGCGTTCGATCTCCGACAGCTGGCTGACGCCCCGGCTGATCAGGTCCGCGACGTAGGAGTCGAGGAATCGCTCGCGTCGACGTGGCTGGATTCCGCGCCACTGACTCCGGGAAGCCGCCGCGCACGACGCGTTCGGCGTACTCGGCGCGGCGCATCGTGGAGCCGTGGTGCAGGTCGGGGCCG
The DNA here is from genome assembly GCA_963823755.1 of uncultured Actinomycetota bacterium. Classification (GTDB taxonomy): domain Bacteria; phylum Actinomycetota; class Actinomycetes; order Mycobacteriales; family Pseudonocardiaceae. The sequence goes on from CAWGMP010000022.1 coordinate 79,655, forward strand.
TGGGTGAACACGGCATCGACGAAGCCGTCCGGTGTCCCGTCGATCTCTCCCTGGGAGAACGGCCAGAGCTCGATGGTCTCCATCCGGCCTGGCAACGCGTCGGGCAACGTTCGCAGCCCGAGCACCCGGGCCGAGCCGGTCAGCAGGAAGCGACCCGACCGTGGGTCGGTGTCCACTCGCTCCTTGATGGCGAGCAGCAACTCCGGGACACGCTGGATCTCATCGATGACCATAGGCTTCGGCAGGTCGACGAAACCGGTTGGGTCCTCCTCAGCAGCCCGACGAGTGACGGCTCGGTCGAGGGTGCGCCACTCGGCCGTGTGCGCAATTCCTACCAACTGGACCAGGGTGCTCTTTCCGCACTGGCGCGCGCCATTGACCAACACCACCCGGGTGTCCCCCAACGCCTCGTTCACCGTCTGCTCGGCGTGCCGCGACAGCAGCCTGCCAAGCGGAGACCGGGGGATCGAGGTCACGTGACAAGCATGCCACAAATCATGATCAACGCCTATCCTGCCGCCATGTCAGTGCGCATCCTGCCGCTTACGACACGCCCATTCTGCCGCAAGGTACTGGGCCAGATGCTGCGCGCGAGCCGTTCGAGCGCGCCCTGGTGGTCACCAACGACCCCGACAACCTCCAGCACCCTGCGTCCAGCCTGCACCACAAGCTGGCGATACTTACCGTGTGACCCCCAGCCGCGGTCAGGAACACGGCGACACCACCCCGGCGAGCCGGTGATGACTGCGCCGCAGCCGCGGCTACCGCCAGCAGCGCCGCCAGCGCACCCACGATGTCGATAATCGTCCCACTCCGGTAAGGACTGAAGGGAACGGCGACGAAAAACAGGAAGATGAGAGCCGCAGCCGCTGCCAGTGTGACGTACGCGAGTGGGCGCTGCGTGGGCGGGACAATGGGCAACCGACGAGGCACCGCCGCGAACGGCCACCCCCGGATCACGAGAAGACCAGTGAAGACGATCACGGAGAGAAACTGGAGCCAGACGGCAGCGGTAGCTGAGCTATGGAGATTCCCGACCGCGTCGGTGAGAAAGTACGCAGCAGTGGCAGTGGCGACACCCCAGCCGATCGTCCGATGCGGACCGGCCCAGTGAATTAATGATATCGCAGCGAACAGGAGCGCGAACCGGACCAGATAGTACCCGACGCCGAGGAAGCTGGAAGCGTGGAGCAGTGAGCCCGTAATGGCCAATGTGGCAGCGGTGACTCCCCCACCGGCAAGCGCAAGGACTCTCCAGTCCTGCACCCACGGCGCTGTGGTGAGATCGACGACCGCACGAGACCGCACCGGGCGACCAGCAATCTGGCCGACCACCGGAATGCGGTCTCACGGCAAAGCACGCCGGCCCGCCGACCATACCTGGAGCCACTGAGCTAGCCGGCGATGCGGGTGAGCTGCGCCGAGAGGTGCGGTTGCAAGGGCAGGCCGCGCAGCGCCCGCTCCTCGGCGTAGGCCAGGTCACCGTCCTCGAGGATGCCGTACAAACGGGCCGCCGCGGTCGTCTCCCGGGCTGTGTCGGTCCGCGTGATGGTGTCGGATTCGAGCTCCCACGCAGTCTCACCGGTGCGCCCACCGTAGTAGATCTCGCAGATGCCGAACATGTGCGCGAGGACGACCTCGATGGTCTCGTCCTCGTCCACCCGCCACCATCCGACCTCACGGGCTGCGGGACGCAACACCTGGCCGGATGGGCTCAGCAGCCACGCGCGCGCCTCGTAGACCAGAAACGGCCTGCCGTCGTGGGCGAAGGTGATCTGCTGGCCGTAGTGGAACTCGCCGAGCAGCGACGGGTACTGGGCTAGGCCCTCGCCGCGCCACACCCCCAGCAGGGGCGCCAGCGGCTCGCACTGCGGGTGCAAGTCGATGCCGTGCCCTAGCTGGACGGCGTCCATGCTGATCGGCAGGTCATCAAACCAGGGCTGGGTGCGGTCGGCGGCAGCCGGCGGCGGGTTGGTGTCTGGACCGGGCTGGGAGATGTCGCTGTTCACCCCTGAATCGGATCACGAAACGGACCGGTTGCGCTAGACGACTGATGATGCCGCCGCGACTTCTCACCGACGGCCGTCCCCCGACACGCTCCCCCGCCCGCGGACTACCAGGCCACCCGGAACTGGTGAACAACACACTATAGACCGACCACCTGGAGCTGTAGGCTTATGCCAGTTACCGAGGGGGTCCCGTGATGCGTTTCTTTCGTCATGCCCTGATATCGCTCACTATCGCTGCGGGGTGCGCCGCGTTGACGCCTGCTGTGGCGGCTGCCGCCCAGTCGGTCGCCGCGCCGTGCGGGTCGTCTGCGGCGGCCTGCATCAACCTCATCAGCCAGCAAGCCTGGCTGATGAGCGGTGGCCAGGTCACCTACGGGCCGACCCCGATCACGTCCGGCAAGCCCGGTCACCGGACCCCACCGGGGCAGTTCCGTGTGCTGTGGAAAGATCGGAACCACCGCAGCTCGGAATTCAAGAACGCGCCCATGCCCTACTCCGTGTTCTTCACGAACACCGGTATCGCGTTTCATGAGGGCAGCCTCAGCGTGCCATCGCACGGGTGCATCCACCTGGGTCACAACGCTGCCATGACCTTCTTCAACGGCCTGTCGGTGGGCCAGGTGGTGCAGGTCGTGGGCTGAACCGTTCGGATTCCACATCCGCACGAGACTGGCCCACAAGAGACTGGCTCAGCGCGGGTAGCAGTGCCCGCAGCGCGCGGCCCCGGTGCGACACGGCATCCTTCTCAGCCGGGTCCAACTCGGCGGAAGTACGCTGATCTCCGTCCGGGACGAAAATCGGGTCGTAACCGAAGCCGTTGCTGCCACGCGCCGCCCGGGTCAGCGTGCCGCGCCAGCGTCCGTGCACCATGGTCTGTGTCCCTGGCAGACCGGCGTCTGACGGCACGACCAGGGCCGCAGCACACACGAACGCTGCGCCACGGCGACCTTCCGGCACGTCCGCCAGCTGATCGAGCACCAGTTGTAGGTTCGCGGCATCGTCGCCGTGCCGGCCGGCCCACCTGGCCGAGAGCACCCCGGGCATGCCATTGAGCGCGTCCACCTCCAGCCCCGAGTCGTCGGCGATGGTGGGAAGGCCGGTGACCGCCACCGCGTCCCGAGCCTTGGCCAGCGCATTGCCCGCAAAGGTGGCGGCGGTTTCCGGGACCTCCGGGAACGGTGGCACGTCATCGAGCCCTAGCACGTGGACCTGTCCCCCGCTGATGTCCGACGAGTCCAGGATCCGACGTAGCTCGAGGAGCTTTTTCACATTGCGCGTCGCCAGCAGCAACCGGGCTGGGCTCATGATCGGGGTAGTTCGCCGGGGTAGGGCTGGGCCAGCACGGTGGTCTGGAGGGCAGTCAACTCCTGGCAGCCCTTGAGCGCCAGGTCCAGCATCTGGTCCAGAGTGGACCGCGCGAAGGTGGCACCCTCTCCGGTGCCTTGCAACTCCACCAGCGTGCCGGTATCGGTGGCCACGACGTTCATGTCGACCTCGGCGCGGGAATCCTCCTCATAAGGCAGATCCAGCAGAACCTGACCGTTCACCACGCCGACGCTCACCGCAGCGATGGAGCAGGGCAGCGGATGCGGATTGCGCAACCGGCCAGCCGCACGCAGCCAGGTCACCGCGTCAGCCAGCGCCACGTAGCTACCGGTGATCGCCGCAGTGCGAGTGCCGCCGTCGGCCTGGATGACGTCGCAGTCCAGCGAGACGGTGTTCTCTCCCAGCGCGGTGAGGTCGATGCACGATCGCAGGGCGCGCCCGATCAGTCTGCTGATCTCGTGGGTCCGGCCCCCGAGGCGGCCCTTGACCGATTCCCGGTCGCTGCGGGTGTGCGTCGACGACGGCAGCATCGCGTACTCCGCGGTGAGCCAGCCCTGCCCGGAGCCCTTGCGCCAACGCGGCACGCCCTCGACCACGCTGGCTGCGCAGAGCACCCGGGTGGCGCCGAACTCGATCAGCACAGACCCCGCGGGCCACTGCTGGTAACCACGGGTGATGCGCACATCCCTCAGCGCGTCGTCGGTCCTGCCGTCCGCTCGTGCCACCGCGCAAGCCTACCCACGACCGTTCACCCCTAGCGGCGCCGTCAGATCTCATAGTGTGCACCGGAGCGGACCAACTCGGTGGGGCCGCCGAAGGCGGCCTTGGCCTCGGTGAGTACCTGCTCGGCATCGGTCCACGGGGGCACGTGGGTGATCAGTAGTCGGCCGACCCCAGCCGCCGCGGCGGCCTCGCCGGCATCCCTTCCGGACAGGTGTATCCCGGGCGGGTTACCCGGCCGGTCCGGCCAGGACGCCTCGGCGAGCAGGACGTCCGCGCCGGTGGCCAGCTCCACGAGCTCCGGGCATGGACCGGTGTCTCCGGAATAGACCAGCGCTCGCCCCGCGTAACGCAGCCGCAGCGCATAAGCCTCGCAAGGGTGCTCAACCGGCGCAGTGTGCACCTCGAACGGGCCGATCTGAGCCGTCCCGCCGTGGGACCTGAAGTCGTAGATGTCGGACAGATCGGTCAGGTTGCGCTCATCGGCGCTGGGCGCGTAGGCGGCCGCCAGGCGCTCGGCGGCGTCGCGCGGTCCATACAACGGCAGCGCGTCATACCGCGGTGGGTGCGAGTGGTAGCGACGGTAGACGGCCATTGCCGAGACGTCAGCGCAATGATCCGGGTGCAGGTGGGACAGGACCAGCCCATCGAGATCAAAGGGGTCGAGGTAGCGCTGCAGCGCACCGAAGGCTCCATTGCCCAGATCGAGTACCACGCTGGTACCCTCGGCTCGGACCAGATAACCGGACGCTGGGGACTCCGGAGCAGGGACGCTGCCAGAACAGCCCAACACCGTCAGCAGCATCTCACCCTCCCCGCCGGCCCGCGATGGGCGCAAGCGCCGCCAGTGATGGTCCCAAGAAACGGTGGGCCAGCCGGGCGAAAGACACCGGATCCCCGGTCGCGACGAAGCGGTGCTCCGGTTCCTCGGGTTGGGCGCGCAGCAGCTCGGCGTCGGTGAGCACTCGCAGCACGTCTTTGGCGGTCTCCTCCGCGCTGGACACCAGAGTCACCCCGTCGCCCATGACGATCTGCAGCACTCCGGTGAGTAACGGGTAATGCGTGCAGGCCAGAACGAGGGTGTCCACCCCAGCTCGCTGCAGCGGCTCGAGATAGGACTGCGCCAAGCCGAGCATCTGGCGCCCCGAGGTCATCCCACGCTCGACGAAGTCCACGAACCGCGGGCAGGCCACCCCGGTCACCTCGACGTGCGGGGCTGCGGCGAAGGCGTCGTGGTATGCCCGGGACCGGATGGTGGCCTCGGTCCCGATCACCCCGACGCGGCCGGAGTGGGTGGCGACGACAGCTCGCCGCACCGCAGGGCGCACCACCTCCACCACGGGGATCGAGTAGCGCTCCCTGGCGTCGGCCAGGCAGGCCGCGGAGGCCGTGTTGCAGGCGATGACCAGCAGCTTCACTCCGCTTTCCACCAGCTCGTCGGCCACCGCCAACGCGTGTGAACGAATGTGTGCGATGGGCAGCGGGCCGTAAGGACCGTGCGCGGTGTCACCGACGTAATGCAGCCGCTCGCGCGGTAGCTGGTCGGCGATGGCACGTGCGACGGTGAGCCCACCGACACCGGAGTCGAACACGCCGATCGGGGCGTCCGCAGCCGTCACGAGCTGTTCGACCAGGATTGATCAACACGCGATCGATCGGTACGGGACCGCTTGACGCGGCCGACCATCTGGGCGGCGATCAACCCGCCCAACGCGCCGAACAGGTGGCCTTCCCAGGAGATTCCGGCAGCGCCTGGCAGCACCCCCCACAGTGCGCCGCCCCAGACCGCGAACAACGCCACGGCCAGCAGGATCTGCGCTGGACTGCGGGCGAAGAATCCCCGCGCGAGCAAGAACACCAGCCAGCCGAAGATCAGAATCGAGGCACCGAGGTGCACGCCTGGGCTCCCGGTCAGCCACGTTCCGAAGCCGCCGACCAGCCAGATCGCGGCGGTCACCATAACGAATTGGCCGACGCCGCCGGCCAGCGCGAAGAACCCGAATACCAGCACCGGCACCGTGTTGGCCGCCAGGTGTTGCCAGCCATGGTGCAGCAGTGGAGCCCACAGAATTCCGTCCAGCCCGTCGAGGCGTCGAGGTCGGATGCCGTCAGCGTCCAGTGCACCACCGAGCAGGGTGTCCACAGCCTCAGCGAGATACAGCACACCGGTGAATGCGGCAATGATCATTGCTGCTTGCCCGGGGCGAGCTGGAAGCACACGCGAACGGGCCTGACCTACGCAACGCTCACCCGGCACGTCCGCCGAGAATACCCCCGCTCCCTGAGAGCATCCGCTGTCCCGAGCCGCTCGGCGTATTCAGCAGGCTCGGCGGTCTTGTTCAGGCAGCGATGACCCCGTCCAGCCCGCTGAATGCAGGGTGTGGTTGAGCGGGCCGGTGGGTGGCTAGGCCCAGAGTTGGCCGTCCAGGCGAGCAGCAGCCTCTTCCAGATCGCCGGAGTAGGCGCCGGTGGAGAGGTATTTCCAACCGCCATCGCAGATCACGATGACGATGTCCGCCGGCTCGCCGGTGCCGGCAGCCTTCTCGGCGACGGCCAGCGCGGCGTGCAGGATCCCCTCCGGTGGAGATACCGGCGAAGATGCCCTCGGTCTCCAGCAGCTGGCGGGTACGGCGCAACGCATCGAAGGAACCCACGGAGAAGCGACTGGTGAGGACCTCCGGGTCGTAGAGTTCGGGCACGAATCCCTCGTCGAGGTTGCGCAGGCCGTAAACCAGCTCCCCGTAGCGTGGTTCCGCGGCGATGATCTGCACGTCGGGCTTGTGCTCCCGCAGGTAGCGGCCGACCCCGATCAGCGTGCCGGTGGTGCCGAGTCCGGCGACGAAATGAGTCACGGTGGGCAGGTCTCGCAGGATCTCCGGACCGGTGGTGCGGTAATGCGACGCCGGGTTGGCCGGGTTGCCGTACTGGTAGAGCATGACCCAGTCGGGGTGCTCCGCAGCCAACTCTTTGGCCCGCGCCACCGCCTGATTGGAGCCACCCGCCGCCGGCGAGAAGATGATCTCGGAACCGTACGCTTCCAGGAGCTGCCGACGCTCGATGGAGGTGTTCTCCGGCATCACACACACCAGCCGGTAGCCCTTCAGTTTCGCCGCCATCGCCAGCGAAATACCGGTGTTGCCCGAAGTCGGCTCGAGGATGGTGCAGCCTCTGGTGAGCCGACCGGACCGCTCGGCGTCCTCGATCATCGCCAGAGCCGGGCGGTCCTTCACCGACCCGGTAGGGTTGCGGTCCTCCAGTTTGGCCCACAATCGCACATCGGCTGCGGGCGAGAGGTGGGGCAGCCCCACCAGCGGAGTATCACCCACGGCGTCGAGCAGCGAGTCATACCGGGCCATTGCTGCTCCCTTCGGTCACGCTCGTGAGTGGCATTGAGTGCTATAACACTGTTTGCCACTCACGAGCGGCGCAGCCACCGGCCACGGCGGGTAAGATCGTCACGTTGTCACCGTCGTGCACCGGTGCCGCCAGGCCGCCGGCGAAGCGCACGTCCTCGTCGTTGAGGTAGACGTTGATGAAGCGGTGCAGGGATCCGTCCGTGACCAGCCGGCCTTTGATCCCCGAGTGCCGGGTCTCCAGGTCTTCGATCACCTCGCCGAGGGTGGCGCCGGACGCCTGCACGGACTTCTCGCCCCCGGTGTGGGTGCGCAGGATAGTGGGAACGGACACGGTGACGGCCATGGTCGGATCCTCCTCTGGGTGCGGTCGGCTCACCACTACCTGTACGCGCAGCCGACCCCGGGCATTCCGAGCACGGTGCGCCGATCAAGGTGCGTCGGGGACGTCGTCTGCACCGGTGTGGGAGAACATGTACGACTCGACAACCTCGACCGGCTCCTCGGTGACCTCACCGTCGACGATGCGGTAGGAGCGCAGTTCGTGAGCGTCCGGATCACGGGTGGACACCAGTACGTAATGCGCGTCCGGCTGTGAGGCGTAGGAGATATCGGTGCGTGACGGGTAGGCCTCGGTGGCGGTGTGCGAGTGGTAGATCACCACAGGTTCCTCGTCCGCGGCGTCCATCGCCCGCCACACCCTCAGCTGCTCAGCCGAATCGAACCGGTAGAAGGTCGGCGAACGCTCCGCGTTGACCATCTCGATGAGCCGTTCCGGGCGGCCCGCGCCTGCCGGTCCGGCGACCACACCGCACGCCTCGTCCGGGTGGTCGCGCCGGGCGTGCCCGACCATCGCATCGACGAGGTCACGGCGGATCGTCAGCACACCCTCATCTTACGTGCCGGCAAGTGCGTGGATGAGAGAGTCTTGTACCCAGGTCAGCCAGTGGTACACGACCAGGTGCGGAGCGCGGGGGTCGTCAGAGGCAAGCTCGTCGGGCATGTCCTCGGTGACCTCGAGAACGGTACCCAGGGCCAACCGGACATCGTTGAGCGCGGACAACCACGCCTTCGCCTGCTCGTCGGACAGTCGCACTCGCCCACCCCGCGCCGGGCAGGTGTCCAGCACGACGCCGGCCGCCCCGTCCTTGGCGGCCACCAACTGGGGCTCGTGCAGCGCTCGCAGGCCGCCGGACAAGGTGGTGTCCTCGCGGTGGAAATCGGGGAGTAGCCGGGCCAGCACGCGGTCATCGGGGGCGGTGGTGGGGCCGGCGGTGATGCCGGTGAGCTCGGCCAGCTCGTCGCGCGGAGTCGCCGCGACCCGGACCGCGAGCATCTCGCGCACCTGGCCGACCAGCCCGCGCAGCAGCCCGGCCTCGCGCTCGGACAGATTGGTCACCACCAGCCCGCCGCGCCGCCGCCAGCCGTTCACGCGTCCTTCTGCATGGTCGCCCAGAGTCCGGCGCCGTGCAGCTTCGCGACGTCGATCTCTACCTTGTCTCGAGAACCACTGGTCACCACGGCCCGGCCCTTGTGGTGCACGTCGAGCATCAACTTGGTGGCTTCGTCGCGGCTGTATCCGAAAAGCTGCTGGAACACGTAGGTGACATAGGACATCAGGTTCACCGGGTCGTTCCAGACGATCGTCAGCCAAGGCCGGTCCGCCGTCGCAGCCTCGTCCACCGCTGGGTCGACCTGGGTCTGTTCCAGTTCGACGGGTGTGGTCATGCCCCAATGTTCTCACCAAGACCAGCCATAAGCTCTCCAGATGCCCCTATCGACACCGAACAGCACCGCGCTGCTCACCGACCAGTACGCACTGACGATGCTCGCCAGTGCATTGGCTGACGGGTCCGCCTCCCGGCGCTGCACGTTCGAGGTCTTCTCCCGGGGACTTCGCGGTCACCGCTACGGCGTCGTCGCCGGTGTCCCCCGACTGCTCGACGCGGTGGCCCGGTTCCTGTTCGGCGACGAGCAACTGGCATTCCTGCACCGCATGCTGGATTCCGCGCACCCTGGACTGGTTGGCCGGCTACCAGTTCCGCGGCCACATCGACGGCTACCCCGAGGGCGAGCTGTATTTCCCCGGCTCCCCGGTGCTGACGGTGACCGGCAGCTTCGCCGAAGCGGTGATCCTGGAGACGCTGGTGCTCTCGGTGCTCAATCACGACAGCGCGGTGGCCACCGCGGCGGCCCGGATGACCAGCGCCGCCGGCAACCGACCGGTGGTGGAGATGGGCGGCCGACGCACCCACGAGGAGGCGGCGGTGGCGGCCGCCCGGGCGGCCTACCTGGGAGGCTTCAGCGCGACGTCCAACCTGGCCGCCGGGCAGCGCTACGGCATCCCCACCACCGGCACCGCGGCGCACGCGTTCAGCCTGCTGCACGACAGGGAGGCCGACGCCTTCGCCGCGCAGGTCGCGGCACTGGGCACCGACACCACGTTGCTGGTCGACACCTACGACATCACCCAGGGCATCGCCACCGCGATCGAGGTCGCCGGTCCAGGGCTACGCGCGATCCGGATCGACTCGGGGGATCTCGGGGAACTGGCCCGCCAGGCCCGCGCGCAACTCGATGCGTTAGGCGCGCGGGACGTGCACATCGTGGTGTCCGGCGACCTGGACGAGTACTCGATAGCGGCGTTGCGCGCCGAGTCGGTGGATTCCTACGGAGTGGGCACCGCGGTGGTGACCGGTTCAGGGGTCCCGACCGCGGGAATGGTCTACAAGCTGGTCGAGGTGGACGGGAAACCGGTGGCCAAGCGCAGCACATCCAAGGAATCCAGGGGTGGAGCCAAAAGCGCGCTGCGCCGGTACAAACCCAGTGGCACCGCAGTCGAGGAGGTGGTGTTCCGGCAGGGCAGGCAACCAGTGCTGGAGGAGCACGACAGGGTGCTCCCGGTGCCGCTGCTGCGCGAAGGGCAACCGGTCGGCTCCCATCCCTCCCTGCAGGAGGGACGCGAACGCGTCACAGCCGCCCTGACCACCCTCCCCTGGGAAGGCCTGCGCCTGTCCCCCGGTGACCCCGCCCTCCCCACCGTCTTCCTCTGAGGGCCTCATCCCCGTTATGGAACCATGTCGGGGCTATCGCAGGCTCGACATGGTTCCATGACAGGAGACGCAGACCTGTAGCGTGAGCCGCCGTGCCGGCCCCCACCACGGTTCCCGACGTCACCGTGCCCGACGTCGGGGCGCTGCTCTCGGCAGCGGTGCAGGTGTTGGGGGGTAGTGAGCGGGCTGGTCAGGTCTTGATGGCCGAGGCGGTGGACCGGGCGATCCGCACCGGCGAGCACCTCGCGGTGCAGGCCGGCACCGGCACCGGCAAGTCACTGGCCTATCTGGTCCCGGCGATCCGGCACGCCGTCGTCGCGGGGACCACCGTGGTGGTCTCCACCGCGACGATCGCACTGCAACGCCAGCTGGTGGACCGTGATCTGCCTCGGCTGGCCAGCGCGCTGACACCGCTGCTGGGCAGCGCCCCGAGCTTCGCGATCCTCAAGGGCCGGCGCAATTATCTGTGCCTGCACCGGCTGAACACCGGGCCGCCGGACGAGGGCGAGGATCTGTTCGAGGCCGCCGCAGTGGCCTCGCCGACGTCGATGCTGGGTCGCCAGATCACCCGGCTACACGAATGGTCCTCGCAGACCCCCACTGGCGACCGTGACGAGCTGGTACCCGGCGTGACCGACCGGGCCTGGCGGCAGGTGTCGGTCAGCGCCCGGGAGTGCCTGGGCCTGTCCCGCTGCCCGGTGGGCATGGACTGTTTCGCCGAGCAGGCCCGGGCCCGGGCCGGACGTGCCGAGGTGGTGGTCACCAACCATGCGCTGCTGGCGATCGACGCGATGGGCGAGCACCCGGTACTCCCCGACCACGACGTCGTGGTCATCGACGAGGCGCACGACCTGGTCGACCGGGTCACCAGCGCGGCCACCGAGGAGCTCACCGCGTCGATGGTCGAGACCGCGGCCCGCCGCTGCGGCCGGCTGATCGACCAGCAGATCGCTGACGAGTTGGCCGCTGCCGCTGACGGGCTGGCGCTGCTGCTCGGCGACGCCGGTGTGCAGCGTTGGGACATTCTCGGCGCTGGTCTGGCCGGTGGGCTCACCGCGGTGCGCGACGCGGCGCACCGCTGCACCACCGCGCTGGGGACCGAACGCCGGGAGGACCCTGACGCCGCCGCCGGTCGCCGGCTCGCGCTGACCGCGCTGGAGCAGGTCCACTCAGCTGCGGCCCGGGTGCTGGCCGCTTTCCCCGACAGTGAGACCGACCGGCGCGACGTGGTCTGGTTGGCGGATGAGACGGTGCGCGGGCGGGTGCTGAGGGTGGCCCCGCTGGGCGTCGCCGGCCTACTGCGGCAGCGACTGTTCGCCACCCGAACGGTGGTGCTCACCTCTGCCACTCTCACCCTGGGCGGGACGTTCGACGCGCTCGCCTCGCAGTGGGGCCTGCCCCGGCAACAACCGTCCCCGGAACCGCCGCCGGCGCCTGCCCGCGCACCCGCTGCCGGCACGGCCACCCAACGGCGGCCGCCGGCCGACGACGAGACCGGCCCAGCTTGGGCCGGTCTCGATGCGGGCTCCCCCTTCGCCCACCGTCGCGTCGGGATCCTCTACACCGCCGCGCACCTGCCCCCGCCCGGCCGTGACGGGCTATCGCCTGCCTACCTCGACGAACTCGCCGCCCTGGTCACCGCGGCGAGCGGGCGCACCCTCGGTCTGTTCTCCTCGATGCGGGCCGCCAAGCAGGCCACCGAGGCGCTGCGGTCTCAGCTGGACGTACCCATCCTCTGCCAGGGCGACGACGCGACCGGCCTCCTGGTGCAGCAGTTCGCGCAGGACGAACCGACCTGCCTGTTCGGCACCCTGTCACTGTGGCAGGGCGTGGACGTGCCCGGCCGGTCGCTGTCTCTGGTGGTGGTCGACCGCATCCCGTTTCCCCGCCCCGACGACCCGCTGAGCTCAGCCCGGCAACGCGCGGTCGCGGCCCGCGGTGGCAACGGGTTCCTCGCGGTGGCGGCAACGCACGCCGCGCTGCTGCTCGCGCAGGGCACCGGCCGGCTGTTGCGCTCGACGGAGGACCGCGGCGTGGTGGCGATCCTGGACCCCAGACTGGTCACTGCCCGCTACGGCGCTTTCCTGCGCGCCTCACTACCGCCGTTCTGGCCCACCACGGATGCCTCCGTAGCGCGGGCCGCGCTACGGAGGCTCGTGAGTGCGTAACAGTGTCATGACACTGTTACGCACTCACGAGGCGCGGTAGCGCCATTGCGCGGCGCAAGTCACGGTTCCCGGGGCGACCTCGGTGAAGCCTGCATCGCGGACGACAAGGACGCAGCGCTCGAGCCAGGCCCGTTCCGGCTGCTCACCCGGCGCCAGCGCAGACCACTGGCGCGGGCAGGCGGTACGCACGGCGCAGCGGTAGCCGTCAACAGCCCAGCAGTCCAGCTCTGCTACCCGATCATCGGCGGCCAGCAGCGCCGCGAGCAGCATGGTGGCGTGCCCAACCTGGGCGGCGGCCTTGCCCACGGTCATCGCCGGCTCCGGCGGCAGCCAGAGCACCGGGAGCCCGTTCGGTGGTGGGCCGGCGTCATCGGGTGCCACGTCGGTGCCGCCGACCTGCAGCCGAGTCACGGTTCTCGGCGTGTCGGCGAGGCGCCAGGGCAGCAGTGCCCGCACCTGGGCACCATGGTGCTCGACGGTGACGCCGGGCAGGTCGGTCACCGCGACCCAATGCGCGCCGCGGGCCCGGCGAGTGACCTTGCGGATCGGGCCCGCCACCCAGGGCTGCACGTCGGGATGCCAGGGACCGCCCGGCTGCGAACGCTCATCCAGACACAGTGACACCGCTGCCGAGGCCGCCGCTTCCAGCAGCGCGGTGCGCGATGGCGCCGCGTCGCGCTCGATCCACAACACCAACGGCATCGCCCGAACCGACGCCGGGTCCTTGTCGGTGATGTCAGCGGTCACGGCCGCCGGCGGTCGTGACCACCTCGCGTACCGGGCGACCAGCGGAGCCAGCATCGCTACCCGTGAGTGGCGATACGAGCAGGAACCCGCATTCTCACTCACAGGGGCACCCTGCGCAGCAGACCCTCGGCAGCGTCGGCAGCCTCCACCTCGTCGCGGGTCACGCCCAGCACGAACAACACGACGTCCAGAAACGGCTGGGTGATCGCGGTGTCGGCAACCTCTCGCAGCGCGGGTTTGGCGTTGAACGCGACACCCAGACCGGCAGTGGTGAGCATGTCGATGTCGTTGGCGCCGTCCCCGACCGCGACACACTGGGCCAGCGGAATCCCGAAGTGCTCAGCCGCCCGGCGCAGCGCGTCGGCTTTCCCGGACCGATCCACCACCGAGCCGATGACCTGGCCGGTGAGCCTCCCATCACGGATCTCCAGCTCGTTGGCAGCGCAGAAGTCCAGCCCGAGATCTTCGGCGAGCGGTCGCACGATCTGGGTGAAGCCGCCCGAGACAGCACCACAGCGGAACCCCAACCGCTTGAGGGTCCGCACCGTTGTGCGCGCCCCGGGCATGAGTTCCAGCGAGTTGGTCACCTCGGTGAGCACGCTGGCGGGAAGGTCCGCCAGCAGGGCGACCCGGCGGCGCAGCGACTGGGTGAAGTCCAGTTCCCCGCGCATCGCGGCTTCGGTGACCGAGCGCACCTCGGGTCCGCAGCCGGCGTGCTGGGCGAGTATCTCGATCACCTCGCCCTGCACCAGGGTGGAGTCAACGTCGAAGACCACCAGACGTTTGGCTCGACGGGCGATCCCCACTCGTTCGACGGCCAGATCGACCTCGCCGTGCCCTGCCAACTGGACCAATGCGGAACGCAGTGCTGCGTCGGCGGCCTCGTCAGGACCGTTGCCGGGCACCGACACGAGCAGCTCAAGGCCAGTGACCGGATAGTCCGCGATCCGCCGAATGGCGTCGATGTTGATGTCCAACGCGGCCAAGGCGCGGGTCGTCTCGGTGAACGCGCGAACCGTGACGGGCCGGCCCAGCACCAACACGACATGCGTTGATCCGCGGGCATTCGCGCCTACCGCGTCGACACCGACCTCGACTTCCACCTGCATGCCGATGCTGGCCATGGCCTGCTCGGCGGCCTCCTGCAGATCCTCCGGATCAGCCGTGGTTCCCACCAGCACGCCGAGAATGATCCGGCCCCGGATCACCACCTGCTCGACGTCGAGGATGTCGACCCCATGCTTGGTGAGCGCGGAGAAGATGACCGAGACGACCCCTGGCCTATCCCGCCCAGTGACCGTGACCAGCAGGGTTGTCCGTGGCTTGACGATCACTTGTCCCGAGGGTCGTCAATCTCGCCTTGCTGCACGGCGAATGCCGCCTGTTCACTCGGCGCGGCTGAGTGCCCGTTGCCACCGACGTGCGCCTCAACCCGCATCCGATCTGCCATGTGCGGATAGTGCAGCTCGAAGGCCGGTCGCTCAGAACGGATCCGGGGCAGTTCGGTGAAGTTGTGCCGCGGCGGCGGGCAGGAGGTCGCCCACTCCAGAGAGTTGCCGTACCCCCAGGGGTCATCGACGGTGATGACCTCCCCGTAACGATAGCTGCGGAAGACATTCCACAGGAACGGCAGGGTGGACGCGCCGAGCACGAAGGCACCGATCGATGACACCATGTTCAGCGTGGTGAACCCGTCACTGGGTAGATAGTCGGCGTAGCGGCGGGGCATTCCCTCGTTGCCGAGCCAGTGCTGAACCAGGAACGTCAGGTGGAACCCGACGAACGTCGCCCAGAAATGGAACTTGCCCAGCGGCTCGTCGAGCATCCGACCAGTGATCTTCGGGAACCAGAAGTAGATTCCGGCGAAGGTCGCGAACACGATCGTGCCGTAGAGGACGTAATGGAAATGAGCGACCACGAAATAGGTGTCGCTGACATGGAAATCGATAGCCGGAGCAGCCAACAACACACCGGTCAGACCACCGAGCAGGAACGTGATGAGGAAGCCGAGCGAGAACATCATCGGGGTCTCGAACGTCAGCTGACCCCGCCACATCGTACCGATCCAGTTGAAGAACTTGATACCGGTGGGGACCGCGATGAGGAAGGTGGTGAACGCGAAGAACGGCAGCAGCACAGCACCCGTGGCGTACATGTGGTGCGCCCACACCACCACGGACAGCGCACCGATCGACAGCGTGGCGAAGATCAGGGTCTTGTACCCGAACAGCGGCTTGCGGCTGAACACCGGAAAGATCTCCGACACGATACCGAAGAACGGCAGCGCGACGATGTAGACCTCCGGGTGACCGAAGAACCAGAACAGGTGCTGCCACAAGATGGCGCCGCCGTTGGCTGGATCGAACACATGCGCTCCGAGCCGCCGATCGGCCTCCAACCCCAGCAGCGCCGCAGTGAGGATCGGGAATGCCAGCAGTACCAGAAGCGATGTGACGAAGATGTTCCAGGTGAAGATCGGCATCCGGAACATCGTCATCCCGGGTGCTCGCAGGCAGACCACTGTAGTGATCATGTTGACCGCACCCAGGATGGTACCCAGTCCGGCGAGGACCAACCCCATGATCCACAGATCCGCGCCCGCGCCCGGGGAGTGGATGGCGTCGGACAGCGGGGTGTAGGCGAACCAGCCGAAGTCCGCCGCCCCGCCCGGCGTCAGGAACCCGGACAGCACAATGAGGCCGCCGAACAGGAATGCCCAGAAGGAGAAGGCGTTGAGCCGGGGGAACGCGACGTCTGGTGAGCCGATCTGCAGCGGCAGTACCAGGTTGGCGAATGCAAACAGGATCGGCGTGGCGTACAGCAGCAGCATGATCGTGCCGTGCATGGTGAACAGCTGGTTGTACTGCTCATTGGACAGGAACTGCAGGCCCGGCCGAGCCAGCTCAGCACGAATCAGCATGGCCATGCTGCCACCGATGAAGAAGAAGGCCATCGAGGCGACCAGGTACAGCATGCCGATCACCTTGTGATCGGTGGTGCTGAGCAGCCCAAGCAGAGTCGACCCCTTGACCTTGGGTCGCACGGGGTGCGGTCGTGTGGCGATCGGCTGGGGCGCAACGGCCGTCACAGGTTGCCTCCAGGTTGTCCACAACTCACCGTGCACGGTACCGACCCATGGCAACCGTAGTCATCGTGGTTCCACTGTGATGGTAGCCGTGACGGTGCACAACCGTACTACGACCCCCGCGGGCGATCCCGGCAGCTGCCGTGTCGCCACCCTGCATGACATGCAGCTCGTTTGTTACCAGGTGGATCGGGTAAGCAGATGTCGCCGCACGCTGCCCAAGGAGGGTGGACCATGATTCGAGGACCCGCCACGCCGATCATCCGCACGGTGAGGACCGGTGTGATCGGCCTCCTGGGGGCCGCCGCGCTGGCACTCGCCGGAGCCGTGGGTGCCGCTGCGGCGCCGGACGCTCCGCCCTGCATGACGGCGGCTCGGGCCTGCGTCGACTTGTCGACTCAGCAAGCATGGCTGATGCGGGACGGCAACGTCATCTATGGGCCGGTGCCGGTGTCGACCGGCAAGGCCAGCGCACCGACCGACCCCGGCACCTTCCACGTGCTGTGGAAGGACCTCCACCACCGCAGCAGCGAGTTCCACAACGCTCCGATGCCCTACTCGGTGTTCTTCAACGGCGGTGACGCCTTCCACGAGGACAACGTGGCAGTCAGCTCCCACGGCTGCGTTCACCTGGGCCACCGCGCCGCACAGACCTTCTACAACACCCTGCACGTCGGTGATGTTGTGCAGGTGGTTCCCTGAGAAGGGAACCAGCCGATGAGCCGGCGTAGGCTGCCGCGCCCGGCATAGACTCGGCGCCGATCCTAACCGGCGCATCGACCGGTTGAGAGTCGTGCCGTGGTCAGCGAGGAGGGAAAAGATATGCAGTTCATGCTGCTCGCCTACGACGGCAAAGACAGTGGTGCACTCAGCCGGCGCCGCGCCGCACGCGAAAGTCATCTTGCTCTCGGGGATCGGCTCGTCACCGAAGGCAAGCTACTCTTCGCTGCAGCGATTCTCGACGCCGACGACAAGATGATCGGATCAATGTTGGTCTTGGAATTCCCGTCTCGCATCGAGCTAGACGAATGGCTTGAGATCGAACCCTACGTCAGCGGTGACGTGTGGCGAGAGATTGAAATCCGGCCAGCCAAGGTTAGTCCGTCATTCAGCGGTCTACGTAGGTAGCAGCACCGCCGGCTATCCGTAGACTCCCCATGCCGATCGGCGAGTTCGGACGTAATTCAGCCAGAATAACCCTCACGATTGCAACGGGTTTGACGGAAAATTCGTCGGCGTCGGCCCACCCTACTGAGGGTTTATGGCCACTATCCGCACCTCCAAGACGTTTGCGGGTATCCGCGTCACCCTTGGACCGGACCTCGGCGCCGTGGCGACCGTGGCGGCACCTAGCCCGACAGGGGGTTCACCCCGACTGCCAGCGGGTACTCAAGGTGACCACGAGGGCGCACACGCGCGACGATCATGAAATTTCCGGAAGGACGCAGAGACATGGTTTCCTCGGAGCCGCTGGGTACCTACCTCAACGACCATCTGGCTGGCGCAGCCACAGGTACCGAGCTTGCGAAGAAGATCAGCGAGGAGAACGTCGGGACGCGGTATGGCAGCTTTCTCGCCGAGCTCGCCACGGAGATCGAGCGGGATCGCGCCACGCTTGCGGAGCTGATGGAAGCGTTGAACATCGAGCGGAGCGGGATCAAGCAGGCGGCCGGCTGGATCAGCGAGAAGCTGACCCGAGTCAAACTCGACGAGCGTCTCATCGGCAGCGCTGATCTCAAGCGGCTGCTGGAGTTCGAGACGCTGTCGCTGGGCATCGAGGGCAAGCAGGCCATGTGGTGGTCCTTGCGTCAAGTCAGTGATCGCTATCCGGAGCTGGCCGCAACCGACTTCGATGCACTCATCAAGCGTGCGGAGAGTCAGCGGTCCCGGCTTGAGGAACACCGACTGGATGCGGCGAGCAAGGCGCTGGGTTGAATCAGCGTGTTCGATGGCGTAGACGGAGAATCCACTACCGGGGGCCACGGAATCGCTACAGGCGCCCCGGCGACGATCCGCTTACCGCCTACTGAACGTGATCAGTCGGTGCGAGACGATCACCGAGGTACCGTGCCCCAGGGGGCCGATGAATGCCGGATCTCCCTGGTTCGACTCAATCAAGATCGGTTTGCTCTTCTTCGATCCCGGCTGTCCGTGGACGTGGGTCACCAGCCGCTGGCTGGCGACTGTGGCCCTGCACCGGGACCTGGCCGTAGCTTGGCGGACCTGGAGCTTGCCGATGAACAACGAGGGTCGCGAGCTTCCCGCGTACCTCCCGGTCAAGGTACGGGAGCGGATCCTGGCCAGTGAGGTTTTCTCCGTCAGAGCATTGCGGGTCCTCGAAGCGGCCAATGCCAGCGACAACAATGATGCTGTCGGGCGGTTGTACACCGAGTTGGGCCGCCGGGCCCATGGCACCGGGAACGGCTTCCCGGAAGATCTGATCGCCGAGGCAGTGGCCGCCGCCAAGCTGCCCGCCGACCTGGTGGGGGCCACTGAGGAGCAGCGCTGGGACGAGCCGATCCGCGCCAACATGGACGAGGTTCGTCGCGCGGTCGGCGACGAGGTGGGAGTGCCGATCGTGGCCACCCATCACGATGGCTCGCTGCCGGCCATGTCGGGCCCGATCATGGGCAGGTCCCGCCGCTGCCGCGGGCGTTGCAGCTGTGGGACGCGGTGGCCACCATAGTGGGCGAACCCCACGTGTTCGAACTCAAGCGCCACCGCAGCGGTGAGCCAAACCCACCCGCGTTCGACGACGAAGTGTGAAGTCCAGAGGTACTGTAACCGGCGCGATTTGCCGACGCTGCATGACATGCTAGCTGTCCCACAAGCAGATCCTGGTACCGACACACCTTCAACGTCGGCGCGCCTACAGTAAGAATTCGACTAGGATGTCGGCGCCATTCCGGGCTCCCCCCGAGCGTAGGGGTTTCTGCCATGACCTGGATCAACGGACAGCCTCTATGTCCGATTTGTGAACGGACCCGCCAACCCCATCAGCTGCATCACCAGCGCCGAGGCACGATCCACCACGATCAGACTGATGCCGCGCTCGACAAGCTCTCCAGTCCCACCAAACACTTGTTCGGCGAGAACTCGACCAACCCCACAACGCTGGAGAAATGACAATGGAGATCCAGACAAAACAGGCAAGCGTGAAAGGCCCTGCGGAGATGTTCACCGGTGACGTCTGGTACGACGTCATCGTCCAAGGTCAGGAACCCTCGCGCATGCGTGTGAACGTCGTCCGCTTCACTCCGGGCGCCCGCAGCGCGTGGCACTCGCACGCCGTCGGGCAGACGTTGCACGTCACCGAAGGCCGCGGACTGATCCAGTCCCGCGGCGGCGAGGTCATCGAGATCGGCCCCGGCGACACCATCTACACCCCGCCCAGCGAGTGGCACTGGCACGGCGCCGCCCCCGACCACTTCATGACCCACATCGCCATGTGGGAAGGCCCCGGCGAGGGCCATGGCCCGGAGTCCGAATGGGGCGACCTCGTCACCGACGAGGAATACCACGCCCAGCCCGCTTCCCACGCACACTAACCGAGAGGCTGAAACGCATGCGAACCACAACATTGGGTAGCGCGGGCCCCGAGGTCGGCGTCATCGGCCTGGGGTGCATGGGCATGACGCACGCCTACGACATGAAGACCCCACGTGACGACGCCACCTCCATCGCAGTCATCCACCAGGCGCTCGATCTGGGCATGACCCTGATCGACACCGCCGACGTATACGGGCCGTACACCAACGAGGAACTGGTCGGCCGGGCGCTGGCCGGTGACCACCGCGAGCACGCGGTGCTGGCCACCAAGGTCGGCCTGGTCCTCCAGGATTCCGACCAGTTAAACGGCCCGGGTAACTCCCCCGGTGCCATCCCGAACGGCCGCCCCGAACACGTACGGAAATCGATTGACGACAGCCTGCGCCGACTCGGCACCGACCACGTGGACCTCTACCAACTCCACCGGGTGGACCCGCAAGTACCGCTGGAGGAGACCTGGGGCGCGATGGCGGAGACCGTGGCGGCGGGCAAGACGCGGCACATCGGCCTGTCCGAAGTGACCGTGGACCAGGTCAAACGGGCACAGTCGGTGCACCCGGTGATCTCGGTGCAGTCCGAGCTGTCGCTATGGACCCGCGACGTGCTGGCCGAGGTCCTGCCGTACTGCCAGAAGCAGGACATCGCGTTCCTGCCATTCTCCCCATTGGGACGCGGCTTTCTCACCGGACGGTTCTCCTCATTCAACGACCTGCCCGAGGACGACTTCCGACGCAGGCTGCCGCGCTTCCAACAGGACGCGCTGCGCGCCAACCTGGCCATCGTCGGCCATGTGCGGAAGATCGCCGAGCGAGTCGGAGCCACCTCGGCGCAGGTAGCACTCGCGTGGGTACTGGCTCAGGGCCGGCACGTCGTGCCCATCCCCGGAACCAAGACCCCCCAGTACCTGGCCGACAACGCCGGCGCGGCAGACATCGAACTGAGCGCGGCGGACCTGGCCGAACTCGACACCCTGCCCGCACCGGAAGGTACCCGCTACTGAGCTGCCGACAATCCATCAACTCCACGCCCAGCGCGCTCCAGGCAGACGCCGGGTCTCGTCCGAGCTCAACTGCGGGACCGGCTGTGATACCCGGCGCAACCGCAGTGAGGGCGGTGCGGTCGGTCATGAGTAAATGTCCGATGCAGCTTGACACTGGCGGCACCCCACCACCACTGCCCGTGATCGCGGCTCAGACTGGACAGGCAACCGTATCCGGTTCTGATCATGGTCAGCGGTTCGTGCAATGACACGGTTGCCATGACAAGCCACAAGCCACAAGCCACAGACGGTGGTGGACCTAGTAAGCGCTTACTCCGGTTTGGTTGGCCCGCTCCATAAGGCTGCTCAATCGATTGGAGCGAACGTTTGCCAACCCGGTTAACGCGCAAGATCGTCGACCGGTGCACCACCACCAGGACGTTTGGACGTCTATCTACCCAGACGAAGCCCCGCTTGAAGAGCTTGCGTCTATTTTGATCACCGTCCGTTCCCGTCTTGATCGTCTGCCTCTGACGGATACGGCAGTGTCTCGTCGCAGCTCAGTTGCTCTGCGCGTCAGTCCCTGCACCAATATTCAGCCATCACCAGCAGGGCGCCTGACCCCCGGATGGGTTCGCTAGTTGACCGTGACCGAGCGGCGGTTCGGCCGAACCAGCTACCCTCGATCACACTCCACTGCCGCCAAGACAACATGCCAAGGATACTGCGCCAGATACTGTGAGCCTTGGTGCGGTACGTGTGGTTCGTAGCCCTCCGATCCGAGCAGGATCTTCACGCCTACGTCGCGTAGTTCCTTGACGCTGCGACCGAAGGCCGGATGCGCCGCCTGAGCTGCATTGAGAAATGGCAGGGCCGCCAAGGGCAGACCAAGGCCAATACCCTCAGTCAGCAGCCCCAGCGCCAATGTGTCAGAGATCCCCGCCGCCCACTTGTTAATGGTATTGAAGCTAGCGCCACCTACGACGATGGCGTCGGCTGGCGGCAACACATCCGGCGAGCCCGGCTGCTTGTAGTCTGACCGGACTGGATAGCCGGTTTGGTCTTCAAGCGCAGGTCGGTCGATGAAACGTAGCGCCGATGGGGTAGCGATCACCGACGGCCGCCAACCTGATGCTTGCGCTAAGGTGACCAGTTTGCCGATGTCACGCGCCGCGGGCGTTGCACAGGTGATGATGTAGAGCACCCGCTGCGATGGTTCTTGTTGACCAGTCACAACCCAACCGCTCGCGCCAGCCTCGTGACACCAACCATTGGAGTCAAGCCCCGCGGGTAACTACGCACGAGACCGGTAATGATCTGCTTGGCCAGGTGACGGCAGCGCACTTCTTCCGGGGCAAGCTGATCAGCCTCAAGGAGCATGACGGCAGCCTGGTCACGCTGTCCGGCCTGGAGATGACCACGAGTGACATCGAGCAAGTGACTGGCTCGACGCTCACGGGGTAGACGCATCAGATCACCGTAGGAAATATCGGCAGCGGCCTCGACGACCCGGCCGCCGCTTTGCATATCCGCAAGCGCCGACACGCGGTGCACTAAGACGTTGGTAGTTCCGAACGCCGACCAATGTTCGTTGCGGTCGGTTTCCAGACGACCGGCTACGGCTAGCGCTTCGTTTTGAAGATCACGCACATCGGCGGTTTGCTGGAGCCGGGCAGCTGCGATGCTGCCCTTGAGAAGCAGCATGCCGTAGGCTGAGACAAACGCCGGGTCAGCGCTACCTAGGTGCGGTTCGAGCCGACTAGCGGCTGTTTTGACCAAGTCTACTGCATCGTCATTTTGGTGGGTCGCGCTAAGGGCATGCGCTACCCGTCGCGCAGCAGAGCCGATGAGCGTCAGGTCACCCGTCTGTTCGGCAATCTGGATGCTCCGGTCAGCGGCTACCCACCCGAGTTGGGCATCGCCGAGCTTGAGTGCCGTGGCAGACGTCAGCTGGTATGTCCAGGCCAGCCAGGTTTGCGCTTGCCGCCGCTCATTACCGCCAAGCTGCCAGACGGCTGCCTGAGCGTCACGGATGAGATCGGCTAACAGTTGTCCGATGGATTGATAATGAGAAGCCTGAAATGCCATCCAGCCGAACCGCACGGTGCGTTCGAGCTTGGCGAGGTTCGGTTCTGGTAGGATGTCGCCGTTAAGGCGGAAGATGTTAGTGATGACATCGTAGCGACGCAGGGCAGCGCGGATGGCGTCGATCTCCTGCTCATCCGGGCAGGTACGTTGGCGTTCGGCTTCTTCGGGATCGATAAGCACAAGGAGCGGAATGTCCAGAACGCTGGCAATCTGACGCAACACCGACAGACGGTCGAGCTGGCGATCCCCGGCCCGGATCTTGTCCACCCAGCTCAGGAACTTGCCCATGCGGTCGGCGAAAATCTGACGCGTCATGCCACGCCGCTGCATCCAGTACAGCACCACGGCAGCCGTCTCCTGTCGCTGCGTATGGTCAGGTTCGGTCATACCCAACGCCTCTCGGTGTCCTGTCGGTTCGCCTAACCAGCCTAACGGGCCACCGGCAGCCAACCCGGTACAACGCTGGACAGTTTGTACAGCGTTGATCGCTGTTCTGCCCGTAGCTTGTGCCGCCTGGCCCCAGGGCCGGGCTTGAGCTCCCAGCTGGCGCGGCGTCCTCCACCGCAGGACACGTCCCCCGATCGCGCCGGTCCGCATGCTCCCCGGTTCTGGGTGCCGTCCAACGACGGACACCACACGGAACGGGCAATCAGCACGTGGAGCGCGAGGGCAGGGCGCCACACCAGAACTTCGGCGCTATAGTCATGTTACTGAGGAAGCATCGGGTCAACAAGCGGGGTCAGTGTCGGTACTGTAGTTGGCGGATTACGACCTGGCGATTGGGACACCGCCGACTGCGGTGCACGGTGTATCGCAGTCTTGACTTCGCCATGAGTCAAGGTCTTGATCAGGTTTGGTGGCAGCTGCTTGAGGATCTCCTGGGCCGGGAACCACGCTAATTCGAGAGCAACCGGGTCTCCTCTCCGACCTAGTTCGCATCCGAAAAAGGCTGACCGAAGGACAGGTTTCGCAAAAAATCCAGGCCACCCGTCAAGAGCCAACAGATCCGGCACGAACTCAACCAAGCCGATCACCAGACTTCACCATGACGCTCCCAGCAGCAGCCGGCCGACATCTTGGATGCCTATGGCCGCGTCCCAGTAGAGGATCCCTATACGGTGACCGGCGACGATCTTGGCAGCCAGAGTCGGCCGTGCGGGTCCAGCACCGCAGCAGGTTCCGTCAGCGGGACGGCGTCGGCTAGCAGAATCGCACTCGCATACCGAATAGCGGATGGCCTCCCGGATCGGACGCGGCGCCAGCTTGATCGCTCGCCACGACCTGAATGCCACACGAACCGCACCCGACGCAACCCGCCGCGCGGATCGGACTACCTGCCCGCCGCCGGGAGGGCACTGTTGGCATAGGTCCAGGCTCGTCGCCACCAGGTGTCGGCGCCGTACCGGCCGCGTCCTCAGCGGCCGGTGAGCCGCTCGAGATGTTCGGGGTAGCGCGCTCCCTGAACCTTGATCGTGGAGGCGGCCGTCTCGATCTCGTCGAGTTCGTCGACGGTCAGGTCTACCTCGACCGCTCGGATGTTCTCCTCCAGGCGCTCGAGCCTGCGCGTTCCTGGGATCGGGACGATCCAAAGTTGCTGAGCCAGCAGCCAGGCCAGCGCGATCTGCGCGGATGTCACCCCCTTGCGGGCGACGATCGTTGCCAGCAGCTTGACCAGCGCGTGGTTCGCCTGCCGGGCCTCTGGCGTGAACCGAGGAATGCTCGTGCGGATGTCGGAACTGTCGAACGACGTCGTCTCGTCGATGGTGCCGGTGAGGAAGCCCTTGCCGAGGGGGCTGTAGGGCACGAAGCCGATGCCGAGCTCCTGCAGGGTCGGAAGCACCTCGGCTTCGGGCGTTCGTCACCACAGCGAGTACTCGCTTTGCACCGCGGTGACCGGCTGGATGGCGTGAGCGCGGCGGATGGTCGCCGCGGCCGCCTCGGACATGCCGAAGTGCTTGACCTTGCCGACTTCGATGAGGTCCTTCACCGCCCCGGCGACGTCCTCGATCGGTACGTCCGGGTTCACGCGGTGTTGATAGAACAGGTCGATCGCGTCGACCCTCAGGCGCCGCAGCGAGGCGTCGGCGACTTGCTTGATGTGCTCGGGCCGGCTGGACAGGCCGGTCTGGCGGCCGTCGGCGTCGAAGGCGAATCCGAACTTGGTGGCGATCGCTACCTCCCCGCGGAACGGCACCAGCGCCTCTCCGAGGATCTCCTCGTTGGTGAACGGCCCGTAGACCTCGGCGGTGTCGAAGAACGTGACGCCGCGGTCGACGGCGGCTCGGATGAGGGCGATCGCGTCGCGGCGGTCTGGGAGCGGGCCGTAGCTTTGGCTATGCCCGTGCAGCCGAGGCCGATCGCCGAAACTCGCAGGTCAGGTCCGAGTGTGCGGGTATCCATGGAATGCCTCCGGATCAGGTCTGGCAGGAAACGGCGCACTGGTGCGGGGCCGCCGCGCAGCCCGACGTGGGAGTAGAACAGCTCCTCACCGTTGATCTCGACGCCGTGCGGGACGCCCACGAAGCCGACGTTGCCTCCCGGTCGTGTAGAACGCAGAGCCTGGGTCATGGCCTCGGGTGTGCCGACGCATTCGAGGACGGCGTCGGCGCCGATGCCGTCGGTGAGGTCCTGGATATGGGCCACGCCGTCGTCGCCGCGTTCGGTGACGACGTCGGTGGCGCCGAACTCGCGGGCGAGCTTCTGCCGAGGCTCGTGAGGCTGAACGCGATGATCCGTTCGGCGCTGAGTTGCTTAGCCGACAGCACACCGAGCAGGCCGACCGCACCGTCACCGACGACGGCCACGGTCTTACCGGGCTGCACGTTGGCGGCGACGGCGGCGTACCAGCCGGTGCCGAGCACATCGGACGCGGTGAGCAGGCTCGGGAGCAGTGCGTCGTCGGGCACCTCGGGGGTGGCGACGAGGGTGCCGTCGGCCAGCGGGACGCGCAGGGCTTCGGCCTGGGCGCCGCCGACGAACTCGCGGTGCTGGCAGGAGGTCTGGAATCCGGCCTGGCAGTGTGGGCAGGTGTGTCGGAGGCGAAGAACGAGCCGATGACGAACTGGCCGGGCTTGATGGTGGTGACCTCGGCGCCAACCTCTTCGACGATGCCGCAGTACTCGTGCCCTATCGGCGTCGGCTCGTTGACGGGGTTGATGCCGTGGTAGTCCCACAGGTCCGAGCCGCACACGCGGGTAGCGGACATGCGGATGATCGCGTCGGTCGGGTTGATGAGTTTCGGGTCGTCACGCTGTTCGAAGCGGACGTCGCCGGGGGCATGAAGAACGGCTCCTCGCATGATGCTTACTTCCTGTTCCGTTTTACGTGATCAGTGGTACCGACCCGGTGACCGGCGGCATCACCAGTGGGCCGCCAAGACCGACCGGGATCATCAGCGCCGACAGCACCCACAACGGTATCGATGCCGGCACGACAAGACCGACAGTCATCAGGGACAGACCGAAAGTGATCAGGGTCTTCCGTTCGAGGCGCTCGGCAACACGGGCCGAGAACGGGGCCAGGGCCGCGCCGATCAGCATCATCGGCAGGAACATCACGCCGGTCCCAATGCCGACAGGCCGCGCAGCTCCTGGATGTACAGGCTGAACACGAACGGCAGCCCGTCGTAGCCGACCATGAACGCGAACCCGGTCGACACGGTGATCACGACCGTCCGGGACCGGAACAGCTCCAGCGGAACCATCGGATGAGACACCTGTGCCTGCGCGGCCACGAACACCGCCCCCGCGATCGCGGCCACCACCAGCGCGGCCGGCCACCCTCGGGGCGGCGAACCCGGCGGCACCGGCCTCGATCACGCCGTAGGTGAGCGCTTGCGCACTGCTTGCTTGGTGACCCCCATGCTCCTGCCGATGTCGGTCCAGGACGCGCCGGAGCGTCGTGCTTGGTCGACGAAATGGCCGATCAGATGGTCTGCGACCTCGCCGAGGTGATCTGCGGCGGTGACCGCCTCGGAGAGCTGGTCGAATGGGTCGGAGCGCGCCTTGTTGATGGCCGCGATCAGGTCGGCGAGCGCGGTCATCGCGGCATGCCGCTCGTGGCCTTGGCGCGGGGTGGTGGTCTTGTCCCACCGCGACAGGCGCCTGATCTTGTCGACGGCGAAGACCGACGGGCAGCTGCGACGCCGCCCCGAGGACGCAGCCGCCAGCTGGAGCCCACGTGCATACCCCGGAAGGTTCCGGCTCAGAAGCACGATTCTATAGCAAGTCTTTCGCGCTCAAAATCGCTCAACGGCGAGAATTTGCGCCGTACGGTTTTCAGTGAATAGTTTCTCTCAATAATAATCAACAATTCAGCGCCCACTAGAACCGCTGACCGACACAGCGAGCATTGGTTAACTACTGGGTGTACAAGCCGAACGTATGACGATCGCACTACGTTCCGGCCACGTGCCACAGCGCACCGGCTGCTGGCACACGCGGGTGACGACCCTGACAGCTAATGGCCGGAGGAAGGCGCACGATGACAATGCAGCCCTCGGATCACGCTCCTGATCGAGCCCACCATGCTGGTCGCTTCCAGATCCTGTCGCTGGACGGCGGCGGCGTTTGTATGGGTGTTGGGAGTATGCCCGGTAGCGCCCGGTCACCAGCGCTTGTTCCACCTCGCGGTCGCTTTTGCGCTTGGTGCGGCCAGAGTCTACATGACGAGGCTACTGATTATCACGAGCAATGTTTGATGGCCAAACGGCTATGCGTCACTACACCAGGCGGGATGCCAGTATGAGAATAACAGGAGATTGAGAGTGCTTTATTAGAAATTCTGTATCCAACTCATAACAATACGCAGTGGCTGTCTCATGGCTAGCATGAATGTTGAGTGGACGTAAGCATTCGGTGAGGCTCGTTGTAGACCTGAGATACAAGTCGGTTAACTTGTCCACGTGCCGCATTGATTCGTCGGAACTGATCACCTGAAAGCCAATCCCGTCAGGTGGCGACAACTTCTCGCTCCTTGTGCGGTGCGACCCGCTGCACATACTCACGCAGCTCCTCGCTGAACGGTACGACATGCGCGTTGCAGGGATAGCGTGCCGTCAGTTCGCCGTGGAAGCGAAGCAGCCAATCACAGACCACGGTCGAGGATGTTGGTGCGGCCAGTTCAACCGCGGTCTGCGCAACGACGACCGACTCAGCAACATCATGCTGCGCCAGTCTGACCTTGGCGAGCCGAATCTCATCAAGGATGCGGCTGCGGTCGTAACCCTGAGCCCGGCTCTCGCGTGCGCTAAGGGTATGCCGCTCGGCTCACTCTGCATATACAACCGCTTGACCAGCGTCATCCGCGTTAAGGGCCAGCTCGGTATAGGCGTTGGCAGCCAAGCAATCGACCTCAGCCTGATCAATGTAGTGCAGCCAGTCCGGGGCCACCTCACCTTGGGCTTCCTGCCAGACCTCGACGCAAGCCTCAGCAGCGCGAGTGGCCGCTGACTCATTCCCGAGGTGCGCGTGCGCCCGGGACTCCAGACCTAAAAGTTCCGTACGAACCAGCGCATCGTCATGCCTGGGCAAGATGTACAGCGCCGTGCGAGCAAGGTCGAGACTATCCTCGTAGTGGCAATATGCCGTTGAAAGCTGAGTCATATCGCCAAGAATCTTGGCACCGAGAACCGGCGACCGGGCTTCCTGGCAGGCGCTGAGGCCCAACAAATAATACCGCTGAGCAACACCCGGCAGACCTTGGTCGTAAGCCATCCACCCAGCCAACTGTGCCAGCTCGGCCATAATACGGAACAGTCGCCGGTTTACCTCCGGACTATGCACCTCGCGCAGTGATTCAGCCACCGCATTAAGCTGTCCGACCACAGCTTTTCGGCGCAACCCGCCCACGCCGGACGCATCCCACCGACGAAAGAGCATGGTCGCACGCTCAAGAGCATCGAGAGCATTATCGCTCGCGGACGCCGGAGAGACCAGCGGGACAACAGCCAAAGCCTGTGCCAGCCAGCGCCGAACCGGCTGCAACAAAATGGCGCCCGACATGATGACGAGTTCTTGCAGTACTTCACGGCGACTAGCAATGTCCATAGCCGCGAACCGTTCCATGAGCGTGCCGATCTGCGCCGACGTCACGTCACCCAGCAGCGACACCAACAATGCATCGCCGGGCTGACGCTGGAGATCCTCAGGCTCCGCCAGCAGGTCATGGAGCGCGTTAAGCGAGATGCCTAAGACCTCAGCCAACTTCGGTCGGCACCACGGCAGTGGCTCGGTCTCGCCTGCTTCCCAGCGCACCACAGTGGAACGCTCGACTCCGAGCAGCGCCGCGAGCTGCTCCTGCGGTGGCCCACCGCCTTCCGGCGGTCAGCCAGCGCCCAGCGTTTCGCTGTCATGGCGGGTAAGGCTCCTCATGGAAACATCCAGCGTAGCGGCCTGCGGTCACCGACCCGGGTTGCCCGCTTCCGAGCAGTTCACGCAGGTCAACCGCGCGATGCGTCATTGGTGCGACATGGGCCACGGCCGATGTGCCCTCTCGATGCTGTAGCCCTCACCGGGGCCACGGTCTTAACTCGTGATCAAGGCCCCAGGACCGGGATGTACGAGCTACCCGGCACGGCGGTCCCTGCCGATTGGTCTGCGCTGTCCTCCCACAGCGCAGGCAGGGACGCAGCTGCAGCACCGATCCCCGAACCGCGCTCTGCCCCTTGAAGGTAGGACTCACCCCGATCCTCGGTGCCATTCAAGAAGCCGATGAGGGGATGAGACAAGCAAGGAGCTACGGCAGCTACCTCCTGGTGGGATATCTGCAGGGTCGACCAACGGCCTTTGAGATCGCAGACGACACCGGTTCTTTGCGGCAGGCACTTGCCGAGGCATGTGGACCTGGACACCCCACAGACGAGGGTGCCAGCGGGAATGGCACCAGCACCAACAAGAGCACCCAGGAGCCCGATCGAAGCATTCTCCCCGGGTGCAGGGTGTGCTTCCATGTGCGCCTCAAAAGCTGGCCGGACCGGCGACGCTGGACGCCCCGAACCCGTCGCCGGTCTGGCCTCCCACAACGAAACGAGGAATTAGCCGTGGAGCCGAAGCTCCTGATCTACATCGCGTGGGTACGGCCTGCTGGTTCGGGCAGGTATGCTCCCGACCATGATCCGCCGTGTGCTGACAGTGCTGCTCTCAGTACTGGTCACGGCGTGTGCAGCGGCTGCCAGCTTCACCGAAGCTCCCAGCATCGCTCAGCTCGCCTTAGTGGTAGCGGCTTGCGTCTTCACGGCTGCACTACAGCTGCTATCAGACCGACCGCCGGACCTTCAAAAACCGGCCGCGTTCGGTTAATCCGAATTACGGGACCTTCGCATGCTGACGCACCACTGACCTGGATAGAGTTCCCCAGATCAAGTAGGTCATAGCACCTGCTCGGTGACCGCCTGTGCCATGTGGCGGCCAGCTCGTCGACCAT